>NZ_JAFMPS010000020.1 GCF_020667895.1 Alcanivorax sp. 1008
TGGTGCCCGGGGCCGGACTTGAACCGGCACGTCCCGAAGGACAAGGGATTTTAAGTCCCATGCGTCTACCAATTTCGCCACCCGGGCGGGGGACTTCAGGGGAGTATAGATGGAGGCGCGGGTCGGAATCGAACCGGCGTACACGGAGTTGCAATCCGCTGCATAACCACTCTGCCACCGCGCCGAAACAAAAAACCTCGGACTCGCCGAGGTTTGGAAAAACTGGAGCGGGAAACGAGACTCGAACTCGCGACCCCGACCTTGGCAAGGTCGTGCTCTACCAACTGAGCTATTCCCGCAATGCCGAAACCGTATTGGTGACAGCGGATGGCATTCTACCCGCACCCCCTCCCCTGTCAAGCACTTGGCGCCTTGCAAGTGACTGACTGCGCTGTTTTTGATCAGCGACCCTGGCGGGAGGGCCAAAGCTCAGGCCAGGCGGCACGCAAATAGGAAAACATGGACCAGAGAGTAAGAAAGGTAGCTGCATAGAGCAGGCTATAGGTAAGCCAGTCAAACGGTGTCATCAGCAGATCTCCTTCCGCATCCTGCAAGGGACGAATAGCCAGCAAGCCGGTTATAGCCGAAATCTGCAGCACAGTTTTGATCTTGCCAATACTACTAACGGCAACCCGGGCACGCTGGCCGATTTCCGCCATCCATTCGCGCAATGCGGAAACAGTGATCTCCCGAGAGATAATTACCAGCGCCGGCACTGCCAGCCAGATGGTGGCATGGGCCTGCACCAGCAAAACCAGTGCGGCGGCCACCATGAGCTTGTCAGCAACCGGGTCAAGAAAGGCGCCAAACCGACTGGTCTGATTCAAACGGCGAGCCAGATAGCCATCTAGCAGATCGGTGAGCCCGGCAAGCAGAAAAATGGCGGCAGCAGCCATGGGCGCCCAGCCATAGGGCATATAAAACACTGCCACAAATACCGGAATCAGCAACAGCCGCGCGAGGGTAATCAAATTAGGCAGAGTCAATCGCGCAGCAGTGTCAGACATCAGCAATAACCGTAGGGCAGGAAGACGGCGACAGTATAAAGGAATGCGTCAGGGTTGTGACACGTTGCAACAGACGAGCCATGCGGCATGGGATTTCAGGCATGCAGCCAATCGTAGATCGATAGCGCCAAGGCCGGACTGATACCGGCCACCCGTGAGATTTCCTCGGCAGACGCGTTACGCAGCGGCTGCAGCCCGCCAAAATGATTCAGCAACGCCCGACGACGCGCGGCGCCAACGCCAGGAATATCCTCCAGAGAGGACTGGCTGCGGGCCTTGCCCCGTCGTGCCCGATGGCCGGTTATGGCAAAGCGGTGTGCTTCATCCCGAACCTGTTGCAATAGATGCAGAGCCGGATTGTCCGCATCTGGCGTCAGCTGCACGCCATCCGGACGACACAACACCTCTAGCCCTGCCTTGCGTGACGGCCCCTTGGCGATGCCAAGCAGTACCGGCTCATCGGCAAAACCCAGCTCCTCAAGTACCGCAGCCACCCTGCTCACCTGGCCCTTACCGCCATCAATCAGCAACAGCCCCGGCAATTTGCCGGTGTCGCGGCGCAAGCGTGCATAGCGCCGACGCACCGCCTCTTCCATTGCCGCGTAATCATCGCCGCCCACCGGGGGCGACACATTGAAGCGTCGATAGTCGCTTTTCAGCGCGCCATCGGAGCCAAAGACCACGCAGGACGCGACTGCTTTCTCGCCACCGGTATGGCTGATATCAAAGCATTCGATACGACGCGGCTGTAGCGGCTTGCCGAGCAGCTCATCCAGCGCCGCGTAGCGAGCATCAATATTTTCCCGATTGGCCAAACGGGATAGCAGGGTCTGCTCGGCGTTCTGCTGCGCCATCATTAACCAGCGACGGCGCTCGCCTCGCACCCGGTGGGCCAGACGCAGGCGTTTGCCCTGCTGCTGACGCACCGCCTCAGCAAGCGCTTCGCTGCCATCAGCCTGGTCCTGCAAAATAACCTCGTCCGGCAGTCCGGCATCATCTGGCTGTAAATAGTGATGAGCCAGAAATGCGGACAGCACCACCTGGCCATCTTCTTCACCACGGGTATCCGGCTGCCAATTGCGAATGCCGAGCATCTTGCCCTGACGAATCATCAATACCGCGATTACCGCCATACCATGACGTATGGCGATAGCCACCACGTCCACATCGCCACCGGCGGTATCCACGTACTGCTTTTGCTGCACCGCGCGAATCCCGGCGATCTGGTCGCGCAGCGCAGCGGCGCGCTCGAACTCCAGCGCCTGCGACGCCTGCTCCATCTGCGCGGTAAGCTCATCGGTTACTGCGCGGTCGCGGCCCTCAAGAAAGTCCGCTGCCATGCGTACCTGAACTGCATACTCGTCCGTAGATACCAGCCCGACACAGGGCCCGGTGCAACGCCGGATTTCATACTGCAGACAGGGTCTGGTGCGGTTGTGAAAGAAGCTGTCCCGGCAGTTACGCAGGCGGAACACTTTTTCCAGAGTATTCAGCGTTTCGCGCACCCCGGTAGCCCCGGGAAACGGACCAAAATATCGTGCTCCGGGACGACGCTGGCCACGATGAAATGCCACCCGGGGAAATTCATCGGCAGTGGTGATCTTGATATAAGGATAGGTTTTGTCATCCCGCATAAGGATGTTGTAAGGCGGGTGCAGCGATTTGATCAGCGCCTGTTCAAGCAGTAGCGCCTCGGTCTCGCTGGCGGTAACGGTGGTCTGTATATCGTGTATCCGGGCCACTAGTGCCCGGGTCTTAGGTGCCGCCACGGTTTTGACAAAATAGCTGGAAAGCCGCGCCTTCAGATCCCGTGCCTTACCCACGTAAAGCACGGCACCGTCCCGATCGAGCATCTGGTAGACACCGGGCAAGGTGCTGCAGCTAGACAGAAAAAGACGGGAATCAAAAGGCATGTAAAGCGGCCATCCGAACTCAGAAGTGGATCGTCAGGGCCGGATTATGCAACAGCGAGGTGTCAGCCGATAGCTACCGGAGTCGCCGTGGTGGTCTCATCAATCATGCCCCAACGCATGGCCAGCAAGGTCATCTCGACATCGCTGGAAATTCCCAGCTTGTCGAAAATCCGGTAGCGATAGGTGTTCACCGTCTTTGGTGACAGGCATAGCTTGTCAGAAATCGCCTGTACCCGATGGCAGCTGACGATCATCATCATAATCTGCAGTTCGCGCTCCGACAGCAGCTCCATCGGTGCGGTCTCGTTGCCATTAAACGGACGCAGCGCCATGGCCTGAGCAATGGCGGGACTGATATAACGTTGCCCGGCAAACACCACCCGGATAGCGCGCACCATTTCATCCATGTCCGCCCCTTTGGACAGATACCCGGCGGCACCGGCCTTCATCAGTCGGGTCGGAAATGGCTCTTCTTCACACACCGTCACGGCAATAACTCTGGCCGCATCATCGTGACGCAGAATCTTACGGGTGGCTTCAAGACCACCAATGCCGGGCATCTTAACGTCCATCAACACTACGTCCGGCGACAGATCCCTGGTCATTTGCACGGCCTGCTCTCCGCTGCAGGCCTCGCCGACGACATTAAAGCCGTTCACATCAGCCAGCATTCTGGTAATGCCCATCCTCACCAGCTCATGGTCATCAACCACCAGTACCTTGATCATCCTGCGCTCCGCTAGTCATTCCCTTGGCATTTATGGCATCCGTACGATGCAGATTAACGACGAACCCGCCCCGTTTGAAGTGGTAAAGGCTGCCAGCGACAAACTTGGCCAGCCAGAGGCAATCGTATGGCGGCACTGTACTTTAATTACACAGCAACAAGTAGGAAAAGTGATATATATCAGTAAGATATCGGCATGACATCAGAGGCCACGCAAATCCTTGGCGGGTGCTTGAAGACAGGACAAAGAGACGTCCATGGTTTGCTGGAAAGGACTGCAAGTTTCCCTGCCCGCGCCGAACCAGCGGCCTGGCTAGATGAGCGCCCTGCCAGCAAATAAAAAAGCCCCGCTACGCAGGGCCTTCTTGAGTGGTGGAGAGGGTGGGATTCGAACCCACGGAGGACGTTAATCCTCGGCGGTTTTCAAGACCGCTGCATTCAACCGCTCTGCCACCTCTCCGCAAGCCCGGCATCATAAACATCAAATCGAATCAGTCAAGCATCAACAGGCAGCGGATTCACTTGAATTAACGTTTGGCTGCCGTATCATCCGGGCAACACGGAGCCAAACCGACCAGGAGTCGACCTATGAGAGAGCAAAGCCCCTACGTAGCCCCAAACAGCACGGTTGTTTCAGTTAGCGGCGATCAAGCTGCTCGTGTATTGCGCAACACTTATATGCTACTCGGCATGGCGCTGGCCTTCTCCGCCGCCTGCGGCTGGTTTGCCATGAACAGCGGCATCGGCTTTATCAATCCAATCCTGACCATCGTTGTTTACTTCGGCTTGCTGATCTTTACCAATGTAATGCGCAACAGTGCCGCCGGCATCCTTGGTGTTTTCGGCATCACCGGCTGGCTGGGCTTCACCACAGGGCCGATTATCAGCGCCTACGCTGCCGTTCAAGGTGGCATGGAACTGGTAACACTGGCACTGGCTTCCACGGCAGTGGTATTCGTCGCCCTATCCGCTGTGGCGCTGGTAACCCGCAAAGACTTCAGCTTCCTTGGCCAGTTTCTGATGGTTGGCATCATCGTTGCCTTCCTTGGCGGTCTGGCGGCTTACTTCTTCAACCTGCCGACCCTGTCGCTGGCTGTCTCCGGGGCCTTCGTGCTGCTTTCATCGATGCTGATCCTGTGGCAAACCAGCGCCATCATCCACGGCGGTGAAACCAACTACATCATGGCCACCGTGACCCTGTTCGTCAGCATCTACAATCTGTTCATGAGCCTGCTGCACCTGTTTACCGCATTGAGCGGCGACGACTGATGCACTACAGCTTGCTGATCTGCGCGGCACCGGAACATCCGGCCGCGCAGTCCGCACTGCTCACCGCCCGTGCCATTCTGGCAGCCGGCCACTCCCTGAAAAGACTGTTTTTTTTCCGCGACGGCGTTCTTCTGGCGCTGCCATCCTGCGTGTTGCATGAGGCCTGGCAATCCCTGATATCGACCCACAATATTGATGCCGTGCTATGCGTTTCTGCGGCCCAGCAACGAGGCCTGACAGGCGGCGACACGCTGCAACCCTGGCAGATCAGCGGTCTGGGGCAGTGGGCAGAGGCCCTGCGTGACAGCGACAGAGTGCTGAGTTTCGGATGATTATGGTGCTATGGCGACGTTCGCCAACACAGACCGGCTTTACGGAGTGGCAAGACTTGCTACTCACACTTGCCCTGTTTGAGCTGCCGCTAAAAGTAGTACTTGTCAGTGACGCTGCCGAGTCATGGGAGGATCAGGCCGTACAGCAGCGCCTGCAGCAGCTTGCCGATATCGGCATCAGCGAGTTTTTTCTTTGTGGCCAGGCCTCAGCGCCAACCACCGACCTGCCCCTGACCACAATTAGCCCTGAGCAACTGGCCGGATTGTGTCAGCAGGCCCGCCAGTTGGTGCATTGCTGATGCTACACCTGCTTGCCTTTCCCATAGCTCGCACCGACCTGCTGGCACTGATGCTGCAATGCCTTGCCGAGGGTGATGAAGTGGTGCTGCTTGATGAAGGGCTGCAGTGGCTGGCCGACGGACAGGCCCTGCAGCAAATACAGGCGACGGGCACCACAATGCACGCTCTGGGCAGGCCGTCGGAGCACGCCTGGGTGGCCGACATCAATTATCAGGAATTGATCACTATTAGCGAGCGTCACCCGGCCAGCTCGTCCTGGTATCCCTAGACTAACTGGCCGAAGACCCCGCAGGGCTTGCTCAGGCAGATTTCTCGTAAAGCGGCCGTGACAGCTCCGCCCAGTCGATATCGCCGTCATCAAGCAGGTTCTCAAACTGCAGAATACCCAACTCCTCAAACTTCGGCCGCACCTTGTCGGTGAGCAGACCAATACGTTTCAGGTTAGGGATCACCCGGGTGAACAGCAGATTCCGGAACTGCTGCATCAGGTAGGATTCCAACACTCGCTCGCGCGCCGCCGGCACATCCCAGCCAAAGTGCTCGAACACCTCGGTGCTGATCAGACGCTCACGCATGACCACGCATGCCTCGTAGGCGAACTGCGCCCGATCCTCTTTTTCTTCTTCAGTTAAAGTCTGAACAAAGTCTTCTAAGTAGTTGACACCAAAGGTAACGTGCCTTGCCTCATCCCGTATAACCAGAGTGATAATGTCGCGCAGCAGCGGATCCTGAGCGGTCAGCTTGAGGGTGTTGAAAGCGGCCAGGGCAAGTCCTTCGATGATGATTTGCATGCCGATAAACTTCAGATCCCAGCGCGGATCAGAGAGGATTTTATCCAGCAGCACCTTCAGGTTTGGGTTGATCGGATACATGATGCCGATCTTTTCTTGCAGGTACTTGGTAAACACCTCGACATGACGAGCCTCGTCAAAGGTCTGTGAGGCGGCATATAGCTTGGCATCAAAGGTAGGCGCACAACTGGCTAACTGCGACGCCACCAGCAAGGCACCCTGCTCACCATGAACAAACTGGGCCAGCATCCAGGCCAGGTTGTGCCAACCAAAGCGCAGCTTTTCGTCGTCCGACATGGACTCGAACGGTTCCCAGCCAATAAACGGGTTCATGTTCTGATCCATCGGGATCTGATCATGGGGAAAGGTCTGACTCCAGTCCACGTCCATATCGGCGTTCCAGTTCAACTCCTTGCCGAGC
The DNA here is from genome assembly GCF_020667895.1 of Alcanivorax sp. 1008. Lineage (GTDB taxonomy): Bacteria > Pseudomonadota > Gammaproteobacteria > Pseudomonadales > Alcanivoracaceae > PGZG01. The sequence goes on from NZ_JAFMPS010000020.1 coordinate 6,761, forward strand.
CGGTAAAGCTTGCGGATACGGCCGTCAGCACTGGAATAGTCCCAGTTATAGTGGCCGGTCAGCGGGGTCTGAAAAATCTCCACCACATCTTCAATGTGGTCGGTGGTCATGCGTGATTCGAGATCCTCGTGGCCGGGACCATCCCAGCTTTTATAGATGGTCACGTCTTCCGGTGGATGGCTTACCCGTCTGATATTCATTGCGCACCTCTTATTGTTCTGAGCATGGCTATTCTGGAAAGCAAAGCAATCTCAACAGTATGCCTGTCACCCTCGGGCGGCAATGTCGTGTTATGACAATACGACCCTGCAATGTCGCTAAATCACAATGCTATTGCCGGGACCGTATTCTCCATTACCATAGCCCGTTACAGGGAGCCGCTGATGAAAAAACCACACCCGCCCCGCAGGCAGACAGAAGGCAGCCCGGTGCTTACTCTGACCGGCCAGGCCCCCGCCGACAAAAACGACAGCACCTCAGACCTGGTTCTGGATTCAGCGCTTTCTCTGTTTATCGAATTCGGCCTACGACGTACCACCATGGAAGACGTGGCCCTTCAAGCTGGTATCGGCCGCGCCACCCTGTACCGCCGCTTCGGCGATAAGGATCAGCTGGTTCAAGCGGTGATTTTGCGTGAATGCCAGCAGCAGCTGGCGCTGATCGAGCAGCGTCTGGACGGGCAACGCTCGGCGGTGGACTCATTAATCGAAGCCTTCGTGCTGGCCGTCACTCGTGCCCACGTCCACCCTTTGTTGATTCGCTTGCTCAGCTCGGAAGCAGAATCCATATTGCCCTACCTAACCACCCGGCTGCCCCAAGTGACCACTTTTGCGCGCCTGTACCTGGCCGCTCAGTTAAGCAAGTCCCAGCAACAGGGACACATGGCCAAGCTACCTGCCGAACAGACTGCAGAGCTGCTGCTACGTCTGCTCCAGTCATTGGTGCTCAGCCCCGATGGAGTGATCGATCCTTCCAGCGAAGCCAGTGTGCGCGACTTTGCCAACACCTTCCTCAGGCCACTGCTAACTCCAGCAGTCTGATCTGGCTGGCTTGCCATCGGTGAACCGACGAGGCCGTTAAGCCCCCTCATCCGACAGCAGAAAGTGGGCTCGAGCGATAGCAATTGGTTCGTCCCGGCGCGTCTGCCAGGCTTCGATATTTACATTACCAATACGCCGCCCAAGCCGGGTTACCCGGCACTCGGCAAAGGTATCGCGAAACAAACCAGCGCGCAGATAATCGATGGTGAAGTCGATGGTCTTGGGCAGTTTTGGCTCCCCCATTTCCAGCAACAGAAAGATCAGTGCGGCCTGCTCCATAAAGCCGGCAACGGCACCACCATGCAGTGCCGGCAGGGTCGGGTTGCCAACATTGGTATCCGCCTTGGGCAAGACGAACGACAACTCCTCGCCCCTGGCCTCGATGCGAATGCCCAGAAACTGGGCATAAGGCACGCGTTCCACCAGAGCCTGATAGGGCTGTTCACCTTTACGGCAGGCGGCGATCAGTGTTTTAAGTGCCTCGCTCATGCTTTCGACTTCCCGAAATAATTCTGCGCGGAAATTTTCATACGCATATAAGTGGCAAGACCGGTGGCCAGCGGATCGTGTTGTTGACCTTCTTCATAGGCAGTCAGGCGAATAAAAGCCACATGTTCAGTCAACCGATAACACTCACCCACACCAACCACGGCTTTACCCTTGGCAGGCGCACGCAAATGATCCAGCCGGAAGTCGATGGTCGGAGTGATTTCAAAGGATGGATAGACACGTGTCGCCACGGCCAAACCACCTACCTGGTCCAGAAAAGCAAACACCGCGCCACCGTGCAGTATCCCGGTATCAGGATTGCCCACAAGCCGCGCCTGCCAGGGCATGATGGCCGTAACCCGATGCTCCTCCGCCTCGGTCACTTCAATGCCCAGCTCCGTGGAATGTCTTACCGAGGTGATAAAACGACGGCAGATCTCCAGGCGGGTGTATTTCGGGGTAGTATCGGAAGTCACAGCGGTCAATTACCCAAGGCAAACAATGGCGCAAGATTAACAGCACTATGGCTTGGGGATAACCCCGGCCCGCCATGAATTCAGGGAACACTATGGCCAGTCGTCCTGCACAACTACTGAAAAGCAGCCTGCGCGCAGCGTCCCATGCGTTTGAGCGACGCCGTCATCCGCACCGTTTTATCCTCACCGACAAAACACCCTGGGTTGAAGTGTTCCGCGACGGCATCATGGCGGTACGACACTACTCGCTGCCGCCCATGGACAGCATCAATGTGGATGGCCATGCCCTGTCGGTCAGTCAGGAGAAAAAGCGCGTGCCAATTCTGCTGGTGCCCGCATTAGGTATTCAGGCATGGACCTTCGACATCATGCCCAACCGCAGCATGGTTCGTTACCTGATGGCTCGCGGTTATGACGTCTACTTGCTTGACTGGGGCCAGCCGTCGCGCTCTGATCGCGAGCTGACGCTGGATACCTATGTCAATCACTGGCTCGCCAAGGCGGTCAGCAGTGTGCAGCGACATGCCGATTGCACGGACATCAGCCTGGTGGGCTACTGCATGGGGGGGCTGCTCTGCCTGATGTATCTGGGCTGCCACCCGGAGGCACCAGTGCGCAATCTTGCCACCATCGCCAGCCCGGTGAACTTTCATAAAAGCGGCGCCTACGGCAAGGCATTTCGTCTGCTCAGCGCTCCCGCCATGAAAGCCCACAACTGGTTCAGCATCCGGCTGGAACCGCTGGACACGCGCATGTTCCACATTCCAGGCAACCTGCTATCCATCGGCTTCAAAATGACCAACCCGCCCGCCGTGGTCACCTCTTATCTTGATTTGGTTAGAAACATTAACGACCGTGAGTACATCACCGAACATATGACCATGGGCCAGTGGTTTAACGATATGGTTGACTACCCCGGCGCTACCGTGCGCGAAGTGATCGAGAAGATGGTGATTGCCAATAGCATGGCGGGAGGCCAGATTGAAATAGGTGCCAGGACTGCGAATCTGGGCGAGGTTCGCTGTGATCTTCTGGCGCTGGCGGGGGCCAGCGATCGTATTGTCACAATTAATGCAGCGCGAGATATTCTGCGCCTCGTGGGAAGTCGGGAAAAACGATTTGAAGTTGTGCCCGGAGGACATGCCGGGGTGTTTGCCGGCAGCAAAGCGCCAGATCACACCTGGCGCATTATCGCCGATTGGCTGGCGCAGCGATCCGGCTGATCAATTAGCCAGCCCGATCACATCGCCGGTAATCTGACTACTGTAACGATAAAAAAGCAGCGGCACCTTGGCCGAATCCGGGTTATCCATCTCTGGCACCGCATTACGGATAAAGGTCCAGCGAGTTCTTGTCTGGTCAAGCACACGCTTTACCTGTTGGTTGTCAGCATAACGGGCCTGCTCTGCGTCCAGCGCCTGCTCAAAGTTCATCGCCTCTTCAGCAAAGTTCATTGAGGGCTGGTTGGTGCCAGTATTAATTCCTGCAGAAGGGAACGCAGTCAGGGCCAAATATTCAGAAGCCAGACGCTGCAGATAGATGCCCATGGAAAATAATCCATCATTGGGCCCCGCAGCCGCATCACCAGCAAGCTGCTGACACTGCTCTGTGATATCCACCACCAGCGTATTAAGCTCACTGAAGGCATTGAAATCAGCATAGCCCAATGTTGCTAACGGGTTATTTAAGGCTCTGCTGCCAAGCTCATCCCAACGCGACACCAATTCACCGGCCGCTGGCAGGGTGTCGCTGTCGGCGGCGGCACGAATACGCTCTGCGTATGTCGCTCCTTCAGAGAGAACCCTTTTCAGGGTCTCAATATCTTCCGCAGCATTGCCGTTCAGGGATAACTGGTGGAATCCTGCCCTGGCCCGCCAGGCGCTGAGCTCCAATAAAAGTGTATCGCTACGCTGAATTTGGGCCTCAGCCAGTGACGCCACGCACAGCAGCATGACAGTGAAAATCCTTTTCATTCTGTTCTCCATGAAATGTCTTTGTGTGCTACCCAGCGAGGTTATTCTACTGGCTATTCCCGTCTACTGACTATTCCCCGGCCATCTCAGCGGCCGTATTAATCGACTCCACCATTTGCTCGGAATAGCGCTGCACCACGAAAGGCACGGAATTTTCGTAGAATTTAACCAGCGACTCTCGGATAAAAGCCCATTTTGATGCGACGGAACGCAGCTCTCTGCTGATATCCGGATTGCCAGCCCAGACCTTCTGGATGGCACTCAGACGGGCATCAAAGTCTGGCACCGCATCAACGAATTCGATTCTGCCACTTTCCGCACCAGTGCCCCCTGCAGCCCCGGCATCAGGTGCCGCAGCTGTGTACATATACTCCGACGCCAACCGCTGCAGCCGGATTGCAAGATCGGTAAGATCCTCCGCCTTTCCTGAAACGTCCTGACGGCGCTGATCGATAAGACGGTGCAAGGCAAGTGCTTCGTTTTCCAGATCCAGAATGGTGTAATGATCGGTGTAGCCCATCTCCGCGAAGGTATTGCCCTCGGCAAAGCCGCGGTAGCGCTCCCAGCTTTCGTTAACCAGCTCCATAAAGGCCTGATCATCGCCCTCCTGGGCCGACTCATTAAGGTCACTAACCACATCATCCGTATCCGCAATAACCTCTTCAAGGCGCTCCATATAGGTGGCATCACCCTGCATCACGGTGTAGGTGTGGAACGCAGTACGTACCTTCCAGACATTCTGCATCAGCTGATCAATATCCATCCTATCCAGCGCTGCGGAGGCAGTTCCTGCAACCAGCAGCAGGGGCAATAGGATAATGGGAACAAGACGCTTCATTCGGTTCTCTCCGACGATATTATTATGCTTTTAGCCTACCTTAAACACTGAGAGGTTGTCATATACCAGGCCTCAAAGTGCCTTTAGCAGCTGCTCGAGTTCCTCGAACTGTTGTAGCTGGCTTTCCACTCCAAGACTCGTCAATAGCTCTGGAGCAAAAACCGAGAATACTGCCATCGCTATATTTAGCAGCAATGCCAATACGCACAAGACCCACCATAGGCCGCCAAATACCATTACCAGCATACCATTGGGCGGGTTGGGGGTGCCGTAGCTGTTCATCCCCGCGGTCCCCGCCCCGGCATAAAGATACAACATGAAAAGAGGCTGGATAATGCCGGCCAGCAACACCAGCCGAGCCCCACCCCCGATGAATACGAGCAGTGGCAAGACGACTATAGGCAGCAACATCAGCAGCACCAACCAGCCGGAATGACCAAGATCGTGCAACCTGCGCACACTCAGGGCAAACATGTACACCCCCATGCCCACTATCATGATGCCGAAAATCACCACCAGTGCCAGTGCTAGAGGAGTCTGCTCCTTAAGGCCGGCAGCACCCGCGAACACCGCGGCCAGCACCCCGAGCAGCGCGAAAATCACCATCGTGGTTAACTGATAACAGGCATAGCGCAGTCGATTGAGGCGCTGAGTCAAAGACAGCGGGAGCATCTCCTCATAGACGATATGGCCCTTGCCAGCATAGCCGGCCTTGGGGGGTGAGTACGGCGAATCTTCTTGCATAAGCGCTTCCTGATCAGCCGTCCAGCTCGTTGTACAGGGCGAGAAACTCTTCTGTCAGCTTGTGTTTGGGCGCCATAAACGCCAACGGCATGCAGCGGTCATGGGATTCGCGCATCACCACGCTGGCGGACAGTCGGTTGGCCAGCATAGGCAGCCCCTCGGAAGACAGCTCATCGACAAGCTGCTGCGGCAACCTGGCCCTCGGCTGGAACTGGTTGACGACAATTCCCTCCACCTTCAGCTCATCATTGTGATCGCCGCGCGCTTCGTTGATGTTTTCCAGCAGGGTGTACAGCGCCTGACGGGAAAAAGCATCACAATCAAATGGAATCAGCACACGATCACTACCGATCAACGCCGATAGTGTGTAGAAGTTGTAGGCTGGCGGGGTGTCGATATAGATCTCATCAAACTCGCGCTCAAGAGTTTTCAGCATGCCGCGCAGCTTGTAGATCTTATGCTTACTCTCCAGCAGGTGCTCGATTTCGCCAAGCTCCCCATCGGAGGGAATCAGATATAGATTTTCGAACGGAGTCGCATGGACATACTCGCGCGGTTCCTTTTCTTTCAGCTTGAATGACAGCGTCTGAGCAAAAAAACCGCCTACATTCGGCTTCGGGCCGACACCATCATGCCAAGCCTGCATACCAAGCAGATATTGGCTGGCATTGCACTGTGGATCAAGATCGACCACCAGTACCCGCTTACCCTGAGTGGCGGCAACGGCGGCCAGATTGACCGTAATGCTGGACTTGCCCACCCCACCTTTCTGATTGAACACTACCCGGCGCATACCCTCTCCCTGCCAAACAGTCGTAGCCCGGCGCCAATCATACACCACGACGCCATCAAAACGCCGCCCCATTGCGGACGGATCCTTGCGTAAATAGCACAGCGAAAGCTATTTACCTTTATTGCAGCCGCCCCCCGCACAGCCAACAATGGGTCAATTATCACAACAACCGAGCAACCGTCATGTCTTACACCTCCAGCCAACCACTTTGCGAGGCTCCCTCGGACAGCTCTTTGAAGCCAGTCCCAGGTGATCAAGGCTTGCCGCTAATCGGCATGTCGCTGGCTTTTATGCGCGACCCCATCAACATGATGCGCCAGCGCTACGACAATTATGGGCCAGTCAGCTGGGCCTCCCTGTTTGGCATCCGCATGGTTCAGATGATTGGCCCAGAGGCCAACGAGTTCATCCTGCGCAACCGCAATGATGTGTTCTCGAACAACAAGGGCTGGGACTACTTTATTGGAAAATTTTTCCACCGCGGCATCATGCTGCTGGACTTCGAAGAGCACCGCTGGCACCGCAAGATCATGCAGCAGGCCTTCAATCGCGATGTACTAAAAGCGTATATCGAGCGAATGGGCCCGGCAATAGCCGAAGGCATTGAGCGCTGGCAGCCACAAAGAGACTTCATGGTGTTCAAGGCTCTCAAGCAATTGACTCTGGATTTGGCCACAGACGTATTTATGGGCGAAGAGCTCGGTCCAGAGGCAGACGCGCTCAACCAGGCTTTTATTGACACGGTGCGTGCAGGTACCGCAATTGTCCGTTTTGCCCTTCCCGGCGGCCGCTGGGCAAAGGGCCTGAAGGGCCGCAAGGTGCTGGAAAAGTTTTTCCGCAACAAAGTGGCCGGCAAGCGCAATAGCAATGGCAGCGACCTTTTCAGCGTACTGTGCCGGGCAGAAACAGAAGACGGCGAGCGCTTCAGTGACGAGGACGTGGTCAACCACATGATCTTTCTGATGATGGCAGCCCACGACACCACCACCATCACACTATCAAACATGTTCTATTACTTGGGCAAATACCCGGATTGGCAGCAGCGCGTTCGTGAAGAGTCCCAGGCCATCGGCAAGCCAACACTGGGCTACGAAGATATGGATGCCATGCACAACGCCACTCTGGTAATGAAAGAGTCTCTGAGACTTTGCGCCCCAGTGCCGTCCATGCCGCGCATGACAGTAACAGACACCGAGTTCGCCGGCTGCTTTATTCCAAAAGGCACCATGGTTAATGTGTCGCCCTATTTCACACACTATATGGAAGAACTGTGGCCAGACCCTTTCCGCTTTGATCCGGGGCGCTTCAGCGAGGAACGTCGGGAAGACAAGGTCCACCCCTATGCATGGGTACCGTTTGGCGGCGGCGCGCATAAGTGCATTGGCCTGCACTTTGCCGAATTACAGGTAAAAGCGATCCTTCATCAGGTGGTGCTGAAGTACCGCTGGCGAGTTGCGCCGGGCTATGAAATGCCCATCGACACAACCTCCCTGCCGGTACCTGCGGATGGATTGCCAGTCATCATTGAACGACTTTCCCCTGCCGCATAGTAACCAGCTCCTCAGCTGCAGTGGGATGAATGCCGATGGTGCGATCAAAGTCCGCTTTGGTCGCACCGCTACGAATGGCCACGGCGAAACCCTGAACGATCTCTCCCGCATCATCGCCGACAACATGCAAGCCGATCACCTCGTCGGTGACATCATCCACAATCAACTTCATCAAAGAGCGGTGTTGAACCTCACCGAGGCTGTATTTCATGCCTCGAAACTCACTGCAATAGACACGAATAGTGCCGTGCTTCTCCAGCGCCAACTCCTGACTAAGGCCAACCGTACCAATGTTCGGATGACAGAAAACAGCAGTAGGAATGAAATCATATTCCGGTGCAGCACCTGCTTGTTGAGGGGCAAACAAATGACGCGCCAGCCACATGCCCTCTGCCAAAGCCACCGGAGTCAGCTGCACACGATCAATCACATCGCCAACCGCATAGACTCCCGGCACTGAGGTGCGGAAAGTCTCATCTACCTGTAATGCGCCATTGACGCCGAGCGCTGGCGAGATGCCTTCAAACAGACCGTCCACATAAGGCACCCGGCCAGTGGCATAGAACACCGCATCCACTTCCAGTACTGAGCCATCTTCTAGATGTAGCTGCTTGGCGCGGTCATTAGCAGTAATGGATCGCACATCAGTAGAGAAATGCAGCTCAACCCCACGGTGCGCCACCTGACCGGCGACAAACTCACGCACCTCTTGGTCAAAGCCGCGTAGAAAAAGGTCGCCGCGGTAGATTTGATGCACCTGACACCCCAAACCATTCAGAATCGAAGCAAACTCGCAGGCGATATAACCGCCGCCAATTACCGCGACGCGCTTGGGCAACGCAGGCAGGCTGAACAGGTCATCAGAAATAAGAATATGCTCGCCACCGGGAATGTCCGGAACAAAGGGCTTGCCACCAGTGGCAATGAGAATATGCCGACCTTGTATGATCTGCTCTCCCACCCGAACCTTATCCGCAGCTGTAATTACGCCTCGCCCGGAAAAGATCTGCACCCCGGCCCCTTCCAGCATGCGCTGATAGACACCATTCAGCCGTTCAATCTCGCGGGTTTTGTTATCACGCAGAGTGTCCCAACTGAATGCAGGCTGTGAGTGAAGAGCGTAACCATAATCCTCAGCCAGTCTGAAAAGGTCGCCAAAAGAGGCTCCATAGGAAAACAGCTTCTTCGGCACACAGCCGACGTTGACACAGGTACCACCGAAAAAGCGCTCTTCAACAATGGCCACTTTCGCACCAAAGCCCGCAGCTATGCGCGCCGCTCGCACGCCTCCGGAGCCGGCCCCGATTACAATCAGATCAAACATCAACACTCCTGCCTTGACGCAAATAAATACCCTTCTCTACCGGCGGCCACAGTTCGCTAAGCAAAACTGAACGGGGACCACCGGCAACCATGCGTGCATGGTGACGGCGCAACTCACGGGGTTCCACCACGCCACATGAATGAGCAATAACTTCAACCTCTTTCACCAGATGGCGATGATACTGATAAACCCGCTCAGCCTTATCAATGGGCACCAGACCACGCTGGAGGCGAGGATTATGGGTAGTAATACCAGTGGGACAAGTATTTTTGTCACACTGCATGGCCTGAATACAACCCAGGGCAAACATATAGCCCCGCGCCGAAACACAAAAATCCGCACCAAGTGCAATCGCCCAGGCCACCATATTTGGCGTAATCAGCTTGCCAGCGGCCACCACCCGAATACGCTCACGCAGGCCGTAGCCCTGCAGCAAGTCCACCACCAACGGCAGGGACTCCGCCAGATGCAAACCAACATCATCCATCAGCGACATTGGCGCCGCACCGGTACCACCATCACCGCTATCAATTGAAATATAGTCCGGCGCCGACTCAATACCACGGCGGTTAATTTCGATAAAGAAATCCTCCAGCCATTGCCAGGACCCGACCACAAACTTGATGCCCACAGGCTTGCCAGTCACCTCGCGCACCCGATGGATCATATCCAACAGCTCGGTGGCGCTGGCCACATCCGGGTGCCGGTTGGGGCTGATAGAAGGCTCACCAATCGGTATATGACGAATCGCTGCGATTTCTGCAGTCACCTTGGCACCGGGCAATATGCCGCCTTTACCGGGTTTGGCGCCCTGACTGAGCTTGATCTCGAACATCTTTACCTGGGGATGGGCGGCAGCTTCCTTCAGGCGCTCATCGCTGAGATTGCCATCCGCATCACGCACCCCATAACGAGCGGTGCCAATCTGGAAAACAATGTCGCAGCCACCTTCCAGATGCCAGGGGGACAGGCCACCCTCGCCGGTGTTCATCCAGCAACCAGCTCTTGCGGCGCCCTTTGACAGCGCCAGCACGGCCGGTTTTGACAGAGCTCCATAACTCATCGCAGAAATATTGTGCAGCGACTTGGCCACATATGGCAGCCGCGCATGGGGACCGATCATCATCGGCACGGTTTCCGCCTTGCTCTTATCCAGTACCGGATAGGGGTCATTCAGGAAGATCACCCGCCCCGGTGCCAGCATGCTTTTGGTGGAGCCAAACGGGACCATGGTGGACAGGTCTTTTGCGGCGCGATAAACCCAGCCACGCTGGGCGCGGTTAAAGGGTAGTTCCTCACGGTCCATGGCAAAGAAGTACTGGCGAAAAAACTCACCAAGATGCTCGAAGAAATAGCGAAAGCGGCCAATCAGCGGATAATTGCGACGGATGGCATGGGTTTTCTGGAAGAAGCGGTCCTGAATCCACAGCACCACGCCGGTAATTACGAGTAGTACCAGTGCCAGCAGCACCAGCAAAAAGAAGACATAAAGCACGGCATCCAGCCAATGGGTAACTTCAAGAGACAGCATGGCCTTTCCCCCTAAGCCTTAACTGCCCCCACTATACCCCCGCCGCAGCTCTATAGGAGGGGCTTTAACGGCGAAATCTTGAATGCTTTGCGCCGCCAAAGCCGGTCCTGCAAACGACTCAGATGCTATCGCCCGGCAGTCGCACCGCGCCTTCCATCAGCACCCGCGCGCTGCGGCTCATGATCGCTTTGGTCACGGTCCAGTTAGCGCCTACCAGTTTCGCTTCCGCACCCACCCGCAGGGTTCCCGAAGGATGGCCGAAGCGCACCGCGTCTCGGTCGCCACCACCCGCAGCCTGATTTACCAGGGTGCCGGGAATAGCCGCTGCTGTGCCGATAGCTACCGCCGCAGTGCCCATCATGGCGTGGTGCAGCTTACCCATGGACAGAGCCCGTACCAACAGGTCCACATCCCCTGCCTTAACTGCTTTGCCAGAAGACGATACATAATCCATGGGTGGCGCGACGAAGGCGATCTTCGGCGTGTGCTGGCGCGTGGCAGCACCGGCAAGATCCTTAATCAAGCCCATCTTCAGAGCGCCATAGGCACGGATGGTTTCGAAACGCTCCAGTGCCTTGGCATCACCGTTAATAGCATCCTGCAGCTCAGCACCGGTGTAACCGATATCGACGGCATTGACGAACACGGTGGGAATACCGGCATTGATCATGGTTGCCTTAAAGGTGCCCACTCCGGGCACTTCAAGCTCATCCACCAGATTGCCGGTGGGGAACATGGCACCGCCATCATCACCCTCGCCTTCATCCGCCGGGTCAAGAAACTCAAGAACAATTTCCGCCGCCGGGAATGTCACCCCATCCAGCTCGAAGTCTCCTGTTTCCTGAACCTGGCCATTGGTTACCGGCACATGGGCAATAATCGTTTTGTTAATGTTGGCCTGCCAGATACGCACACTGCAGATGCCATTTTGCGGAATACGTGAGGCTTCCACCAACCCGGCATGCAGTGCAAATGCCCCTGCTGCGGTGGACAGGTTGCCGCAGTTACCGCTCCAGTCCACAAATGCCTTGTCGATTGAAACCTGGCCGTATAGATAGTCCACGTCATGATCAGGCTGCGTGCTCTTCGACAGAATCACACACTTACTGGTACTGGAGGTTGCTCCCCCCATGCCATCGATATGCTTGGCATAGGGGTCCGGGCTACCGATCACCCGCATAAACAGACGATCTCGCGCCTCACCAGGTTTCTGGCAAGACTCGGGCAAATCTTCAAGCCGGAAAAACACACCTTTGCTGGTACCGCCACGCATATAGGTAGCGGGCACTTTAATTTGCGGGGCGTGTGACATGGTTAGATCCTTGTACAGGTTAGTTCGGGGCGGAAATTCTTCCGCCCCGAATGCTCAGGCAACGGCGCCCTGGATAAAATCCTTGGCGAACTTCTGCAGGATGCCACCGGACTTGTACACCGAGACTTCCTCGGCAGTATCAAGACGACAAAGCACTGAAACCCGTTCGACATCACCATTTTGACGATGGATAACCAGAGTCAATCTGGCACCTGGTGACGACTCACCTTCAACGTCATAAACCTCAGTACCATCAAGATTGAGCGTCTTGCGAGTAGTGCCGCTTTCAAACTGCAACGGCATTACACCCATTCCAATCAGGTTAGTGCGATGAATACGCTCGAAGCCCTCAGCAACAATTGCTTCAACTCCGGCAAGAGCCACCCCTTTTGCTGCCCAGTCACGGCTGGACCCCTGACCATAGTCAGCGCCGGCGATAATAATCAAAGGCTGTTTGCGCTCCATGTAGGTTTCAATCGCTTCCCACATGCGCATTACTTTACCTTCCGGCTCAACCCGGGCAAGCGAGCCCTGTACCACCTTGCCCTGCTCATCGGTAACCATTTCATTGAACAGCTTCGGGTTTGCCAGGGTGGCTCGTTGTGCAGTCAAGTGATCGCCACGATGGGTTGCGTAGGAATTGAAGTCCTCCTCCGGCAGCCCCATCTTGTGCAGATACTCACCCGCGGCGGAGTCCATCATGATGGCATTCGATGGCGATAGATGATCGGTGGTGATGTTGTCCGGCAGCAGGGCCAGAGCGCGCATGCCTTTCAGTTCCCGCTGACTGGCCATATTGCCTTCCCAGTATGGCGGGCGACGGATATAGGTGGACATTGGCCGCCATTCATACAGCGGGCTGGCAGCGCGTTCATCACCGCCCTTCTTTTCAAACATGGGTATATAGGTCTGGCGGAACTGCTCCGGCTTCACCGAAGCCTTGACGATTGCATCAATCTCTTCGTCGCTCGGCCAGATATCCTTCAGGGTAATCGGCTTACCGCTCTGATCGTGGCCCAGCACATCCTTTTCAATATCGAAGCGGATGCTGCCAGCAATGGCATAGGCAACTACCAACGGCGGCGAAGCCAGAAAAGCCTGCTTGGCATAGGGGTGAATACGACCATCAAAGTTACGATTACCGGAAAGTACGGCGGTGGCATAAAGGTCACGATCAACCACCTCTTTTTGTATCTTCGGATCCAGCGCGCCGCTCATGCCATTACAGGTAGTGCAGGCAAAGGCGACCACATCAAAGCCCAGTTGCTGCAGCTCTGTCAGCAGGCCTGCTTCCTCAAGGTACAACTTCACGGTCTTGGAGCCCGGCGCCAGTGATGACTTGACCCACGGCTTACGTAGCAGGCCAAGCTTGTTGGCGTTACGCGCGATCAAACCGGCAGCAATCATATTGCGCGGATTGCTGGTGTTGGTGCAGCTGGTGATGGCAGCAATAATAACCGCACCATCAGGCATCAGCCCTTCTTCATTATCGACGTGTTTGGCAATACCACGGGAGGCAAGCTCTGACACCGGCAACAATGCATGAGGATTAGACGGGCCTGCCAGGTTGCGCTGCACGGCGGACAAATCGAACTTGAGCACTCGCTCATACTCAACGTTCTTCAAACTGTCCGACCACAGCCCGGTATGTTTGGCAAACTTCTCCACCAGAGCGACTTGATCATCCTCGCGACCGGTCAGCTTCAGATAGTCGATGGTCTGCTCATTAATAAAGAACATGCCAGCCGTGGCGCCGTATTCCGGGGTCATATTGGCAATGGTTGCCCGATCCCCAACGGACAGGCTGTCCGCACCTTCGCCGAAGAATTCCAGATAGGCGCCGACAACTCGCTCACGACGCAGGAACTCGGTCAGCGCCAGCACCATATCGGTACCGGTGATTCCGGGCTGCAGTTTACCGGTAAGCTCGACACCAACAATGTCCGGCAGGCGCATCATGGACGGATTACCGAGCATAACGTTTTCCGCTTCCAGACCGCCAACACCGACCGAGATTACGCCAAGCGCATCCACCATCGGCGTGTGACTATCGGTGCCCACACAGGTATCCGGGAAAGCCACGCCGTCGCGTATCTGAACTACCGGCGACATTTTTTCCAGATTGATCTGGTGCATGATGCCATTGCCCGGCGGGATCACATCAACATTGTCAAAGGCGGTCTTGCACCAATTAATAAAATGAAAGCGATCTGCGTTACGACGCTCTTCCACTTCGCGGTTTTTCTCGAAGGCATCCTTTTCAAAGCCCGGGTGCTCAACCGCAAGTGAGTGATCTACGATCAACTGTACCGGCACCACCGGATTGACCTTGGACGGCTCACCACCTTCATCGGCAATCGCCTCACGCAGTCCGGCAAGATCAACCAGTGCGGTCTGACCGAGGATGTCATGACAAACAACGCGGGCGGGATACCAGGGGAAGTCCAGATCCCGTCTGCGCTCAATCAGCTGTTTGAGGGCATCACTGAGCAATTCAGAATCGCAGCGACGCACCAGCTGTTCTGCAAGGATGCGCGAGGTATACGGCAGTTTGTCATAAGCACCGGGCTGGATAGCATCCACCGCTTCGCGGGTGTCAAAGTAGTCCAGAACGGTTCCAGGAAGGCGTTTGCGGTACTCGGTGTTCATAGTTCATGGCTCACGGTTAATTATTGCCGAGAAAAATCAGGCTCCGGGGTGTTTATCTGACCTCGGAGCCCTGGTCTGAGCTAGCAGTCAGGCAGCCTCAGCCGCGCTGGCTGATCGGCTTGACGCTACGCGGCTCTTCACCGGTGTACTCCGCGCTCGGTCGGATAATCCGGTTGTCCGCACGTTGCTCCATGACATGGGCAGCCCAGCCAGTGAGACGACTCATAACGAAGATCGGAGTAAACAGCTTGGTGGGGATGCCCATGAAGTGGTACGCCGATGCATGGAAGAAGTCAGCATTACAGAACAGCTTCTTCTCGCGCCACATAACTGCCTCACAGCGTACCGACACCGGATAAAGCACGGTATCGCCAACGTCAGCAGCAAGCTTCTCGGACCATAGCTTGATGATCTCGTTTCGCGGATCAGAGGTGCTATAGATCGCGTGACCGAAGCCCATGATCTTTTCCTTACGAGCCAGCATGCCAAGCATTTCCTGCTCCGCATGATCCGCATCCTTGAACTTCTCGATCATGTCCATGGCCGCTTCGTTGGCGCCACCATGCAGCGGGCCGCGCAGCGAGCCAATGGCACCGGTAATACAACTGTGCAGATCGGACAGGGTGGACGCACATACCCGAGCGGTAAAGGTCGAAGCATTGAACTCGTGCTCTGCATAAAGAATCAGTGAAACGTTCATCACCTGCTCGTGCAGCGCATTGGGCTTTTCACCACGCAACATATGCAGGAAGTGAGCACCAATGGAATCATCATCGGTGTTCTCATCAATGCGCACACCGTCATGGCTGAAGCGATACCAGTAACAGATGATGGACGGGAATACGGCCAGCATGCGATCTGTGGCGTCCTGCTGCTGGCTGAACTCTTCCTCAGTCTCCAGATTGCCCAGCATCGAACAACCGGTACGCATGACATCCATCGGGTGGGCATTTTTGGGAATGCGCTCAAGCACTTCTTTCAGTGCCTGCGGCAAACCGCGCAGGGTTTTAAGCTTGGCCTTATAGCCATCCAGCTGAGCCTGAGTTGGCAGCTCGCCCTTGAGGATAAGATAGGCCACTTCCTCGAACTGGCAGTTCTCGGCCAGATCTTTTACATCATAGCCACGATAGGTCAGACCGGAGCCGGATTTACCAACGGTGGACAATGCAGTTTTACCTGCTACCTGGCCGCGCAGGCCAGCGCCACTGAGTTGCTTTGCTTCTGCCATGGTGTTTCCCCTGTTTCAGTCAATTCAGTAAAAAATCAGCTTTTGCCTTTAGCGAATAGCTCGTCCAGTTTTTCCTCGTAGGCGTGATAGCCAAGGAAGTCATACAGCTCCATGCGGGTCTGCATGGTATCAACCACATTTGCCTGATGGCCATCGCGGCGAATCGCTTCGTAAACATTCAGCGCAGCCTTGTTCATGGCGCGGAAGGCAGACAGTGGATACAACACCATGGTGGCTCCATTGGCAGCAAGTTCGTCGCGGTTGAACAATGGCGTGGCACCAAACTCGGTAATATTGGCAAGCAAATGGGCGCCACCAATGCCTTTAGCAAAGGCCTGATAATCTTCCAGCGTGTGCACCGCCTCGGCGAAGATGCCATCTGCTCCCGCATCAAGACAGGCTTTGGCACGCTCAACAGCGGCATCCAGACCATCTTTTTGGAAGGCATCAGTACGCGCAATAATAAAGAAGTCGTCATCGGTTCGGGCATCAACCGCCGCTTTAACGCGATCCACCATCTCTTCTTTGGAAACGATTTCCTTATTTGGGCGATGACCACAACGCTTCTGCGCCACCTGGTCTTCGATATGCACCGCACCGGCACCAGCGCGGATCATTTCCTTGACGGTACGAGCAATGTTGAAGGCTCCGCCCCAGCCAGTATCGATATCCACCAGCAAGGGCACTTCAGTGGCCGCAGAAATACGACGGACATCTTCCAGCACATCATTCAGGCTGGTCATCCCCAGATCTGGCAGACCATAGGAAGCATTGGCAACGCCGCCACCAGACAGGTAGATCGCACGATATCCGACCCGCTCGGCCATCATCGCGCAGTAAGGGTTAATCGTGCCCATAATCTGCAGCGGCTTCTCTTCAGCAAGCGCCTTGCGGAATCGCGCACCAGCGCTGATTGCTTTGCTCATCATCTTCTCCTGTCAAAAAATCTAGGTCTGGCTTTCTATATTTTCCCGGGCGCGACTGATATGGCGGCGCATCAGCAGCTCGGCCATTTCGCCATCACGGGTTTCAATTGCTTCGATAATTCGCCGGTGCTCGCCGAGCGCCTTCTGCGGCCGGCTGGCGGTCATGGAAAACTGATAGCGATACATACGCACCAGGTGATAGATCTCGCCAATCAGCAAGTCGATCAGGGTCTGATTGTGGCTGCCCTGAATAATCCGGTAATGGAAATCCAGATCACCCTCGCGCTGGAAATAGGCTGTATCTTCTTTCAAATCCTGCTGCTGCTCGTGCTGAGCCAGCAACTCACGCAGCCCCGCCACCTCCTGCGCCGTCATATTCTCGGCGGCCAGCCGCGCAGCCATGCCTTCCAGCGCTTCCCGCACTCGATAGATTTCGATCAGATCAGCGGCTTTCAGGGAGGCAACACGGGTGCCGACATGGGGCACCCGTTCAAGTAGCTTGCGAGACTCGAGGCGGCGAATGGCCTCACGCAGCGGGCCACGGCTAACCCCATAGCGACTGGCCAGCTCGGTTTCACCAAGCTTGGTACCGGGAGGCAGCACACCAAGGACAATATCATCCTGCAGCCGGGCAAAAACCCGGTCAGCCAACGTGCGGCTATCCTGCATGGAGGTGTCCAAGGGGGAATCAGACATAAAAAAGGCCCGTTGTAGACAATCTTGCGCAACGGGCCGTACTTTAGCGAGCTGACCGGGCAGTTTCAAGTGTCATTGTAGACAATCCGTCCTGCCCAGCCAGTCTCTGCTTTCCTATGGCGGTGGTGGCGCCGCACTCACTGGCACACAGGTAAGGTCAAGCTCCACCCCGCTGGCTGCGCCACCAGCCAAGGCCTGCAGGGTGAGACCAACAGCGCCAGTATAGGTATCGAAATCCTCCGCATAGCGAGCTGGCTGATAGAAATCCTGCCAGAAGGCACGTATGCCCGCTTCAAAGTTGTCATCCCCGAGGCGGAACATCGGCTTGCCTGTTTCTGCCAGATCAAGGCGAGCCTGAATCTGGGTGCCGAAATGTGGCATGGGCGGAGGGTCTAACAAGGTGTCAAAGATACCGCCGTCGCTTGCAGAGCCGGCCATAAACAAGAGCACATTGGCACTGTTGCTGTCTGGCAAGGTGCGCGACACGTAACCTACCCGGTACTCCTCAATGGTTCCGCTTGCGGTTTCGCGCACCAACGGATCCGTTGATACCAATGGACGACACTCTCCGGCGCGGTCTGTGACAATCGTGCCATCATCGAGAAACTGCAGGTTAAAGGAGCCACTGGCAAAGGCGAAGCCCGCTCCACCGCGCGGCTTTTCCTTGGTGACGGTTAGCGCCGGATCATCATCTTCACAGGTTTCATCGCAGCTATCGTTATCAATCTCTACCGGGTAGTTCAGGCCCGGCCCGATTTCTTCCGCCGGAATAACAGCACAAGCTGCATCGATATCCGGGTTCACGCAAGCCATGTAAATTGTTACCTGATAAAACTCCGGCAATGCAGCCATGACGCTATCGTGCAGTACCGCGCCGACCGCACCGGTGCGGGCAATACGAAACGGCAGATCGATAAGCTGTGGCTCGTCAAATGCACTACCGGAAAATCTTGCCGCATCGTTTTCTACCATGGTGTAAACAGCAGCATCTGGATAATCCAGCTTATAGTCAGTCCGGTCAGCAGCTGTGGTTTTATTGTCATAGGCAGCTGAGCCGATAATCCGGCCCCGGAATCTCAGTGCCGCATCCGCCGGATCAAGCACACTAAGCACCTCCCAGTCGCCGAGCCCATCACCGCGAATATTCAGACTATCATCCAGCCGGGCACCAGCTTCAAAGGCCAGCAAATCATCCGCCGCCT
>NZ_JAFMPS010000021.1 GCF_020667895.1 Alcanivorax sp. 1008
GGCGGCCAATGAGATGCCGAACCTCGGTTGGCTTTACGCCAAACTCGGAAATCTCAAGACGAATTAGATCAAGATATTTCTCATACAAAACTTTAGTTTTTTCGGGTCCAAGAGTACCCACCAATCCCGGCTCAATTTCCTTCAGACTTTGTTCTTTCGGCTTCTGAATTCCAGAAGGGCGAGAACAGCGACGCCATCTCTCTGTTGCAGATGCCCCTCCGCATTCCCCAACCAAAGCGAGGATTCGTTTTTCAAAGTATGGATGGACTTCAATTGGGCTAAGGCGATGCCATTGTGGATTTTGATTCAACAAACTGACGGCCTCTGCCCATGAAGTAACTGTGGTCGACCTAACTACTGCCGCACCTTCAAAAATTTCATCTGACAGCATGTCTCGAAGTGCAACTTCATTCTTTTCAAGAACGTACTTTCTCAAACCATCGCTTCCTCGAAGCCCATAAATTGCAATTGAGCCGCCTTCCGCACCTAACTTTAAGATCGTCTCCTGCATTTCCTGGGCGCTCTCTATTCATTTTTACGCGGCTACGCATTGAGTGCCGAACGCCCGCAACACCGGGCAATTTGGAGCGAAGCGGAAAATTGTTCCGAGTGCTTGCGTTTGTTATACGTTACCAGCACCATCTTCGCGATGTCTAAATTCGGCCAGGAGCGGACATTGCTAATCAACATCCAGCAGTGGAGTAAATAGATTTAATAGCGCCACATCATCAAATTGGTCTGAAGGGTCATTTCTACTACCCAATTTAGGCGCATGGGTTTCTAATTCCTCTTCTTCCTCTTGAATTTCGCAAATACGGGAGTCAACAATATCGATCGCCCTATCGATATATGATTTAGCAAACCCCTTTCGCTTTCCAAGCTTTTTAAGCATCTCAATGCGATCATGTAATGTTGACTCTGAGTCAATATCTGAAACAATCTCCGACACATCATCAAACTCTCTTTGTATAAGTTCTAAGAATGCGTCTTCAACGTCATCGTTTAAGTGAATCCCCCAATCATCAATTGCATCAGATATTCTTTCTAAGTCGTCGGAAGCTATAGAATTTTCGAGCATGACTTTAAAGGAGCGCTCTAAAGCATCAGCTAATTCATCTGCACCAGAAAGATTTTCGAAATATCCACCGTCCCTTAACTTATATATAAGCTCAACAGTTTCAGCTCCGTCTCTCCATGGGTCTAAACCGTCAATCGGATTTCTAGATAGAGATAATGCATGAGCTGAAAACTCTTTATACTTTGATATTTCACCCCATTCGAGAAGCAATAGAATCCTATCCATATTTGAAAGACCAGCTATGCTCAGGCTGTAACCATAACTAGTTTCGTTGCGTTTCCAAACAGGAAGTTCTAAGAATATTTTCGCCACCTCCCTGAAGGATACGGCAAACTCTATTAATTGATTCTCATCTTTTTTGGTCACTTCTTTACCAAATGACCACAATGACTTAGACCAATCAGAACGTACAGAACACTGTGGAAATTCAGAAATTAAAGAAAAGTCATTTAAATATTCTGACAAATAGTCCTTGACCGAAGGATTGATAAAATAAACATTCTTATTTGAGATAGTTAAAAAACTGCCTTCCAATATTTTCAAAGACTCTTCAAAATCTTTTGGTCCGTAAGATTCTCCGTATTTCACACATAGTCGAGCATGCAGACTATTATAAACAGCCGCCAAATCTTCTATATGCGCTCCGAATTCAGAGCAGAAAAATAAAGCTAATAGGAGATGTTGGCATCTCTTGGTAAGATGGTCACGAAAAGCCGTATCCCACAGCCGCTGCGGATTATTCAATATATCAAGAAAATTTCCGGGATAGTCCTCTGGCGCAATATCTCCAAGTCTTACTTCATCCGTCATCCATTCAATAATTCGTGGATTATAGTTTTTATGGTCAACGACCTTTTTTACTAGGTCGCTCTTTAGAAGAGAAGATATATATTCCCTAGGAACTTGAGAGACAACTAGATGGTTATATAAAATTCTGGCTTTAACACGGCGCGTATACACTCCAACATCAAGTGTATATTTGCTTATATCGAGTGTAGGGCTAGCTAAATACTCTGAACCACGCCTCGCTTCTTCAAATATGTATGCCCTTGTCGTGAGAATGAATCTGGCATTTGCTGATTTTCTAATTCTATTTAGGAATCTATATAAATCTGAATCCTTTTGAGACAACGCACGTCTATCCAACGCTACCCGCCCTAAAAAATCATCAAAAAGAAATATTTGGCTTTTGGTATCGTCTATAGATGAGAAACCATCATCAAGACAGCGTATTGATTTTAACTCCCAGTCCTCATAAATATATGCAAACGCTAGCATTTCAGCCAAAGTTGTTTTACCTACACCAGGAGAACCGGAAATTATAAGAACATGATTTTTCTCAAGTATCTTTTGTCCTGCATCTAAACTTGGATTGGGCGCATAAACTCGTAATTTTGCCTCTATTTCACCTATGGTTATATTGTTATAAGCATGAGAAGCTGAATGAATAACACGCTCTAAAACGCCCGAACTACTTAACCAGAGCTTGACATGCGATTTTTCTATATCTGGAAATTTTCGTAATAACGCATTTAAATCCTTTGGCCCCCAAATATCATGTTCACAAAGTAATTCTGAGCCACAAACCTCTATAAGCTTCTTTTTTTTAAGCGGGGTCAATGGATGAGACGTAACCAAAATATATCGAGGAGAGTTTAACTTATGAAGAGCCTCTTTCTCACGATTCATCCTATTCTTTAAAGTAGAAAAAGTTGAACCTGCATAATGTTTTGCCTGAAGGACTATTAGATCAGTCCCCTTAGAATGTCTACCATCCATTCCACCATCAGGGCCTTCAGAGAAGGCCTCAAACCTAACCCCCATTTCTTTGCCGATTAGATCTCTTGCGAGATCTTCGAAATCCGCGTGGCTAAGGTTCCTAAAATCATAAGTATTCACTGCTTATCCCCACTACTGCCCGAAGATAGACGCAAATATTTCTTCGAATTCCGTTGGCCTACCTACAGATAAGGGCTGCGACAAACCTAAAGCATCAACTCTGGACGAGATGCGTTCTGTAACCTTCAATGCTCTTTCCGGTTTTGAACAGTTCGATGTTACTTCCTCTGGATAATACTCTTCTATGGCACCTTTACTGAGTATGTAAATACCTTGGGTTCTCAGTGAATCTAGTATGTTTACGAGATCCGCATTTACCTCTCCATCCGCAACCAGGACCTTATATCTTGCTTCTTCACTTTCCCAGACAAATAGTGACTTTAATTCCTCGAGCTGCTCATAAGTTGCAGTACCATTATCAGCAATTGTCTGTACTATGTCTTTTGCGGCCTCATATTTTAGGACCCATCTTGGATTCTTGACTTTGCTCTTAACACGTTTTCCGGTCAATTCAGGCGATACGCCTAAATCTTGAATTCTTTGATCCAGCTTTTGTATTAAAATTTCGCGAGCTTGCTGAACCTCTTCGTTCGCACCTAGATGAGCGAAGTCTTTTACCAGAACGTCTAAGTCACTTAAAATCGACACTTTTAAACCAAAAGACTCGAAAAATCGCCTAAATCTACTAAAGTTACCCTTTCCACCCACTTCTACCAAAGCGATGTTTTTGTCTTCAAAATTCCAATCAGGATTTAATGATTTTGCTACATGCCTGAAGAAGAAATCATCTGACTCACCTTCATAGAGCACGATATGAGAACTAAAGAACGCGGCTTCTGAATGATCGAACTTTGCCATTCTGAAAGTGTTAAGGTTCTCTTGATCTAACTCAAAATCCACAGGATGTAATTTCCCTATAGGTTTCGGCTGAGCATCTTCCTTAGCAACTCGAACAAATTGCGCTGTTACACCTGGTTCGAAAAACAGTGGGCTATGCGTTGTAATTACCGTTTGATATAACGTCGAAATAGTAGACAGAGTGCTAAAAAGAATCCTTTGCGCTTTCGGGTGTAGGTATAACTCTGGCTCTTCAAAAAGGAAAATCAGTGGTTTTTCTAGGATTACATCTTCATCTTCATCTTCATCTTCACCGTTATCATAAGCCTCATTTCTCCTACGTGAGATCAAATCCACATATGCTCTTAAAAGAGAAAATGTTAGAGAACGCTTAACGCCATCTCCCTTGGAATCAATCAGATCTCTTGAGCCATCGTCTATGTAAATTTTGGCTGTATTTAAGATAGTCTTTATTTCTGGAGGTGGAATTTCAAGATCAACAGTAACGTTTGGAAAATTCTCAGAGAGAAATTTTTCTATCGTGCCTTCAAGATCTACGACCTTAGGCAGCCTTTCATCCTTGATATCGCCGTTATCATCTACATATCGATTTAGCCTCTTTTTTAAGTCTATAAGCGTATCGTTTATATCCTTTAGGTCAGGAGTTAAATCATCCATTAGTAAGCCCATTAACCTACCGAAACTTGTGGACTGCGTAGTTTTCAAATCGTCTTCGAAATTCTTAACTGCTGGAATGTAGATGGGTTCCGGTAAAAGAGCTGAAATAGATGATGGGATACCTGAAGGTAATGTTGTATCCATATAATGGAATTGGTCGGGAGCTAAGGCGTTGACGCAATCCGTTAAATAGTTTTTCGCTTGAGCGGTTGTAGCGTTGTCTGGTAGATCTTCTAAGAATTCTGGATATTCGTTCTCAACAATATTTCTAGCTTGAGCCGCAGTTCTCATGCTCCGAAAGTTTTCGTTTATACCTTCCTCTCTATACTTCTCTTCAATTGGTGCTAATTTAGATACTAGAAGCTCAAGTCCATCAGACTTGGTATAGTTTGCAGTTAAAGTTAATTCCCCTCCGTAAATAAGAGGCATAAGTTTTGTTCGATGTTCTGATTTCAGTCGATTTAAATCTCCATTCCTTACATCGCTATACTTCACGATAAAAGATATAGGCTGTGTCTCATCGTAAAATACTTCTGATGGTATATTTTTAGGCCTATTAAGCGAATATACCAGCGCCTGAAGCACGGTTGATTTCCCGGCATTATTTTCGCCTACCAAGCAGGAAAATGATTTTGGTTCGAACTTCTCGTCTTTTAGGCCTTTAAAATTCTTAATTTCTATTCTGCTAATTTTCATTAAATGTATTTCCGATCAAAATTAAGCTGCCCATGATTTAAAGTTCTAAATGAGTGTCCGCTTTAGGGGCTCTAGCACCATACTGAGTGTCTGCTTTGGGTCGAATTCAGACTTACTACGACCACCGTATAACGCCGCCCACAACGGCGAGCGCTTGCGCGAGTCCAGCAGCCGAAGGCTGCGTGTTGCTGGGCCTTGTTAGGGCTTTTCATTATCGAATGATTTAAGTTGCTCATAGAGCTTTCGCAGTTCTAAGGTCAGTTCCATTTTGTTTTTTGCCGCAGTATTTCTTTGAGCTTCCTGCGAACTACCACTTTGGTAGCTTGTTATGCTTCTTATTGTATCCTCGGCCTGGCCTAGTAAGTGACTAATTGCTGATATGCGAGCTGAAATTTCTAGAGCTTTTGCTTGAAGCTGTAATGACAATTCAGATTTTTCATGTGCTTCTGCCGATCTCTTTAACTCTTGGCGAGTCGCCTCTAGTTCGTTACTAGAAATCTCTAACTGTTTATTTTGAAGTATTATTGTGAGCAATAATGCGATCAGCGTGAGAAAGCTAAGAACAGGATTTATTGTGCCTCCGAAATAATCACCAAACGCACCCCATTGTTCATGGGACGGCGATAACTCACCGTGAAAGTTTATAAAATAGAAAGACAAAACGACGAACATAATAGATACAGCAAAAATCAATATCCAATATAGCCATTTCAGTAAGTTTTTTGTATTTATGCTTTCAAGCTTATGAACCAAACTCAATCTCCTAATTTTGAGGCCCTAACAGTTCATTCAATCGAAGCGTCGATATAACCCGACTGCGACATAATTCCGGGGCGGTCTACTTATCGCCGGATGTGAATTTTAACCCAATCAACGTGTTATGCCGATATAGCCAATTTCTTACACGGGGGAATTCGGCCGGTGGCCTAGGGGCTCTGGCCGGATTTCAAGGAGACCCATAAACAGCCTCTTTCAACTCCATATAATTCAATGCGTTACGCGACGCTCCAATTTTTCAGAAAGCAATAAGTCGGTGGCCGTTGTTTTTCCGAGCCTGTAAATCAAATTTTGTAACTACACGTGCCTCCCAGTCCTGCACCGGACTGGGCTCTGCTTTTGAGTATCACAGTAGCAGGCATTAGAGTAGCTGGCCGCATTGCAGCATGCATTCGGTCCTCGCCGTTGCATCCCAGCATAGGCCTGCGCTATGTTTGTTCAACTTGACTCTATGGCATTCAGACCATGTTCATGCTTCACACTCACCATTTGCAGTTTCTGCCGGCGGCGAAAGCCTCCAGCGGGTTACTGCGTGGGTGCCTGACTACCTCCCCTCGCAAGACCACCAAGATACGAAGCTCTATATAAGCCTGTGCAACCGGCTTTGCCCTCTCCGCCTTGGCTGCGGGTTGTTTCAAAACCAGAAACTGAGCGTAACCCATGAAACTTCGAGTATTTAGCGACATCCATGTCGAGGTTAGCCCCGATAGGCCCCTCCAGACCCCGGGACCTGAAGCCGATCTGATGGTGTTCTCCGTTGACACCGGCGAAGGACCTGGCGGGATTACTTTGAGTGCCGAGCAGTCACAACGTCGCGGCAAGTCTTCCCTTTGGCTATACGGCCATACGCATGCGAGCTCCGATCACAACCCTGATTGCACCAGAGTGATATCAAATCAATTGGGTTATCCAGGAGAGCGGAATCAGGGGTTTGACGCAAACATGGTTATTGAAATTTGAGGCTCTGGGCAGCTTACGCAATTAACAGGAAGCACTATGGCAAGGCCAATTTTTATCGTAGATCTCGAGGCAACATGCTGGGAGGACCGTGGTCATTACACGGTGGACGAGACCGAAATCATCGAAATCGGATGTGTCATGGCGACACCTGCCGGTGAGGTGTTGGATGAGTTCGCCACCTTCGTTCGTCCGATCAATGATCCTGTGCTCAGCGAATTTTGCACCCGATTGACCAGCATTACCCGGCAAGATGTTGCTCAGGCGCCGGTCTATCAAGATGCCATGCGTTTGCTGGATGGCTGGGTCAACCATCGGGGTGGAATCTGGGGGTCGTGGGGCAACTACGATTATCGGGAGTTTGCTTCAATGGAGCAGCGATATCCAAGCCATTGTGAGTTCCTGAAGAAGCTCCACGTAAACCTCAAGAAGTCGTGGAGACAAACGAACCGCCATAGTCGTACTGGGCTCAGATCTGCTCTCGCTTTTCACGGGCTAGAGTTCGAGGGCGCCCACCACCGAGGTATTGACGATGCGCGTAATGTGGCGAGGCTTCTGCCGTTCATTGACTACCATAAAATCCTCGCTGGCGTAGGTGCGCTCCAGCGTGACAATTAGTAACCAAGTTACTTTATAACCGGAGGGAAGCATTATGGGAAAGGAACTATAAGATAGTCTGTTCGAGCGATATAACAAGATTCTTGGCCAAGTCGATTACAGAGAGATTTACATTGGCGACGTCTGGTTTGCGTTGATCGACACGCTTTGCTGGGGTCTTCAGCGTCTGACGGATCGTGGACGGAGCCCTCAGGTCAGGGCTCTTCAGGTAAAGCAGAAGTTTGGCGAGCTATGCTTTTATGCGACAGGCACAGATTCTCTGCAGGCAGGAATGATCCATATGGCCAGCATGATCAGTACTCGTGCATGCGAAGAATGTGGCGCTGTAGGACAGCGAGTCGAACAACAGGGGTTTTGGCAGGCTCTTTGCCCGGCTCATACTCATGAATCCTGATTGCGTTACGGGACTGATAGTGGATTTGAATAAAGGTTGTGACAGGCGATGGGAGTTGCGATGCTCGGAAACGGATTCCTAAACGGCGCCGCCATACTGGATAGCATAGAGCACGCTGCAAACCTGGTTCGTCCCTGCTTGTGTGCTGAGTAAGTCGGCTGGTTTCTTCGACCCGAGCGCTGCGTTGGGCGTGTTCAGCCATGCCTTGGCGTTTTCCGGACTGCCAAGTACGTCCGCTGCCAGCGCCGTTGCTATGCGCTTGGTTGGTTGCGGTTTGTTTGCGCCGGCCATAAGGCCCTCATTCAGGCTGGTCTCGGGATACATTTATTGACTTGCCAGTTCTCTACTGGCTAGACAATGAACTTCAGAACAATACTATATTCTCGTATGGTTATAGTACTCTCCAATAAAGCCCGAAAGGGCTGGTCGACAACGGTGCATGAATTCTTCCTAGATCTTCGCGGTGAACAAGAATTCCTCACAAGACTCGTTTTGCTATCCAAATAGACTGTAAAGGACTATGTACCAGAGCAGGCAGGCTCCTTCCATGTTCGAACTTGCGGGATCTTGTGCCTAAATGGGCTAACAGAAGTCTGTTTCTATTGGGTCTGATAGGTATTGGGTGCAGCGAGGGGTTATTCTGGGTCATCGTCTGGCTTAGGACTACTCAGGGGCTCTCGCCGGTTGGCGGGATGTGGTAGATCATCTGCCAGCGGGGCCTATTCGTCGTCTGACAATCCGGGCTTCAATAAAGATGCGAAATTATCTTGCGCGTTAAATTGATGTGCATTAACCAAGGGAGCATTTGGCAATGCCAGCTATGCTAGCCACCAATTGCATTACGGTTGCCGATTTCGCTGATCCCGATTATGCGCCCTGTTGATCAAATGAAAGAATCTTTGGGGTCGTGGCTCTAAAATTGTAATACCAATAATAAGGAGTGTATACCTTTGAGAAGATACTGGAATATAGCGTTGGGCGTTTCTTTGTTGGCTCTGTCTATATTGGCCTTGAGTTTTTTTAAATCTCTGCTGATTCTAAAAGAGGAAGAAAGATCTATTCAGGCAATGATGCCATTGCTTTCTCCGCTAGATAAAATGTGCTCTCATCGGTATGTCTCATCTGGGATAGCTTTAGTTTCAAAAGTAGATGTTGCTCTCTATTTGCACTATCGCGGCGCAACAGATGTGAGCCAATTTCTCAACGAGCATTTCTTTGCCGGGAGCTATAATGAGCCTGGAGCGGGCGAGCAGAGAGGGAGCGTATTATTCCGAGAGAATGGATTGGCTCGGCAGTACATAGAGACGGCAAGATCAGACAAATGGCCCTTTGGTGATATTTTTGTTGGCACTCTGGAAGGGGAAGAATCTAGCGATATTAATCTTCTTAAGACTTGCATTGAAGCCATCGATTCCGGAGACCAGTTCGCCGGCCGCTCAATTTATTCATTTCTGTTTCCGCTAACTGATGAGTACGAGCAGAGCCATCATAAGAAATCTACAAATCCCTATGACAAACTAATTAAACAGGACCTTGTTGCCGGCGAGCTATCTAAAAGCGGTTTGTCGTTCGCTAATTATGATAATGAGGCCGTTGGGTACCTAGAACGTTCTGCTGAAATGGGCGATATTGTTTCATCAATATGGATCGCCGATAGATATAGAAATGGTAGTGGAGTCCTAAAGGATCGCTCAGTGGCTCTGAAGTACTACATTAGTGCTGCGGCGACAGGAGATATATATGCGCTTTGGAGGTCTGCTGAAATACTGATGTTAATAGACCCAGACCATGCTCGATCAATGTTGGAGATCGCTGCTTCCAAAGGTAGTTGTCCAGCAGCCTACACACTATCGAATTCCTATTATAAAGAAGATATAGATGAAGCCTATTTCTGGCATTTAGTTGGCGACTGGCTTGGACAGAAAATCGATCCGAAGTTCGCGTACTCTGTTTCACAGTTATACTCCGAAGATATTAAGTGCAAGATGTCTTTCATCGGCGAAAATTCCATTCCAGAGCGACGACGTATCGAAATTGAGGCGGCAGCAGGAGCATGGGCTCGCTCATTAGGCGCGCTGCATAGTCAATTTGATGGCGATACTTCGCCTGAACGTCCTAATCAGACTCTGAATGATAGTGATGAGGAATTATCCAGTCATCTATCAATGCCTATGTGGAAATGGCATGAAGGTGAAATATGCAATGTTCGGATACGAGAAGCTGCCGTTTCTGCAGAAGAGGTTTATGAAATAGCAAAGGATGCTGTGTGGCGTGTCATTGCCAAATCTGAAGCTGTGGGGAAGTCTGGAATGCAAGGCTCCGCAATTGCAATTAGCGATAATGAATTGCTCACAAACTGTCACGTCGTTTCTGGATTCAAGGACATCAAAATTAGTACTGGTGATGTTTCAAAAAGGGCTTTTGTTTTATCTTCCGATATAGATTCAGATCGTTGCATCTTGGGGGTTTCGGAGCCGAATACTCATTACTTATCTCGCATGCGCAAGGGGGCAGATATTAAAGTGGGCGAGCGCGTTTATGCGATAGGGACGCCGCGGGGCCTTGAGTTGAGTCTTTCGGAGGGAGTTGTCTCGTCTATTCGGTCAGAGAGGGGTGGCCACTACGTTCAGACTACTGCACATATAAATCCAGGGTCATCTGGTGGTGCTTTGCTTGATGAGTCTGGATCTCTTGTTGGGGTGACAACATTTCAGATTCGCAATAGCGCTGGTCTCAACTTCGCTATTCTGGCGGAGGATTACTGTCGATAGAGTAGCTGGTGGTGATGCCTTTTTATGTTGCATATGATGAAAAATCTATCGATTACCAGAATAGGAAGATCAGCACGGCCGCTATGGTTAGAATAATCCAAAGAGAGTCGTCGTTCTTTTGGGGTTGTGAGCTACCACTGTAGGGCGAGGATCTGCTACTTTGCTGTGGTTGGTTGTTTGAGATTTTTCCTGCTACTGGGCCAGGTGCTGTGTTCTTCGGCCGTGGTCGCCGAGGTAGGTCGGCTGAAGAAGTCTGAGGAATCCTCGTGTAGTTGATTGCTCTTGGCCTTGTGCTTGGGGCACGTGCTATCGCAGTTTTTTGATATCGAAGAAGTCTTTCCGCTGTTACGGGCTCCTTGGTAAGCGATTTAAGATCTTCTTGTATTCTAAGAAGTAATTCCGCTGTGGCAGAGGCATCTGCCAACGCTCTATGGAAGTCACCTTTCACTTTGATTTCGTGGCACGAAGAAAGTGTAGAAAGCTTATGATTCGGAGTCCACGGATACAGCCTTCTGGATATATGCATTGTGCAGATAAATGCTTCTTTGACCCGATCTACGTTTGCGAACTCATTCATCCAGAATTTTCTATCGAAGCTTGCATTGTGAGCAACAATATGTCGGCCCTGAGTTAGCCTCAGAATGTCGCTCCGGATTTGCGCTGCTTTTGGGGCCCCGCGTACCATTTCATTGCTGATTCCGGTGAGGGATGTAATGAAGGGGGGAATAGGCTGGGCTGGATTGATAAGGCTTTGGTATGTTCCAGAGACTGTCCATTCATCTACGAGAACAACTGCAATTTCAATCGCTCTTGATCCTTTGTCTGGTGAAAGACCCGTGGTTTCAAAATCTATAACCGCATAGCCATCCCTAGTGCGCGCCACATTGACCCCTTGTCTGATTCAGCAAAATTACCGCATCCACATAAATCTGCTTTACTAGCAAATCAGGCCAGAATTATCGGCATGCGCACAACTCCATGGCAAGGAGGGTGACTAGATTGCCAACTGCAGGAGCTGCTTCGCATAGGGACTTTCAATGCAGGACATTTGCCTTGCGCGCAGCTATAGAGTGGTGGGCTGGGAGTGCTTTACTCGATCCCCGCATCTCGATTTGCAGCGGTTGTGACACGCGGAGGGCCAGAACGGCCTCGAATGTCCTGATAGTTTTGTATGATATATCAGTGCGGTTGGGCTAGTATCATCGACTGCTCCTGCAGCTCCGAGAATTGAACAGCATGCGGGAAGATGCTTGGGGTTTGTGAGCACATACTAACAAAGCTGCAGGACGCACAATAATGACGAGTCCCAGTTGCCCAAAATGCGGCAGTGCAATGATGCTTCGTATGGCCCGCAAGGGTCAGAATGCGGGCAATCAGTTCTGGGGGTGTA
The DNA here is from genome assembly GCF_020667895.1 of Alcanivorax sp. 1008. GTDB lineage: Bacteria > Pseudomonadota > Gammaproteobacteria > Pseudomonadales > Alcanivoracaceae > PGZG01. Next base: position 12,036 of record NZ_JAFMPS010000021.1, read on the forward strand.
CGAAATACCCCGGATGCAAAGGTACGCGCCACTTTGAGGATGGTGATAGCGAGCTTGATGAGCTAGCAGCTGCCGAGCTACCTGAAGTTGAGGAGGCGTCTTCAAAGGTCGATCACCTGTCTCCGGTTGATTGGAGAAATGGTACGCCCCGGCCCGGCTGGGATTCCCTTTATGCCTCGGTTGGCGCCCTCCCGGGCTTTCTAAAGTCATGCAGCGCTGCCAAGAATCGACGTGTAGAGAAGCTGCTCAGTGATACCGCCATCTTCCGAAATACAGCGCATGTCGGCGATGGTGTGTTTCAGGATGGCCTGGAGTTTACCGTTCAGGTTGTACTCAAGCTTCTGCAGAGAGGATTGGCGCCCCTCCCGACGCTTGGCCTGGAGTCGGCGGCAGCGGCGGCCTTGAACGGTCTTTCTGGCCTGAGCCAGGTAGATCCAGATGGCCCCGATGTCGGTTGGATATTAAGTGCAGCCACCGGGAAGGTAACAGAGTCAGGGCTGCTGGCTGCGCTTTCCGAGCGTAGTGGTGCCTTCTTGCCTGACGAGCTGATTGGGCTGACAACACCGGATCAATGTGGTTATGACTCAGAGCGTGAACGGATTTTTGCTACCGATCTTCTCCCCAGAGTGCGGCCTGACTTGGCTCACTGGCTCAGCGCTCAAGTGTCGTTTCCTCAGCTTATTCCGGAAAATCAGTCGCTAGCGGCGGCCCGTAGAGCAGACTTTTTAATTAGTCATCCAGTACTCGGTGACTACGTCATAGAGATTGATGGTGGCGAGCATGAGAGAGATTACAGAGTCGATGAAGAGCGAGATGGTGCTCTCCGCAATGGCGGCTATAAGGTCATTCGTATTTCAAATGACGTAATAGATCGCAAAGACACTGATTCCATTAAAAGCATTTTAAGCGTTATAGCCCAGCCTGAATCTTCAATATCCTCATCAGAAGAGCAAGAAATCGCTAGGGCTGCCTTGATATGCTCGCTCGGAGCCAAACTCCAGTTCGTTCTTTGTGATGCTCTGCGAAGAGGTATTCTCCCAACGGGAGGGCATTGGAAGATTAAAATTGATGGCTTCGAGGCTGGGTTATCAGAAGCGATCTCTGATTTTGTATCTGTTCTAAATGCCTTTGACAAAATTTACGGCACATCGACTTGTCCGAGTGAACTAACCGTAAGTTTTGGCAGCGGCGACTGCGAAATCAAGGACTTTCTATGTATCTATGTTGATCCAAATGTGGGGGAGTTGTGCGCCTTCCCAGATGGCGCGGCTAACTTTGCCTACCTTATTAGAAGATCCTATTTCCCCCGCCCTTTGAAAATCGAAATGGGATACTCCGAGCGGCGCCGCTATTGTGTTCTGGCAAAAGATAGAAGTTCAAATCATGAATTGCTAGATGATTTACTCACAATGTTGTTGCAGTATTTATTTCGGAAAAAGAAGTTTAGGCCTGGACAGCTCCAGGCTCTGGTGAACGGTCTATGCGGTCATGACTCTATCGTTTTGCTGCCTACAGGCGCTGGGAAAAGCATTATCTATCAGCTAACCGGCTTGCTACAGCCTGGAATAACGCTGGTCGTAGATCCCTTGGTGTCACTGATCGAAGATCAGGAGCGCGTTCTCAGTGAGTATGGAATTGAACGAGTTCTAGGCATTACGAGTGCGTCGTTCTCAGATAAAAGCAGTCGCGCAAGAATATTGGGTGCAGTAAAGGATGCTCAGTATCACTTTATTCTAATGTCGCCGGAGCGTCTCCAAACGCCAGAGTTTCGTCAAGCATTACGAGCGCTAACCCAGCATGCTTTAATAAACTGCGCCGTGATCGATGAGGCTCATTGCGTTTCAGAGTGGGGGCATGATTTCAGACCGGCATACCTCAACCTTGCTAGAAATCTAAGGGAGTTCTGCAGTGATATATACGGCGCCCCGCCTTCTCTATTTGCCTTAACTGGAACTGCAAGCAGGGCCGTTCTGCGGGACATGCTGGTTGATCTAAAGGTAGATCAGTCAAATTCGAATGCTATCGTGCGTCCTACAGGTTTTGATAGGAAGGAGCTTGAATTCGATCTGATTACTTGCAAGCCACGTGACGTAGTCCCAACGCTAGAAGGTGTGCTGGCATCGCTTCCAAAGAGATTCCTGATGGCTCCCGCAGAATTCTCTGCAAATCGCGCTCGAAATACTATGTCGGGAATCGTCTTCTGTCCGACTGTCAAGGGCAACAAGGGTGTTGCTGAGATTCAGTCAGTTGTTTCGAGAAAGCTAAATGCGGCGGTGGCTATCTACTCTGGCTCTAGCCCATATAAGGGCGGTGGGAATTGGGATGCCAGAAAGCGAGAGAATGCTAGCGCCTTTATTGAGAACAAAGTCCCTGCAATAGTTTCAACAAAAGCTTTTGGAATGGGCATTGATAAGCCTAATGTCAGGTACACAATTCATGTCGGCATGCCGGGATCTTTAGAGGCCTTTTACCAAGAAGCTGGTCGGGCTGGCCGGGATCAGAAGAGGTCTGTGTGTATCGCGCTTTATTCAGAGGCAGATGAGGATCGAACGCGGAGAATATTATCACCATCACTTAGCAAGGAGGAAGTTGATATTGCTTTGAAAGAAGAGCCGTGGAATGCGAGAAGTGACGCTAATACGGCTATGTTCTTCCATAGAAATGGCTACCCTGGAGTTGCTGAAGAGGTATCTTGGGTTGCGGGGCTTCTTGATGAGATCGGTGATATTGATCACAAGCAGAACATTGTTATTCCGATGGGCTCTGGCGAGACCTCAAAGACAAAGGAAAAAGCGATATTCCGACTTCTTCAAATAGGAATGATTTCGGACTACACCGTTGATTATGGTGCTAGCAAATACGACCTTGAAATTGATAGCTTTGATCATGTTAGAGCAAAGCAGGCAGTTCTCGATTATATATCCCGATCTCAGCCAGGCAGGGCAAAGGCTGATGAACTAGCACTAAGTGCCCTCGGGCTGGCTAATAATCGAGAGTCCGTTATTAGTATCGTAAAGTACCTAATTAAATTTGCTTATGATGTGATCGAGCAGGCACGACGTAGATCTATTAGCGAATCTTTTGATGCTGCACGTCTCGGATCAAGGGATCGAGATGCATTTCGTAGGCGATTGCTTGAATATCTGGAAGAGGGAGTCAGCTCCGATTTCATTGAATCTTTGTTGGCCAAGGATCAGATTGATCTAGATGACTGGTTTCCACTGCTTGATCAGATAAATAATGCTGCTGAGGCGGGCGAGTTCCGTGGCATAGCCATCAGATATCTTGAGTCCTACCCTGAGCATCCTGGTCTTCTTATTCTTCGTGCAGTCGCAGAGGCGATGTCCGGAGATTGTGACGGGCGTCGTGTGAGAGAGGACATTGAAGCCGCATTTCAGTTCGGAAAAAAAGTGTATGGGTTGAAGGTCAGAGATTTTAAGGATATTTCCTCAGGCCTTTGTGATGTTTCCATTCAGAAGGCAGGAGCCCTTGCGGCGCCACTGATTATTGCTCTGGGTGACGGCGGTGACTGGGTGCCTACTCATGATCTTGAAATTGTCAGGGCAAAGCTTTTTAAAGAATACCCTGAAGAGACGGGAGACTTGCGGGCGACCTATGCAATCCAGCGTTTAATGGTGGTGGTTAATAACATTGCGGAGTCAATTGAGTTGGCTGCGTCAGAGGCAGCTCAATAACAGGAGGTGAATGTGGATCCCAAGGTCGAGAAGAATCTAGCTGACGCGTTAGAGCAACTAGAACAGAAGGTTGAGCCTCTTCAGGCTTTAAGTGGGCTTAGCGAGACGCTGAAAGGAATAAAAGGAGGGCTTCACGCCGCATCTGTATCGCTTCAGGATGCTGCAAAGCCGTTCCCTGAATCATTGAGTGCGCTGACGAGGGTTTCAGGGCTGCTTGCCGATGTTTCAGCTCTAATAAAGAACTCTGATCCGGCAGTTATTGCGGAAGAGCTTGAGGGCGTCCGAAAGGGCTTAAAGTCTGTTGATGAAAGCATCAGGAATGCCTTTTCTGATCAAAAAGTCCAAATGGATAAGTCGTTAGACGAAATTCGATCTAAGATCGCTGACTTATCGAAGGCAGTTTCGGAGATGCCTATTCAGGTGGATAAATCGATCGATGATTTATCGAAACTTCTTAGCGGGATATCGGACTCAGTGAATACGCAGGCCCACGCGTCTTCACAGCTTCTAATGGAGCAGATTGGTCGCGCCAAGGCTCTTGCTGGAACATCTATTTCGGTCTCATTTTGCATGGGTGCAGTGATAATATATTTGCTTCTGACTGCGAGTTCGTAGGCGGCTATCGTCGCCGGCTATGCCAAATACATCGATGGCGATTTAGCATTCTACCCATTTTCATGAATCCAGATTTACGCATGTTAATTTTACTACTGTAGGGTTATTTATGGGATCCGATAATTCGGGCGCCTCTACTTTTTGGAAAAAGGTTCTTATCGGGTTTTTGCTGGCAGCATACTTGATCGTCATTACGATGATTTCACCGAATTTTGGTGAGTTAGTAGGCTTCCATCTTCCGATAGTGATAATTTCTTATTTTATCGCAAAGGCGCTGCTATTAAAGGGGGTTTCGTTAGGCTACTGGAACGCAGCTATCATAACGGGGCTGGCAATCTTGACTCGTTTTTTGACGGCGCAATTTGGCTTTGCCATGCAAGATGATTTATATGCCTTTTACGCAATATTCTTTTCTTTTGTCTTGTCCGCAGTATTATTTCTTTGCATAAAACCTCTGTTAGCCAGAAGTGATTCTTCGACTAACGAGTAGTCTGCGCCTGAATTGTTGGCATCTTCACTCTTGAATTGATGTTTTCATAGGCGGCTAGTCATCTCGCACCAACGTCACGCGTCAAATTGCGTAAGAGATGTCGTACGCTTAAATTATTCTAACGCCTACCCCAGAATGGGAGTTGGGCTCACTTCTCACTTCATTGGCTTATGTAAAATCATTAGCGTCGCTTGAAGGCCGACCAGTCGCTGCCCATATGCAGCAAGGAGTCTGGCGAATGCGACGCCCTCTCATCGACGTGCATTGTCGCCATATGCTAGGAAGGCCATATCAGTACGGCCAGCTTTGCCCTGATTGATCTGATTTGGCACTACGGGCTGGATGGATGAGCCTGTCAGCAACGGCCGCCGAGATCGCCGCCCCGCAGATCCTGCCGGATGTGCTGGCGCTCCTCAGCTGATTTTGCAGGCTAGAGCCTTCTATCTGGTGATCGAGGGCGAGGTCATTGTCACCGTCGCCAGAAAACCAGCCCGTTACAGGCAAAAGTACAACAACCCTGGCAAGTCGGTGCGGCACTGGCAGGCCCGATGCAGGCAGGGTCGCGCCTGGGTAAGCGCCTAGAGATAGCCCAACCTTCGTAGTAGCATGCCCTTTTACAGCCCCGGGCAACGTCTGTCTTTGCCGTCAGGGCCGCCCGCTCCGGCCACAGGAAGGCAGCCCGGGCCTGTAGCAGTAGCCATAACAATTCAGGGAGTCTCCGTGAATACCGAAAACCATTCCCAGACCGCCGCCTTTATCTGGTCGGTCGCCGACCTCCTGCGTGGTGATTTCAAGCAGTCCCAGTATGGCCGGGTGATCCTGCCCTTTACCCTGTTACGTCGTCTGGAGTGCGTGCTGGAGCCCACCAAGGCCAAGGTGCTGAAGGCCGCTGAGGCCAACAAGGACAAGACCGACGCCGTGCGTGAGAAGCTGCTGCTGCGGGCCGCCGATCAGCAGTTCTTCAATGCCTCGCCGCTGTCCCTAGCCCAGCTCTCGGATACCCAGACCAGCGACGACCTGATGAGCTATGTGCAGTCCTTCAGCAAGGACGCTCGCGAGATCTTCGACAATTTCCATTTCGAGGACTTCGTCCAGCAGCTGGGTGACGCCGACCTTCTCTATCAGGTGGTGCAACGCTTCGCCTCGATTGACCTGAGCCCCAAGCACATTAGCAACTTCGGCATGGGGACCATCTTTGAAGAGCTGATCCGCAAGTTTGCCGAAAGCTCAAACGAAACAGCCGGCGAACACTTCACCCCGCGTGACATCGTCCACCTGACGACCTCGCTGGTACTCACCGGCGAAGACAAGAAGCTCAAGCCGCACAGCATCGTCACCATTTATGACCCCACTGCCGGTACCGGCGGATTCCTCTCGGAAGGCGATGAGTACATTCAGCAGGTGAGCAAACAGGTCACGGTGTCGCTGCATGGCCAGGAGCTTAACCCGGAATCCTTCGCCATCTGCAAGGCGGACATGCTGATCAAGGGCCAGGACGTTGGCAACATCAAGCTCGGCAACACCCTCTCCGACGATCAGCTGTCCGACACCCGCTTCGACTACATGCTCTCCAACCCGCCCTTTGGCGTGGAATGGAAGAAGGTACAGAAGCAGGTCACCGACGAGCACAAGCTGAAAGGCTTTCAGGGTCGCTTCGGCCCCGGCCTGCCGCGCGTGTCCGATGGCTCCTTACTGTTCCTGCTGCACCTGGTCAGCAAGATGCGCGACCCGCGTGAGGGCGGCTCTCGCATCGGCATTATCCTGAATGGCTCGCCACTGTTTACCGGCGGCGCCGGTAGCGGGGAATCCGAGATCCGCCGTTACCTGCTGCAGAACGATCTGGTGGAAGCCATCGTCGCGCTGCCCACGGATATGTTCTACAACACCGGCATCGCCACCTATGTGTGGGTGCTGAGCAACAACAAGCCCAAGGCGCGCAAGGGCAAGGTGCAGCTGATCAATGCGGTGAACCGCTACAGCAAGATGCGCAAGTCCCTCGGCTCCAAGCGCCAGTACATTGATGACGCCAATATCGACGCCATCGTGCGCCTGTACGGTGACTTCAAGGAAAACGAGGAGAGCAAGATCTTCCCGGTGGACGCCTTCGGTTATCGTCGTATCACCGTCGAGCGGCCGCTCAAGCTGAACTTCCAGGCCAGCGCCGAACGCATCGCCAAACTGGCCCAGGAAACCCCGATGGCCAAACTGGAGCAGCACGAACTGCAGGCCATTACCCGTGCCTGCCAGCGCCTGAATGCCGACAAGCTGTACCACAACCGCGACGCCTTCCTGAAAGATCTAAAAAAGGCCTTCAAGGCCGAAGACACCAAACCCGGCGCGCCCCAGCTTAAAGCCATTCTCAATGCGCTGTCCGAGCGCGACGACGAGGCCGACATCTGCACCGACAAGCACGGCAACCCCGAGCCGGACACCAGCCTGCGCGACAACGAAAACGTGCCACTAGGCGAATCCATCCACGACTACTTCGAGCGCGAAGTAAAACCCCATGTACCGGATGCCTGGATCGACGAAAGCAAGTGCGATGAGCAGGATGGCGAGGTGGGGATCGTTGGCTTCGAGATTCCGTTTAACCGCCACTTCTACGTATTCAAGCCGCCGCGCCCGCTGGAAGAAATTGATGCCGATCTGAAAGCCTGTACCGACAGGATCAAGCAAATGATTGAGGGGCTGTCGGCATGAGTTTCCCGAAGTATCCCAAATACAAGGATTCGGGGGTCGAGTGGTTGGGTTGTCTGCCGGAACATTGGGTTGTGCGCCCGCTCAAAAGGGCAGTTGTGCTAATTGAATCTGGTACAAGCGTGAATGCCGCCGATTTTCCAGCTGAGCCAGGTGTCTTTGGTGTTCTGAAGACCAGCTGTGTTTACACGGAAAAGTTCGACTGGAACGAAAATAAAACAGTCAATGAAGATGATCTGGGAAGAGTAAGCTGCCCACTTAGAAAGGACAGCCTCATTGTCAGCAGAATGAATACACCAGATCTTGTGGGCGCGACCGGTCTGGTCACCGAGGCACCTGATGGGATATTTTTACCCGACCGACTTTGGCAAGTTTATTTTGGGAAAAGCCACTCTCCCGAGTTCCTTTTCTACTTCACCAAGTCTCGTGAGTATCGCGAGCAGGTCAAGATGGCGTGTTCGGGAACAAGTGCAAGCATGCAGAACCTAGGTCAAGATGACTTCCGGAGCTTGTTGTTTGCCGTGCCGTCATGGCTAGAGCAAAACCAGATCGCCCACTTCCTCGACCACGAAACCGCCAAAATCGACGCCCTGATTGCCGAGCAGAAGCGCCTGATCGAACTGCTCAAGGAAAAGCGTCAGGCCGTCATCTCCCACGCCGTCACCAAAGGCCTCAATCCTAACGCCTCCATGAAAGACTCTGGCGTCGAATGGCTCGGCGAAGTGCCGGCGCATTGGGAGGTTCTTACTCTTGGTCGAGTTGCGAATGCTGTGAAAACTGGGGGCACCCCCTCTGATGACCAGCCAAGCCCAGATATTTTTAATGGTATTGACTGGTATACTCCTGGCGATTTTGGCGCCAATCTAGTTCTTGGCGGAGCTGGTAAGTTTGTTAGTGAGTCTGCAATAAGTTCAGGTGATGCAAAGATTTTTCCTAGTGGTTCAGTCCTGATTGTTAGTATCGGTGCAACGCTTGGGAAGGTCGGCTATACATGCAAGCCCGCCTCCGCAAACCAGCAAATAAATGCTGTTCTTCCTAGTCGTGGCGTCAATGGCTACTTTTTGGCCTATTCGCTATCGGTCAAAATTGACGCAATGCGCTTTCTCTCGAATGCATCTACGATTGGGATTATGAATCAAGAAAAGACAAAGGATATCTGGGTGGCTCTACCGGCCATCCAAGAGCAGGGTTTGATAACTGAATTTCTAGACGAGAAGACAGCGGTATTCGATGAATTAATTTGTGAAGCTGAAAACGGAGTATTCCTACTGCACGAGCGCCGCTCTGCTCTGATTTCCGCAGCAGTTACGGGTGAGATTGACGTGCGTGGTTGGCAGAGTCCAGAAGGTCATGTTGTTAGGGAAGAGCGCACGACAGAACGGGGGGTTGTCTTGTGAGCCAAGGACGCAGTATCCGGCTTTTTCTGGTAGACGGTACGCCGAATGGATTGCTGACCGCTGAAATCATGAACTGGACGGGCCACGCTCTGACCGGGCCACGCAGCAAGCTGTCGGAGCTGGTGCAGCGTCAGGAATGCGCCCGTACCGGGATCTACTTTCTGATCGGCCCCGATCCTGACAATGCCATTCGACCGTTGGTATACATTGGTGAGTCGGATGATGTGGCCAAACGTCTCAAGCAACATAACCGACCTGAAGATCAGGGCGGCAAAGACTTCTGGGAAAAGGTGTGCCTGATTACCAGTAAGGATCAGAACCTCACCAAGGCACACGTTAAGTACCTTGAAAGCCAGCTAATTGCGCTGGCGAAGCAGTCTGGACGCTGTGGCCTGAAGAATGGTACGGCACATGACTACACCATGTTGCCGGAATCCGATCAGGCGGATATGGCATTTTTCTGCGAGCAGATTAGAACGATCCTGCCGGTGCTGGGGTTTGACTTCCTGCGAGAGCGCCAGAAGTTGTCTGCTACCTTGGCGGAGCAAAAGACGACGCAGGAAGCGCCGGTATTCTTCGAGATGGAGCTGCCCAAACACGGTATTACTGCCAGAGCGCGTGAGGTGGATGGCGAGTTTGTTGTGCTTGCTGGAAGCAAGGCGCGGAATGGCTGGGTCAGCAGTAGCGACTACACAAGTTACCGGCCCTTGTATCAACAACTGACGGAAGATGGCGTTCTGGTGCCGGATGAATCTGGCAATGTGTGCTTCGCTCAGGATCAGATATTTTCCAGTCCCAGTGCTGCCGCCGCAGTGGTTTCGGGACGATCCGCCAATGGCCGTCTTGTCTGGATTGAGCAATCCAGCGGCAAGACCTATGGGGCATGGCAGAGCGAAATTGTTGACGCTCAAATCCCGGCTGCCGAGAGCAATGAGTAAGCGTCATTGAAACCAAGGAGCGGCATGATGCCACTGCAGAATCGGGTCCTGCCTAACGGCGACATCATCGCGACCAGTGCTCGTGGCACCCTGATGGGTAACCGCGGCCTGCTGCATAACGACCACAAGGAAGTGGTTCGCCCGTTTCGCCTCAAGGCCTGGATTACCTGTGCACTGGAGTTCAAAGGCCGCAAGCGCCAGCTGATGTCGCCGGGCATGTACACCGAGCTGTTTTTTCTTGATGAGGTGACCGCATTAGCGGCAGGGCATCGGCCCTGTGCGGAGTGTCGTCGGCCGAGATTCAATGAGTTCAAGCAGGCGTGGCAGCTGGCACATTCTGAGTCGGCTGACGGCAAGCTCAAGGTGGCGGAGATAGATGCCATTTTGCACGAACAGCGTTTGTCTTCGGACGGCAGCAGGTCACTCTGGCAAGCCAGCCTTGCAGAGCTTCCGATCGGCACGATGATCGAGCGTGATGGCCGCTATTACGCAGTTCACGCCTCCGGGCTGTTGCCGTGGCATGCCGATGGGTATGGCCAGGCTTTGGCTGGCGCCACTGAGGGGCAGGTCATGGTGGTCACGCCGAGGGCGACGGTTGCCGTATTGGCAGCGGGTTATGAGCCGGCGTTTCATGAGTCGGCCAACTCCGATCAGGGCGCCAGAAACGGCCCGGAAGCGAGGCTAAAGGCTGGAAGCTAGGGTAGTCTTTGCAAATAACAAAAGGCCCCGACGCATTCGCCGAGGCCAGTTGCCGATCGAGCATTCCCGGTCCAGTGACGAATATTATTACAAGATTGAGCGCTTTTGACCGAGCCTTGCAGCAATAAGATAAGAACAGGGGACATCATGGCTGACAGCCGGGAAGCTAGATTTCAGCAGGACATCATTCAGGCCATGACCGCCAACGGCTGGTTGACCGGTCCGGCCAGCGGGTATGACCGGGTTCATGCCCTCTATCCTGAGGATCTGGTGGGCTATGTGCGCGAGGCCTGGCCAGAGCGCTGGGACAAGTTCTGCAAGAACTCTCCCCAGAACCCGGAGGCCGCCCTGATCAAGGCCGCGGTGCGGGAGCTGGAGCGCCACGGTACGCTGGAGGTACTGCGTCATGGCTTCAAGGTGCCGGGGGTTAAGCTCGACCTGTGCAGCTTCCAGCCGGACCATGGCATGAACCCGGAATCTCTGGCCCGCTACGGCGCCAACCGGCTGCGCGTGGTGCAGGAGGTGTCTTACTCACCCCATGCACAAGAGGGGAAGTACAACCCGCGTCTTGATCTGGTGCTGTTCGTCAACGGCATCCCGGTGGCAACGCTGGAGCTGAAAAGCGGCTTCAAGCAGCCCATCGAGAATGCCAAGCGCCAATACCGCAAGGACCGTCCCACCCGCGATCCGCTGACCCGCAAGCCGGAGCCGCTGCTAACTTTCAAGCGCGGTGCGCTGGTGCATTTCGCCGTGACCCAGGACGAGGTGGCCATGACTACCCGGCTGGCCGAGCAGGCTACCTGGTTCCTGCCCTTTAATATGGGTTCCGAAGAGGGCGGCGCCGGTAATCCTGCACCGGCGGATGAACACCACTACGCCACCGCCTATCTCTGGGATCGCGTGTTCGCCCCTGATGCCTGGCTGAAAATTCTTGGCCGCTTCCTGCATCTGCAGAAAGAGGTGAAGGAGGATTTCGGCGGCAAGCGCATCACCAAGGAAACCCTGATTTTTCCGCGCTTCCATCAGTGGGAGGTGGTCAACACGCTGCTCGACACCACCCGGCGCGAGGGCGCGGGCAAAAAGTACCTTATCCAGCACAGCGCCGGCTCCGGCAAATCCAATTCCATTGCCTGGGCGGCGCACCAACTGGCTTCGCTGTACGACGAGGCGGGCAATCGCCTGTTCAACTCGGTGATTGTGGTCACCGATCGCACCGTGCTGGACAGCCAGCTGCAGAACACCATCTATCAGTTCGAACACGCCAGCGGTGTGGTGCAGCCGATCAGTCGCGATATTGGCAACCAGAGCAAGTCCGAGCAGCTGGCGCAGGCACTGGCGGATCAGGTGCGCATTATCATCGTCACCATCCAGACCTTTCCGGCGCTGTACGACGCGCTGGACAAGCGCCCGGAGCTGGCCGGTGGCCGTTACGCTGTGATTGCCGACGAGGCGCACTCGTCCCAGACCGGCAGTTCCGCCACCAAACTGAAGGCCATTCTCGGCGCCGACACCCCGGACAAGGAAGAGATCAGCGCTGAAGAGCTGCTGGACGCCGCGGTATCGTCGCGCAAGCCCAGTGAGCGCATCAGTTACTACGCCTTTACCGCGACGCCGAAGGCCAAGACTCTGGAGCTGTTCGGCCGGCCGCCGAATCCCGAGCTGCCGCCCAGCGCCGACAACAAGCCGGAGGCGTTTCACCTGTACTCGATGCGCCAGGCCATCGAAGAAGGTTTTATTCTCGATGTGCTGAAGTGCTACACCACCTACAGCACTGCCTGGAAATTGTCGCATCCCGATGCTGACGACACCGAGGTGGAATCGAAAAAGGCCTCTGCCACGCTGGCGCGCTGGGTGCGCTTGCATCCGCACAATATCAACCAGCGGGTAGAAGTGATTGTGGAGCACTTCCGTGGCCATG
>NZ_JAFMPS010000022.1 GCF_020667895.1 Alcanivorax sp. 1008
AGCGTCCGGGAATGCTGGATATGGTTGGTCGGGCCAAGTACGACGGCTGGGCCAAGCTCAAGGGCATGAGCAAGGATCAGGCGCAGCAGAAGTATATTGATAAGGTGCAGGCGCTGCTCAAGTCACATAAGTAGCCCACATACCAGCCTTTTGGGGCGGCTTTCGCCGCTCCAGTCACTGTCCCGGCACCTTTTTTGAACCCCATAACTTCCTGAAATCTAACAAAATCCACCGTGTAGGACTTTTGTAATCATGCGTACACTGAGCATTGCCCAGAGTCGGTGAGCGGGTGTAGCCTGTCGTAAATAAGCCAAGAATCCGTCTGTTTGGTGGGTATTGCCACTTGGCGTACATAACAAGAATGAGGCTGTCTGTGGATTTTTCTCTTCTTTTCAAAAGGTTGCCGGTTTTGCTGGCCGTAGCGGTGGTGTCCTCGCCGGCGTACGCCATGGTGGCTATGGAAGAAGAAGAGATGTCAGATGTGTCCGGCGCGGGTATTGCTATCGCGCTTGATGACTTCAGCTTTTCAATGGCGCCCACCAGTTATATCGAATTGACAGGCACGGCAACGGCCCTGCCCCAGTGGCGTCGCGGTGATGCGCGCTATTACGGGCTAACCCTTAGCGGTGGGCAGACGGGAGCTGCAACCGGTCTTACCTTCGCAAGAACGGGTGCCTGCAATCAGAACGTGTCTATTAGCTGTCCGATTGGAGCGCAGGGTAGTAAAAACTTTGCGCCGGTTTACGACCCCTATGTTCTTCGTGCATTTGAATATGATGGCTATAACTTCCAGGGAACCTTTCTGACAGGTGCCAACCGTCCCACGGTGCTTGAGCTGATCGGGCCAAGCAATATGGATAACTGGCGCTGGTCCTTCTGGGGTGAAATTGAAGTGGACAGGGGGGGCGCTAATCAGGCTCTGCTGCAAAGCCAGACTATTATCAATGGTCGCAATGCCACGGTAGATGGCAAGCCCACCATCCTGCGAATTTTCCGCACTCAGGATACCCCGGCTGCTTCAACGCTGGGTATCGCCTACCAAAGCGCGCTGTCTGGTGACTTCCGCTTCTCCGTTGCGCAAACGGCGGCCAGTCCAAATGCCCGTGAAATGGTGCCCTTTTTTAATCAGAATGAGGGGGTTCGCTTCGGCAATGTTGATGCGTTTTTGCCCATCGGCAGGTTGCACTCTCAGGCTATCACCCTCGACACATCAGGGACGTCAGGGAACTTCGAAGTCAGGCTGACGCCAATTCCGAATATAGCGTCGGTTTATAACGATATCTACTGTGGAGCTGCCACCTGCGCTACCACCACAGTGACGGGGCTTGATACGACTAACTCCCTGCAAGCTATTACTAGTCCTAATGCGCAAACCAGAGGTTATATCCGCTGGGGTGACTTCAGTAATCCGGCCAACTATACCGCGGCGACCAATGGCATCCGCTTTGTGAGCCCAAGTAATGTGTCTACTCACATCGGCGTCGCACGATTAGAGGGTGTTCTTATTCAAAGCCTGACGCTGACTACACAGGGAGCTGGACCATGATTTATCAACGCTCCTGCAGGCAGGCGCTTCTATCGTTGCCGTTGTTGGGCAGCTTTTTGTTTTTCCCATCTGCGCATGCCATGCAACCAATGGCCGACGAAGAAATGTCTGCTGCGGTCGCTCAGGACGGTGTGTCGGTGCGTCTGGAGTTGCTGATCAATGCAAAAGCGGACGGCTCGCCGATGGATGGCACTGGAGACGAACAAATAGATTGCAGCAGCGCCACTGATCCCTGCCGGTTCGCCATGGAATTCGCCGGTCGCGATGACAAATGGCTGGTTTTTAAAGGTTATTCCGGGATTCTACGGATCAACGACATTCGCCTGGATGCGCAGGCAGAGCTTGGTACTGTCGGGTCAAATGCAGCCTATTTCAATGTTGCAAAGTTTCAGGGGCTTGGTGGTGCCTGCCTGTTGCCAGGCGGCTGCACGGTGGCCAATTTGAATGTGTCCCCTGCACTGCGGGTGTCCTATCCTGACACTACTCCGGGCTTTGTTACTGGCGCGAATCCCGCGGCTCAGGTTAGCTCTGGATTTACCAGTCTTGAAATCGGCATTGCGCTGGACGGTATTGCGGTGGAGTTTGGCAACGAATCAGTGGGCCCGCTTGCGAACGCCAACAATCCGTTTTTGGGTTTGAATGTGGGTGACGTGGCGTCAGCTACGGCGCCTTCCAAGATTGCCATTGGCGGCAATGCTTTGATATTCGGGTTCTGAAGATGCCTAGTCGTGTACGCAGCACAGGATACTTGAGGATGGCGTTAGAGCGTCGAAGCGGTCTTTGTTACTCACTCGGAACGTTGTTGCTGGTTGCGTCAGCTGCGGCGCCGGCCATGTCGCCGCTGGAAGATGATGAGATGGCGACATTTACTGGTCAGGATGGTATCTCAATCAATATTGATGCGGGCTCTCAGATTTCGGCAGAGGAAATCGAGTGGCGCATGGATGATGCAACGCCGCAGTCCGCAGCGTTGTTGATTCAGGACTTGCAGGCATCATTGCAGAGCGGCCCTGGCTTTACCGGAGCAGGCTTTGAAGTCGATGTAGGTGGCGATGGCGCCGATGGCTATCTGGTTGTGCGCGGCAGTTGGTCTGGCCTGCAAGCAAGAATTGGTGCCTTGGGGCACAGTTTTTACCGCGATAATGCCCCCCTGGTGCTTGGTGAACCTGATCGTACGGTAGATCGATCTGTCGGTATCTTCGGCATTGAATCAACGGGCTCTCTGACCATGGGCGGGGTGTCGGGGCTATTAAATTATGGCAACCCGGCTGACCCATCAACTGCCCAGTCCGTATTCGATTTAACCAGTCAGGGTGAAATTTTTTATCGACAGAGCACGGGACTCGGTGCGCCTGAAATTAGTTTTGGCCAGCTGGATTTTGGTTTTCGTTTTACCGACGGAGCGGGCAATCCCGGTTTGGGCCGGTTCGGCATTTATAATGATCGCTTGACCATTGCGGGCGATAATCTGGATTTTGATTTGAACTTTGACCTTTTCTTTGCTCCGTCGACGGTGAGCGAGTTTGATAAAGGGTCCCGCCTGCCGATGATTGTGTTCGGTTGGGAAGGTGGTATCGAGAATGCAGAAATTTCCATCGGAAGCGGTGGTATTGGCACCGGGTCATCAGTCGATGCTTCTATTCCAGCGGTGGTTGCTGGTCTCCAGTACTTCAACTATGAAGGTCAATACGGCGCTCGTACCCAAGGCTTGAACATCGACGCCCAGTGGGATTACAGCGCAGACTTCCGCTTTATTCTGGGACAGGCATCTGGTGATCGTATTCGTGTCGATTTCTTTGATTGGCGTCGAATGGGAGCGGGCACGCCGGGTGAGGCGGCTTACGACTTGCGTCTACCCATTATTCTTGATGCCATTGGCCCGGGCGCTGGCGCTGGCGGGCTGTGTTTCGGAGGCAGTCTGCCATCATCGGGATCGTTAACGTCTGCGTCTTGCGGCGTGGTAGGTGGGCAGTTCTACAATGTGCCACCAAAGGATAGTGCGCTAGCGGTGGTTATCCGTGACGGTGGTCTGCATGCATATAACACTCAGGCGTTAGTAAATGATGTGGATGGGTTCGGTGCTCCGGTGGTAGACCGCTTCAACTGGAGCCTGCTTTACACCTTCGGCAAAATCGACGCTAACCTCTATTTTTATCCAGACGGCAGATACGACGCCGTTACTGATAAATATGCAGGTGCATTGCGCAGTGATGTGCTGCTGACAATCCAATCCCCAGGTTACTGGCGGGCAGCTCAGGCCAACTTTGACCCTGCTGTTGATCCAGGTATCGACCCCAATGCTCGCGCCCGCTGGGCAACCAATACTCATTTTATGGTTGCCGACACTGACATTAACAAAGTGGCTGTAGGTTTAAATCCGTCGCAGGCCCAGTTGGATGCCAGAGAGGAGTTCGGTATCGGCATCCTGAATGCTGACTTGCTTTGGCGTGTTGATGATTTTGTGATTTCTCTGGTCGGTAATACCCCGGCGCCGACCGCAGATCCTAATAGTTCTGATTTTTATGTGTCTAATGCGGACATTCCCGGCGTGTGGTTGCAATCAGATAATTTGGCCCGTTATCAGTTTCGTGGACTGTTTGGTGGCGGCAATCTGAATGATCTCTCTAATCCTGCCCGTATTTCTTTGATTGATGTAAATATTGAAACCGATCAGTTTATTTTCGTTCTTGGGCCGCCTCGATTGCCGGGCGAAGAGTATGTGGCCTTTGATGCCCTGCTGAATTTCACTGGTGGTAACCCGGCGGATATCTTTGATGGGGCATACCTTACCTTGGCGGAGCCGTCGCAACCTTCTGCGTTCGTTGGCTTAACTAATGTAGATGGTCGTATTGCTTGGCGAGATGGCCGAGTACAGCTTTCCGGTAACCTGTCTACAGCAAGTGGTCGTCCGGAGTTAACAATCGCCAATCAGCTATTAATTGGTAGTAGCGCCTTTGCTGGCGACCCATTGCGGGCAGATGTGAACCTGGGTATGGATCGGCTGGGGACTATTGTGATTCCGTCTGCACATATTTCCAGTTCCCTTTCGTTAACCCCGCAGAATTGATGATGCCCGGGAAGCGGCGAGAGCCAGAGAGAGCAAGCCTTATGAGCAATGTTATCAAAGTCTTGTGTATCTGTATTCTGCAGGCATTTGTGTTTGCAGGATATGCGCATGCCGCCATAGACAGCGACATGCCGCTGATGCCCATGTTTTCTGATGCCGGCGCCGATGAGCTCGCTACGATTTCCACGCCGGCCTCTTTGCAGCCTATGTCTGACAGTGAACTGCAGGACGCTCAGGGTCAGGCTCTATTCGTGTCCAATAAGATTGATGGTAATGGCAGTATTGCCACTGGTACGAATGGAATCAGTTTTTATCGTGCGGGGCTTGATGCCACGCTCGCTCTGAACGCAAATATCAAGAATCTGGAGCTTGGTCGTACGGGGCCAGGGAATCAGGTGGATCTATGGGCTGAGAATATGGCCTTTGGGTGTACGGCTAATGCTGGTGGGACCTGTGTGAACTCCGCTTCTGCCACCCAGCTCAGGTCATTCTTTCTTGAGCGCCCGTACTTTGAGTTTGCCATTCTTAACGATGCCAGCCCGACTTTGCGGGAAGTTGTAGGTATTCGTCTGGGGGCTGAGTCTGCAGAAGGTCCGCTTAGTGTTGGTAACTTTAGAGTTTTCAGCGGTTTTCTAAGCGCTACGGCCAATATTACTTTGCAGGCTCAAGGTACAAGCGCCGCTAATGATATTGCTATTACCTGCGGCCCTACTACTGGGCCCTGCCCAGGAGCCTTGGGCGGCACTGGTGTTAATACCTTTGGCTTGAACGAGCCTCTTCGCTCTCTGGGGCTTGATAATGCTTCAGCCTGTTTTGCGGGTATTTGTGCGCAGTTTAGGGATCTGACAGTTGGTTTCGGAGAAGTGGATCGCCCTAATCTGCCAGTGCTTGCTGCGGGTAAACGACAAACCCAAGGCTTTATTTCTGGCGCAAGATTTAACAGTGCCGTGGATCAGTTAACGGGAGATCTGACTGTGTTCCGGAGTAATGCCGGGTTTCTTTTGCAGCCAGGTCTGGTCAACCTCCTTCTTCCCATTATCGCAGGTCAGGCTGCAGAGAAAATCAAAGGCCAGCTTTATACCAATCTGGGCCTGAATGCTGTGGGTGGCGCATGGAACAATACGGCGGCCCAGCGTAATATTTTGGAAAATTATGCCATACCCTATAATGTCTCGAATCTCCATCAGGTTGATGTGAACTCTCCTTTATTTGGTTTTTCATTCCAGAAGCAGGCGATAAGGTTCCCGGGTTATCAGCAGAACGTACCAGTGGGTTGGGGGTTTTACTTGCCGGATGCCTTCACTTTATCTGTGTCTCAGCCAACCACAGTGTTTGTTAGCAATATTGCCAATGGTCAGGCGGCAGCGGGTAATATTATTGGGCTTGATCCTGTTTATGATAATTGCTGGGGCGCGGCTCAGTTCTGTTAGCGCTTTGGATGTCTGTGCATGATTTTTTCAGAGGTGTGCGCGCCTTTATCTCGCTCCGTTAAAAACAACAAAAGAGCCTTTGGCTCTTTTGTTGTTTTTGCAGTCCTTTTTTCCCTTTATGTAATGCTTGCATGGCTGGCCCGTGGTGGTGATGTCTGGTGGTATGTGGACTTCGTCTCAGGGGGTAATGTTTTCTGGGCTGATGATGCTTATCGGTTTTTCCTGGCTCGCCAGGCCTTTTCAAATCCGGAGACTTGGTTTTTTAATTTCGTGTTGCCTTTGGCGCTGATGCTAGATAGCGTTCTGGTGTTTTTCTCCGGGTATGATCAGTTCTTGGCTCGAGTCTTAAAGGCGGGCTTTCTTGCCCTAAGCTGGTGGCTTTCCTATCAGGCTTGTCTGCGTGTTAGCGCGCCTCGCTTTGCTCTGATAGGTTCATTATTAGTTTACACTTTACCACTGCTTATCTATATCGGAGTCAGCTTCTATGCTGAGTCCTGGTTTATTTTTCTGGTCTCGGCAGCCACTTATTGTTGGGTGAGCGAGCGACGCTACTCTGCGTTGCTACTCGTATCGCTATTGCCCCTGATTCGCTTCGAGGGGTTTTATGCTGTTTTGGCTTTTTCGCTTTACGCTCTTTATCTTCGCGACTATCGGTCATTCTTATTGCCTTACATTGTCGGCACTTTGTACTTCCTGCTAATTTTGGTGGCAGGGCCAGGGGTGTTCGGGTTTCTTTCTTGGCGAGCCGAGATGGCTGAGGTGTACCTGAGTACAGGCAGGTGGTATGGCGGCGACATGGGGCGTTTTTGGGCAGTCATCAGTATCTTTTTGCTGCCAGCTGCCATTCTGGGTTTATGGGCAAGAAGAAGTTTGCGAGTGTTGCTGCTGGCGTTTCTTTTTGTGACTGGGGTTATTGTAGGGGTGGGATTGGCTGGGTTAAGCAATCTGGAGCCACGTTACCTGCTGATGGGTTTGGCATTTTTGCCACCGGGGGTCGCTGTTTTTTTAGGCTCCGTCAGTGCTTGGTTGCATAGTATCAGTCTGGGAAAGCTTGCTACCCCTTCACTTATAGTGCTTGTTGCTATGATGGCATGCTTCAATTTTAACTCTGTGCACGTTGTCTCTGAGCTTCGACAGTATGTAACCTCGAATGGCTCTCTTCCCAATAGCGTGCGTTCCGAGCCGCTGGCTCTGAAAACGTACTTTCGAAATATGCCAGCAGAGGAAGTTCTCTCTTACCATACTCTGGCTAATCGGGTTCACGCTGCATTGGTAGAACACAGGGAGATAAAAACGGTTATCGTTAGTAATTTTGCGCTTTTCTACTTTCTCGATCCTGGTCTAATACCCGATGATGTTACGGTGGCCTACCCGCCTTTCGGACGAAAATCGTTACAACCGATATTAGGCCCATCTCTCTCGGCGGCTTATTTCCCCAAGCCTCCCTATTTTTCTTATTTTTCGCTGCAGCCTGCCGAAGCAGGTCGTGACCTGATTCTATATGTAGATACGGTGCCCTTGCCGGATTATCCGTTCCGTTGGATCATTAATGGCAATGAGTTGGCGATCTTCTCCGGCTCAATGGTGCCGAAAGATCAAGTTGAGAAGTGGCGAGAGCGTCCCTTTGGTGCTCCTGATGAGTAGCCTGCCCGTAAGTTATCCGCAGATGCTGAAGTTTCTGCTTCAGGGTAGTGGTATTTGGGCCATGCTTTTGGTGGCCATGGCCGCAATCATCTGGAAGACTCTGTCGTCAGGCTGGTTCTGGTGGGATGCTTTGGTTATTTCTGGATTCTTTGTTTTTCGTGGTGCAGTGGAGTGGGTTATTCATTCCTGGCTATACCATGCCAATCCGCTACCTTTTCTGGGTTTGCGTCTTAATAGCGATACACATCGTCAGCATATTGAGCATCATGAGAACCCTTCTGATCTGGCGCGATTGCTAATTACCTGGAAGGGCGTGGTGGTCCTGGCTGCTTTGGTGTTCGTCGGCGCGGCAATCCTTTTTAGAAGTGCTGATGTGGCTGCCACCATGGTGCTCGGCTTTGTTGTCGTCGGTATCATGATCGAAGTGGTTCATTTGATATGTCATTGCAGGATTCCGCACCGAAGTGCAGTTATGCAGAGGCTGGTTAGGCTGCATCGTATTCATCACCACTATGATGGTGGTAATTTTTACGGTGTCAGCTCATCACTGGGCGATCGGTGGTTCGGCACTTACCCTGATATAGTACCCCGGGAGCCTCATGATTAAAGTATGTCTGGAGGAGGAGGTCGCAGCGCTCGATGTCTCTGGGTTGGTTTCTTTTTCCAGATTGCGCCGCTATCCGGGATTTCCAGTTGAAAGCCTTGTTGCAATTTTGCGCGCCGATTTGATTTCCTGGTTAGCTGATGGTGGCCGTTGTCTTGTCAAAGTTGATGACGCTGGTAAGCCGCTGGTGCTTGCTTGTTTGCATCGGCTACGGTGGGATACCGATCACTTTGCGATGCCAATGCTCAGGCTGCAGATATTCTGTTCAGCAGGAGCAAATATTGAAGACGTTGGCGAGCTGGTCCGTGACCTGCTCAGTAAAAATTTTACTCGATCTGGTGAGCATATATCAGCTGAAGTCGATATTGATGATTATGCCTCCTTAAATGCGTTGTTAGGGGCTGGCTTTCAAATATTTGACTTGAGGAGAACTTACTGTACGAATCGTATGCGCCATGATATTGACTTCGTTCGTATGCGAAGTCGTGTGCGCCCTTATTGTGAGGGTGATCGCAATGCGGTGATGAAGTTGGTAAGCCAGGTGCATTTCCCCAGCCGTTTCTCCCGTGACCCTTCGATTCCAGCGGGCCTTGTTGCGCAAATGTACGAGAAGTGGTTCGCCACTCTTTTGCAGGATCATGGCGCGGCCGCTAACGCAGTGGTTTATGAGCGCAAGGGAGAGGTTGTGGCTTGTGGTGCCATTGGGGAGAGAAGCTACCGTTACGCCGGAGTTGACCGCAAAATACGTACCGGGAGTCTTTATGCCGGCCGGGCTGACGCCGTGGGTGCATACACGCCGGTGCTATATCAGCTTATTGTCGATGCTTTGGAAAGTCATGGTCTTGTCGATACGACGGCATCGATGAATAACACAACAGTCTGCCGAGTGCTGGAGGGCTTTCGCTCATACAAGTCTGCAGCGGCATCCTATTCGCTATCGCGGCTCGTATAACCCTACAGGCTGGCCTTTGAAGGAATGGTGCTTATGATGCAATTGTTAGCTGAAAGGCCGGCTGTTTGGTCATTGCGCTTGCGCTTTATTGCCATCTTTCTCAGTGCAGGATTTTGCTGGTTTGTTGAGAGTGCTGCCGAGGAAAATGTTTCTCTCGCCATCATCATAATCGCTGGTCTCTCCCATTATTTCTTTGCGTATCTGTATCGCTATCGGTCTAAAGGCTATGAGTCTTCCCAATATATGGTTGCCGCTGCGACTTTGGCGGTTCTCGGCGGGCTTACCTATTTCCTGCCCGCTGAGTTTTTCATCGGTATTGCTGCCGGGTACTTTGTTGTGCACTTTCTGCTCGATGAAGAGTTTTTAAGTGGTCGTGCTATTGGTTTATATAGTTGGCTGCGCATGATCCCCATAATTATTCTATATTGGTCGTACTATGCCTGTTACTTGACAGGCTTCAGTATGATGTGGAGTCAAATTGCAGCCTACCTGTCAGTAGGTCTTGTCATGTTATGGCTTTTTCTTTCGCTTTTGCAGAGTCGATCTTGGGGTTTGTTGGATTGGCATTGTATTTCAATCTATGCTTTTTCCTTTATTTTTGTCACTGCCGGTGTTTCTGTTCATGGTAAGGCGTATTTTGAGCCGCTGGGCTTTTTGGTTATTAGTCACGTGGTTAGTTGGTACCTTCATCAGGGTATTAAAATTTCTGTAAGAGGGGAGGGTATTGGAAATTTTGTCAGAGAGGTTTTATGGATGAACCTGGCTGTGGCATCTCTTTTCCTTGTTTATTATCTTTATAGAGATGAGGGTTCTCCTTTTGTCGGTGTGCTCGGGCTATTCTTTCAGCCAACCTTTTTTTATATCTGGATGATGCTTCATTTTATTTCATCTTTTCGCGCGAGTGACTTCCGTAGGGTGGCAGTGTGAAACTCTCTGGCTATGCGGATGGTTTAGCGGATAAAATTGAACGGCGCCTTATGGCGCTCCCTCCTTATCGTATATGCATGATGTACCGGCTTCATATCAGCCTTCTTTTTTTGGCGATGCTGCTAGTGCACTTCTCTGTTATAGCTAATGTTCAGGGATATGCCCCGATTATTGCCTTTTTCTGTTGGCACTCGGCGCTATACATTTTCAATCGCTATACCGACAGGCTGGAGGATGCCCGAAACTTCCCCGAGGAGGCTATGGATGACTACCATGCCACGCTGTCCCTATGGATTTCGTTTGCTCTGCTGGCTATTGGTGCATCCCTTTTATTCCTTCTTGGTATGCCCCTTGTTTACTATCTGGCTTCCCTGCCTTTGGTGTTTCTGTATGGCCTTCGTATTCCTGGCTTTCATCGTCGTATAAAGGATGTTGTTATCCTGAAAAACCTTTATGCAGTGCTAGTTTGCTGGTGCCTGCCAGTATTGCTTCTGGCTTTGACGTATTCAAACAGTTGGGCTTTTAGTGATGACGTTGTTCGCTTTGTGCTGCTGCTGGCCTTTTATATTACATGTTATGAGATTTTGGCGGACATTAAGGACGTTCGTGGAGATCGTCAGTCCGGGGTCGATACCATTGCAGTTCGATATGGCGTTATGCCGGCAAGAGCTATGGTGCTCTCCATTGTTTTTATCGCGTGGCTGGTGAGCCATATATCCTACGATTTCTTTAGCTATCCTTTTGCGCTTCTGATTATCGCATTCGTGCCATTTATTGGAGAGGGGCGTCCGGCGCTATACTTTCATGGCCTTGTTTTCGCTACACTTTCTGCAGTCATGCTTTATTATTTCAGCTTCGTATTTCCGTTTCTTTCAGGTTTTTCTTTGTAGTCCTTCATGTTTGCACAACCGGGTCATGTGCCAGTGGAACAATGGGTAGGTCAGTGGCATATACTGGTACAGTGCCTTAGCCAGCATATTCATATACTGATAGCGCCCTTTGAAAGCAGCTATCGCTTTATCGTAGTCCTCTTCGGGGGTCTCGTTTTTTATAATGGCTGCTGCTGCCATCTGCCCCGAGACGATAGCGCCGTAAATACCTTCACCAAACAGGTTGTCCGAGAAACCGGCAGCATCGCCAATATAAAGGATATGTCCTTGCCGGGATTCGCTCTTATAGCAATGGGTGGGTATCGGGCCGCCCATATATTGGCGCGCTATGCTTCCCGGAGCTTTTTGAGCGATGTAGTTGTTTAGTAGCTCTTTGGACGGGGCGGGGCGCCCGCAGGCGGTGTAAAGCCCGATATTGAGGTGATCACCTTTTGGGAAAACCCATCCATATCCATCCTTTATCACACCAAAATCAAGGCAGGTCTCTGCTTTCGTTGCCGAAAAAGGAACAATTGCTTCCAGCGCAAATGCCTGTGGTGGGTGCCAGTTATGATCAGTTATTCGTCGAATCTGGCTGTTGGCACCATCGGCGGCGATAATCCAGCGGGTATTAATCGCCAAACCATCCCACTCAATACGGCTTCTATTTCCATTATTGATGAGCGTGTTTATACACTTCGGGACCTTGATAAACTGTGCGCCCACGGATATCGCTTGTTGCAAGGCATGGTTATCAAATTCCAGACGGGTGACCATGGTAAGAAAGGCCCCGCCGGTGTGAATATCAGCTTCAGGCTTGAGCCTCCTGGTCATCTTTAGAACGCTAGGTTCACTGCGTATCAGGCTATCAAGTGGGTATCTGAGGGCCTCTATGCTTTTATGGGTTAGCCCTCCACCACAGGCTTTGTCTCTGGGGAAGTTCTTGCGGTCTACGATAATCACCCGTAAACCGGAATAGGCGAGATCATAGGCGGCGGCGCTGCCTGCCGGGCCAGCGCCTACGATAACAACGTCTACTTCCACGATGGGATGCTCATGGTGCTTTGGCTGGTTTGCTGGGGGAGGCAATCAGGGAGAGCATGGAGAGTCCTCCAACAATGAGATACAGGTAGAGCATTAAGAATCGCCATATCAAGATAGCAGACCCCGAAATTGCCGCGCCCAATAATGGTGTTAGCAGGACCGCGCTGGTGATTTCCGATCCGCCAATGCCGCCCGGAATCATAAGTAGATGTCCCACTCCCATGGCAATAATCTGAATAAACCCGGCGTCTGTCCAGCTGATTTGCCCGCCGATAAGCAGGATCGAAAGGTACAGGGTAGATAGATAGAGAATCCAGTAGAGCAAGCAGGCTGCCCAGGAAATGGCTAGTCGCCATGGGGGGAGCTTGGTTATTTTTTTAATGGCGCGATGCAGGCTAATCAAAGCCTTATGAGCTGTGCGCCTTTTGCTCGGGCCGACGGTAAGTATTCGCAGCATGGCGTCAGCGACAGTGATTAGTAGTTTGTGTCTGGATATTAGCAAGTAGGTGGCAAATATGGCGCAGGCCATAACCAGGGCAAGTAGCAATACGCTTGTTACAGCGCTACCGCCAAGAATTCCAGAAAGCCCGGTAAGTGCAAATATTCCGATATAGAAAATAAGCACAATCGCATCCATGCAGCCAACAACGCAAAAAATAGCAATACAAGTAGAAGCGCTGACATTGTGAGGGGCGAGCAATGCTATTGCTGCGACTGGCGCTCCTGAGCCTGCTGGAGTTGTTTTCGATACGAATTCTGCCGCCATATAGATGCGGGCCATTCTCCAGTAACCAAGGTTAACCAACTTGCCGCTCATCAGAATGCGGAGCTTGAGCAGATTCAAGTGCCACACAACCACCATGATTGCTAGCAGTGTAAAGATGTCTCCAATGCGCAGGGTGGTAATCAGGGTTAGGGCGTCCCGCCCGCCCAGCGCAATTGGTATGGCCATGCCTATTGCCAGCAGGCCAATTAATAGAGCTGCTATTCGGGCTCTATGAGGAGAAAAGGGCGTATTCTTCTGTGTTGTACTGGTGAGGCCCTCGCTGGGGCGCAGGCTCGTCATAATGAGTTGGCCGCCATCATAACTGTGCCCTTTGGTTGGCTAGAGGTCCGAAGTGAGGCAATTGGCGTGCGTTTCATGGTGATCCGAAATTCTCGTTGCTTTCGTGAAGCGGAGTTGGCTCTCGGGCTTCAGAACAAGTGCTAATAAGATTATTAGCTCTGTACCAGTCCAGCGTGTGGCATTTAAGCAATTCTTCCCTCCTGCTATGGATTAAAAACCGGGCAATGTCAGGAAGTGACTCGTCGAATGAGGTCGCTGGCTCCCATCGGAGTAAACGATTCATTTTCTCAAATGAGACTCGATATGAACGGACGTCCTGAGGACCGTCGTGGCGAATCGAAACTGGTCTGTTTTTTGCCGTCCGATAAAACTGCGCGATGGTTTCAGCAACACTGTTAATCTGCAGGTTCTGATCCGCGCGGCCAATATTGATAATCTGCCCGGCGGTCTCGGGGATATCTGGATTGAGTAGACGCATAAAGGCTTGGGCCGCGTCTGCAACATACAGCAATGGCCGGACTTGAGTTCCGCCACCGTTAACGGTTATTTCACCATGTCTCCATGCGCTATAGCACATGCTGTTTACCACCAGATCGAGACGCATTCTTGTTGAAAAGCCAAACAGGGTTGCCAGTCTCAGCGCAGTAACGGAAAAGTTGTTGTCGTTAAGGGATATTGTATCTCGCTCTGCGGCGAGGTTGGCGCTTGCGTAGGTGGTTAGGGGTTTTGTCGGAGACGTCTCGTCCAGCGTGCCAGTATTGAATCCATAGACGCTACAGCTTGAGGCCAGAAGGTACCGTCTTACGCCAGCCTGCTTTGCAAGGCGCGCTGTGCGGGCACGACTGAGGTGATTGATCTCCCAGGTTGCATCGGAAAAGGTTTCTCCACACGGATCATTAGAGAGTGCGGCAAGGTCAATTACTGAGTCAACGCCTCTCAGCAGATTCTCCGGCATTTGGCGGCTATCTTGTTGAATGCATGTCAGGTTTGGGTGTTTGGCTAGAAGTTCGCGGCCAAACCAGAATGTATCCACGGCAATAACCCGGTGGCCCGAGAGCAATAATGCCGGTACCAGACTCGTGCCTATATAGCCCCCGGCACCAGTGATAAGAATGCATTGTTGTTCCATCAAAATGTTTCCATCAAGGTCAAAGCCAATAGAGTCCACCGCAAATATGTGATTCCACGTCAGGCGGTTAGGCTATTATTCAGCATGTGGTCGAGGATATCGAAAGTTCTGTCCATGGTGCAGCTGGGCATTCCCGGCCATAGCGGTAGTCGCAACAGCCTGTCGGGTAGGGTTTCGCTTTGTATCATACTGCCGCTGGCTCTGCCGAGCCGTTGGCCGGCCGGCGATCTGTGTAGAGGTTGATAGTGGAGCGCGGTTTGAATTCCTTCTGCTTGCAGGCGTTCCTGAGCCAAATTACGCATCTCCGGTGTGCTGAAGATTAGGCCGAAGATATGTGCATTGTGGCTACAGTCCTTGGGTGGCAGAAGGTGCTGTAGCATGCCTTTTTTCACTAGCGGGGAAAGCTTTTTTTGATAAAGACCCCATAGGGCAACGCGTTGCTTGTTTATTTCTTCTGCTTGCTCCAGCTGGGCGAGAAGGTAGGCCGCTTGTAACTCTGAAGGTGGCGCCGACGTGCCTATGTCCACCCAGTCATATTGGCGAATTTTTCCTGCTCTGAACTGTGCCCGTGTGGTGCCTTTGTCATGGAGAATCTCAGCTCGACCAATAAAGCGCTTATCGTTTATCAGCAGGGCGCCACCTTCGCCGCATGTGATGTTTTTGCTTGCATGAAACGAATAGCAGCCTAGATGACCGATCGTGCCTAACGGTTTTTTCTGGTATTGCGAGCCAACACCTTGAGCTGCATCTTCAATGACCAGAATGTTGTGTCGATTTGCAATATCCATTATGGCGTGCATGTTGCACGGGATGCCAGCGTAATGCACTGGAACTATGGCCCGGGTGCGAGGCGTTATGGCTGCCTCAATGGCTCGCTCATCCATGTTAAGCGTATCCGGGCGAATGTCGACGAACACAATGGTCGCACCATGTAGCGAGAATGCATTGGCGGTGGAGGTGAATGTAAAGCTTGGTACGATTACTTCGTCCCCTGGGCTTAAATCCAGAAGAATTGCAGCCAGCTCAAGGGCGTTAGTGCAGGAGTGCGTCAAGAGCACTCGGCCCGCCTTGGTGCTGTTCTCTAGCCATGTCTCGCAGCGCTGTGAATAGAAGCCGCCTGCGCCGGCTGGGCGTGTCAGAGCATCTTGCAGATAAACAGATTCCTGACCGCTGAGATAGGTAGAGGTAAATGGCACCATTGGCCTGTTCATGGAGCAAGATCTTCCTTTCTGCGCTGCATGGCGAGCCGCGTTTTCAGGCTGCTAATCAGCAGTTCGGCGAATAAGAGGGTTAAAGATATTAGGGAGTACTGGGAAGGTGCGTGGCGTACGCTTCCCTGCGTCAGCGTATAAACCGCAAGAGCCGGGCCAAGAGCAATATAGCCAAATATTTTCGGGTTTGCGGCAGCGCCTGCTGGCATACGCATTTCTTCAAGAGCCCGTCTGGTTAGAAGAGTGACGGGACTTCCCATGTCTTTGACCTTTAGCCCGGTAATCATTTGAACCATAACGTTTGCCATGTGAGACCCGATACGGCGTAACAGCCCAATATCGTCCCTCTGGCTGCGGGCGCCATGTACTGCCCATACCTTGTTACTTAGCAGAGAGATCATCTTCGGTATTTCCGCTACGCATGGGTGTAAGTCCGGGTCGATGGTCAGAATGAGCGGGGCTTTGGCCTGTTGAATTCCCAGCAGAATCGCCGCTTGCTGGCCGCGCCATGCTGTCGGGGTTAGCAGAGATAGTGCAAGCCCAGGATATTGGGCAGCAGTGGGTTCGGGGAAGGTTTGCCAAAAGCCCAGGTCATCGACGACAACTACTTCATAGGTTGCATCTTGCTGACAGGCCAATTTCGACAGAGACAGCAGTAATTGCGGTAGCTGATTTGCAACCGGATCCGTTGTGGTAATCACTGAGAGAGTGGGCGCCGTCTCAGCACACTGGCAGGAGCTTCCCGCTGGGGCGGGTTGGGTTTCGCCAGGGTAGGTCATGCCCGGAATTTGCTCAAGTTTGTGATCATATTAGCGGCTAAATTACCGGGTGAAATCATTCGATGAATAGTGGCAGATTTATCGCACATATGGCGCCCGGATTAACCAATTTAATACACAGCCACAGACCTGATTTGCCATGCTTTGTAGCGCGTGGCGCCTGCCTGATTTGCGATATATGTATACATTGATATATGCGCATTGCTTCTAATGCACTGATAGATATACAGGTTGTAATTCTATATGCGTGAATTCCGGTGAGTATTTGTACTCCGATTAACTATTTGTATACAAAAAGGGGGGTCTTAAGATTGTTCAGAACACCGCGCATCGCTATTGTGAAGGACTATAAGAAGAAAAGATGAGTCAATAGATGTTCACTGAGGCTTGCCGGAAGACACAGAGGCAGTTTCTGCTACCAGGGCTGCTGTCGCTTTTGCTGCTGCCAGCCACGCTTTTCGCTGGTATGCAACCTCTCGCCGACGAGGATATGTCTTCGGTGTCCGGCGCGGGTATCGCCATGGCCTTTGAGGACTTCCGTTGGATGGTAAAGCCAACCAGTTACTTTGAGCAGGTTGGCGCCGCCCCCGCCATTGGGGCCACATGGCAACGAGGTGATTTGCGCTGGTACGGAGTCAACATTTCCGGGGCAGGGCCAGGTGGTAGTCATTTCAATGAGTATGTCGGTGGTTTCGGCACCGCCTGCGATGCAAGTTTGCTTTCCTGTCCCCGGGGCGGAGTGATTCCCTATTTTTCAGCCCACGATAACCCGTATCTTCTGCGTGCCTTTTCACCCCTTGGCAGAAGCTTCACTGGAGCCCAGCTCAATCTGGATCCTAACAACCCGGACAAGAGTATTTATGAGTTCCTCGCGCCGACCCAGCAGGATGACTACACCATGTCTTTCTGGGGGGAAATCAAAGTGGACAATGACCCCAATGAGATTCTGAAGAGTCAGACCATTATACGGGGCAACGCATCCGGGTCTGCTTTCCGGCTGTTCCAGTTCACCGAGCCGGGTAATGAAACCTTCGCCATCCTCTATCACAGTCGCCTGCAAGGGGATTTTCGCTTTTCGGTTTCTCATGAGCTGGGCGGGGCAGATGCTCAGGGCACACCGCCTCGTTTTAACGATCGTGAGGGAATGTACTTCCGTAATGTTGATGCATATATCCCATTAGGGCAGCTCTACTATCAGGCATTGACGCTGGATGCAGTTGGTGTTGATGGTAATTTTGAACTCAAGGTGCCGAAGCTGCCAAACAACAGTGCTGTCTGGGGTGATTTCTATGCCTTGCGTACTGGTGACCTGGCTGGTTATGAAACGGCGAGAAGAGCGTTAAGCGGTAATTTCAGCGGTAACAATGCAGGTCTGAAAAACTATGATGTCAGTCATGGTTACTCTCACTGGGGGGACTGGTATCCAAATTGCCGAAATGTCACAGGAAATCTTGCTACCGGTTGTCTTGCTACCGGAGGCACCCGAAATGCCTATAACGCCACTAACGATGGGGTGTATTTCAGTCGTTGTGGTGGCACTCCTGCTTGTGGAAACGTCAATGCCTATGCTCGAAGGATGACAGCCTATAACGTCGAGAGCGGAGCAAAGACTTTTGCCTATTACGGTGCTAATCCTCATGGAATTCCCATAACCGGTAGTGGTGCCGCTGCGCAGGTTGTAACCGCGGACGTAAATCTTGGTGACTCCAGAATCCACGGTTTACTGATCAATCATTTGCGCTTTGTCAGCTGCATGGGGAGCGCCACATGTTGATCCGGATTCTGCTTCGCGGCCTCATGTTTAGTCTGCTTTGTTGGCATTTCCCGGCACAGGCAGCGCTCCCTGTTGCCGATGCTGTTGAGCTGCCCATTATTGGCGTACCTGGTCTTGATATGATGGCCGATGAGGATCTTGGCGACGTGACTGGCCAGGCACTGTTCTGGTCCGACCGCATTGGTGGTAACTCGTTGACGGGCTCAATTACCGGAACCGGGTGCGGCGCTGGAGCGGAAAACGGCTGTAGTCCCACGGCGTTCACGTTTTACAGAATGGGCATGGACGGCAAGCTGGAATTGAATATGAACATCTCCAAGTTCCAGCTTGGCTGTGGTGGCGTCAATGATGCGCTTAATTATGGCGTTGGCTGTGATATTGATATTGATTATCTGAGCTTGATGGGGCGGACTGGTGATCGTCCTGCGGGCTACGGTAACCCTGCCAGTAATGCTGGCGTAGATTCTTCAGCGGTTCTGACTCGTCCCTATATTGAGCTAGCCATAAAAAACGACAATACCTCCACGTTGCGTGAAGTGGCCGGGATCAAAATTGGTGCTGCATTTGTTGATGGGGCTATGAGTATAGGCAGAACTTATGGTTTCAATGAGCGCAATATGGAGAACTTTAACGCTGGCTACACCAACAGCAATGTTGGCTCGGGGGATAACAATAGTCCTCCGCCAAATGGCGCCGGGCATTGTAATCCCGGAGCTCCCTTTGGTAACTACCAGCTTACCTGTCACTCAGGAATTAACTCATTCTCCGGGTTTCTTGGCACCGAGCTATCCGCGGCACTACCTGTCAGGGCGCGGGTAAATGTCGCAGGTATTATGATTGGCCTATCCGGCACGGGCTGCGTTGGCCGGCTTACCAATCCCAGTGGTGTGGGTTGTGCAGGAGGCTACTCCAACTCCCCTCTATACCTTGATCTAGAGGGGACCCGTCTGAATTCGTTGTTACTGACCCATGCAGAGGTGGATTTCAATGGTACTGGTCTGGCCAGTATTATGGATGCAATCTATGCGCAGCTTTACGCCGATCTTCGGGTTCTCCATTTTGCCACGCTTCAGTCAGGCGACTTTTTCATTTCCTTTCAGCGAGAGCGTGTTGCGTACCCTAGTGCGGGCAAGACGCCATTGTGGTCTCAGGTGCCAGCAGGAAACCCTCAGTGGGATGCATGTGGGGTTGGCGCGGGGCGCCCGGCCCGTTGTAATAGTGCGTACTCATCGACCACAAATACTGGCTGGTGGATGAATGTTCCTGTTGCGAAGCTTCGGGATATTAATCCTCCGGAAATTAATTTTGGAGATTTGACTCTGGGGGAGGCTCTGAGTTTGTTAGGTGCCCCGGGGCTGCGAGTAAATAACGCCAGATTCGACCTGTTAACGACCAAGAATTGCTATGGCGGTGCTTCAGCCGTTTTTTGCTGATTTGGAGTGCGCTGATGATTAATGCGGGTGTACTGAAGAGAGTGGTGGGCGCAATAGTAGTTGCCTTTGGATGCTGCCTGCCATATGCGCTGGCGGACATGCCAGGTGCGCCATCAATGCAGGCTCTGGATGAGGCAGAGCTTGAGCAGGTCGTTGCCCGGCAAGGTATTATGTTTGACATTCGCTCGCGTAATAATGTGGATGCGGCGAACAATCCCATTGGCTGTGTGGGTGCTTTGAATCCCTGTCGGGTAGGTCTTGAGTTTACGGCACGGGCAGGGAAGTGGCTTATGCTCAAGGATTACTATGGAACTTTAGAGATTGAGAGCTTGCGCCTTGATGCAGCATTCCTGAGTGCAGGATCTAGTCCCTATTTTGATGCTAGTCGGTTTCTTGCTGCAGATGGTGTCACCTGTCTGGTGGTCGCTTGCAACCCAAGCGGTGCCCCGGGAATTATGTTCACCTATCCCGAAAACAAGGGCGCAGGGGTCTACAACGATTTAACCACTTTCTTAAATATCGGTAGAGTTGCCATCGAGTTTGATAGCGGCCTGACGCCTGGTTATATGCGTGATGTTAATACTGGCAGCGTGCTGGCTTTCCGGGCCAGCGATGCATCTGCACCTAATGCATCAATGCAGATGCGCTTTGACGGCAGGGCAATTGTTTATGGCTTCTGACGATAAGAATATTCGGCCCCCGAGGGGCGGGTTTTTTTTCGCCGGGATTGTCTTGGTGATCACCTCCTCCGTGTCGGCCATGGCACCGCTCGATGATTCGGAGATGTCGGGGGTTATTGGTAAGGACGGACTCTTTGTAGAGATTGATTCGGCGACTGGGTTTTCCGCAGATCAATTCCGATGGGAAACTGATTCGGGAGTGGCGGTGCCGGGTGCATGTACTGGCGGTGTGGCAAATCAACACGGCTGCACGCTGATGGGGGATGTATCGGTTCAGGGTGTTGGCGGGCCGCTTCACTCGGAAATGTCCATTGACGCAGGAGGTGACGGAGCAGGCAGCGCAGCTATTGTTATTGACTCTGCGTGGGACCCATTACGTATTACTGTAGATAGCCTTACTCATGAAACGGCGGTAACACCGGGTTATGCGGGTAACTCTCTGGGTTCGCTGGCTTACTATTCAACGGGCGATATGTTGCTCCGTAATACCAATGGTCTATTTGACGCGGGCGGAACGGAGGCTGTTTTCCGCTTGAATACGGTTGGCGACATTATCTATCGTCAGGGTGGGCCGGGAGCAGCAGAAATCAGTTTTGGTAACTTCAACTTCGGGGGCTTTTTCTCCACCGGCGCTGCATTGGGGCAGTCCTTGGGTACTGGAACTCTGGGGATGGATGGCGATGGGCTGATTCTATATGCCCCGTACTCGGTGCTTGATCTCAACTTTGACCTGCTATTTAAAGCATCTCCTACGGATTTCGATACAACCGGCCGGGATCCGATGATTCTATTCGGTTGGCAGGGCGGCTTGCGTGACGCTTTGATCAGGATCAATAGCGGCGGCGTGGGTTATGGCTTGACCCCGGATGGAAATTATTATGATGTTTCCGGGGTGCACAGTCCCCGGTCGCAAGGTCTGAATATTCTCGCGGAATGGGACTACGACGTAGACTACAAGTGGATTCTGGGTCAGGCGGGTGGTAACCGGACGCAGATATGGTTCTATGATTGGGTCAAGGTAGGTGGCGCCGCACCGGCGCCAGGGCTCGCATTTTCCATGCCGATTATTCTTGACGTTATGCAGAATAACGTAGGCCCTGAAGGAATCTGCTTTGGCGGCAGGGCATTTACCGGGCGACCAACTGCTGCCCATTGCGGTGCAATCGGTGGTGAGTTTTCCGCCACTCGCCCTGGCTTGGGCGAGTCGGCCATGATGGTTATGATCCACGACGCGCATAACTACGCCTATAACAGCAAGGTTGCAGTGATTGATCCCGGTCCTGGTCTGGACCCGACAAACCCGGACTATCGAGATGATTTTGACTGGAGTCTTATCTACACGTGGGGAAAATTTGATGCTGACATCATGATTCGTCCAGAGGGTCCAACCGGGAATGTTGGCTGGAAATCTGATGTTGCATTGGCGATACAGTCCCCGGGTGCCTGGCAGGCAGCAAATAGCACCAATCCGGCGGTACGGGCCACTGCGGCCAGTGGCTGGAAGACCAATACCCACTTTGCTCTCGCTGATACGGGGGTTACGGTCGGTACGGGGTGCTCTGCATTGAATCCCTGTCATCAGGGCATCGGTATTCTGAATGCGGACTTGCTGTGGAATGTTCGTGATTTCTTTATTCAGGTTCGGGCTGATGGGGTGGGGACCAGCACTCCGTCCATGCCGGGCGGGTTGTGGTTGGAGACCAACTCCGCTGCTCAGTACCGCTTCCGTGGCATGTTTGGTGGTGGCAATTTCAAGAACCTCGCCCCCGGCAATACATCTGTCCTCGCTTTGATCGATGTTAACCTGTCCACGGACCGTTTCCTGTTTGTGCTGTCTCCGGGCGCAATTGTTGGGGGCGATGCTCCCTTGCGGTTCGATGGTATTCTTGATTTTGACGGCTCTGCGTATTTGTCATTAGCTGAGATATCCAGCCCTCAATCCAGTTTTCGCTTATACGACGTGGAAGGTCGGGTCGGTTGGGCCGACGGGAAGGTATTGGTGCAGTCTGGCAATAACACTGTCGATGGCTTGCCTCGGTTAACAATCGAGAATGAGCTGCGCATCGGTCAATCCGCGGCATTCGGTGGCCCTGTCGGAGATCCTCTGGTGGCGAGGGTAGGCTTTGGCCAGGAGGAATTTGGCCGAATTGCCATGCCTGCCGGGGTTTGGCATAACGAAATAACCCTGAAAATCCCATGACGGGACTGCTGGCGATAGATCGGTGCCCGCGTTATTCTGCGTCATACTGAAGCCTTTCTGTAAATCCCGTTTATGGTCATTGCCAAGTTGCCAGGCTATCTGCAATCCGCTTCTCGTGCTCTGGTGTCGTTGCCCGGCAGATTCAGCAAAGCGGATGTTACTGCTGCTATAGTTTTGCTTCTTTGTTTCTTGATCTACCTTTTTCTTGGTTGGAAGGCATCCGGCGCGGAGACTCGTTGGCAGCTCGATGTGGTGGATGGGATCACTGTTTTCTACGGTGATGATGCCTATCGGTACTTCCTGGCAAAGTCCGCGTGGATAGATCCGGATATTGCACTTCAAGGGTTTGTCCTGCCCGTTGCGCTGGCGCTTGATGGCATCCTTGCCCTGTTTACGGGCGGTAGTCTTGTCCTGATGCGTTCTGCTCATGCCCTGATTGCCGTTCTTTCTATCTGGATGTTATATCTGGCCGGTCGTAGGCTTAAGGTGTCTGCGGTAATTATGCTTGCTGCGTCACTTGTCTTGGCGCTAATGCCTTTGTATGCCTATGTGTCATTGAGCTTCTATGGTGAGTTCTGGCTTTCCGCTGCGATTTGTGTGGCGTGCTGGGCTTTGATTTCAAGGCGGCTGTGGGTCTTCGCCGGCGTCATATCTTTGATGCCTCTTTTGCGTCCTGAAGGGTTTTATTTTCTTTTTATGGGCGCGATTTTTTTGGCGGTTGAGAAAAGGACGCGACAGTTTTTAATGGCCTGCATTCCCGGGGGCATATATTTCTTCGTTCTTATGCTATCGGACAATGGTCTGCAGGGCAGTTTTTACTGGCGCGCGGAATTGCGTCAATTTCTCAATATGATCGAGTTCTCAAGCAACCCTCTAGCCATGCTGAATACCTATAATAATATCTGGCTGTTCGGCGGGATGGCTGGTCTTTTCTTAAAGTCTGCAAGGCCTCTATGGCCATTTTCCGTTGCCACAATTTTCTGGATTTTTCTGGTCTTCTCAATTGTTTACTTTAAGTTGGGAGACTACGAGCCACGTTATACTGTTCCGGCACTGCCGGTAATTGCGATGGGCTGGGCTTTGTTGCTGGCCTGGTTTTCTGAAAAGTTAAAGGGACTACTCTCTGGTAGTGTTGTAAAGCCTGTTGTGGTGCTTCTGTGCGCGTTTGTATTGTTTGAGAACCTGCTGCAGCTTCATGCGGTTAACCAGATTTCAGCCTACTATGGAAGCCATTCTAAGCTGCCGGACTTTAGTGATTCTACGGTGCAGAACGCGCTATTTTTGCCAAGAAAGGATCAGGAGATCGAGGACGCTCAGTTTATGGCTGATTTTGCCACGCATCTGATTGAAGAGAATCCTCGTATAAATACGTTGGTGATTAGTGACGTGTTTCTGTTTTATTTCCTTGATCCCGCCCGGTTGGGGAGCGAGGTAAATATTGCCTATTCGGCAACATACTGGCCATTTTTCCGACGGCTAATTAAGGGTGAGATAATGGCGGTGTTTCCCCAAGGGAATCATTATGGCTATTTCTCGCTTGCGCCCCCCAGAGAGGATAGCGCTGAATTGTTACTCTATGCGGACTTTATTGCTGCTCCAGAGCATCAGGTCGGTTGGGCGAGAGGGCGGCACCAGCTGCACCTTTTTGAGTATCATCTCTCGTTGCAGCCTAAAGTGGACTTCCGCGATAAACCTGCAATTGATCCGTTGTCTATTCCGCAGCACGAAATGACGCCATTCCTGTAGTGGTAACTGGTGGCAGTGCTGGGGCCGGTTATTGCAAGCGTCGCTTCAGTCCTTTGGCAGCCAGAATACGTGTCGAGATTTCCTCGATGGACATATCGGTGGCGTCCATAAACGGAATGTTGTGCTTGTTATATATTGCCTCCAGTGCACGAATTTCCATTTCACACTGACGAGCAGAGGCATAGCGGCTTCCGGCCATGCGCTCGTTGCGGATGGCGATCAGGCGTTCCGGGTTGATGGTCAGGCCGAACAGTTTTTCCTTGTGCGGGATCAGGCATTCCGGCAGGCGCAGGTCGT
>NZ_JAFMPS010000023.1 GCF_020667895.1 Alcanivorax sp. 1008
GGCGGCCAATGAGATGCCGAACCTCGGTTGGCTTTACGCCAAACTCGGAAATCTCAAGACGAATTAGATCAAGATATTTCTCATACAAAACTTTAGTTTTTTCGGGTCCAAGAGTACCCACCAATCCTGGCTCAATTTCCTTCAGACTTTGTTCTTTCGGCTTCTGAATTCCAGAAGGGCGAGAACAGCGACGCCATCTCTCTGTTGCAGATGCCCCTCCGCATTCCCCAACCAAAGCGAGGATTCTTTTTTCAAAGTATGGATGGACTTCAATTGGGCTAAAGCGATGCCATTGTGGATTTTGATTCAACAGACTGACGGCCTCTGCCCATGAAGTAACTGTAGTCGACCTAACTACTGCCTGACCGTCAAAATCTTCATCTGGCAGCATGTCTCGAAGTGCAACTTCGCTCTTTTCAAGAACGTACTTTCTCAAGCCATCGCTTCCTCG
Source organism: Alcanivorax sp. 1008 (assembly GCF_020667895.1). GTDB lineage: Bacteria > Pseudomonadota > Gammaproteobacteria > Pseudomonadales > Alcanivoracaceae > PGZG01. Next base: position 452 of record NZ_JAFMPS010000023.1, read on the forward strand.
AAGCCCATAAATTGCAATTGAGCCGCCTTCCACGCCTAACTTTAAGATTGTCTCCTGCATTTCAAGGTCGCTCTCTATTCATTTGTACGCGGCTACGCATTGAGTGCCGAACGCTCGCAACGAAGCCTCCCGAAACGCAGTGTAGGGCGTGCGGCCCCGTACTCTGCGACAAATTACGTGCGCTTGTTAGGGTAGGCCATTGCGCGACTGATACTCTTCCGTGGTCACGATCTTTGCGTCTGGATTGGAAGTAATGTACGACCAAAGCTGCCGATAGTCATCATCGCCAAATGGAAGCGTCTCGATAAGCTTCGGAGATCCCAGTAAAGCTATTGAGTTTGGCGTCATAAGAAAAGGATAGCTGACCCTGTGACGGAAGAGATGAACCCAAGAATTTGCAAAGAAATTCAGCATTTTTCCAGGGTGTACGTCCTTTCGATGAAACTCGTAGGACCGGCAAACGTCAGGCTGGCGCGATAGCGACCCCGTGTCACTCACAAATATGACGTACCCGACATCACCGAATGCTACGGCCAAGCCTGCCGGAGAGATCAGGTGGGCGAAGTGATAGTCCACCGGTCTATCAAACTTAAATCGAAAAACGGAGCCCCATGGACTCGGGTCAGTTTCGAATTCGCCGTGAATGCTATGGGCCAAATGCCGATCTAGCTCAAATGGGTCGTCTTGCTTAATGACATCACCAATTTTGTAACCTGGATTTTTTCTGTCCCACTCTAAGAAGTCGTCTTTCCTCAGCAGCCCGAAGTGGATCTTAGCGGCCCATTTCCACAGCTCCTCGTCGGTCGCCGTGCCCGACTTAACTTTTGTTTCCAGCTGGGACAGCACGTTGTTATTACAATCAAAGCAACATGGTATTTTTAGGTGCTTGTAAGTAATAGTTGTTCTGTTCGGCAAGGACAACTTCTGATCCCAGAGGGCGTACTGCCTCTGGAGCCATTTGGGAATAATGTGCTCCTCAGTTTCAGCGGGGCCGCTACAAACAAAACACGTCTTCATCATGCTCCTCATTTGGCCCCGACGCCATGCTCACCGGGTAAGTTTCGATGGCGGCTTTTGTGCGACTTAATACACAAAAGATGACGGCGGAAATCTATCCGGTGCAGACCATTGTTAAATAGATCTAGCTCGCCCACTGCCAGAGCCAGTACAGACTCCAATAAACCAGAGTAGAGGTGCCTACAAACATAAGCCCCCAAATAACAGAAATCTGCAATTTATTCAGTTGCGCAGCAGGGATTATATTTATGTACTTCGCAGACATTTCATCCGACTTGCAGTACGAATGCACTTGGCTCCACGAATTGGGAGGAAAGTATATATAAGAGACGTTGATCTGCTCTCCCGGCACAAGGGTGGGGATTACAATTTCGGCTGAACTATCTGCACCTCGGATTACCTCATGTGATAGCTGAGGAAAAATCTGGAATGCAGGAAGAAAGTTGTGCCCAATGCGAATATTGTAGGCGGTTCTCTTTCCTGTATTACTCACGACAATACTATGGGTATTTACGGTAGTCCCATTGCCATCATTTAGCGGTATGGCCGCCGCGTGGATGAGCCACGTAACAAGCCTTGGCCTAGCCTCAAAATACCTTTTTATCAATATCCCCAGAACACCTGTCAGTATCGGGGCTATTATTTTCCCCAGGACATCAAACTCCATTTGCCCCCTCCTGATCTATTTAACGCCAAAAGCAGCGGCCGTGACATGCTGCCGTTTCTTGTTATGTGATTCACCTTGCTCGCACTCGGTTATTCGTAGCCAAGCCTTCAAGCTCCACAAAGCCAAGCTTTTCTAATACGGAAGGGACGTATGAAGCAAAGCGACCTCGAAAGTTAGGAGTGACACCATAGAAACCACACACCGGATTTCCAGGGTTCCGTGACCACGCCTCGACAGAGCCATTTGCTGGAACATGCTGTTCATTTATCGACCCGAGCAACACCCATTGGCCATTCATATCACTTCGAAGCCACTCATAAGTATCTCTCAAGCACCTAAGCTGGTATTGGTGATCATGTCCAGCATTGGACGTAATAGTGAGCAAGCCGGCATCTTCGTCTATCTCGAACGAAAACGGGATCCGTTGTGTAGATGTTTGGCAGTCCATTAGTCTTCTCGTTCCTCGTTCACATAACGCCCTGCACAGCGGAAATGCGGAGCGCAGGTAGCTTACGGAAAAGTTTGCGCAGCAAACCGCAAGTTGCCGAAGCGCAGCTTTTTCCGATTCTGATGACTGCTAAATCTTTAGTAACCACGTTTTGGAAGTTTGAGGATCTCATCTGTTAAATCTTCTAGACCAAGGTTACCTTCCAAGATCTGATTCAGGTGGATTCTTCTAGTGCGATAATAGCTATTGTTGTTTATCGGAGAGTTTTGGGCGGCAATCAAGAAATTATATGGGGTGAGATATCTGAGCCGGAATTCAGCATTTCCAGCTAGATCGACGGGCTTCCCGTTCACCACGGCGGCATTATCGTCATATTCTTCTCTGGTTATATTGTGCCCATCAAATATTGCGTACTCTTCGCTTGCGTACCCAAAATTCTCAATGCTTGATTGAAAGTCATATTGATAAAGACCCGTAGGTTTCATTGGGTCAACCTCAACGTAAACGAAGGATTGATAATAGGAGCCAGCGTTAACAGCAGCGATTTTTTTAATACTAAGTTCTTGGCCATCCATCAGCGCAACTCCTTCTCCAATATTTTCAAATTTCTTAATCTGCAGGTCACCATTTCTCCACCACCAAATAGGAATCCCATCCTCAAAAACCAATGGCTGTTCCAGAAGTATCATCAATCGATCGATGGCCTCGTTTTCCTCGAACCAATTTATACCTCTAACTCCGGGAAACGCGGAACTAAACCTTTTATGGAAAAATGTAGTGCTGCTCTCACCCAGTCTTGGCTTTTCTTTCTCGTTTGGTTTGAACGGATTTGGTCCTAATTTAGGTCTTGGGCGTTGTTTCAGGCCGTACACTTCGTGAACAAGCTGGTTTAGTGAATCGGCATAATTTTCGTCAATGCTAAAGTCGATATACATTCGGCCAGCCAAGCACAGCGGAGTTTTCATCGATTTTGTCACTGACCTAACCACGGGTATGAATTTGGTTGTCTTTTGATTCATCAGCAATTCGGCAGTTAGAATTGTGCTTTCATAACCGACACCTCCAATCCCTCCATTGGATTTGTCTATGTAGTTATCTGTGCAAACTGCTAAAACTCGATCTGACGCTTGCAAGCCATTTTCCATAAATTTTGGCAGATTGGCTCCAAGCTCAAGATCCCATTGATCTAGCACAGTATCAATTCCTTTACCCATTAGATCTGTGGCCAATCGATAAACCCATTCCTTATGATCTTCGTCGTCATGCGAATAAGATATGAAGACTTTTGGATTTTCAACCAATGGACTTTCCTCTTCAGATTTAACGCCTGTAGCACCTGCACAAATTGTGGAGTGCTTTTTTGTGTAAAATTGAGCGTAGCGAAAACACAAAAAGGCGCGTAGCAATTTGTGACAGGTGACTACACTTGTTAGGCGCCGGCTTAGCCAATTAACTCGTTTATCTGGATGAAGAGCGCTTCAAATCTTTTAGCAGTTTCTTCACAAATATAATCTGATTGAGCTTGCGATTGAAGCAAAGCTCTAGCCGGTCGGTAGTGATTGTAACGAGACGTGCCAATAATCTTAGCTATTTGATCGACGATTAAACCACTTTCTGATTCCAATTGACCTTGATTAATGTCAGTGTGTTCAGAGAAAGACGAATTAAATAGTTGAAGGTATTCACTTTTTTCAAACATATCTTCAACATCGGAAGCATCGTATTTAGTGAAAATATCGAATAGTAGAACATTCCGTTCTGCAATTATTTTTTGCTCTGCTAATGATGCCAGCGCATGTTTAAGCTTCTGAGATTTAGGGGTATCCAGCAAACAGCAAACCTTGAGTTTGCTTCCACGAAGTAATGATATGAATGAGGCGATACGATCAGCGCCGCCTACTGGTACGATGGTAATACTGTCACTAAGACCAGTCTTTCCGATTGACCGCAAATAGTCGGATAACACTTGTAAAAATATGAGATCTGAAACCCCCTCAACAAGCAAGTTATTCGGAGAAATATACAGATTCTGCGCTATATCGTAGCCTAAAGCTGCTTGAAGCGGGAACAGAGCATCGGGATCTTTCTCTTGCACCGATTCAGAAATTCTACTCCCATACTTTTCTTCGACGAGCGTCCTTACTCTATGTAGCTGACCTGGCTGGATCATAAACGGTGAGTGCGTGGTGTAAATAACCTGATAGTCCGCAGTTAAGTCTTCAATAAACCTGAGAAGATCATGCTGTGCTGATCCGTGTAAGTTCAATCCAGGTTCATCCAATAATATTACGTAGTTAGAATTTGGATCTTCTTGGATTTTGTTAAACCATACCAGAAATGAAAAGAACCAGTTAAACCCCTTACTTCGATTCTTAAGCGGTAAAGTTACTCCTGCTCGTTTGTTTTTTACGCGGATATCTAATATGTGTTCAACGATACGCGTTCCATGATTTGGGTGGGTTGATTCCACAGGCTGTATGCGAAACGCAATTTCAAGGTTTTTGTTTGTTGTCCAGTACTTGAATAAAGTTTCAGTAATAGATGCTTCTGTAGCTTCTAGTTCTGAAATGAATTCTTCCCAGTCATCCGTATTTGAAAGTTGGTCAATGTCAATATTTGCAAGCTCGACCAAAGCTTGAGCGGTCTTTAGCTCTTCCTCTTCCAACGAAGAACTTTTAAGTTTTTCTAATGAAAACTGAGAGGGCAATGAGTAATACTCATCGTAGTAAAGATATTTGGGTACGTTTGGTGATAGAAATCTTACCCAAATGGTTTTACTGATACCGTTGCTCCAACTTCCAGCAACAAAACAATCTCTATACTCTTCAAGTTCTTCAGTGAAATCAGTAGCATTTTCACCAGAAATTATTTCATCAAATACATCTTTTGTTTTACAAGATTTAAGTGCACTGGCGATGGCTCCGTCTGCTGGAAAACCAATTTCTGATGCCAAGTAAGAAATGAATTTGTCTACCGAGGCAGTTACACCTCCTATTGTTTTAGTACCATCATAGTAAGTTGTGACACTAAACAGTTTGGTACTAAAAACATTCCGTCCTAACTCATTGTTAATTTCTTCAAGAAGTTCATTCGGTATAAGATAATAACAAGTGATTGCAGCTGGATTTTCTTCAGACTTTCTGATTGATGTGAGTTCTTTCTTGGGGTAATCCCTAGATAATTTAAACTTAAAAGCCTCTTCATCCCTAAAATAGTTTGTTTTAGCTATTGCTTCAATTGCAGAAGTCTTACCTGATTCATTCAATCCAACTAGAATCGTGGATTTAGGGTCAACCTCAAAACATTGCTCGGTTTCGAACGATTTATATTTGTGAAGCTTCACGCTAGTAAGACTTATCTTATTCATTCTTATTTCCCTTGATTCGTGATTGCTAATGTTCGCGCTGCATTGAGATTTTAGTGCCTAACGCCAAGGTTTGGGGCAGGCCACGCAGTGGGCTGTCCCAGCCGAAGGCGACAACACCGCCTTGTTAAATGTCTTATTCACCGTAATCAACACGTCTTGCCTCATGATCTTTTTGGCGAGCCATACGAAGTAATCTGTCTATAGCAATGAGACGAAGACCGACACCGAGTAATGCAAGAACAATTGGCACTGCTATCGATGGAGTCCAATCTAAAAGCGAATCTGTAATACCCACTTCGTGAGATATGAGAAATATAACTGCACCGACAAAGCATAGATTAGATATGGAGCGTGCTGCTGCCGTCCCTGATACAAAGTCCATATCGTCGTTACTCATCGATCTATTTCCTTACGTACATTTAACAGTTCATTCATTCGAAGCGCCGATATAACCCGACTGCGACATAATTCTGGGGTGACCTACTTATTACCGAATGTGAATTTTAGCCCAATCAACGTGTTACGCCGATATAGCCAATGTCTTACACGAGGGAATCCGTCCGGTGACTCAGGGCGTCTAGCCGGGTTTCAAGGAGCCCCATAAACAGCCTCTTGCAACTCCATATAATTCAATGCGTTACGCGACGCTCCAACTTCTCAGAAAGCAATAAGTCGGTGGCCGTTGTTTCCGAGCCTGTAAATCAAATTTTGCAACTACACGCGCCTCCCAGTCCTGCGCCGGACGGGGCTCTGCTTTTGAGTATCACAGTAGCCGGCATTAGAGTAGCTCGCCTCATTGCAGCACGCATTCAGTCCTCGCCGTTGCATCCCAGCATAGGCCTGCGCTATGTTTGTTCAACTTGACTCTATGGCATTCAGACCATGTTCATGCTTCACACCCACCATTTGCAGTTTCTGCCGGCGGCGAAAGCCTCCAGCGGGTTGCTGCGTGGGTGCCTGACTACCTCCCCCCGCCAGACCAACAAGATACAACGCTCTATATAAGCCTGTGCGACCGGCTTTGCCCTCTCCGCCTTGCCTGAGGGTTGTTTCAAAACTAGAAACTGAGCGTAAACCCATGAAACTTGAAGTATTTAGCGACATCCATGTCGATGTTAGCCCCGATGGGCCCCTCCAGATCCCCGGACCTGAAGCCAATCTGATGGTGTTCGCCGTTGATATCGGCGAAGGACTTGGCGGGATTACTTTGACTGCGGGGCAGTCACAACGTCGCGGCAAGTCTTCCCTTTTGCTATACGGCCATACGCATGCGAGTTTTGATGAAAACCTCGATGGCACCAGAGTGATATCCAATGAACTGGGTTATCCACGAGAGCGAAATTACGGGTTTGCCCCTAACGAGGTTATTGAAATTTGAGGCTCTGGGCAGCGTAGCAATTAAAAGGAATCACTATGGCACGGCCAATTTTTGTTCTAGATCTCGAGGCGACATGCTGGGAGGACCGTGGTCATTATACGGTGGACGCGACCGAAATCATCGAAATCGGATGTGTCATGGCGACACCTGCCGGGGAGGTGTTGGATGAATTCGGCACCTTCGTTCGTCCAGTCAATGATCCTGTGCTCAGCGAATTTTGCACCCGATTGACCAGTATTACCCAGCAGGATGTTGATCAGGCGCCGGTCTATCAAGATGCCATGCGTTTGCTGGATGACTGGGTGAGCCATCGGGGCGGAATCTGGGGTTCGTGGGGCAACTACGATTTTCGCGAGTTCGCTTCAATGGAGCAGCGATATCCAAGCCATTGTGAGTTTCAGAAAAAGCTCCACGTCAATCTCAAGAAATCGTGGAGGCAAACCACCCGCCATAGTCGCACTGGGCTGAGATCTGCTCTTGCTTTTCACGGGCTAGCGTTCGAGGGCACCCACCACCGAGGCATTGACGATGCGCGTAATGTCGCGAGGCTTCTGCCGTTCATTGACTACCATAAAATCCTCGCTGGAGTAGGTGCGCTCCAGAGTGACAACTCGTAACCAAGTTAATTTATAACCGGAGGGAAGCATTATGAGGAAGGAACTTGAAGATAGTCTGTTCGAGCGATATGACAAGATTCTTGGCCAAGTCGATTATAGGGAGATTTGTATTGGCGACGGCTGGTTTGTGTTGATCGACACGCTTTGCTGGGGGCTTCAGCGTATGACGGATAGTGGACGGAGCCCTCAGGTCAGAGCTCTTCAGGTAAAGCAGAAGTTTGGCGAGCTGTGCTTTTATGCGACAGGAACAGATTCTCTGCAGGCAGGAATGATCCATATGGCCAGCATGATCAGTACTCGTACATGCGAAGAATGTGGCGCTGTAGGACAGCGAGTCGAACAAGAGGGGTTTTGGCGGACTCTTTGCCCAGATCACCACCAAGAGTGGCTGAAGAATTTCCGAGCCTGATCCTAGATTAGGAGCAAGGTGGCATCGTGTTAGCGACCTTAGATAAGGTTATGACCGTGCTTCATGCTGATTCAGGGGGCCGTCATCAGGGGGGCTTTCTGAAATCCACGCATGGCCGTTGGTGGGTCGAGGGTTAAGGAGCGGGTCTCGCTAAACAGCGCCGCCATATTCGATTGCGCATAGCACACCGCAGACCTGTCGGGCCCCAGACATGGTATCGAGCAAGTCTGCGGGCTTCTGATTGCCCAGCGCCGCATTGGGGGTGGCAAGCCAAACCTTGGCGTTTTTTCGGCTGCCAAGCACATCTGCAGCCAGTGCCATTACCATGCTTGGAGTTGGCTCTGGCTGGTCTGGTGCTGCCTGCCTGGTTCTGTCGTTCATGCTACCGCCCCTCTGAAGCGCTTGTTCGCTGTCACTCATTCTGAATGGGCCAACATTCGGCCCAGCCATATTCTATTCCAAATAGATATTTCAAAAAGAATATAGCGGCTATAAAGTGGCTTCACGCCAAGAGCAGGAGCCTCCCGTGGCCAAGAAAATCAGCCAACCAGACAGTCCTATCAAGAAAGTGCAGTTTGGCGTCTGGCGCCCTTTGCTGGATTCGCTCAGCAAGTATACAGAGGATGCCTGCCTGCGCAGGGATGCTTTTCTGAGCAAGGCACTATCCCACGAGATCGCCCAGCTCAGGCGGTCGGATTTCCGAAACTCGGATGTGGCGAGCCAGTTCATCCACAAGTCCCTGCGGGAACTGGAGTGCAAGTCGGCAACCTTTAACCTGCCGGAGAAGCTGGTCGCTGACATTGAGAAGGTCTGTGCGGATCGGAATATCCATAAGGACTGTTTCTTTAACCGGGTCCTGCTGCTGCTGGTGCCCTTCGACCAGAGAGCCCTTTATGACTGGCTCTATGACGAGGAGGGCCTTGCTGGGCAGCTCTGGGTCGACCTGATAGACCAAGAGGACGTCAGGGACTATGACAGCCTGATGTTCAGCGCGATACACGCTATTAAGAGCAGGGTCGAAGACGATCCGCTTGGGTTGGTCAGGACGGTATTTACTGAGCACTGGGGTGATGAAGAGCCGGATTATCTGGACAGGGATCCGCTGACCCGGGTTATTCCCCCGCGCAAGGCCATGTCGGTTGGGATCGGCTCTTTCCCGATGGTGGGCTTTAACGTTCGGTTATGGGACTCGATGGTGCCAGGCACCCCGAGTAATGACGAACTCAAGAAAGTTCAGCTTCTTCTCTAAGTAGGAGGACGGCCATGAAACCCTGTATGTCTCCTCATGCTCTGTCACGCGCCCGTACCAGGGGCGTTTCCGAGATGCACATCGATGTGATCTGGCGGTACGGAATTGAAGATCCTGTCAGCAATGGTCGCCTCCGGATCAGGCTGAACGGTAGCGCTGCAGAGATGGCCTGTCGCGATATGGCCGGATGTGCCGGTGCCGCACAGCTCATTTCGCAGGCCAGGGCTTTCTATCTGGTGGTGGAGGGCGAAGTCATTGTCACCGTGGCTCGCCAATCAGCCCGTGACCGCCAGAAGTACAACAACCCGGGCAAGTCGGTGCGGCACTGGCAGGCACGCTGCAAGCAGGGTCGGGCCTGGGGAAGTGCCTAGAGCTCGCCCAACCTTCGTAGTAGCATGCCCTTTTCCAGTCCCGGGCAGGGTTTGTCTTTGCCGCCAGGGCCGCCCGCTCCGGCCACAGGAAGGCAGCCCGGGCCTGTAGCAGAGCCATAACAATACAGGGAGTCTCCGTGAATACCGAAAACCATTCCCAGACCGCCGCCTTTATCTGGTCGGTCGCTGACCTCCTGCGTGGTGATTTCAAGCAGTCCCAGTATGGCCGGGTGATCCTGCCTTTTACCCTGTTGCGCCGGCTGGAGTGTGTGCTGGAGCCGACCAAGGCCAAGGTGCTGAAATCCGCCGAAGCCAACAAGGACAAGACCGACGCCGTGCGCGAGAAGCTGCTGCTGCGGGCCGCCGATCAGCAGTTCTTCAATGCCTCCCCGCTGTCGCTGGCCCAGCTCTCGGATACCCAGACCAGCGACGACCTGATGAGCTATGTGCAGTCCTTCAGCAAGGACGCTCGCGAGATTTTCGAGCACTTCCATTTCGAGGACTTTGCCCAGCAGCTGGGTGACGCCGACCTGCTCTATCAGGTGGTGCAGCGCTTCGCCTCGATCGATCTGAGCCCAAAGCACATCAGCAACTTCGGCATGGGGACCATCTTTGAAGAGCTGATCCGCAAGTTTGCCGAAAGCTCAAACGAAACCGCCGGGGAACACTTCACCCCGCGCGACATCGTCCACCTGACGACCTCGCTGGTGCTCACCGGCGAAGACAAGAAGCTCAAGCCGCACAGCATCGTCACCATTTATGACCCCACTGCCGGTACCGGAGGGTTCCTCTCGGAAGGCGATGAGTACATTCAGCAGGTCAGCAAACAGGTCACGGTGTCGCTGCATGGTCAGGAGCTGAACCCGGAGTCCTTCGCCATCTGCAAGGCGGACATGCTGATCAAGGGTCAGGACGTCGGCAACATCAAGCTCGGTAACACCCTCTCCGACGACCAGCTGGCCGACACCCGCTTCGACTACATGCTTTCCAACCCACCCTTCGGCGTGGAATGGAAAAAGGTGCAGAAGCAGGTCACCGACGAGCACAAGCTGAAAGGCTTTCAAGGCCGCTTTGGCCCCGGCCTGCCACGTGTATCCGACGGCTCCTTGTTGTTCCTGCTGCACCTGGTCAGCAAGATGCGCGACCCGCGAGAGGGTGGCTCCCGCATCGGCATTATCCTGAATGGCTCGCCCCTGTTTACCGGCGGTGCCGGCAGCGGCGAATCCGAGATCCGCCGTTACCTGCTGCAGAATGATCTGGTGGAAGCCATCGTCGCGCTGCCCACCGATATGTTCTACAACACCGGCATCGCTACCTATGTGTGGGTGCTGAGCAACAACAAGCCCAAGGCGCGCAAGGGTAAAGTGCAGCTGATCAATGCGGTGAACCGCTACAGCAAGATGCGCAAGTCCCTCGGCTCCAAGCGCCAGTACATTGATGACGCCAATATCGATGCCATCGTGCGCCTGTACGGCGACTTCAAGGAAAACGACGAGACCAAGATTTTCCCCGTGGATGCCTTCGGCTACCGCCGCATCACCGTTGAGCGGCCGCTCAAGCTAAACTTCCAGGCCAGCGCTGAGCGCATTGCCAAACTGGCCCAGGAAACCCCGCTGGCCAAACTTGAGCAAGACGAACTGCAGGCCATTACCCGAGCCTGCCAGCGCCTGAATGCCGACAAGCTGTACCGCAACCGCGACGCCTTCCTGAAAGATCTGAAAAAGGCCTTCAAGGCCGAAGACGCCAAGCCAGGCGCGCCCCAACTCAAGGCCATTCTTAATGCCCTGTCCGAGCGCGATGACGACGCCGACATCTGCACCGACAAGCACGGCAACCCCGAGCCGGACACCAGCCTGCGCGACAACGAGAACGTGCCGCTGGGCGAATCCATCCATGACTACTTCGAACGTGAAGTGATGCCCCATGTGCCGGATGCCTGGATCGACGAAAGCAAATGCGATGAACAGGATGGTGAGGTCGGCATTGTCGGCTTCGAGATTCCGTTTAACCGCCACTTCTACGTATTCAAGCCGCCGCGCCCGCTGGAAGAGATTGATGCCGACCTGAAAGCCTGTACCGACAGGATCAAGCAGATGATTGAGGGGCTGTCTGCATGAGTTTTCCTCGTTATCAGAAATATAAAGACTCTGGAGTGCAGTGGTTGGGCGACGTTCCACAGCATTGGACGGTTGGTTCGATAAAGTATCTGGGAAGACTCAACCCCTCTAAGTCGGAAGTTACAGAGGATGGGGCCTCTCTGTGCAGCTTTATTCCGATGGAGAAGCTTAAGACTGGCGAAATCGCACTGGATGAAAATAGGCCAATAGAGGATGTGATTGGAGGCTACACGTACTTTAGAGACGGTGATGTACTTTTTGCTAAGGTGACGCCGTGTTTTGAGAACCGCAATATGGCAATCGCTCAGGGGTTAACGGGTGGTCTGGGGTTTGGCTCCAGTGAAATTAACGTTCTCAGGCCTCGTAACGCAGATGTGCGCTTCCTGTACTACAGAATTCAAGAACACAGTTTGATGAAAATTTGGGAATCTGAGATGTCGGGCGCTGGTGGATTGAAGAGAGTGCCAACAGAAATCATCACGAATTTTCTTGTTGCTGCGCCTGACAAGGAAGAGCAGGAAAGCATTTCTGCGTTCCTCGACCACGAAACCGCCAAAATCGACGCCCTGATTGCCGAGCAGCAGCGCCTGATCGAACTGCTCAAGGAAAAGCGCCAGGCCGTCATCTCTCACGCCGTCACCAAAGGCATCAACCCCAACGCCCCCATGAAAGACTCCGGCGTCGAATGGCTCGGCGAAGTGCCGGCACATTGGGAAATAACAAGAATAGGATGGCAGTGTATCGTCGGTAACGGATGTACCCCTGCAAGAGATAATCCTTCCTATTGGAACGATGGACACTATCCTTGGTTGAACAGTTCGAAAGTAAACCTAAAGCGAGTTATTGATGCTGATCAGTTTGTTACCGATAAAGCTCTCCGGGAATGCGCACTTCCAATTGTGAAGCCCGGCAGTGTTCTGATGGCAATTACAGGCGAAGGGAAAACCCGAGGCATGGTGACCATTGCTGAAATTGAAGCAACCATCAATCAGCATGTTGCATTTATACAGCCAAGAAGTAAAAAGCTATATCCGGTATATCTTCATGATTGGTTGAATGCAAATTACTCGCGAATTCGCCACGACTCGGCTGACTGGGGGAGCACTAAGGCCGCAATCACCTGCAGTGATGTGCGAGCATACCCACTTCCTCTCCCTCCGATAGAAGAGCAAGAGGCCATTTGCCATTTCATCCAGTCCAAGTCTTCATTGATCAATGACTTAATTTCTTCATCTGAGTCCAGCATAAGCCTTCTTCAGGAGCGACGGTCCGCGCTGGTATCCGTTGCAGTTACGGGGATAATTGACGTCCGTGACTGGCGATCAGATACAGCGCTATCTGCCTCTATGCCAATGGCGTCAGAAGAGGCAGCACAATACAGCTAGTGCTCAAAGCAATAGCAGCGGAAGGCGAAGGGATGAACTCTTTGTTCGGCAGGGGACAAGTGAATGGCCAAAGACGTGTTTGTCTCGGATGATGATCTGCGGCGCCCAATATTTACTGATCCGCCCGGTGATATTGGAAGAGAGGATGCCTGGGGTGGGCCTTATGCTTTTCTCATTGGTGGCATGGGAGATTCGAGCCGAAAAGAGATTGCGCGTGAGTACTTTAATGCTGCTGAGCAGTTGGTTCAGGACATTTTCGATCAGAGAGTCGAGGATTACACCGTTTCTATGCCGATACTGTTTCTCTATCGGCATGCAATCGAGTTGGCGGTCAAGGGTGCAATGAAAGGTGGCGATGGTCATGATCTTAACGCCTTGGCGGAGGGCTTCCAGTCTCATATCAAGGCATCTTTTGGCGAGGATGTGCCTGATTGGATCATCGACCGTTTGCGTGAGGTTGCAGAGATAGACCCCAGGTCGACAAGTTTTCGCTATGCAGTGAAGATCAGGTCCAAGAAGGAAGTGGTTCCCCTCGGAGGCGAGCACTTTATTGACTTGCCGCATTTGAGGCGATCCATGACGGCACTCTTTCGTGTGCTGGATGGTCTTCCGGGCTGAAAGGAGAGGCATGATGCCATTGCAAAACCGGGTCCTGCCCAACGGCGACATTATCGCCACCAGCGATCGCGGCACCCTGATGGGCAATCGCGGCCTGCTGCATAACGACCACAAGGAAGTGGTTCGCCCGTTCCGCCTCAAGGCCTGGATTACCTGTGCACTGGAGTTCAAAGGCCGCAAGCGCCAGTTGATGTCACCGGGCATGTACACCGAGCTGTTTTTTCTCGATGAGGTGACCGCATTGGCGGCAGGGCATCGGCCCTGTGCGGAGTGTCGTCGGCCGAGATTCAATGAGTTCAAGCAGGCGTGGCAGCTGGCACATTCTGAGTCGGCTGACGGCAAGCTCAAGGTGGCGGAGATAGATGCCATCTTGCATGAACAGCGTTTGTCTCCGGACGGTAGCAGACCACTCTGGCAGGCCAACCTTGCAGAGCTGCCGATTGGCACGATGATCGAGCGTGATGGCGGCTACTACGCGGTTCACGCCTCCGGGTTGTTGCCGTGGCATATCGATGGGTATGGTCAGGCCTTGGCCGGCGCCACGGAGGGGCAGGTCATGGTGGTCACGCCGAGGGCGACGGTTGCCGTATTGGCAGCGGGTTATGAGCCGGCGTTTCATGAGTCGGCCAACTCCGATCGGCGCGCCAGAAACGGCCTGGAAGCGAGGCTAAAGGCTGGAAGCTAAGGTAGTCTTTGCAAATAACAAAAGGCCACGACGCATTCGCCGAGGCCAGTTGCCGGTCGAGCATTCCCGATCCAGTGACGAATATTAGTACAAGATTGAGCGCTTTTGACCGAGCCTTGCAGCAATAAGATAAGAACAGGGGACATCATGGCTGACAGCCGGGAAGCTAGATTTCAGCAGGACATCATTCAAGCCATGACCGCCAACGGCTGGTTGACCGGTCCGGCCAGCGGGTATGACCGGGTTCATGCCCTCTATCCTGAGGATCTGGTGGGCTATGTGCGCGAGGCCTGGCCAGAGCGCTGGGACAAGTTCTGCAAGAACTCTCCCCAGAACCCGGAGGCCGCCCTGATCAAGGCCGCGGTGCGGGAGCTGGAGCGCCACGGTACGCTGGAGGTACTGCGTCATGGCTTCAAGGTGCCGGGGGTTAAGCTCGACCTGTGCAGCTTTCAGCCGGACCATGGCATGAACCCGGAATCTCTGGCTCGCTACGGCGCCAACCGGCTGCGTGTGGTGCAGGAGGTGTCTTACTCGCCCCACGCACAAGAGGGGAAGTACAACCCGCGTCTGGATCTGGTGCTGTTCGTCAACGGTATCCCGGTGGCTACGCTGGAGCTGAAAAGCGGCTTCAAGCAGCCCATCGAGAATGCCAAGCGTCAGTACCGCAAGGACCGCCCCACCCGTGATCCGCTGACCCGCAAGCCGGAGCCGCTGCTGACTTTCAAGCGCGGCGCGCTAGTGCACTTCGCCGTGACTCAGGACGAGGTGGCCATGACCACCCGGCTGGCCGAGCAGGCCACCTGGTTCCTGCCCTTTAATATGGGGTCCGAAGAGGGCGGCGCCGGTAATCCTGCTCCGGCGGATGAACACCACTACGCCACCGCCTATCTCTGGGATCGGGTGTTCGCCCCGGATGCCTGGCTGAAAATTCTTGGCCGCTTCCTGCATTTGCAGAAAGAGGTGAAAGAGGATTTCGGCGGCAAGCGCATCACTAAGGAAACCCTGATTTTTCCGCGCTTTCATCAGTGGGAGGTGGTCAACACGCTGCTCGACACCACCCGGCGCGAGGGTGCGGGCAAAAAGTATCTGATTCAGCACAGCGCCGGTTCCGGCAAATCCAATTCCATTGCCTGGACCGCGCATCAACTGGCCTCGCTCTATGACGAGGCGGGTAACCGCCTGTTCAACTCGGTGATTGTGGTCACCGACCGCACCGTACTGGATAGTCAGCTGCAGAACACCATCTACCAGTTCGAACACGCCAGCGGTGTGGTGCAGCCGATCAGTCGCGATATTGGCAACCAGAGCAAGTCCGAGCAGCTGGCGCAGGCACTAGCGGATCAGGTGCGCATTATTATCGTCACCATCCAGACCTTTCCGGCCCTGTACGACGCGCTGGACAAGCGCCCGGAGCTGGCCGGTGGCCGCTACGCTGTGATTGCCGACGAGGCACACTCGTCCCAGACCGGCAGTTCCGCCACCAAGCTGAAAGCCATTCTTGGCGCCGACACCCCGGACAAGGAAGAGATCAGCGCTGAAGAGCTGCTCGACGCCGCCGTATCGTCGCGCAAGCCCAGCGAGCGCATCAGTTACTACGCCTTTACTGCCACGCCGAAGGCCAAGACCCTGGAGCTGTTCGGCCGGCCGCCGAATCCCGAGCTGCCGCCCAGCGCCGACAACAAGCCCGAGGCCTTTCACCTCTACTCCATGCGCCAGGCCATCGAAGAAGGTTTTATTCTCGATGTGCTGAAGTGCTACACCACCTACAGCACCGCCTGGAAATTGTCCCACCCCGATGCCGACGACACCGAGGTGGAATCGAAAAAGGCCTCTGCCACGCTGGCGCGCTGGGTGCGATTGCATCCGCACAATATCAGCCAGCGGGTAGAAGTGATTGTGGAGCACTTCCGTGGCCATGTGCGCCACTTGCTCGATGGCCAAGCCAAGGCCATGGTGGTCACTGGCAGTCGTCAGGAGGCGGTGCGTTACGCGCTGGCCATGCGCGCCTATGTGCATGACAAAGGCTACGAGGACGTACACCCGCTGGTAGCATTCTCCGGCAGCGTACCGCCGGACGAAGTGATCCCCGAGGAAGTCACGGAAACCAGCAGCCTGCTCAATCCCGGCCTGCATGGTCGCGATCTGGCGCAGGCCTTCGACACCGACGATTTCAATGTGATGATCGCCGCCAACAAATACCAGACCGGCTTCGATCAACCCAAGCTCTGCGCCATGTACGTGGACAAGAAGCTGCAGGGTGTGGACTGTGTGCAAACCCTGTCGCGACTGAACCGCACTTTCCCCGGCAAGGAAACCTTCATCCTCGATTTCTACAACGATCCGCAGGACATCCTCGATGCCTTCGCGCCGTACTACAACAAGGCCGAGCTGGAGAATGTGTCTGATGTGAATGTGGTGTACGACCTGCAGAAGACCCTGGATCAGGAGCAGATCTACCACTGGGAAGAAGTGCGTGAGTTTGCTCTGGCGTTCTTTGATCCGAAGGCGGCCAGCAGCAAGCTCAGCTACTACTGCCACCCGGCCAAGGAGCGGTTTGCCATCCGCTACCGGGCCGCGCTTGATGATATTCGCGTGTGGCGGGAGAGCCTTCGGACAGCGGAGCGTAATGGTGACAAAGCCGGCGGCAAGCGCGCTGAGCAGGAGCTGAAGGAAGCCGGGGAGCGCAAGGATGCTTTGGATCTGTTCCGCAAGAACCTGCAGAGCTTCGTCCGGGCTTATGAATTCCTTTCTCAGATCGTTCACTACGATGATGTGGATCTGGAGCAGCTGTGCGTGTACGCCAAACACCTGCACCCGCTACTGCGCGTTGACCGACTGGATGAGGAAAAGGTGGACGTGACCGAGCTGCAGTTGACTCACTACCGCCTGACCAGGCGCGCCGAACACCAGCTGCGACTGGAGGAAGAGGAGGGGGAGTACGGCCTGAAGCCGCTCAGCGAAGTGGGCTCAGGCAAGCCCCATGACCCGGAGAAGAAACGCCTTTCCGAAATTATTGAAAAGCTGAATGATCTTTTTGGGCTTGAAGTCACCGAACAGGACAAGTTGCATTTCGCTAATGGCATTGCCGACCGCATCGGTCGGGACGAGGAGGTCATGGAGCAGGTGCGTTCGCACAGCGCCGAGCAGGTCATGCATGGCCTGTTCCCGAAGCGGGTTACGGATGCAGTGCTCGACTCCCTGGGAGATTACGAGAAGCTGTCCGCGCCGATTCTCGAGAGTCCGGAAACGCAGCGGGAGTTTGCATTGTTGATTCTCAGAATGCTGGCCGGGCGGATGGCGCCAAAGGGATCCCAAGGAGCTACACAATGGTAATGTGCTTCGACCTTCTGACTTTAGAACATATAAATCAATCTATTAAGCGCTAAAATCCACACCCTTCCGAAATATTACAATCATGCGATCTAAATCCATCGGGTATCTGCATGCTTTTAAGGGGATTTCATTTAAGAGCTGCTCGCATGGAGATTTCATCCAATGAATAATATCGCCTTTCGACGACAGCAGATAAAGTCGACTCATTAGCATAAGGATTCGCCCCATTATCTCCTTCGATCTTCTATCGATGGCATAGCCGCTATCGCAGCTTGAGTTCTCCGAAGTAACTAATATCGCCTCATGCACCAAACCCTCTTCGATTCCTGTTGCAGCACAGAATCTATCAATATAATTTCTATCGATACGTTCTATTTTGTTGAGCATGGCTTTCTCGCCTTTAAAGCAAAACATACTTATTCCTATCCAGAACTTCAGTTCATCGCTGCCAGTCATAACCCCCCCATTAACCAGCATCCTCCATAAGAGATGCTATTTCAATTAGGTTAATTCCCCTTTCTTTCATTATCTCGATCAACTTTGCTTCGCGCTTATGATGCATCTCGATCGTTCTAGAAAAGTACTCCTTATCAGCAATCGGAAAGCCACATCCATCACAAATAAGACCATTGCCATTTCCGGATCTCGGTGCAGAAGCCAGATCTCTATGGCGCGAAATAATTTCAGTTACTTCTTTACTCCTGAAAAGTGTGCTTCTTGACACATCAGTGAGGGCCACCACGCGCTTCCAGGTAATTTTCTCTTGCGGATTATTTTTGATATAAGCCCGAATAGTCAGTATGGCTTCATCAATATCGATCCTAGGTCTTGACATCTTCACGCCCCCCAAAACGTCTTATAATCTCGTCGCATGCTCGAATCGTCTCTCGGTGATGATCCAGATGCCTTTCGACCATCTCAACCCCAACCATCTCACTTTTCAAGGAAGCTACTACCTTCTGTTGCGAAACGGAAAAATCTCTGAGCTTAACTATCTCTAAAAGAGCTTCTTTGCTATCCGGATCGAAAACAAAGTTCTTACAGCCAGATTCAGTACCAAACCCCTTAATACACGACAAATGTCGTTCACACGGCGAGACCTGAAGGTCCCTTGAGCAAATGCCCCACGGCGTAAGATGCGCAGACTTAATAGATCGAGAATCCCCAGGGATGAATTTTTTAGCAGTTCCGACAACCGAAATGCCATTAGTGTCAATTCTACCAACCACTTCACGCACTCTATGCGCCCTTTCCTCTGACGTCCTTAGGTCATAGTTCCTGTTCTGCCCGACCGACCTCCCCATCCACAGATCAACAGCTAGATCGTTGGTTCCGTGTCGATGGAAAGCAGAAGTAACCCAATGCCTAAATTGGTGCGGCGATATTCTGATTCTTGAGCCAGAGTCCCTCTCAAGACCAACTCGGTCAAAAATGGAAGTTTTTGCATTCGGAGGAGACGAAAAGAAATCTGTAAAATGGTGCGGCTTTAATATTTCTGGAAATGGTATTGCAGACAAGGCACATGATGACGACTGACGAAGAGAGATAATAAAAAGATTATCCTCAAGCGGTTGCTTTACACGAAACGCCTTCCTCTCAATAAATAAATCCGGGGCAGGTTCACCAAACTGCCACGCGTACACAGCGCTTGATCCGTAATGCTTTGAAAGCTTTTTTACTAGATCATTAAACAGCCCATGCAGGAGCAATTCCATGTTGACAGCATATCTGAACCGAGTTTGACCTGATTCTATCTCTACAAGCGGGCCCATTTTCCCGACTTTACTTCTCCCTCGAATGTATGTCCGTGGGAAGCCTAGTCTTTCAGCCTCCGGAATATAAACGAATGTCGAATTACTTGTATCGCCAACGACAATCGGCCTTACAAGACCGCTAGATGAAATTACACTCCTAGCTTTTTTCATTATCTCATTTGCATAGCATCCTCGCGAGATGCTTTCTGCCAGCATCCTAGGCTTGGCGGTGAGTGTCCTTATTTCGTGAACGGCGCTAATGACGGAGTCTTTCCAGATAGCCGGAACATATCTAAGATTGAAAAAAGATGTCTTCTCGCTCCAAACCCTCAGGTAGAGGCCATCTTCTCTCTCGACGATGCACTCAAGCGGCAACGAGCAAATCTCTCCCACGCGGAGCCCCAATCCAATAAAGAATGGAATGGATTGAATCATAATTTTATCATAATCACTGAATCGATCATCTCTATAAACCGCCTCCTTGGATTTGCATATGTAGTATAAGAAGTCGTCATCAATAGATTTCTTTTTTCTCCGCAAAGCGAATTCTTTTGTCGTAGGATCGATGGCTTCAAAATCACTTTTCTTTATCGTGCACGCCAAGTTTCCCGTAATACATATCACTCCTTCTAGATCAAGGAATTTCAGAAATGCAATGAACTGATTTATAAAAAGATACTTCCTTTCTAGTCCGCACGATGAATTCGTATCGATAAAGCTGTGAAATTCTTTTACCGTTTGCATTGAGGCTGAGTTGAGCTTTTTAATATTCGCTGCACAAAAGGCATTGATCCAGCGACAAGAGACTATCTTGGCAACCATTGTTTGAGGAGATCTTCTGCGCAAGAATATATCTGACACCAGATAAGCATAGAACGCCTGATATGAGTATTCAGTGTGGCTTATTAGCGCATCTTCCGACCGGCCACCGATCCCATCGATCTGCATCATGATCCCAGCGTATCTGAAATAGCATGACGTCGAGAGCTCTTTCAACTCGCCAATCTCCGAATCCAGAACCAGCTCATCCATGTATCCTTTGGATTTTTGGTACAACGATAGAAGAGAACTAAGGAGAAGGCGTCCTTTCGCATCATCTATCGAATCCATTACTCGCTCTCCTTAACAGAAAACATTCTGGCTCTCATAATCAACTCGTCCTTAAGGTATATCGCCGAGGCAGCAATCTGTGAACTAGAACGCCCAGTGAAAAAATCAAAGTAGTTAGTTATTTGCTCAATAGATTCTTGATGATCTATGTTCTCAGAGGGCTGAAATCGCGCGCATGTATAGCACGAATAGCCTGGATGAAGGTTGCACGGAGAAGCTTTGGAGCAATGGCCGATCGACATGATTTTCTTCATCGACTTTCTGGCTAGCATTGGGTTCTTCCAGGACGAAGATGCCTCGAGGTGAGTTTCTGAAGATGACATCGCGCTGTCGATATACTGAGCCATAGCTGATCCTTGTCGAATATATTTCTCCACGGCTTCCGTGCCAGCATGGCCCAGTGCGGCGGCGATCTCGACGGCTGAACTACCGATGCACGCCATCCTCAACCCGAGAGTGTGCCGAAATCTGTACACGGATAAACGAAGCGGAGACCCATTATCCGCTTTTAACCCCAGCGTTTTCGCTGAATTCCGCAACGACCGGTTAATCTTTTCAAGCCCCCATTCGACGGGCGCAAACATCTTCATCGCCATCTCATCGGACTCACTCCTTAGCTCGCCTATTAGATAGCCCGCGCCATCGCGATAGCTAATAATGCTTACGTCATCCAGGTAGTTCGCGTAGCACTCGCCGAGTCGAGCAGATATTCCCTTTCTTATGTTCGCCGGCATGTCACTTTTCAAAGTCCGGAGCTTCACGGGAGGAATGCGAATAGAGCGTATTTTTCCGCGCTCATGCATTACTATGTCTTGGTGACGCATCTGGGCGAGACTCAAACCCCGGCATCCAATTTCCAGCAAAAATGCTATGATGAATTTATCTCTTGAATTTAACCTATCATCATTTAATCCTACGATAATTTGCGCTGTCTCTCTTTTTGTGAATGGACCCTTTCCCCACGATACGCCTGTATGATGGCTCACTCTTTTCTTTACTTTCCGCTTTATCATGTGCTTTTTTGCGTCAACAAATAGATCTTTGAATGGCGTAAGACCAGCACAATCGATAAATATTTTTAAGGCCAGAAGTTTATTTCCACAGGCATTTATTGTGTAGCTTCTAACAAATTCATGAAGTTCATCCTGATAATTATCTTTGTGATTTCTAGGCTTCGGAATATGTTTTGATATTTCCTCTATTTCATATAAGAGCTTCTTGAATACCGGTATACAGTATCTTGGCGCAATGCTTTCTACTGACCTCCAACAGATATAGCTAATAATTACGTCTTCCGAAAACGTCTTTCTGAAATCAATAATTACGTTAACGGCAGGAAGATATTTCACCTTTTTTAGACGCCTTATGGACTTCGGCCACAGATATACAACCTCACCTGTTTTTAAAACTATTTTTTCCTGCAATGGTGAAACTAGAACACCCTGATTAATCAGCCTTGTATCTGGCTTTGAAAAAGGTGAAATAGGCTTTTTGAGTCCCGCTACCATTTCCATTCTTTATATATCCTTGCAGCCAGATGGTTTAGTTTTTCGCGCACGACCATGTTTGTGTAATAGTCAGCCATCTCGCCTACCGGGCTCCATCCGCCGACATAAGAAACAATATCTTTTCCGAGCCAGAAATTATCTGTTGTTGAATCATTTATCAGCTGATCTCTAATCTTGGAAATGCAGTATGTTCGGAGGTCGTGAGGCGAAACGACGATGCCTGATTTAGCATGTTCTTTGAACGCATTTGAAACTATGACGTACACGGAGCTCGGGCCCAGTGGGGCGCCGTCTCGCATGCTTAAGAATAGATAGGATGACCATCTCGTGGTCGATTTTTCGCGGATTAATACTCTGCAGTTATCTATATAGTTTGATATAAAATCTGCCAGCTTCTGGCTAATTGGAAGGGTTCTTCCTCTAGTTTTGATTGACGCTATCTGCCGACGAGGACTCACCTCTTGTGGAGGCTTTACTTTCACAGTTATACACGGTCTGGCAGAGTCTATATCTATGCAGTCTAAAGTAAGCATGCATAGCTCAGACCTTCTCATTCCAGTCTCAGAAATCAGCCAAATAATCAACGTATTTCTTAACTGTCTAACATACGAATCGGTATTTTTTTCGCTATCAAGCTGTCTCAGCATGGCTGATATCACCATAGATACGTCTTCATGACTTGCTCGGTTTGTAGATTCTTCTTTCCTGTAATAAGTGTCTTTGCAGATTATCTTGATAAATACCTCAAGATCATCAAGGCACTTTCTCGCCTTTTCATTTTTACTTGATGAAGAAACAACCTGCGAATAGCTGTACCTCAAGAACTGGGCAATAGTTGAGGATCGTCTCTTTATTGTGGATGGAGACAAGCATCCACTTCTGGTGACCGGCTTTGATATACGCTCAAGAAGAGAATCTGCGAGGAAGATCGGGAGAGAGGACAGCGAAATGATATTCTTAGAAAAACTTCCTATTTTTTCTTCATACCACTCGAAGAATATTACCAGATCGTAAGCTTTGCTAATTTTACTATTTGACCTATCTCTGTTGGCTGAGCAGTTAAGCCAATATGTACTTATCGGCTCAGGTCTCTCGTATAATGTACAATATACGGGGATTACTTGGTCGTTTTTTCCTGGCTCGTTATTTTTAACGAATTTGACGCCGAAAGGCTTTTTACCTTTCTGGATCAAAAGTTCGACCCCTCTTCATGCCCTTTATGTGAACATCAATTCTGTTAGTACGCCTTCAGGCTTTTATTTATACAACTTTTAAAGAATACGTTGTAGCCTCATAAAACACTTCGAAGCTAACGATTATTTTGAAGGAGTATTGGGACGATATGGGAGCTGATGCTATATACCAGGTGATCCAGCACCCGGATATCTACCAGTCCCAACGCCTCAACCAGACGGCGAGTAATGGAGCGATCAGCCTCACTGGGCTCGGCCACGCCAGACGGGTGATTGTGCGCCAAAATCAGCGCCG
>NZ_JAFMPS010000024.1 GCF_020667895.1 Alcanivorax sp. 1008
GTTGTGCTCCAGTGCAACGGTTACGAGGTTATTGACCTTGGCGTCATGGTTCCCTGTGACAAAATTCTGGATGTAGCCAAAAAAGAAAATGTGGACATTATTGGTCTGTCCGGCCTGATCACTCCATCGCTGGACGAAATGGTTAATGTGGCCAGCGAAATGGAGCGACTGGGTTTTGAGTTGCCGCTGATGATTGGCGGTGCCACTACCAGCCGCATCCATACAGCTGTAAAAATTTCACCCTCCTACCATGGCCCGATCATTCATGTGGCCGACGCTTCAAGGGCCGTTGGCGTTGCATCCAACCTGCTAAATGACACTCTTAAAGCAGAAATGATGCAAGCCATCGACACAGAATACGAGGCAATTCGGGTGCGTCGCCGGGGCCAGCAAGAAAATCGCAATCTGGCACCACTAGAGCAAGCTCGTAGCAATCCGTTCCAATGGGATTGGGAGAACTATCAACCTCCCGAGCCGCTGCAAAAAGGCATACAGGTATTCGATGACTATCCGCTGGCAGATATCGCACGACGCATCGACTGGACACCGTTCTTCCAGTCCTGGGAGCTGGCCGGCAAGTTCCCGCGCATTCTTGACGACGAAGTGGTTGGCAAGGAAGCCACCCGCCTGTATCGCGACGCGCAACAGATGCTCAAGCAGATCGTTGAAGAGAAATGGCTTACTGCCAAGGCAGTGATTGGCTTCTGGCCGGCCAACAGTCAGGTGGATGATATCCTGCTCAAGGATAACAATGGCCAACCACTCATCACCCTGCACCACCTGCGCCAGCAGCTGGAGCGCAAAGGAGTGGTCAAACCGAACTACTGCCTAAGCGATTACATTGCGCCTGTGGATAGCGGCAAAACCGACTGGCTAGGCGGCTTTGTCGTTACTGCAGGCAACGGCATTGAAGAACATTTGCAGCGATTTGCCGCTGATCATGATGACTACTCAAGCATCATGCTCAAAGCACTGGCTGATCGACTGGCGGAGGCATTTGCCGAGCGACTGCATGAGCGGGTCCGCAAGGAGTTCTGGGGTTACGACAGTGAAGAAAGCCTCAGTAACGACGATATGATCGATGAAAAATATCGAGGCATCCGCCCGGCGCCCGGCTATCCGGCCTGCCCGGATCACACTGAAAAAACCCTGTTGTGGCAATTGCTACAGCCGGATCAGCGTATCGGTGTCACACTCACGGAAAGCTATGCCATGTACCCTGCTTCGTCGGTCTCCGGTTGGTATTTCTCACACCCGGAAGCACGGTATTTTGGCACCGGCAAGATCGCCCGTGATCAAGTCGAGGACTATGCGGCCCGCAAAGGTCTGGAGATCAAGGAGATCGAACGCTGCATTCCCCACCTTCTCGGTTACAACGACTAAGCCTGCCGAGCCGCATCAGGGATGATGCTGCTCGAACATAGTCACTCCATTGGCTCGTTGCTGCCAATCTCTCTGGCCACTGGCCATGCGGATGCGTCAATGGTCTCCCGATAGCCATGCCATGTGGCATGACCAAGCACCGGCAGCAACACCGCAAAAGCCAGCCAGCCCGTAAGCGCGCCAAGCACTACGCAGCCACCAATAATCATTGCCCAGACAATCATAGCCGGCTTGTTGCGCAGCACCGCATTCACGCTAGTGACGATGGCCGTCACTGTATCCACACTGCGCTCCATGAGCATCGGCAAGGAAAAGGAACTAATGGCAAAAACGATAGCGCAGAATACCGCACCTACGGCGGACCCCACCGCCAGAAACGGCGCCAAATCCATCAGTGATGGTCGCTCGCCGCTTTCCGGGAAGAACACATGAATAACGGTCGCGGCGCGCGCCCAGACCAGAAACACAATGGTCAGAATCACCGCAAAAACCATTGCAGCACCAATCTGTCGACGAGCGTCCTGAAGGCTCTCACGCAAACTGACGTGCTCGTTTCGTTCCAGCCGAATGCTGATCGCATATAGCGTTAGCGCCAGCCATGGCCCCATAAATACGAAACCTGACACCAACCCCAGGTACAGTCCCAGATTACCCAGCCGCCAAGTCAGGTAGGTGATCAGATAGCTGACTAGCACCATGATCAGGCCATAGCCGATGCTCTGCCGTGGCGCCCGCTTCAAATCCCCCCAGCCAAGGGCCACCCAGCGCAATGGCGCCCGATAATGCAGCGCCTTGCACGGTGCAACAAAAGGCTGTTCATTTTCTGTCGAGGGTTCCATGGACAAGCTCCTGTGAATAGCAGGATGATCGCTGGCAATCAGGCTATCGCGCCTTGATCACCATCAATTTCCATGACATCCCCATCGACCACACAGTGCATGGCATCATCCACCCCCCAGATCGCCGGAATCTGGAGCTGCCTGGCCAGTGCCACCGCCGGATCATGCGCATCACGGTGGGTCAGCACCAGCGCACCGGCCAAGCACAACCATGGCAGCCAGCCGGAGTCGGACTGGTCCAGCACCAGAATATCTCCCGGGCACACCTGGTTGAGCTGCCAGCCACTGGCCAGACGGCGCACCGTCCCGCTGACCTTGCCTGGCACCAGAGGGTAGCCACGCAGCAGGGGCTGGCGATTCTCCTGAGCAAAAGCCGATGTGCCATAACCCACCTGGTCAATCACCCAATCCGGTGGCCCGCTATGGCCATCCGTCAGATAACGAACCTTGCGTTGTGCAAGCTTGCTGGCCAGACCAGGCCGCTGCTCCCCTCTCCAGCATTGCCACAACTCATCGAAGTAGAGAAAGTAGACATCATCGGGGTGATTAAGGCGGCCCTCGGCATGCAGCCGCTGCGCCATGCTGGCAAGCAAACGACGCAGAATACTGGCTAGCTGGCCATGCACCGCTTCCAAGTCGGCGCGCAGAACGGACAGCGGATCATGGTCCGCCTTTAATTGGGCGATTCGTTGTCGCCTGTCCTCAGGAATCTGCCGCCACAAGGACCACAAACCAAGCATATCCGCCGGCGACTCAGACCAGCGTGGCCAAGCAGGATCATTGCCGGGAGCCATATCTGGGAATCGTTGGGCCAGCAGCTCGGGCTGCGCCTCATTGGCCGCCAGGGCCACTAGCAGACTGCACTGACTCTCGGACAGCCCTGGCAGGAACGACTGTTGTTCCGGCAGCCATACCATTTGCAGCTGGCCATACAACGCACTAAATCGCTCGCCGAGTTTATCCAGCGCCATCAGTTGTAGCCACAGATCCTGATCGCTGCTATCTGGCAGGCGCTGCAGTCGGCGCTCTAGCAAGGCCAAACGCAGGCGAAACCAGAGCCGTGCCGACAGCGCTACCGCCCCTGCGGGTGGCAGGTCGCAGCGACGCCAGGCCGGCGGCAGATCAGCGTCAAACCGGCTCCGACCACGCCATCTCTGCAGGGCGACAATAAACTGGCTATTCAGATAAAGATGGCTGTGCTGGCGGCGAAACGGCTCGATATTGGACAGCTCACTCCAGCCGGCCCGACTGCCCAGCGGCCGCCAGAAACCGGCTTTTAGCCAGCGTCCAAACAGGGTGTACCAGAGCGGAGTTATAACCTGCACCCCCACAGCGGGGCTATGGCGTGTCCAGGCCTCCTTTGGCACAGGCAGGCTGCCAATGGACAATACCTGGATAACCCAAAGATTGTTGCCGTCCCAAACCCACTCCGCAGCACTCGGCAAAGTGTTTGCCTGCTTGAGACGAATCGCCAGCTCAGCCAGCGCGCTTACTAGCGCAGCGGGCACACTATCAGGCTCGCTGCACCAGGCCAGCTGGCCATCAGCATGCAGAATAAGTCGCTCCGTTGCGCCCTCTGAGGCACTAAGTTCCACCACAACGTGATCAAGATCCGGGCGCCGCGGGTGGTGACTGAACAACACGCCAGCACTACGCTGTGGTGGCAAGCGCTGGATCAATAGCGTCGAGGTGTCACCCGTCTGGCTGAAGCGTTGCGCCAGTGCGGCCTGCAGGGACACCGCGCTATCCAGATTGGCCAGCAGCTGACGCTGCGAGCCAGCCGCCATAGCGCCCTGATGCAATACCCAGTAGCCATCCTGACCCTGTTCCAACGAACGCAGCAGGGCTGTTCTTGCAGCGACATCAAGGGCGATAAACTGATCACGATGGACCCGCCAGCCTGGTGGTCTGGGCAGGCCATCATGCGACTTGGCGACGGCAGTAAAAATCTCGCTCAACCTTACCTCCGGTGCAGCCAACCGCCGATTCGGCGACCAGCCAGATGAATGGGCAGCACCAGCAACAACGCCAGCAATAAAATCTGTACCGCGATGGCGCCAAACAACGACGGAGCCTTCATCAAGGTACTCATCAGAGACTCCTCCCAGTAGAAAAACCATGGATTTTCTGGAGGGAACAGCCACACATGGAGCTGATAGAACACCGCCTTGGGACCAGCCAGCATTAGAAGACCAGACATCACAAACGCTACCGCAGCAATTGTCAGCAAACGTTGTCGCCAGGACGGCAAAGTTGCGCCTGACTGGGTCACCATCAGCCATAGCCATAGCATAAGCGCTGCCAGTGTGGCCCAGCCTGCCATGCGCAGCAAGCGAGCCACATCCTTGAGGTGGCGCACCTCGGCATCATCCAGTAGCGCTAACGCCGGCAAACCCGGCGGCTGGTAGAGGATGTCTTGCAGTGGCTCGCCTCGACCATGTACCGCTTGGGAAATACTGGCAAAGGCCTGGTGGTGCTGCTCAGCAGTTAGCCTGGCAAAGCCTGGCTTACTGGGATGATAGGGCGCATAGCGGGCAATATGCTGGTCAATCTTCAGCACTTGATACCAAATGGGGTAGGCATAATCGAGCCGTGCGCTTAGCGACCACGCTGCCGCTATTGCCAGCCAGAATGACAAACTGGCCCCAACAAACCAGTAAAGGGAGTTTTTCGCATGGCCTTGGCGGGAAGGCTTGGTCATAATAGGCGCGCTCAGATAGCCCGGGGGAGTTCTCTATGGGTTTATCCAGAGCCACCCATAAATAATAAAAGTGCATGAATAATAACGAGGGGTTCCATGTCGATGCGAGTCGCACTGAGCATTTTTCTGGCTATTTTTATCGCCGGTTGCGCCACCACGAAGCTACCACCCGACCCTGTGGAGCCGGAAGAAACGGCCCATATGGAAGAGTTCCCGGTTCCCCGTCACAGCATTGAACTGCCTTTTGCCGGTTCCGGCGAATGGTTAGCTGTACCGCTAACCAGTATCGCGGACCTGTTTCTCGGCATGTGGCCAGGATCTGACATACGCTTCCTGAAACCACAGGGGGGAATTATCAGGCCTCTCTTTATTCCGCTATATATTGCCGGCGAAAACGAGTCGCTATCTGGAACCCCAGAAATAGATTTGAAACTTGTTGGCACTGCCAGCCGTAATAGTACGCGAGTTTTTCTGGGTGTCGGCATTCAGCGAGCTGGCAAGATGCGGGTCAGAGTTGCCGGCAAGCAACTCACCCCGCTATACCGTAAAGGGCAATTCAACCAGCCCCTGCCCGCTGTATCAGAGCCACTAAAACCCGGTGATCGGGTTGGCCTTGTGGTCTACGGCTACACTTGGCAGTACTTTATGAAATCATCCCTCTGGTGGAGTCACGCTAAAATCAGCGGATCAATGAAGCTACCGATTACTGATCGCCCTGCGGATAAAAAACGCTGATCTTTAATGCCCTGCCGGTGCGCAGGGCAACGTAATCAGTCGGCTCAATCTCGCCAAAGTGCTGGTCGAATAGCAGGCGTACTGCAAAGCGCAATTCATCCTGCTCGGGCCAGCCGTTCAATTCGTAACC
This sequence comes from Alcanivorax sp. 1008, assembly GCF_020667895.1. Lineage (GTDB taxonomy): Bacteria > Pseudomonadota > Gammaproteobacteria > Pseudomonadales > Alcanivoracaceae > PGZG01. Next base: position 5,789 of record NZ_JAFMPS010000024.1, read on the forward strand.
CAGATTCGGCAACTGACCGGGATACTGTTCAGGCCTGACGGAAAGCTGCCGGTCATCCTGGTACACCAGCCCGAGCGGGATACCATGTAGCTCGGGCGGCACATCCAGCTCCGTCAGCAAGGCAAAGCCCCGGCGGCTATCAAATAGAATCCAGCTTTCATCACTACTCAGGCCGCGCCGGACCATCTCCCTTTCACTCGCATCCATGCTGCCATCCACCTTTGCCACAAGGCTCCCCGCACGAGCTGTTCTAACCAGCGACCCCATCAAACCATTACCATCAATGGACACCGATACCTGAGGCTGCTTCAACGTGCTGCGATAAAGCGACGGAATCTTGGCGTAACTATGCGCCTCGTAGTGATTGGCATAACGATGCGCCTGAACATGCAGCTTCATCATTGGCAGGCCGGCAAATACCACTCGGGTTTCCAAATGCATTACCGAGCGGATCGGCCCAATACGAAAACCGGTCATAACCGGACGCAGATTGTCGTTATCCAGTGTTATCCGTGGAAAACGAAACAGTACACCACCGGACATGCGCATCTTTAATGTATCGATCAAAGAAGCATCGGCGCGCCCGGTGTAACCTGAGTAACCAAGGTGGCGCCAGTTCAATTCATTATCCGGGTCTGTGGTCAGAACATAGTGGTCAGTGCTGGTTACCCCGCTATTAGGGTCATGGCTAACGTAACTGCGAGGATCCCGCTGCGAATTTCCCTGAACCACATAGAACACATGGGCAATGCCTTCCGGGGTATCCAGATTAACCTGAGCGACAATCTTTCCATTTTCGGGCTGATCATCTTTGGGCGCCGCAGAAGCGGCATCACGCAGCATCAACAGAAGCTGGTCGGCACCATCAAATACTCCCTTCTTCCCACGCCGCTCAAAGCCACTATCTGCAAACCAAACCATGTCCAGGCGATCCATTTCATCAAGCTGAAATGGCACCGGCATAAAACGCTCACCGCTCCACACCATCACTGACAGACTATCAATTGGCAGTCCTTCGAGATCAGGCAGTTCCGCCGGGGTAAGTGTAATAACGGTATGTTGCAGCGCACGCTGCTCACCAGCTTGAGACAAAGACGTCAGCACACAACTCAGCAGAAACAGCGCGGAAAAGAACTTCATGGCATGCGTTTCAGGGTAGCCCGAAGGTTTACCAAGCCGCTGGAGCTTGTCGAGGAAAATTCCGCCGTTGCCACCCGGATGCCCTGCCCGGTTTCCAGTTGCTGCAGCCAGTTAACCACGTCCGCAAATGGCTGCGCCTCGATCTGGATGCGAACTGACTGATCGCCTTCTGGATTAAAGCCGCGTAAATCCACTCCCGCCGCTGCTGCGCTGCGGCTCAGCTGGGCAATCCAGTCGCCCCCCGGGGCCGGCGCACGATTACCGCCCTGTGAGGCACGGCGAACCACCTCGCTATTGTCTTCAATCCATGCGTGCAGCCGGCTGTTCTTGGCATAGAGGTCCCTGGCATCATCGTGGCTAGCAACTAGCGGCTGCCAAACCAATGCCACCAGCAATACCAGCGCTAACGCTACCGCAAGTACCCGCAGGGCCAGCTGCTCACGTGGCTCGCGCTGGCTAAACCACAACCTTGCCGGTGCCAACCGGGCCTCAAGAGGTGCGAACAGATTATTAAGTGCCATGATCAGGACCCCACTGTCACGCGCAGACGGGCAGTAACGGTGTCACCCTGACTACGATAGTTGGCAATCTCAGCACTTAAACCACCTTCGCTAATTTTACCGCGCAGTGCCTCAAGGCTGTCATAGTCAGACGCCTCAACATCTACAGTGAGCGCGTTGTCACGCTCATCGTACTGAATCCTTTTTGCCGACAGACCACTGTTATGACGACCGGCAAGAGACTCGCCGACCGGTATCATCAAGGCCATAAAGCCGCCCTGACCACCCCCACCCAACTGATTCAAGCGATTGCGAAACTGGGTCTCCAGCAAGGCCTGAGCCCGGTCTCCCGGAAACAACTGGTTGTACAGTGTTGCCGCCTGCTGCCAGTGGTGATCCGCTGCAGCACTGTAACGCCAGGTCTGCGCCACTATCATTACTGCTACCAAGGCAATGCTAGCTGCAGCCAGCACAAAGACACGCTTCCATGACGCAGACAGCTGGGGACCCCCGCGCTGCTCCACTGGACGCAATTCGCCCTGTAGTAACTCCAAATGCTGGCCCGCACGAACTGCTGCGGCCATCACCTGAAAGAGCTCGGCCAGCGACAGAGGCTGCTCCACCAGTGAATCAAGCCCAAGCACGGACAGCATGGCCTGATGATCTTCATCAGGAATCATCAAACCTTGATGGTTCTCGGCAATCACCAGCCATTGCTGATCAACCGGAACCAATGCCGGCGCCAACGCCGCCAGTAACTGGACATCGACACTGACACCACGCACCCATAGACCAAGCTCGGCGCACAGCTGTTGCAGACGCTGCAAGTCAGCACGATCACAGGCGACCACAGGGTAATGACCGGCCACCGGCTTGCCACTGGCAAACCAGAGCTTATCCGGCGCATCAATCAGCTGATCCTCCAGCAGCCATGGCAGCACTCGCTGCAAGTGGCGCGCCTGTTTGCGATTCAGGGCCACATCGGTAACCAGTACATCGCAGACAGATAGCACCAACCGGCCACCCAGCGGCCCGCAGTGGCGCACCACCTCTGCCAAAGTCCCGGCATAGACCTCGCCGGAGCCGTCCTGCCAGCGCACGTTGATATCGTCCGCCGAAGCGGCCGACAGACTGCCCGCTGCCAGCCAGATCAATGTCGGCTCAGCCATGAATACTCCTGTTTTCGGGGTTTTCCCGGATTAACTGCATTGCGGCGTTTCCTCAGCCCTGATTCAACGGCTATGGTCTGGATTCTAGAGGGAATTGCACGGCGGTTCGAGCGGCGCAAGCACGGGCACCAGCTGGCGGCTGAAAACCACGGTTTCGGCGCTGTCCGAGCGATAAATGCGGCTCACCAGACGGCTCACACCACTGTCCGTTGTAACGTCCACCATCACCTGAAAGAACTCTGAGTTCACTGACAACAAGTCCTGCAGAACAGCCCTCTGGTCGGCCTCTAATGTGCTAAATGGCGCCATCTGCAGCAATGAGGCCACCGATTCAATCGGCGCCTGCTCACGCTGCTGAATAATTGTCTGTGTGCCGGCATTCCCCACACTACTGCTCAGCACTGCATCAAGCACTGGCCCAGGTGCCGTATTGACGTTCAGTCGGGCAAGCGGCGGCAGCGCGGTAAAGTAACTCCAGAAAAAATCTGGCAGGCCTTGTTCCACGGTGAAGGAACGCAAGGCTCGCATCTCGGACTCGTGCGCGGCGGGCAGGTTCGCGGTACGTCTATCGCGGTACTCACCATCCTCCGCTCCATCAATGCCATCCACCAGATTATTTGTATCAATCCAGTCAGCCATTTCCATGGCAAGCACACTGGCCCGAGAGGGGTCAGGCAACAGCACCGCAAGCAATTGCTCCAGACGGACAATGGCATCCGGGTTGCGCTCGTAGTTTGGCGGCTGCGAAGTAACCAGCCAGTTGATATTAAAGCGGCCCTGCAGATCCTGTACCGAAGCATTCAGCATGGCCTGTTCATAGGGCATGGGCGGCAACTCCGCGCCCCAGCGGTCAGTGACGCAATCGTCGGTAAGCATATTGTTGTTACGATCATTTTCCAGATCATCAATCAACGCTTGAATGGCCAAAGTCTCGGCCGCTATAGCGTACTGATAGCGCTGGTCCCAACTGAGCAGGTTTCCGGTGCGGGTGCGAAAATGGTCAAGTCGATACATGACCTCCACCGCCAGCGCCACCAGCACTGCAAACAGCAACAAGACAATAATCAGTGCGGCACCCTTCTGCCGATACTTCATTGCCATATATTGGTTACCGTGCGGAAGTAGCGGTGCATAAAACTGCCGTCAGCAAAGATAATCTCCAGCTCAATACTTTTCGGCAGTGGCAAAAGCTGTGGTTCCACGCCAAGTAACGAAGGGTCCGGCCAGATTTCCTGCCATGCCATATCGCCATTTAGCGGCTGATACAGGTAGCGCACCTGAATGCTGTCAACATCCTCCAGCAGCACCGACTCAACGGGTTCGGTCCCTGCCATGGTATCCAGTGTGGGCCAATATCGGCGTAGCAGCTGATTGTCGATCAACTGATACTCGACCCGCTGCATCTGGCTTCGGCTGCGCAAATCAAACGGGTTAGCCCAGCCAAGGCGCGTCAGGGCAACGCCGTTGTCCAGTGACATTAGCGCCGGCTGATAATCACCCAGCGCATCGCGCACCGGGCGGGCTATGAGCTGCTCAAAATCCAGCGTCAGGAAAGTCAGCGCACGCTGCCGGGCCTCCAGCCGTGTAGCTTCCTCTGCCAGCCTCTCGCGACCATCACTGGCGGCACGAAAAGTTTCCAGTGCAACAACAAAGATACCCGCGAGAATGGCAATGGCGACAACCACTTCCAGCAGGGTAAAACCGCGAACACTTTTAATGGCGGCGATTTTCATGGGGTGTTACCGCCCGGAGCTGGGCTTCCACCGGTTGATGCGCCGGCATCGAACGGCTTGCCAAGCAGGCTAAACACAGACCAGGTCACCAGTCTTTCTTTAGCCGAGGCAGGCTCCGGCCCCACTTCGATATCCACCCGGCGAGTATCTGCATAGGGGCCATTACTAACTTTGGTACGCACCATCCAGCGCTCGTCATGACGCTCGACAATTTCATCCTGCACGCCCACGTTGGGCCAACGTTGATAGACCTGCAACTCAACCAGCTTATCGGACGCAACCCCCCAGGCGCGGGTGGTTTCATCAAGTCGGCTATGGGCAACAGCACCAGAGCCAATGGTGTCGGCCAGCAGAATGGCAGCAAACGCCAACACCATCAGAGCAACCAGAATTTCTACTAGAGTGAACCCTTTCTGCCTGCCTTGAATCACGGCTCATCTCCAACCACAGTCACTCGACCAAGTGGATCGACCATTAGCTCATGGCTAACATTGCCCTCCACCTGAACCAGCCAGACAGTCAGAGGGGTCACTTCGCCGCTAGGAAAAAAAAATATCTGCGGGACCTCCTGCTTTTTCTCCACCATCAGCTCGTCACTGATAAGCGATGCGCCCACGTCAGCAATATCCGGGCGATCAGGATTGCGACTTTCCTCCATTTTCCACTCAAGCAGAACGCCCTGCTCCAGCTCCGTTTCCGTTAGTGGAGAAGCTAACGGGATAAACTCCGAGTTGGCCACATCGAAGCCAAGAGGAGTCCAGCCAGTGTCGCTCAGGCGTAATGCCAGCAGCTCGCCACGGAACAGACTATTCTCGGACATCAAGGCGACAGTGTCGGAAAACCTCTGCGCCGCAGTACCGGCAGGGTCACCGGTGCTGCCGCGCAGCGCAGCAGAGACTAGCAAGGTGGCCACCAGAACCATCAGGGCCACCACCACCAGAACTTCCAGCAGGGTGAAACCTGATTGCCTGGGGCATGCCGAGCGAATGTTATTGCGTCCCGGTATCACGGAAGCTGATATCTGCATCAAAACCCTCACCACCCTCTCTGGCATCAGCACCAAGAGAAATCAGGTCGTAGGGGCCATTGATACCCGGGCTCATATAAACATATGGGTTATTCCAGGGATCTTCCGGCATCTTGCTCAGGTACGGCGTGGTCCAGTTACGGGCTGTGGCGGGCTTTTCCACCAGTGCCCGCAGCCCTTCCTCGGAGGTCGGGTAGCGGCCGTTATGCATGCGGAACATTTCCAGCTGGGTAGAGATGGCATTCATATTGGCGCGAGCAAGATCCACCCGTGCTTTTTCACTTTGCCCAATAACGTTAGGAACAATAAAGGCTGCCAACAAGCCAATCAGGGCAACCACCACGAGAATTTCAATCAGGGTAAAACCGCGCTGCGCGGCAGACCGAGTCATTTGAGTCTTGCTATTCATTGTCTGCTTCCATTTCGTTGCATTTCGTTGCTTGTATTCGCCTTGCAGTGAACGTCATTAGCGACCGATAAAGGCGTTCATCTCCAGCATCGGCAGTATCACCGACAACACTACCAGCACCACAAAGCCCGCCATGATGAGAAGCATCAGGGGGCCCAGCAGGCCAACGGCGGTTTGGACAGTACTATTGAGATCCCGTTCCTGATACACCGCCGCGCGAGTGAGCATCTGGTCAAGCTCCCCACTGGCCTCACCACTGGCAATCATTTGCACCATCATTGGCGGAAAGTAGCCGCTTTTGTCCAGCGCCCGGCTAAGGTTGCCACCTTCGCGAACCCGCGCCGCCGCCTCGGTGACCGACTGGCGGATGGCCAGATTGATCACCACCTGAGCGGAGATCGCCAGTGCCTCAACCAGCGGCACGCCAGCTCGACCCAGAATACCCAGTGTACTGGCCAGTCTGGCACTGTCGGCGGAGCGCATGACAGCCCCCACTATGGGCATGGTGACCAATCTTCGATGAACGCGTAGCTTAAATGCAGGGTCACGCATGGCTCTGACAAAGACCACGACACCAACCACCATCACGGAGACGGCTAGCCAGAGCCAGTCACGGAAGAAGTCACTAATGCCGATCATCATCCGGGTCAGAAACGGCAGCGACCTGCCCTGGTTAATAAACACCTCCACCATGCGCGGCACCACGTACATCATCAGCATGGTGATCACCAGGCTGGAGAACACCATGATAAAAGCTGGATAGATCATGGCCTGAGCTACGGACCGACCGGTATCAGCACGAGTTTCCAGGTACTCCGCCAACTGGTCCAGCACCTGCTCCAGGTGACCACTTTGCTCACCGGCAGCAACGGTGGCCCGATACATCTCTGGGAAGGCCCGGGGAAACTCAGCCAGACTACCGGCCAGACTATGGCCTTCAACGACACGCGCGCGAACCGCCAGAATGATGCGCTCAACGCGGGGCTTTCCTGCCTGTCGGGCTACAGCGGTAAGAGACTGTTCGATGGGCATACCAGAGCGAATCAAGGTTGCCAGCTGCCGGGTAATCAGGGCTTGCTCAGCGCCGTTCAGACGACCAGAAGAAGATGGTCTGGAGAAAAGCGCACCTGAAGAGGGCTTGTCCGCGGTCTGGCTGACATCCAGCGCCACCCAGCCCTTATCCCGCAGTTGCTGACGCACCTGTCGGGGGCTGTCGGCCTCCAGTACCCCTTTGCGCACTTTGCCATTGCCATCGAGACAGCGATATTCAAACGCAGGCATCAGCTTTCCCGAGTAACACGCAGCACTTCCTCGATACTGGTATCGCCGGCCAAAACCTTGCGCCAGCCGTCTGTGCGAATACTTGGTGTGAACTGGCGGGCATGACGTTCCAGCGATTGCTCCGACGCACGATCATGGACCATGTCACGCATCGCCTCATCAATCAGCACCAGCTCATAAATACCAGTACGACCGCGGTAGCCAGTATTATTACACTGATCGCAGCCCTGCGGCCGGTATGCCTTGTCCGCATCCCCAGGCTTCAGCCCGATCATGTCGCGCTCAGCATCGGTGAGTGGATGTTCCGTCTTGCAATGAGGACACAGTAACCGGACCAGACGCTGGGCCAACACCCCCAACAAACTGGATGACAGCAGAAATGGCTCAATACCCATATCCTGCAACCGGGTCACCGCGCCAACGGCGCTATTGGTATGCAGGGTGGACAATACCAGGTGACCAGTCAACGAGGCCTGCACAGCAATTTCCGCAGTTTCCAGGTCACGGATCTCACCTATCATGACCACATCTGGATCCTGTCGCAGAATGGCCCTGAGTCCGCGGGCAAAAGTCATGTCTACCTTGGTGTTAACCTGAGTCTGACCAATGCCTTCGAGCTGATATTCGATAGGGTCTTCGACGGTTAGAATATTGCGTGAGTGATCATTCAGGTCAGTCAATGCCGCATACAGCGTGGTGGTCTTACCGGAACCAGTGGGGCCGGTTACCAGAATGATGCCGTGGGGCTTGTGGATCAGGCCACGCATCAGCTGGTAGCAATCATCACCCATGCCCAAATGGCCAAGTTGCAGCCGCCCTGCCTGTTTATCCAATAGGCGCAACACTACCCGTTCACCATTGCTGGACGGCATGGTGGACACCCGCACATCGACGTCACGCCCGCCCAGCCGCAGAGAAATACGCCCATCCTGCGGCACCCTCTTTTCGGCAATGTCCAGACGCGCCATCACCTTGATACGGGACACCAGTAATGGCGCCAGCTCACGGCGCGGGGTCAGCACAGTGCGCAATACGCCATCGATACGCATGCGTACCGACAAGCGCCGCTCAAAGGTTTCAATATGAATATCCGAGGCATTCTCGCGAATCGCCTCCTGTAACAGGGCATTGATCAGGCGAATAATGGGGGCGTCGTCTTCCTGTTCCAGAAGATCCGCCGTCTGCGGCAAGGCATCCACCAGACTGGTCAGGTCCAGCCCCTCAAGATTATCTGCTGCTTCGGCCGCTGCACCGCGTTGCTGCTCGTATACCAGCGCCATGGTCGCTTCAAAGCGCTCCGCATCCAGAACCTGTGGGGTCGGCAGCTCTCCAAAACGACGACGCACCTCGGCAAACGCCTTGACTGTCAGCGGGCTGCGGCAGAACACCTCCATGCTGTCACCAACCGGCTTAAGCACAATGCCATGACGGCGAGCAAAGGCGTACGGCAACAGCAGCTCGCCTTCCTCAATCTGAATATCTTCATCGTTGATCGCCACCTGTTCCGTGGTCATTTCAATACTTCTCCATCATCGCCTGAAGCACCCTGCGATGCAGTTCACTCATTTCGACTATCTGAAAGCCAGCGTGGAAATCGCCGGGCCGGTCCTGCTGTTGGCACCATACACAGCGGCCGTCAAAACTCAGTGTGGTGACGCCCTCAAGCTGTTCCGGCAGCACCATGCTCAGGGAAAAGAGCGCTCCAGGCTCAATCTCCTGCCGGGTTGAAAGCTTAAACCCATCCTGACTGATATTGACCAACCGGCCAATATTGCTCCCCGTAGTACGATCAAATGCAACCAACTCACGGAGCATCTTCTTACGCGCATGACGCCTGAGATCACGGGCAGCCATTTCCTCACTGGATTCCCAACTGGCAGTTACATCACGCAACACCAGAACCACGCCGGAGAACGGCTCCTGCGGCTGATTTAACGGGGTCGCAGAAACATCCGCTGCCAAATGACCATCAACTTTGGATATAAAGCAAGGCGGGTCACTGTGCCAAGCCTTACCCTCCCGGCAAGCAGCCAGCACAGGAGAGGACGCCCAGTCCCAACGCTGATCGCCCTGCTCATCACAGAACAGCAGCTCATCAATGGCCATACCAACAAGCTCATCACGACCACGATCAAGCAGCGCAGATGCAGCATCGTTGGCAAAGGTAATGCACCCTTTCTGGTCAGTACCGACAATCCCCTCGCCAATGGCCTGCAGCAAGCGCTCATTTTCATCCTTAAGTCGCTTCATCTGCACCACTGCCTGCTGAAGACGGCGCTTTTGCTGATCAAGCTCAAGAAACACTTCTACCTTGGCAGTCAATATCTGCTGGTCAATAGGCTTGAACAGGTAGTCTACAGCGCCACACTCATAGCCTTGAAAAACATATTTGTGCTCTTTGGAAATGGCGGTGACAAAAATAATCGGCGTGTTGCGCGTCTTCTTGCCTTGACGCAGCAACTGTGCCACCTCAAAGCCATCCATTTCCGGCATCTGGACATCAAGCAGCACCAGAGAAAAATCATTCTTCAGGGCAAGCTGTAGCGCCTCGTTACCAGATGTGGCCATTATCAACTGACGGCCGGGAGCCTCCAGAATGGCTTCCAGTGCGATAAGGTTTTCCCTGTGGTCATCGACCATAAGAATTTTTTGTTTCATTATTTTCGCCGGCTTGATACCTGCTCTCGCAGGAACGGACCAATCTCATCCAGTGGTAATATGTAATCCACACACCCGGTACGTATTGCCGACTCAGGCATCACAGGAGCCTCCGCTGTGGCCGGGTCCTGCGCTATCGTTATACCACCGCGCTGATGAATATACCGTATTCCCTCTGCACCGTCTTCGTTAGCACCGGTAAGCAGCACCGCCAAGGTGCCACCACCATATACATGGCCGGCGGAGAAAAAAAGCTCATCTATTGATGGTCTGGAATAGTGTACTGGCCAGTGACAGGACAGCGCGATGGTGGCGTTTCGGTCAACCATCATGTGATAGCCCGGCGGCGAGACGTAGACCACACCCGGCAGTACTGGCTCCTTATCCTCAGGAGCCACTACCCTCATTTGAGTACGAGTTTCCAGGACTCTAGCAAGCCTGGACTCTGACTCATAGCGCTGGTGCTGAGCAAGGAAAATGGGCACCGGGAAACTGGCATCCAGGGAAGAAAGCACCCTGATCGAAGCATTGACCCCGCCCCAGGATGCACCTATCACCACTGCCCGGATGCCCGCGTGGCTCATCCCTTGCCGCCGCCATCCTTCTTCGCAGCCTCATAGGCCGCCCTGTGCGCCTGCGCCTGACGTAGCTTCTCCTGCAACTCGCGCCGTTGACGGTCCAATTGCAGGAAAAAGCCTACCTTGCTCTGTAGGATAACTGGATCAAGAGGCTTGAACAGATAGTCCACCGCTCCCACCTGGTAGCCCCGGAAAACGTACTTATCCTCCTTGCTGATAGCAGTAACGAAGATAATTGGAATCGATTGAGTGTCCTTGCGCTGACGCATCAGCTCGGCCACTTCAAAACCATCCATACCCGGCATCTGCACGTCCAGCAGGACCAGGGAGATATCTTCTTTAAGAAGTATCTTCAAGGCCTCGGGCCCGGAATTTGCTTTTAGCAACACCCTTCCCTCTGCCTCAAGAATCGCGTCCAGACTGACAAGATTGGACGGCTGGTCATCAACCATCAATATTCGTTGCTCAATCATTACTCATCTCACAGCGCAACTTGCTTGCGGCGGAAAATCTTCATTTGCCCATCCACCGGCTCAAATTCCTCAACAATTCCTGAAAAATTCAGGCTTTCTTTGGTGCCAAGGCAGAGCACGCCACCCATATCGAGGCTGTCACGAAATAGCTGGAACACTCTGCGCTGCAGATCACGGTCGAAATAAATCAACACATTGCGGCAGACAATGACATTCATCTCACCAAACACCTGATCGGTGGCCAGATCGTGGTCAGCAAACAGAATATTCCGGCGCAGCCGCTGATCAATGATGACGCCCTCGTATTTACAGGTGTAATAATCAGACAGTGAAGACTTGCCTCCTGCCTCAAGATAGTTCTCCCCATACTGGCGGATTGAGGATATGGAATAGATCCCCTTTTTCGCGGTAGCCAGAACATTCTTATCGATGTCCGTGGCATAGATCATGGCACGATCGTACAGCCCCTCCTCTTCAAGCAGGATGGCCATGCTGTATATTTCTTCGCCAGTGGAGCAGCCTGCATGCCATATCTTGATAAAGGGAAACGTCTTCAGTAGAGGCACAACCTCCTCCCTGAAGCTCCGATAGAACTGTGGGTCCCGATACATTTCGGTAACGTTCACGGTCAGATCGTTAAGCAGCTGGACGAAGAACTGACGATCCTTCATCACCCGGTCGATCATTTCCATGATTGACGGGAGTCCGGAGAGGTTCAGCCGATGCAGTACCCGACGACGGATAGATGCCTTGCTGTAAGAGCGGAAGTCATAGCCATAGATATGAAATACAGCCTCAAGCAACAGGCGGATTTCAACATCTTCCATATCCACGTGTTCGTCATTAATTTGAGGTGCTTCGCTCATCCACCTTTACTCACTTATGCAGCCAGACACGCATTAGGGATGTCAGCTTGCCCATATCAATAGGTTTGGAGCAATAATCATTGGCGCCGGCTTCCAGGCACTTGGCTCGATCATCTTTCATTGCCTTGGCGGTCAGTGCCAGAATCGGCAGTTTCTGGAATCGTGACTGTTTGCGAATCAGCGTCATGGCTTCGTAGCCATCCATTTCCGGCATCATGATATCCATCAGAACGATATTCATAGCCGGATTGTCTTCCAGCGCCTGCAAGGCTTCCTTGCCGTTATTGGCAATGGTGATGTCAAAGCCAAGCTCTTCGAGCTGAGCGGACAGCGCATAGATATTACGCATATCGTCATCGACCAGAAGCAGCTTTTTCTCAGCAAAAACATCATCGCGATGCTCAACCGACGCCGGATCAGCTTTGGGCGTCGCAGGCATAGTTGATTCAAGCCAGTGAAGGAATAGAGAAGCTTCATTGAGTAGTCGCTCGGAAGAACGCTCTGTCTTCAAAATGATTCTATCGGCATATTTGCGCAGCTTGGCTTCCTCATCCCGACTGAGCTCCTTGCCTGTATAGATAATCACGGGCACCGAATCGTACTCGTCATTACCATGGATTTTCTCTAGCAGCTCAAAGCCATTCATATCAGGGAGAGTGAGATCAAGAATCATGCAGTCATGCACTTGTGTGCGCAGAACTTGCAATGCTTCCTCGCCGGTATGGACCGCTGTGATTACCACTCCCTTTTCAGAGAAGAGCTCGCGGATACCTTCATGCTGCAGCTCGCTGTCCTCAACCACCAGAAGGCGCCGCACATTCTTCTCAATGGCCTTCTCGATCTTGGCAAATGCCTTGACAATGTCCGCTTCAGCAATGGGCTTGGTAAGGAAGTCAATTGCCCCCAGCTCAAGAGCCTTTTTGCGCTCATCCTTGCCGGACAGGAAGTGGACTGGAATATCTTTGGTGCGTGGATCAGCCTTTAACTTTTCCATCACCTGCCAGCCATCGATTCCCGGCAGCCCGATATCCAGAATAATAGCACTGGGCCGATAGTGCCTGGCGTACTCGAGACCACTCTCACCATCTGCGCAGACATGCCCCTCAAGACCATAATCCGCTGCAAGGTCGACGAGCACATTAGAGAAGTCTGCATCATCTTCGATGATCAGAACGGTCTTTTCCTTAACCATGAAACCTTCGTCCGCGCCAGCATCTGGGGCAACAGAGGCCGCAGCGATACCGGAGAATGCGGCCGCAGCAGTAGAGGTCGGCGCGTCAGCACCGTCTTCGCGCCATACCGAATCGGCATCGCCAAACGGCAGGTACAGCATAAAGGTGGTGCCCTTACCCATGCCCTCACTGAACAGGCCCACATCGCCTCCCAGCAACCGTGCCAGTTCACGGGAAATAGTCAGCCCCAGACCGGTGCCGCCGTACTTGCGGCTGGTAGTACCATCAGCTTGCTGGAACGCCTCAAACACCAGCCGCTGCTTCTCAGGCGCAATACCGATTCCCGAGTCAATGACCGACAGACGCACGGTTTGTCCTGGAATCAGATGCTGACCAGGGAGATCCTTCTGATCCGTTGGAGCATCAATACGCAGCCGTACCGAGCCGCCGCTTTCAGTGAACTTCATGGCATTCGAAAGCAGATTCTTGATGATCTGCTCCATCCGCTGGCGGTCAGTGTAGAAGTTCTCTGGCACATTATCGCCGAGCTCCACCGAGAAGCTAAGACCGCGACTTTCAGCCAGATGAGTAAAGCTACGGCGGAAGTGCTCGCCCAACTCAACCACCGAGACATCATCAATAATGATGTCCATCTTGCCTTCTTCGATCTTGGATATATCCAGAATATCGTTAATCAGCGACAACAGGTCTGAGCCCGCCGAATGAATAACCTGAGCATGCTCAATCTGTTTGTCGTCCAGATTCCCTTTCTTATTCTGAGCAAGCGCACTGGACAGGATCAGAATACTGTTGAGCGGAGTTCGCAGCTCGTGGGACATGGTTGAGAGGAATTCTGATTTGTACTTGGACGACATCTCCAGCTCACGGATTTTTTCTTCAAGCTCCAGCTGCAAATCTTCCAGCACCTTGTTCTTGCGAGACATCTCCGCCTTCTGCTCAGCCAGCAAACGGGCCTGCGCCTCGAGCTCCTCGTTAGTAACCCGCAACTCTTCCTGCTGAGCCTGAAGGCTCTCCTCGGAGGCGCGCAGCGCCTGTGCCTGCGCTTCCAGCTCTTCATTGATGGCGCGCAGCTCTTCTTGCTGCTGTTGCAAGCGAGACTCAGACCCGGCCAGTTCCATGGCCTGGTTTTCAAGGTCCTCATTGACCTTCTGCATGGCCACTTTTTGCTGCTCAAGCTCTTCCGCCTGAAGTTGTGACTGCTCAAGTGCCTGAGCCAAACGCAAGCGGCTTTGCGCGGTATGCACAGACACCGCAACAATGCGCACGCTGTCAGAAAGGAATTTCAGATCATCATCAGTGAACTCGCGAAATGCTCCTAGCTCGATTACTCCCTTAAGCTCATCCTCATGAATAATCGGCGTCACCAACACACTACGCGGCGTGCCCGCACCAACAGCAGAGGAAATACTCAGATAATCTTCCGGCACTCGACTAAGTAGGATTTGCTTCTTTTCCAGGCCGCACTGACCGACCAGAGACTCGCCAAGGGCAAAGTCGCTTGCAAGGTTCTTGCGACGCTGCATGGCATAGGAGCTACTTAGTTTGAGAGTCTGGCTGCCCGAATCCAGACAATAGAAAGCACCTACCTGACATTCTAGAGTCGGCACCAGGTAGTTGAGCATGTTTTCACCAAGTTGCTGCAGGCTCATATCACCGCGCATGCGGTCATTGAGGTCGGCCAGCCTGTTCTTGATCTGCTCCTGACGCCGGTCTTCATCACGCCGTGTTTTCAAAGTGTCGCGCATCTGACGAATAGCACCGAGCAGACGACCCGCCTCATCGCGACTACTAACTTCAATTTCCTTGTCCCAATCACCATCAGCAATATTGCCAGAGACCTCAACAGCATACTGTATCGGCTGGACGATACTGCGGGTGACGCGAAAGCTGATCAGAGCCAACAACAAAATGGCGCTACCGCCAAATATCAGACCGATGAACTGTGTGCTGGCAGTATCCTCGACCGTGCCCCGCAAATTATCGTAAAAGGCTGTATAGCGAGACTCCTGAAACTCCTCCTGTGCGTACTCGAACTGCTCCCTCAATCGAGCCACATTAGCCAAACTGGAATAGAAGTCCTCATCCGAGGCAAGCCCCGACAAGACACTGTTGGCCAGTCGCTGCCCTTCCGAGGAGTAGGCACTGAAATCATCAACAAGCTGGCGCACTTCGCTTGCAATACTTGGATCGACCTCAGCCATTGCATTGAGGTTTTCAACTGCCTGCAAAGATAATCGAGTTGCTTCCGACAGGGCATCCGCATCGGCATTGTTAATCGCCCTAACCAGCGCATCGCGCACCATGTACAGGGTCAGGTTGTTCTGACTGGCAGCCTCCAGAACAACAAAATCCACCGTCTCTATCTCTGTCAGATCGTTGATGTTGCCCCTGGCCACAACAAAGCTATAGGCGAAATAGGACATAAAAATAAAAATGCCCAAGCCAGCAACGGACAATACCTTGAGCTGTACAGAGAGGTTCTTGAACCAGTTCATCCCGAAATCCCGTAGTCTGGTACAGGTTGTTGTTATTGCCTCCGGCAAGGGGCCGCAGGCTAGGAATATCGGCCTAGACTAGCAGATAGAACTGGAACCTCACAATTCAGTTGAACCCCGCCCAGGGCCAGCCTCCCCCCTCTTGACTGGCCATATACCCTCGGCCCCACCCTTCCGGCAGCTCTGCCGGCCCGAAATCCAGCCCCCCCCCTAAACACGGGGGTATACGCCATACAGGACTGCCATATAGTGGCTCAAACTATGACTTCTCTGAGGGCCGGAACATGCAGCTGCGAAATCTGATAATCGGGGGGCTTATCGCCACTACGGCAGCCTTAAGCGGATGCGGCGGCTCTTCAGGCGGGGGCGGTACCACAGCAGACAGCGCAATTGCTGTAACTCCGTCACTGGGGATCATCACAAATGCCACTGTGAAAGTCTTTCAAGAAGACGGCTCTACGCTTCTGGAAACCTCAGACACCGGTGCTGATGGCGCAATTGAAATCAGCTACTCAGGCGATTACAGCGGTCCACTAATTGTTGTGGTTGAAGGTGATGCTGACGCTGAATACTTCGATGAAGCCAGCAGCAGTATGATTGCCTTTGGCCCTGGCAAATCAATACATGCCATCGTGCCTGCTGGCAGCACAGAAGTGACTGTGACTGCCTTGACCGAAATCGCCTATCAAATAGCTCTGCTTAACGATCTGGTCCTGACCGATACGGTTATTAATCAAATCAATGAGGTTGTGCGACTGGCACTGGCGCCAGAGTTGAGCTCGATTTTGTTACCGCCAACCCTGTTTGACTCCTCAACCACTACAGGATCTTTCGGCACCACGGAAGCCGATAAATACGCATTACGTCTGGCGGCCCTGGCCCAGCTGGGCAGTGCAGATGCAGCACCTGCACTAACCATGGCTGAACAGCTGGCGCAGGATCTATCGGATGGCACTATTGACGGCTTGCAAGACGGAGTCGCAATTGTCGGGCTGGTTTACAGCGTCGCCAACTTTGTCACCGACCTGCAGACTCAGCTTACCGCCATGGCCACCAGCTTTGGCACCAGCGCCCTGCAAACCGCCGTCACCTCATACACTGCCGTTTCAACCACCGTCGACTTAAGCGGCCTTGTTTCTTCGCTGGTACCCGACGGCGATGGCATGGCACTTTCAGATGGTAATGGCGCAACCGGAACCGTAGGCGAAACCACCTATACCTTTACCGGCTCTATTGGCGATGGCCCTCTGTATATCTATGCACCAATTACCGGCGTTGGTTTGTTTACCTCCTACAATGGCAGTGATCCCATCACACGCTGGACTATCAGCGGCCTGAGCGACTCCCCGGGAACCTATAGCTGTGGCGCAGATGGTGAACTGCCCTCTGTTTCGTTGACTTTGAGTGGCGTTCCTTATCTGGCAGATGACTGCTCTATCGAAATCATCTCGGTTAGCACCACAGAAGTAGAGGGTCGTTTTGCGGCCCATTTGCTGGGCACCAGTGACAATGAATTTGGCACCGTTACTGATGGCTATTTCCGTTATGAGACCCCCTCTACGGGAGGTGGCGGTCTGGCAGAAGGTGAATATGGTTACAGCATGGACGTGGATGGCGAGAACGTCACCGTCACTGGGGTGCCTGCACTAGATGGGTTTGATCGTCAGGTAGCGGGCTTCCTCACACTTGGCGACACACCGACATTTCAGATCAGAATGATTCCAGATAATAGCACCGGCACCTATACCTGCGGTGAAGGCCCAAACTCGTTCCGCCTGGTCGGTATGTCCTACGCTGGCGGTACCAGTGAGAACTCATCTGGCAGCTGCACTGTTAACGTAACTTCTGCCGGAGCCGTTTACGAAGGCACCTTCAGCGGAACCCTGTACACCGCCGGTGGCACAGCCATAGCAATCACCAATGGCTTTTTCCGCAATGACGGATCGGAACTATAAGAGCA
>NZ_JAFMPS010000025.1 GCF_020667895.1 Alcanivorax sp. 1008
GAAAATGCGCGACCTCACAGGGCCCGCCCTGTGAGGCATATCAGAAAAGGCTACGTAGCTCAGTTGGTTAGAGCACAGCACTCATAATGCTGGGGTCGGTGGTTCAAATCCACCCGTAGCCACCATCACCATGTTCACCCAGCATCGCCAACCCCCACCAAATTTTATAAATCAATCAGTTAAATCGTTCAGCGCGCCACTGGGCGCATCCTGCTTGAACAAGTGCTGAACTTCGGTATTGGACTGCCAAGCTCGCTCAGGCCCCCGATGCTCTCCGTCCAATGAAAGCATGAGCCGATCCTCTCGCTTCAAATCCACCCCGATTACCGTAATCCTGACCCCGGTTGGCTGTAACCGAAACTGATTCAGAGTTTGCAAGCCGCCAGCACCTGAGACGATCGGGTAGATCAGAGCAACCTCATCACAGTTGTAACGGGCGGCATATGCCGCCATCTGGTGCATATCAGCGCGGCTAACGCCCGACTGTCGACGCTCCATATCAAGGAGCTTCCACTTGGTATCGGCGACAAAAACCGGATTCCCGGCGTTGAGAACGACAATATCGGGCTTAAGCGCGAAGACTGGACGGTCCCGACTATCCACAGCCAAGTGCCTTATCGGACGCTGGGTAGTGATTTGATAGCCTTTCATCGAACGCCGTAGTTGTGCGGCAACATACTTCTCGAACAGAACATTCATATCGAAGAGCAACGCCAATGCAGGCAAATCCCCGCTCAGCACATCTGGGTAGAGACAACGCAAGAATAAAGCTGCCTGGCTGAAAATGGGCTGCCACCGTTCTTCCATCCGCCGGAAAGGCAGTCGTTCAATCTGTTCGGCGGTGGGCTGAACCTCACTGACCATCCCGAAGTGCGAAATGACCTCCTCAAGATCGTGGCGAAGTCTTGGATGGTGGGTATGGGCTCGGAGCATCCGAAGAACGGCGACCAGGCTCTGGTTGTACTGATTGTCATGCTCCAACTCCTCATACCGGCAAGCGATGACATGAGGCCTCAGCAGGTTATCCCTGAGCTGGCGCGGCATATCGATCCGGCCGCGCACGTAAGCCAGAGACTCATGATGCTCGACGTACCGCCGAATCATTCCCTGCCTCAGTTGGGCCTGTACCTGACCGCGAAAATGGTCGATGAACCAATCAAGAAGATGGGCGTTCTGCAAGCCCAGAGAAGCACTACCTACAGCGTGGGCGCGAAACAAGCCTGCTGCCTGAAGCATGCGCACCAACATATTGCGTGAGCGCACCACATCTTCATGGTCTCTGGACAGCTTGGGCAGCACCTCGAGTGTCAGCGCGCCCAGCTGGACGACACCGCAATACTGAGCGAACTTTACCTCACGACGCCGCCATTCAATGGCGCCCGCAGGCAATGAAGGCTGCAACTGCTCAAGCGCCTCGGCCTGAGGCTCCGACAGTGACCCTGGCCGACTACCGCCAATCGGCCGCCACTGATGTTCGATAACAGTCAGTACAGTCATGAGTCAGGTTGATAGATCTTTCGAATTGCGTCCGCTGAGATATTACGCTCGTCAGACACCTTGTATCGATCAAGGTCAGGCAGGTCATCTTCCGTTTCCCCGAACAGGCTGAACGCTCCCAAGGACTCCGTGCGTATAATCTTGAGATCCTCAGACGCTCGATGATCGCCCAGCACCATCTGTATACGACTCCAGTCGTTGTAAAAGTACTCCTGCAGAAGGGGAATAATCTCCCGAACCAACACTCTCCTCAGATCATCAATTCCCTTCACTTTCATAAAGAAAGCATGCCCGATGGTCTGATCGCGGTGAACCAGGTATTCGACCCGCTTGTTGATCACAGACAGCAGCTCACGAAGGTCAATCTTGCCCCCTTCACCGTCGGGAATCAGCCCGTCTCCATTCTCACCGCCGATCTTATCCTTGCTTGGCAACACTTCACGAAACTCAAATCGCCGTCTCAAAGCAGCATCCAGTGGTGCAATGGACCGATCAGCCGTATTCATTGCACCGTAGATATCGAGATTGGCGGGCACACCGCATCGTTCACCTGAGTACGGCAGCGTCACCTCGATTCCGCCCAGCTGAGGCTGAAATGCACCATCAGCCCCATAGTTCGTCCGTTTATCCGGCTCAATCAGGGTAATGAGTTCACCCAGAATACGGGCCACATTGCCCCGATTGATCTCATCAATGAACAACGCGTAACGGTTCTCGGGATCGGCTTTTGCCCGGGCACAGAGACGCTTGAAAAGGCCATCCTTAACTTCGTAGAGAACGCCATTACCCTTTTCATTTGGCACTGGACGAATACCCTCGACGAAATCCTCATAACTGTAGGATTGATGAAACGTCACCATCTCATAGCGACGAAGCACCTCTTGCTTGCCGCCCGGACCAGCCTTTATGCGCTCATGACGATGTTTCCATTCCGCACAACTTTCTTCCCAGTCACCCACCAGACGCCATTTCCCGTTCGCGTCCTTGTCAAATACAAAGGGAGACCGACGTGTATCCAGGCTTGTTTGAACCGTGCTGGAGTCTGGATCAGTATGACTCTGCAGCGCGCCCCAGCAGGTAGCGCGCAGATTATCCTCCGATCTACCCAGTAGCCGAGCCTTTGCCCTGTAGTAGGGATGGCTGATAACTTCAGTAACATCAGCGCGAAGCCCCTTATCAATAAGCACCATCAGGATCACCTGCCACCAGGCGGCATCCTCCAGATTCTTGGCGACCCATTGCTCTTCATTGAGCCGGCTTACTGACTCCTCGTAACGGCTGGTCAGGCGCTTCATCTCGAATGTCTTTCCAGTGCCTGGCGGGCCGTAATAGATGACATTGCGCGCAGGCGACAACATCACAGCAGGGACTTCGCTTACATCTGATGGCTGCTTGATCGGCGACAATCCGGACCAAAGCTTGGCCAGCGCCTTGGCTGATTGCGGCGCGATCTGAATACCTGATTGCTGAGGGTTCCAGACCTGGCTGTCCCCATCAATGTCCTCCAGCTGCCTGAGCGTGACATAGCTATCTATGACCGGGTCACGCAGAGACTGCAGCTGGATGTCGACGTACTGGAGCGTCTTCCCTTGATCGGCCTTTTTCTCATCCCAATGGGGGCCGTCATAGGGAGCAGAGATGATATTGCCCGTACCGATGATGCCTTTAGGTGGAACCCCTGTGCGCAGCAAATAAGCGGTGTCACCAACAGCGACACTGCTGTTGGCACATGACCAGCTGATCATCACATCTTTACCTTTGCGGAGCTTTTCGCGCTCAGCACCGATATCAGCCCATTCGAAGTTTTTTGGATTCCAGGAGAACAACCAGCTATTCCTCTCCCGCTTACCCCAAAGCTCATACAGGGGCTCTTCATAAAAATCGACAGGCTTGCCGTACTTCTGCTCTGCCTCCTTGCGCACCTGCCGAAAGAGTTTATCCTGCTCAAACGAGTTCAATGCCTTGATATCCTTAGCACTTCTACCCGTAAAGGCGACAAGCGCCTGCACCCGGTCGTATCCGCCGAAGAAGCGCTCAAACCCATCTGGAAACAGCATGTGGAGGACCATATGCCGAAACTGACGCTGCTCATTCTCGGGCACCTTCTCGAGAAATTGCGCCAACGCATCACCGTCCGAGAGCAGCTCGGTTCGCTCAGCCGGCGACAGGCTCAGAATTGATTGAAAGACATATAACGCATAGGTCATCTCACGGAAACGGTGGTTGTTATACCCTGTGCCAGCACTACCGACGCCAGAGAGATAGTCCGCACTCAAATACTCCGAGTCCTCTGGAAACGGCTGACCACTAAGCTCCCACACTGCCCTGACATTGGTAATCTTGGTCTCGACATTAATGCTGCTCGGGCAAAGCAACATCACATAAAAAACCTCAGCCGCCAGGAGACATGCGTCTGACGAGGCTGTAGCCAATTGATCCCTGAATTTCTCGATAAATGTCCGTTCCCCTTCATCGGGATTGTTGACGAAACGGTCAATCACCTCGTTAATCAGGACCTCTGTCCAGACCGGGTGATCAGTAAGAATCCCCCTACCACCCAGAAGTGACTGCTCGCGCCAGAGCGCTGCCAATCGGAACAGAGGCTCATTATTCATGTGCGGGTTGTATCGACTCATTCCGTTATCCTTCTAGTTCTAGTCGATTTACTTGGATTCAATCTTTGCTCGGGACAGGAAAGGGAAACAGCTGATTAATCTCTTCAGCTACCGTATCTAGTGTCGCCAAGGCACCAGGCCAGGTAGCGCTTGAACCGTGCGCCAGGATATTTCTTATCTTTCGGCCAGCCTGGAGCTTACTCGGGGCCAAATTCATTTCATCCAGCTCGGCAATCACCTCCTGATGCGTCGGCTCCCTAACAACGCGGATGCCATACGCATCAGAGCCGGATTCCAGATCCCGGTAAAGGAGTTTCATCTGTGCCCGATGGAATGCCAGATCATAATGTGAGCGATAGCCCTGGTTGGTAATCCAGCCTTGGGCCAGTGCAAGACTCATGAATTCTTCCAAAGTTCGCGGTTTCCTGACCGGCAACTCATGCGCCATAAGGTCGTACTTGAGACGTAGCGCTTCTTCCAAGGCACCATAGGCGAGCAACTGGAACCCGTGGTGCGCGCGGTATGCAAAATACGTATACACGGCTGCAATTCGTGCATTCTCAAACATCTGCTTGACGTCTTTCGGCGCGGCAGGGCTGATTCGAGCACGATCGATAGCCTCGTACCACTGCTCCAGAGTGATGTGACGATGCCTCGGGTCCGGCTCAAATATTTCCGCGAGAGGCCTCAGTGGCTCATTGGCCTCGGAAAAGTCGATATCACTCACGGTATCGTTTTCATGCATTCCGCTACATGCCCTGACCAAATGCATCCACATTCTGGAAGAGCTCATCCAGAACGGTATCCTTGCCAATGAATATGGCTTCTGGTCCGCCGCTATGCAGCTTGGTAAACGGCGGTTCATACAGCGCCTTGGCATCCATCACGCCCCGTGCAGTCAGCTGCTCAATCACCATCTCGACAAAGCGGATCTGTGTGGCGGTCAAGCTCGTGTCTTGCAGAAACCGGGAGAAGGCTTGTTTGGCGGCGGCTTCGTCCATTCCCACCAGGGTTCGAACAAAATAGGGCAATGATGGCGCCCCTGAGCGCTCGAGCAGTCCGGACAACAGCGTCTTACCGTCATCGGCCCCCAAATCCACCAGCATGCGCTCCAGTTCATCGAGGTCCAGAGGCGTCAACGGCCGCCCCTTTCGCAACCGCTGGATAACGATGTTGTCCAGATGAGTGCGCAGAAACTCCTTTACCTTCTTCTCGAACTGCACGCTGGTCATCTTCGGCAGCGGCAACAGGTCGTCGTCGCGTACGCTGATAATCTCGTCCTTGAAATCGGTGTACACCACCTTGCGTTCTTTCTTGTCCAGGAACGGCGTCAAGCCACGCAGGCGCAGACGCATATCTTCCAGCGTCGGCACGTTCATGCCTTGCCAGAACTCCGGATTCTGAATGGCCTGCAGGTAGGCCAGTTGTTCGCGCACCGCCGGAATACCGGTCTTTTCCTCCAGCAGTGCGGCGATTTCCATAACCTTGGCGCGGTGACGCTCAAACGCAGCTGTATCGCCCTCCATCACGGCCAACTGCAAACGCAGCGCGGTCAGGTCGAACATACGCGAACGAATATCATCGTGCTCCAGCTCCGAAGGCAGGCCTGCCACCTCGGCGGCGAGCACCTGCTGGTCTTCGTCAGTCAGCTTTTCCCAAGCCTGCCCGTCCTTGAAGCGCTCTACCGCTTGCTGCTTCATGCGCACGATAAAGTTTTCGGTGTTCATGGCCTTTACTTCATCATGCAGCTCTTTGGTGATCTGTCCGCTGACAACGGCATCGGGATCCGCTTCCTGCGTTTGCTGCAAGTGACCCAGCAACTGCACCCTTGCCTGAAACAACCGAGTGCCCAATGACGGCGTCGCACCCGTCTCAATGCCATCCGGGTTCTCGCGGAAAAAATCGAAGTTGTAGCAGAAGTCGAATATGCGGAAATCGGCCTTGTCGTCACCCGGCCCATAGAGATCCGGGCACAGGCGGGTGCCGCGGCCGATCATCTGCCAGAACTTGATCTTGGAATACACGGGCTTGAAGAACACCAGGTTCACCACTTCGGGCACATCGATGCCGGTATCCAGCATATCCACAGAAATGGCGATATGCGGCGCCTTGTCCTTCTGGGAGAAATCGTCGATCAGGCTCTGGGCGTAGGTTCCCTTGTAGGAAATCACTCGGGCGAACTGGCCGGCATACTGCGGGTAGTGGTGATTAAAGCGCTTCTCGATAAATTCTGCGTGGTCCTGGTTGCGGGCAAAGATAATGGTCTTGCCCAGCCGGTCGCCGCCTTCCACCGTGTGGCCGTGCTCCATCAGGTGCTTGAGGCCCTTGTCCACCGTGTCCTTGTTGAACAGCCAGTTGTTCAGGGCGGTGGCGTTGACGCGCTCGGGGATCAGGTTGCCCTCCGGCACATTGTCGCCCCACTCCAGCCCTTCCCACTGGGCTTTCTCTTCCTCGGTGAGGCTATCGTAGTCGATGCCCTCGCGGGGAAAGCGCAGATCCACCTGCTGCACCCGTGGCGGCACCAGAAAGCCGTCACTGACGGCCTTCTCCAGCTCGTAGGCATCGGTGGGCACGCCCTGCTCCAGATCGAACAGGTCGTAGGTGTTCTTGTCTACCTGCTCGCGTGGCGTGGCAGTGAGACCGAACAGCATGGCATCGAAATACTGGAAGATGGCCTTGTAGCGCTGGTACACCGAGCGGTGCGCCTCATCGATGATAATCAAGTCGAAGTGCCCCACCCCGAAGCGCGCCTCGTCGGTGTCGCTGCCGCGGTTGGCATCAATCAGCCCCATCATGGTGGGGTAGGTGCACACATACACCCGCCCTTCCGTGTCTTTCTCGGTGACCAGATTCACCGGGCTGGATTCGGGCAGGTGTGCCTTGAAGGCATTGGCGGCCTGCTTCACCAGCGATACCCGGTCCGCCAGAAACAGCACCCGCTTCGCCCAGTTGGCCCGCTGCAGTACATCCACCAGGGCTATGGCGGTCCGCGTCTTGCCAGTGCCGGTGGCCATCACCAGCAGCGCCTTGCGCTGAGCATTCTTGAGCTGTTCGAAAATGCTGCCAATGGCGCGCTTCTGGTAATAGCGCTCGACAATATCGGTATTGATGGCGGCCACATCCAGCGGCTGGCGGCTGGCGCGGCGGCGGATCAGGCGGGTGAGTTCGTCTTTCTTGTAGAAGCCAGCCACCTGACGGGGCGGGTAGGCCTGGTCATCCCACAGCCAGGTGTCATAACCGTTGGTGTAGAAGATCAGGGGGCGCTGGCCGTGCATCTGCTCCAGGCAATCCGCATAGAGCTTGGCCTGCTGCTGGCCCTTAGTGGCATCCGCGGTGCTTTTTTTGGCTTCCACCACCGCCAGCGGCTTGCCGTCGTCATCCCAGAGCACATAGTCCGCATAGCCGATGCCCTTGTTGTTGGGCATGCCCGTGACTTCGTATTCCCGGTCGCGGGGCTGATCCAACGGCCAGCCGGCGCGATGCAATTCCAGATCGATCAAGTAGCGGCGGGTGTCTGCCTCGGTGTAATCGTGGCTGTCCGGCTCCTGCTCGCGGGCTTCGCGCAGCTGGGCCAGCTCCTGACGCAGGGTCTGCAGCTCCTGATCCAGTGCATCCCGTTCTTTCTGCTGCTTGAGCGCGGCTTCATGCTGGGCCGCGAGCTTTTCTTCCAGCGCCTTGAGTTCGGTGCGCGGCACCACTTGGGATTTATCAACCGGCTGCGGCACCCGATCATCACGCCAGGCAGCGCCATCGCGGGGGGCCTTGGGCGCATAGGTGCGCACCAGCCAGTAGCAGACATGGTGCAGCTCCTTCACCACTTGCATGGCATGCTGGGGGTCGATGGGGCGGGTCTGATGGACGGCGATATTGCCCACCTTCTGGATTACCCGCGCCTTCTGGAACACCGCCTCGGGGAGCAGGTTCATAAAGGTGGGTTCATGCAGCAGCGCGCCCAGCTTGTTGTCGTAGGGCATGCGCAGGCTGGCATCGTGGCGATAGAGCCAGTGCACCGCCGCCTCCAGCGCAAAACGGGCATGGAAACAGGCGGCGCGGGGATCACCGAGAATATGGCCTTCCGCCAGCGTGGCAGCCTGACTCAGTTCCTTGAAGTCGTTGGGCAGGAAGGCGAAATTAGTCATAGTCCGTTACAACTCCCCGGAGAAGGCTCTTTGTTGAAGAGAACAAAACAATTCTTCCAGTTCTCTCAGGCTAGCCTGGAGTTTCTTCTTCTGTTTCTCGATAGATTTGACGATGGAACCAAATTCTCTTTGATGATTAAGAGGTGGAATGGGTACAACGACATCGCCAATCTTACTTGGCGATGTATGCTTCACTTTTGTCCCTGTCGAGCTTCGCTGGAGCTCACCCCTTACCCATGGCGTATTGAACAGATGAAAAACAAAATCCTCCAAAACCATATCGCTCAGCTTCAACCTTCCAAGCCGTTGATTGTGAAGATACCTGTCACCTTTAGGCACAACCAAAGGGCTTCCTAGCAACCCAGGAGCCTGCTCTGTCATAGCCACCAGTATAACGCCCTCAGGCAAAATGAATTTTGATGGTGGCTCTGATGTATAAAACTTCGTCTTACTCCCTTGATCCCTGTAGCCTCCACTTTCAAAGAAGCTTCCTGGCGTCAAGACGATATACTTTCCACTTTCTGAAAAAAATTCACTTTTAAAGGCATAGCCGTGCTCAACTTGAACAACCTCTCCAAGGGCACTTTCCCCCCAGCTTTTAGGGTTTACTGCAGGATCACCAAAGAGATCGAGAAAGGTGGATTGCAGGAGTGCATCGAGTTGGGCGAGGGACTCGCGGCGCTTGGCCCGCAGCGCGTCCGCCGCATCCAGAATTTTCGCAATGCGTTTTTGTTCTTCCAGGGGAGGAACATCTACCATCAGATCTTTTATTACTGATGTTTTTATAGAAGGATACGCATCATTATCAATGAGCCTAGAGGGAGGGTTTGCCTGAAACCATCTCAGGACATACTCTGGCATAATCTTGTCATTAGGAATTACGGTTGCGAGATGACTAACAACATGGCAATCACTTTGTAATTTGTATACGCGACCAATCTTCGATGACATGCCGCTCTTGGCAAAAACCACTGTACCCTTTGGGTAGACCTTGAGACGGTATTTTTTTGCTGCCTCTGGAACAATTCTCTCAAGAGAGCTTTCAGGCCGACCGGCCACGAGCCCCTCAAGGCTTCCAGCCCGAATAAAGGGGAGTCCATGATCTCCAAATGCCGAAGGGTCTTGAGGAGCAGATTGGCCTGTGCTGACTTCAGAAACATCAGCCAGTCTCATTTGGCTCATTTTAGCAGCTCCTCGAGCTCTTTCCGGCCTTGAGAAATTTCCTCCTCCAGCCGTGCCAACCGCTCCAGAATCACCTGCGGCGGATCATACTCCACCGCCTCATACTCCACTTCCTTGTAGCGATTGATGGACAGGTCATAGTCGTTGCCGGCAATTTCCTCCGCCGGCACCAGGAAGCTTTGCTCAGTGCGCTTGCGCTCGCCTTCACTATCGCGGTTTTGCCAGCGGGCGAGCAGATCGGGCAGATCGGTCTTGTCCGGCTGCGGGGTGCGCTTGTCGTCCAGGGAGAAGCCGTCTGCCTGCATGTTGTAGAACCAGACGTTATCGGTACCACCGGAATTGGTTTTGGTAAACAGCAGGATGGCGGTGGAGACCCCGGCGTAGGGCTTGAACACGCCGGAGGGCATGGAGATCACCGCATCCAGCTTCTGCTCTTCCACCAGCATCTTGCGCAGGCTCTTGTGGGCGTTGGAGGAGCCGAACAGCACGCCGTCGGGCACGATCACCGCCGCGCGGCCACCGGTCTGCAGCAGGCGCAGGAACAGGGCCAGGAACAGCAGCTCGGTTTTCTTGGTCTTGACGGTTTGCAGCAGGTCCTTGGCGGTGGACTCGTAATCCAGGCTGCCGGCAAAGGGCGGGTTGGCGAGGATCAGGGAGTATTTCTCTTCATCCAGATCGTCCGCCTGGGCAAGGGAATCCTTGTAGTTGATGTCCGGGTTTTCCACGCCGTGGAGCAGCATGTTCATGCTGCCGATGCGCAGCATGGTGGTGTCGAAGTCGTAGCCGTGGAAGGTGGCTTCGTTGAAGCGGCGGCGGGCGTCTTCGTCCTTGTAGATGGCATCGCCGTGGTGCTGCTGAATGTATTCGGAAGCCGCCACCAGAAAACCGGCGGTGCCACAGGCCGGGTCGCAGATCACGTCCTTGGGGGTGGGTGCGGTCATGTCCACCATCAGCTTGATGATATGGCGCGGGGTGCGGAACTGGCCGTTCTGGCCGGCGCTGGCGATTTTGCCGAGCATGTATTCGTACAGGTCGCCCTTGGTGTCGGCATCACTCATGTCGATGCTGTCGAGCTGGTCCACCACGTTGGCCAGCAACTGCGGCTTCGGCATCATGAAAATGGCATCTTTCATATGGTGGGTGTATGTGCTACCGCCCTCGCCGTCTTCGTCGCCTTTCTGGCCAAGCGTCTTGATGAATGGGAAGACCTCGTCCTTGACGGTGTTGAACATGGTCGCCGGCGCGGCGTCCTTGAAGCGGGACCAGC
Source organism: Alcanivorax sp. 1008 (assembly GCF_020667895.1). Lineage (GTDB taxonomy): Bacteria > Pseudomonadota > Gammaproteobacteria > Pseudomonadales > Alcanivoracaceae > PGZG01. The sequence continues at coordinate 10,701 of NZ_JAFMPS010000025.1, forward strand.
GCAGGTGGTCTTGATCCTTAGCGAAGATGGGTTCCTCGATGGGCTGATTCAGGCGCTGGGCCTTGCGCTCCTTGAGGGTGTGCAGCTCGTCCAGGCGCTTGATGAACAGCAGGTAGGTGAGCTGCTCGATCACGGATAGGGGGTTGGCGATACCGCCCGCCCACATGGTGTCCCAGATTTTATCGACTTTGGATTTGAGTTCGCCGGTGATCATTGCTTGCGATTGTCCTTATTCATGCTTGTAAGCGCCTGTGCCGCGGGCTAGTCGCCCAGCACGGCGCCTGATATTTCTGCCTCAGAGACGCCCTCTGTAGTGACTACAGCGTCCTTGAGCATCAACTTGTTTTCCAGCAGCCGGTGCAAGTGGATATCAAATGAATCCCGCTGCGGGTGCAGTGCGGCGGGCAGGTAGATATTCACGGGCCGTTCCTGCCCGATACGGTAAACCCGGTCTGACGCTTGCGCCTCCTTGGCCGGGTTCCAATGGCGCTCCAGGTGGATGACGTTATTGGCCCCCACTACCGTCAGCCCCACGCCCGCCGCCACCGGGGACATTATCAGGATATTGAAGCCGCGGTGCGCCTCAAAAGTCTTGATCATGCCTTTTCGGGTCTCATCGTCGACCCCCTTGGCAACGGCCTTGGTGTCGCCGTTGATGATACCTACGTCCAGCCCATAAAGGCTGTCCAGCCATATCTTCAGCAACACCTGCAACTTCTTGGTGATCAGGAAGATGATGACCTTTTCCTTACGAGCCCGAATCTCATCGAGCGTCGCCAGCATCGCCTGAAGCTTGGCGGATTCCTGCATGACCTGCCGCGGATTGCTACCCGACAGACCGCGAATATCAGCCCCGGGAAGACGCGGATGCAGTGAAATGGCGCGGAGCCGGTGGAGACTGGCGATCGCCTGGTTCTGGCGGTCTTCCGCATGCTTGCTGGACTGGTAGTCCTGCAGCACCTGGTCGTAGGCTCTGAGCTGGCTGCCCGCCATCTGGGCTGACAGGGCCGGCAGCGGTTGCACACTCCCCCTGGCCTCCTGAATGGCCCCGGCATAGACGGTTTTCCGGGGCAGGCCACTGAGCTCCTCTTCTTTGGTGCGCCTCAGCATAAAGCAACCGACGGCTTCCCTGAGGTTCCTGCCGACATCGAGGCGCACCGCATCCCTGACCTCGGGCTCCGCCTTCAGGATGGGCTTGACGTACTGCTCCCTGAACACCGGCCAATCGCCCAACAGACCGGGCTGGGCGGTATCTACAATGCACCAGAAATCAAGCAGGCTGTTCTCGACAGGTGTTCCCGTGGCCAGAATTTTGAAATCAGACTTGAGCGCCTTGGCGGCGTTAGTCACCCCGGTGTTCGGGTTCTTGATGTTCTGCGCCTCGTCGAATATGACTGTGCCCCAGTCGATACGACAGAGCGAGAACTGATAGTCCCGAAGTGTCTGGTAGGTGGTCAGCACGAGCCTTGCGTCCATATCGAGACGATCCGGGCCTGCATCCGGGCCTACATGCAGGGCATAGCGCAAGTTATCGACGGTAAACTCATCGTCTGCTCTCAGCTGAACCGTTTCCCTGTCTACCCCCGCGACGCGGAACTTCGACAGGTCTCGTCCGCCCTGCAACACCACAATGTCCCGGAAGGGAGACTGTTTGAACGTTTCTCCCACCTCATCTTCCCAGTTCTCCAGAAGACTCAGCGGTGCAACCACGAGAACGGGTTTAACCTGTTTGCCGGCCTGCTTCTGTTTCGCCATCAGCTCGGCGACGGCCACCAGCGACATGTAGGTCTTCCCCAGCCCCATATCATCGGCCAGGACACAGCCCTGAAGCCGGTACATGTCATCTGGTTTGCCGTCCTGAGCTTGTTCGCCCAGTGCGACCAGCCAATCAATGCCTTTTTTCTGGTGAGGGAACGGCGAGCGTTTGCACTTTGACCAATCTGGCGCGGCACTCATGGCTGCACTATTCGCCATGGTGAGCAACTCCTGGCGCTGCTCCTCAGCCTGCTTGACCAGGACGGTGATGGATTCCTTCTTTGGCTTGGGATTGGGCTCGCCCTCAGGCTCTGGCTCGGAAACGGGCTCAGAAGGCTCCTTGAGCTTCTCTTCAGCGGACCTAAGGGCCGATTCCACCGCCGCTTTATCGGAAATGTCGATTTCCATGCCGTTGATGACAACAGAATCATCGCCGTTAGCCTGTGCGTCTTCTATCGCCTTTCTAACCCGCTGATAATCTTCCGGCGACTGCACCAGAGCGCCAATCGATGATGGCGGCCGAACCTCGATATTGCCGCCGAACCAATCCACATTCTGGGCATCGAGCTCGCCGACGGCCAAATGACGCATCTTGCCCACGCCGTCAACGCGGACGGAGAAACCGCAATCCAGATCAACGAGCGCCGCGTCGATAAACGCGGTCGGTGACTCCATGAATTGCCTGACCTTGTCTCGGGAGATACGACGGGAACGGAAGACTTCGCGGATACCGTCCATCTGCTTCTTATCAAGCAGGACGATACGGTCACCAATTCTGAGGACACCCTGGTCATCGTTCAGGTCAATCTGATGCCAGCGCTTGAGGAGTTCCGAATAGGACGAGCCGTCGCCAAGGTTCGGGGCGAGTTCGATACTGCCGTCAGGCAGCTTGACAATCGTAATACCAATGCGCTCAGCGTTCTTGACGTTGAGATTTTCAAAATGTGACAGATCAATATTCATACCGCTTCGTTTGGCGGCCTGGAGAGTTGCGACAAGCCGCAAATTGCTGCCTTCATCCCGCTCTTCAGGGGCGGAGTTCCTATGAATATCTATCGCCTCCAAAGCAAGAAGCTGCGAACTACTCAATGTGTATGTGTTTTGGCCCACCTCAATGAAGGGCCCGCGTCGACGAAAAGGATAGGATTGACCGGCTAGCACAACATCAGCACGCACAGTGAAAGATGGGTGTGTTGATTGCCCTGAGATGTGCAAGCTAAACAGGAGATCAGAACGGGAAGGCAGACCCAGAAGCTCGAGCACCTCCTCATCAAGGCCCGCAGCGGCTTGAGAGGAAACAACGAACCCATTTGGAAACTGATCCGCTTCACGAGACTCACGAAGCATTTGCAGCGCCACGTACTGAGCCTGTGCAATGGGATCGCCGCCACCCTTTTTAATGGCCTCAATCTTATCCTTTCTGGCGTAAAAGTTTACACCATCATCTTCAACATCGAACTCCAGAGGCTCTCCCTTGGGCTGACCTTGAAGGCCAAGCATCTGCAATATAGTGTCTCTGAAACTCACAATGATTACCTTCTATTATTATTGACGACGGGCATCCCAAAACGCTGCTTATACTCCCTCCAGTCATCATTTGTGAAAAGCATTTTCCAATCGAGGCTTATGCCCTGCGCGGCCAGGAAATTAATGACATCATTTCGCCATCGATGAGGGTAGTGCGGAAATTTATCGAAAGCGCGCTTACCCTGATTTTTTTTGTAAGCCGCAGGAAATACATGATTAAAATCTGATCGCGAGAAGACCTTGCGGCTGTAGTCTGTCAGTGCAGGATATGGACATGACATATACACCCATATGGAAAAGTCATGTGACCCCTCAATAATATGAAAATCGCCACAGTCCATGTATATGACAGCAGCGTCCCGCATATCGCCGAGGCGACCATAGGAAGACAGCATATCCGACCCAAGAATTCGCTTGATCGCGCGCTCCGCTTCGCGACCTAGCATCAAGAACGTACTCTTAATCAAACCGTGATCAAAAAGGCCTTCCAAAAACTTCTTGCGCGCGGGAAACATTCTCTTTAGAGGCACATTGTTTCGCTCGATGCCGTACTCCTCTACCGCCCGCAAGAATAGCCGCAGGTCTTCGCGTGACAGCCAGCCTCTTACCTTCTGCACAAGCTCCTGCCCAAGCGGCGCCCACCATTCGGTGAAATTTACCGAATTTGCACTTACTCTGGGATCTCCAGCTATCTCGAGGACAAAATTCTGCCAGGCCTTACCGGGATCACCCTTCACACGGCGAATGACGATTTCTAACGCCTTGTGGCCTACGCGTAGGCGCCCTTCAAATGGTGCTTTGCATACTCTCGGCTTAACCAGCTCAGCGAGCACCTCGTGCGACTCACCAACAGGTATCGACTCAAGCGTCTCCAAGTAATATATCGATCGACAGACATCTCCGAATCGCCCGCCCATCAGGCCGGATATGCCAAGACCCTCTGCGTAAGCATCTAAAGAAACACCCTGTTTCCTGCACTTTCTGACCAGACTTGTAGCGGACTGAGGGTCTAGCAACCAGTTTTGCGACACACAGACGCTGATAAAGTCGAGGCCGTGCGAACTACGGCTGCCAGCCAGATTAACCAGCTGCCTCTTTATGAGCTCCCCGATCACCCTTAACAGCTGGGACTCGCACTCATCCAACCCGTCAAAAACCCTGAAATACATCTGGATGAGCTGCGTCAGGGAAAATCGGGACAGGCGGCCACCTTGACCAGCCTGAAGTAACGCTAGATTTTCCTGAGACAGGAACGCCTCCCTATACGCCGAATCCGACAACCAAAGCGATGTAAGTGCTCGCGCGCCCGGCCTGGATTCGAAGACCTCATCAGGCAGCTCGCGTACGTCAACCCAGGCCTCATGGATCAAATCCAACATCCGCTGATATGCGCCCCCGGTGCCAACCGCACCAGATGAAGCCTCTACCTTTGATACGAGCGTCTGCCATGCATCTGTTGTCGAGGCCGGCCACTCCTTGGAGAATAAAGGCTCTGAACTTGGAAGTTTCACGGCAGCATCCCTACAACTCACCCAGGACAGTATTAACCTCGGTGATTGGACGGCGGATGGTTATGCGAACATCCACACGCCTATTCTGGCTGTGCATCTCTTCGGTTGTAGCGGCTGGCACCGCAGGCCGGCTGGGGCCGTACCCACTGACCGAGAAGAGCGCCTTGCCATCCACGTTCTTCACCTGCTGCAACCAGCCTCCTTCCGCTAGCTCGGTCCGCCATAGCTCCCAAAGACTGATCGCCCGAAAAGTAGATAGCCCCCAGTTCCCTTTCCCCGGACGCCCGTAATGTGGCCGGCTATCAGTGTGGCCTTCGATAAAGACCGTATCGAGAAACTCGATACGATTATCCTTTTTAATGGCATCCAAAAGCACTCTACCGATGGCGAGCCCAGTTTCCCGGTGTTTACTTGAAATATCATAGGCACCCGACTCAAAACCAAGCACCTTGTCCGGAATCCGGATAACGCTCAGGTCTTCAGAAACCTGTATTGAAATTCCCTGTGCATCGAGGTTCCTGATCACTTCTTCTACGATACTCTGCCGGACCTTTTGGGCCTCCTGCAATCGCCTAAACTCTTCACTTGCAAGCGTTTTTATCTCAACCAACTGCATCAAGAGCACCAGCGATGCCAGAATGAAGATCACAACGAGCGCTGCCATGATGTCCGAGAAAGAAACCCAGTACGGATTCTCTTCATCGACTTCGACTGGCGCTCGCCTAAGCATCTTCATCGCTTAGCCTCAATCTCATCAACAATGCCGCTGATCGTTTGAGCGATAGTCAGCATCTGGTCTGCATAGGTCCGAGACACTTCATCCCACTTGCCCATACGATCAGACACCTGACTGGAAACTCTTGCCTGATAATCCTCTAGCCACTGTGCCGCTTGACTCTCAATACTCTGAACCTGCTCCTTCAGTGATGCACCCAAGCGGCTAAATTCCGCTTTAACTCCATCGAGGAACTGCTCCTGAGCAGCCTCCATCTTCGAAAACCCATCTCTCGCACCTCGGGCAGACTCCTCAAGACTACCGGTCAGCTCACCTATACCCGCATGAATAGTTTCCAGGAGTTGAATCTGCGCTGATATCTGGCCCGCAACATCAGCCGATCCGTTAGCCAGACGATCTGCGCCATGCACAGCATCTCGAATCGACGTCGCAAGCGCATCAGACGCAGATCGTGCCTGCCTCCCAAGCTCGCCTAGATCATGTGCCGCAAGCTTCATGTTGTCTGATGAAAGACTCATATACTCGGCCACCTCACTCAGCTTCCCTGAGATCGGCGCCAGGCTCTCCACAAGCTGGTCGTTTGCCTTGATATTGTTTTCTGTCGCTCGCCCTATTTGATCCAACAGCTCTGACTGCCTGCCGCCCATATTCTCGAGCAGTTCAGACAGGCGACCATGCCGTTTTGAATCTTCTTCCGAAGCTCTTTGTGATTGCTCGGAAAATAAGCGATCTAGTCCTGACATAATCTGAGAGAAGTTATCTTTAAGTTTCTCTTCTCGCTCGGCTGCCGCATCACTCATTCTCTTCACCTGGGTCTCGGTGTTTGCCAGCCCAGACTCCAGGGATTCAAAAACACGATCCAGTTGTGCCTGCATACCCGAAACCGCTGATGTGACATTGTCCGCCACACGGTCCAACGCTGCCCCCTGCGCCCTTCCAGCCTCCCCGAACTTTTCCAAAAATTGGCCAACGAGTTGCTCCAATGCAACTGTTGACTGATCCGATGCATTTCTGACCAATGAATCAATGGCTGGTGCCATCACCTTATTTAGCGCTTCGGTGACAGCTTCCTGCATTGACTGGCTGATGCCCTCAATGGACTCCTGAAGGCGCTCACCAATTTTTTCATGGAGCTCCATCAGGGCCGATGCAGCATTCTGGCTGGCTGCCGATATCTCCACGAGAGATTGCTCACCAGGGATTCGCGGGTATAGAAAATCGATTTTCTGCTGCAAATTCAGGACGACCCGCCTCACCCGGCGCTCAAGCGTTTTCTCTATGGAATTGATAATGAGGGAGAGCAAGACTCCCACAATAGACGTATTAAAGGCAGTTGCAGCCCCGGAAATCATGGTGGCCATGTCTTTCTTTAGCGCACTTGTCGGTCCATTCAGATCCAAACCTGAAAGCCCCAAACTCAGGCCAACGAACGTACCAAGAACACCTATTGCAACAAGAAAGCTTGGCGCCGCAGCGAGAAGACGACTTTCTGTCAAACCCGTTGCTAACGTCTTTTCATTGAAGAAATGCTCCGCATCCAGCGTATTTGATAGCTTCTGCCGATCAGACGAGAAAACCAGGCTCTCATCAAACTCCCGCCAGAGCTTTCCAACTTCGAGTATTGGCTGCTCCAAAGCATTGTCTAATATCTGCTTTCTATTTAGAGCTAGCTCTTCCCTGTCTTGACGATCAATCAGCTGATTCAGCGCAGTAATTCTGCTTTTAAATCTAGAATGGTGATACAAGAGGAAAATCAGGGTCATTACAGCAATAGCGGCCATAACCCATACAAAAATAGTAGTTAGCTGATTCATTGAAAGGAGTAACGAGAGAAGGTCACTCACTTTAATATTTTGTGCCTCTAGCATTTCTTCCCCTTAATGACCAAACAATCCAACCACATATATTTACTTGCTATTTCTATCTCTCGCGTGACTTAAATCTGGCATGCCACCGATATTCCATCGCCACACACTCGATAACATACGAAAGGTACTCAAGCATCCGTAGGACAGGAATCATGTTTCCCTCTACCCGACCAGCCCTTCAAACCGTCTCATATTGATGTCGAAATCAACACCGGTCCATGTAGCCATGGCCCTGGTGGCTCTGGCGCCGCCACCCCAACCTGTATAAACAGCTATCTCTTCAAGCAAATCGAGCAGTGCCACCCTATCACCAGGCTCAAGTGAATCAGGCAGAACATAAGCAGCAAGTTGTCCACCGTTATTCTCATCATAACGGCTCGCAGTAAGTGACTGCTCAACGGCGAGCAGCTCGTCGATGCTACTCATCACCTTGCGTCGCGGCAAAGCTTCTTCTCGAAGATAAGCCCTAAGCTCCGGAAGCTGAACCAGCAGTCTTCTACCGGCACGCAAGGCCTCACGAATAGCCTGCGGCTGCCTCAAGGTGCGTATGCGGATAATTTCCTGATCATCCTGGCAACCAAATCGGCCTTCTGCAGGCCCGCCAATCCATTTGACGCTCGGGTGCTCCATTGGACAGTAGATGCACGCATCTCTGTCATGCTCCATCAGCACCCGTACCTGTGCCTCGGTATATTCGGAAATATTGATCACTGCCTTATCACAACTGCAACACCATCTTCTTGCCTCAAAAGGAGCATCATTCTCCTGTATGATTTTTCTGACGACATCCGGGCCATAGCTGTAAAAGCCACTCTCGATAGCTGGCGCGAGAAAACCCGCATCTGTCCTGACGGGCCAGAGCGGGGCTAAAGAATCCCATGTTTTTGAGAGCGGGCAGCTTAGCTTTTTTAGAACCGTGCCATCGTCCGCGTACAGGGTATTTTCTTCGATGACATATTTCATATGGTGATTCCTGGTCTCGTAACCGTGTCGGTGATCCTCAAGACCACTGCCCCCTTATGAGATTTTTTGAAATGACTTTCGCCAGAGCAAAGCACGCATGAGCTTTCTGGAACGAGAACTTTTGGACAAAACCGGAGAACTGGCGACCAATCTGCCAGTCAGTGGTGTGCGGAAAGCGAGGCATTAGCTTCTCTCCTTGTTATGCCCGGTGGCGGCGCTCCATGCCGGGCCCTTGGCTACTTCGGTAAAATGGCAGCAACCAATCATTCTAATAATTTTCCCGTATGCTACTGATTCCACAGCACCAGCGGTACTCCCATCAGGACACATCTGACTCATCCCGGCCAAATAGTGGATAGAGCTGCTCCGAATAGGGAGACTTCATCCTCAGCATGTAAGCCACCTGATTCGCCAACCGGCGACGTAAGCGGCACATCTTGCGAGAGCACTGCACCAGATCTCTGCCATTGAGGGGCGCCACGGCCTCATCCAGCATGGTTTCGATCTGTTCAACGCAGCTCCGGGGCAGACAGTGCTTTTCCAGGCAGTTGTAGGCATCCTTCATACCGCGAGCAGCTTCAGCGCGACAGTCTTCGGCCAGGCACTCAATGACATAAGAGACCTCGTTCTGGATCTGCAGAAGATTGTCTATCTGTGGCCACGCCTGCCCACCCTCCTCCTGATCCTTAACGTCCGTCATACACACCTCCCCTGTTCAGCATCCGAACTGCAGCTTTACTGGTATCGAGTATATGTATTTAATTACGACATGACTTTACTGAATACATGAACACGTCGCCTTTTCAAGCAGGTCACAGGACAAACCCATGGCATCACTGAACACCTCCGCCCAAGGCTGGCCAACCCGCTGGGATCTGCTACTGCGCTACCGCCTGATCGAAGTCATCAGCCTATGGGAGGGCCGACTGACCACCAACCATCTGATGCGCGCTTTTGGTATTGGCCGCCAGCAGGCATCCAAGGACATCAACACCTACTTGTCAGAGCACGGTCCGGGCAATCTGGAATACGACCGCCACCTTAAGGGATACCGCCCGACCACCAGCTTCAGCCCGGTATTTACCCGGGGGCTGGCAGATGAGTATTTGCACATGATGCACGCCAGGGAGGATCTAGCTTGCTCGTTCGAGGGCCTGACGGTACGCGAGCTAAATACAGAAGTGCTGCTACCCCCGGCCCGCGACCTGCAGCCTGAGATCCTGCGCCCCATCCTGCAGGCCTGTCGGGAAGGCAAGCGAGTGGAGATCCAGTACGCCTCCCTGACCAACCCCGAACCTGAGTATCGGCTGATCCAACCGCACACTGTGGTGCACTCTGGATACCGCTGGCATGTACGGGCCTGGTGCGAGAAGAGTGGTGAGTTCCGGGATTTCGTGCTGAGCCGGATCAGCGATACTCCGGGTATAACCCTGCCAGCGACTCACGGATTAGAACTGGACGATGCTTGGAACACTCGGGTAACGGTGACGCTTGTGCCCGACCCTCGATTGACGGTGGCCCAGCAGGCGGTAATTGCGAGAGATTACGGGATGCGGGATGGCCGGCTGGAGATTGCGACGCGGGGTGCGCTGGTGAGTTATGTGTTGCAGCAGTTACGGGTGGATTCCGAGCCGGAGAGCCGATCGCCGGAGGCACAGCAGGTGATTATTGGGAATAGATCAGAAGTTGTTCCTTGGCTATTTCAATCGTAAATCGAACAAGTACAAAAATATGGCAGCAAGGCCGGCATCAGAAAAGGGGCCACCAAAAGGCAGCCCCTTTTTCTTTACCAACTTACTGCTTGATCAGCATCACAATGTTAGTGAAGTCATAGATCGGCTCACCCTCATCGGTGACCGTATCTTTATCACTGAACACCAGCATGTTCGGGCCAGCCTTGTTCAGCACCACC
>NZ_JAFMPS010000026.1 GCF_020667895.1 Alcanivorax sp. 1008
GGGATATTGGCCAAGTGCGCGCCAAAGTCGCGGGTATAGTTAGTAAAGCAGGCATACTGGCTAGAGGCGGCCAACCCGGAGTTGAGCGTCTCACCAACCTGATTGTGAGCCCAGGAAGGATAGCGGCCGGCCACTCCCAGCCAGCTGCTGTTGTTATCAACGGCAACCATGGTTCCATGGGCATGATTACACGCCACTTCTGGATTTGGCTTCTGCGCCAGCACTTTAAACTCGTCAATCCAGCCACGGAATGATCTGTCAGCTGCGCCAGTACCGCCAAGCACAAGGTCACCGCGCTGCATTTGGAACAGCGGCGCGGAGAACGACTGACGATGCTGAGCAAAGCCGTCCACCAGCATGGTTACGCTGCGATTGCCAGGCTCCAGCTGCCATGCCAGATGACGCCAGCCTGGCTTGGCAAACACATTGATGTCAGCAACCAGACTGCCGTTCTGCACATACTGCACCCGACGAACACTGCCCGCTGTCGCCACCACACGGATTTCCGTATTGTCGGGAAACTTCACTAGCGTCACCGGACGGCCTTCGTTTGCTGCCAGACGCGGATCGACAAACACACTGATGTACCAGGGGTGATTGCTAATTACTTTATCGCGCTGATTTGGCACCGCATAAGTAATGTGATTGCTGCCGTCCAACCAGAATCCTTTACCCTTTATGCCACCCAGACCAACGGGCTCGATGCGGCCGTTCTTCGCTGTCACCCGACCATAGGAGGGTACTCGCCACTCCAGACTGGTCGATGCATTCTGGATATGCATGTCTTCGAATTCACCGTTGTAGATATTACGAAGTGGCACAATACCCTGAAGCAGGTTGCGACCATTGCCATCACGATAGTGCGGTGTGCGCCCACTGTTCACGTTCACCGGACCCTGAGTAATAGACGCTTGCATGCTCGACACAATAAATGCATCGGGATACTGATAGTCATCGAAGGAAACTTCGTCAGTAGCCACGCCGCTACTCATCAGCCACACCACATCCTGAGGGGTGATGGTTTTAAGGTTTTGGTGGTAATTAAAAATATTCTGCACGGAGTCGAGAATGTTGGCGTTAAACGAGTAGCCCGCTGGGTAGTTGGGCACCATATCCTTGCGCAACGGCATAACAAAACGGCCGCCACCAACACGCACCGAGACATCCGAACCCGCCGCATCACGATATAGATCCACGTTGTAGTGGCCCTGAGGTGCAACAGCAACCGCCCAGTCCACATGGTTGATCTCGGCATCGAGCAAAACAAACTTGCCATGGGTCCAGGCTCCACCAATCATCTGGCCACGATCATAATCCTTGGGCTGGTCGTAGCTATCACAGTTAGCACCAGCTTGAGCGCAACGACGCGGGTATCGGCTTTGATCTTCCTCGCTTAGCCGGCCACCCATGCCGGACATAAATACGTTATCACCCTGACGATCTACCCAGGGATAGGTACCACCCATATCGGCACCGTCGGCAATGTAGTTTCCTTCCGTATCGCGGAATGGATAGCTTGCCAGCCCGTACCGGCCAACCATATTGGGGTCATAGGGCGCATGGGAAATCGGATGAAAATCATTCCAGCCAGTAACATCACAGGGCTGCGCATCATCCGGCAACACCGAGTACACCAAGTCGTGCCCATAGATACCGGTGTGGCCGGTATTCGGGTTGGTCCAGAGGCGCGCAAAACCACCCCGGCGGCCAGTCAGCAGTCGTCCATCTTCCGTCACCACCGGCTCGTTCAGATTCGGCGAGCTATGCAGGGTGGCGCCGCGCACGGTGTCACCCAGAGTCACGTCGACAATTCGGGCATCCACGGTTTTCGGGTTAGCCACCTCAATGGTGGCAGGAGTGCCCCATAGCGAAGTGGTCAGCACTATGCTGGTGGAAGTGATAATGGTGACGTCATAGCAATCGTTCTTTCCATCTGCTCCACAAACGTAAGGATTGGGCTTCTCGCCGGGAGAGAAAAACTCCGGCGAGGCATCACAGATGGTGTGATGGTAGTTGTAGTTCACCACCGGCAGGCCTGCGGGAATACGCCGTGGCACCGGCACCATTACTGGCTTATTGGTATTCAATATCTGGGCACCCGCCGGGCCAGTCATGATCGGGCTGGTGACGCGCTCGGGCACGTGTAGCGAAAACAGCATATTGCGCAGGATCGGGCTTTCCTCTCGCCCGGCACCGCCTTCAGCTACCAGTGCCACCCGGCCATCCATGGTGGTGCGATTGCCGGGAATCATCGGGCTAGTGAAGCGGAACTGGTCATCTATGCGCGCCACATCACGCATGATCAGCGGCGGCTCGGGCCGCGCTGGCGGCGGCGGAGGTGGCACCCGGGACATACCCAATGCGTCCATAACCAGAACCAGGCCACCCAGCCCCACCACAAGCTTTGTCCACAGCAACTGTCGACCCGACGCATACCCTGTCATCCCACACCCCGTTTTATTCGTCTAAGTATTTGGTATTAGTGTCTTTTTTTCAGACATGCAAGACTATTCTTGCATGCAAGTGCAAATGCAAGCCTTGTCTTGCATAATGGCCTGAACGGCATATCGATTGATTGAGTGGGTCAGCGCCGTATCGTCTAATGCCAACTTGCAAAACCAATACAGGACACAGCGATGACAGCACGCCGTTTAGCGAACAGCAGGCCGGCCAGCAAGTCCCGGGGAAAAACCCGGCAAAAGCTGCTGGACGCTGGCTTGGTGCTGTTTGCGCAGAAGGGCGTGGAAGGCGTCACCGTCAGCGAGCTGGAAGAGGCAGTGGGACTTAAGGCCGGCAGTGGCAGTTTCTACCGTCACTTTCCCGATAAGGGAGCACTACTTGAGGCGCTAATTGAACAGGAAATAGAAAAAGCGCAAACGCGACGGGCCCGGGAGCAAGGCGCTTTGGACGACCCCGGCCAGGACGTCCGTGAGGCCTTGACCCTGCAGTTCCGCCTGACCCTGCGCGGCCTGCGGGAGAACACTGCGCTGATCAACCTGCTCAATCGCGCAGCGGACCACTTCCCGGCGCTTATCAGTCGCCTGCGCGCGGCTTTTGTTCTGGATGCCACTGAAACCGTGGCACGCAGTTATGCCGGCCGCATACAGCGAGGAGACATGGTCAGTGCCGACCCCGCAGTACTGGCCACACTGGTACAGAGCACGCTTTTCGGCTACTTCAGCGCGGAACAGGCCTTTGGCCGGCCCGCCAATGCTGAAGCAGCAGAGACAGCTCTTATCGACACGCTGGTGAAGATACTAATTCGATAACCATTACCAGCAAGGGAGTGTCCGACTCGCGGTCGCCTGCCTGGCTCAAAGTTCGCCAGCAAAACGCCGCACCACATCTCCAGCGGACTCCACCGCCTGAATATGGCCGATGCCCTTGCCCGCCTGCCAGTACTGGGCATACCCGGGATTTAACGCCACTTTTTTGTAACGCTGGGTAGAGCGCAGTAATAGCAGCATGCGAGTGAGTTTCTTTGTCCTGCGGTTCTTCAACAAACGGCTAGTGATAGGACCGGTGCGCAAACCGAGCTTTTCCATGTCCGGGGTGCGAATCACCGACGAAAAAGTGCCCGCCAGCTTGTTGGTCCAGACGATATCATCCTCTCCGTGATCGACAATGGCCTGCTTGTAATCATCCGGCACCTGACACTCCGTGGTAGCCAGAAACCGGGTTCCCAATTGCACTCCCGCATAGCCCGCATCCAGCATGCGTTTGAAATCATGTTCATCGCCCACCCCACCGGCACACACCAGCGGCACGGCAAGATCGCCAAGCTCCTCGAGTATCTGCTCTGGGGAAACTTGCCCGGTCTGACCGCCGGCGCGATTGTTGACGCAGTTAAGACCATCAACCCCGGCATCCACCGCCTTCTGCGCGAACGAGCGGGTAGTGACATCATGGTAAACAGTAATACCGTGCTCCCGCGCCACCTTCACAATGGGCTTGGGATTGCCCAGTGAAGTGAGGAAGAACTTCACCCCTTCTTCAATGGCGATCTCCATCCACTGGCGATTACGCTGCTCGTAGACCTTAACGCCATCCATTAAGGTGAAATTGACACCGAACGGCTTATCGGTGAGTGACTTGATCAGGCGCAGGCCTTCGCGAAAATCATGTTTGTAAATATGGGTCATAGAGATCGGCTGGACCACCCCCATGCCACCGGCCTCAGACACAGCGGCCACCAACTCCGGATTGGAACCAGGATACATGGGCCCACAAATCACCGGCACCTCGATGCCAAGCTGTTGCAAAAGCTTATCTCGCATTGAAAAAGACACAGAAGCCCCTCATTGGTCAGAAAACAATACTCCGAAGTATGCATTTTCCAGACAGCTTCTGCACTTTGCAGCCACGCCGTTGCGCCACATCAATGCATGGCCTTGTGTGAGGTAGTTTCATCCCCATTTAACAGCTACACCAACGGAGAGCTGCCATGACCAACCCTGTCGTCGTTACTTGCCCGCACTGCCACAGCAAGAACCGTGTGCCCGCAGACAAACTGGCAGCAGGCGGCAAGTGCGGTCGCTGCAAGGGCGACCTGTTTGACCGGCACCCCGTCGTGTTAACCGGGCAAAACTTTGATAGCCATGCCCAGGCGGACCTGCCCCTGCTAGTAGATTTCTGGGCGCCCTGGTGTGGGCCATGCAAGCAGTTTGCCCCAGTGTTCGAGCAGGCCGCCGGAGTACTGGAGCCACAGGTGCGACTGGCCAAGATCAACACCGAATCCGAACAGTCATTGGCGCAGCGCTTTGCCATCCGCAGCATTCCAACCCTGATCCTGTTCCGTAATGGCAAGGAAGTGGACCGTATGTCCGGTGCCCTGCCGGGGAATGCCTTGGTGCAGTGGGTGCAGCAACATATTCGTTGACTCGGCAGCCACACCGGTGTGCTAGGATTTACCCATGACTATGCGACTGCTCCTCGCCTTGCTAATGATTCTGTCTGCGCCGCTTGCGGCGGCGCAGCATCTTGGCTGCGGGCAAATGGCGGCCGTACCCGTGGCTGCTACAGCCACTGCAGCAACTTCAGACAGCCATGTTCATCAGCCTATGGCGTCTGCCGAACATCACGATCACCGGGCAGCAATGACCGCTGCCATCTCGGCAACTGCAGATGCCGAGCAAGACTGTGAAAACTGCGATCTTGCCTGTCTTGCTGCCTGTGCTGCGGTGGCAATGCCGGCATCGATCACTGATATACGCTCTGCCGTAAGCCACATCACCCCGGAACTACCCTATGCGGCTGACCTGCTGCTTTCCCACCCGACTCCCCTGCTAAGACCGCCCACACCAGCCAGCGCCTGATGACCCGTTGGGGTCCACCGGCCTGCGCCTTTTGCGCGGGAATCTGTTGGCTGTGGGAGTGTAAAAAACATGAATTTATCAAGTCGTACCGGCCGCCTTACGCTGGTGCTGTTGACCTTGGTCATCACTGGCTGCGCGGTCAATCCACCGCAGCATGGAGAGCAGCAGGCCCATGACCTGCTGGCGCAACGCGGCCTGACGGTTAGCCAAACCGCCAGTGAATTCCGTGGTGAACTATCTCGCCAGCAGGCGGTGCAGGCCACGCTGCTAAATCACCCTGCGATGCGCGCTGAATATGCCAGGCTGGAAATCGCAAGTGCCGATGTGGTCCGTGCCAGCGAGTTAGTCAATCCGAGCCTTTCACTGTCGTGGCTGGATGTCAGTAGTGGTGGAAGCGAGTTCAGCATTGGACTCAGCCAAAGCCTGGCCGGGGTAATGCTACGACCAGCGCGAAGACGCATGGCGGAAGCAGAATATGAACTGGCGGTGCTGACTCTGGCCGAGTCACTGCAATCACTGGCTCTGGAAAGCGAAGCAGCCTGGTATGCCGTTGCTGCAGCGGAGCAACGGCTGCAGTTGCAACGTTGGGCCAGTAATACCGCACTTTGGGCTGATCAGCTCGGCGAGCGCTTTGCCGCCGCAGGTAATATTACGCCACTTGAACGAGCCCAGCTGGCACGGCGTGGTGCTGAGGCGGAACTCGCCATGCTACAGGCCGAACGCGAACGCGATCAGGCACGTAGCGAACTGGCAGTGTGGCTGGCGCTAGCGCATGACGATTGGCAGGTCAGTGCCGCCCTGCCCTTACCCGTTAGTCACCACGCGGACGCAGATGCCATTATTGCCGACGTCCTGGAGCACCACCCGGCACTGCAGCAGATCCGCCAGCGCAAGTCCGGACTGCAACAACAACTGGGCGGCGAGCAACGTCAGCGCTGGCTCGACGATGCCGAAGTCGGCATTGAGCACGATCGCAGCGGTGACGAGCGCGCCACCGGGCCGACGCTTGGCTTCCGTTTGCCACTCTGGCATCGCAGCCGCGGCACCTTGCAGGCTCTCGCCGCGCAGCAGGAACTGCTGGACGCGGAGGAAGCCATGCTGCGCCAGCAACTGCCAGTGAAGATCCGTACTCAGCTGAACAGACTGCAACAGCTACATGCGGCTATTACCAGTCGCCAGCAGCGACTCCTGCCAGCGCTTGCTGCAGAGGTGGATGCCCGGCAGAAGCGAGTCAACTTTATGCTCGACGGCGTCTTCGATTTACTCGAAAGCAAGGCGGACGAGCTGGATGGCTGGATTGACCAGGTTAACTCTCTGGCCAACTACTGGCAGCAGCAAGTGGAACTGGCTCGCTTGCTTGGTCAGGCCACGACGAGTCATGGCGGCGACAGCTTTGATATCACCGCCGTTGCCCCCGCTAACCCCGCCAGCATACCGGTACAGGACGATCCGCACAGAGGACATCACTGATGAACCGCAGAGACTTTTTGTTTGCCGCTGGCGCCATGCTTCCCGCTGCGGCCATTACCAAAGCGCTGGCTGAGTCCGGCCATGTGCAACACAACAATGGCGAAGCCACTGCCGGGAAACGTACCGGTCAGGGATATATGCCAGTGCATACACCGAATGGCTGGACGCTACCCCATAAGATGGTCGATGGCGTGAAAGAATTTCATCTGGTTGCTGAAGAAATCGAGCACGAATTTGCCCCCGGCTCAAAAGCAAAATGCTGGGGCTACAACGGCACCACACCGGGCCCAACCCTGGAAGCGGTGGAAGGCGATCGGGTGCGCATTTTTGTCACCAATCGTTTGCCGGAACATACCAGTATCCATTGGCACGGCCTGATTCTGCCTGCTGGTATGGACGGCGTCTCTGGCGTTACCCAACCTGCCATTCAGCCGGGCGAAACTTTCGTCTATGAATTTACCCTGCAACAACATGGCACCCATATGTACCACCCCCACGCGGATGAAATGGTGCAACTGGCCATGGGAATGATGGGTATGTTTATCATTCACCCGAAACATGGCGAGGCTGACCCAGTGGATCGTGACTACGCTATCTTGTTGCATAACTGGGCCATGCACCCGGGAACGTCGCGCCCTGACCCAGCGGTAATGCAGGAGTTCGACCTGTGGACAATGAACTCAAAAGTATTTCCAGCCATCGATTCACTGGTGGCTAAAACCGGCGAGCGAGTGCGTATTCGCATAGGCAACCTGTCCATGTGGAATCATCCGATTCATCTGCATGGTGTGCAGTTTCATGTCACTGGCAGCGATGGCGGGCGCTGGCTGAAAAATCAGTGGCGCAGCGAAGTTACCGAAATTGTTGGCGTCGGTCAGGCCCGTGATATTGAATTCATTGCGGTTCCCGGCGACTGGGCATTTCATTGCCATATGTCGCACCACACCATGAATGCCATGGGTCATGACATTCCCAATACACTCGGCGTTGACCAGTCGGGAATTGAAAGTGAAATTCGCAAGCTACTACCGGGATATATGGCCATGGGCGAGCATGGCATGGCCGAGCATCAGGAGCATACCGACAGTGGCCATATGCGCGGCCCGGACAACACGCTGCCCATGATGATGGGCAAGGGCCAATTCGGAAATATAGAAATGGGCGGCATGTTCACCCTGGTAAAAGCCCGGGATGATATGGCTCCCGGTGATTTTAGCGACCCGGGCTGGTACCAGCACCCCAGCGGCACGGTAGCACGCCGAATTAGCAGCAGCCCCGATTACGGCAGCCCGGCGCGACGCGGCACACCGGCCAGCAAACGCAGCGAGGCCTTGCCGACACCATCACGAAAGAACCCTCACGATCATCACTGAATCAGGAGCACCACTATGCGCACATCGATCAACCACTTGATCCGCAAGTCACCTTTGCTGATGGCATTGCTAGCCGCCCTATTCTCTGCGACACCTACAACCACGCTGGCGGAGTCCCTTGCCGAAATCACCGTATGGCATAGCCCCACTTGCGGTTGCTGCACGAAATGGGTCAACCATCTGGAGCAATATGGCTTCCCGGTCCGCAGCCATGCGCAAAATGATGTTGCCATGATTAAACATCGCTTGGCGCTACCGAACAAAATGGCCTCCTGCCACACCGCCATGGTCGACGGCTATATCATTGAAGGCCACGTACCGGCGGAGGATATCGAGCGACTGCTAAAGGAACGCCCGTTTGTTCGTGGCCTGAGCGTGCCGGGAATGCCAGTGGGCTCGCCAGGCATGGAGATGGGGGAGCGCATTGACCCCTACGAGGTACTCAGCTTTGATGAAGACGGCAACACCGAGGTGTTTTCTCGCCACCCCTGAGGACTGACTGACCATGCCGCCGGCCTGGCCATAGCCTGCTAATAAATGCCGGCGTCGAGGCCTGCGGCAAGGGTCAAGGCCAACTCTTCACATTGGCCAGTAAATTCATTCTGCCAATCACCGCGACAAATAAGCATGTCCTGCACCAGCTTCCAACGCAGTCCGGTGAGAATAGTTTCCAGTGCCTTTTTCGTGCCCGTGCCATCGTGACCGGCACGAATATAGACAGCACAAGGCAGGCCCTGCTTTTTCTCTAGTACCGGATAGTAACAGCGGTCGAAAAAATCCTTCATGGCGCCGGCCATATAGGCCAGATTTTCTGTGGTACCGAGCAAAATTGCATCGGCACCGAGCACATCTTCAGGCTGGGTTTCCAGCGGCGGCTTCCAGATAGCTTCAATACTACCGCTCAGGTCCGGGTGGCATGCACCGCGCAAGGCCGCCTCCGCTAAAGTACGGGTATTATCAGAAGGCGCGTGAGCAACAATAAGCAGGCGTTTTTTAATCATAGGGTCAGTGTAACAGACCGCGCCTCCAGCCAGTCCGCCACCTGTGGCCAGATTGCCTGCGGTGCGCCACTACCACCAAGAATGGCCACATGACCGCCGGGCACGCGCAGGTGAGTTTTATCTTCGCTGCTCACCAGATCCATGATCGGCATTGAGCATTGCTCGGTAACTATAGGGTCATCACGACCAGTCACCAGCAACAGACTGGCCTTTACGCCGTCAAAACCCTGCTTGCTTTCCAACTGCGGCAAACGGTTATGGGCAAGCACATTATCAACCCAGAGAAACTGGATGATGTCCTGCACCACGCCGCCGGGATAGGCCACCATGTCATCAAGGAAAGCTCCCTGAGTTGCATGTGTCTTAACGTATTCGCGGTTATGCAAATTCTTCAGCAGATCCACATAGCCCTGCATGCTGCCGACCGGGTTGGTGAGCTTGAACATCAAGCTATTCATCCAGCCCGGCGAGCGCCACAAACGTTTGCTGGTTCGATGAACACGCAGGCCCGTGCGCTTTTCCAAGGCCCGTACTTGACGGCTTAAAAACTGATACTGGCGACCCAGCGCACCATTACGGTGGTAATCCAGCGGCGCACCGATCAATGCCAGATTTTCAATATCAGGATCGCCGAGTGCGGTGTAACACAGCGAGAATAAGCCGCCAAAACTCCATCCATGCAGCGACAGCTTTCTCTGGCCAGAATGCTGACGGACTTTCTCCAGCAGGCCAGGCATCATGCCGGCGTAATAGTCCGACAGGTGCAGGCTGTCATGTCGCCGACCCGGACGCCCCCAGTCAATCAGGTAAAGCTCGAAACCACGGGCACGCAAATAGCGCACCAAAGAACGCTCGGGGAACAGGTCATAGATCAACATATTCACTGCTAATGGCGCCACCAGCACCAGTGGTACGGGCAGCGGCTGCGGCCGCACAGCAACCTGCTCGCCGTTGACCCTGATGCTGTCTTCCTGAAGCGGTGGGTAGTAGCGCAGCCGGACAATATCCTGCTCATGAATGACCTCAAAAGGGGTCAGCTGAGCCTGCACCAAAGACTGCGCATCAAGAAAACGATCACGGGCGTTGTCCGCCAGATGGCGCGCCCGGCGTGTCAGCGATGGTTTTTTCTGGCGGGCATGCAAAGCAAGGTTAGGCATAACGAGCACCGTGGATCAGCGGGTGCCCAGTGTAGCCAGCCAACGAATTCGGTCACTGGCCGAAACTGACAAATCTGTTGTCGCCGCTGCCATAACCGCACAAGCCCGCGCCAACCGGTCAACGGAGCACAGGCTTGTGCGGCCCGGGAGGGGGCCCGGGAAGACTTGAATCGGTAAGGGATCAGGCCTCGGCGGGCTCATGGTAGCGGTTGGCCCGGCGGAAGGTCCCCAGGTCATTGAAACGGATACCATTCCTGCGCAGCACTTCATGGGCGCGCTTTGCCGTCATCTGTCGAACGTAGAACGGATCACGCACGACGAAATGGTGGATCGCGTGAGTGCTGCCAAAGTTGAAGCAGAACGCCTGCAGTGGCAGCAGCCACCATACGTTGAGCACCTGACACTGCTGGGCAACATTACCAGGCTCATTGTCACCGTAGTAATGCATGTTTGAAGAAATAAAGTGCAAGCAGAAAGTGCGCAGCACATTTGGCGCAATCAGTGTCACCACAAAAATGTGTATCCATGGCATCTGTGCTTCAATCCAGACCGGCCAGGGGATTGATCCGCCGGCCAGCCAGGCAACCCCGTTGGCGAGATGATAGATCACATATCCGTGCCAAATAAGATATACCGTGCTGCCCACCGGAATGTAGCTAAACAAGCTGATAAGACGCAGGTTCTTCAGGTCCTGTTTATCGATTACACCCTTTTTTAGCAGCCGGTGTGGCTCTGTCAGATAAGCTCTGGCACGGAGGTAAACGGCCAGCATATGGTCGCCAACCATGAGTAAACGCCGCAGGCCCCACTTCTCACCATTGGTAATGCCCCGCTCCTCAAGATCGGTTGCGGTGCCAGATACCTTGTGATGATGAAAATGCAGATGCCGGCGCACCCATGGATTGATTGTAATAGGCCGGGCCAGATACACACCCAGCATCATTAGATGATGGATAAACTTGTTCTTTTTAAAGTACATCCAGTGAATCAGATCATGCTCCAGCTCGTGCAGCAGCGATGTCCAGAATGCGGTTAACACAATCACCGCCCAGGCTGGCATAACTCCGATCAGGTATAGCCAGGCATTGATACCAATACCTGCAAGACTGATAGTAAAAATACCGAACCCGATAGCATCCTGATGGCGCAGCCAGCCATGTCGGCTACGAATGTCATCGCTGATCGCAATGATTTCCCGCTGGATGGTTTTGTCAGTATTGGCCGTAGCGCGCCTCGGTGTGTTGGTCATAACCATTCTCCGGCAATATGAATGCCGCCAGACTACGGGCAATCAGTGTGCAACACTTGCTGCTGCATGCCAGCTGCTTGACCAAGGATGCCAGATGACAACGGAACGCCGTACCGCCGCCATGTTTCTCAGCCCCCTGGCACCGATGCTACGACGCACGGGCATTGATGCTGCCACTGTATTTTCCCGCCATGGCATTGCCCTGCAAGACACCATGAATCCAGAGGCTCAGATCACGGTGCTCAGCACAGCGGCACTACTGGAGGAGTGTGAAACCCTGTTGGGAGATCCATCGCTTGGTATCAATATGGCGCGCCACGCGGAGTACTCCACCTTCGGCGCGCTCGGGCTGGCGCTGGCCGCTGGCGGCGACTTGCGTAGTGTGCTTAATCGTATTGTCCGCTTTCATCGACTAATCAGTGACGCGGCAACCACTGAGCTCAGTGAAGACGAAAATCAGATTGGCCTGCACCTGATTCCGGCTGATGGCCCCCAGCCCAATCCCCATGCGTTGCTATTTGTGCTGGCAATTATTCAGCGCATGGTGCGCATTCGCCTGCCCGGACAGGGGGATCCGGTGCAAGTAATGACACCGCAGATTCCAGCGATGATGGCAGCGGCTATGACGCGCTACTTTCGCTGCCCTGTAATCCAGGGAGACCATTTCGCCCTGTTCTTTCATCGTCACGCCAGCCAACTACAATTTGCCGCCAGCGACCCTCAGGTAGCAGCCATGCTTGACGCGACTCTGGCACAGCGACTGGCGGAGGCAGAGCGAGGCTCGCTGTCCACTCGGCTATCACTTTGGATTGAAGATCGTTTGCCGGAAGGAGAGCCGGCGCTGTCCGATGCGGCATCGCTGCTAAACATGAGCGTGCGCAGTCTGCAGCGACGGTTGAAAGAAGAACACCTGACCTGGCAGCAGCTGATCGAGAACACCCGTCGAGTGCTGGTGGAAAGACACCTGCGACAGCCAGGCATGAGCATCACACAGCTTGCATTTCTGCTCGGCTTTGCTGATGTCAGCTCGTTTTCACGAGCCTTTCGAAAATGGTATGGAGCATCCCCCACCCAGCTACGCTAATCAGACTTTTCGAGCAACAACGAAAAGCACTTGCCAGGTTAGTGGCAAACCCTTGTCATCACGCTTCATCTCGTAGGCCTGCTCCAGAGCCCGACGCCGCCGCGGTGACAGCAGTCCAGCGGACTGTCGGCCACTGACATGATGGGCGCCGGTTAGCTTTAACATCCGGCCAATGGCGGCAAGTGATGGATAATGCTCAGTCACGGTGATGGTTTGCGCATCAATGCAGGCAAGCTGGTGACGCTCCAGCTGCTGCAACCACTGCGGTGCGCCAAGTAATGTATTGACGTGCACCTGCTCGTCGACCTGCGCCCAACTATCCTTCAGCTCACGCAAGGTTCCAGTCACCGGCAGCGCCATCATCAGCGTGCCGCCAAGGCGCAACACGCGGCCTATTTCCGCAGTGACTGCAGCAGCATCAACCCACTGCAAGGCGAATGAACTGAACACCATATCCTGTGACCCATCCGCCAGCGGCAAGGCTGTAGCATCTGCGCATACCGGTTGATAGCGGTCATGCAGACGACCTCGCTGGTGCGCCTCATCCAGCATCGCCTGAGAGACATCCACTCCCAGCCAGTGACAGTTCGGCAAACGCGCACAAAGCGCTCGCGCCATCGGCGCAGGGCCACAACCAAGATCAATCCCCTGCTGCGCAGCGAAGTCATCGGGCAACATAGCGAGAAGACTGCGGGCCACAGAAATTTGTACCGCAGCGTGCTCGTCGTAACTACGCGCCGCACGACCAAAAGCGCGGGCAATGGCCTGCTCGCTCATGAGGATTCCTTAACAATGCCAAGCGTGCGCCAGCCATGCTTCAGGGCATTAATAAATTGCTCAGGCTGCGACACGAAAGGCACATGGGAAACATCCTTCAAAACACACACTTCATGCTGGGCGGCAAGCATATCGGCGGTTGCCGGAGGAACAATATTGTCAAACTCACCAAACAACATCAGTCGCGGCAAAGACAATGCCGCCAACTCTTCGCGCAAGTCGCTATCACGCAGCACCGCCAAGCCACCACGCAATGCACGCGGCGCAGGCAGACCGCAGAAATAGAGAATATCCTTCAGCTTGCGAACGTCATCACGGACCGTACTGGCATCTTTGCAATTGAGCGCTAGAAAACGTATCAGCGTACCCTCTACATCTTCGTCAAAAACCTGCATAAAACGATCAAAAAGACGGGCCTCAACACCGGGCCAATCACCCGCGGCAACGAACTTGGGCGTTGCCGCCACCATGGTTAGTGACAACACCTGTTGCGGACGTTCACTGGCCAATCGCAGGGCCACCAGCCCACCCAGCGACCACCCCATCAGGTGACATTGGGGTGGCAAGATCTCACCAACATGCTGCGCCAGATAGTCCAGCGTGTAATCCCCCGCAGGCATTGGGCTTTGCCCCATGCCCGGCAGGTCAATCACGGTGACGCGAAAATATTCAAGCAGCCCGGGCATAATGTCGTCCCAGACAATGGAATGCAGACCCCAGCCGTGCAGCAGAACGAGGTCCGCGGCCTTGTCTGCCATTGGCCCCGTACAGCGGTAAGTATTGTGAAACAGCACCAGTGAAGTCATGGATTCCTACAGTGATTCAATCAAACGGTCGATATCTTCAGGCTCATGGGACGCACTCAGGGTGATCCGTAATCGGGCGGTGCCTTCCGGTACTGTCGGCGGGCGAATTGCGCTAATCAGAAAGCCTCTCTGCAACAGACGCTGACTCAGGGCCAAAGCCTCTCCATCGTCACCAATCAACAACGGCTGGATAGGTGTTGCGGAATCCATCAATTGAAAGCCACGTTGCGCAGCACCCAGACGGAAGCGGGCGATCAGCCCTTGCAGTTTCTCTCGGCGCCAGTGCTCCTCGCGTAGCAGCACCAGGCTGGCCAATGTGGCCGCTGCCACCGCCGCAGGTAAAGCCGTGGTGTAGATATACGGGCGAGCAAACTGAATCAAGGTTTCAATCAATTCGTCACTACCGGCAACAAATGCACCAAAGGTGCCAAACGCCTTGCCAAGGGTACCAACTAACACCGGCACTCGCGCCTGCACGCCCTGGGCCGCAACACAGCCACCGCCGTGCTCGCCGAGCACACCAAAACCATGGGCATCATCCACCATTAGCCATGCCTGATGCTGTTCGCACACATCAGCCAACTCAGCCAGCGGTGCCACATCGCCATCCATGCTGAACACACCGTCCGTCA
Source organism: Alcanivorax sp. 1008 (assembly GCF_020667895.1). Taxonomy (GTDB): domain Bacteria; phylum Pseudomonadota; class Gammaproteobacteria; order Pseudomonadales; family Alcanivoracaceae; genus PGZG01. The sequence goes on from NZ_JAFMPS010000026.1 coordinate 14,865, forward strand.
CCACCAGTTTGCGACGCACATCCGCACCAGCAAGCTGCGCTGCCAGACTGGCCGCATGGACATGTTGATAACGGCGAAAGCGGGCTCCACTGGCAAGGCCACCATCAATCAGTGAGGCATGATTGAGGCGATCCTCAAACACCGCATCACCTTTACCGACCAACGCCTGAATAACACCAAGGTTGGCCATATAGCCGGTCGAAAAAAGTAACGCCCGCGGTCGGCCGCAGAATGCCGCCAGTTGCTCTTCCAAAGCATGATGATAATGACTATGACCACACACCAGATGAGAGGCGCCACTGCCGACACCGAACTCGTCCGCCGCCTTCTTGAAAGCTGTCACCAGCTGGGGATGATTTGCCAGACCAAGATAATCATTGCCACAGAAATTGAGCAGCCGCTGACCATCGACCAGCGCTTCGCGACCCGCTGGCGCCTGCTGCTCCAAACGCTGACGATAACGCCGCAGCTGACGGCGCTCCGCCAGCGCGGCGCTGAGATCGAACGGCTGTGTCATGGTCCCGTCAGGCGTCGGCAGCAGACTGCTTGCCAAGGACAGATTTGGCTTGGCGACTACTCATGGCATCGTGATACAACGGCGCCGACTGGGCGGTCTGCACCTGACCGAGCAGTGCATCTTCCGTCGCCTCATCCGAGCATTCATCGCGCGGGTCGAGCGGGTGAATACCCAAACGACCAAACAGCTTCTGATCGTGGCCAGTCTCCGGGTTATCAGTGGTGAGCAGACGATCACCATAGAAAATGGAGTTGGCGCCGGCAAAGAAACATAACGACTGCATTTCGTCATTCATTTCCTGACGCCCGGCGGAAAGACGAACATAAGACTGCGGCATCAGGATACGTGCCACCGCAATGGTGCGAACAAATTCAAAGGTATCCAGATCTGCCACATCCGCCAGCGGTGTGCCCTTGATCTTGACTAGCATATTAATCGGCACGGATTCCGGATGGGCTGGCAGGTTGGCCAGCTGCTGCAGCAAGCCGATGCGATCGCGACGATCTTCGCCCATACCGACAATACCGCCTGCGCAGACTTTCATGCCCACATCACGAACATGGGCCAGAGTTTCCAAGCGGTCGTTGTAACTACGGGTGGAAATAATCTGGCCGTAGTATTCCGGCGAGGTATCCAGATTGTGGTTGTAGTAATCCAGCCCGGCGTCGGCCAGCTGGCCGGCCTGATCTTTCGACAACATACCCAGAGTCATGCAGGTCTCCAGCCCCATGGCCTTGACCTGTTTAACCATGTCGAGCACGTAAGGCATGTCTTTTTCACGGGGGCTGCGCCAGGCGGCACCCATGCAAAAACGGGAAGCACCGTTCTCCTTTGCAGCCCGAGCCTCGGCAAGCACCTTTTGCACTTCCATCAACTTTTCTTTTTCCAGCTCGGTGTTGTGATGACCAGACTGGGAGCAGTATTTGCAGTCTTCCGGACAGGCGCCGGTTTTGATCGACAGCAAGGTGGATACCTGCACCGCATTGGGGTCGAAGTGCTGGCGGTGCACGCTCGCCGCACGGAATAGCAAGTCGTTGAACGGCAGGGAAAACAGGGCGTCAATCTCATCGCGACGCCAGTCATGGCGTACATCAGCAGCTGCGGGGGACGACTTCAGGGTGGACTCGGCAGCAGTCATGCTGGCTCTCCGGAGCAATACAGGGATGCTCGCAGACTAGGAGGGCCGACCATGGCTGTCAATGTCCCAAACGCTACAAAGGTTTACTTTTGCTCGTTATTTAACCAATTCAAGTCTCCTTGCTGCCTTTGTGGCCAATCCACTCTCACCATCTCAGGGTTCTGCCAAGGCTGCCTGAACGACCTGCCCCGCCTCTCCGGGCCTCTGTGCCGTTGCGCTCTGCCTCTTGAGGACAATATCGAGCCCACGGATGCCGACGACCTGGCGCCGCTGTGCTCGCGCTGCCTGGACCGCTCACCCGCCTATCTCGGCATTCAAGCACCCATGCTCTACTGCCAACCGCTTTCCAGGCTGGTCAATGGCTGGAAGCACCACGGCCGCCTTCACCTGCAACAGCCTTTGCAGCATTTGTTGGTTAGCCAGCTTTGCACCCTGCCCGAGGTCGATCTGGTGGTACCCATACCACTGCACTGGCGACGCCAGTGGCGGCGAGGCTTCAACCAGACTGCCCTGCTCGCCAACGCACTGGCCGACAGGGCAAAGCTGCCATTTGCTGACGTGTTGCGCCGTCCTTCCGCGCAGCACCATCAGCAGGGCAGCAATGCCAACCAGCGACGATCGGCCATGCGCGGCAGCTTTGTCAGCAAAGCCCGCCTGGACGGCCTGCGAATCCTGCTGATCGACGATGTGGTCACCACCGGCAGCACGGTAGGCGCGGCCAGTCAGGCCCTGCTGGAGTCAGGTGCCCACAGTGTTTCAGTGGCGGCACTGTGCCGGGTGCTGCCTCCCGACATAACCGGAGATGACTCAGATCATTGTTGAGCGGGCTACGCCCATGCCAGCATCTCTGAGCCGGATAACCGATCGATCCGTTTGATATTTCAGGCATAATGCCCCGGTCGTCGCCCCTTATAAAAAGGAGAACAGCAAATGAAGCGTGTAATTGCAGCACTACTGGGGATGGCTCTGACTGTGCCGGTATTGGCCGAAGAGTTGTACAAAGGGGTTAATGTTTTGCGCGGCACCGTGGTGTCTTTCGGCCGGGTGGATCCCACAGAGAATATTGGTACTGGGCTGTTTTTCGATGCCAATTACACCAGCGTTGCCCTGAACGGCGGCGTAGCCACCAAGAGTTTCAGTAACGCCCCGGGTGGTGGTGGTGATCCGGGCCTGACGGATGCCTATGACGCCCGCTTTACCAATGCCTATTTCGGCGTCGGCTTCAGCCGCATCATCCAGTTCCAATATGGCTACGGCTCGGAGGGTGGGCTGGTTCGCCTGCGCTCGGACTTCAACTTCCGCGCCGTGGTGGACTTCCTCAGCAATACCCGCACGCGCAAAGACCGAATGCTGCTGGCCGACCGGCTGACCTTCACCGTCTCCGGCGAGAAATACAACGGCAAGGGCAAAGATATCTTTAATAACACCACTTGGGGCATTGGCCTGCTGTTCTGATATGGAGATCCTGATCAGTCAGGGGCACGCCCCACCCGCCAACCCAGGTGGCGCCACCGTCGTCATCGACGTGATCCGGGCCTTCACCACCGCCCATTACGCCTTTCTCGGCGGTGTCCACGAAATCCAGCTTGTGGCCACCGCTGAAGAAGCCTTGCGGCGTAAGCAGACGAACCCCGAATTGCTGCTGGCCGGAGAAATCGAAGCGCTGCCCATCGACGGTTTCGACTTCGGCAACTCGCCCTACGAAATAAGTCAGGCAGACCTTGTCGACAAGACTCTGGTACAACGCACAACCAACGGAGTCATCGCCACTCTGGCAGCACAGAACAGTTCTGTGGTGCTGGTTGCGGCGCTAGTCAATGCCGCGGCCACGGCTCGCTGGTTACTGCAACAGGACTATCACAACATCCTGCTGGTGGCGTCTCACCCGAGCGGCGATGAAGATGTTGCCTGCGCAGAGTACCTGCGGGGCTTGCTGGGCGGCACAGGCATTAGTCTCGACGAAGCGATACGCCGCACCCATCAGGCAAGTGCCGCGCAAAAGTTTCTTGATGGCCGCCACCCCCGACTGCGTGCCGCCGACATCCACATGGCCGCCGCAGAAGACCCAAGCGCCCGCCCTCTAAAGGTTAATTACGACCCACAGCCCAGTGTCCATCCGCTCTAACGACAGTTGTTGCAGCGCGTCAAGTTAGCCAGTCCCTACCGGTCATTGACCCTTCACAGAACAGCGTGCTTCCATCCTTTCCATCTCAAACGATCGTTTGAACAGCCGGAGGCAATATGATCGAGTGGTCCGAATCCCAGCAAATGATCCAGAAAATGGTGCGCGACTTTGTCGAAAAGGAAGTTGTGCCGCATCTGGACGATATTGAATACAACGGCACCCCGCCCTACGACATCCTGCGCAAGCTGATCAAAACCTTCGGCATGGACGTGATGGCAAAGGCCAGCTTCGACAAACAGATCGCTCGCGAGAAGGCCATTGCCGCCGGTGAAGTCGTCGACGAAAAGAAGAAGAAAGAAGGCTACAACGCCATGGCCGGCGAAGAGGCCGCCATGCGCATGATCCCGATTATCGAGATCTGCAAGCATGCCCAGGGTCTGGTCACCGCCATGGGCGTGTCCATGGGGCTGGGCGGTGGCGCCATCATGGGCAAGGGCACCATCGAGCAGAAAGAGCGCTGGGCGCTACCATTACTGACACTGGAGAAGGTTGGCGCGTGGGCGATCTCCGAACCAAACTCCGGCTCTGATGCCTTTGGCCAAATGAAGACACTGGCCAAGCGTGATGGCAAAGGGGGCTACATCATTAACGGAGCGAAAACGTGGATTACCAACGGCCCGTACGCCGACACCATCATCCTGATCTGTAAGCTGGATGACGAAGGCGTAGCACCACAGGATCGCAAGATCGTGTCGTTCATTCTTGATTCCGGCATGGAAGGCCTGACCCAATCAAAACCGTTCAAGAAAATGGGTATCGGCTCGTCGCCCACCGGTGAACTATTTCTGTCCAATGTGCATTGCGGTCCAGAACGTCTGCTCGGTGGCAGTGAAGATGGCTATGGCCGTTCTGGCGCCAAAGGCACTTTTATGCAGGAACGGGCCGGTGTCGCTGCGATGGCTCTGGGTATGGTTGAGCGCGCCATGGAGCTGTCCGTTCAATATGCGAAAGATCGCGTCCAGTTCGGTCGACCAATCGGCGACAACCAGCTCATCCAGCTCAAGCTCGCCAATATGGAAGTGGTGCGCATGAACCTGCAGAACATGGTATTCCGCTATATCGAGTCGGTGGCCCACGGCAAGCAGATGACCCTGGCCGAGGCCTCGGCGATGAAGCTGTATGCGGCACAGAGCGCCATGCAGGTGGCCACCGAAGCGGTGCAAATCCACGGTGGCTATGGCTATATGCGCGAATCACGGGTCGAGCAGCTAATGCGTGACGCCAAGATTCTGCAGATCTATGC
>NZ_JAFMPS010000027.1 GCF_020667895.1 Alcanivorax sp. 1008
TCATGTCGGTGACCTGTGACACATTCCAGCCGCTCACGTCACCGTTGAAGCTGGCAGCATCCCTGAACATCTGATTCATGGTTGTCACATTCGACACATCCCAGCCGCTCAGGTCACTGTTAAAGCTGGCAGCGCCACTGAACATTTCAGTCATGTCCGTCACCTGGGACATATTCCAGCTGCTGACATCACTGTTGAAGCTTGATGCACCATTAAACATATAGGCCGTGTTCGTAACCTGGGACGTGTTCCAGGTGCTCACATCACCATTGAAGCTCGCGGCACCCTGGAACATCGCATTCATGTTCGTGACATTCGACACATCCCAGGCGCTCAGGTCAGCATTAAAGCTTGCAGCTTTGTTGAACATACGATCCATATCCGTGACCGCTGAGACATCCCACGCACCTACGTCTGCGTTGAAGCTCGACACCTCATTGAACATCAACTCCATATTCGTGACCTGAGATACGTCCCACGCACTCACATCACCGTTGAAGCTTCCGGCACGGTCGAACATCGCGCGCATGTTAGTCACCTGCGACACATCCCAGCCACTGAGATCGCCGTTAAAGCTGCTGGCGAGCCTAAACATAGCGCTCATGCTTGTCACCTGTGACACATCCCACGAACTCAGGTCACCGTTAAAGCTCTCAGCACTCCAAAACATATTTGCCATGTCTGTTACCTGGGATACATCCCACGTGCTTATATCACCATTAAAGCCTGGGGTTTCCATGAACATCGCATTCATATTCGTGACCTGCGACACGTCCCACGTGCTCAGGTCTGAGGTTAGGCTGGTGCCTCTGAACATCCCCTGCATCTTTGTGACCTGGGAAACATCCCAACCGCTTAAATCACTGTCAAAATTGACGTTCCCGAGAAACATGAGAGCCATGTCCGTCACTTTGGAAACATCCCAGGCGCTCAAGTCGCTGGTAAAACTATTAGCCCCGTTGAACATCTGAGACATATTCGTGACATTTGAAACGTTCCACGCGCTTAAATCAGAGTTAAAGTTGCTGGCACGCCAGAACATAAATTGCATGGCAGTCACCTGGGAGACATCCCAAGCACTTAGATCACCGTTAAAATTAGTAGCCCCCATGAACATATTGTTCATAAACACTACCTGAGATACATCCCAGGCACTGACATCACCGTTAAAGCTGATAGCTCCATTGAACATCGACGCCATATTAGTCACTTGAGAAACATCCCAGGAACTGACATCACCGTTGAAGTTTCTCGCTGTATGAAACATCGAGTTCATGGTCGTCACCTGGGATACATCCCAAGCATTCAAATCTGCGTTAAAGTTTTCAGCACCGTAGAACATTTGACTCATGTTCGTGACCTGCGAGACGTCCCACAAACCTACGCTGGCATTAAACTCGCCTTTTACGCCTCTAAAAGCAGAAAACAGGTTACCACCGAAAGAGCTTGGGACGTCTGTTGCATTCATGCTCATATTTTCACAGCCAAAGAATGCCCTCGCAAAATTTGACCAATCTGACGTCCCCCACTGCTCAACGGAGCGGATCTTGAGCTTGTCTCCGCCATTGCTGAAAGAGATTCTGAGTGAGGCGGCTGGCGCCGTGATGATGCGAACGGTATACACACCCGGGTTGGCATAGGTGTGTGACGGTGCGACACCAGCGCTGACTGATTCGATGGCAGACCCGTCGCCCCAGTCCACGTCAAAACCATCAGGGGAGAACTGCATGGGAATGGTGATGCTTTCGTTGGCCACGGTGGTTTCCCAGGTGGTCACGAAATCATCTGCGAAGGCAGCAAAGGCCTTCGACGAACATAGCACCATCAGTAAGGTGACCAAGGCGACCCGAAGAACGTTCGGATAGCCTTGACCGGTTAATAGTCGAATGTAGTGAGACATTTGGGAGCACTCCAAAAAGGGATGTTTCGCCAAGTATTCCACAATTCACAGCAGCTCAAAGTCCGGGGGGGGCAATATGTCCAGACATGCAAGTTATTTGTCTATTTATGCATGTGTCGGTTAGGCTGGTAGTGCGTATACAACCCTAGGCAGTCAATCGCCCTCAAGCGTTCCCGCATTGAGGGCAACTTTACCTGAATGCCACGAGGTTGTTAGTTTCTTGACCACACCTCAAGGTCATCACGTAAAATCTGGAATGTGCCTTCATTCGTAACCTGAACTCTTTCTTCTCCAGACCCAACAGTATTGCTGGCCCATACCGCACTCGGGCCAAAGTAGACACGGGAGAACAAGCGCCAACTCCAGTAACCGGGCTTGTATAGCACCAGATTTCCGTCATCCTGCATAATCAGGCGGTCGGCGCCGCTACCCCGGGTTCCTGCAGTCCAGATAACCCGTGAGCCTGTGGTTTCCTTCAGGACCAGATTGCCATCGTCAAGTAGTTCCAGACGCACAGAGCCGTCGGCGCTTTGCAGGTACTCACCCCTGCGCAACTGCTGGCCCTCCCACATGCGATCCGCTTTGTGGCCGGGCTTCTGATACTGAGACAGAAACGACCAGGCTTCTTGCTCCACATCCACGCCACCGTTCGCTTCTGCATGCAGGGGGCTGTGTGACCCCTTGGGAAAAGTCAGCAAACTAACAGTAACGTCTTGCTTACAGTTCATGTTGCTTTCAATGAATGAGCCCTCACCGTGCGGGTGCCATGCAAACTCACGATTGCTCTCACAGCCATTCAATCGAGCCCATGTGTCTCGGCCAGCCGGAGCACTGTCAAGCCATAGCGGCGAGAATGGAATAAAGAGGCCTCCCCAGTACCTGATCAAGTAGTCATCCAGTGCATGCATGTTAAGAACGGGCACTTTTCGGTCTAGCGTCCACGATCTCGGTATCCACCACGAGAGATTGTTGATGACCGGAAAACTGATAGGGGCAATGGCAGCTATCTTGTCTGCACTTTGAAGTGCCAACCTGTGGCTCATAGAGGCACCGTTCGAATGCCCCATTACATATATCCGGGTATCGTCGATAGGTAACCGGTTACGCATGCGATTGATTGCTGTGCGTATGAACCCGTTATCATTAACGTTAAAAGTATTGGCGGGAGGACAGCATGGCCCCGAGTTCCATGAGCTAATCGGAAAAGTTCCTCCCGACGGCCACATGATCACGAATCCCTGCTCATCAGCGAGCTGTGTCAGCTTGCTTGGCGCGAAGAACAGACTTTTGCTATCGACACCGTGCCCGTGAATGACGATTAGCAGGGGCGCATTCGGCTTCACCTGATCGGGAATATAGTAGTGATAGCCCCGGTATCTCAATTCGTACCAGAAGTTGTCACGCAGAGGCGTAGCGGCCGTTGCATCAAAAGCCATAGCCCCCAAAGATACGAACAACGCCCATAGGCAATACGTTGCTGTTCTTCTTGTTATTGCCATGTTGTCACCCTCTTTCTATTTGCTATCCATAGATACCCTTCAATAAGGGATCAAGCCGAGGGCAGGTTAGCGGCAACAAAAAGCACCAACAAATACAGCAAATGACAAAAAACTTGCATTTCCAGACATCTGGCCGCCCTGAGTACCGAATCATCTATTTTCGGTAACAAAGGCCGATGTTGGCTAAATCAGCATCTATACCCTGTCCACATCCAAAAGTATGACTTCTGAAATCATACCGGAACAGATTCATCCAGCGTAAGCGTGAACCATCCGGCAACAGTATGCTTGTGGGTACAAACGCCAAGCAGAACGAGGTCACCATTGGAGCGCAATAGAACTTTAAAATAGTCTCTCCACGCTTGCTGGTCGTAGGTCATGGTGGCTGTGCACTCGCCTCTCCAGCGGACATCTGTTACCGCCACGTTTCCCCATACGGGCACCGGCACATATATTCGATCCAGCCAGCAGAAAAACAGCGGATCTCCTTTATGCCGGGTTTTAAAGCGCTTCCCCCAGCTCAAGCCCAGATAACTCGCTGGTTTGATGATCAGCCATTCAGCCAAATCAAGAACAGACCTATTTGTCCTGAGTATTTTTCCTTTCCAGGCTCGCCCTACGAGATCTTTCTCTGCCTGCACACTCGGCAAAGAATCGAAGAGACTAAGCAAGTCCCGCTGGTCATGTGCGACATTCAGACCTACAAGAATTTCCACCCTGAGCTTATCAAGGGATTTTCCTGTATCTTCGACAGACCCACATTGCGCGGCAGACTCATTCCAAATCGAGCCGCCTGGCTGAAGCCAACATAGCACAGAGATGAAATAATTCGCTGGAAACATTACCCACTGCGCAAAGTCATAGATAAGCCCCGGGATGGAAAATGTAACCTTTCTTGATCTAATTTTCATTATTATGTCCGTTCGCACAATCAAGACAAGACTGTTTGCCGAACTCACCTATTCAGGAGTCGGCTAGATCTTCTTGCGCAGCTCGATGATCACCTGCTTACTATGGCTGGCATGTTTCCTTAAAGTTCGCCGTCGGCGTACGGCCGAACCACCCGACTTGATAAAGTCATGCAGAAGAAGACCATCATAGATGGCCTGCCTCGCCTCCAACTCCAACAGATTTTTCTCCAAAATCTTCTTATGCTCAGTGTTCTGATGCTCCTGATCGAGCATACACTTGGCTGCCCTTACCTCAAGCCCACCATATTTGATTCGCCATCTGTAAAAGGTCGCCCGGGATATCCCCAGCTTATGGCAGATAGCCTTACACTTTACGCCAGCTTTATGCTGCCTGATAAAGCTAATTATCTGCTTTTCGCTATATCGCATCTCTTCTCACTATGAGATATTATTCCTGCCGTCTGGCTGGAAATATCTTCCAGTTAATACCGCAGGGCCAGCCAAGGGCGACACATTCCATTCACTTTCGCCCTCCATTTTCTCCAGACCCTAGAAGCCCTCAAGGTTTATGCCACACTACCTCATCATTACGTAGAAGCTGCAGCGTTCCCCTGCCGTCAATCTGAACTCTTTCCTCACCTGATCCAGGCGTGCGACTCGACCAAACTACACTTGGCTTGGTTTTTACCGTAACTAATCCGAAAAAAAGCTTTTTTATGTACCCCGGTTTGATCAGTACAAGCTCGCCAGAACCTTGTATGGTCAGGCGGTTTGCCCCACTGCCTTGGGTGCCGGATGCCCAGAGCACTAATTGATTTTTTGTGTCTTTCAGAACCAGGTTGCTGTCCGCCTGCAACTCCAGTAGAACAGAGCCATCGGCACTCTCAAGGTACTGCCCCCTGTTCAGCGCCTGGCCTTCCCACATGCGGTCTGATTTGTGACCAGGCTTCTGAAACCGCGACAGAAACGACCAGGCTTCCTGGGCCACATCCACACCGCCGTTATCCTTTGGAGAGAACGGACTATGCTTACCCGTCCTAATTGTTAGCAAATTGACAGATACGTCTTGCTTACAATCCGTATAGCTTTCAATGTATGCCTCCCTTCTTTGCTGAGAATGCCATACAAACTCCAGATTCTTCTGGCACTCATTGATGCGACCCCATGTGTCACGCCCGGCAGGCGCACTGTCCAAACATATCCCAGAATCAAGAACACAGGCTCCCCAGTATAAAATCAGGTCATCATCCTCTGCATGCATTGCAAGGACGGGAACTTTTCGACCAGCCCCCCATGATGACGGCATTTCCCATATTGGATAATCAATGATGAACCGATTCGAAAGTCTATCCATGACCGGAAAGCTAATGGGAGCAATTGCCGCTATTATATCCGAGCTCTGAAGTCCCAGCCTGTGAGCCATAGATCCGCCATTTGAATGCCCCATCGCATATATCCGGGTTTCGTCTATAGATACACGATTGCCTAATCGCTTTATCGCCTGGCGTATAAACCCATTATCATTCACATGAAAAGTGGTTGCTGGAGGACAGCATGGCCCTCCATTCCATGAAGCAAGGAGTCCCGATGCTGATGGCCACATAATGACAAATCCCTGCTCATCAGCCAGTTGTGTCAGGTCGCTAGGCGCAAAAAAAAGACTTGTGCTATTGCCGCCATATCCATGCATTACGATTAGCAGAGGTGCATCCTGTTTAATCGTGTCAGGAATATAATAGTGGTATCCGCGATGCCTTAGGTCATGCCAAAAGTCGTCCCGCTCGGGTGTCGCCGCTTCGGCGCTGATCGCCGTGGCGCATAAAGTTACAACCAGTGCCCACAGGATGTACGTCGGTATCCCCAATTTTGTTGTCATTCTGCCGTTCCATATTATCGGGTGAGTCAAGGCGCCAGCCAAAAGGCGCATTCTTCTTCCTTCAGGTTGCTACCTGTTGCGATCGGGGTGTCCAGTCCCAGGAACAGCCGGTCGCCAGTTTGATATCGGGGCCAGTAGGTCAGCAGTCATGAACACACCGTAGATCGATTGATTTCCGATTGCTGCACTCCTTAGGGAAACCTGGTCTGGCCGTTGATGCCTGGGAACTGAGAACTCTCTGCGCCACGCCCTTTGAAGCACTGCATCAGCAACGCGCCTGGGCATGTCTGAAAGCTATCCGAACACATAGCCGTCGAACGTCTTCAATGTGACGCGGTCTGGATTCCGCTGTGCAATAGCGAATGGCAGAGGCGCACGCTCGAAGTGTGCCAGAGTTCACAGTACCTTGGAGCGACACGCGGGCGGAAAGTCTGGATGCGCAAGTTTTTTGTCTATCTATGCATGCTGCAATGCGGTCAAAGGCTGACTACGATTCCTGTCCACTTCCCCGCTAATTAGACGCCGCTAAACTGGAGCTTCGTCTCCTGAGCTGTGATAATCTCAGAAAATCCGATCAGGTCTGTCTCAGATTAGGGGACGTAGTCAGAGGTTTTGGCCTCAGGTAATTGAAACTACAGGGGCTTGCGCCGCGATCCGTGCACACAGGACGATCCCCGCCGCCTTAGCAAACCGATCATTGCCCTGCGACCCGCTTACGGATTTGTCAGAGAGCCACGACAATGTAGATGTGGGTTGACACTGGTAAAATAATTGTATGGACGTGGTCCGAAGTGCGCAATGTTGATCAGTTTGTGCCAGAGATAAACCCAAGTGTCATCGATGCCATGGAACCTGGAATCATGTTCAGGTGAGGCATTAAACGACAGCGGAAGCTCAACCTTTGTGCCACCGGCCCGGTGGAAAGTCTGGCCACCATCGTCCGAGTAAACAAAAATCTTGGTATAGGTTACAAACCCGTCTTTGTCGAGTCCGTGTGAAAAATCGGAGATATAGTACATGCGGTTTTCCCAGTCGAAGAGGACCCCGCTGTGGGTTCGGTTGAAGTTGTAAAAGTGCGGCTGCCAGGCCCAAGCAAAGGGCTGCTCGCTGCTATCCTGCCTGGGAATCTTGCCGGGGTGGCTGACTTTTTCCACTTGGCTTACCCAGTCGGGATTTGCCTTTGCGGCGGATTCCAAAACACGCCTGGGCTGCCCACCCAGGGATTCCCACTTTCGGGTATTTGCATCGTACTTCCACAGGCCATGCGACTGGATGCGGAAACTGCGGCTTCTGCCATACATATAGAGCTCGCCGTTATTATCTTGCGAGAAGTTCATATAATTTAGATATCCCGAGGGGATGGAGCGTGCGTTCGACGCATGCCCGACAAAGTCAAAACTGGAAATATCGTTCGGGTTTGTCGATACCCAATAGAGTTGGGCCGGGTTCTGCGGTGTTTTATCCGGCCCGCCGATTTCATTCTCCTGCCAGGCTCCGGGAATATACTCGTGGTACCTCGGCGAATTATGCTGGCCGCCCAGCACATGGATATAACCGTTCTTATCGACCGCAACGGACCAGGACCGCGACTTAATATCCCGGTTGCTCTGGAGAAAGTTGTCACCGCCCATATTGAAAGTGTGCAGCAAGCTGCCTGTAGTGGCATCGAATTGCTGCAGATTGGGGCGGCACATTAATGCCGTATCCCCCCCCAACCAGTCCGCCGCTTGAGGATATAATCCCTGATGATACAGCACGGCAGCATTATGCATGCTCGCGTCCACCGCTTCACAGGAGTCATAAGCCCTACCGTTGCCCAGCCAGTAGGCAAAGCCGTTGGCTTGAGCGCGGACAGTATAATCGAAGTCTTTGCCGCTGCGACAGTCACGCCGCGGATCGTTCTGGACGAGATAGCTGTCGGCAATATGACGCCCAACGACGTCTTTATACTTATGCAGCGCCTCGACGTGCTGCCCCGCACTCATGAGGTTTCGAACTTCATCGAAATCGCTCAGGTTGAGGTTATTGTGCTGCCCAAGCATGGGGCCAGCGAAGTAAGTCGATAAAAGATCGGTCTTCTTTTCACTGGTGCCAGCATTTTGCCACAAGGCATAGAGCAGGGAGTTAAGATAATATTCGTTGATCCTGATCGGGTGCGGCATGATGCCATTGCTATTGATTTTCCCCTCCAGCGCCCGGGTCAAAATATCCAATGCCGAAGCGGCATGCTCGCCGAGCATGCCAAGCACCACGGCCGCGGAAGCCCGATCTTCTGAGTTGGCTCCTCCGCTGACGATAAGCGCGGAGAATTTCGAAACCAGAGCAATATGGTCACCTCCGTCAAGATAACCCTGCTTTTGCAATCGATCCAGCGCACGTACGCGCAGAGTGGGTGTATTCATCGCCTCCATCAGATAACGCTTGAATGCTTGCGGATTGGCGTCAACTTCTGTCCAGTCATACCAGGGGGTGTTCATATAGGTCAGGAGCCGCATCTGGCTTTGAACAGAACTGTTGGACAGCCAGTGCACAAGGTTAGTCTGCACGTCTACTGATGGTCTTGTATTGGAAGCTATGGTCGCTATTTCCGTATCGCTGATCACTCGGTCGAAAAAGGCGATCTCTCGCAGCGAGCCATTGAGCGCATCATCAGTTTGCTGGAACCACCCCGCACCATCGGGTCCCATCAGTATTGATTCGGTACTGTTTCGCGCCGTATAGGTGATGCCTGCCTTGCTTGTCTTGAGCGCACCATCAACATAAAGCATGGCCTTGCCATCACGAAAGGTCAGCAGAAGATGCTGCCACACCTTGCCTGGCACGATGACGGTATCCAGTGTCGTGTCACCGACCGTAGTGATAAGTTCCAGCTCCTGGCCATCATTGCCTGTACTCAGGTCGTTATAGGAAGTTTTGATGTGGACCGGACCTGCCCTGAGAATGTCTGGCCCTTGGTGCATATGCCTGGATTTGACTTTGCGGTTGAGCATCCACATGCCAACTGTGAATGCGTCCCCGAAATAGGAAGATAAGCCCGGAATCTGGATATACTCGTAACGCCCCCGGAAATCCAGATTGGACCCATTCCAACCAGTGTTGATCAACTCAGCGTGGTTACCCTGAGCAGTCAGGTCGTTGAGTGTTTTGCCTGTTCCCTCATGCGCCGGCCAGTAGGCGGAAGGACCCATATTCAGAATGACATTGATGTGGGGCTCAAAAACTGGACTAGCGCCGCCAGAACCGTCAGCATTGGACGAGTTACTCGACCCACCCCCGCAACCCGCCAGCAACGTCAGTATGAGTGTTAGATATCCTGCATGTTTTCTGATGTTTGTTTTCATGTTTCATTGCTCGGCACCCGATGCATTATGGTCTTCAGACAACTCCGGGGAAACTACCAGTCAAGGCGCCAGCCAAAAGGCGCATTCTTCTTTTTTCAGGTTGCTACCTGTTGCGATCGGGGTGTCCAGTCTCAGGAACAGCCGGTCGCCAGTTTGATATCGGGGCCAGTAGGGCAGCATCCCATCATTGGGATCACCGGTGCGGGCGAAATTCGTCCAGTAACGCATTACTTTCCTGCTCAGGCGTTTCTGATCAGCAGTGACGAACGCACCGTAGAGTGATTGATTGCCAAATACGTAAGGTATCTCTGCGCTGTGTATGACGCCTGGGGTCGGCGGATTTCGGTCCAATGAGAAAACTCGCATGGAGAATGCAACCGGCGAGCTCACCGCATGGCTGAACCGATACCTGTAAACGGTACTGCCGGCCTCACTTAGAATATCCGCCACTTGCTGGCCGGTGCAGACAAACAGTTTGTCCCCCATCATCGCCGCATCGGCGCTGCCAGCCGTGTCATAGCGACTGAGTGGGTACAGCGCCAGAAGCTGGTCGGTATCCTTATCCGGGTACCAGCGAGCTGTGTCTTGCCGATACCCCGCCTCATCTGCTGCGTGACCCCGATCCAGCACGAAGAGGCTACCTTCATCCGCGTTGTCGCCGAACAGCAGCGGAATATGGGAATTGTGGCCCCGTTCAAGCAGAGCAATCGGATCATCCGGAAGCAGATGGCCATCGATAACAGCGGCTGGCTGATAGCTCTTGCCGCTGGCGAGGTTTGCAGCGAGGTTTGCAGCCACCTTGGCGCGCAGCTCGAATGTGCTCTTGGCGCGGGCGCAGGCGAGTGGATCAGGGCCATCGCACGAAAGCACCTCCTCAAGAAAAGCCCGGCCGGCGCTTTCCGCTTCCGCCATGCTGACAGCTTTGCGCCAGCCGCAGCCACCACTTTGCATGATTGCCTTGTTGATCAGGCCAGCGGTAAGTGGCGAGCTGAGCAGTATGCAGGTGCTGACCGAGCCAGCAGACTCTCCGAACACTGTAATATTATTCGGATCACCACCGAAATGACCGATCTCCCGCTTCACGAAACGCAGCGCCTCGACCTGATCGTAAAGGCCCTGATTGCCGGAGCTGCCATGGTGGCTTTCGTTGTTCAGCTCCGGCAATGCGAGGAACCCAAAGAAACCAAGCCGGTAGTTAATGGTTACCACCACCACATCGTGTTCGCGGGCGAGCCTTTTTCCGCTATATGCTGGGCTTCCGCCGCCGCCGGCGTTATACGCGCCCCCATGAATCCAGACCATGACGGGGTGCGGGCCCGGTTTACTCGGCGCCCAGACGTTCAGGTACAGGCAATCTTCGCTGGTGACGTGGGAGGCAGTCAGAAACTGCGCCTGAAGGCACGCCGGGCTCGTCAGCAGCGCGGGACGCGGCCACCGCCAGCTATGTTTGGGCACCGGGGGCGCAAAACGCAACTCGCCCACGGGTGGTTCGGCGTAGGGCACGCCGAGGAAAGTACGAATCTGGCCGTCGTCAAGCCCAATCAATGCACCACGAGAGGTATGGACCATCGGGCTCCAGCCTCCGAACCAGAACGCAGAGGCGACTGATGTAGTCAATGAAAAGAAAATGATAGCCAGAGTGCAGGCTATTCTAAGAACGATTCCAGACATGCCGTTTACTCATATTTTCTGCGTCTGAGTTTGACCCGAATTCAAGCCTTGTTTATTCCGCCTCTGACCTGAGTATCTCGTTATACTCCTCTTGCATTCGAGCCAGTTCGTATTCGGTCGGCTCTGTGGTCTTCGTTTTCATCTGCTCTTCATGATCAATAAAAACCGTCATTGCTTTTCGCTCTACTTTGAAAAGTTTCTCTGCACTGTCGTGGCCAAATATCCTATTCTGAAGAGCGCTTCTTGTAACATGCAATGGCTCAACATTCTCAGGGTATATGCCCTCAGCGTTACGCTGCTCGTCTATTTCATTGATTGATTCGAAGAACTGCTCATATTGATTAATTAGCTCCATGAAAGATGAAGCCACCTCTTGGCCATGATTAGAAAGTATCGCATTGGCAAGATGCTCCTTCCCTCGACCGAGGTCTTCCATGGAAACTGTTTGGAAGATATTCTCGATAACAATGCGCGTGCTGTGATTAAGTTTTACTTTGCCGCCTTCCACCTCCAAGCGATCCAGATCGTATATCTTGAAGATTTCGTCTGAGCTTAATGTCTCAAGAATCCTATGGTCTCGATAGGTTGATGTGGAAACATCATGGACTCCGTATGTGGACTCTACTGCCTCAGAGATTATCTGCGGATCTTGTCTGCCATCGCTTATTTGATATGCCTTCTCCGCCGGAGAAATAATAAGCGCTCGAGGCGCACCAACGTCGCCCCCATTGATCGGTGGCACCGGCCTGGATATGCCATATCTCGCGGTCGCGATAACGATAGCAATAGACGACGCAACCAGAATTGACACGACTACCGTGATAACAAACTTGATTTTCACTGCTTAGATTTCCTGTTTATCTCTGCTTCGTATTTTTGTCTGCAGCACTTCATTCTTTCATTGAAAGGCCATTGATAGCGTGCACCAGGAGACGGAAGCAGCCAGACGAAAGAGTAAGCCCCAAAGAGAGGTCGGGGCCCGCAGAAACAGACAAAATAACTTGCTGTTTTAGACAAATAGCAGAGTGGCGACTTCTTAGTGGAATACCTTTCCTGGTTCAGCGGCGCCCATACAGCACTCCGAGGCGGTCAAGATAGGCTCCCGCACGGCCGTAGAAACCAGTGATCTGGCGCCCTGACGGAGCCGAGTAGGTGGCGCAACTGGAGGTGCGCCCGCCCTTGCTGATGCTGCGCCCCTGACTGGTGGTCACTTTCACATAACCAACCAGATCGCTGGTGCCCAAGAGCAGACGCTCCCAGAAACCGAATCCGCGCCGGCACACCTCTACCGATCTTATGTACTCGCCATTACTCAGGTCCAGGCGCGCTTCACCGCCACCCCAGCCGCCATTTCGCAGCACTGTGCCGTCCGAGTACTCCATACCCACCTGATCCATCCAGCTGCCACCACGCAACACCACACTGGTAACGGAAGGTGAACCAATCACATCGTGGGAGTAGTCAAAACTGCCGCCGCCATTTCCGCCTTGGCTGGCGCTGCGGGCCCACTCTTCCACAATCAGGGAAAAATCACGGGTGGCTTTCTGTCCCGCGTCATTCCAGGCTTCCACCCGCACAGTGTTGTGGCCGTTGCGGATCGCACCATTGCCGGCAGTGAAAGGCACGCTGTTGTCGGAGGTGCGGCTGCCATTGACGGTGATGGCAACCTGACGGGTCAAACCGTTGGTGTTAGCACGAATTGCCTGGGCCAGTTGCTTCACTTCACTGGGACGGAACACGTCGCCGGGCTGCACACCGCGCAGCGGATCGCCGTTGCTATCCGCCAGCGCGACGTTGTGAATCAGGGGGGGCCGGCCTGCCGCACTGGCTAATGCCCATTCGTCAATGAACTGACCATTGAATCCCGCGTCGGAGGCATGGGCAGGGGCACCCGGAAACCAGTAAGCGGGCAAGTTGCCGTAAACCTTTGCCGGTGGCTGGGTGGGCTGGCGCCGGAAATCCAGCTTGGCATCCAGCACCGGTATCAGGTTCAGCGCCGAGACTTTAAGGCCGCGAACCTTTGAATCATCCGTGTGACAGCTCAGGCAGAACGCGTTTGACGACGAGTCCGGCCGTGGCGCGTCATGATACAAAGGTCCCTCGGGAAAATTGAAAGCCTCGCGCAGGTGCGCCACACCGACGGGAACGTTGAATTGATGAGCGCCGTTGTCGCGGCTGTTGTCGTGATAGCAGGCATAGCGCGGGTAAGTTTGCTGGCCATACTCCGCCAGTTCATCTGACACATAATCATGTGCCGCCGCACTGTAGCGACCGGCCTGGGTGGCCAGCGAACCGCTGTAGCTATCGGGCAGGCCGACCAGGGTGCCATGGGCAAAGTTGCACACCACCTCGGGATTCGGCGCCCAGGCAAATACCTTGAACTCATCCATCCAGCCGCGGAAGGGCGACACACCACGCCAGCCGTTCTCCCGGCCGAGGCTGAGCGTGCCGGCGCCAGGACGGAAATTGCCACGCTGCAGGGCAGAAGTGCGCGGATTACCGGTCCAGTCATCCACCAGGAAACCGTCCACGAACACCTGCAGCGTCTGTCTACCACCGCTCTGCTCGGCGCCGACTGACAAGCCGATTTGAGTCCACTGTTTGCTGCCCGCTGTCTTTGGCAGGCGGACGCTGCGCACCAGCTCTCCGTATCGGTTGATCAGCTGCAGTTCCCGCTGGCCAAGCAGGCGCAGCTGGCTGTTATCGGGGAAATCAATCAGCACCCGCTGGGTGCCGTCATTACCGAAGCGGGGGTCAATAAAGAGACTGTAGAACCAGTCAGTACCGTGAATGTTGCGCGCCTGCGCCGGCACATCATAGTCCACCCGGGTGTTGCTGCCGTCAAACCACAGGCCCTTCCCGCGCACACCGCCATTGGCCACCGGTTCAAGCCGGCCACCGCGCACCCGGCCATAAGCCGGAACGGTCCAGCGATCGCTGGTGGCGGTTGCACTGTTCTGGATTCTGACCTCGCCGCCAAAGTCCCCCAGTATATGACGCCAGCCATCATAGTGCCGCATGCGGAACCAGTGTTCGCTGTTGTGCTCGAACAGGGCAACCATGTTGGAGACAATGAATCCATCCGGATTCAGATAATCGTCGAACGCAAACTCCACCGTATGATGGCCGGCGCTCATGTTCCAGACCACATCCTGAAAGCGACTTGGCTTCATTTCCGGAAGATAGTTAAGCCTGTTTTCCATCGAATCGAGCACCGACAGGTTGTGCGGATTGTAGCGTCCAATAACCTGGTCGCGCTCGCCCATCACCGGAAAATTGGCCTCACCGCCGCGCACACTGCCGACCCGCACTTCGCCGCTATCTGACGGATCCAGCCCGGTGCCGGCGCTGTACAGCTTCAGCCAGCTCTGACGCGAGGTTTGCGCTGAAATTCTGTAATCAGCAGGGTTAAGCAAGCCATCAACCAACACCATCTTGCCCTGCGTCCAGGCGCCGACAATCATGAACATGTTGTCCTTCGTTTCGTCGACATCTTTCTGGTCCACCGGCCCCCTGCAGCTGCCACCCACACAACGTGCCGGATAACGGCTCTGGTCCCGGCGTGAGACGTTGTAGCGGCCATAGGGATAGAGGTTCGCAGGCGACACCTGGACGGAGAACATCTTGGCTTCCTTGTCCATCCACGGATAAGTGCCCTTGATGTCCGTGCCATCCTTGATCAATCGCCCGGTAGCATCCCGGAAAGGCTGGGCCGCAAAGTCGTAGCGCGTCTTGACTTGAGGGTCATAGGGTGCATGGGATATCGGCTTGAAGTCTCCCAACTCAGTGACATCGCAAGCACGTGCACTTTCGGGCGCCACCGAATAGACCGTGTCATACATGCCATGTTGAATCTGTTGCGTCTCTCCATGCATCCAAACCAGAGGCAGCCAACCTCGACGCCCGACCAGCAGACGTCCGTCGGCGGGTGTCAGGGGTTCAAAAATGATACCGGTGCGATTCGGTGCGATACGCGTGGTGCCATATTCAACGTCGGCGATTCGCGCAGCCGCCGTTTTGGGATCAGTAACCCGAATGGTGACATCCGTCCCCACCAGGCGCGATTCCTTTTCCAGGCGTGGGGCTGGGTTACCATGACCATCAAAATTTCCGGCAGGGTGATAGGCGCCGATAACGGTGACGTCATAGCAGTCATCCCGGCCGCCTGCGCCACAGCTGTATGGGTTGCGACGCTCACCCGGGTCTTTCTCGAACGCATCACAGATGGTGCTCATCTGGTAGACGCCAGGCAGGCCTTTGTGGCGCTCGGACAGGGGAAGGCCGCGGGACATGGTGACCCAGTCCGCTTCAGACATGTTTTGTGTCAGGTCTCGTACCGACATATTGAACTTGTCCAGCACCAGGGCTGAGGGGCCCTTGGGGGACTGCACAAAAGGCTGATTCAGCTTTTCCGGGGCATACAGAAACAGGGGCACATCAGAGGGTTTACCAGGACAGTTATCCGGACTATTCGGACAAGCGCTACCACCGACCTGGGCGTTCATGCCGACCCGACCATCTGCGGTCCAACGCAAGGCAGGCACATGCGGAAGTGTCCAGCCTTCTTCTTCCGTGACCCCGGTGACAGCACGATTGATCGCAGGCACATCAGGAAGGCCACCCAGGCCAGGCCCCCAATCCGTAGGAATCACAGGAATCTCAAGAGCCAGCCAAGCCAAGTTCAACTGCGGGGGTACAAGTGTACCAAGCGGGCCGATTTCTGGCGCCACTTGAAGAACGCCGTGATGAAAAGGGACACCATCGTAACCGTTCTGCGGCACCGGCGTGCCCTCCTTGCGCCCGCCCTGTTGCTCCAGATGCGAGACGGCTTCGAGGTAGTACTCGAGGTAATTGGATGCAGAGCCCACCAGAAAATTATCCTCGTTGCCACCAGCAACGTAGGCTTCCAGGTTATCGGACAACGTATCGAGATCTTCACCCCCTTGAGCAACGCGCACAATTGCACTGTAGATCTGACTGAGATCGACGGACGCGGAGTCGTTCTGCTGTGCCATAGCCGAGGGTGCAAACATCAACAAACACGAGGCCGCTGATCTCCAAAGTGTCCGGTTACCGTTTCGGATTTTTGTTATTTTCATGTTGGTGTCTCCCCACTTTTAGCCCGGACTAGCCGTGCTGATCCCTTTGCGGGCACTAATTATTCGCCAAAGCACCCAGCGGCCGGACCATTCTCTTCTGTTGCAGCAATAACTACTGACTCTTCAGCAATGCCTTGATGTTCGCTTCCTCTTCCAGAGCGTTTTCATGCCGCTTATTCTCATAGTATTCATAAAAACCCAGGTCACCAGGAGTCCACTCATTCGCTTCCTTATAATCACCGACGAATGGAACCAGCAGGTCAATCCATGCGGCGAACTTATGGTATTCCTCGTCAGTCAAGGTCACATTGTAGTGCTCACCACTTTCCAGCCATGGCAGTAACTTACTGGTAGCAGACCCGGCATAATACGGAGGCAACTCGGTGGGTGCTGACATTTTGCTGATCCAATTCACCAGATCATTTTTATGATCACCCTGATAGTACGTACCAACAGGGAAAGGAACAGACGACGCCCCCACAAACGCCACTACTTTTTTGGCGTTTGTTAAGGTGAGGTACGCGTCGCTCCATCTACGTTTACCCAGCGTCCATCGACGTTTCAATTCACCGTCGAGGCTGCCATTTCTGGAGCCAGCGCCGTGGCAACTAATACACTTGGCGTCGAGTATAGGCTGTATTTCTTTTATAAAACTGAATCCGCGGCTCTCGCCATAAAAAGGCTGCAATGTTTGCGGCGGCTTGGTCCACGCAATGGTATTCTCCGGGGCATATTCGTAAAAATTGGAATTTTCTTTTGAATGACAACCACGGCAGGCCTTCTTCTCCCCGGGCTGGATCGTATCCCAAGACCGGGTTGTCTGTATGACTTGGCCTTTGTTATCAAGAATTTGCAAATAAGTGGAAGCCATAGCCGGAATTTCAAACAGCGCCGAACCGTCCTCTTCGATATCAACATCACCGAGGATCTGCTTCACATCCCAGGTTCCCTGACCGATTGCCACTGGCGTGCTATTTATAGACGAGCCACCCTCGGGCTCATCAGCATGATTATGCACTTCACCTACGCCGGCGGCTCGGTAGTTAAGTTGAACCACGCGAATCTTTTTAGCAGTGCCATAGGGAATACCCTTTAGACCAACGCCTTCATAAACGTTGCTTACATACAGAGTCCCTGTTTTCTTGCGATAATCTACGGCATTTGGAATCAACTGTGGCCTGGATGGGTTATCAAGCAACACCATTCGGCCAACTGATATTTCATCATGCTGGTAAAGAAGCTCTCGCTTCCCATCCCTATCCATCCAGTAAAGACCGTAAACAGCTAGCTCTCCAGCTAGTGGTGTGCCGCCGAGCGGATTCGGAAAATGATCCGGAGTGTATGAAACCAGAAATTCATTACTATTAATTGGGAACGGATATTTAAAGTGCTCCCCATGCTGCATCGCTTTGTCAACGCGCTCATATTGCACTTTACGCTGAGGCGCAATAAACGACATGCCAAGACCTTCGTCTCGACCCTCTGACACATCGATTTCAACGAGCTTCCCACGCTGCAAGGTATGGTGGCCGGATATAACCGCCATGACTCTGTCTGTTCCGGGAATTCCTCTGGCATGTATCAGTGAATTGGGAAACCATGAATTTCCGCCATAGTAAACTCGCTGACCCGTACCATCTGGATTCATCGAGAATAGCGGATGCGGATATACCTGGCCGCGATCGTTATAATCCCATCGCGTGTAGATTACGCGGCCATTTTCCAGAACGGTAGGGTAAAGCGTGTGAACCTGATCCACTGCAAGGCGCCGCATATAGCGTCCCTGGCCATCCATTCGATACAGGTTTGTTACTTCAGTATAGTAGCAAGGAACGCTGTGCTCTCCTCGCGTAGAGGCAAAAATGATATCGCCATCAGGAAGGTACTGAGGCTCTATATCGGCTCTTCCCAAGCCATATGTAAGCTGAGTAACTGTGTCGGCACGAAGATCGTACTCGTAAATATGATAGTCATCCTTCCGGTCTGATTGCTTCCAGGAAAACAGCAATCGGTTTCCGTCTGCAGACACGTCAACATCACGAATAACACCATGCTTATCTGATAGAAGATCCGTTTTACTACCGTATTGACCCTGGCGAAGATCTATCAGCGACAATCTGCTATCCGGGCTGAATGTCCTTTCATTTCTAGCATCTGACAGACCTTCTGTGTACCCGATGAAAGACATGTGAAAATTATGATGCTGGGCAAAAGCTATCCTGCCGCCAGAGGCCATAATAGACTTCAGTCGTAAGTCTCTTCGCAATCTGGCTATTTCGACATAGAGGTACAATCTTGGAATTTGAGCCCTTAATCTGGGAATATCCGCAATTTTTCGACGAAACGGATCGGCATCCCCTCCTCGCCGATCAATTTCCTTCAACATCCCATACAACACTTCGTTATTGAGGCGCTTGTTTGACAATAGAAATGCAGACCAGTGCAGCCCCAAGTCTTGTCGCACCCAGTCTTTTAACGGCGGATGGATGGTAGCAAGTCGCTGCGCCTCATCATTAAAGTCGCAGCCAGACAATACAAACGGTAATAACAAAATAGAGAGGAGTTTAACAAGGTATTTCATCTGGACACGTCTCGTTATATTTATTTGGCATTCTGCTGCCGAGCCGCGCGAGGTAGAATAGCAAACCCGGTTTATGCCATATAAAGATAGCCGCAAGGCGGACTCTTTTAGAGCGCCTTGCGGCTACCTTTCTGGCTATCTCACGCGACTAATATGACCCTGCAATCTATCTAAATAACGTATCAGTAAGGAATAAATTCAACGCGGCGATTCTTTTCTCGTCCTTCTGGCGTCTGATTAGTAGCAATGGGCTTCGACTCACCATGCCCTTGAGATGCAAGACGACTTTCTGACACCCCTTTATTAACAAGATACTTAACAACGCTTTGCGCTCTCTGTTCTGATAGCATGAGATTATAAGCATCGTCTCCAACAGCATCAGAGTGTGCCTCAATACTTAGATTGACCTCAGGATTCTTCATGAGGAAAAGGACGACAGAATCCAAATACTGCTTGGCTCCTTCCTTAATCGAACTTGAGTTGTTTTCAAACTTAATGTTACTAAAATCCATTTCTGCGAGCTCATTTATGACCTCTTCAGATATGACCTCTTCAGACACTTCTTTTTTTATCCGATCATCCAGCGCTGGCTCAATATACTCAACGGCTTCTGGCTCAGAAATTTCTTCTTTCTCAGCAATAGCAAACTTTGCACTATCACTAACGTTAAATCGCTTCATGATGTTGATACTAAATGCCACTGCATCTTCGCTAAAGCTCGTTGCCATAAACCTTAAAGCCCAACCATCATTCAGGGCATAGTCAGCTCCAAGACCTACT
>NZ_JAFMPS010000028.1 GCF_020667895.1 Alcanivorax sp. 1008
GAGATCTGCGATATGCGCCAGCCGGCCATGAGTCATCACCTCAAGGTGCTGGCCGAGGCCGGGCTGGTGGAGCGGCGCCGCGAGGGCAATGCCATCTGGTATAGCCGCAGTCTGGCCAGTGATGTGCTGCATCAGGCGTTGCTGGACCGGATCGATGATGTGTCGGCGAGTAGTGAGCTGGCCGGGCGTTTGGCCCAGGTGCAGGCGCGCCGGGCGGAGCACAGCCGGGTGTGGTTTGAGCGTTATGCCGGTGAGGAGGGTCAGGAAGAGCTGATCGCGGCCTATGAAGATTATGCGGGGCTGGCACTAGAGCTGGCTCTGCGCAGCATGCCCGAGGGCGAGCTGGCGATTGAGATCGGCCCCGGTGACGGGGCCTTTATGCAGGCGCTGTCGGGTCGCTTTCAGCGCCTGATTGGTTACGAGAATGCCCCGGCCCAGTTGGCCCGGGCGGAGCGCCAACTGGCCGACGCAAAAGTGCAAAACGCCACCCTTATATTGGGTGAGTGGCCTGCGGCGGCGCCGGACGAGGCGCAGGCGGATCTGGTGGTGCTGAATATGGTGCTGCACCACATGCCCGCCCCTGCCGACAGCCTGCGGGCGGCCGCGCGACGCTTGAAGCCGGGTGGCATCTTGTTGGTGACCGAGCTGTGCCGGCATGAACAACACGGCGCTCACGACACCTGTGGTGATCTGTGGCTCGGTTTTGAGGAGCAGGAATTACTGGCCTGGGCAAAACGCGCAGGCCTTGAGCAGAACGAAGTGCAGTATCTGGCACAACGTAACGGCTTCCAGGTGCAGGTGCGCACCTTTGAACGCAGCGGCGAGAAGTAACCACGATCACCGCGTTAACGATTAACCAAGCAACACCTGACCATGGAGTACCACCGACGATGAGCGAATATTCTGTTTTCACTTCCGAATCCGTGTCCGAGGGCCATCCGGATAAAATGGCGGACCAGATTTCGGATGCCGTACTGGACGCGATTATCGCTCAGGACCCGCATGCGCGGGTGGCAGTGGAGACCATGGTCAAGACCGGTATGGCGATCATTGCTGGCGAAGTCACCACCAACTGCTATGTGGACTTGGAAGACATCGTTCGCCAGGTGATTGTCGATATCGGCTATGACTCCTCCGACGTTGGCTTCGATGGCGCCACCTGTGCGGTGCTGAATGCCATTGGCAAGCAGAGCTCGGATATTTCCATGGGCGTGGACGAGAAAGAAGACAAGCAAATCGGTGCTGGTGATCAGGGCCTGATGTTTGGCTTTGCCACCAATGAAACTGACACCTTGATGCCGGCGCCGTTGTTTTATTCACACCGCCTTGTTGAGCGTCAGGCCAAACTGCGCAAGAAAGGTGTGCTGCCGTGGCTACGTCCGGATGCCAAAAGTCAGGTCACCATGCGCTATGAAAATGGCAAGCCGGTGGCCATTGATGCGGTAGTTTTGTCGACCCAGCACAGCCCCAATATTTCGCTGGCGGATCTGCGTGAAGCGGTGCTGGAAGAAGTGATCAAGCCGGTGTTGCCGGCAGAGTGGTTGCATGACAAGACTCTGTATCACATCAACCCGACTGGTAACTTCGTTATTGGTGGACCGATGGGTGACTGTGGTCTGACTGGCCGCAAGATTATTGTTGATACCTACGGCGGCATGGCCCGTCATGGTGGTGGCGCGTTCTCCGGCAAGGATCCTACAAAGGTGGATCGTTCTGCTGCTTACGCGGGCCGCTATGTAGCCAAGAACATTGTTGCTGCGGGACTTGCTGCCAAGTGCGAGATTCAGGTGAGCTATGCCATTGGTGTGGCAGAGCCCACCTCGATTTCGCTGAACACCTTCGGCACTGGCAAGGTAAGTGATGACGTGATCATCAAGTTGGTGCGGGAAATTTTTGACCTGCGCCCACGCGGCATCATTGAAATGCTCGACCTGCGTCGTCCGATCTACCGGGATACTGCAGCTTACGGTCACTTTGGCCGCGAACTGCCCAACTTCACCTGGGAGAAAACCGACAAGGCAGACGACCTGCGTAAAGCTGCAGGCCTGTAATTTCCATATGCCTTCATTTTCGAGGGGCGCTGCAGCGGTTTGTCCGCGAGGCTCGAAAATGAAGGATAAAAGCAACGGCGCCCATTCGTCCAAAAACGAATGGAGAAAACCATGAACGCAAAAGCAAAAGTTAAGCAGGATTATAAAGTCGCGGATATTTCCCTGGCCCAGTGGGGTCGCTCGGAAATTGAGATTGCCGAAACCGAAATGCCTGCACTGATCACTATCCGCGAGAAATACCGCGCTGCACAGCCGTTGAAAGGCGCCCGCATTATTGGCTGTATCCACATGACCATTCAGACCGCCGTGCTGATCGAAACCCTGCAAGCGCTGGGTGCGGAAGTGCGCTGGTCAAGCTGCAACATCTTCTCTACTCAGGATCACGCTGCAGCCGCGGTTGCCGCTGCCGGCACCCCGGTATTTGCCTGGAAGGGCGAAACTGAAGAAGAGTACATGTGGTGCCTGGAGCAGACCTGCCGCGACGCCAATGGCGAGCTGTGGGATGCCAACATGATTCTTGACGACGGCGGTGATCTGACCTGGTATATCCACGACACCTACCCGCAGATGCTGGACAAGATCCATGGTGTCACTGAAGAAACCACCACCGGTGTGCACCGTCTGATCGAAGCGTTGAAGAAGGGCACCCTGAAAGTACCGGCGGTAAACGTCAATGATTCCGTCACCAAGAGCAAGAACGACAACAAGTACGGTTGCCGTCACTCCTTGAATGACGCCATCAAGCGCGGCACCGACCATCTGCTGTCTGGCAAAAAGGCGCTGGTGATCGGCTATGGCGACGTCGGCAAGGGCTCTGCTCAGTCGCTGCGTCAGGAAGGCATGATCGTCAAGATCACTGAGATTGATCCGATCTGTGCCATGCAGGCGTGCATGGACGGCTTTGAGGTCGTTAGCCCATTCAAAAATGGCGTCGATGACGGTAGCGAAGGTTGTATCAATGGCGAGTTGTTCGCCAATACGGATCTGCTGGTAACCACCACTGGCAACGTCAATGTGTGTAACGAGCGCATGTTGCGTGCCATCAAGAAAGGCGCGGTGGTTTGTAACATCGGCCACTTCGACAACGAAATTGATACCGCCTACATGCGCAAGAACTGGCAGTGGGAAGAAGTGAAGCCGCAGGTGCATAAGGTATGGCGTAACAAGGATGCCAATGATTTCCTGTTGCTGCTGTCGGAAGGTCGTCTGGTTAATCTTGGCAACGCCACTGGTCATCCGAGCCGTATCATGGATGGCTCTTTCGCCAACCAGGTGCTTGCCCAGATGTATTTGTTCGATCAGGGATATGCCGGCCATAGCGATACCGTCAAAGAGAAAATGCTGAAGGTAGAAGTGCTACCCAAGCATCTTGATGAAGAAGTGGCGCGTTATATGGTGGAAGGCTTTGGTGGTGTGATCACCAGGCTGACCGAGGTGCAGGCCGACTATATCGGCGTCACCGTCGACGGCCCATTCAAGCCGGAAAGCTACAAGTACTGATTGCCGGAATCGCAACGGCCTGAGTCGCGTCAGTTTGGAAAATGATGATGCGACGCCGCACGACTTGTTGCCGTTTTCTCTGACAACGGCAACAAGTCGTGCGGCTATTTCGTTCACTGCGATCCCTCTAACGGCACTCGAATAAAAGAGAACAACTAATGAAACCCAAAGTCAGCTTCGAGTTTTTCCCACCCAAAACCGATGAAGGGTTGGAGAAGCTCATCAATGTTCAGCAAAAACTGCTGAAGAAAAACCCGGAGTTCTTCTCCGTGACTTACGGTGCGGGTGGTTCAACCCGTGATCGCACCTGGACCACGGTGATGAAGGTGCGCGAAGCTGGTATCGATACGGCACCACATCTTTCCTGTGTGGGCCAGAGTCGCGAGGAGCTGGTCGAGCTGATCGACAAATATAAGGCTGCCGGGATTAGTCGTATCGTTGCCCTGCGTGGTGACCTGCCTTCCGGCATGGGCCATGCCCGCAGTGAATTGCGCTACGCTGACGATCTGGTCAGATTAATCCGAGAAGTCAGCGGCGATCATTTCCATCTTGAAGTGGCGGCTTACCCGGAAATGCATCCGCAGGCACGCTCGTTTAGCGACGACATCGATCACTTCAAACGCAAGATCGATGCTGGTGCCAACAGTGGCGTCACCCAGTATTTCTATAACGCAGAAGCCTATGGCTTCTTTATGGAGCAACTGGAAAAACGCGGTGTCACTGCGCCGGTGGTGCCGGGGATTATGCCAATCACCAACTACGCCAACCTGGTGCGCTTTTCCGATTCCTGTGGCGCGGATGTGCCACGCTGGATTCGCAAGAGGCTGGAAGAGCTGCAGCATGATGAGGCGTCATTGAAAGACTTCGGTGAGGAAGTGGTGACCAGACTGTGCGAGCGTCTGTTGGCCATGGGGGCGCCGGGCCTGCACTTTTACACCATGAATCAAGCGGTTGCTAATCTGAAGGTGATCGACAACCTGGGTCTTTGACTCCGTCCATAAAGCGGTTTGATGTCGGTAATCGACGTCAGGCCGCCTTATCCATAATCCCCTGCCACACTCCTTCCTTCCTGATGGCTAGCTGACGAACTCGCAATCGTAAAAAGCTATCAGCTATATCAATATAAAAATTGATCCCTATGATTGACCGGGCCCGGCGCCGGGCAGAAGATGGACTGCGACGTTAGAAGAATTCACAGGCAGTGACAAAGCGGAGACATCATCATGGATAAGCAAAGCGGTTCCGGCGGCAAGTGCCCGGTTATGCACGGAGGCAATACTGCCAATGGCAACGACAACATGGCCTGGTGGCCTAAGACCCTGAATCTGGACATCCTGCATCAGCAGGATCGCAAGACCAATCCACTCGGCGACGACTTTAACTACGCCGAAGAATTTAACAAGCTCGACCTGGAATCGGTCAAAAATGACCTCAAAGCATTGATGACCGACAGTCAGGACTGGTGGCCGGCGGACTGGGGTCACTACGGTGGTCTGATGATTCGTTTGGCCTGGCACTCCGCCGGTACCTACCGGATCGCCGATGGTCGCGGTGGTGCGGGCACGGGCAACCAGCGTTTTGCACCGATCAACTCCTGGCCGGATAACGGCAATCTGGACAAGGCTCGCCGCCTGCTCTGGCCGATCAAGAAAAAGTACGGCAACAAGCTGTCGTGGGCAGACCTGATGATTCTGGCCGGCAACATGGCCTATGAATCCATGGGTTTCAAAACTTTCGGCTTTGCCGGTGGCCGCGAAGATATCTGGCATCCGGAGAAAGACACCTATTGGGGTTCAGAAAAAGAGTGGCTGGCCCCATCAGGTAGCGAGGGCACCCGCTATTCTGGCGAGCGTGATCTGGCAAACCCGCTGGCAGCGGTAATGATGGGCCTGATCTACGTAAACCCGGAAGGCGTGGACGGTAAACCCGATCCGATCAAGACGGCGCACGACATGCGCATCACCTTCGCTCGCATGGCGATGAACGACGAGGAAACCGTTGCGCTAACGGCTGGCGGCCACACTGTCGGCAAAGCCCATGGTAATGGTGATGCCGCCAATCTTGGCCCGGAGCCGGAAGGCGCGGGTCTGGAAGAGCAGGGCCTGGGCTGGAACAACCACAAAACCCGTGGTATCGGCCGCGATACGGTCACCAGTGGCGTGGAGGGCGCCTGGACCACCCACCCGACCCAGTGGGACCACGGCTACTTTGATTTGCTGTTCAAGTACGACTGGCAGAAAACCAAGAGCCCAGCCGGTGCCTGGCAGTGGGAGCCGGTAAACATCGCCGAAGAAGATATGCCGGTGGATGTGGAAGACCCATCCATTCGCTGTAAACCGATGATGACTGATGCGGATATGGCCCTGAAGATGGATCCGGAGTACCGCAAGATTTCCGAACGCTTCCGCAAAGATCCGGCATATTTCGACGACGTCTTTGCGCGCGCCTGGTTCAAGCTCACCCACCGTGATCTGGGGCCTAAGAGCCGTTATCTCGGTGCGGATGTGCCGAAGGAAGATCTGATTTGGCAGGATCCGGTGGCGCCGGCGCAGTACATACCAACCGATGCTGAGATAAGTGATCTAAAGGCGAAGATTCTCGCCAGTGGCCTGACTGTTGCCGACCTGGTCGCCACTGCCTGGGACAGCGCCAGAACATTCCGCGGCTCGGACTATCGCGGTGGTGCCAACGGTGCGCGCATTCGTCTGGCGCCACAGAATGGGTGGCAAGGCAATGAGCCGGAACGTTTGCAGAAAGTGCTGAAAGTGCTCGAGGGCATTCAGTCCGGCTTTGGCAAAAAGGTCAGCATGGCGGACCTGATCGTGCTCGGCGGTACCGCAGCGGTGGAGAAGGCCGCTCACGATGCCGGCGTCAAAATCAGCGTGCCTTTTGCTCCGGGCCGTGGCGACGCAACCCCTGAAATGACCGACGTGGAATCCTTTGAGGTGCTGGAGCCATTGCACGATGGCTACCGCAACTGGGTAAAGCAGGATTATGTGGTCACTGCGGAAGAAATGCTGCTGGATCGCACCCAGTTGATGGGGCTGACCGCTCCGGAGATGACGGCGCTGGTGGGTGGCATGCGCGTTCTTGGCACCAACCACGGTGACACAAAGCATGGCGTGTTTACCGATCGTGTTGGCGTGCTGAGCAATGACTTCTTCGTCAACCTGACGGACATGGCGTACAGCTGGAAGCCGAAAGGCAGTAATCTGTATGACATTGTTGAGCGCAAATCCGGCAAGACGAAGTGGACTGCTACTCGTGTCGATCTGGTATTCGGCTCCAACTCAATCCTGCGCGCCTATGCCGAGGTCTATGCTCAGGACGATAATCGCGAGAAGTTTGTTGGCGATTTCGTCAAGGCCTGGACCAAGGTAATGAATGCAGATCGCTTTGATTTGAAGTGATTCTCTGCTGAGAAAAGGGCACCTCGGCTTGCCGGGGTGACCCTACAGGACGTAGCCTTGCTGCGGAGCCATCCGGAGCAAGTCATGACTGGTTTAACAATTTCTACCCATCCCTCCATTCGCCGCCTGGAATTCCGTCTCAGTGGCTTTGTCCGTGGCCGACTGTGGCTGCAGGTTCTTGTGGCAATGTTCTTGGGCATCGCTACCGGCGTGGCCATTGGGCCGTCCGGTGGCCTGCTGGAGGCTGCCTCTGCGCAGTTGGTGGGTAGTTGGCTGGCCATGCCTGGCTATCTGTTTCTTGCTCTGGTGCAGATGATTGTTGTACCACTGGTGATTGCCTCAATTATTCTTGGCATGACCAGCAGTGGTGATATGCAGCAGTTGCGCAGCATTGGCTGGCGCACTGCGCTGTTTTTTCTCGCCACCACGCTGGTGGCGGTGGTCATCGGTCTTACGGTGGCGCTGACCGTCAAGCCGGGGCAGTACATGACCGGCGCAATCCTGCCGGAAAATGTGGCAGCTGCCGAAGCAAAAGCGCCGTCCCTTGCTGAACTGCCAACACAGATCATTGCCATTATTCCCACCAACCCGCTGCAGGCCAGTGTCGAGCAGAACATGCTGCAGGTGGTGATATTCGCGATTTTCGTTGGCATTGCCCTGGCGACCATGTCGGCAAAGCGCGCTCAGCCGCTGCTGGATTTATTCGGTGCGATTCAGGAAGTGAGTATGGTGGTGGTGCGCTGGGCCATGTATCTGGTGCCGCTGGCGGTTTTCGGTTTGATGGCGCAACTGACCGCACGGACCGGACTGGATGCTTTGCTCGGCATGGGTGTTTATGTCACCACCGTATTGCTGGGGCTGCTGATCGCCTTTGCATTTTATCTGGCCCTGTATGCGCTGTGGTGCCGCAGCTCACCACGGGTGTTCCTGCGCGACAGTCGCGATGTCCTGCTGCTGGCATTTTCCACGTCCAGTTCCGCAGCGGTGATGCCGTTGACCATGCGAACGGCTGAGGAAAAGTTCGGTGTACAAAAAAGCGTGTCGCGGTTCGTTATTCCGCTTGGCACGACTATCAATATGGCCGGCACCGCCCTGTATCAGGTGGTCGCCACGCTTTTTCTTGCCCAGGTATTTCAGGTGGATGTTGGTCTGTCCGGCTTGCTGCTGGTGGTGGTGCTAGCGGTGGGCGCGTCCATAGGCTCGCCGGGCACACCGGGGATCGGCATTGTGATCCTGTCCATGTTGCTCGGCACAGTCGGTATTCCGGCGGAGGGCATTGCCCTGATTATCGGCGTCGACCGCATTCTGGATATGAGCCGTACCACGCTGAACGTCAGCGGCGATCTGATTGCTGCCAGCATTATCAATCGTTACGTCACGCCCTCGCTTGAAGGAAGCCCCGAACCGTAGCAGTGACTTCACCAAGACTGCTAGTGCGCCGATACCTTCAAGTCGCGCAGAAAATGCCACACCACCAGCATGGCCACCAGCACGATCGCTACGCTGATCCCCGCATTCACATGCAGGGCCTGGGTAAATGCCACGCCGGCCTGAGCGCTGATGCCCTGCCCTGCTTCGCCAAGCTGTTCTGCTACGGCCAGCGCACCGCCCAGTGTATCTGCTGCGCTTTCCCGATCCGCTGCGGATAGCTCCGTGGGCAGCGACACAAGCATTTGCTGTCGATAGACAAATCCACCGACGCTGCCGATCACCGCAATGCCCAGCGCCATGCCCATTTCCGCCGCCGTTTCCGATGTCGCGGATGCAGCTCCGGCTTTCTCCGCTGGCGCGGAACTAACCACCATATCGGTGCCAAGAATCATCATCGGCATGGCGCCGGCGCCCATGGCAATAGTGCCAATCACCACCACTGCAGCGGCATAACCACCACCGGCCTGAGTCATCAGCAACATACCGATAGCGGTGATCAACAGTCCGCTGCTGATTAGCGTGGCGGGACGAATCCGCCGTGCCAAACTTGGTACCAGCATGGCGCCGACAATTTGCACCATGGCGGATGGCAGAACGAGTAGCCCGGCATGCAAAGGTGACATGCCAATCACACCCTGCAGGTATTGAAAGATCATCAACCAGATGCCGGAGAACGACAGGATCACCAGCAGCAGCGCCAGCACCGACACAGTAAAGGTCCGGTTGGCAAAAAGGTTCAGATCAAACATCGGGTCAGCCAGGCTGCGTTGGCGTCGGGCAAACAAAAAGCCGATAACTAATCCGCCGGCGGCGATAGCAATGGCGCTCAGGCTGAGCCCATTGCGTGCCATATCCTTGAGCCCGTAGATCACGGCCAGAATCATGGTTACCGCTAGTAGTGCGCTGACAAGATCAAGGCGGCCCGCATTCTCATCCTTAAACTCAGGCAGCAGTAATGGCCCGCTGATCAGCAGCACAAGCATGACCGGCACGCCAAGCAGAAATACCGAGCCCCACCAGAAAAACTCGAGCATGGCGCCACCCACCAATGGGCCAATGGCGGTGCCCACCATAAAGCCAGTCATCCAAACGGATATGGCTCGCGTTCGCTCGCCCGGATCATGAAACATATTTCGAATCAGCGAGAGCGTCGACGGCATCAAGGTGGCGCCAGCAATGCCAAGTAACGCACGGGTAATGATGAGCATATTGGCCGTGTTGGAAAATGCCGCCATAACCGAGGCGATGCCAAACAGCATGGCGCCAATCATCAGTAGCTTGCGTCGGCCGATGCGATCACCCAGTGTGCCCATGGTGATCAGAAAGCCGCCGATCATAAAGCCGTAGATATCCAGTATCCACAGTAATTGGGAGCTGGTCGGCTTGAGGTCGGCGCTGATGTGCGGCACGGCAAGATGCAGCACGGTCATATCCAGCGCTAGAAGAATAGTCGGTAAAACCAGAACGGCGAGAGCAATCCACTCTCGCCGCCCGGCCTTGACTTCAGTTACATCCATCTTGTCCCATTTCCAGAGAGCTTCAGTGTGCGGTTGCTACCGATGCGTTATTTTCCGCCTGAAGGTCGCGGCCAATATACATATACACCGCAGGAACAATAAACAAGGTAAAGGCGGTACCAATGGTCATGCCGGTGGATACCACCAGACCCATGGCAAAGCGCGCGCCATTACCTGGCCCGGTGGCAATCAGCAGTGGGATCATTGCCAACACCAGCGCCGCAGTGGTCATCAGTACCGGGCGAAGACGAATGGACGAAGCCTCTTCAATTGCCTCGCGTCTGCTTCTGCCTTCTTCCTGAAGCTTGTTGGCAAATTCCACAATCAGGATGCCGTGCTTGGAAATCACCCCGATCAGTGTCACCAGACCCACCTGGGTATAGATATTCATACTGGCACCGGGGAACGGTTCAAACTGGGAGCCAGTCATGCCCGCTACCATGCCGCCAATGCCATTGATGATAGCCACCACATTGAGCGCCAGCATGGCGCCACATACGGACATCGGTACGGTGACCAGCATGATAAGTGGGTCGCGCCAGGATTCGAACTGGGCAGCCAAAACAAGATAGATGATCACCAGTGCAAAGAAGAATGTCAGCACCAGGCCACCACCTTCAGTTTTCAACTGACGCGCCTGACCGGCGTAATCGACGGAGTATCCCGGCGGCAATACGTCGGCGGCGGCTTGATCGAGTACCGCAAGTGCGTCGCCCAGAGTCACACCAGGGCGCGGCACTCCTGACAGCGTTACCGCATTCAACTGCTGGAATCGCTTCAGCTGCTGAGGCTCCACCATTTCTCGCAAGCTGACGATGGTCGACAACGGAATCAGCTCGCCGGCCGCAGTGCGGATGTAATATTGCTCCAACTGTGAGGCCGTCAGTCGGTCACTGCGCTGCACCTGAGGGATAACCTTGTAGGAACGGTTCTCCAGAGCAAAGCGATTGGCAAAGCCACCGGATAGCATGGCACCCAGCTCGATACCGATCTGCTGCATGCTGACGCCTAGCAGTGCCGCCTTCTCCCGATCAATCAATACATCCATACGTGGCTTGTCGATCTTCAGATCTTTGTCGATGAAGATAAACTTGCGACTTTGGTAGGCTCGCATGAGCACTTCATCTGCCAGTTCAATCAGGTTCTCGGCGGACTCGGTTGATCCGATAATAAACTGTACCGGTGGGCCGCCGCCGGCGCTGGGCAGCGATGGCGGTACGAAGCTGAACAACTGAATGCCGGCAATCTGGGATAATTGTTTATCGATTGATTGCTGCACTGACATGGTGTTGCGATCGCGTTCGTTCCATGAATTCAATACAAAGCCGGCGAACGCACTGTTGGTGGCCGCGCCAGCACCGCCGATACCATTAAGCAGAAACAGGTTCTCCACTTCCGGAAGGTCGTCAGCAATGGTGTTCATCTCGCTGGTATAGGTTTCCAGATAATCCAGCGTCATGCCCGGATCGCCTTGAGCAATGGCCAGCACGAAACCCTGATCCTCCTGTGGCTCAAGTTCGTTTGGTGTTGATACAAACAGGAAGTAACAGCTCATCAGAACAATGCCGCCGAATGCCAGCATGACCTGCTTTTCATCCAGGGCACTGTGCAGCTTGCGCTGATAGCTGTGTTGCAGTGCGGCGAATTTTTCGTCCAGCCACGCCTCAATGCCGGTTTTGCCTTCGCCTTGAGGGTGGGCTTTAAGCAACTTGGCGCACATCATCGGCGACAGCGTCAGTGCAATCACGCCGGATAGCAGCACCGCGCCAGCCAGTGAAAAAGCAAACTCGACAAACAGTGTGCCAGTGAGGCCGCCTAGAAAACCGATGGGAAGATATACCGCCACCAGGGTGGTGGTCATGGCAACGACTGGCCAGGCTAGTTCGCGGGCGCCACGGATGGCCGCATCCATGGGCTCCATGCCGTCTTCAATATGGCGGTGAATATTTTCCAACACGATAATCGCGTCATCCACGACAATGCCGATGGCCAATACCATTGCCAGAAGAGTCAGCAGGTTGATCGAGAAGCCCATCAGCAACATCAGGAACAGTGCGCCGATCATGGACAGAGGCACAGCCACGGTGGGGATTAGCACGGAGCGTACGGAGCCGAGGAAGCCGTAAATCACAATGATCACGATGATGATCGCTTCGATGATAGTTTTGATTACCTCATCAATGGAATCCTGAATATAGCCAGTGCTGTCGTAGGGAATATCGCCGGTAAGGCCCTGTGGCAACTGTGGGAAAACATCGCTTTCAAGAACGCCGCGCACTGCACCGATGACATCCAGGGCGTTGGCGTCGGGCGCAACGTTGATGCCCATAAATGTGGCTTTTCGGCCATTAAAGGAAACCGATGTGGCGTAGGACTCCGAGCCCAGCTCGATCTCGGCAACATCGGCGAGGCGCACGATGGCACCGTCGTTGGCGCGTACCACCAGTTGACGGAATTCCTCTGCACTACTCAAGTCGGTGGCGGCGGTCAGATCAACGCCAATCATGCTGCCTTTGGTGCTGCCCACGGCGGACAGCACGTTGTTCGCTTGCAGTGCGCCATACACATCGCTAGGCGTGATGCCGAGGGCCGCCATCCGATCCGGCTGCAGCCAGACACGCATGGCGAAGGTGCGATCGCCAAGAATTTGAGCCCGCTGGACACCCGGCACCGTAGTCAGCTTTGGTTGCACCACTCGCACCAGATAATCAGTGATCTGGCTGTTATTCAGCACATCCGAAGAGAACGACAGGTACATGGCAGACAGCGTGTCGCCGATGGCTAGTTCTACCGTTGGCGACTCCGATTCCTGCGGCAGCTGACTGCGCATCTTATTCACTTTGGCAACAATCTGGGTCAGTGCTTCATTGGGGTCGTAGTCCAGACGAATAAACGCCTGAATCACCGAGGCACCCTGGACAGATGTTGAAGTCAGGTAATCAATGCCATCGGCGCTGGCGATTTCCTGCTCCAGTGGTGTGGTGATAAAGCCCTGCATAAGGCTGGCGTCTGCACCCACATAGACGGTAGTCACCGTCACCACCGCATTCTGCAGCTGTGGATACTGGCGCACATTCAGTTCCGTCGCGGCGCGCAAGCCC
Organism: Alcanivorax sp. 1008; assembly: GCF_020667895.1. Taxonomy (GTDB): domain Bacteria; phylum Pseudomonadota; class Gammaproteobacteria; order Pseudomonadales; family Alcanivoracaceae; genus PGZG01. The sequence goes on from NZ_JAFMPS010000028.1 coordinate 13,011, forward strand.
AGCAACAAAATCACCAGGCTGACTACCGAGGCCAGTACCGGTTTACGAATAAAAATTTCAGTAAAGTTCATACCCGACCTCAGGAGTTGTCAGGACGTGGATCGATTTCGGACGACGGCTCAATCTCATTATTGATTATCACCGTGGCATCATTACGTAATTTCAGCAGGCCGCTGGTAGCCACCCGCTCGCCCGCTTGCAGGCCCTCAGTGACGGCCACCAGATCGCCGCGCTCGCTGCCGGTTTTAACAAAGCGTCGCTTAACGATCAGAGTGGGTTCCTTATCAGTTGCATCGACCTCCCCGTCTGCCTCGCTTTCCCCATCTACGGCGTCGCTTTGTTTTTCCGTAATTACATAAACCGAGTTGCCATAGGGTGCGTACTGAATTGCAGTGCGCGGTACAACTACAACCTCTTCCGAGTCAGCCAGGCGAATACTTATGCGGGCGAACATGCCCGGGCGCAGCTTCTGTTCTTCATTGCTGAAGGAGGCCTGTACATTGAAGTTGCGGGTGGCCGAGTCAACGCCCGGTTCGATGGCAGAAATCTCTCCCTCGAAAAGCGCGTCTGGCATGGCGCTGAGGCTGGCTCGCACGGCAAGGCCGGGCTGCAGCAGGGCTTGATCACGCTCCGGCAGAGAGAAGTTCACATAGATGGGATCAAGCTGCTGCAGTGTGACTACCGCATTGCCTGGATTCAGGTACTGGCCAAGGTCAACCTGGCGGATACCGAGCTTGCCGCTAAAAGGCGCGCGCAGGGTTTTTTGCGCGACACGTTCTCGCTGTGCGTTGGCGGTAGCAATGGCCTGGTCACGTTCACTTTGCCGGCGGTCCAGTTCTGAGCGCGAAATGGAGCCCTGCTTGAACAGGGTTTGAAAGCGCTCGTATTCCTGCTCGGCAAGTCGGGCGGCGGCCTCCAGTGCTTTCAGCTGGGCGCTGTCGGTGCGCGCGTCCAGGGACACCAGTACCGCGCCCTCCTCTACTTCGTCACCGGAACTGAAGTGAATTTTTTCCACTTCACCGGCCACCTGAGTAGTCACCTCAACACCATTGACGGCGCGTACTGTGCCCACCGCATCCAGCGCTAGTACCCACTCGTCCGAAACAGCCTCGGTGGCAGTGATGGTGGCCGCTGGCATGGGCATGTTGTCGAAGAACTGGTTCATGCCAAAGTTCAGCACCCCTTTAAGTCCAAAAACCAGGCCGAATACAACTACACAGGCCACCAGCATGATGATCATGCGCTTACTCATAGGAGCTCCTATTTAAAAAACTTCTTGATAATTGCCAGTGATTATTCATCGCAGTCATGGCACAGGTCGGCAAACACAGTGCGCTTGATACGTTGCACCAGTGCTTCAAGTGCCACTTCATCAAATGGATCTTGCTCGGGTTGCCAGCCAAGGCCATTAAGCAGGGCGTTTAACTGTCGCAACAACATTCGGTATGGATCACTCAGGTTATACAACTCCAGTACACCTTCGGCGTGAACCAGATTGTGCATGCCCAGCGTCATGGTCCACTGGCCGAGAGTCATCTCCAGCAAGGGCCGACCGCGTGGGTCAAGATCTCCGGCCTCGACGGCGGCTTCAATAATGCGCTGCACCGCATCGCCCATTGGCTTGCTGGCTTCCAGCAGTTGCTGACGGCGTCTGGCGGAGGCGGCCTGCCAGACCACTTCGGTAAACACGAACTGGGCAAGGCGGAAGTGTTCCGGATAGTGGTGGGCAAAGATGATGTCACCCACGGCGATGCCAAAGATGCGCTCCCGGGTGGGTGCCTCCCAGGTCACTAGCCGGTTGAATATTTCGACTCTTTTATCCACAAGATCGCTGCAGATCGCAACTAATAGATCCTCTTTCGATGAAAAATGTTGGTACAGGGTACCGGTGGCATAGTCGCAGGCGCGGGCGACCTTGGCCATTTGCAGGCTAAGTAGCCCGTCCTGACAGATCTGTTGCCGGGCGGCGTCGAGGAACAGTTGCTCGCGGTCGGCGAGCTGGCGTTCCTTGCGGTCCTGAATGGCCATGAAGTGGTCGGCGCTAGCTTAGGGGAGAACGATTCTGAATCCGGTTCAGAAAATGAGCAAGGTTCGAAGCTGTGGTTTTACAAACCTTTAAAGCTTTCGCTGGGACGTTGAAAAAGGCATAGCAGGCTACTGGCACAAATTGGGTGCTTTTTGGCCGCAAATGTGGGGCATGCCTCCCTATTGTTGCACCTTGGTTCCATATAGGCCCCGTAAGCCTGAAAAGAATAAATGGAGAGACTATGAAAAAGTTAATGCTGCTGCTGGTCACATTGGCCATGGCTGGCGTGAGTTCCACCGCCAGTGCCTATTTGCCTCTGGTTGATAACCAGCCTCTGGCCACCAAGTCCTGCCCGTTGGGCAAGGCTGTCTCCACGGCATCCTGGTTTGGCCGGGTCGGCTCCATGAACGTCAAATGTGTGGTCGACAATATCGACGTGGTTTACACCGTCACCGTGCCGCCGGGCTGTGAGAAAGGCGGCTGCGGGCTGATCTTCGACAACCACGGCATGTCCATGAATGCGAACGTGGAGAACGCCGGCACCAAGCTGCGCCAGTTCGGCTGGACGGCCACCCGCTACGGTGCGCCAACGCCCTTTATTGTGGTGCAGCCGAACCTGACCGATGTGTTTGACCGCTACAAGATTATTGATACCGACTCCTTTGCCGGCGGCGCCTATTACAACGAGGTGCCAAACATCGCCTACTTCACCCAACACATGTATGACGTGTACAAGGTGGATCGCCGTCGCACCCACATGTATGGCTTCTCCCGCGGCGGCAATACGGTTAATGCCATGTACTGCGAGCTGGGCCTGCGCGACCTGTTCGCCAGCTATGCCATGGGCGGTCAGGATTTCCGCTGCGCTTTGGACAAGCCGATCCTGATCCTGTCCGGGGATGATGACTCCGGTCACCCCACCGCGATTGCCGATGCGGAAGCGAAAGTCAAAGCGATGAGTGGTGTGGTCAGCCGTGCCATCGTCAATGATCCCGGTTATGCGAAGCCCAACTGGGTGTTCACCTGGGGCGGTCTGCAGCGCAAGGGTCGTCATCACCACATGCGCTTCAACGTTGACGGCACAGTCATGGAAACCATCCGTCACAGCGGCAGCACCTTGCCCATGTTTGGTCATTGCCACCCGACCAGTGACTACAACAACTGGCTGAACTGCTACGCCAACATGGAAACTGGTCGCAAGCTGATCGACTTCTTTATTCAGAATCCGGCCCGCTAAGCCGGCCAACAAACAGCGATAACAAGAAGGGGTGGCAGCATGAAAAAGCTGATATCGATTCTGGTGTGCGCCATGCTCGCCAGTTGGAGCACCACCGCCAGTGCCTACCTGCCACTGGTGGACAACCAGCCGCTGACGCTGAAATCCTGTCCGCTCGGCAAGCCGGTCTCGACAGAATCCTGGTTTGGTCGTGTCGGCTCCATGAATGTGCGCTGCGAAGTCGATGGGGTGGATGTGGTCTACACCGTCACCGTGCCGCCGGGATGTGAGCGAGGCGGTTGCGGCCTGATTCTGGATAACCATGGCATGTCCATGAACGCCGCCCAACAGAATGCCGGGACCAAGTTGCGCCAGCACGGCTGGGTGGCCACCCGCTTCGGAGCACCGACGCCCTTTATCGTGGTGCAGCCGAATCTGACCGACCTGTTTGATCGCAACAAGCTGATTGATATCAGTTCGGTGGTGGGCGGGGCCTACCTGAATGAGTTGCCGAACCTGCGCTATTTCATCAATCACATGATTGATGTCTATCGCGTGGATACCAATCGCACCCATATGTACGGCTTCTCCCGCGGTGGCAAGACGGCCAATGCGTTCTACTGCGATATCGGCAGCAGTGAGTTGTTTGCCAGCTATGCGGTGGGCGGCATGGATCTGGAGTGCGCCATCGACAAGCCGATGATGCTGATTATCGGAGATGGCGACTTTGCCGCACCAAATGGCATCCCTGAGGCCGAAGCGGCATTTCTGGCTCAGGGTGGAGTCACCACGCGGGCGATCGTCAACGACCC
>NZ_JAFMPS010000029.1 GCF_020667895.1 Alcanivorax sp. 1008
GCATGGTGATATTGGCGGTGGAAATCATGACTCAGGCACATCCGGCAGATCAGTGAAGCGCCGGGGTCCGGCACAGAAGGGGCGGCATTGTAGCGGGTTGGGGGCGACAAGTATCGGCTAGTGGGCAAACTGTCGAACCATCCCCCCACAGCCTGATATGCTCTGGAGCAAGGAGATAACCATGCCCGATTGCCCTTTTTGCACTCCCTCTAGCAGCTTGCCGGCGATGCCCGATCATCCGCTAGCCCATATCCGTGAGGACCTCTACCCCGTCTCCCGCGGACACTTGCTGATTATACCGAACCGCCACGTAGCAAACTGGTTCGAGCTAAGCAATGAGGAGCAACAAGCCGTCATGGAGCTAGGCAACCAAGCAAAGACGCGGCTAGACAACACCCTTCAACCGGATGGCTATAACATCGGCATTAATTGCGGCCAGGCGGCAGGACAGACAGTCATGCATGTTCACTGCCATCTGATCCCTCGATATAAAGGCGACACCCTAGAGCCACGTGGTGGTGTTCGCGGGGTGATTCCGGAGAAGCAGAGCTACTGACGCCCTAACGCCTCCGCGCCGAAGAACCCCTGAAGATCCGAAAGTTTCTTCAAGTGCCCCATCTTGTGCAAACCGCTGTCAATTAGTGACCGGATAACAAACTGCACATCAATATCGATTTTCTGCTCATGGCAGAATTGTCGAATCAAAGCGGCATAAACCTGCTCATGCTCTCCGAAAAGCACATCACGATTGATGACATGCACCTGATCCGGCACTGACTCATTGATAGAGGCACTACGGATATCCCGTAGCGCCAGCGCCATGGCCATTCTTGCCGTGATATTAGGCGTCACCCTGGTCTGTGACTGGAGGTACTGGAGCTTATCCCAGGTCTTCTTGCTTAGCTGGATTCTGGTTGGAAACATGCTTATCCCGCCTTCCTGGATTGCCAGAAGTAACCTTCAACCGCAGAAGTGCTGCCGGTCTTCGGGTTGTAATCAAGCTGATAGGCCCTGGCCACGTTAGGTGACAGCTGAGCATAAAACTCCTCATCAACTTCCGTATCAGTAGAGAGAATAATCATCTGATGACTCGCCACAGGGAAGTAATTGGATATCAGCTTGGACCGATGCTTGGAATCGAGACGACCGAGGGGTGTATCGATAATCATAGGCAAATGACGACCCGCAGTTTTGGCCAGCGCCTCCAGAATTGAGATGGCAAAGATCTGCCTCTCACCGGCCGACAGCTCATCCTTACCGAGCACACGCCCATCATCATCGAGTAGCGACACATGAAAGCTCTCAGGGTCAATCCTCACTCTCAAGTGAAGGTCATCCTTCCGCGCAAGCCTGGCAAAACAATGACTAAACTGTTCCTCAAGATCAGAAACCTTCTTCTTAGCGGTAACTGAAACGAAGTCCTCAACAAATGCGGAGGTGCGCTCGATGTAGCCCAGCACCCGGCCCTGATCAATACTCTTCCCGGCTTCTGCATACAGCTTGTCGAGCTTTCGAGCTACATCCACCGCATCCTGAGCCAGAATCCGCCCCTCTTCCTTAAGTGTCTCAATGGCATTATCCAGCCCACCGAGCTTGCGCTGCAGGGCCTGCAACGACTCAAAATCGGCACGAACCAACGCATCATCCGGCGCCCGAGCCAGAGATACACCAAGATCATCAAGCTCATCCTCAATAGCCGAGACTCTGGCAAAAAGGTCCGCCATCAACCGGCTTTGTGCTGACGCCTGAGAGAATGAAGCTCGAATTGAGCCGGCTTGCGTAAAGGTCAGGTCATGCACAACCTGTGCCTGACCCGATGACAGCTTTTTAATTGAGTTGGAGAATTCAGCCTGAACAAGACTAAAGGCGTCCGGAGAGAGGCTCTTCTTGAGCCTTTTCTGGATTGCATCCGCCTGAGCCTTAAGCGCTTCAACAGCGGCGGCGCCAGATTGCCCTTGCAAGTCCGCATCAATCTGACTTACCACTCGCTCGGCAAACTCAGCACATAAAGAAAGAGGCGCTGAGTCCGCAAGGAACTCCATTATCTGGCGCTCGATCTGCTGCTTCTCTTCATTCAGGCCACTAAGCCTCTCTTCCAGCCCCTTGCGAGACATCGAGAAATGCCCACCACGGTCAGCCACCACCTTCTCCATAGCGGAGAGGTCCGCCAAAACCGCCGCGCGCTCCTCCCTGAAGGATTCAATCTTAGTGCGAAGAGATGCTGCACCCGACCGAAGCACGTCGAGTTTGGATTCCATACCTTTGATCTGGTCGGTTACATCGGAGGAAAGCGCCAGCTTTGCCACGTTCCGGTTCAGAACAGTCAAATCACCGGAAAGGCGCTCGACGACATCAAGACCAAGTAGTTTCTTGATCGAATATTCCAGCGCAGAGCCACCCGTCTCGTCCGCCAGCTTGGCGATCTTCTCGCCGTCGAAGAAGAACAGTTCAGATACGCCAATCGGGATCAGCTCGTTAAGGAAGCCTTGAGCCTGGTCGTAATTCAACCCCTGAACTTCGGTGCCATTCTCCCAGATCTCAATAAACTCCTTAACCGAGGCACCGGCCTTCTCCCATGACCTCAGTACACGAAACTCGCTTTCCTCGCCCAACTTGGCGTAGGAGAAAACCATCTCGATACTCGCACCTTTTGGCCCGATAGCGCGCCCCCGAGGACGATGAATAGATTCGAGAAGGTACTGGTCGTAGCGCTTCAGAGATACCGCATCCCCCAAAGCAGCCCTTCCATAAAGAACCAGCCGCACGCCGGAAAGGAGGCTTGTTTTCCCGGCACCGTTCAATCCGCCGAAAAGAACAATCGGGCGCATCTCGCCATAGCGGGCACGAGGGGTGAGATCGAAGAAGTTTTCCCCTGCATAGACGCGGTAATCATTTAACTTAAGGCTCTTGATTAGCATTAGCCGAGAAACTCCGAGAACTCTTGCTTGATTTCATCGCTGTATGTCTTGCCAAGCTTGCGAAGGCCGACATTCCGCTGGTTGACCGCTTCTAGCTCTTCCCAGTCCTGCCGGAGAATCTGCTCAAGCGTCTGCAAAATGCCCTTGCGCCGACCAAGCCCAGATACCTGAAGCTCAGCCTCGATCAGCTTGCGAATCAATGCAGCGGGCACGTCATGCTTGACCGCCAGCTCCTCCAGAACAGAGGCATCCAGCTTGGTAAAGGCGCCGGCATCATTCTCGATCCAGTCCAGATCATTCTCAGCGCCATAGACATCCCGATAGATCGCTGGAAGGGAGTCTTCCCAGTCCGGTTCGTTCGGATCTCTCAGCCATTCCTTACGGATTTCATGAAGCTCGGGCCTGGTGATCAATTCAATATCCCGACCGGAGGCTCGAATTTCCTTCTCGATCTCTAGCAGTTCCTTAAGGAACTCTTGCCTTACCTTCATCCAGTAGGGCCCCGGAACATGCCGAACCTCGGTGACGCTATCATCACGAATATCGCCAGCGTTATAAGACACACGGCCGGTGCGCCGCCGATAATTCCGATACTCTTTGGAGTTCTCAGGCTGCCGGGATTGGTAAAGCTTGTTTCTGAACGCCAGCAACGGGCTCATCCAGTCCGCGCCAGACTCAATCAGACCATGCAGTGCCTTCTCATCCGTTACTACCGTACAGGTCCAGCAGCCAAAGCGGCTGTTTCCACAGGATGGCGTGCTCTTATCGATAACAAGAGGGCATTCCCCCTGATTTGAGCCCTTGTATAGCTCAAAAAGCTGCTTGTTTGAGCCGCCCCACGGACAAGGCGCGCTCAGTAGGTACTCCCACACCTCATCCGCAGACCAGTCCTCAATAGGCATGTAGGTGTACGCATTAGGCAAAGATGAATGTCGGCTCAAAGCTGAGCCATCGATCTTGTGCTTGGCGATAACCTGTGCGCGAGAGTTGCTCTCCTGACTTCGGGAGCCAAGTACCACCACCACTTCACCAAACGAAGCGACCTTATCCAAAATGAAGGAGCTTACCGGGTCAATCTTCATCCGCTCAGTACACCAGCGGAAGGTCTGGTTCGGTGCCGGATAGCCCTTACCAATAAGGTTCACCCAGAACGTCTGGTCCGTTTTGGGGTAAACGGGATGGGCGGAAATCGGCAGCTTGTCTTTCTCAGCGGCGGCATTGATGCGATCAAGGGTGGTATTGATCATGTCTACTACGACCGGTGTTTCCACCAGCGTATCGGACGACACAACGTATACATGCTTATGACGCCTAGTCTTGGGGATTCCCTTTACGGCGGCATATATCAACGACAAAACGCAAGTAGAGTCCTTGCCGCCACTGAAGCCAACAATCCAGGGGCGATCATCAGATTGGTAAATGTGCTGGATTTCCCTAACAAGATCGGCGAGCGGACGGCGGCCTAAGGACAGACTAGATAGCATGTCCGCATGCGAGGGAAATATAAACTTCTCATGTGCGGTCATTTGGCAAGATCTCTTTCATATGCTTTTTCGGATGCGCTCAGCTCAAGGCCGAGGGCCATTTTGATGTAGTTTGCTGTAAGAATGACGCTGGTTCGGGCCTTGCTAATTCTGCCATGATGCATGGCTCTTCCTTCCCAGTCTGGGTTGGACCTTGACCAGTCTATTGCCTCTAGCTTTCTAAGAACCTTTTTCCAGTGAGACTCAGGACGGGGAAGAAGATCCGCTCCGATCTGGCCAAGAGCCTGCAGAATAACACCATGCGCATGCACGTACTGCTCACGCAGATCCGCTGATGCGACCTTCTTCTCCAGCGCTCGCTGCCAATCTGGCATATGCGCAGAGACTGAGGCCCAGAAGTCTGCGGCAAGCTTCTTTTCATCTTCCTGAACCACCTCTCCCTTAGCTTTGCTTAATAAAGATCTGGTGGCATTCTTTATGGCGCTCAAAGTGAAAAGCTTAGTGCTCCTATTGGATATACTAGACTTCTCCATTTCAGTGAGACGGGAAAAGACAGGCACGAGCTTGACCATCGCTCGCGCTAGTTCTGCAACATTATCTCTGTGGTCATAAAGGGTGCTAATTGAGTCGCTAGGCCGAACAGCATGCTTATTTAAATCGGCGAACATCTGTTGACTGCGAACCAAGCCTTCGTCGATAAAAAACAGCACTGGAATGTTGTCATAACCAAGCTCGGGGTTCTCGGAAATTGCATGCTCTATGGCTGCACGACGATGCTGGCCATCATTGATTAAAATCTGAGCATCCATGGGTATTGAAAGAATCCCTAGATTCTGGCCTAGTCCAGTATCAGCGCTTGGCTCAAAAAAAACCCGTGCATTTACTGAAGCCGTTATTGCAGAAAGAGTATAATTCCCATGATTTTCAATAAGATACTGAGATATCTCTGGTATTCTAGAGCGATTCAGTTTTCTCTGGGCACGAAGCTCTGGTGGCACCTCATCCTCATTGAAAACGAAAATTTTGGGCACGAGCCGTAAAGGGCACATGGCTACATAGCACGGCCTACCGGCCTGACTGCCTCTGGCTGCAGGGAAAGAATGAACGAACTCATCCATGCGATGCTTCTCCGGAAGTCATTTTCACCTTGGAAGTCAATCATTATGAATAAAACTTCCACGGAGGCAAGCCTTGTTTAGAAAGTGGGATTTTTTTTGCCCCAATGAAGAAACGAAGATTCCTCAAGGGCCAGGAATCTACGCCTTCTTTCTCAGGCCTTTTCGAGCCTCCGCCTTTGGAGTTTATGACGACTGCAAAATGTCGGAGGATGAGCTAACTTGGGCAGCCAAAAAGCTAAAGCAGAAAGCTCTTTCACTTGAAAGGCTTTTCATGTCAATTGAGGCGGAAGGGGATATAAGGCAGGCATTAAAAGTGAGCCATGTCGCCAAGTCTTATCGTATAAAAATCAATGAGACTTCCGCAATTTCTCACAGCAGGATCGACTTTATCACCACAGAAAATGTGGCGGAAATACTACGATTCCTAGACGGGAGCTGGCATATACTTCCTCCTGTATATATAGGCATTACGCACAATCAAACACTAAGAGATCGCTTTCTCCAGCACCGACTAAATTTTTACAACAAGAGCCAACAAGGAAATGTCTTCGGAACAAGGTTGGCCAAGTCGGGATTCTCTTGGGACGATCTTGTTTTTGGCTGCCAAGAGCAAAGTCCAAGTGACTCCATCGCTAGAGACCTGCACGATTTAGAAGATTTATTGCAACTGCTTACGAAACCCATTCTGTCCGTGAGGTAAGTATCGTGAAAAGGCTAGGAACCCAAGAACAATACAACATTCATCATCAGGGAAGCTTTGGTGTCTTCTACTCCGGGAAGTCTTTCCCTATTGCCTTCGTCCAAACAAGCATAAATGCATCCGAAATGGAGGACCTAACATTCGCACGAGAAATCAAGCCTGACGTGGTAGATTTTGACCTACTTCTTCAGCGTGATATTGACGAAGAAAGAATCGCGAAAAAGATTGAGCCCTATCTTACCGGCGGAGAGAAGGGCAACCCAATCATATCAAGCAAGAGCGTCTTCTTCCCTCCCCTTCTCGTAGCAGTTGTCCCAGCTGAGGGCGATCGCATGCTAGAGTATTATGCAGACGAAAAGGTTACAATTGGCCAGGAAATAATAGAGCGAGAGTGGCCGGGGTTTGTAAAACTGACTTTCTTCAAGGGTGATAACGCCTCAAGCTTATCCATCACAGATCCCGCCTCAGGAATCACATACGGTGCCGACAAGGAGCCAGCAAAAATATCTGTTAAAAAGGTAAAAGGACACTCCGAGGGAGTCCACCTTGTTGTCATAGACGGCCAGCACCGACTTTATGCCTTAAGAGAAGTTTACGAGCAAAACAAAGACTTGATTAAAGATCTCGTTATACCCGTATGCATCTTGTTCCCCCCAAATGCCACCAACGCGGCCCAAATAGAAGCTGGAGAGATAAAGCTCCCAAGTGTTAGCGAGGTGTTTAGACATCTTTTTGTCGATGTAAACTCTACAATGGAAAAAGTTGGCGGGCATTTTACGATTTTGCTTTCCGACGAAAACATAGGTCGCCTCGTATGTCGGAAATTCTGTGAGCACGTTCTTTCCGAGAGAGGCCAGAAAGGCCTTTCTGCCATCGAGTGGAATACAAAAAGTCATAAGGAATCATCTCGGATAGTAAAGCCATATTCGATCACCAGCATCGGAATTATTGATCTTGCCCTTAGCGATGAGTTTGGTAAAAATGGAAAAAGAAGAGTAAAACATGGACTCTTAAAGTACGTTGCAGGATTAGAGAATATTTCCAATGAAGTAGCCTCCGATGAGGATGGCCCTGCTGCAGAAGTGGAATGGGATAAATTCTCACTTTCACAAAAACATTTAATTGAGGAGGCAATCAGAAGGAAGATAGTAAGATATCTTGATAAGATATTTTTTGAATCAGATCTTTTTGGTGGAATTTACAAAATATACGCTGAAGAGATCTCCTCGCTTGAGAAAGAAGCCAAAACTGCCGGCGAGCACGGCAAGGACATACGCAATGCTCTTGCCTATATCTTGGATTATCTCCCAATACCAAAAGGCAAGAAGCACGAAGGAGCCAGAATAGAGCTAGACCGATTTTACGACACAGTACAACGAAGAAAGAAGGAAAAATTCTTTAATCTCGGAGACTATGCAATATTCCAAAGGGCCGTAATACACGCTTGGCTCATTTTTATGGATGCTGTGAAAGAGGAGGTGTCTCCGGATACCGCCACTGATCTTTTCATTAATCTGTTCAACCGCGCATGCCAAAGAAATGCGGTGCTTTTTTCACCATCGAATAGATATATGCAGTATTCAGTTTTCTCTAGAGCGAAGATCAAACCAAATAACGATACCAAGAACGCGCTTTCACGGCTAATTCTGGCTCCATTAGGTAGCGATGATTTCATCTCAGGCTTCATGAAAGGCTTTAAAACGGATAACCAGAATGCGCTGATCGCGATTCGCGATAGACTGATGGAGCTTGGCCAGGAATCCGCATCTCATTTCTTGACTGTTTATAGGTCTAACAGAAACAAGGACTTTATATCTGGCTATAAAGTTGATCTCGACAACCTAACAGAAGAGGATAGAGATAATCTAAAGAAGCTTGAGAATATTTATAACAACGATAGGAAGCTTGTAAGAGAGAAAAAGATTCGGAAGCAGGATGTGTCCACGGCTTTCCAGGAGACGGTTAAATCGTTCGTGTACAAGGACGTTGAGGAGGCTGCACTGGAGCTTAAATCAGCACTCTCTTATGAATCAGATATAATTGAAGAAGATGCAGATCAATCTGAAGAATGAAATAAAGCTTTATCTAGCGGATATTGATCTGATGGACGACGATCAGATTGATATGACTTGGCTCGAGCTAACTCAAACACCGGAATCAAGAACGATACTAGTTTTTGGGACGCCATTTCATTTCGAAAGATTTATCAATGCATGCATACCAGGAGACCCGGTATGCATGCATTTCTTCTCAACAAAAATATCCATGAGCGCCATTCCTCAAGCCTCAAGAATTTTGTTTGGGAAAGATCACTCCTGCGGAGTCTCAGTGATAAGCATTAATGAGATAGTATCGTCTCCATATAAAACAATAATTGATTTCGAATCGAACTTTAGTCACGAGAGTCAGTCTGGAATTAGGCAAATAATTCAGAACCCACTCAGCCTAAATAACACGCAGCTTGGCTCACTAATAAGCTGGGATAAGACTCAATTTTGCGAACGAGTATCGGCAGATATCAGACCGGCAGACCTTTTACTCTGTTTTGAAAGAACTTTTTTTAATCACGCTTCAGCAGGTGGCGGAAAAAACTGGATAGGGGGATACTACTTGCCAGGCTTGGAGAAATCAGCCAAGGAAGCATCGCTCCTAATAGAGAATGCAAGATCGGAAGACGTAAGAAAATTCATGTCAGAAAAGGTAAATGCAATTGGAATATACAAGCGAATATTCGATCGCGCCAGAACAGCGCAGGACCATGAATCAATAAGCTATTTGATGTCTTTTTTTTCAGCCTACTTTCTTTCTTGCTCAAAATATACACTCATGCACGACAGAGACTGGAGCATCTCTTTAGTCTATCTGGTTAGATCCATTGAAGAGTATTGCAGAGCACAGCTTTTATTAACCGGGGATGTACAACTATTGCCATCTGGAAAGATCAGGCATCGTGATAAGAACATAAGTGGCGCGGGGCAATATCTATCTGTTCTAACAGACGCCATGAAGCACCAAGTGGACACAGAGGATCGCTATGTTGCCGACATAAGAGAAGCGATAGATACAAGAAACAACCTGAAGCTTGCGCACGGTTTATCTTATGCCAAGGAAGATAAAGTAAAGGCATTAGTAGAAAGCTCATATCATTTCTTCAAGCTATTCGAGAATTACAATAACACTAGTTACTTCGCGATATTATCGAAAATTTCTCCGATTGATGACCAGTATATTAGAATGGAAATAGCCCGATGCTTAGACAAGTCATTGCTTGAATCTCGCCTTTAGCCCCATAGGCGAAGGTATGCCCTAGAGCTACCGCCTCCATCGTCGTCATCTGCTACTGCCGCCACAGCTTGCATTATGCAATCTGGTCCGCTATACCCGTTTACTGCCACGCAAATATAATATACACGGACGGGTATGGGACAACTCACGGACATACCAATTCAACTCTCCTACCGCACCGGACGCGATGATTTGGTTCGGGACTTCCTAATCCCTTGCATGCAGGCCTCGGATCTCTATCGAAGAGCTGCGGGGTACTTCACAAGCTCAGGGCTGGCCTTGGCAGCAAGAGGCGTAGCCAGTCTGGCCTCACGCGGCGGAAGAATACGTCTTGTGGCATCCCCCCACCTTCAACCCGAGGATGTAGAGGCCCTTCAATCCGCATCGGACCGCCCGGCGGAAGCCGTGAGGGCCATTGTCTCAAAGTCCCTCGCTGACATTGAGGACGCCCTTGTTAAAAACAGACTGAATGCACTTGCCTGGTTGGCGGCGGCCGGACTGCTTGAGATCAAGCTAGCCTTGAGACTGGACTCGCAAGGACGCTATGCCCGCGGCATATTCCACGAGAAGATTGGAATCTTCTCAGACAGCGAAGGCAATCATGTTGCCTTCTCTGGCTCCTCCAATGAAACAGCCGGCGGGTTAGTCGAAAACTTCGAAAGCATCAAGGCCTTTTGCTCTTGGCGAGATGCAGAAGGGCGCGTTGAGGAGGAAATTGGCAACTTCGAAGCCCTCTGGAATGACGCGACTCCAGGCTTGCAAGTTCTGGAGTTTAGCAAGGCAGGTCGAGATTTACTGGAGCGCTATCGAGATCCAAATAACCCGCCTCCGGGACTACCAAAGCACAATGTCAATGAGCCTCGCGACACCTCACAATTTCAGCCGCCGCGAAGCTTCAACCTAAGACCTTATCAAGAAGATGCCATCAAAGCCTGGAGCAAAGCAGGAGGGAAAGGCATTCTCGCCATGGCCACAGGCTCCGGGAAGACACTGACTGCCTTAACGCTAGCCAGCAAAGTGGCGGAGAAAAACCATCCAATAACGATACTGATTGTGTGCCCGTTTAAAAATCTTTGCAGGCAGTGGATCAGAGAGATGGCAGCCTTTGGCCTGAACCCCGTCGCCTGCTTCGAAGGGCGCGATCGCTGGCGAGCCGAGCTAGAAGAGGGTTACCAACGACTATCCATCGGACTTTCCAGTGTTCACGCCATTGTGGCGACGAATGCAACTTATGCTAGCGACTCATTCCAGTCGATCATTGGGCCGAGGGTTAGCTCAAACGCAGTCCACCATCTTCTTATTGCGGACGAAGTACATAACCTTGGCGCAGAACGCATCAAGGAGGCGCTTCTCGATGGAATAACATTGCGTCTCGGCCTATCTGCGACCCCGGAGCGCCACCATGACCCTGAAGGCACGTCGTTCGTACTCGACTACTTTGGCGGAATTGTTTACGAGTACTCACTTTCTGAAGCGATACGAGACGGTCGTTTGTGTCAGTACCGCTATCATCCTGTTCCAGTTGAACTAACCGACGAGGAAGCATGCAGCTATGAGGAGATCACAACAAAACTAGGAAAGTTCTTCGCAGCGCGTGATTCTGACAGTGAAGTTCAGCAAGGAGCTATGCATCTTCTAATCAAGCGAGCTCGGCTTCTAGGCGGCGCCACAAACAAAATCACAGCCCTGGATAATGTGCTTTCGTCTTTGCCTGAAAAGCCAAGAAAGGCTATCTTCTACTGCGGGGACGGGTTAACCATGGATTCAATAACGGATAAAGAGACTCGCCAGATACATGCAGTCTCGCGCCTCTTAGGCGAGAAGCACGGACTCAGGGTCAGAAATTTTACATTCAGAGAGTCCACGCAGGAGCGAGAGGAGATACTCCGGGACCTGGCAAGTGGCTTTCTTGATGGGATAGTTGCCATACGCTGTCTTGATGAAGGTATTGATCTACCGGAACTGCAGATGGGATTTCTTCTAGCGAGCTCAACAAATCCGCGCCAGTTTATACAACGCCGCGGCCGCCTTCTGAGAAACTCGCCCGGAAAAACCAGAGCCGTCATATATGATTTTTTTGTTAGCCCTCCCGACCTCGGTGGCTCGCATGACGACTCTACATTCAACATGGAAAGAAGGTTTTTCCAAAGAGAGCTCAGCCGGATTGTAGAATTCTGTCAGATGGCCGAGAATGGGCCGGAATCCATTAATCGCCTACATGCTTTGAGGCTTAAATACAACCTATTGGCGACGTAACCAGCATGAGCACGAACCAGGATGATAAAGATATATTGAAACGCCTTAAGGCGCTTGAGGAGGAAAACAAGAGGCTTCGCGCAGCCCAGAACAATGAGGGCGCAAAGCTGATAGTCACCGAAGGCGATTATAAGGGTTATCCGATTCTGACATTTGAGGGGTCGGTGAGAAGATTTACTCTTGGCTTAACTAAGTTAAAAGCTCTCAAAGAAGCATGGCCTAAAGTCGAGGATTTTCTGCGGCGCCATAGCAATGGTGAGGAAGATGACGACATCAGAATCTAATACCGAATTAGAAGCGGACGGCGACAAGCCAACGAACCGTCACATTACTCGCGCTCAGGAAATATTTAGAAGCTCAAGCCAGGAACATAAGGAGTTAATAAAAAGAATATTGGAAGAGGAGCGCGATGTCATGCATCTGAAACGCCGAAGCGACATACATCAGCGCATCTATGATCATATAAAGCGAGCCATAAAATGATCCTCGAGCGCCTTGTCCTTGAGAACTTTCGGCAATTCAAAGGCCGACAAGAAATAGTGTTCTCTGATCTTCGCGAGAGGAATGTCACGATTGTTCACGCGGAAAACGGGTTTGGCAAGACCACCATCCTTAAATCATTGCTTTGGGTGCTATATGGAAAGGACGGCCTCAAGGATGATTTTGAGAAGCCTGATAGCATAATTCACGAAGGCCTCGCTTATCACTGCAAAGACCCTGATTCCGTTGCTGCGACCGTAGAGCTTGTCTTTAAGCATGAAAATGACCGCTACATATTAACCAGAACGCTTTCCCTTTCAACCCAAAAACTTGACTCTAGTAAAACCTCTCTTTCCCTAGAGGTTATGCGTGACGGGCAAACCATTTCTCTCGATCGTCCCCAACAGCGTATTCAAACGATTGTTCCTGATGGCATTAGCGGATTTTTGTTTTTCAATGGAGAGCGTATTAACTATCTTGCGGAGGAAAGGAATAGTGCTCAGGTTACTGATGCAATACACCAGATGCTTGGCCTTAAATTGCTCAAGACAACAATCGAAGATCTTAAGCACCAGAATGTAAGGGGGAAGCTTCGCGCCGAGCAGAAGGATGCCACAAGCGAAGAAAAGCGAGATCTTATTGATAGGCTCGGCCGGCTCGAACAAGAAACTCATGAGCTCGAAGACTTACGATCTCAGGCGATATTAAACATAAAGTCAATAGACGATGAAATTTCTTCGGTAGATGCAAAACTTGAAGCCAACCAAAAAGCTCGGGAATTACAAGTAAGACGATCAAAACTTATAAAAGAGCGCGAAGAGCTTGGCGAAAGACGAAATGACATTACCCGTAGACTTGCAAAGATTGTTGCCGAAGATGGATACACCTTATTTACCAAAGATTTGATTAATCGCGGCAAAGAGATTTTATCCCGCCTTCGTAGTGAGGGGAAAATTCCTGCAAGAGTATTGAATACTTTTCTAGAGGAGCTGATCGAAAACGGGAAGTGTATTTGTGCACGACACCTTGCTGAAGGAACTCCCGAACGAGCTGCCGTTGAAAGCCTTCTCACTATTGCTGGCGATCAAGACTTTAACAATGCTGTCGGTGTATTAGACCACGCAATCGGCGTTATCGAAGCGAGCTCAAGCCAGACTCAAGAGAACCTTCGCCAGCTAAGCATAGAACGACTTGACCTAGTACGCGACATACGAAATCGTGACGAGGAAATTGAGGAGATTCATCAGATTCTAGGCGGAAAGGATGACGACGAGGTTCAGCACCTTGAAGAGAGCCGAAGGAAGTTCCAGCTCGCTAGAGATGAGCAGCTTTCCAAGCTTGGTGGATTTGAAAGAGATATAGAATCCAGAAAGATAGAGACCTCGGCCATCGAACAGCAGATCCGAAAAATTCAGGACAAAGAGGAGGCTGCGGCCTGCGCGCAACGCCGCGTAGATTCCGTAGAGGATTGCGCCGCAATTCTTGAGAACATCCTGAAAGCGGAGACAGAAGACCTTAGGCCGTTGCTTAATGATGAGATTGGACGTCATTTCCGTAAGATTATGAATAAGGATTATTGGGCCGAACTCACGGAAAACTATACCTTACGCATTCGAAAGCGCGTGCCAGGCTCACTCGAAGATGGTGGTAATTTTGAGATAGACGCAGCACTGAGCACCGGGGAACGCACGGTCACATCTCTTGTCTTCATCGCCAGCCTCGTAGCCTTAGCCAAGCGCCGCTCAGAAATTCCAACCATCCTGAAGGACTTATCAGGGTCTGCCTACCCCGTTGCAATCGACTCTCCATTTGGCTCTCTCAGCATTTTCCGAGATGGCGTAGCGCGCAATATACCTGAGCTAGCGCCGCAGGTATTGCTGCTGGTTAGCCCAGAGCAATATAACGGACAGGTTGAGCGCGCGCTTAATTCAACTGGGCGTGTCGGCAAGCGCTACTATCTTGCTTACCATGGCCCCACCATTCCGGACCGTGCAAACCCCGAGCTTATCGTTAATGGGCATAGTATTCAGCAGTACTTCCCAGACAAGAACGATGAGTACGCTAGAGTTGTGGAGGCCGATCTATGAGGCGTATTCAACGTGATATGTGCCACGAGGAGCTCATAAAGAGTTTAACTTCCGGCGACACCCCCGTTTTCAAAGAGATTTGGAGGGTTTTGTTGTTTGCTGCTGCCCTTGGCATAAAGGACTCAAAGCGTATTCCCATCGAAAAGACTGATAGCGGAAAAGCCATTCCTGACACTTACTTTAATTCGCCTGGCTGGAAGGGCTTCCTCTATTTGATTGGCTTAGCAGACACCGGCGATAGCGCATGTCTGCACGGAGCCGAGGAGGCACAGGACTACCTAGTCACAGCCTTCGAGGAATATGCAAACAATGGCCTTCATATACTCCAAGGCCGACTAGCGTCTTCAGCCTTTCCTTTAGATGACCTGATTTCATTGCTAATTGAGACAGCGCAGCCGACAGCTCCGACCCCCGATGTTAAAGATCTTATTTAGCAGGCAGCAGCATCCATAATATGCTTGGAGATAGTATAAGGCTGGGTCAACACATCCATCTCGAATCTTCCAGCCATGTCTTTTATAGCGGTAACCTCTTCCCCAGCGAGGCCATACAGGAATGATGCCCGTCGCTTCCTCCAGACTCTGACATCGTCCAGACTTTTCCCACATTCCGCAGCTTTACATCAACGCATGACCACTACATCGATCATTCTACCCCACTAGCAAGCAAGCTGATTGCGACAGCTTGCTTGCCAAGCATGGTGTCAGCTGTGATCAGTGCGGCAGCACCCACTGGTCCACTTTGAGACCCTCAGGCGGTGCCACCTGCGCAGAGGACGGGCTGCCCGGGCCATGGCCAGGTGCTATCCAGTTGCCAGGAATATTGCCGAACACTCGCTGCAGCGGCTGGCTTGGTTGACGCCGTGGGTCGTCTTCCACATTGATCGGCCGCCATGCCAGTGCGTCTACGGTCAGGCCATCTTTGGCATTGTCATGATGACAGCTCAAGCAGAAGGAATTGTTAGTGGAGTCTGGGCGCGGCTGACCATAGCGCAACGGGCCTTCGGGGAAATTGATGGCCTCGCGCAAGCCACGGGTGCCGCTCGGGATATTGGCCAAGTGCGCGCCAAAGTCGCGGGTATAGTTAGTAAAGCAGGCATACTGGCTAGAGGCGGCCAACCCGGAGTTGAGCGTCTCACCAACCTGATTGTGAGCCCAGGAAGGATAGCGGC
>NZ_JAFMPS010000002.1:0-15030 GCF_020667895.1 Alcanivorax sp. 1008
CCGGCATGGGTAAAAAATCATCAAAACAGGCCGATTGGCCCGAATGACAGGCTTAACGGCCCGATCAGTCCTTGTGGTTATACGCAGCCCCAATAGAATACCGCCTTCTCATTAGTAGTATGAGTAAGTGGTATGTCTCTAATGCGCTATCGAGCGGACTTCCCTGCAGTCATTCTGGTGCTGGCTGTGATGCTGGCCCAACTCTCGATCTTTTTTCTGGTCGACAGCCACTGGATGGCGCTTGGATTGGCTGCTTTATTGCTGACCGTACAGGTCTCCAGCGGTGCCATCTGCCATAACCACCACCACGTGAATACCTTCCGGGTACGCTGGCTAAACCGCCTGTTCGAAAGCGTCATGTACCTGCAGACTGGAACCAGTCCATTCAGCTGGACGCTGCACCACAATATCGGCCACCACCGCCATTATCTGGATCAGGACAAGGATCCGGCGTCCTGGAAGGAGCCCGATGGTCGGCTAATGAACCGGATCAAGTTTGATGTGGTCAATGCAGCGCGTATTTATCCCGAGATCATTCGCATTGGCCGCAGTCACCCGACGCTGTATCGCCGCTTCAAGATGATGTTTGTACTCGCCAACCTGCCACTTCTGGTATTTGCGCTGATTGATCCGCTGCGCACCCTGATTGTGTTTATCGGCCCAATGGTGCTGTTACTACTGGTTTTGCTGGATAACACCTATGGCCAGCATGCTGGCACGGAAACAGATAATCATTATGTTGCTTCTCGCAATGTGGAGCTGCCACTGTACAACCTGACTTCCTGGAATCTCGGCTATCACACCGCCCACCACCTGCTGCCCGGTCTGCACTGGAGCAAACTGCCGGAACTACACCAGCAAATCAGGGGTCGTATTCCGGAAGAATTGATCGTAAATACCATGCTGCTGCAATGGGAACCGGGCCGACAGCGGCGCCAGCAGGAAAGCTCCTGACCAATATGAAACCTCTCCGTCTCCTGTTATTGCTTGCCCTATGCCCGGTGTTGGCCAACGCCGCAGAGTGCCATTATTTCTGGACCACGGACTGCTTCGAGATTCGCGACCCCCGTACCCGGGACATCACCCACCATGTGCTGCTGTCCGAGCAACGCTTCAGCTTCGAGGCCGGCGATCCGGCGCAATGCCCGGCAGAGCTGGATGAGCACCTGACTATCGACCAACGGGGAAAAGTGCTGCGAGCCTTCAACAAACGTCTGAAGAAGCTGCCCGGATGTCGGCAACTGGAGACTCTGACGCCTGAAGTATTTGCTGATGAAGGTGAAGCATCGGAGGAATGGCAGCGCCTCGCCACGGAGCGCAACTTCAAGAGCCTGCACCTGATCCGCCGGCTGCCGGATTAACCATACTTCCGGGCCAGCTGACAGGCGCCGGGGCTGTGCTATGATTCCGCCATTGCTGTTTCAGGATCATCATAATGACAACAAAAATACGCTCCCTGTCCGCCGCCCTGATCTCCACCACGGCGTTGCTGTTAACCGGCTGCCAAGGCATGCAAGGCGCCCGTGAGGGTGATCTGTACCACGCCCCGGCAGCGGCTTACTCCATCGACTTGAGCATGAATACCTTCCGTGGACACGTCACCATGGACGAGCGCTGTGATCCTTATGGCGGCTCGACCACCATGTGGGATGCCAGCGGCCGCATGTTCCGTATTGACTATCTGCGCGCAGAGGGCAACCCGAACCTGCGCATTCCCCGCTTCGCCGCCGATCAGACCCTGCTCAATCTGGTTCTGAATGGCTACCTGCGTAGCGTGGTGGCCGACTCACCAATGATCAAGTCGGCTGAAGTGGTATACCGCGAGCAAATTCAGGATAGCGACCCGCGGGCCATCATGTCGGTGGTCAGTCTGGATGTGGACAGTAGCAAAGTCGCTGACAGCCCGGAGGTATCAGGCCTCTACTATTATGGCTTCCTGCTGTTCAAGAAAGGCGAGCTGATCTATGTGGTCCAGCACCGCCAACCGGCACTGATGCCTGATACCATGAAATCAGTGCTGCTTCGCATCGCTGACGCCATGGAAATGCCCGGCAAGGAGCGGGATGAAACCGAACTTGAACGGACACGGCGCATGCTTGCACGGATTGCTCCCGGTGGCAGCAAGGCGCCTGCACGGCTTTGCTCTCTGCCCACGGTAGCCAACCAATGAGTCTTGCCAATGAAACATGTGAGGCCTGCCGCGCCGATGCGCCGCAGGCCAACGAGCAGCAAATCGCTCTGTGGCATGGCGACATTCCTGAATGGAAGCTGGTCGAGGAAGACAGCGTGGTAAAACTGCAACGACAGTTCTCTTTCACTGATTTTGCTGCAGCCATGGCATTTACCGAGCAAGTTGCAGAGCTGGCGGAGTCGCTTGGCCATCACCCCGCACTGCTAACCGAGTGGGGCAAGGTAACTGTCACTTGGTGGACCCATAAAATCGGTGGCCTGCACCGTAACGACTTTATCTGCGCAGCCCGCACGGACCTGCTGACTCAGCCCTGAGTCATAGCGCGCCGGAGCCAAAGCCGTACCGGAGCCTTCATGGCAGATAAGCACAATCACACAACTCTCTGGCGCCGCAGCGCATGGCTGGCATTGGCGGTGGTGCTGCTCACCCTGCCGGTGCTGAACCACTGGTATCAGGGCACCCAGAGCGACATGAAACGGCAGTCGGGCCAGCAGGATGAGCCACCAATCTGGCCTCTGCCAGAAGACGAAACCGAGGCCCGCAAGGCCCGTCTGGTCAATCTTCTGTTGCCAGCCATCCAGAACAACAACCGCAAGCTACTTGAAAAGCGTGCAAGGCTAATGGAGTTGCATAAGAAAATTCAGGATAACCAGCCGCTGAGTCGGGACGATAAGGTCTGGTTAGAGGAGTTGTCACGACGCTATCGCCTTGACCTCCCGGAACAACCGAGCAGCGACTGGAGCAGGGTTCTACTGCGCCGCATTGATATTGTCCCGGCAGACCTGGCTCTCGCCCAGGGAGCGCTGGAATCGGCTTGGGGAACGTCTCGCTTTGCCGTGGAGGGCAATAACTACTTCGGCCACTGGTGCTTTGTGCCAGGCTGCGGACTGGTGCCCCAGCAGCGCCTGGCAAATGCACGTCATGAAGTAGCCCGATTCTCATCCCCCGCAGAAAGCGTGCGGCGCTATATGCACAATCTGAACAGCCACCCTCGCTATACCGAGCTACGTCTGCTCCGCGAGGAAGCCCGCCGGCAGGAGCAGTCCTTTAGCGGCAGTGATCTGGCAGCCGGACTGGAAGGTTATTCAGAGCTGGGCGAGGAATATATCGGCATGGTGCGCGGCCTGATACGCCAGAACCAGTTCGAGCGTTTTAGCGACTACTGATTACTCCACGTACCATTGCTCCCCAACGCGGCGCATCCACACCCAGGAGTACCAATGGAATCGCCCATCGGTGCCAGCCGCAGTGCAGTTATAGCGGCTGCGCCCCTCAGGAATATCCGCCTGACTGCGCACGGTCACCTCACTGACGCCATCACTGAAGCGAACCACCGGGGCCACCCGCCTTGCTCCAGCAAAGCACTGAATATTACGCCGGCGCCAATCGCCGTTAAGCAGCAGTGTCAGAGTCGGACGTCCCTCTCGGGTAACCCCATCTGCGGGCAGAGCTGTACGCACCGGAAATGGCAGGGCCAACACCTTGTCACGCAACATGCTCCAGTCTGAATGCAGGCCGTTGACCGGAATGCGCGGAATATTCTGCCAGTCCACATGCTCATCCAGCGCACCGCTTTGCTGACCAAAGGCAAGGTAGCCCATGCTCTTCACCAGGGCCCTCAATGGCGCACTCTGCTCGCCGTAGGGCCACGCCAGCCACGGTAGTGGAGGCTCGCCAAGCCACTGTCCAAGCTGCTGATGCGCCGTTTCTATGTCCCGCTGAATGCGCTCCAGCCACTGCTGCTCCGTTTCGCTCTCCAGCTGCCGCACCATGTGGGGATGTGAGTGCGAGTGACCGAGCAACAGGTGGCCGCGCTGATGAGCATCGACAATCATCGCCCGACTCATTGCTCGCCCGGTTTCGCCAACCCCGCCAGTATTGATAAACACCGAGCCCTTCCAGCCACGGGCCTCCAACTCAGGCAAGCCGACCTCATAAATACTGCGGTAGGCGTCATCAAAGGTGATGGCTGCAAGTTTCTGGCGCGGGTCAACGCCGTTTCTGACACGCTCAATAAGCTCATCCAGTCGCACCACTTCGAAACCTTCAGCAGCCAGACGGTCAAGGTTGTCCACGAATTGCTCCGGGCTGACCGAGGTGGCTGGCGGGGTGCTGGCATCGATATGGTGATACATCAGAACCACCGCAGCAGAGGCACTCTGTGACCAGAGAAGCCCCAGCATGACGGTTTTCACCAAGCCTCTGACCATTTCGGATAACTCCATAGGATTTTGCCGATGGTAGCATCCTCCTCACTGAAACAATGGCAGGCCACCGGAGAGCATCATGTCCTTTACCGCCGAACAACTTGAAACCATTCGTCAGGCATCTGAAAACACCTTCCCGTTTGTCAGCCGCTGCGGCGTGAAAGTTCTGGAACTGGAGCGCGGCTATTGCAAAATGCTGATGCCCTACGACCTCAACATCAACCACATAGGCACCATGTACGCCGGCGCACTGTTCACTCTGGCAGAGCTACCTGGAGGGGTTGTTTATACGACCAGCTTTAATACCCGAAAATACTATCCGATCGTCAAGGATATGAGCATTCGCTTCCGGCGCCCGGCGAAGACGGACATCACCGTAGAAGTGCGAATCAGCGAAGAGGAAATTGCACGCATCGAGGCTGAAACGGAAGCCAACGGCAAGTGCGAATATGTCTGGGATATGGAACTGAAGGATACCAGCGGCGAAGTCGTGGCCCTGACCCACAACGTCTATCAGTTACGCAAGATCGGCATGTAACGACCAGCAGCTGAAACAAAAAAGGGCGCCACTAAGGCGCCCTTTTTTGTTTCAGCGAACTTTAACGCCTGCTGAACTCATGCACCGCCTCAATAAACACTCGTGCATGCTCAGGATCAACCTCCGGGGTAATGCCATGGCCAAGGTTAAACACATGGCCCGGTTGATCACCAAAATCCGTCAAAATACGCTTCACTTCTGCACGAATGGTATCCGGCGACGCGTAAAGCACTGCCGGATCCATATTGCCCTGCAGGGCAACCTTGTCACCCACGCGACGGCGCGCATCGCCGATATTGATAGTCCAGTCCAGGCCCAAAGCATCGCAGCCTGTAGCAGCCATGGACTCAAGCCAAAGCCCGCCATTCTTGGTAAACAGGATCACCGGCACCGGCCGGCCATCATGATCACGAATCAAGCCATCAACAATTTGCTTCATATAACGCAGGGAAAACTCCTGATAGGCAGCAGCCGACAGAGCCCCACCCCAGGTATCAAAAATCTGTACTGCCTGAGCGCCATTGCGAATCTGTCCATTCAGATACGCGATAACTGTCTGTGCCAGCTTGTCGAGCAGCTGATGTGCCACTTCCGGCTGGTCGTAGATCATCGCCTTCAGATGGCGAAAGTCCTTGGACGAGCCGCCTTCTACCATGTAGGTGGCGAGAGTCCATGGACTACCGGAAAAACCGATTAACGGTACCCGGCCATTCAACTCTCGGCGAATAGTACTGACCGCCTTCATCACATAGCCAAGATCGCTTTCCACATCGGGAATCGGCAGAGCCGCCACATCCGCAGCAGTGCGCACGATTTTTTTGAAACGCGGGCCTTCGCCAGTTTCAAAATACAGCCCCAATCCCATGGCATCCGGAATGGTGAGGATGTCAGAGAATAGAATGGCAGCATCCAGCGGATACCGTTCCAGCGGCTGCAGAGTCACTTCACAGGCCAGATCAGGATTGGTGCACAGATCCATAAAGCTGCCCGCTTTCTGCCGTGAGGCACGATACTCCGGCAAATAGCGGCCCGCCTGGCGCATCATCCAGACCGGAGTAATGTCGACGGGCTGGCGCTTTAGCGCACGCAGAAAGCGGTCATTCTTCAGTGGTGCAAAAGTCATTACACGTCCAGATAGTCAAGAATGCCCTTGGCCGCTTCCCGGCCCTCCCAGATCGCCGTCACGACGAGATCCGAGCCGCGAACCATGTCGCCACCGGCAAAGATTTTCTGATTGGATGTCTGGAAGGCAAATTTCTGCTTTTCCGCGGCAACCACACGACCCGACTCATCCATGGCAATTTCCTTGTCCGTGAACCAGTCCGCCGGGCTGGGACGGAAACCAAAGGCAATCAACACAGCGTCCGCCGGCAGGATTTGCTCACTACCCGGGATAGGCTCAGGGCGGCGACGTCCATTGGCATCTGCGTCACCAAGACGGGTTTCCACCACCTTGATGCCAGTAACCTTGCCCGCCTCACCAACAATTTCAATGGGCTGCCGGTTGAACAGAAACTGCACGCCCTCCTCGCGGGCATTCGCAACTTCGCGACGGGAGCCTGGCATGTTTTCTTCGTCACGGCGGTACGCACAGATGACACTGGACGCGCCCTGTCGAATCGAGGTGCGGTTACAGTCCATAGCTGTATCACCACCACCCAGCACCACCACCCGCTTACCCTTAAGGTCAATAAAGTCCGCCGGACTCTTCTCAAAACCCAGGTTGCGATTGACGTTAGAAATCAGGAATGGAAGCGCATCGTACACCCCGGCCAAATCTTCGCCAGGGAAGCCGCCCTTCATGTACGTGTAAGTGCCCATACCCATAAACACGGCATCATATTCTTCGAGCAGCTGGTCAATACTGATATCCCGGCCAATTTCCATATTCAAACGGAATTCGACGCCCATACCTTCCAGAATTTCCCGGCGCTTTTCCATTACCGGTTTTTCCAGCTTGAACTCAGGAATACCAAAGGTCAGCAGCCCACCAATTTCCGGGTAACGATCGAATACCACCGGCTTAACGCCATTACGCACCAACAGGTCTGCACAGCCAATGCCCGCCGGACCAGCACCAATGACCGCCACCTTCTTGCCGGTTGGTACCACCTTGGACATATCCGGACGCCAACCCATGGCAATAGCGGTATCCGTAATATACTTCTCAGCAGAACCAATAGTTACCGCACCGAAGCCATCATTCAGCGTGCAAGCGCCCTCACAAAGTCGATCCTGTGGGCACACCCGACCACACACCTCCGGCAGAGCATTAGTCTGATGACACAGCTCCACCGCTTCCATCAGGTTGCCTTCGGAAATCAGTTTGAGCCAGTTCGGGATGTAATTATGAACCGGGCACTTCCACTCGCAATAAGGGTTACCACAGGCCAGACAGCGGTGAGCCTGATGCTCCACCTCACGGGTTTCGAACGGGTAATAGATTTCTTCATAACCGCCACGGCGTAGCTCGGCCTCCTTTTTCTTGGGATCCTTGCGCGGCACGTCCAGAAACTGGAAATCGTTGCTCAGTCTTTCAACCATCGCTATCTACCTCATCAGGCCGGGTTGGCGCGGGTGCTTTTCAGCAGGTTGGTCAGGCTTGCCGCCTTCGGCTTTACCAGCCAGAACTTGCGACTCATGGCATCAAAGTTATCAAGAATATGGGCGCCCCACTCGCTGCCGGTTTCCTGTACATACTCACGGATTACCCGTAGCAGGTGACTGCGGTGTGCCTCTGTATCCTCTGTGCTAATGCGGCGCAGCTCAATCAACTCCGGATTGATTAACTCGAAAAATACGCCCTTCTCGTCCAGCACATAGGCAAAACCACCTGTCATACCAGCGCCAAAGTTATGCCCGGTCGCGCCCAACACTGTGACACAACCACCAGTCATATATTCACAACAATGATCACCGGCACCTTCAATCACTGCATGGGCACCAGAGTTGCGCACCGCAAAACGTTCACCGGCAGTACCGGCAGCGAACAGCTTGCCTCCGGTGGCACCATACAAACAGGTATTGCCAATAATGGCGCTATCCTGACTGGCATAGCTACTGCCCTTCGGCGGAGCAATTACAATCTTGCCGCCGGCCATGCCTTTACCGACATAATCATTGGCATCGCCCTCGAGATGCAGGTGCAGGCCACCGGCGTTGAAAACACCGAAACTCTGCCCGGCAGTACCGGTTAGGCGAATGCGGAGCGGAGTTTTTTCCATATCGGTATTGCCGTAACGCTTGGCAATTTCACCAGACACGCGCGCACCAATGGAGCGATTGCAGTTAGTGATGCCATAGTGGAACGAGCCACCGGTGCGGTTTTCAATCGCCGGCAACATATCCGCGACCATCTGTTCCGCTAGCTCACCATTGTCAAACGGCGCATTACGCGTAATTTCACAGAACTGGGGCTTGTCTGCCGACACATTGTCGTTACGCAGAATTGGCAATAGATTCAGTTTGCCCTGTCGCTTGGTCAGGCCTTCGCTAACCGCCAGTAGATCGACACGCCCGATCAACTCGGCAAGCGAGCGCACTCCCAGATCCGCCAGCAAATGACGCACTTCTTCAGCAACAAAGCGGAAGTAGTTCATCAGCATTTCCGGCGCACCGATAAAGTGCTCCTTACGCAGATCATCACGCTGCGTAGCAACGCCGGTTGCACAGTTGTTCAGGTGACAGATGCGTAGGTATTTACAGCCCAACACCACCATCGGCACGGTGCCGAAGCCAAATGACTCAGCACCGAGGATTGCAGCCTTGACCACATCCAGGCCAGTCTTCAGGCCGCCATCTGTCTGCAACCTGACCTTGCCGCGCAGATCATTCATGCGCAATGCCTGATGCGCCTCTGACAGACCCAGCTCCCAGGGTGAACCGGCATAACGGATCGAGGTCAGCGGGCTAGCGGCAGTACCGCCGTCATAACCGGAAATAGTAATCAGGTCAGCATAAGCCTTGGCGACACCCGCGGCGATGGTACCGACGCCGGGCTCGGACACCAACTTCACCGATACCAGGGCATCCGGGTTAACCTGCTTGAGGTCAAAAATCAGCTGCGCCAGATCCTCAATAGAGTAGATGTCGTGATGCGGCGGCGGCGAAATCAGGGTGACACCCGGAACGGAATAGCGCAGACGGGCAATCAGATCATTGACCTTGCCACCCGGCAGCTGACCGCCTTCTCCAGGTTTGGCGCCCTGGGCAACCTTGATCTGCAGCACCTCAGCGTTAACCAGATAATGCGGGGTAACACCAAATCGCCCTGACGCCACCTGCTTGATCTTTGACACACGCTCAGTACCAAAACGAGCCGGGTCTTCGCCGCCTTCACCAGAGTTAGAACGACCACCAAGGCGGTTCATCGCGGTAGCAATCGCTTCATGGGCCTCCGGCGAAAGAGCGCCCAATGACATGCCAGCGGAATCAAAGCGCGGCAGAATGGCCTCAATCGGCTCCACCTCTTCCAGTGGCAATGCTTTGACATCTGATTTCAGGCGAAACAGGTCACGCAGGGTTGCAACACCGCGATCGTTTACCAGATTGGCAAAATCCAGATAGTCACGGTAATCGCCGGTATTCACAGCTTTATGGATGGCATGGACCACGTCCGGATTGAAAGCGTGGTATTCCTTGCCATAAATAAACTTCAGGGCACCACCTGCATCAATCGGCTTACGTGCCTTCCATGCGTCTTCACGCAGAATGCGCTGATCTTCCTCAAAGTCACTGAAATCAGCACCGGCAATACGGCTGGCACAGCCGTGGAAGCAGATATCCACCACCTCATCAGCAATACCGATGATTTCAAACAGCTGAGCACCACGATAGGAAGCAATGGTGGAAATGCCCATCTTGGAAATGATCTTCAGCAGCCCCTTGTTGATGCCCTTGCGGAAATTCTTCTGCAGTTCAATGGCATCACCAATTAGCTCGCCGGAACGTACCATATCAGCGATTACGTCATATGCCAGATACGGGTACACCGCAGTGGCACCAAAGCCGAACAGGGTAGCGAAGTGGTGTGGATCGCGTACCGTAGCGGTCTCGACAATAATGTTGGCGCTACAGCGCAGGCCAGTCTTGGTAAGGTGGTGGTGCACAGCGCCGGTTGCCATCAGGGCATGGACCGTCAATTTATCCTGAGCGATACCAAAGTCGGACAGCACCATAAATACCTTGCCAGCACGCACTGCAGCTTCCGCCTGCTCACAGATATTCAGCACTGCCTGCTTGAGGCCAATGGACGGATCGTAATGCAGGGAAATACGCTCGCTACCGTAGCCCGGGCGATCAATACGCAGCAAGTTAACGAACTTGGAATGCGACAGAATAGGCGTAGACAGAATAGCGCGGTCGGCATGATCGGCCGTCTCTTCGAATATATTGCGCTCGGCACCAACGCACGTTTCCAGCGACATGACGATCGCTTCACGCAGCGGATCGATAGGTGGGTTAGTTACCTGAGCGAACTGCTGACGGAAAAACTCATACAGCGGACGCTGACGCTGAGACAATACTGCCATCGGCGTGTCATCACCCATGGAGCCAACCGCTTCCTGCCCGGACTCTGCCAGCGGGCGCAGCACCTGATCGCGCTCTTCAAAGGTAACCTGAAAAAGCTTCTGATAGGTCAGTAGCTGCTCGGCGCTGACTTCATCAATACGCTCGACTTCGGTGTCATAGTCTGCCTCGATGCGCAGCGCATTTTCTTTCAGCCACTTGCGGTATGGGTGACGAACCTTCAGGCGATTATCAATATCAGAATGCTTGAGTAGCTCACCGGTTTCAGTGTCCACAGCAAGAATCTGCCCCGGCCCAACACGGCCTTTGGCAATAACATCTTCCGGCTGATAGCTATGCACGCCAACTTCCGAGGAGACGGTGATAAATCCGTTCTTGGTGATCACCCAACGAGCCGGACGCAAACCATTGCGATCCAACAGACAGACCGCATAGCGCCCATCCGTGAGCACGATGCCAGCGGGCCCATCCCACGGCTCCATATGCATTGAGTTGTACTCGTAGAATGCACGCAAATCCGCATCCATTGACTCAACGTTCTGCCAGGCGGGAGGCACCATCATGCGCACCGCACGGAACATGTCCATGCCGCCATGCATCAGCACTTCGAGCATGTTATCCATGCTCGACGAGTCTGAACCGGTACGATTGACCAGAGGGCTCAGGCTATCCATATCCGGCAAAAGATCGCTGACAAATTTTGGAGTACGCGCCAAAGACCAGTTACGGTTACCTTCAATGGTGTTGATCTCGCCGTTGTGAGCGAGGTAACGGAACGGCTGGGCCAGAGGCCAGCGCGGCATAGTATTGGTGGAGAAACGCTGATGGAAAACCACGATGGCGGTCTGCATGGCTTGATCGCCGAGATCAGGATAGAAACGCGGCAGATCTACCGGCATCATCAGACCTTTATAGGAGATGACCGTGGCGGATAGCGAGCAAACGTAGAAGCAGCCGTCATTTTCAACCCGGTTTTCCGCACGGCGTCGAGCAAAGAACAGCTTACGGTTCAGATCAGAGTTACTCAGCTCGCCACCGCCAACCAACACCTGGGCAAAACCAGGCAAGGTGTTCAGGGCAATGGGGCCAAGACAGGAAGGATCCGTCGGCACTTCGCGCCAGCCGAGCACGTCCAGACCTTCGGCTCGCAGCTCTTCGTCCAGCACAGCCTTCTGAGCTGCTGCCTTTTCCCGGTCCGGATTAACGAACACCATACCGGTCGCATAGCTGGCCGGTAACTCAACATTCAGCTCCTGCGCCACCTTCCGAAAGAAGGAGTCAGGCTTCTGCAGCAACAGACCACAACCATCACCGGTTTTGCCATCAGCATTGATGCCACCACGGTGTGTCATACAGGTCAGCGCTTCAATCGCTGTTTGCAATAGCTGGTGACTTGGCTTGCCCTCCATTTGGGCAATCAGACCAAAGCCACAGTTATCGCGGAATTCTTCAGGCCCACAGAGCCCTTGCACCAGCGTTTGATTCTGCTGCATTAGCATCATTCCTCTATGAAATTCAGAGACTTACAGAAGGCGGCAAATAGCCACGCCGAAACCGACGGCGAAAAAGGAAGCACATTCTACACATTGGGCGGTGGGCCGACAAATGCGACCCACTGACAAGCCGCCGACAACTATTATCTGACGGCGATGATCTCACTGTGAATGGCGCGCATCTCGCGCGGGAAGGGCCCGAGCTGGCGAAACTCCGCTGCCAGCCTGTCACGTCCGGCCAGAGCCAGATCCCGTGACGCCCAGCTCCCCGCCAGCACCACAAATACCACTTTGCCGTTGCGCCGGGCACGGTAGTAAGCGGAACGCTCGCGCCCCAGACGATCAAGCATAGCTCTGGCAGCGTCCTCAGACGATGCGGCCGCCACCTGCAACATCCAGCGCTCTGCCTGCTGAGCCAACAGCCAGTCCTCATTACGATAGGCCAGCTCGGCCGCCATTCCAGTCAGAGCCGGGGTGCGGTTAACCGGCGGTGCAGGCGGCACAGGTGTTGGTTTCGGAGCCGGCTCTGACTCCTCAGCTGGCTCGGATCCGGGAGACTGCACCCTCGGCTCAGCAGGGGCTACCACGGGCGTGCTTGCCACTGGCTCCTGAACAGCAACAGGCGCAACAGGCGCACCCTCGGGCTCAACAGCCGGGGGCAGGCCTGGCGAAGGCCCTGCGCTGACCACCTCCGGCGGCGGCAGCGGCAGGCTTAGCTCGCGCACATCATGCCCGGGCGGTGCAGTCTCATTGTCGGGCCAGAACAGCAATACCAGCAACAGCAGCCCCGCCACGGCGGCAAGGTGCCGCCAGGGAATCATCAGCCCACCCAGCGAGGACTTTTCCTGCGTCGGCATATTGGAGCCCGCAGGCGGCGGCACTTCAATGGCTGCCTCTTCTGCGCTTTCCAGAACAAGCGACAACGGCACCCCCGCATCTAGCAGGGCTGACTCCGCATCAGGCTCACCACCAAATATGACACCAAGCCCTGACTCAGTTTGCGTCGCCAGAGCGCGCAATAACGCCCGCGCATCTGCCGCCAGACACTCCGCGTTATCCACCACCATCAGCAGCGGGTTGCCGGTTTGCCCACGAACCTTAAGGCCAACCATGACATGCTCACTATCAATCCCGAGCACATCGGCCAGCTCTGCCAGAAGACTATCTGCCGTGTGAAACTGCAACGCATCAAAGCGCAGCAGCTCAACACCAAAATCAATCAACTTCTCCACGGACAAACCAAGGCGCTCAGACACCGCTTCCGGGTCCGCACCTACCAGCAGCACCATCCTCCCAGCCATGGACTCAGAGGTCAGCTGGTCCACCAGCTCATCAGTCGTCAGCAGATCGTCCAAGCTATTCTCCTGCAGCGCAGTCTCGTTCCAGCATCCGCATCAATACCGCATCATCATAGTCGGCGGTAACCACCGCCTGACCAATAGCCCTCAGCAGCACTAGCCGCAAAGAGCCATCATGTACCTTCTTATCCAGCGCCATCAGCTCACGACATTGACTGGCAGTCATCCCAACAGGCGGCTTTACTGGCAGTCCCATGCGCGCCAGCAAGGCACTTAGCGCATCGACATCAGCCTGTGGCAACCAACCCAGATCAGCGGACAATTGAGCAGCCATGATCATGCCAGTGGCTACAGCCTCACCATGCAACCAGGCACTGTAGCCGGTAGCGGTTTCGATGGCATGACCAAAGGTATGACCGAGATTTAGCAACGCCCGGCTACCCTGTTCCGTTTCATCCTCGGCAACGACGTCAGCCTTGTTCTGACAGCTACGCAGTATGGCCTCAGACAGAACCGAGGGATCGCGACCTAACAGTGCGTCAATATTGGCCGTTAACCAGCGATAAAATTCGACATCACGAATCAAGCCGTACTTGATAACCTCCGCCAACCCGGCACTAAATTCACGGGCCGGGAGTGTCTCAAGTACATCCGTATCAATAATCACCGCTTTCGGCTGATGAAAGGCACCGATCATGTTCTTTCCACGGGGATGATTGACTGCGGTCTTGCCGCCCACGGAAGAGTCCACTTGAGCCAGCAGTGTGGTTGGCACCTGAATAAAATCCACCCCGCGTTGATAGCAAGCTGCAGCAAAACCAACCATATCACCAATAACCCCACCACCCAGCGCGATCAGTGTGGTGGTTCGGGCATGGCGCCCTTCCAATAACCGGTCAAATATCTTTTCCAGTACTGCCAGCGACTTATACTTCTCTCCGTCCGGCAACAACATGGAGTCCACCTGCAGGCCCTGAAGACCGGCCAGCACACGGTCCAGATAGAGTGGCGCAATGGCCTCATTGGTGACCACCAGAACCTGACGGGCCCGCACATGTTTGCGCAACAGGTCATGGTCCAGCAGACCTTTGCCGATATAGATAGGGTAGCTGCGCTCAGCCAGCGCAACATTGAGGGTATGCATGAAAACTCTCCGGCCAGAAGCGGCCATTATCCGGTTGCTTCGATACCGAGACAACCAAGGACCTGATCAGATACTTTACGCAGATTGCCAGAAGAAGTGGGCACAATATGATGGCAGGTCTGCCGATAGAGCGGATCACGCACCTCGAACAAACGACGCAGCACCGCCTCCGGGTCCGGCTGTTGCAGCAACGGGCGATTACGATCCTGCCGGGTTCTGGCCAGTTGCACCTCAACCGGCGTCCACAGATAGATCACCACCCCGCGTTCATGAAGATGGCGCCGATTTGCTTCGCACATCACCACGCCACCGCCAGTGGCCATGACCACTCCGGGCAGCAGGGTTAATTCGTCAATCACCTCCTCCTCGCGACGACGAAAGCCGGCCTCTCCCTCAACATCAAAAATCCAGGGAATGTCGGCCCCGGTACGATCTTCAATAACTTTGTCAGAGTCGTAAAAGGGCCGTTTAAGAATATGGGCAAGATGACGACCCAGGGTGCTCTTTCCAGCACCCATGGGCCCAATCAGGAAAATACTTGGTGTGTCTTCACTCATGCTTCCCGCATCACTTCCCGGCCACCGCATCCTTGATCAGGCGGGGAGTGATGAAGATCAGCAATTCCTGCTT
>NZ_JAFMPS010000002.1:15130-539128 GCF_020667895.1 Alcanivorax sp. 1008
CGGCTAGTCAGCAAAGAACCCTCCGCCTTGATCAGCTTCTCCAGATCTGCAGCGCGGGCATAGTTCACACGGACATACTCGGTACGCAGCGGCGCCAGCGCCTCAATTTTCTTCTGACTTTCCAGCTCTAGCTGCTCACGAGCGGCGATTTCATCCGCAGGAGCCACCAGAAGAACATTACCGATCTGACGCTTATCCAAACCTTTGGTCTTCAGAATCAGATCCAGAGCCTGATCCCAAGGCACGTTCTGCAGGCGCAAGGTAATACGACCAGTAACAGTATCCGAAGCAACCAGGTTGAGACTGGTGAAATCGGCAACCAGCTGCAGAACCGAACGAACCTCAATATCCTGGAAGCTGAGCGACAGTTTTTCACCGGAATACTGGAATGCATCTTTCTTACGCTTGGAGGCTTCAACCTGAGTCACCGGTTTAACATTGATGGTGAACATGTTGTCGGCCTGATAGGCAAGGTATTCCCAGCTGCCATCAGCCTCCACAATCATTACCGTACTTTGACCGTCGTAACGGGAGTCAATGAATTTAACCGGAGTAGCAAAGTCAGTCACATCGAGACGACGATGCAGATCCGTAGGCAGCTTGGCACCAACGAATCGGGCAATAATCCGACCGCCCTCTTCGCGCACATCTACCGGAATAGAGGAAGATGAAAGACTGATATTGATCTGGCCTTCGCCCTGACTGCCACGGCGGAAGTCCACAGTGCGCACATCCAGCGAGCCCGCATCTGGCACAGCCACTGCGCCATCGCTGGGGGCAGCCGCGGTCTGCGCTGCGGCATTGCCGTCGACGCCGAGCACGAGCACAAGATCATTACCCTGCACTTCCGTCTCGTAGCCCTGCAACTGGATCATGTTAACGATCAGTCGAGTACGATCCTTGGCCTCTACGACCGTGATGCTGCGCGCATTGCCAGTACCCAAGTTGTGATACTTGGTCGTCAGACCACTGGTCGCATCTAACAAATCGAGGGCAATACGGGCCGGCTTTTCGATGCTGTAACCCTTTACCTCCGGCGGAGCGCCATCAAACGCCAAGCGCACTTCCAGGCGATTGCCGGGTAGAGACGCGTAGCTAATGTCTTTCAGAGTGGCTGCAGAGGCAACCGTCGTAATCACCGACACCAGCGCCGCGCCGAGGATCAGCGAAATTCTGCGAGCAGCTGAGTGCTTTTTTGTTCTAGCCATTTTGATTGTCATGGTGTTATCCCCAGCTCCGTTTATTCAGCTAGCTTGATGGTACGGGCACGTTCGACCCATCCATCTTGCCCGTCGGGTACGATTTCAAGTACGCCAACCGATGTTTCTGAAACGTCAATAATACGACCGAAATTTTTGCCCATGTGATTGCCGACCCGGGCCCGATTCACAGTGCCAGTCGGGTCCTTCACCAGCACCTCGAGGGGCTGTCCTGGGCGAGAAATCGAACCCACCATTTTCAGGGAGTCCAGAGTAAAGCGTTCCAGATATTCCCGCGGGCGAGTGAAGTCAGGCTCGACCTGCCGCCCCTGAGGAATCTCCACTCCAGAATCATCAATAGGCGGAGTAAAGGGCCCGCGCAGCTGATGCACTGAGTAAGACACACTGGCAATCGGCGCAAATTCCGGCGGCGGCTCAATGCGACCTCTGGGCCGCGCCTTGATCTCTGCCATTTTTGCCTGCAGATCGGAGAAATCGCCCGAACCACCGCAGGCGGACAGGGAGGCCAGAGCCACTACTGCCAGCAGACTACGAAATGCAATTTTGACTTGGCGCGCGATCATCATTTACGCCTCCCCGCCGGAGCTGCCGCCCCAGACGCATAGCGATACGTTTTGGCGCTGATGGACATCTCAAGAAAGCGGTTTGCCGACTGACTAACCGGCTTGATGGAAAAGTCATCCAACGTCACGATCCGCGGCAACGCAGCTACACCGCTAACAAATGAGCCGAAACCATGAAAGTCTCCGCGCACCGTCATCTTGATAGGAAGCTCGGCATAAAACTCTCGCTCTACAACCGAACCTAACTCAATACGGTCAATCTCAAGGCCGCTGCCCAGACCAGTATGGGTAATGTCTTCAAGCAGACCAGGCACTTCGGTGTCCTTGGGCAGCTGGCTTAGTAGCGAGCCAAACATCTCCTCCATATCCACCATCTGCCTTTTATACTGCTCAAGATTCTGCGCTGTGAAGGCCTTCTTCTCATACTGCTGCATGAGGTTGGTCTCTTCATTCAGGTAGCGCTCTAGCTGACTGTTCTGCTCGACAATACTCAGGAAGTAGCCAGCTGCGAGCACCGCAACAAACACCAGCACCGCCGCACCAAACTTAACCGGCAATGGCCAGCCACCCACATTCTCAAAATCGAGATTCTGCAGGACATCCATCAACTCCTGCGGATCAAAGGCCTTCTTATCGGCTTTGCTCATTTGCCACCCCCTTGGCTATCGCTATTGGCGCTGGGGAGTTCCTGACTAACCGTCAAGCTAAAGGTATTCGCCTGAGCATCGCCAGCTGCAGCAGCGACGGTTCGCAAATCCGGATCCTTAAACCATGCCGAATCGTTCAGATTGCGCATCAACGCTGAGATACGGTTATTGGAATCTGCAATGCCCGAGATAGTGAAGAGATCGCCCTTGCGCTCAATGCTGGTGTAGTACACACCATCTGGCAGAGTTCTCACCAACTGATCAAACATGTAGACAATGTAGGGTCGGTTATTCTGTAGATCCTGAATAACGTTCATCCTCGAAATCAGCTCTTCACGACGACGCTCAAGCTCACCGATTTCCTTGATCTGCTGATCCAGCTGGGAAAGCTCCCGCTCAATATAGCCATTGCGGTTGCGCTGATTATCAACCTTGCCATCAACGACACTCTTCCAGCCGAAGAACACCAGCGCGCCAAGCACAGCAGCAAATGCCAGCATGATGATGAAATCCTGCTGCTGCTGCTTACGGCGCGCCTCACGCCAGGGGAGAAGGTTAATTGTTGTCATTGGTCGAAGCTCCTCAGGGCAAGGCCACAGGCGATCATCATCGCGGGAGCATCGTTGGCGATTGCGCTGGCGCTAACCTTGTTAGACAGCGCCATGTCGGTAAACGGATTGGATACCGAGCAGGCAGCACCTACCTTGTCCTGGATCAGTTCCGGCAGGCCAGCGATTGATGCCGAACCACCGGCCAAAAGGATGTAATCAACTTCATTAAACTGGGTAGAACCATAGAAGAACTGCAGCGAACGGTTAACCTGCTGGACAATCGCGTCCTTGAAGGGCTGCAAAACTTCGCTCTCGTAGTCATCCGGCAACTCACCGGTTTTCTTGGCAAGCCCTGCCTCTTCCATGGAAATGCCATAACGACGCTGAATTTCTTCAGTTAACTGCTTACCGCCAAACAACTGCTCGCGGGTATATACAGTGCGCCCCTGATGGAAAACGTTGAGCGTGGTCATAGTCGCACCGATATCAAACAGCGCGATGGTTTCCAACTCCGCCGCATTAGGCAGTTGCGGCAGAACCAGCTGGAAAGCACGCTCCATGGTGTAGGCTTCAACATCTACAACCTTGGCTTGCAAACCACCAATTTCAAGAGCGTCTTCGCGCATCTCGACGTTTTCGGTGCGCGACGCAGCCAGCAGGACATCAACTTTGTCTGGATTACTCTCGGACTCGCCAAGAATTTCAAAATCCATGCGAACTTCGTCCAGAGGGAAAGGAATATACTGATCTGCCTCGATCTTCAGCTGATTCTCGATTTCATCCTCACCGTAGGAGGCATCCATCTCAATCATCTTGGTAATCACCGCAGAGCCAGCCACAGCCACGGCGGCCATCTTGGAGCCCGGGCGCGTGCGACTGACCAGACGAGCGATGGCGTCACCAACGCCTTCGACGTCAACGATGTTTTTTTCCTGAACCGCATTGGCCGGCAACGGCTCGACACCGTAGCTCTCGACCCTGTAGCGCCCCCCGGACTTGGACAGCTCAAGCAGCTTGACTGCGGTAGAGCTGATGTCGATTCCCAGATATATCTGGGACTTTTTCCTGAACAAGGCCAGCACGTTGATGTCCTATCTGGTTGTTATCGGACTATTTTTATCGAAGAAATATACA
Source organism: Alcanivorax sp. 1008 (assembly GCF_020667895.1). GTDB lineage: Bacteria > Pseudomonadota > Gammaproteobacteria > Pseudomonadales > Alcanivoracaceae > PGZG01. The sequence continues at coordinate 19,246 of NZ_JAFMPS010000002.1, forward strand.
CTTACAGGATATTCATGTCTAATCACTTTAGGAATAATTAATAACAGAAAGGATGTTAGATCACAACTTGCTTTGCCCCATATAATGACGGGCTTCACGGGTGGCTTCCGGCCTACCCCCCAAAATGACAGTTTTTCAGGTTTGAAAATCATGCAGTTACGAAGACCTTGGTGGCGCTGGCTACTGTTGGCAGCAACCCTTTCCGTCGCCGGCACCATCATGGTGCTTAATGCCGCCTACTTATATCTGGCCCCGCAACTGCCCCCAGCCAGCCAGTTGAGCGATGTGTCTTTCCAAATCCCCCTGCGGGTTTACTCGGCTGACGGACTGCTAATTGGCGAGTTCGGCGACAAGCGCAGGACGCCCCTTAAATACGAGCAACTGCCACCAATGTTTGTTAAGGCCGTACTGGCAGCGGAGGATGACCGCTTCTTCGAGCATGGCGGCGTGGACGTGCGCGGCCTGCTCCGAGCCTTTGCTGAACTGCTGCGCTACCGCGAGATCCGCTCCGGCGGATCAACCATTACCATGCAGGTAGCGCGCAACTTCTTTCTTGATCGCGAGCAGAAATTCCTTCGTAAATTCAATGAGATAGTGCTTTCCCTGGAAATTGAGTCGGTGCTCAGCAAGGAGCAGATATTCGAGCTCTATATGAACAAGATTTTCCTTGGCCACCGCGCCTATGGCGCGGAAGCCGCCGCCCAGGTCTATTACGGCAAATCAATCAGCGAGCTTGATCTGCCCCAGTGGGCAATGATCGCTGGCCTACCCAAGGCGCCGTCCGCTTACAACCCGATTACCAATCCAGACCGTGCCTTGAGCCGGCGCAACTGGATTCTACGGCGCATGCACAAAGTTGGCTTTATCGATAAAGAGCAACTGGATATTGCTCGCGCCGCACCTGTGGACGTCCGCTATCACGGCCCGGCGCCAGAGCTGGACGCATCCTATCTGGCGGAAATGGTGCGCCGCGAAGTGGTTGCCCGATTCGGTGCAGAGAACGCCTATACCAGCGGCCTTCGGGTTTACACCACACTGGAAGGGCCGCGTCAGGCAGCAGCGGTGCACGCGCTGCGTTCTGGCTTGCACGAATACGATGAACGCCATGGCTGGCGCGGCGCAGAAGCCTCCCTTGATATAGGAGAGCTAGACCCGCTGCCGGAGCCAGAGCTGGTTACCGATAACGACGAGTCCATCGCATTGCTGCACCAGTGGACCGCACTGCTGCGCCCATTTAACCCCATTGCTGACCTGCAGCCAGCACTGATCATTAGCACCGGAGAGCAAGATGCCAAAGCGCTTCTTGCCAACGGCCAACAGGTCACACTGAGCTGGGAAAACATTCAGTGGGCACGGCGCTATATTGACGTCGACACCGTCGGCGCCGAGCTTACGCGGACAACCGATGCCATCAAAGCTGGCGACGTAGTGCGGCTGCGAGAAATCATTATTGAAGGCAATAGTCAGTGGCGTCTGGCACAGATTCCGGCGGCACAAAGCGCGCTGGTAGCGCTGGACCCAAAAACTGGTGCTGTGCGCTCGCTGGCTGGTGGCTTCAGCTTCAACCAGTCAAATTTCAACCGCGCCCTTCAAGGACAGCGTCAAGCAGGCTCCGCGCTCAAGCCGTTTATCTATACAGCCGGACTGAGCAAAGGCCTGACCCCTGCCTCGCTAATCAATGACGCGCCAATCGTTTTTGAAGACTCGGCGCTAGAGACAGCATGGCGCCCCACCGGCGCAAGCAGCCGCTTCTATGGTCCGACCCGTCTTCGTGAGGCGCTGTACCGCTCTCTCAATCTGGTATCGATTCGCCTGCTGCAACAAACCGGCATCAGTAACACGGTGGCTACGCTGAAGGAGTTTGGCCTGCCCACCGAGCGATTCCAGCGCGATCTCTCTCTGGCACTTGGCAGTGCCGCATTGACGCCCATGGAAATGGCAACCGGGTACAGCGTGTTCGCCAATGGCGGCTTCCGCGTTGAGCCCTGGTTCATGCAGCGCATCGACGATAACCAGAACAACACCCTGTGGCTCGCCCCCGAGATAGTGCTGTGCGACCCGGAGTGCCCAACAGAATCAGCGGAGCAGACAGAGGTAGCAGATACAGTAGAGCCAGAGCTGCCCATCGCGAATCCCAAAGAAGTGGTCAGCGAGCAAAGTGTATTGCCGACTCCCGAACCCATCGAAGTTCAGCGCGCGGTGGACGCACGCTATGTATGGCTGATGGACTCCATGCTTAAAGACGTGGTGCGCCGTGGCACCGCCTACCGGGTAAGTCAGCTGGGCCGGCGCGATCTTGCCGGCAAAACCGGCACCACCAACGATCAGGTTGATGCCTGGTTCGTCGGCTACTCTCCTGCACTGGTGGCCGCCGTCTGGGTAGGCTTTGATGAACCAACATCCCTTGGCCGCGGCGAGTATGGTGGCAGAGCCGCACTGCCAATCTGGATGGAGTACATGACCAATGCACTGCAGGGCGTAGAGGAGCAACAATTACCTCAGCCCGCTGGCATTGTCACCGCTCGAATCAATACATCGAGCGGAAAACTGGCTCGCCCCGGCGACGCAGACGCCATCTTTGAATACTTTATTGAAGGCACAGTGCCCGAGCAGGATAGCAACAGCCCATCTGAGTCCATCCACGACGATGTACAAGATGAACCTGAGCATCTGTTCTGAGACGATTGCCAGACGAGAGAAATAAAAAAGGCCGGATAACCGGCCTTTTTTATTTCTCTCGAATATTACTGAGGAAAGACATCATCTACTGTGCTTAACGGGTAGTGGGCTGGATAACCTTTACCGGCCACACCTGAGTCAACCGCCGCTCTCGCAACAGCTGCAGATACAATACCAAGCAGACGCGGATCGGTAGGCTTGGGAATAATGTACTCCGGGCCAAACGACAAGCCTTCACCACCATATGCATCCAGCACCACCTGCGGAACCGGTTCGTGAACCAGCGCAGCAATGGCATGCACTGCAGCAATTTTCATCTCTTCATTGATAGCCCGGGCTCGTACATCCAGCGCGCCGCGGAAGATATAGGGGAAGCCCAGTACATTGTTAACCTGATTAGGATAGTCGGAGCGACCGGTAGCAATAATCGCATCCGGGCGAACGGCGCGGGCCAACTCGGGGCGAATTTCCGGGTCCGGATTAGCCAGCGCAAAAATGATCGGCTTCGGCGCCATTTTCAGCACCATATCCTGCGTCAGCATATCGGCGCCAGACACACCAATAAACACATCCGCGCCATCAATTGCATCATCCAGGGTGCGCTTGTCAGTGTCATTGGCAAACGCGGCCTTGAACTGGGTAAGATCGTTGCGGCGAGAATGAATTACACCCTTGCGATCCAGTACCAGAATATTTTCCTTACGCGCGCCCATCTCTATGAGCAGCTTGATCGACGCCACGCCGGCGGCACCAGCCCCGACACAAACCACGCGAATATCTTCAATCTTTTTCTGCTGAATGCGCAAAGCATTGACGAGGCCTGCTGCAACCACAATTGCAGTGCCGTGCTGATCGTCATGGAATACCGGGATGCTGCACCGCTCTTTCAGAGTACGCTCGATTTCGAAACACTCCGGCGCCTTGATATCTTCAAGGTTAATGCCGCCAAAGGTTTTGTGAATGCGCACCACCGTATCAATAAAGGCCTGCGTAGACTCGGCCTCCATTTCAATATCGAATACGTCGATTCCGGCAAACAGCTTGAACAGAATGCCTTTACCTTCCATCACCGGTTTGGAGGCCAGGGCACCAAGATCGCCCAAACCAAGAATAGCGGTGCCATCACTTATCACTGCCACCAGATTACCTTTCGAGGTGTAGCGATAAGCCAGCTCCGGCTCGCGAGCAATTTCCCGTACCGGCTCGGCAACACCTGGGCTATAGGCAAGAGACAGGTCACGCATGGTGGCGGCCGGCTTGGTCACTTCCACGCTGATTTTCCCCGGACGGGGTTTAGCGTGATATTCCAGTGCCGCCTGTTTCAATTCATCAGACATGACTTGCCTCTCTTAGACCTGCTTGATCCGCCCAAACCTTGGCCGGAGCCTTGGCTGCCCGGCTGTCTGCCGGAAAACACCGGCACCAATGCCGGCCATGCTATACAGACTGTTTCTGGGGCCCGATTAAACGCAAAAAGCACCCTGCGGGTGCTTTTCGCTTGAGTCACCAGACCTAACCAGATCAGGACTTCTTGCGTGACCCGATAGCGCCGAAACGCTGCTTGAACTTGTCGATCTGGCCACCGGTATCGGAAACCTTCTGGCTGCCGGTATAGAACGGGTGGCAAGCTGAACAAACGTCAACCAGAAAATCATCACCGCGGGTCGAGCGGGTCTTGATGACATTGCCGCAAGAGCAGGTAATGGTGACGTCTTTGTATTCGGGATGGATATCTGCTTTCATGACTCGACTCCTGGCGTGTCGCTACCCGAAACCGTTTTCGGGCACCACACTATCGGCTTGCGCCGGGCAAATTTGAGCGCGAATCATACCAGCTTGTCTTGGCGACGCAAGCAGGGCAGGCGACAATCCTGCCTTTATCTGTTGCCGAGAGCCATTGATGCCCCCTTCCCCATCCACTCTGGTGCTAAAGGTTGCCGTACCGGCGCCGTTGCGGCAGCTGTTTGACTATCTGCCCGGCAGAAGTGGGGAGCTGCCGGCACCCGGCTGCCGCTGCGAGGTGCCCTTCGGCAATCGGATGCTGATTGGCGTGGTCTGGGGTCATCAGCAAAGCGAAGTAGAGAGCAGCAAACTTAAGCCCATCCGCCGGGTCATCGACCAGCAACCGCTGCTTGATGAGGACCTGATGGCGCTGTGTGACCATGCCGCCAGCTACTACCACCACCCCATAGGCGATGTTGTCGCCACCATGCTGCCTGTGCTGCTACGTCAGGGTAACGAAGCTCTATTACCCGGCCGATTGGAGTGGCAGCTTACCGCCCAGGGTCGCTTTGCCGAGCCTTCGGCGCTAAACCGGGCACCGCGACAGCAGCAGGCACTGGAGCTACTGCAGCAACACCCCGCCGGGCTGCCCGCTGACATGCTTGCCGGTCTGGACATCCAGCGTACCGCTCTGACGTCTCTGGAAAAAAAGGGCTGGGTGGTACTCCGCGAAGTCGAATCCAAGGCACCGGCCCCACGCAGCCTGATGGCCGAAGTACCGCCCACGCCAGGCACCGAACAGCTGGCTGCCATCAAGGCGATTCAGGGATCCAAGGGCTTTACCCCGTTTTTGCTGGATGGCATCACCGGCAGCGGTAAAACCGAAGTCTATCTACAGGCCATGGCGCCGCTACTGGCGGAAAAAAAGCAGATTCTGGTGCTGGTGCCGGAGATCGGCCTGACTCCACAGACCGTGCGGCGCTTTGAAAAGCGCTTCAACGTACCTGTAATCAGCCTGCACTCTGGCCTGACCGACCGCGAGCGTTTGCATGGCTGGCTGCGCGCCCGCCGGGGTGAAGCGGGCATTATTCTGGGCACCCGCTCGGCCATTTTTACCCCGCTACTGCAGCCTGGCATGATCATCGTCGACGAGGCCCACGATGGCTCACTGAAACAACAGGACGGCCTGCGCTACTCGGCCCGCGACCTTGCTGTGTGGCGCGCCCGACTGCTGGACATCCCGGTGGTTCTGGGTAGTGCCACACCGGCACTGGAAACCCTGCAGCTTGCCAGAGCAGGTCGCTACCGCCATCTGAAGCTCAGCGAGCGAGCGGGCAACGCCGTGCCACCAACGCTGCTACTGGAGGACTGTCGCAGCCTGCCAGGACGGCAGCCCATTAGCCCTAACAGCCTGAAGGCCATTGAAGAAACCCTGAACAAAAAACAGCAGGCGCTGGTATTCCTGAACCGCCGCGGCTACTCACCATTGATCCATTGCCACGACTGCGGCTGGGAGGCCGAGTGTCGCCACTGCAGCGTGCACATGACCTGGCACAAGAGCGACAACCGGCTGATCTGTCACCACTGTGGCGCCCAGCAACGCATCCCCCGGCACTGCCCGGGTTGTGGCTCAAGCAATCTGGGCGATGCCGGCACCGGCACAGAAAAGCTGGAAGAACTGCTCAAGGCCCGACTACCAGATTGCAACATCATCCGCGTCGATCGCGACAGCACCCGGCGCAAGGGCAGTCTGGATGCGGCCCTGAAAAAGGCCCATAGCGGCGCCCCCGCCATTTTGGTGGGCACCCAGATGTTGGCCAAAGGCCACCACTTTCCCAACCTTACGCTGGCGGTGATCCTCGACGCCGACGGTGGCTTTTTAAGCTCTGACTTTCGTGGCCCTGAACACGCCGGGCAGCTCATCCTTCAGGTTGCCGGCCGCACTGGTCGGGAGCAGGTCGCTGGGCGGGTCCTGATTCAAAGTCGCCACCCGGAACACCCGTTACTGCACATACTACTGGCTGGCGATTACAACAAGCTGGCTGATGCCCTGTTGGGTGAGCGCCGCGATATAGGCCTGCCCCCGTTCGGTCATTTGGCATTAATCCGTGTGGAGGCCGCAAAAATCGATCAGGGCATGTCTCTGCTTGGTGACATTGCTCAGCTGGAAGGGCTTCCCGAGGGGGTTCAACTGCTCGGCCCCATTCCGGCGCCCATCGAGCGCCGTCAAGGTCGCTTTCGCAGCCAGCTGCTACTGCTTGGCCCGGACCGGCCACCACTGCACCGCGCCATTGATGTGATGCTGGCCCGCCTGGACAGCCACCCGCTGGCGCGTAAATGTCGCTGGCATCTGGATGTGGACCCGGTGGACCTTCTTTAAGCTTCTCAAGTGCCGGCAGGAAAACCTGCCGGCTTTGCCTTACAATCGCCGGCCATTATCCGCCGTGTTTCGGACAACCAATGAAAGACCGCATTATCCAGTCGCTTGATCAAGCCATAGCCGCACTGAAAGCCAATGGCACCCTGCCAGCGGATGTCACCGTAACGCCGCAGGTTGATCGCACCAAAGACCGCAGCCACGGCGATTACGCCACCAACCTGGCCCTGATGCTGGCCAAGCCGGCGCAGAAGAAACCCCGTGAACTGGCAGAGCTATTGATCAACAACCTGCCAGCGGATGGCAGCATCAGCCGCACGGAAATTGCTGGCCCCGGCTTTATCAATTTCTTTCAGGCGGATGATCTGCTCGGCCGCCAACTTAGCAATGCTCTGGCAGATAGCCGCCTTGGCGTTGCCCCAGCCCACCCAGTACAAACCGTGGTGGTCGATTACTCTGGCCCGAATCTGGCCAAGGAAATGCATGTTGGCCATTTGCGCTCCACCATCATTGGTGATGCGGTAGCGCGCACGCTTGAATTTCTCGGCCATCGTGTGGTTCGGCAAAACCATGTCGGCGACTGGGGCACCCAGTTCGGCATGTTACTGGCATTATTTGAAGAGTTGCCCGGCGATGCCGGCCAGCAACTATCAGACCTGGAAGCTTTTTATCGAGATGCAAAAAAGCGCTTTGATGCATCGGAAGACTTCGCCAATCGTGCCCGCGCTCTAGTGGTCAAATTGCAATCCGGCGATGCAGACTGTCTGGCCCTATGGAAGCGCTTCAACGAAATTTCTCTAAACCATTGCTTTGAAGTTTATGAGCGTCTTGACGTCAGCCTGAGCCGTGACGATGTGCGCGGTGAAAGCACCTACAACCCCCTGCTGACAGAAGTTGTTGCCCAGCTCAAGCAGAAAGGCTTACTCAGTGAAAGCGATGGCGCCTCCTGCGTATTTCTTGATCAGTTCCGCAACAAGGATGGCGAGCCACTACCGGTAATTGTGCAGAAGAAGGATGGCGGGTTCCTGTATGCCACCAGTGATCTTGCTGCACTACGCTATCGACAAAAGGAATTCGACGCCAATCGTATGTTGTATTTTGTTGATCAGCGCCAAGCACTCCATTTCCAGCAGGTCTTTGAAGTGGCACGGCGAGCGGACTTTGTCAAAATGGATACCGATCTGGTGCATATGGGATTTGGCACCATGAACGGCCCGGACGGAAAACCTTTCAAAACACGTGATGGCGGCACGGTAAAACTTATTGATCTGCTCAACGAAGCGGAGCAGCGCGCTCTTGTCCTGGTGAAGGAAAAAAATCCACAGATGGATCAATCCACACTGGAAGACATCGCCCGCCAGGTCGGCATTGGCGCAGTAAAGTATGCAGATCTTTCGAAAAGCCGACAGAGCGATTACATCTTCAACTTTGACCAGATGCTTAGCTTCGACGGCAACACCGCTCCCTATCTGATGTATGCCTGGACACGTATCGCCAGCATCTTCCGCAAGGCGGGCTTGGACAGCGGTAAACTGCAGGGCACCATTGATCCACAAGCTGAGCAGGAAATTGCGCTTGGCAATCATCTGGTGCAGTTTGCGGAAGTATTGAATCAGGTAGTCGACAAGGGGTTGCCGCACATGCTGTGCAGCTACCTTTATGAGCTTGCCGGGCTGTTCTCTTCTTTCTATGAAAACTGCCCGGTATTAAATGCCGATGATGCCTCCGTTAAACAAAGTCGGCTGTGTCTTGCCGCGTTGACCGGTCGCACATTGGAGCAAGGTCTAGACCTTTTGGGCATCAACACTCTGGAGCGTATGTAATGGCACGCAAACCTGCATCCCGAGGAGCCAGCCCCAGCCGTAGCCGCAACAGAAAGCCAGAGCGCCAGGTGCCCGGCTGGGTGTGGGCGTTTAGCGGTCTTGTCTGTGGCGCCTTTGTCATGTTCCTTTATCACCTCGCTACCATGCGAGCCGATGCGCCAGACATGACCGGCCAAACAAAAGAAGTAGCGACAACGGAACAGCCAGAGGCGAAGCAAACCGGTCCCCGCTTTGACTTCTATGCGGTGCTGCCCAAGATGGAGGTAATCATTCCCAAGGGCGAAGATGATCCAGCGCCTGCCAGACGCAACCAGGAAGCAGAATCCGGCGCTGGCACCGACGAAAACACCCAGGCAGCGGCCTCCCGTCAGGAGCAATACCTGCTGCAGGCTGGCAGCTTCCGCCGCAACAACGATGCCGACCGCCGCCGTGGCGAGCTGATCCTGCATGGCCTGAGTGCCCGAGTACAGCCCGTGTCGATGGATAATGGTGATACCTGGTATCGAGTAATGGTCGGGCCTTTCGATAACGCCAACGCGGCCCACCGGGCGCAGGACAAGCTGGCTTCTGCGGGAATTGAGACGCTGGCGATTCGCGCCAAGACTGACTGATCGGCTGATACAGGAGCGGCCCGACCCGCCGGGACGCCCACAGCCACAATGTAACCGCAAGCCTTGAAACTCCTGCCCACGTCCCCATGTCCCATGTGACGCGTCCATTTACCTCTTCACCGCAAGGAGTCCGCCTGTGACTACCATCGTCTCCGTCCGCCGTGGCAACAGTGTTGTTATTGGTGGTGACGGCCAGGTTTCCCTGGGCAATACCGTAATGAAGGGCAATGCCCGCAAGGTGCGCCGACTGTTTCACAACAAGGTCATTGCCGGCTTTGCAGGCGGCACGGCAGATGCTTTTACCCTGTTCGAACGATTTGAGTCCCAGCTGGAGAAACATCAGGGACAGCTGGTCCGTGCTGCGGTGGAGATGGCAAAAGACTGGCGCACCGATCGCGCCCTGCGCCGCCTCGAAGCCCTGCTTGCAGTGGCGGACAAAGAACATTCACTGATCATTACCGGCAATGGTGATGTGATTGAGCCAGAAATGGATTTGATTGCCATAGGCTCTGGCGGCCCCTACGCCCAATCTGCTGCCCGTGCATTACTGGAAAACACCGACCTCAGCGCCCGGGAAATTGTCGAGAAAAGCCTCAGCATTGCCGGCGACATCTGCGTCTATACCAACCAGAGCCACACTATTGATGAACTGTCCTGGTAAACACACATATAACCGAGACCACTCATGCCTGAACTGACCCCCCGCGATACGGTCCGCGAGCTAAACCGTCATATTGTCGGCCAACTAGCGGCAAAGAAAGCCGTTGCCATTGCCCTGCGTAATCGCTGGCGGCGCATGCAATTACCTGAGGCACTACGCGCCGAGGTAATGCCAAAGAATATTCTGATGATTGGCCCCACCGGTGTTGGCAAAACTGAAATCGCCCGACGACTGGCCAAGCTCGCCAATGCACCCTTTATCAAAATCGAGGCAACCAAGTTTACCGAAGTAGGCTATGTAGGTCGGGATGTGGAATCGATTATCCGCGACCTTATGGAAATGGCCATAAAAATGCTGCGCGAGGAAGCCATGCAGCGTCACCAGCGGGCTGCGGAAGATGCGGCAGAGGATCGCATTCTTGATGCCCTGCTGCCTCCGGCGCGAGGGGGAGAGCCGACAGACTCCTCCACCCGGCAACTGTTTCGCAAGAAGCTGCGCGAAGGCGAGCTGGATGAGCGCGAAATCGAAATTGATCTGGCAGAACAGAAGATTGGCGTGGAAATCATGTCCCCCCCAGGCATGGAAGAGATGACCAGCCAGCTACAGCAGATGTTCTCGAAGATGGGTGGCGGCCAGCGCAAGATGCGTAAAATCAAAGTGCGTGAAGCGTTCCGTCTGGCGCGGGATGAAGAAGCGGCGCGACGGGTTAATGAAGATGAGCTAAAAGCCCGTGCCGTTGATGTGGTCGAGCAGCATGGCATCGTGTTTATCGATGAGATCGATAAGGTTGCCCGTCGCGGCGAAACCATGGGCGCTGATGTTAGCCGCGAAGGTGTTCAGCGTGACTTGCTGCCGCTAATTGAAGGCAGCACCGTAACCACTAAATATGGCATGGTAAAAACTGATCACATCCTGTTTATTGCTTCTGGTGCCTTTCAGATGTCCAAGCCTTCCGATCTGATTCCGGAACTGCAAGGCCGTCTGCCCATCAGGGTCGAGCTGGAAGCTCTGACCCCGGACGACTTCGAACGCATTCTTACGGAACCGGATGCTTCGTTAACGGAGCAGTACCGAGCGCTACTGGCCACCGAAGGCCTGAAAATAGAGTTCACCCCGGACTGTATCCGTCGGCTAGCGGAAATTGCCTGGCAGGTGAACGAGAAGGTCGAGAATATTGGTGCACGGCGTTTACACACGGTGCTGGAAAAGCTGCTCGAAGAGATTAGTTACGATGCCGATGACCTGGCTGTGCAGTACCACGATAAGGCCCTGGTGCTGGACGCTGCGGCGGTGGATCGACATCTGGCTGAGCTGGCCCAGGATGAGGACCTGAGCAAATATATTCTGTAATCAAAGCGAGCCCTCAGTCGTTGGCAACATGACGGGCATTCCCTGCTGTTCGGCGCTAAAGTAAAAGGTGTCGTTAGCAGGGAGTCTGTCCAGTATGTCTAGCCAGCCCATCGCACCTGGCCAAAGCATGGCCCCGATTCATTACAAAACCCTTGATGCCAACGAGGCGGTGGCCCGGGTTGCCTATCAGCTCAGTCAGGTGGTGGCTATTTATCCGATTACCCCTGCTTCGGTGATGGGCGAATATGCGGATGATTGGGCCTCCGGCGGCCGCACCAACTTATGGGGCAGCGTCCCGGATGTTATTGAGATGCAGTCCGAGGGCGGTGCCGCCGGCGCGGTTCATGGCGCTCTTACCAGTGGCGCCCTGACCACCACATTCACCGCCTCTCAAGGACTGCTGCTCATGCTGCCAGATCTTTTCAAGGTGGCCGGTGAACTGACATCATTCTGCATGCATGTTGCCGCGCGCACAGTGGCTACCCATGCCCTGTCAATCTTCGGCGATCACTCCGATGTAATGGCCGCACGGGGCACAGGCATGGCCCTACTGGCCTCAGGCTCAGCGCAGGAGGCTCAGGATATGGCCGCCATCGGTCATGCCGCCACGCTGCTGTCACGGATTCCTTTTCTGCATTTTTTTGACGGCTTTCGTACATCCCATGAAATCAGCAAGGTTGCCCTGCTAGACGAGGATACCCTGCGGGCACTGATCGATAACGATGCCGTACAAGCGCACCACCAGCGCGCACTGGACCCGGACCGCCCAATAATTCGTGGAACGTCGCAAAATCCGGATGCCTATTTTCAGTCGCGAGAAGCAGTAGAACCGTTCTACAACGCCTGCCCGGGCATTGTCAGCGACGTTATGCAACGCTTCGCGGCGCTCACTGGCCGTCACTATCAGTTATTTGACTACATCGGCCACGCGCAGGCGGAACGGGTCATGATCCTGATGGGATCCGGCGCCGAGTGCGCCCATGAGACCGTTGAGTATCTGAGCGCCAAGGGAGAAAAAGTCGGCATCCTCAAGGTGAGACTGTTCCGCCCCTTCTCGATCAACCACCTGCTGAAAGCACTACCCGATACGGTTCAAGCGGTGGCGGTGATGGACCGTACCAAGGAACCCGGATCGGTTGGCGAGCCGCTGCTGCTTGAAGTGACCTCGGCACTGGTCGATGCCGTGGCCACCGGTGAGCGCGCTATCCTGCCGCGCATCATCGGCGGCCGCTATGGCCTGTCCTCTAAAGAGTTCAATCCGGCAATGGTCAAAGCGGTATTCGATGAGCTGAAAAAGGACAAACCGAAAACCCGCTTTACCGTCGGCATTCGTGATGACGTATCCCATTCCTCGCTGATGATTGATAGCGATTTCGATATCGAGCCGGATAACGTCACCAGAGCGCTTTTTTTTGGCCTCGGCGCCGATGGCACGGTGTCCGCCAACAAAGCCTCAATAAAGATTATCGGCGAACAAACCGATGGCTATGCCCAGGGCCATTTTGAATACGACTCGCGCAAATCCGGCGCCACAACGATTTCCCATCTGCGCTTCGGGCCACAGCCAATTCGTTCCACCTATCGTATCCGTCACGCTCAGTTTATTGGCATTCATGATCCGCAATTTATTGACAGGCGTGATGTGCTGGCCAGCGCGGCAAGCGGCGCCACCGTGTTGGTCAATAGCGCCGTGCCGGCGGATCAGTTCTGGGATAGCCTGCCGCAGGAGTTTCAGAGCCAACTGATTGAACGACGCTGTAAGCTATATCTGGTGGATGGTTATAGCGTTGCTGAGCAGGCCGGATTGGGAAGACGCATAAATATTGTCATGCAGGCATGCTTTTTTTCATTAAGCAAGGTGCTACCCGAAGAGCAAGCCATGGCACAAATTCGGCAAAGCATCGAACAGAGCTTTGGTCGTCGCGGTGAAGAAGTGGTACGCCGCAATGTTGCCGCCCTGCAGGCATCGCTGGCCGCACTTGGCGAAATCAAGCTGCCAGGCAAAGCCAGCAACCGGCGCAGCCGACCTCCAGTAGTACCTGAGGACGCCCCGGATTTTGTTCAGCGCGTAACACGCCTGTTGATCGAAGGTCAGGGGGATGCGCTACCGGTAAGCGCATTCCCGCCGGATGGTAGCTGGCCATCGGGAACCAGCCGCTATGAAAAGCGCGCCATTGCCCAGGAGATTCCTGTCTGGCAGTCGGATATCTGTGTGCAGTGCAACTTTTGCTCCATGATTTGTCCCCACTCCGCTATCCAGACCAAGGTGTATGATCCGGCGGAGCTAGCCAATGCACCGCCGGGCTTTCGCTCCGTGGAAGAAACTTTCCACCCGGAGCTCAAAGGATTGCAATACACCGTTCAAGTCGCTGCCGAGGATTGCACCGGCTGCGGGCTATGCATCGAAGTGTGCCCATCGCGCGACCGCACCCAGCCATCTCGAAAGGCGCTGATGGCCGCACCACTAACCGAGCATCGTGAACAGGAAAAGGCGTCCTTTGCTTTCTTCGAAACCATTCCCTCGGCACCACTGAATGATTTCCCCATAGATAAACACAGCGCTGCCTTGCGAATTCCGTTATTCGAATTTTCCGGGGCCTGTGCTGGCTGTGGCGAAACGCCTTATCTGCGCCTTCTGACGCAGCTCTATGGCGACCGATTAATGATTGCCAATGCCACCGGCTGCTCGTCCATTTACGGCGGCAACCTGCCCACCACGCCATACACCACCAATGCTGATGGCCGTGGCCCGGCATGGTCTAACTCCCTGTTTGAAGATAATGCGGAATTCGGTCTGGGCATGCGTCTGGCCGTCGACAGCCAAACCCACGAGGCAAAGCGGCTGCTGCAGAACTTGCACAGCCAGTTGCCGGAAAAACTGCTGCAGGACTTATTATCAACGGCTGGTGACGATAACTGGGTTGCTGCCCAGCGCCTGCGCATTACTGAACTGAATAAACTACTGGCAAAAATTAACACTGCAGAAGCAGCACGTCTGGCTGATCTATCGCGCTATCTGGTCCCGCGCAGTGTGTGGATTGTCGGTGGCGATGGCTGGGCATACGACATTGGCTATGGTGGCCTGGATCATGTTTTGGCATCAAACCGCAAGGTTAACGTTCTGGTGCTGGATACAGAGGTCTATTCCAATACCGGGGGCCAACAGTCCAAGGCCACACCGCTGGGTGCCGCAGCAAAATTTGCCAGCGCCGGTAAATCTATTGCCAAAAAAGATCTGGGTCTGCTGGCCATGAGTTACGGCCATGTTTATGTGGCGCAGGTGGCCATGCAAGCTCGCAGCGCGCAAACCGTTAAAGCTTTTCAGGAAGCCGAGCAGTACCCCGGCCCATCATTGATCATCGCCCATAGCCCGTGTATCGCCCATGGCTACGACTTGATCAACTCACCAACCCAACAGCATCGCGCCATCAATAGCGGTGCCTGGCCTCTGTATCGCTTCGACCCGCGCCGCATTGAGCAAGACGAGGCTCCGTTAATGCTCGACTCCGGCGATCCCAAACTGGACATCAGTCACTACATGGAAAACGAAGCGCGCTTCCGCATGGTCGAACTGCGCTCCCCGCAACGATATGAGGAACTGCTCGCCGCCGCCCGTCATGGCGTACAACAAAAACGTGCGCTGTACCGTCAGCTATCCAATATCCACCTGCCTGCGGAGTCCACTGATGACTGACCTGACCACCTCCTGGCTTGGCCTGACACTACGCAGCCCGCTGGTTATCGCGGCGAGCCCCATCAGCCACGACCTTGTAGCTGCAAAGCAGGCTGTTGCTGCGGGCGCCGGGGCCATCGTTATGTATTCGCTGTTTGAAGAACAAGTGGTAGCTGAGCAGATGGCCGCCCATCATTTTCTCGACAGCCGCATCGACAACGACGCCGAAGCACGCAGCTTTTTACCCGATTCAGATGTGTTTGCTCTGGGCACAGAGCCATACCTGCGCCAACTTGAACAGCTGTGTCAGCACCTTGACGTCCCCGTAATTGCCTCGCTAAACGGCAACACACCCGGCGGCTGGACAGACTACGCCAAGCAGCTGGAAGCGCGGGGCGCAGCCGCCATTGAGCTAAACCTATACGATGTGGTTACCAGTGCCACCCGAACCGCTGCCGAAATCGAAAGCGACCAGCTAGGTATCGTCGAAAGCGTGGTGAATCAGGTTAGTGTGCCGGTGACCGTCAAACTCAGCCCGTTCTACAGCGCACTGCCCGCATTCGCCAAGCAACTGAAGAATGCCGGCGCCCGCGGCGTGACACTGTTCAATCGCTTTTATCAGCCCGATATCGATCTTGAACAACTGGACGTTGATCTCAAGTTAGCCTACTCAACCTCTGCAGAGCTACCGTTAAGACTGCATGCATTAGCGATCCTGCATCCGTCCAGCGCACTGGAGCTGGCTTGCAGCGGCGGCGTGCACAGTGGACTGGATGCCGCCAAGGCCATTCTTGCTGGCGCCTCGGTGGTACAGATTGCTTCTGCCCTGCTTGAGCATGGCCCTGAACAGCTGGCAACCATTCACAACGAGCTACACCAGTGGCTGGACGACAAACAGTATCGCTCGGTCAGCGAAGCCTGTGGGGTCATGTCACTGGCCTCCGCACCTGCCCCACAGCAGTGGGAGCGACTCAATTACATGAAGATTCTGCAGGGCTGGCAGCCGAGGAAGAGGAAATGACAGAAGCACGGGGCTTGCACAGCTAGCGCGACCTGACAGTTTCCGCTCACCCCTTATCGGCACGGTGCTGACGGTGGGGGTTTAAGGTCATGGGGTGCTATCATCCGCGCCACGCCAAAACCGGACTCCCCATGCGCGCCGACGAAAAACTCCAGCAGGACCTCGAACGCTTCTTTGCCCTGCGCCAGCACGGCGACGACCAGCGCTTTCGCGGCCGCCTCCACGCCCTGCAGCGCTTTCAGGGTGAGCGCCTGACCCGCAGCCACGCTGACCTGCTGGCGGTACCGGCCAACCAGGCAGCGATCGGCTTTCTGCTCGACGAGGTCTACGGCGGCAAAGACCTGCTGCCGGTGGCTCAAGACATCCGTCGAGCCGTCAATAAGGCCGCCAGCCTGCTGCCCGACCGGGTGATGGCCACCTCCGCCTCGGTACTGGAAGCAGCTATTCTGACTCAGGAGCTGGATGAGGCGCTGGCCGATACCCTGCACGACAGTCTTGACGGCCCAGTTACCGACGCCCTGTATATCGAAGGCTTCCGCGCTCTGGGGCGGCAGCAAGAGCGGCAACGCCAGCTCGACCTGATTAGCGAGGTTGGCCACCATGTGGACCGTTATGTGCGCGGCCGTATGCTGCAAGCCACTTTCCGCATGGTGCGACGTCCGGTCCATGCGGCCGGATTCGGCAACCTGTATGATTTCCTCGAGCGTGGTTTCGGCTCCATGCGCGATCTGGATAGCGCTGGCAAACTGCTGACCCAGCTGACCCGGACCGAAGCCCAGATTCTGGCCCGGCTATACGCCGGCCACCCGGCGCCTTTTGGAGAATTGAAATGAGCCAGGACAACACCACCCACTTCGGCTACCAGCAGGTACCGCTGCAGGAAAAAGCCAAGCGGGTTGCCGGCGTATTCCGCTCCGTGGCGCCCAAGTACGACCTGATGAACGACCTTATGTCGATGGGCATTCACAGGGTGTGGAAGCGTTTCACCCTGGAACTGGCCGGAGTGCGGCGCGGCCAGCGGGTACTGGATCTGGCCGGCGGCACCGGCGATCTGGCAATGAAGTTTTCCCGACTGGTGGGCGACCAGGGTGAAGTGATCCTTGCCGACATCAACGAAGCCATGCTCGGTGTTGGTCGCGACCGCCTGCTCGACAATGGCTGCGGCCACAACACCCGGGTGGTGCAGGTTAACGCTGAAGCCCTGCCGTTTGCTGATAACACCTTTAACTGCATCACCATTGCCTTCGGTCTGCGCAATGTTACCGACAAAGACAGGGCACTGCGTTCCATGTTGCGGGTACTGAAGCCCGGCGGCCGCTTGCTTGTATTGGAGTTCTCCAAACCAATCCATGATCCGCTATCAAAGCTTTACGATCTGTACTCGTTCAGCATCTTGCCGAAGCTCGGCCAGGCAGTGGCCGGTGATGCAGAGTCCTATCGCTATTTGGCTGAGTCGATTCGCATGCACCCGGATCAGGACACTCTGAAAGGCATGATGGAAACAGCCGGCTTTGCCCGCTGCGAATATTTCAACATGACCGGCGGCATTGTTGCCCTGCACCGCGGCTTCAAGTTGTGAGGGAACCACGCTAATGGATACGCGCCCACCAAACCTGTTTGAAGCCACTGCTCTGGCGACCATGGAGCGCGCAATCAATACTGCACTGCAGGCGGATGCCCTGACCCTTGAACAACTGCGCGAACATAGTGGCCGGCTGATTGCGGTGCATCTTAGTTTCCCTCCGCTATCGATTTACGCCCTGATTGTTGACGATGGCATTGAGCTATATCACGGCAGTGAGGCAGAAGCCGATGTGACCGTTCGAGGCGGGCCGATTGATCTTGCTGGGCAACTTTTTCAGTGGAAAACTGCTGACAGCGCCATCGCCGGGCCGGTACAGATCAGTGGCGACAGGGAACTACTGCAGAGCATTATTGGCATTCTCAAACAGCTTGATCTGAACTGGGCCGCGCTGATGCAGCCACTACTGGGCAGCGAACTTGCTCAGCAAGTGGAATACGGAGCCCGACGAGCATTTTCCATGGCACGTCAGGCTTTTGATCTTTTCCTCAATCGCGCCGGTGACTTCCTGCGCGAAGAATCATCGCTAATGGCCTTGCGTCGTGATGTAGTAGAGTTCAATCAGGATGTGGATGAGCTACGCTCTGATGCGGACCGCCTTGCTGCGCGCATTTCTCGCCTAAAGCAGCAGAGCGAGGCTGGGCAATAATGTTTCCGATTTTCCGCGTACTGTTTGTACTTCATATTATCTGCCGCTATCGGCTGATTTCACTGCTGCCGCCTCACCCGCTACTCAGGCCACTGATCCTTATCGAGTATCTGATTCCGTCCAGCTGGTTCGGCCCACGCCACCTGTCTGATGGCGAACGGCTGCAACATGCCCTGCAAGAGCTTGGGCCAATCTTTATCAAGTTCGGTCAACTCCTTGCTACTCGCCGCGATCTGCTACCCGGCGAATGGACGGATGCTCTGGCAAAGCTGCAGGACCAGGTGGCGCCCTTTGATGCTGCTGCCTCTCAGCGCATTATCGAGCGCGAGCTGGGCAAACCGGTGACTGAACTGTTTGCCCGATTCGAACAAACCCCGATGGCAGCGGCTTCCGTGGCCCAGGTGCATGCGGCGGAGTTAGCCGGCGGACAGGAGGTCGTGGTCAAGGTTATCCGCCCGGGTATCGAGCGCATCGTTGCCCGTGACCTGAAGGTGATGAAATCTGGCGCAGCATGGCTGGAGCGTTTATGGAAAGACGCCAGATACTTTCGTCCTTCCAGGGTGGTTGCAGACTATGAGGATGTGATTCTCGGCGAGCTGGACCTGCGTCAGGAAGCACGCAATGCAGAAGCTATGCGCCGCCACTTTTTGTTCAGCCCACTTTTGCATATCCCCGCCACCCATGCCGAACTGTGCACTGATAAAGTGATGGTGTCAGATCGGATCTATGGCATCCCGGTCAATGATGTGGAACGCATTCGTGCCGCCGGCATTGAGCCACGCCTGCTGGCAGAGCGAGGCTTTGAGATTTTCTTTGCTCAGGTTTTTCGCCATAACCTGTTTCACGCTGACATGCACCCCGGCAATATTTTTGTGAACCCGGCCCATCCGGAGTCACCTCAGTATATTGCGGTCGACTGCGCTATCGCCGGACGGCTATCCAAGGAAGACTTGCATGTACTGGGCCGTCTGGCCCTGCTAGTAATGCGCCGCGACTATGGCGGCATGGTGGATGTGGTGATCCGCGCGGGCTGGACTACCGTGCCGGTGGACCGCTCTCGGTTCCAGCGGGCGGTGGAAGAAATCGTCGACCCCATCATGTCCATGCCCCTCGACCAGCTGGAGTTCGCACCGCTGGTAATGAAGCTTTTCGACACCGCCCGCGGCTTCCATATTGAAGCCCCGATCCAGTACATACTGCTGTTAAAAACGCTGGTGCATATCGAAGGTCTGGGTCGCAGCATCTACCCGCAGCTGGACATCTGGACCCTGGGCCGGCCCATGCTGGAAAGCTGGATGCTGGAGCAATACGGTCCCTCCGCAACTCTGAAAAAATTTCAGGACAGGCTGCCGGAGTGGGCGGCCCAGCTCCCGGAAATGCCAGAGCTGTTCCGTGATGCTCTGGAAACCCTGCGCCACCTGCCCCACCAGCAACGCCAACTGGAGGAGCACCTGCGGCGCGATCAGACGCGCCATCGGCGCAAGCTAATTGGCGGGCTCGCTGGACTGGGGCTGATTGGCGGTGCGGCGCTGGCCCCCGCATTCTGGGCGGGCGCCGCGCTGGTTGGCGGATTAGCCCTGACCGGCTGGGCGATTCGGGCGTAGCGGTCGCTCCTACAAAGCGTGCCGATTCTGCTATGCTCGCAGCAGTCATATTGGAGTAACGAATGAGTGACATCCTCGCCCGGCTCCACTCAGTGCTGGAGGAACGCAAACAGGCGGAGCCATCCAGCTCCTATGTGGCGAGCCTCTATCACAAGGGCCTGAACAAAATTCTGGAGAAAGTTGGCGAGGAAGCAGTGGAAAGCATTCTCGCCGCGCGCGACGCCGAGGTCAGCGGCAACAATGACAAGCTGATCGGCGAAACAGCGGATCTATGGTTTCACTCCATGGTGATGCTGAGCAAACTGGGAGCCAACCCGGACCAGGTGCTTGCCGAACTGGACAAGCGCTTTGGCCTGTCAGGCATCGACGAAAAAAATTCACGTTCCCAACAGGGAGAATAACCATGTTGTCCGGCATCAGTATCTGGCAGCTCCTCATCGTACTGGTAATCATCATGCTGATCTTTGGCACCAAGAAGCTGCGCAATATCGGCGGCGATCTGGGTGGTGCCGTAAAAGGCTTTAAAGAAGCCGTAAAAGACGGTGAGAAATCCGCTGACAAACAGCTCAGCGAAAGTAAATCCGAGACTCAGAACGATAAAGTCAGCGACAAGGATCAGGTCTGATCCTGATGGAGTTCTGCGTCGATGTTTGATATCGGCTTCTTCGAGCTACTGGTTGTTTTTGTTATTGGCCTGCTGGTGCTCGGCCCCGAGCGCCTGCCCAAGGTGGTACGCGCCATTGGCCACTGGACTGGTCGCGCCAAGGCCACCCTAAACAACCTCAAGTACGAGATGGAGCGCGAAGCCTACAACGAGGAAATGAAAGAGCGATTCAAGAAGCAGCTTGAGGAACTCGGCATCGACGAAAATGCGCTGGCCTCCGGTCAGCACGAAGAGCAGCAAGCACTTAACGCTGCGCCAGAGTCCTCACAGAAAGAAAAAGATGACCGATAAACTGACGCCACTGGATGAACCGCAACCGCTTATCAAGCATCTTATAGAGCTGCGCGACCGGCTACTTAGAACCATGCTGGCAATTGCCTGTGTGTTTTTCCCCCTCTTCTATTTCTCCCAGGAACTTTATACCCTGGTTGCCCAGCCGCTGATGCAATCACTGCCTGCCGGCACATCAATGATTGCCACTGACGTCACCTCCCCTTTTCTGGTGCCGTTCAAGCTGACTCTGTATGTCAGCATACTGCTGGCCATGCCATTGATTCTGCATCAGGCGTGGGGCTTCATCTCTCCCGGCCTTTATAAACATGAAAAGAAGTTTGCCTTGCCGTTGCTGGCCAGCAGCATTGCTCTGTTTTACGGTGGCGTGGCATTTGCCTATTTTGTTGTTTTCCCGGTTTTGTTCGGCTTCTTTACCGCCATTGCCCCGGAAGGCGTAGCGGTGATGACAGACATCAGCCGTTATCTGGACTTTGTTATAACCCTGTTTATCGCTTTTGGTGTTGCTTTTGAATTGCCGATTGCCATTTTGCTGATGGTATGGAGCGGCATCACCACGGTCGAATCACTTCGAGAAAAGCGACCTTATGTGGTGGTCGGCTGTTTTGTTATAGGCATGCTGCTAACACCGCCAGATATTATCTCGCAGACATTGTTAGCCGTGCCTATGTGGCTTCTTTTTGAAGCAGGTGTTTTTATTGCCAGCTCAATCAAGGCAAGAGAAAAGGAGCAGGAATAGCCCGGAACCGCCGCATGGCAGCCCGGGCAGTGAGCTTTTAGAGCGCCAAACTGCCTACTGCAACGCGCTCACCGTTCTGAATGCGCATAACCTGACTGCCATCGCGGGCCAGCACAAAACTTTCAGTCTGCGCACCGCGTAGCACCTCAACCTGCACCGAGCCATCCGCCTGATAGGTCAACAAAGCCTCATTACCAAGACCATCCTTGACTCGCTCAGTGGTGCCTGCCACTTTGGCCCCCTTGTTATTCACCGGATTGGTGCCGGTCCAGAACTCCACCGAGTTGAGAATCACAATATCTGCCAGCAAAGTCAGCCCATAAACTGGCAAAATCCAAAAGGCGAATGAGATACCCTGATTAACGAACTTTTCGTCCGTCGCACTGGCATTCCAATCCTGCACCGTATTGAACAAGGCATTTTGCCCCAGACAACCGGACAACATTACCGAACCTGAAATTAGCATTGGTAGCATGAGCTTCTTCATGATTTATGTCCTGTGAACGATTATTGACAATCAGAAGGTAAGCCCATTCCCGGGCGGGCGCAATAAATCTGCTGCTGGAGGCTCGGGAGAGCGCTTGCTGGAGTCAGGCGTTGCTTGGCGCAGTGGTTGCCTGCGCACACCGCAATACTCCTCAGTAAAGCGAATCAGGCGATTGCGAACATCCGGATCTCGAAGGCTGGCAATATGCCGCCCGCGCAGCCTCTGGAACTCCTTGGTTGTCGTTGCTTGAGCATATAGTGCCTCACCATGGGAAAACGGAATTACTTCGTCTTCTTCACTGTGTAATACCAACAATGGAGCACGCAAATAGCCAATAGCATCAATCGCATCATATTTTTGTGGTTGAAATGGAATTACCACGGGCTTCAAAACTCGCAACAACCAATTTCGCGCCAGAATATCGCCGACAATATCGCCATAGCCGGTAAAGGCGGCCTCAATCATAAGACAGTCATAGCGACCATAGTTGCCCTCCTTTGCCAGCACCGGAATGGTCAGGCTGGCCCCCAAGCTCTGTGCAAAGACAATCAAGGGCTTGTCACCGAGGCGGCCAGACGAGCGTAACCAGTCAAGACCAAGCTGGATATCCTGCATCGCATATTTGATCTTTGGCTCGCCATCACTTAGTCCATAGCCACGATAGTCCGGCAGAAAGACATTAAAGCCTTGCTCCGGAAGCCAGATGACATTCATGACATGCGTGCTTACGTTCTGTGCATTGCCGTGAAGAAAGTACACTGTGCCTCTGGCTGCACCCTTAGCCGGCAGCCACCAGCCATGTACGCGCTCGCCGCGGGGATGAATAAGCACCACATCCTCATAGAGCAGCCCCTGATTGGCAGGGTTCTGTACCCACGGCTTCATCGGCAAAAAATAAACGCTATTACAGCCAACAAGCAGAGCCGGCCATAACAAAATGATCAGTCGAAGTAATAACGCCATGTCATCATCCAGGAATTCTCTCGGCCACCGCGCCACTCATCATGGAGGGCAGCCAGGCGGATGCCATTTTGCTGATTGATGGGTAGCTGCAGGCCGATCTGTCCGCGATGGCGATACTGGTCGTCGGCGAAATAGAGCGACTCGGCACTTAGATGAAAGCTGTAACGATTACCATGTCGCAGCACGCCCAGTTCAGCACCGCCACCACTATTAATAAAAGGATCGACATTGTCATTATTTTCAATTCTTGCCTGCAGATAGCCGTAGGGCAGCCAACCACCGACACGCCACGCCATCCCCGGACCACCACGAACAAAGCGGGTGGCATCTCTCTGCCCCGCGACTTCCGGGCGATCTATGCCCGCATGAACAAACCAGGAAGTGGGTCGTACAAAAGCCGTTCTCGGCGCCAGCGAGCGGATATTAACCAGATCCAGCTGCCACAAACGCCAGCGGTCCGATTCCTCCCGGCGAACACGTAAGTTCAGCGCTTCGATCCAGGCGCCATCAAGAAAGCCACGGTGATTATCCAACCAGTCGTGATAGGTCAGTCGATACTGGATTTCACCAAATCCATTGTTATCACGCTGCCCTCCTGACATGGCAATCATCTGTGTAGCATGACCATGCTCCGGTGGCTCCGGTGGCCGAATAGGGGGAAGTTCTGGCGCAGTATTAGCATGCATAAGCCGCAGCAATGCGTAACTGTTGGCTGCTGCTTCAGGGTTATTTTCTTTGCTGCGATCGCGAAATCTGGCCGCCTGATAGGCCGCTCGCGCCACCAGATGACGCCGCTCCTGGGACAACGCCTGATATTCAGGCTGCTCAGCCAGCGACACGCTTTTCATTAGCCTGACAGCCATACTGCGCTCGTCCGCAGACAGAGCCTCACCAGCTTGCTCCAGCTCCACTGCCTTGGATGGCCGATACAAGCGACTGGCAATCAAACCGGCGCCCTCAATGGCCCGAACCGTATTCACTGGCACTTCTGCAAAACGAAAATCACTCAGCAGGTCCACTTCAGGGCGCGCCACCTCAAGAAGTTCCAGTAAGCGGAACGAGCAATTCTCATCAAGAAAGTAGTAGTCAAAATCAACTTCCTTGAGCTCCCAGAGATGATCAATCATCCAACCAATCTCATTAGCATCAAGATCGAGCCGATACTCCCACATATCCCGATTTTCCAGATGGGCGTATTCCTGAATCTTGGTTACGTAGGAAACTGTGGAGAATCGCCCCGGATAGCCCCCGGCGAGGCCCCGATATATATAAAAAATCGAGTTATCTTCCGCTGTTACCAGAGCGCCAAAGTTCACCGCCCAAGCGTACCAGTCAGACTGCTGATCCACTGCGTCAAAGCGCAGCAGAGTATGACCAAACATGGACGAAGGGCTGTTCAGATAGGCCGCTGGAAATACCAGCACCACGGATGCATCAGGGATACCGGACCGCCACTGCTGATACTCATCACAATGGGAAAAAGGCTCTGGCTCATCCCAGCCAAGTGTAGCGGCCAAATAGCGGTAGCGCGCGGGAAAACGGCAACGCTCCTCTGCGTCAGGCTGGCCCAGCACCTCAATAGAGCGACGTAGCTCTGCCAACGAATTGCTACGCCCTTCTTCAGAAAGAAAGAAGCGTGCGTCGTCCACATAACTCTGACCACGGCTACGCAGTGTGGCGCCACGATTAATATGCAGCAGAGCCTGCCAGCGTGGTGCAGCCGCCAACTCTTCGAGAGGACTCGCCAGCACGGCACTCGGTGAGGCAAGAATCAATACAAAAAAAGTAATAAACAGGAGGATGCCCGATGGCATTAATACATAGCCTCAGCAGGCAGATGAAAAGATATTACGCCCTGCCGCGAGTGCGGCAGAGCGTAGTTTGGGCTAGATCAGATATGCTTGGCGAGAACCGCGTCAGCTTTCATCACAGCCGAGATCTGATCTGCCACTTCACCGGCGGTCACATCATCACGGGAGAAAATAGCGGAAAAGTTCTGGTGCATAACCTGATTAAAATGTGCACGCTCTTCAGCTGGCACGCCCATTGATACGGACAGTGCAGTCAGCGCTTCACCCTCACCGGTAGCCATATCCATAGCCACTTCTTCGAGAACGCCATTCATAGCCAGCAGGCTCTTACCGCTGTAGGTCAACGCGCCGCTGGTGTCACAACCATTGGTACCAGTGGTCATACCGAAAGTGGCGTTACCGGAGGTACCGTTTACCAGCGTAGCCAGCAGGTGCATCGGCATGCCGCTCTGACCTTCAAACAGCATGTTACCCCAACCACAACCAGGGCCACCCGCAGCATCAGCATGCGCACCAGCAGCAGAACCCAGCAATAAGGCAGCAATGATGGTTTTCTTCATTGTGTTTCTCCAGATTAGAATGATTTTTGCTTCCATGTGGCGCACCCAATCGCGTGGCCAGCCAAGTCCATCATAGACCAATCTACCTGCTAGCATGCAAGCAGGTTTTCACCCCTCTAACAAAAAAGTAACCGGCCCATCGTTCACCAGCATCACCTGCATATCGGCACCAAATATGCCACTGGCCAGCTCAACTCCGGCTTCCCGCCGCAGCAACTCAAGCATGGTCAGGTACAAGTCGTTTGCCCTCTGAGGATCGGCTGCCAGACTAAAGCCCGGACGTAAGCCCCGGCGGGTGTCTGCCGCCAATGTAAACTGGGATACCAGCAACACGCCCCCGGCAACATCCCGGACACTAAGATTTGTCTTGCCTGCCTCATCAGCGAACAGGCGGTAGTTCAGCATCCGCTCAGTCAGGCGTGTGACCTGCTCCTCTCCGTCCGCTCTTTCGAACCCCACTAACGCCAGGATGCCACGGCCAATGGCGCCGACCTGCTCATCAGCAACGCTAACACTGGCCCTGCTGACCCGTTGTAGCAACAGCTTCACCGGCCCTCTCCCTGCCTGTCTCCCAAGCGACCCATCTCTGCCACAGCTTCCAGCAAGGCAGCCTGAATACCTGCTTCGGCCACCGAATGGCCGGCCCCCTCCACCACATTCAGACGACTATCCGGCCAGGCCTGATGCAGCGCCAGAGCCTGATCCGCAGGACAGACCAGATCCAGCCGGCCATGGACGATGACTCCGGGAATGCCCGTCAACTGCGACGGAGGCATAGGCCATTGCTGCAAAAAGCCCTGATTAACGAAGTAATGGCTTTCTATCAAGGCCATGGCGAGGGACTGACGGGAGAAGCCTTCGGCCACCGCCTCGGATGGCAGCACAGTTGAGCAGGCAGCTTCCCAGGCCGCCCAGATACTGGCCAAAACCTGCTGTTGCAGGCCATCAGCCTGACTCAAAAGACGATACCAAGCATGCAGAGGATCATCGCGCTCGCTTTCCGGGATTGGTGCAATAAACTTCGCCCAGGCTTCCGGCCGGACCCGGCTGGCGCCTCCTGCCCGGTACAGCCAATCCATATCCTGCTGTCGACAAAGAAATATCCCACGCAGCACCATGGCAGAGACCTTTTCGGGATACTGACTGGCGTAACGCAGCGCCAGGGTCGCCCCCCAGGATCCGCCAAACAGCATCCAACGATTGATACCCAGATGCTGGCGCAGCTTTTCCATATCAGCGATCAGGTCATCAGTGCTGTTAGCGGTCAGGCAAGCTGAAGGTCTGGAGCGCCCGGCACCGCGCTGATCAAACAGTATGATGCGCCAGTGCTGCGGATCAAAGAAGCGCCTCAGATGGGGCGAGCAGCTGCCGCCAGGCCCGCCATGCAGAACGATGACCGGACGCCCTGCCGGATTACCAGACTCCTCAACATACAGGGAGTGCAGCGCATCTACTGGCAAATGAAACTGTTGACGGGGCGACAGCGGAGGATAAAGTGGCATACATGATTCGATCAGATTGGCTTCGCGCTACAGCATATACTGTGATTGCCCTTCAGGCACTGTGGCTGGCCGCCTGTGGCACACCGCCAGCAGCCGAGCAGGCCATCAGCAACGCCATCAAAGAGATAGCAGAAGGCATTGAGCAACGCGACAGCTCTGCGGTAGTTGACCACTTGCACCCCGATCTGCAGATCAACGAGCGCAACCACGGCAGCCTTGACCTTGATCAGGCACGCCGGATCATGACAGCCACCTTCTTCCGGCACCGCGATATCAGCGTGGTACTTACCAATATCCAGGTCATCCCGGACAACATCCGCGAGGACCTTGCCACCGCACATTTCAACGCCTTGGTTACTGGCGGTAGCGGTGGCATCCTGCCAAATCAAGCCCAGCTATATCGGGTCGAAAGCCAGTGGCTGAACGATGGCGACTGGAAGTTAATCAGCCTGCAAGCCAAACGGGCGCTGGAATAATCAGCCGTCTTCCTCGGCGCCCAGCGATTCTTCCATATCCAGTTCCTTGATCTTGCGCGTCAGGGTATTTCTACCCCAGCCCAGCAGGCTGGCCGCATCCCGGCGACGGCCGCCAGTATGCTTAAGCGCCACGTCGATCATCGCTCTCTCGAATGCCGGCACAGCGTCATCAAGAATATTTTTACCGCCTGCTGCCAGTGCTCGATCAGCCCACAGGCGCAATGATTTTTCCCAGTCTCCCACCACTTCGCTGCGGCTTTCCTGCTCACGCAGCTCTGGCGGCAGATCATCGATCAGCACCTCACGACCGGACGCCATCACCGTCAACCAACGACAAACATTTTCCATCTGCCGGACATTGCCTGGCCAAGCCAACGATGAGAAGTAACGCTCTGAGTCCTTATGCAGTGTCTTTGCTTCGACGCCCAACTCACGCGCGGCGCGCTGCAGAAAGTGCCGGGCCAAACGGGGAATATCCTCACGCCGCTCCGCCAACTTGGGAATATGAATACGAATGACGTTCACCCGGTGGAACAGATCCTCACGAAAATCGCCATCGGCGACCAACTTCTCCAGATTCTGGTGAGTGGCCGCAATAATACGTACGTCAACCTTGATCGGTGTGGTGCCACCAACCCGATAGAACTCTCCTTCCTGCAGCACCCGCAACAACCTGGTCTGCGCCTCCAACGGCATATCACCAATTTCATCAAGAAACAGAGTGCCACCATTGGCCTGCTCAAAACGCCCGATACGCTGGGCATTGGCTCCGGTGAAGCTGCCTTTTTCATGGCCAAACAATTCAGACTCAATCAGATCTTTCGGAATGGCCGCCATGTTCAGCGCCACAAACGGCTTATCCTTGCGCACCGAATGACGATGCAGTGCCCGCGCAACCAGCTCTTTACCGGTACCGGACTGACCATTGATCAACACTGTCACATTAGAGTGCGAAAGCCGGCCAATGGCGCGAAATACCTCCTGCATCGCTGGAGCTTCACCAATAATTTCAGTGGGTAGATCAACCGGCTGCTCTGCTGGCTCCCCCTCAATTTCCGCACGATGACGAATGGCGCGTTTGACCAGCGCCACCGCTTCATCCACATCAAACGGCTTGGGTAAATACTCGAACGCACCGCCCTGATAGGAAGCCACCGCAGAATCCAGGTCGGAATGCGCGGTCATGATAATCACCGGCAACTCGGGAAACTTGCGCTGCAGAATGCGCAACATACGCAAGCCATCCGTACCAGGCATACGCACATCAGACACCAGCACATCCGGTATGCCCTCACCACTCTCCAATGCATTCAGAGCTTCATCGCCATCTTCAAAACTACGCGTGGCAAAGCCATCCTGTCCTAGCGCTTTTTCCAGCACCCAGCGAATTGAGCGATCATCATCAACAATCCAGACGGTAGCATTCATGACTGTGCACTCTCTCCTTCTGCGGGCGCAGCCTCCATAGGCAGCAACACGCTGAACACGGTTCTGCCAGGTTGGCTGTCACACTCAATCAGCCCACGGTGCTGACTGATGATTGACTGGGAAATAGACAGGCCAAGGCCGGTGCCATTGGCACGGCCGCTGACCATTGGGTAAAACAGCATTTCCTGCATCAACTCGGGCACGCCCGGGCCGTTATCCTCAATTTCAATCCGCGCCACCAAGCGATGACGCTGAGCACCAATGGTGAACTGTCGCAACGCCCGGGTGCGTAAGGTAATGACACCATCCTCGGTGCCAGCTTCAGTGACCGCCTGAATCGCATTGCGAGTCAGGTTCAGCAGCACCTGAATCAGTTGGTCGCGATCCGCCGGCACTTCCGGTAGCGATGGATCGTAATCACGCTCAATACGAATGCCGTCCGGGTGCTCCGCCAGAGTTAACTGACGCACATGCTCCAGGCACTCATGCAGATTGACCTCAGTAAAATGGGGCAAGCGCCGTGGTCCAAGCATACGGTCGGCGATACTGCGAAGCCGGTCAGCCTCATCTATGATCACCTTGGTGTATTCCGCCAGTTCCGCATTCGGCAATGCCCGCTCCAGCAGCTGAGCCGCCCCGCGGATACCTCCGAGCGGGTTTTTCAGCTCGTGGGCCACTCCCCGCACCAAAGCTCGAGTGGCCTGGTGCGAGTGAATCAGGGCGTCCTCACGGGTAATCCGCAGTAGTCGATCAAGCTGCTGTATTTCTATCAGCAAAGTGGGCGCCTGACCTGGCTCACTGATATGGCTAACACTGTAGTCCACCGTGATCTCATGGCCGGGGCCAGCAAATAAACGCGCCTCGCGACGAGTAAATGGGTGACCATCCCGAACGCACCTTTCCAGTGCTGCCCTGGACTCATCATCGGACATGAAATAGTCCGGCAGGCGCATGCCATTGAGTCTGGCCGCACTAATCGACAGCAGCATTTCTGCGGCTGGATTCAGGTAGCGCACCAGCAAGTCGCCGTCGAGCAGCAGCACGGCGGTACGCAGGTGGTCCAGCAGCCGTTTGTGGAACAGGGAGTCAGTCATAATGGGCTACAGAAGCAATTTTCAGGCCACAATCCGATGCAACAACGCACCGTGCAGGAGCAAGGCCCCCGGCATAGCCGTGGACCCCATGGGGAAAGAGGATGCACTATTTTGGTGCGAAACGCACCGGGACTAGCCGTGAGGAAACCAAGACTCAGACTACTTGTTCAGAATACTGACACGCTGCACATAAACCACCACTTCAGCAGACTCCGCCAGCACCTCACCTTCCTGACCAAGGACCTGAGCGACCAGACGGTGCTCGCCTCTCTCTGGCCACTCAATCACCATGGCGACTTCCTCACCATTGTTGAGAAGACGCAGAACATGCCCCTTAGAAGGCTCAGGAGTCACTGACACCGCCACCGTCATGGACTCGGGGTTATGCAGTGTTTCCTCGCTCTTAGGCGAAGTGATCGCCAACTCATAGCGAACCGGAGCCTTAGTCTTTTCCTCGGCAGGAGCAGCAGCCCTTGGCACTACCATGGGAATAGTGTTCTGCTCACGAATCTGCACCTCTTGAGCCGGCCTACCGGAACCAGGCGCATCGGTGAATACCGGCCGGCCCTGATCATCGACGGTACGATAGATGCGCTGTGTCTGCTCACCAACAGCCTCATCAACACCAGACTCATCCGCAGTAGATGACAGCTCCTCGGCCCCCGCCTGTACGGCAACGCCGAACAACGCCAACAGCAAAACAGAAAATCTGAGCATCAACATATCCTCTCCGGTCACCAGTCTCATTCTGAGCCGCGCCCCGCATAAAGGAAACCCCACTGCTAACCGGCCGCAAAAACAAAAAAGGGGCCGAAGCCCCTTTTTTGCCAGCTGATCCCGAAGATCAGACCGAGTAGTACATATCGAACTCCACCGGGTGCGGGGTCATGTTCAGACGATCCACATCGGCGCGCTTCAGGCCAATATACGCCTCCAGCATTTCCTTGGAGAATACACCGCCCTTGAGCAGGAACTCGTGATCTGCTTCCAGCGCATCCAGCGCCATGGTCAGAGTGTGCGACACGGTCGGGATAGCTTGTGCTTCTTCGGCCGGCAGGTCGTACAGATCCTTGTCCATAGCATCGCCAGGATGGATCTTGTTCTGAATGCCGTCCAGACCTGCCATCAGCAGACCAGCAAAACACAGGTACGGGTTGGCACCCGGATCAGGGAAGCGAGTCTCGATACGACGCCCCTTCGGGTTTTTCACATACGGAATACGGATCGACGCTGAGCGGTTACGCGCAGAGTAGGCCAGCATTACCGGTGCTTCGAAGCCCGGAACCAGACGCTTGTAAGAGTTGGTCAGCGGGTTGGTCAGCGCGTTCAGGGCACGAGCATGCTTGATGATACCGCCGATGTAGAACAGAGCAGTTTCAGACAGGCCACCGTAAACATCGCCGGCAAACAGGTTCTTGCCATCCTTGCTCAGCGACTGGTGCACGTGCATACCTGAACCATTGTCACCAACCAGCGGCTTCGGCATAAAGGTAGCGGTTTTGCCATACGCGTGGGCAACGTTGTGTACGCAGTACTTGAGGATCTGTACTTCGTCAGCTTTCTTGACAAGGGTGTTGGCGCCAACACCGATTTCACACTGACCAGCAGTAGCAACTTCGTGGTGATGCACTTCAACACGCAGGCCCATCTGGGTCATGGCTGCACACATGGCGCCACGCAGGTCATGCAAGCTGTCTACCGGTGGAACCGGGAAGTAACCGCCCTTGACGCGCGGACGGTGGCCGCTATTGGCACGCTCAAAGTCATCACCGGAAACCCAGGCGGCTTCTTCAGAGTGAATCTGGTACATCTGGCCGCTCATGCCAGAGCTCCACTTAACACCGTCAAACACAAAGAATTCTGGCTCTGGGCCAAACAGAGCGGTATCTGCAATGCCAGTGGACTTCAGATATTCTTCTGCGCGCGCAGCAATGGAGCGCGGATCGCGGTCGTAGCCCTGCATGGTGGCCGGCTCGACGATGTTGCAGCGCACGATCACAGTGCTTACATCGGAGAACGGATCCATGATGGAAGACTCATCGTCCGGCATCAGGATCATGTCGGATTCGTTGATATGCTTCCAGCCGGCGATGGACGAGCCATCAAACATCTTACCGTCTTCGAAGAAGTCCTCAGTAACGTCTTCCGCCGGGTAGGTTACGTGCTGCTCTTTACCGTGGCTGTCAGTGAACCGCAGGTCCACCCACTTGACGTCGTGCTCTTTGATCAAACCGATAGTTCTGCCAGTCATGATTGCGCGTCCTCCCGGAACAGCGTGAGTTTACCCATCCCGGAGAACTGGCCGGGCTGAGAGTTGAATGCAATTGAGTCAGCAAGATGCGTGCCAGCAGAAAGGACGAATTTATCGTCCCACCAAGTCTACACATGACCCCATATTGCACTACTTTGGTACAAAACAAGTGAATGCGCACCAATTTAGTGCATTTTGCGATGAAGCTGCAGCATCATAGCGCTGTAACTGACCAAGGTCTGCATTTTTCAGCATGTGCCAAGAGAAGAGAAGTGCTGCTGGCAAAAACGAATGCGCTCCTCAGCCGTCGCCACGTGGTCGTCTCGCCGGCAGCGGCCCATTTCGCTCTCGGCCTCCCGGCATCGAGCCATCAAACCGGCATCATTGGCGATCTGGATATTCAGGCCAGGACGTGCATTGAGCTCAAGGATCATTGGCCCGGCATCCCGATCGAGCACCAGATCAACCCCCAGGTAACCCAGCCCGGTAAGCTCATAACTCTGGCTCGCCAACTGCAAAAATTCATCCCAGAACGGTAACTGCACACCGGACACCGGATTCGCGGTATCCGGATGCCTCTCAATTCTCAGGTTGTGCCAGGTGCCACCCAAGGTTACGCCGCTAGCCAGATCAACTCCCACACCAATGGCACCCTGATGCAGGTTCGCCTTGCCCTGACTCTGCCTGGTGGGCAAACGCAACATGGCCATTACCGGATAGCCTCGTAGCACAATAATGCGGATATCCGGGACGCCTTCAAAACTGATTGCGGAAAAAACACTGTCCGGCTGCACCCTGTACTCAATAAGTGCGCTGTCTCGATGACCACCAAGAGAGTAAATCCCGGACAGAATGCCTGAAATATGGAACTCCAGATCATCCAGTGTCAGCAGCTTGCCGGAGGCGGTGCGCCAATAATCACCAAATCGATCAGCCACCACGATAATGCCATCACCGCCGGCGCCCTGAGCTGGCTTGATAACAAAATCCCGGTGCCCGGAGAGCAAGCCCCCCAGCCCGGCAATATCACGCTCGGTTTCAATCACGCCATACAGCGTCGGCACACGCATTCCGGCTGTAATGGCTCGCTGCTTGGTCAGCAACTTGTTGTCCACCAGCGGATACAGGTGACGCTGGTTATATTGCAGAATCAGATCGCAGTTCCGCTGATTGATACCAAGTACACCGCGCTGCCGCAGGGCTCGCCAGGTCTTGTGCCAGAACATTCAGGCGCCCCCCTCATCCTTCACCAGCGCGCGGAATCGACGCAACTCGGTGAGACGATAACCACGGTAGTGCCCCATCAGCAGCATCATGCTGACAGGCACCAGCAGTGCCCCGGGGAAAGTGAAGAAGAAATAGACCAGCTCCGGGCGAATCATCAACAGGTACGCCAGCGTTGCAGCCACCATGGTGCCAAATGCCACTTTCAGGGAGTGCATGCCGCCACGCTCTTCCCAGACAATCGACAGGCGCTCAATCACCATGGTCAAAATCACCATGGGGAACAGAGCCACAGACAGACCATGTTCAAAGCCCATACGGTGTCCGAACACACTGATCAGAGTGATGGATACCACTACAAAGGTGAGCACGATAGAAAGGCGCGGCAGCAGCTGCAGGCGCAAGTGTTCGAGGTAAGAGCGTAGTGACAGACCCAGCGCCGTCACCACCGTAAACAGAAAAATACCCCAGAACAGATCAGTCTCCCGAAATGCCAGGGCCACCAGCACGGGAGTGAATGTGCCCAGCGTCTCGATACCAACCAGGTTGCGCAAAAACAGGATCAGCAAAACAGCCACCGGGATCAAAATAATCACCCGGAATGTCTGCTGCGACTCCAGCGGCAGATCGTACAACGATAATCCCCACAGGGTACGCCCCTGAACCGGTTGCACCGTGCGAGCCAACTGGATAGTGCTCATTTCGGTGCGACTGACACTGATACTGGTTTGCAGTCGCTTGGCGCCTTCAACCTGTACCATGGGGTCACTACCAATCCACCAAATGACCCGATCCTCCGGCAACCCCTGCTCGGCGGTAGTGGGATTAAAGTACAACCATCGTTGGCCATTGAAGCCTCGCAGCCATAGCTCCGGCCGTTGCTCCACGCCATGGGCCAGACGCGCAGTATGTACTTGCTCCGCCGGGATATGGGCAGCGGCTAACAGCATGTCTACCACTTCCGCGCGGCGAGTTTCAGAGTTATCCCCGGCGAGCAGCAGACGCACGCTGTGGTTACTGTCGTCATTGACTGTATGGATGGTTTCAGAAATAAAAGTCGGGATATCCGCCGAACGTTCACGGATTGGCTCAAGCAGGCTCTCCGCTGCAACCAGCTCCGCGCCCGTCAAAGGCTCGCGGCGGCGAAAATGGGCATTGGTAGCATCCACCTCGCCAACCAGAAAACGACGGGCCAATACCAGTCGATAATAGAGCACCTGATGGCCCTGGGCACGACGGGTGGACCAGGTAGCCAGGCGGTTACCTTCCACCCACGACACACCGACGCCGAAATTATTGCCGACAAAGCTCTCACTAAGGGTGACAAAATCATCCCGGCCGGGCGGTACAAACATCTGCACTTTGATGGGCAGCTTATCGCGCGGCTCAAACTCAACGCGCGCATCCAGCACCCAGACCGGCTCCACATCAGACTCTGCTAACGGGATCTCCTGAACCCATACCTGCCAGGCAACGCTGCCGACACCAAGCAGAAAAAGAACCAAGGCCAGCAACCTGGCATGCAGGCGCACTCCACGCATTAACGTTCTTCCTTATCATCACCCAGGGGAGGATAGCGACGCGCATCCTCAACCCCCTCGCACAGCGGCACTCCGGCGGAATACTCAAACTCGGAATCAACCAGCGCCCGCATTTCCCTGAGTGCACTGGCGCCAAGCAACAGTGGCTGTCGAAAGCCACGGCGATCAGCCAGATTAACGTTCACGGCGGCCGCTCGATTGCCGATGCAAAGCATTAACTCAACCACCGGCCGGCGAGCATAGTATTTTTCTTCCTCAGGGTCGTAGTCCGAGGCGCGCCGGCGAATGCGCACATTGTGGGATAACGGCAGCTCAACATCATTCAGCTCCATTCCCTCTACGGCGAGATCAAACCTGACCCAGCGCTCCCCCCCTCTAGTGAATGGGCGGATATTGATAGCACTGAGTGATGAGCTATCGGCACCAGTATCCACCTTGGCGGGCAGCACAACCCCCAACCCGGTAATGAACACCTGCTCATGCAGCCCATAGATGACACGGGCGGTGGGCTTGGCAGGGGCAGCAGGTGCAGCAGCCAGGGATGACGTAATCACCAGCAAAACTGGCAACATGGACAACCACCGCGGATACATAGAGCCTCTCCTGACAAAAAACTGACCAGCAGGCCAGAGCAAATATACAGACCCGGTCCGACCATTGGCGGGCTAAGCGGTTCCTGCGATCTACCGCCCATCGGCGCAATCATGACAGTTTTACGATTCCGGGCACAGCGGGGCCATACACTGCTATACTGCGCGCCCTTAAATTCCGCCTGCGGTAGAAAACCTGTGATCGAACGCCTTCGTAACATCGCCATCATCGCCCACGTTGACCATGGTAAAACCACTCTGGTAGACCGTCTTCTCCAACAATCCGGCACCCTCGGCGATCGCGCCGGCAACGTAGAACGGGTAATGGATTCGAACGATCAGGAGAAGGAACGCGGCATTACCATTCTTGCGAAAAACACCGCGCTTAAGTGGAACGACTACAACATCAACATCGTTGACACCCCCGGGCACGCCGACTTCGGCGGCGAGGTAGAGCGCGTTCTTTCCATGGTTGACTCGGTCCTTCTGCTGGTAGATGCGCAGGACGGCCCCATGCCGCAGACTCGCTTTGTCACACAGAAAGCTTTCGAGCAGGGTCTGAACCCGATTGTAGTGATCAACAAGATCGACCGCCCGGGCGCCCGCCCGGACTGGGTTATGGATCAGATCTTCGACCTGTTCGACCGCCTCGGCGCAACCGACGAGCAGCTCGACTTCCCGGTGGTCTATGCCTCAGCCCTGAACGGCATTGCCGGACTGGACGTGGACAATATGGCCGACGACATGACGCCGCTGTTCCAGGCGATCGTCGACAAGGTCCCGGTACCACAGGTCGATCAGGAAGGTCCGTTCCAGATGCAGATCTCCTCGCTCGACTACAACTCCTATGTTGGCATGATCGGCATCGGCCGGATCAAGCGCGGCAAGCTGAGAAGCAACATGCCGGTTAAAGTTGTTGATCGTCACGGCAAGGTGCGCAGTGGCCGAGTGCTAACTGTCATGGGGCATCATGGCCTTGAGCGCGTAGAAGTGCCCGAAGCGTCTGCCGGCGATATTGTCTGCATCACTGGCCTCGATCCGCTGGATATCTCCGACACCTTGTGCGATCCGGCCAATGTTGAAGCATTGACCCCGCTGAAAGTCGACGAGCCAACCGTAAGTATGTTCTTCCATGTAAACACCTCTCCGTTCGCCGGACAGGATGGCAAGTATGTAACCAGCCGTAATATCCGCGATCGCCTGCATGAAGAACTTAAGCACAACGTGGCCCTGCGGGTTGAAGACACCGATAGCCCGGATCGCTTCCGCGTATCCGGCCGTGGTGAGCTGCACCTGTCAGTGCTGATCGAAACCATGCGCCGTGAAGGTTACGAGCTGGCAGTTGGTCGTCCGGAAGTAATCCTCAAGGAAATTGATGGTGAAAAGCAGGAGCCCTACGAACAGCTGGTGTTGGACGTTGAAGAGCAACATCAGGGCCCGATCATGGAGCAGATGGGCATGCGTCGCGGCGTCATGAGCAATATGACCCCGGACGGCAAAGGCCGGGTGCGTCTTGAATACATTGCCCCATCCCGTGGCCTGATCGGTTTCCGTTCACTGTTTATGACCCTGACTTCCGGCAGTGGTATTTTTAATGCCACCTTCGCTCACTATGGTGAGTTCCGTCCTGGCACAGTTGGTGAGCGCAACAACGGTGTGCTTATCTCCAACGTGGCTGGCAAGGTTCTGGCCTACGCCCTGTTCAATCTGCAGGAGCGCGGCCGCATGTTTATTGAGCCAAACGTGGACGTATATGAAGGCCAGTTGATCGGCATTCACAGTCGCGACAACGATCTGGTGGTTAACCCAACCAAGGCCAAGCAGCTAACCAACATACGTGCGGCGGGTAGCGACGAAAACATCGTCTTGACCCCGCCAATCCGCATGTCGCTGGAACAGGCACTGGACTTTATTGACGACGACGAACTTGTGGAGGTGACTCCGCACTATATTCGCCTGCGCAAGAAGCAACTGACCGAGTCGGATCGCAAACGAACAGGCCGTAGTGCCTGAAAAACCATAGATTCTTTCGCCGCGGATCTGGCTCGATGCCAGAGGCGCGCGGCGAAAGAATTTATCATCAGCGATGAGTAGCGCCATGTTCCACATCGCACTTTACGAACCAGAAATCCCTCCCAACACTGGCAACATTATCCGCCTGTGCGCCAACACCGGTAGCACCCTGCATCTTATTGAGCCCCTGGGCTTTTCGCTGGACGAAAAGAAGTTACGGCGTGCCGGGCTGGACTATCGGGAGTTTGCTGACATTCGCTGCCATGCCAACCTGGATGCCATGCTGGAAACCTTGCCTGATAAGCGCTTGGTGGCGCTATCCAGTAAAGTCAGCAGGCATCACGGAGACTTTGTTTTTCAGGACGAAGACATTCTGCTGTTCGGCCCGGAAAGTCGCGGCCTGCCGGCAGCCCTGCTAGCGACACTGTCAGATAAACACAAGCTGCGCATTCCGATGATGCCGGGAAGTCGCAGCCTGAATCTAAGCAACGCAGTCTCCGTAGTGCTATACGAAGCCCTGCGCCAGCAAGGTTTTCCGGGAATGCTGTAGGGCGGCGAACGCCGCCACTACTTTAGTGGGATAGCTGCTTCTGCTGTTCTTCTGCGCGCTTGGCCTTGGCCTGCTGAAACAGTCCGTCAAAGTTGATCGGCTGCAACTGGAAAGCCGGGAAGGAGCCATGATTGATGGTAGATGCAACCACCTCACGCAGGTAGGGAAACAGCACGTTGGGACAATAGGCTCCCAGTAGCTGCTCCAGTTCTTCACCTTCGATTCCGGAAATTGTAAAGATGCCGGCTTGCTTCACTTCCACAAGATAGACCGTCTTACCATCCTGCTCCGCCGTAAGAGTAACGCCTACCTC
Organism: Alcanivorax sp. 1008; assembly: GCF_020667895.1. GTDB lineage: Bacteria > Pseudomonadota > Gammaproteobacteria > Pseudomonadales > Alcanivoracaceae > PGZG01. Next base: position 57,495 of record NZ_JAFMPS010000002.1, read on the forward strand.
GACCTCATACTCATTACCTTCACCGACCTTACGAGCCTGATTATTCAGCTGCATATTGGCGGTGGGGTTCCACTGACCGGCAAACACGTCCGGGCTATTCGGCGACTCAAAAGACAGATCTTTTACATAAATACGCTGAATCTGAAAAACCCGCTTCTCTTGCTCTGACATTACTTTCTCCATCTACTCAGGCGACCAAAGCGCCCTTCTGTTATTGCGCCAGCAGGCTGTCCAGCTGGCCTTGACGTTCCAGTGCGTAAAGCTCGTCACAGCCACCAACGTGGCGCTCACCAATCCATATCTGCGGAACGGTTCTCTGACCACTGCGCTGAATCATCTCCTGACGCAGCTCGCCGCTGCCACTAATGTCGATATCAGTGACTGTCACTCCCTTATCTTTCAGTAACCGCTTGGCACGCACACAAAATGGACACCAGGGCGTGCTGTACATAACAATATCTACCATATCAGGCCTTCACTACCGGCAGGTTGTCAGCGCGCCATCCTTGAATACCGCCCTGCATACGAACCACGTTGCCGAAGCCACGGGCGCTCAGCTGTCTACCAGCCAATGAAGCACTGGTACCCATCTTGCAAACCAGAATCACCGGCTTGTCCTTGAACTTGTCCAGCTCGGCAATGCGCTCTGCGAACTGACTCATCGGAATATTGATGCTACCGGCCACGTGGCCCTGACGGAATTCATCGGCATCACGCAGATCCACCACTCGCGCATCTTCGCGGTTTACCAGATTGGTGGCCTGCTGCGGGCTCACGGTCTTGCCACCGCGCTTGGACTCCAATGAGAAAAATACCGCCCACAAAATAAAGAACGCGGACACCAGAATGTAGTGATTGATAACGAATTCGAGCAGACGGTCCATTGGCACTTCCGGCAACTGAGGGAAACGGGGCGCAAGTATAACAGATGACTACAACGCTTCCCTCCCCGACGGACATAAGGTAAAACGCCGGCATGAGACTGACTATTTTACTGTGCCTGCTAATACCAGCCAGCCTGTGGGCTAACACCCCGTCGGCAGAAGACCTGCAGACCCTGAGGCTGCGTATCGGCGAGCTGGAGAAGGCGCTACACGCCGACATCAGCGATCGCGACCGTGAACAGGCCGCTTTGCGCGATGTCGAGCTGCGTCTGGCAAGGCTCAACCGCCAGAACCGTAAACTTGAACAAGAACGGCGTGAAGCCGCTGCCGAGCTACAGCGCCTCGAAACCCGGCAGGCCCGACTGGCCCGCGAGCGGGGCGTCCAGCTGGACTGGGTTGGGCGCACGGCGCGGGCCGGATATATGAACGGCCGGCAGGAACTGGCTCGCCTGCTGCTTAATCAGGAGCAGCCTGATGCGGTGGCGCGCTTACTGCGCTATCAGGAGTATTTTCAGCGAGCCCGGCAGCAACGGGTGAGCCTGATTAACAGTGATATAGAAGCATTGCTGGAGGCCGTAGCGGCCACCGAAGCGGCCCGCCAAAAGCTGGATGAGCGCCAGGCAGCTCTCGGCCAGCAGCGCATTGAGCTGGACAAGGCTGTGAAAGAACGCAGTGTTGCACTATCCGCTGTAAATCAGCGTATCGGCTCCGCCAAACAACGCCTCGAGGGCCTGCGCAGCGACGAGCAGCGCCTAAACAAACTCCTGCAGGATGTTGGCCGCAGCCTTGCGGACATTCCCTCAACGCCGTCAGGTGAACCATTTGGCAAGCTCGCCAACAAGCTTCCATGGCCGGTCAGCCGACGTATCAGCGCCCGCTTTGGCAGCGCCCGGGAGGGCTCGGTGCGCTGGAGCGGAGTACTGCTGGATGTGCCGGCTGGCACGCCTGTGCGGGCCATTCATCCAGGCCGCGTGGTATTCGCCGATTGGTTACGCGGCTTCGGTCTGCTGATAATTGTCGATCATGGCGACACTTATATGACCCTGTATGGTCAGAATGAAACGCTGGCCCGCGAAGTTGGAGAGTGGGTCTCTACTGGTGATGTTATTGCCCGGGTGGGCGACTCCGGCGGCAGCAGCAGCGCCGGCCTGTACTTTGAAATACGCCGCGCCGGCGTACCCGTGAACCCGGATAAATGGTGCAACAGCCGTGTTACACTGCCTCCCATCGCCAGCCGTCAATAATAACCGGACAACACACTGATGATCCGATTCCGCGCCGTTCTCTTTATCAGTCTCGCCACTCTTCTCAGCAGCATAGTGCACGCCGATCCCGCTCTGGATGCGCAGGCGGAAAGTCAGGGCGTACCGATCACCGAACTGCGGGTATTTGCCGAAGTCATGGAGCGTATTCGCGCCACCTATATTGAAGACATCGATGACCGCACTCTGCTTGAATCCGCCATCCGCGGCATGCTCTACGAACTGGATCCACACTCCAGCTACCTGACTCCGTCCGAATTTGATGATCTACAGATCTCCACCAGCGGCGAGTTTGGCGGCCTTGGCATTGAGGTCACCATGGAGAACGGCTTTGTCAAAGTGGTCACCCCACTGGATGACACACCAGCCAGCCGTGCAGGACTGCGTTCCGGTGATCTGATTCTGAAAATCGACGATACCTTCGTGAAAGGCATGGCACTTGAGGAAGCAATCAACCTGCTGCGCGGTGAAATTGGCTCAAGCGTAGATCTATCCATCCTTTCAGAAGGAACCGAAAAGCCCCGTAGCGTTTCCCTGACTCGCGATCGTATTCGCATACAGAGTGTCCGCGCACAAGAGGTAGAACCAGGCTTCGGCTATCTGCGTATCACCCAATTCCAGAGCCACTCTGGCCGTGACGCGGAAAAGGCCCTTCGCAAACTGATGCAGGACAGCACCCTTAAAGGTGTGGTGCTGGACTTGCGCAACAATCCAGGCGGTGTGCTCAATGCAGCGGTGCAGATCTCGGACCTGTTTCTCGACGAAGGGCTTATTGTTTACACGCAGGGCCGAGATGAATCGAGCCGCATCAACTATGCGGCCACCAAAGGTGACCTGATCAATGGCTTACCGCTGGTTGTGCTGGTAAATGGGGGCTCCGCTTCCGCTTCGGAAATTGTCGCCGGAGCACTGCAGGATCACAGCCGAGCCATTGTCATGGGCCAGCGCAGCTTTGGTAAAGGCTCCGTACAGACCATTCTGCCACTGCATGGCGATCGCGCTCTAAAATTGACTACCGCCCGTTATTACACTCCCAATGGCCGTTCAATTCAGGCAGAGGGAATCGTCCCGGATATTCTCAGCGAAGTTTCCAAGGTTGAGCTAATCACTGGTCGACAGGGGGTACGCGAGGCAGACCTGCGCGGCCACCTGGAGAATGGCAAGAGCAATGGCGAAGAAGCTGAACAAAGCAGTCAACCTTTAGCGGCTACTGACTTCACTCTTTACGAAGCGCTATCCGTGCTCAAAGGGATTGCGTTGGCCATGCCGCATCAGGGCGAGTAATGCTTAAGGCCCTTCTATTCAGCCTGCTACTGCTGCCGACACTGGCAACAGCTCAGGCCCGGATAGCCATCATTATCGATGATCTCGGCTATCACCGACTGCGTGGCGAGGCCATCGCCAGGCTACCTGGGGCAATTACCTACGCGGTGATCCCACAGGCCCCTCACGGCCCGAAACTTGCCCGCCTCGCCCATGACAATGGCAAGGAAGTTATTTTGCATATGCCCATGGCAGCAAAGAGCTTTGTGACTCTGGATGCCGGCGGCCTGCGTCAGGACATGCCTGAAGAGGAATTTTCCAGCACCATTGATGAAGCGGTTCAGCGCATCCCTCAAGCAACCGGCATGAATAACCATATGGGCGGAGTTCTTACCGCCGACGAGACCGCCATGAACCATCTGATGGCACGTCTTGGCCAACACGGCCTGTTCTTTGTTGATAGTCGCACCACTCCTTTATCGGTGGCGGAGAAACTTGCCCGACAACACGGTCTTGCTCACGCTGGGCGGGATGTCTTCCTGGATAATCAGCGCGACCTGGCTGCCATCAACGCGCAGTTCAATCGGGCCATGCGCATTGCCAAGCGGCGCGGGTATGCCATCGTTATTGGCCACCCCTACCCGGAAACCATCGAGTATCTGGAGAACATTTTGCCATTGCTTGACCTGGCAGAGATCCAGCTTGTGCCGGTATCCCAGCTGCTGGAACGGCCGCAGATTGCAACTGTAAAAGAAAAGCCGGATCAGACCGACCCGGCTTTGTAACATCTGCCACCTACTGTCGCATCAAAGACGCATTTCGATTCCAGCAGCCACCATATATTCCTTCGCTTCACGAATGGTGTATTCGGCAAAATGGAAAATGGATGCCGCCAGCACCGCATCGGCACCTCCCTGCAAAACACCATTGACCATATGCTGCAAGGTGCCCACTCCGCCGGAAGCAATAACCGGCACCGTTACAGCATCCGAGATGGCTCGGGTTACGGCGATATCAAAACCATCTTTGGTGCCGTCCTTATCCATGCTAGTCAGCAGGATCTCACCAGCACCATATTCTGTCATCTGCCTGGCCCAGGCAATAGCATCAATGCCAGTGGGCTTGCGGCCACCATGGGTGAAAATTTCCCAGCGGTTTGACTCACTTTCGGCGCTGACTTTTTTGGCATCAATTGCCACCACGATGCACTGAGAGCCAAACCGGTCTGCCGCTTCACGAACAAATTCCGGGTTGTGTACTGCTGCGGAATTAATGCTGACCTTGTCCGCTCCGGCGTTAAGCAGATTGCGAATATCCTGCAAGGTGCGCACTCCGCCGCCAACTGTCAGCGGAATAAAAACCTGTGAGGCCATTCTTTCCACAGTGTGCAGGGTTGTGTCGCGCCCTTCGTGACTGGCAGTGATATCAAGAAAAGTGATTTCGTCGGCGCCTTCGTCGTTATAACGCTTGGCGACTTCTACCGGATCACCGGCATCACGGATGCTCTCGAACTTGACGCCCTTGACCACCCTGCCTTTATCGACATCAAGGCAGGGGATAATGCGTTTGGCCAGACCCATATTCAGACTCCGCGTAATGCAGCACAGTTTTCGGCTTACGCCGTCAATTCATCCGCCAGCTGCTGGCCGGCTTCAAAGTTCAAAGTGCCTTCATAGATAGCACGGCCGGTAATCGCGCCCTCAATGCCACTTGAAGACCTTGCACAAAGGTCACGCACGTCGTCCAGATTGGTAATGCCGCCAGAAGCAATTACCGGTATCGACATGGACTCGGCAAGACGCACCGTTGCCTCCACGTTGACGCCCTGCAGCATGCCGTCACGGCTGATATCGGTATACACAATGGACGACACCCCATCGTTTTCAAAACGTCGTGCCAGATCAATGACATTGACGTCGGTAACATTGGCCCAGCCATCGGTGGCGACCATGCCGTCTTTGGCATCAAGGCCAACAATAATATGACCCGGGAAACGCTTGCACATTTCACCAACAAACTCCGGCTCACGTACCGCTTTGGTTCCAATGATCAGCCACTGCACACCAGCTCCCAGATAGGCCTCAATGATCTCCGGCGAACGGATACCACCACCAATCTGGATGGGCAGATCGGGAAATTCCTTGGCAATTTCCTTGACGATGCCACCATTAACCGGCTCGCCCGCAAAGGCGCCATTCAGATCAACCAGATGCAAGCGGCGTGCACCGCGCTCAACCCAATGCCGCGCCATGGCAACCGGGTCATCGGAAAACACCGTGTCATCTTCCATGCGGCCCTGACGCAAACGCACGCATTTGCCGTCTTTCAGATCGATGGCGGGAATCAGCAGCATGGAAAAACCTCAACTAAAGAATTCAAAAATTATGGCGCCCAGCGGAGAAAGTTCTCCAGCAATGTGAGGCCATGGGGAGCACTTTTTTCCGGATGAAATTGCACGGCAAAAACATTGCCACGACACACCGCAGCCGGAAACTCCAGACCGTACTCACAAGTACCTGCCTGCTGATTTTCCGGCACACCGGAAACATGGTAACTGTGCACAAAATAGAATCGGGAGAAATCCGGAATACCTGCCCACATCGGATGCGGTTGACACTGGCGAACCTGATTCCACCCCATATGCGGCACCTTCAGGCGATCACCGAACTCAGAATGACGCTCACCGAAGTGCACCACATTGCCAGGGAACACTCCCAGGCATTCAATGCCACCGTTCTCTTCGCTGTGACTCATCAGTGCTTGCATACCAACACAGATACCCAGCAATGGCGTGCCACGACTGGCGGCTTCTCGCACCGCCTGATCAAAACCGCGACTGGCTAGCTCACGCATGCAGTCACGAATAGCACCCACGCCGGGAAAGACCACCCGATCGGCAGTGGCAACAACCTGAGGATCGGATGTCACCACGATCTTCTGGCCGTCGGCCACTTTCTCGAGCGCCTTGGCAGCCGAGTGCAAATTTCCCATGCCGTAATCAAGAACGGCGACGATCTCAGTCATTGATCAGCCTTTCTCGGTGAGCGTGCCTTTAGTGGACGGAGTAATATTTTCCATACGCGGATCAAACTCCACCGCCATACGCAGCGCTCGACCAAATGCCTTAAACACCGTTTCTGCCTGATGGTGCGCATTGCGGCCACGCAGGTTATCAATGTGCACCGTCATCATGCCGTGGTTTACCAGTCCCTGAAAAAACTCATAGAACAGGTCCACATCAAAATCCCCGATCAGGGCGCGGGAGAAATCAACATGCATTTCCAGGCCAGGCCGACCGGACAGATCAATCACCACCCGCGACAGAGCCTCGTCCAGCGGCACGTAGGCGTTGCCATAACGGCGCACGCCCTTTTTGTCGCCCCATGCCTTGGCCAGCGCTTGCCCCAGGGTAATGCCGATATCCTCCACGGTGTGGTGGGCATCGATGTGCAGGTCACCCTTGGCAGCGATATTGATGTCGATCAGGCCATGGCGAGCGACCTGATCAATCATGTGATCAAGGAACGGCAGGCCGGTCTCGAGCTGGCTCTTACCAGTACCATCGAGATTGACCGATACGGCAATCTGGGTTTCCAGAGTGTTACGCGACACACTGGCTGTACGCTGCGACATGAATGACCTCCGTTAGGCAGGGCGGCTATTATAGGCCCCGCCCGCCCTGCGGACCAATGAGGAATCCTGAATGCCACTGATAGTTAGTGAAATTGCCATCACCGAGGCCAGCTCCGCCGACTTCGCCAACGTGCTAAAAGCTGATAGCGAGCTTGCCAAAGCGCTGGCCAGCGCCGCTGAACAGGGCGAGGGACGCCTTTTTCAGGGTATTTTCAATGCCCGTCCGGTGTCCTTGGCCCGAGTGATAGCCGCCGGGGACGGTTGGAAACTAAGCCAAATAGTCGTGCATCCGGCCACCCGGGGCCGCGGAGTCGGCAAGGAAATGCTGCGCCAGACCGGCAATCTGCTGGCCCCGTCACCCCTCGACAGCGGTCCCACATGGCGGAAACCTAGCTAGTCTCTATGGGAAGACGAATGCACAGACATGCCCCCTTACCCAGACCGGCACTCTCCGCCCAGACATCCCCCGACATCTGTCGGATCATTACCCGGGCCATGGGCAAGGACAGACCGAAGCCGTCTGCATGATGCCCCGAGCCCACCATAAAGAACGGCTGGAAAATTCCGTCCAGATTGTCACGCACGATCCCGCGGCCCTGATCGCACACCCGGATCACCGCCTCGCGCTCGGAAACATCGGCAGAAAATACCACCTCTCCACCTTCCGGGCTGACCCGCAGGGCGTTATCCAGCAGCATCATCAGCACTTCCCGCAGCTCTCGCTCGCAGGCCAGTACGGTCAGGTCCGCAGGTACACGGTTTAGCAGCTTGAGCTGCTTGTCCTTCACCACCGCAGCGCAGTCAGTAATCAGGCGATCAAGAATCCACATGGGCTGGCAATAGCTCTGCGCTGGAAGCTGCTGGCGCCCCGCCATGTCGAAGTAACGCAGTGAAGTCGCCACCAGCTGCTGCAGCCGGTCCTGACCACGCTGCACCATAAGCACCGCATCACGCAGCTCCTTGGGCACAGATTCCGCCTCCAGCAAGCGAGCACTGCCCAACCAGTTAAGCGGCGTATTTAGTTCATGGCTGAGGTACTCAAGGAACACAAGCTTGTCCCGATCCAGACGCTGCACCTCGGCAACATGGCGGCGCATGGCCTCTTCCGACTCCAGAGACAGACTATCGCGCTGCTCTTCCAGCAAGTTGATCCGGTCTCCCAATGCCAGCGACAGCAACACAGCCACCCAACCGCCGCCAATATGGGGCGCATAGTTGCCCAGCGTGGAGTGCGGAATAACACCAAGGTTGTCCAGCGCAAAGACCACGCAACCGAGCAGGAAAACCGACCAGGCGGCCACATAAAGTCGGGCCGCTGTATAGCCTTTCAACCAGGCCACGGTGCCAATCACAAACAGCGACAGCACAACTGTCAGCACCAGCAGGGTATTCAGGTGGTAGGACCAGGGCGGTGGCACAACCAATGTGAGCGGCACCATCAGCACCGATATGCGAAACAACCACTGCAGCCAGCGCCCGGCCTGCGGCTGACGACCCAACAGATCAAGAAAGTTAAGCGAATAGCGAATTAATGCGGCCATGCCGATATAGGCAAAGAATGGATAATGCTCATTAATTCGCGGCCATTCTGACCACAGATATTGCAGTCCGAAGCCATTCAGATTGAGCAGGCTTAGCTCCAGAGCGCCGAGGAAGATGACGTAATAAAGGTAAGCGACATCGCGTACCGAAAAGTACAACAGCAGGTTATACACCAGCATGACAAACAGGCCACCGAAGAACAGGCCGAAAATCAGTTGCTCTTTGTAGGTCCGCTCAATCACACCCTGAGCACTGGACAGCTTCAGCTCAAGATTGAGGGCTCCCTTTCCTGACACCTTGAGATAGTAGGTCTGCACCATGTTGACGCTGCTATCCAGCGGGAAAATAAATTCACGATGTGCAATGTCTCGCTGGGAAAACGGCAGGCCATCACCCATTTCCGTCTCCGAATAACCTCCGCTTGAATTAGGCGAGTAGAGCACCACGCTATCAACAATGGGATGACGCTGAACCAGATACCAGGTGCGATTCTGAACTCGTGAAAAGTCCACCGAGAAACGCAACCAGATGGTTGAGCGAGTAAAGCCAAAACCGGGATAGAGGCGATCTGAGGGGCTAAAACGATCTGCAAACGGGCCACTGACATCGGCAAGGGACCAATGCCCCTCCGGGTCCTCCAGAACTTCAAGGTCGCGACCAATAACCAGCTCCTGATCCTGTGGCCCCGGATTGATGGTGGCAAACGCAGGCCAGGCACCAAGAATGAGACTGACCAGCAGCCAACGGAACTTTTTCAACACTATCTCCCCCAATCTGCTATCACTGTGATGCCACCGAAGCGCCATGGGTTATGGTTGTTATCCATGGCCATGCCAGTCACAGGCTCTCTATAATCGACCGCACGCACCCGGCACGCAAGGAGACCGCCATGCTTCGCGCACTGAAAATCCTGAGCATCATTGTTTTGGCCATCATTATACTTCTGGCCGGTGCAGTTTTTGCCGTCACCCGTCTGATCGATCCCAATGACTTCAAGCCGCAAATCAGTACCGCTGCCCGCGAACAGGCGAATCTGGATCTGCAGATACCAGGCAACCTGTCCTGGACCTTCTGGCCCTACCTGGGCATTGAGGTGGGACGTACAGAAGTCCGCATTGCTGGCGAAGAGCCCCTGTTCGCCGCCTTTGACCAGGTGCGCACCAGCATCGCGGTAATGCCGCTGCTACGCGGCGCCGTGGAGCTGTCAGGGCTATATCTGGACGGCGTCGAGCTAAACCTGGAAGAAACCGCAGAAGGGGCCAACTGGGATCGCATAGCGCCAGCCAGCGAGACGGCTACCACCCCGGAAGAGCCAGCAGCCGAGTCGGCGCCGCTGGACCTGCCTGTGTCCATACCGCAAATCACCATCAGCAATGGCCGGGTGCGCTATCTGAACAGCACCGACGGTACTGACATCCGCGTTGAGCAGCTCAACATTGATGCTCAGGACGTCAGTCTGGATAAGCCGTTCCCGCTGGAAGCCTCGCTGCGCTATCAGGATCAGGCGGATATGCGCGTGGATCTGGCGCTGGCCACCACACTGGCCATGAACCTGGACAGCAACACCTTCGAATTAAATGCTCTGGTGGTCGACACCACCCTCGCGGGCCTGACCACACTGCCAGTGCAGGTTCATGCCCGGCTGAATATGGAAGCAGCACTGAATGATGACCGCATCAGCATTAGCGACCTGCTGGTGGAAGCCGCCAGCACCCGCACCAGCGGTAATATCGAGCTAACTCAAATCTCTACCAAGCCGATTTTCCGCGGCGCCCTCAGTGTGGCGCCGTTTGATGCCAATGCGGCACTAATGGCAATCGGCGAAGCAGCCATCGAAACCAGCGACCCAGCGGCATTAAAGAAGGTCGCCATGGAAATGACATTTAGTGGCCCGGAAAACAGCATCCTGCTGGAACCACTAAAGATCACATTGGACAACAGCACGATAAGTGGTGTGGCCGGCATGACTGATATTGATAGCGGCCACATACGCTTTGACCTGACGCTGGACCAGCTGGCCGCTGATGGATACCTGCCGCCAACCGTGGAAGGGGAGTCCGCTGAGGAGGAAGTACTGGCCACCACGGAAACACTGCTCCCTCCCCTTTCCAGCGAGCCGCTATTGCCGCTGGAGGATTTGCGCGCGCTGAAGCTGGATGGCGTGTTCTCGGCGGGAACCATACAAGTGGAAGGAATTGAGATGCGCGACCTGCGCGTTCTGGTACGCGCCGACAATGGCCTGCTGGAAATGATTGAGGCTAACACTCAGCTGATGGCCGGCAGCTTGAAAGCCGAGGCAGCGCTGGATGCGCGCAGCGATAACCCGCTGATCACTTTTGCCGCCGACACCAATAGCGTACAGATTCAACCGATCATGCAGATGGCACTGGAAGACGACCTGTTCACAGGCATTCTCGACATGAACATGACCTTTAGTGCCAAAGGCAACACCGAGCAAGCACTGGCAGATAGCAGCAATGGCGCCCTGAACCTGACCCTGTCCCAGGGCACCATTCGCGGCATGAACCTGAATAACGCATTAGGCGCCGGCATTAATGACATGCTCGGCCAATATCAGGTCATCACCCAGTTCCTGCCCGATGTGGATCAGGGGCGACTTCCGCCGGCGCTGAAAGAAGACACAGAAGTGGTGCAGCTGAAAGCCAAAGTACGCATTGAGGATTTGATTGCTCAGATTGACGACCTGCAAGCAGAGCTGGATCGAGGCACGCTATCCGGCAAGGGCTTTCTGAATTTACGCAGCCAGGCGTTTGATATGCGCATGGCGATGAAAGTGCCAGAGCTAAGCACCAATAAATATATTGCGGACCGTAGCTGGCCCATGCGTTGCAAAGGCAATCTGGCTGGAGATGTCAGCAAGTGGTGTGGCGCCGACAGTAAGGCATTTCGGGAAATCGGCAAGGACATCACGACACAGCTGGCCAAGGATAAGTTAATGGATCGCTTTGGCATCGAAGGCGAGGGAGATAGCGCCGAAGCCGTGATCAAAGATGCCGCCAAACAGAAAGCAAAGGACGAGCTGAAGAAAAAGGCAGAGGAAGGCCTGAAGAAACTGTTCCAATGACGCCGGCCTCGTTCCACAACACCGTGCTGGACTGGTACGACCAGCACGGTCGCAAGGATCTGCCCTGGCAGCAGAACATCAACCCATATCGGGTATGGGTGTCAGAGATCATGCTGCAGCAGACTCAGGTCAGCACAGTCATTCCCTATTTCGAACGTTTTATGAAGCGCTTTCCCACGGTGCAGAAACTGGCCCGTGCACCGCAGGATGAAGTGCTGCATTTGTGGACTGGCCTGGGCTATTACGCTCGCGCCCGAAACCTGCATCGTGCGGCACAGATTGTGGTGGCTGAGCACGGCGCAGTCTTCCCCGCTGACGTCAGCGCGCTGTCCTCGCTACCGGGCATCGGCCGCTCAACCGCCGGCGCCATTGCCAGTATCAGCATGGACATACGCGCGCCCATTCTGGATGGCAATGTAAAACGGGTATTGGCACGTTTTCATGCCATTGCTGGTTGGCCCGGTGAAAAGCCGGTAGAGAGTCAGCTCTGGAAGATCGCCGAAAAATATACTCCCACGCGTCGGCTGCGCGATTACTCTCAGGTGATGATGGATCTGGGTGCCACTCTATGCACCCGCAGCAAGCCTCGCTGCCACGAATGCCCGCTGGCAAAACACTGCAGCGCATTCAAGGCCGGCACAGTTTCCCAATACCCGGGCAAAAAGCCGAGCAAGGCCACCCCGGTAAGACAGACTCTGATGCTGCTGTTAGAAAACGAACATGGCGAGGTTCTACTCGAACAGCGCCCGCCCAGCGGCCTGTGGGGCGGCCTGTGGTGCCTGCCGGAAATTGGTGATCCGGCACTCCTTAAAGGAGCCCTCAACGAGCGCGGACTGAATGGCGGCCGAATCAAGGCACTGCCAGATTTTCGCCACACCTTCAGCCATTTTCATCTGGACATCAGCCCACTACGCATCAAAGTAAAGCCCGCCGGTAAAGTTGTTCGCGAAACCACACGACAGCGTTGGGTAAAACACAATAGCCCCGGCGAGCTTGGTCTGGCCGCACCAATCAAAAAATTACTCGAATCACTATAAAAATTTACACTCTGGAGAGCGCCATGAGTTTTGCCAGTGATCAGTATCGAAAAATGGATGCCACCGCATTGGCAGAGTCGATCCGCAACGGTGAGGTATCTGCCCAGCAAGCACTTGAACAGGCGTGGCAGCAAATCGACTTCTGGCAACCAAAGCTTAACGCCTTGGTATGGCAAGATCGCGAGCGAGCAGCTGCACAGCTAAAGACCCTGGACGCCACTGCACCATTTGCCGGCGTGCCACTGCTACTCAAGGACACGGCGCCTAACCATCTTGCGGGCGCGCCAACCACTGATGGCTGTGCAGCTCATCGCAACCGCATCCCGGAGCGCAACAGCTACATGGTTGAACGGCTAATTCGCGCCGGCTTTATCATTGTCGGCAAAACCAATGTGCCGGAGTTTTGCCTTAAGGGCACCACCGAGCCACAGGCCTTCGGCGCAACACGGAATCCCTGGTCAACGGATCACATCACCGGTGGCAGCAGTGGCGGCTCCGCTGCCGCGGTGGCGGCCGGCATGGTACCGGTGGCAACCGCCAGTGATGGCGGCGGCTCGATTCGTATTCCCGCAGCCTATTGCGGCCTGATTGGTCTTAAGCCAACCCGCGGACGGGTCAGTGAAGGTCCGCAACTGGGGCAGCTCTGGGATGGCATGAGCACCGATCACGTTCTGGTGCGCTCGGTACGCGACAGCGCTGCGCTGCTGGATGTGCTGGCCGGTGCCGAGCCTGGTGATCCGCACCACGCTGAACCGCCCACGGATTCATTTCTCAACTTGATGCAGCGCGACCCGGGCAAGCTGCGTATTGCCCTGGACACCCGCTCTCCGCTGGGCAACGAAGTTGATCCAGATATTCGCCGCATCACCGAGCAGACTGCGGAGAAACTGGCAGCGCTTGGTCACACTGTTGAGGAAGCCCGCCCTGAAGTCGATGGCAAGCTAGTGGCGCGCTGCTACCTGATGCTGTATGCCGGACAAGTTGCTTGCGAACTGGAAGATATCCGCGCCCAACACGGCGCTGCTGGCCTGCGTCAAACCGAGCTGGATTCGCGGGTACTGGCCCTGCTTGGCAACAGCTTCAGCGCCGGCGACTATGCTCGCCACCTGCGCCACTGGAACACCCTGTCACGCCAGTTCGCAGCCCTGTTCAACAACTATGACCTGTACCTGACACCGACCACCGCACAGCCTCCGGCGCGTATCGGCGAACAGGACCTGCCCGCCGGCGAAGCCCTGGGCGCCAGACTCGTCACTACACTTGGAGCAGGCAAACTGCTGCGCGCCACGGGACTGGTGGACAAGATGGCTGAACAAGCTCTGCAGCGCGTGCCCTTTACCCAACTGGGTAATTTTTGTGGCACCCCGGGCATCTCCCTGCCAATGGGATTCTGTGGCAACGATAAACTACCAGTGGGCGTGCAACTGACCGCACAACAAGGACAGGAAGGGTTGCTGCTGCAGGTTGCTCGGCAGCTGGAGGAGTCCAGCCAGTGGCGTACGCTGGCAAGCGCCTAGCCATTCACGGAAGCGACTAACGATCGCGGTACAACCACTGCATGATGGCTGGCATCAGCACAAAATCGCCAAGCACGCCGAGCGCCAGAATACTGCTGCTGATCACGGCAAACAGGGAAATAATCCCGATTTGAGAAAAGCCCAGCATGGCAAATGCCCCGATCAGCACCAGTGAGGTAGCCAGCATGGCATGACCACTTGTCTGCAGTGCGTGCTGACTGCTCTGTGCCGCCGTTTGACCGGATGCTCGCGCCGTCTGGAAATTATTCAGAAAGTGAATGGTGTCATCAACGATCACGCCAATAATCAGCGAGCCGATCATGATAGTAATCATATCGAGCTGTGCACCGGCCGCCGATATCGCTGCCAGCACCAGCAGAATCGGCACCACGTTCGGCAGCATTGCCAACGTCGCTGTTGGTAAAGAGCGGAAGAACAGCGCCATCATTGTTAGCACCATCAACATGGAGGCAACAAAGCTCATGGCAGCGCCAGAGATAATTACATCCAGCGTATGGCGCAGGATTGGCAAGAACCCGGTTGCTTCCGCGACAACGCCGTCATGTCTTCGCAGCACGTCGTCAACCAGCCTTTTCGGAGTATCGTATTCCATTGCCCAAGCGCGAGAGGTGGCCAGCGTCATACGAGCATAGCGGTAATCACCACTGACCAGCGCATGGAACGCATCTGGCATGCCAATCTGAAAGAAACGCAGATCACGCCATACCAGATCATCCGCATTGCTGAACTCGGCATAGTCAAGCGAGCGCCCATCCATGGCACGAGAGATATCTTCAAGATATGTCTGCACCGAAGATACCGATGAGAATACGGTGGCCGCCTCACCGGCGGAGAAATCCTCTGCAATATCCCGCAACAAGGTAATAAATTCGGACTTGCGAACACCGCCCGGCGCGCCACTATCAATAACAAGCTCAAAAGGAGAGGCTGCAGCAAAGTTCTGATCAAGGAGTTTGAAGCCGCGAATTTCAGTCCACTCGTCAGGCACCCAAGCCAGTGTATCGTGGTTAAGGCGAAGCGAGGACAACGAGTAGATCGCCATGCCTCCAGCCAGCATTGTCGCCAGAATAATCTTTCCCGCATGGCGACCCGCTAGAGCCACGCAAAACACTGCTGTCCGATCGATTAATTCTCGCCTACCGAATAACACTGTCGATGCAGCAACCGGCATGGGCGACCATGACAGCGCGAGCGCCGCTATCGCAAAAGTAAACAGGCAAGCCAACAGCGTGGCGATGCCGGCAAACAGGCCAAAGCTGGACAACGCCTGAATGCCCACCAGCATGAAGGAAAAAAGTCCCGCAGCTGTGGTCAGCGAAGTCATCAACACCGGCCGTGCGGTTTCGGTCAGGGCCGCAGAGAAGGCCTGCCGCGGGGTGTTCTTCAGTTCGATATGTCGGCTATAGGCATTCAGAACATGGACCGCATCAGCAACCCCCAGACCGACGATCAGGGGTGGCATGATAATAAGTGTCAGCTGCAGCGGCTGCCCGACCAGGGCCATAATCGCGAAGGTGACAACGGCCGTGGTAATAATAATTGCCAGCGGCAGGACCACAGCCATGGGACTACGGAACAACAGCCAGATGAGCAGCATACCCACTACCAAACTGGCCACACCCAGCACCAGCAACTCACGCACAAAGGCTCGCTGGATGGCTGCATCTGCCGCCGCCTCTCCAGTCAGCTCCAAAGAAAAATCCTCCGCCTGATGCTGCGCCAGCAATGGCCGAATGGCATCCACCAACTCAGCGTAGCCCACCGCTCCCATCGGAACAGTCTTGTCACCCTGACGCAGGGTGCTGTTCAACTGCAGCACGATCAAAGTGAAATTCCGCGCTGAATTAATCAGCACATTGCGGTAGCGCTCGCTGGACAATACCTCCTGCTGCCAGGCCAGCCATTGCTCATCCGTTTCCGGCCAGGGGTTAAGCAAACCACTAATAACAGTGCGCTGATCGCGCCGATACAAACGTGGTGCATTAAGAAGAGAAGTCACCCGACGAACATGAGGAGCCTCTTTCTCAAGCTCCTTATGCAGGTCGCGCAACCGCTGCAGGGTTTGCGGAGCCAACACATCCGCGGCGGATACGGTGATCACCGCGTAGGCATCGTTGCCAAAGCGCTCTGTGAAAGACTGATAGGAAACGAATTCAGGCGAATCAAGACCCAACAGGCTACCAACACTGGTGTCCAGCTCTAGCCTGGGCAGCTGGCTAACAGCGGCGAGCAGCAACAGCGCCAGCAGCGTGGCAGACGTTCTCGGTCGGTCGTACAACCACAGGGCGAATGTCGCCAGGCGACGGCCAATCAAGTCAGTCAGTCGCACCCGCACTGCTCCGTATCAGATTAAATCAGGGAGTAAAAAGGTTGGCGGACGGCCCGGCCGGACCGCCGCCAAGGTGAAGTAATCAGCGGCCGGAGCCGAGACCATCCACCACGCCGCAGCCAAGGCGCTCACCGGCTGCATTAGCCGGCACCACCGCAGTGTATTCACCGGGGTTGCCCGTGGGGCGTACTTGCACGTCAGGATAGTCGTCGGAGCTCAGTACCAGCACACCGGCCAGCCACTCACCACTTTCCGGGTCCACCTGAAGCGGCTCGGCTGGGGTACTCAAAGCAAAAACATCGCCGCTGCTGTTCTGCACATAGCGACCATCTTCAACCCGAGTAATAACCAGCCCGTCCTGCTCCCAGCGCTCGGCCTGCAGCGCTTGCACCGTATCAGTGATGCCAGCAGTCTGATGATTGACCACCAGCTCATCGATGCTCACTTGGTCCGGCGCGTCAGCGTTCGGCGCCAACGGGCGACCCGTATCCGGACGACCATAGACGGCTCGCCCACCGGTCATGCTGACAACGAAAGAATCTTCAGCAGAATTTGCCTGCAGTCCGGAAAACTCAGTGAGAAGCTCACTTGGCATACCCATGCTGGTCAGTTCACTGGCGCGTATCTGACCACTGAAACGAATATCACCTTCCGGCGATGACATGCAGTACTCCTGCATATCCAAATCGTAATCCGTGCGTTCCGCATCGCTCCCTTCAAGCGGAGTGAAGTACACCCAGCCACCACACTGACCAGCAATATCAAACCGATACAGATCACCGGACTCCGTGGAGTCGCCGCCCTCAGGTGAAATGGAAGCCAAATTAATCAGCTCATTCAAACGGGTCAAAGCGAGCTGAGTATTAGTCAATCCATCGTCCACCAGCAGGGTCTTGGCGCAGCGCGGCGCCGAGCCGTAGGCAAAATCTCCCGGGCCCACATCGCCGCCACCGCAACCAGCCAAGGCCGCAGCGACAGCCATAGCAAGCGCCTTGCCTGGAATGGTCATAATTGTCTTGTACATCGTTTTGCCCTCTTTTCAGGCTGGCATCAGAAGTAGAAGTTAAACATCACTTCAGCAACACCCAGATCCAGAGTAGTGAAATCCAGATCTCCACCGAAATCACTAAAGGCGCCGCCTACTTTGGCCGCCACCGAGGCATTTTTGGTGAACAGGTACTCGGCACCGAAGTAACCACCCAGGCTAACAATGTCGCCATCGATAGTGCCGCCGGCATTGTCGTCAACGCCATCCAGCTTGATATAGCTCAGCGAGCCATCAAGAAAAGTACGCAGCGGACCGGGGCGAGACTGATACAGGCGCACACCACCACCCAGAGCAGCGTTGGTGCCTTCTTCGTGATTGATCAGTCGCACGCTGCCATAAGCCATGAGGTCCTTGCTCAGAAACAGGCCCAGGTTGTAAGTCGGGCCGGCGGGCAAACCGAGGGCCTGAAACGCCACATTACTTTCGTTGAATACATTGGACAGGAACAACGCCTTGCTGCCCTCACCCGGCTGGACGGGCGGCGCAGCATGGCTGACACCAGAAATCAGAGATACGGCAAGCACGGCAGCAGAAGCATATCGAAGCATGATTTTTTCCTTATTTTGGGCTGTTTAGTGGGTGCGCTGCTATAGGGGGTTTAAAGACCTCCCAAATACTGGGCGTAGTATCAATCCGGGCAGCATGGGCAGTATTGATATTCATCAATATCCCGGTCATTGCCGGCCTCATAAGAGCGCTGTTATGCTGCAACAGAACCCGTGAGTTCTGATGTAGGTCCAGACAGGAGCCAGCCATGACCAGCGCAACCCATCCCTCCCTGAATGTGCTTAACCGTGTTGGCGATCCGAATCGCCCCGGTCTGCGCTGGGGAAGACGTATCTTCCGCTGGATATATGGCTCAGACCCTCACCCAACCGCCGGGCAGATGAACGAAATCCGCCGCAGCATGCTGAGCGGCGACCCGCGCGCCGACGCTGTAGTTGCCATGTACAAAAGACTTCCCGCCGGACAAGGCCGCAAGCTGCTGGATCAGGCGCTGGAAAGCGGTCTGCATACACTGACTGACCCGCCCGCCGAGCTGGTCGCCCTGTTCGAGCAAGTGGACCACGAACCTATCTGGCTGGATCGCGACAAGCTCAACCTTGCCTGCGATGTTTCGCGCCGGGTTGGCCTGTCCGGCGAGCTGGTACTGCGCAACCTGTCATTGATGGGCGGCTATCTGGGGGCCGCTGCAGCCAAACCCCTGGTATTCACCGGCCAGCTTGACCGCAGAACTCCGGGTCGACTGGTGGAAACCAGCAAATTCTGGCTGGACGTCACTACTCGTGGCGGACTTGAGCGCGACGCCGAAGGCTTTAAAAGCGCCGTGCGGGTGCGCGTCATGCACGCTCAGGTGCGAGCCATGCTGCTTGAATCTGAAAAGTGGGACATGGCCTGGGGCTACCCGTTGAATCAATGGGACTCCATGGCCACCATTCTCGAGTTCTCGGTGATCCTGCTCAGCGGACTACGCTCAATCGGCTTTATCTTCAGCAAACGCGAGCGTGAGGCGGTGGTCCATCAATGGCGCTATATCGGCTATCTGATGGGTGTCGAGGAACGCATTCTGCCCACCTGTGAGGACGACGCCATGCGCGCCCTCTATCAAATTGTCGCCACCATCTGCGACAGCGATGAAGACAGCAAGCTGCTCGGCCAGTCACTTGCCAATGCCACCCTGCAGTTCGCCGATGACCGCTGGATCAGTCAACAGCTGGCCAAAGTAGAAAGCACCCTGCGTACTGGCTACACCCGTTACGTTCTTGGCGATGAGGCGGGCGATACTCTGGGCTTGCCGCGCACCGCAGCAAAATACTTCTGGCCAGCACAGATTCCGCTGCGGGTCAGTGCCGAGCTGGTTCGCATGGCACTGCCGCCGGTGAACAAGGCTTTGGTAAAACGAGGCGAGAGAGCGGTACGCAATCAGTTCCCGAAGCAAGTTAGCCGGACCAAGGCAGACACCAGCTTTACCCCGGTTTCGGGGTTGGCGCGCTAACCGGCACCGGTTGCCCCGGAAAACAAAAAGCCCCGCTTGGCGGGGCTTTTTGTTGTTACTAATTTGGTGCCCGGAGGCGGAATCGAACCACCGACACGAGGATTTTCAATCCTCTGCTCTACCAACTGAGCTATCCGGGCTTTGGAGAGGGCGCTATTAAAGCGATTCGGCCCTGCCGGGTCAACCGAGCGGGCGGCTATTTTTCCGGTGGGACGTAGCCTTCGGCCTGGTCGAATGGCTGATTGGCCAAAAAACGCTCACGCTGGCCATCCAGATAAACCTTGGTGGCCGGGTCCATGACGCTGAGCCGCTTTTCGTTGATCAGCATGGTCTGCTGGGACAGCCACTCCTGCCAGGCCTGCTTCGACACGTTATCGAAGATCTCCTGCCCTTTGGGGCCGGGGAACGGCGGGCGCTCCAGTCCTTCAAGCTGCTGCTGGAGTTTGCGGCAGAAAACCATTCTGGTCATCGGGGTGAGCCTCGTGCTTTGCATTGGGCGGGAAGTGTCGCACTGGTTGTGCCGACACGCAAAGCAGTCATCAGATGATTAATAGCGGCAGTGAACTCGACGGTTGTTCAGGTGGTTAGCCCTGCCCGGGACACGCGGCAAGTACATCCCTGTAGCTCCTCTCAGCCATCCCTGGCTTCGAGGGTCCCGGACAGGGCTAACCACCTGAACAACCTGCATCCTGCTTCTTTAAAAGTTGGCAAGAATGCCAATGCGAGGTTCTTTGGGGTGTCAGGGGTTGCCGGGACTGTGTGAGGCAGGGATGCCGAACTCAAGCCCCCATGGATGGGTTCACGGCGTGTCCCGGCAACCCCTGACACCCCAAAGAGCCGGACAATCCCACTGCCTACCCCACCAACAAAGCTTGAAAAACAAAACCCAGCCCCCATCTGCCCTTGGTCAACCGAACAACCACGAGGACTCACCCCCATGTCTGCGACTGCCCAGACCGAAAAGCGCGAATTCCAGACCGAGGTCAAACAGCTACTCCATCTGATGGTGCATTCGCTGTACTCGAACAAGGAAATCTTCCTGCGCGAACTGATCTCCAACGCCTCTGATGCCGCCGACAAACTCAAATTTCTCGCCCTGCAGGACGACAGCCTGTATCAGGGTGACAGCGACCTAAGCATCCACATCGAAACAGACAAGGAAGCCGGCACCCTGACCATCCGCGACAACGGCATCGGCATGAACCGGGAAGAAGTCGTCGCCAACCTCGGCACCATCGCCAAATCCGGTACCGCTGACTTCCTCAAGAACCTGTCCGGCGACCAGAAAAAAGACTCCCGCCTGATCGGCCAGTTTGGCGTCGGCTTTTACAGCGCCTTTATCGTCGCCGAAAAAGTGGAAGTATTTACCCACAAGGCGGGCACCGAGGCAAAAGACGGTGTTTACTGGAGCAGCGAAGGCAGTGGCGAGTTCGATCTTGGCAGCGCCGAGATGACTGAGCGCGGCACCCGCATCGTGCTGCACCTGCGCGCGGATGAAAAAGAGTTTCTCGAACCCTGGCGTCTGAAAAGTCTGGTACGCAAATACAGCGACCATATCGCCGTTCCGGTATTAGTCCGCGATGAGAAGCCTGCTGAAGAAGAAGGTAAAGAACCGGAAATCAGCTGGGACCAGGCTAATACCGCCACTGCCCTGTGGACTCGCAACAAGAGCGACATCAAGGACGACGAGTATCAGGAATTCTATCGCCATGTTTCCCACGATTTCGCCCCAGCATTGGCGTGGAGTCATAACCGTGTGGAAGGCAAACTGGATTACACCTCGCTGATCTATGTGCCAGAAAAAGCCCCCTTCGATATGTACCAGCGGGATAAACCCCACGGCCTGAAACTGTATGTGCAACGCGTCTTTATCATGGACGACGCAGAACAGTTTCTGCCGCTCTACCTGCGCTTTATCAAAGGCATCGTGGATAGCAACGACCTGTCCCTGAACGTGTCCCGGGAAATCTTGCAGCAGGACAAAACAGTCAACTCGCTAAAAAGCGCACTAAGCAAACGCGCCCTCGACATGCTGGAAAAACTGGCTAACAACGAGCCGGAAAAATACCAGACCTTCTGGAATGCCTTTGGCAATGTATTGAAAGAAGGCCCAGCAGAGGACTACAGCAACCGTGAGGCCATTGCCAAACTGCTGCGCTTTGCCACCACCGATAATAGCGAAGCCACTCAGAACGTCAGCCTGACGGACTATGTGGCACGGATGAAGCCGGATCAAAAAGAGATCTACTACATCGCTGCGGACAGCCACCAAAATGCGCTAGGCAGCCCGCATCTGGAAATCTTCCGCAAGAAAGGCATCGAAGTGCTGTTGCTGTCGGATCGCATCGACGACTGGCTGATGAGCCACCTGAACGAGTTCGATGGCAAACCACTGCGCGACATTGCCCGTGGCGAGCTGGACCTGGGTGCGCTGGAAGATGCCGAGGAGAAAAAAGCCAAGGAAGAAACCGACAAAGAGTTCGCTGAACTGTGCAAACAGATTGCCGAAAATCTGAAGGACGACATTGAAAGCGTACGCACCACCCACCGACTGACTGACTCACCGGCCTGCCTGGTAGTGCAGGAAGATGACATGGGTGCACAGATGCGTCGCATTCTTGAAGCGGCCGGGCAGAAACTTCCGGACAGCAAGCCGATTCTGGAGATCAATCCGCAGCATCCGCTGGTGCAACGCCTGAAGCAGGAAGGCAACGCCAGCCGCAGCGAAGATCTGATTGCGGTGATCCACGAGCAGGCCCGTCTGGCTGGTGGCGACAGCCTGAAGGATGCCGCAGCTTATGTGCGTCGCATCAATAAGCTGCTGATGGAACTGTCCGCCTGATGAAGCCGGCTCGTATCGCTGTAGCCATCGCCATCGCCTTTATCGCCTCGCTGGGTCCGGAGGATCCTGCCGCCCGGGCCGGCGTGGCACTGTTCGCCTTGGCTGGCACCCTATGGCTCAGCGAAGCCATTTCCCTGACCTATACCGCCCTGCTGATTCCATTGATCGGCATTGCGCTGGGGCTGGCGGATACAAAAACAGCGCTAGCCGGTTTCGCCCATCCAGTGATTGGTCTGTTCCTCGGTGGCTTTGCCCTGGCCGCGGCGCTATCGGTGCATGGTATTGATCGCTGGTTAGCCAGCAGACTTATGACACTGGCAAGAGGGCACGCATTGGGCGCGGCGCTATTGTTGGCACTGGCCACCTCACTGCTGTCCATGTGGATCAGTAATACGGCGGCGGCGGCCATGATGCTGCCAATAGCGCTGGGGCTATCCGCACCACTGGCAGAGAAGTTTCCGCGCTATCAACTGTTCGTGCTTTTAGGCTTGGCATGGGGAGCTAATATTGGTGGCATTGCCACCCTGGTTGGCAGTCCGCCGAATGCAATTACCGCCGCCGCGTTAGGCTGGGGATTCGATGACTGGCTCAGGATCGGCATGCCCGCCTTCATCGTGCTATTACCGATTGCACTGCTGATTCTCTATATCACTCTGAAACCGGAACCGGATCTGCCAAATGTCCGTGGCGGCGAAGCGCTGACGTTCCCACGTCACCGGGCCGCCATTCTTACCGTCATTATTTTTCTGGTTACCGTATGCCTGTGGGTATTCGGCAAGCCCCTGGCCGAGCTGCTCGGCATCAAAAGCAATTTCGACACCTGGGTGGCGTTGCTGGCCATCGCCCTGCTGGGGATTAGCGGCACGCTGGAGTGGAAACAGATTGAGCAGCGTTCCAACTGGGGTGTGCTGCTGCTGTTTGGTGGTGGCATCACCCTGTCCACATTAATGCAGTCATCTGGCGCCAGCGCCTGGATGGCCAATGGCATCAGTCAGGCCCTGCCGGCGGATCAGCCGTGGCTGCTTTATCTGCTGGTTTCAGTTTTTGTTATTTATCTCACCGAGCTGGTCAGCAATACCGCCAGCGCTGCCCTGCTGGTGCCGCTGTTTATGCCAGTGGCCACGGCAGTAGGCGCTGATCCGGTGGTCACCGCGGCGATTATCGGCGTGGCCGCCAGCTGTGCTTTTATGCTGCCGGTAGCGACACCCCCCAATGCGCTGGTATTCGGCACGGGCTGCATTCCCCAGCAGCAGATGATCCGCGCGGGCATGCGCGTCAATGTTATTGCGGCGCTGTTGATCACTGGGCTTATGATGGCATTGGTCAGCCAGTAGCGGGCGCCGCCGCTTCAACCAATATGCTCATGCTTGCATCAGCATTCGATCTAAGCCGACAGTCTTAACCCTTCAAATCCCCGTCAGCCGCAGGGGTGACGAGCCCCCATTTTGGCAGAATTTGCCCCCACGATTGTCTAGTCCTGCCGCTATGCCCGCCCCGGCTGCTGACTATTATTTGCTCACGCAGTCCGATCTACCCGGCCCACGCCGAAAACGATCGAGAGCTGAAATAACAAGAACGACAATGAGGACACACCAATGAATCGCAAGATGACCTTAATGCTGGTTTCCATATTCGCTCTGGTGGTAGCCACTCCCAGCCATGCTTTCTGGAGCCTGTTCAAAAGCAGCTACACCAAAACGAAGTACCCGATCGTACTGGCACACGGTTTGGCTGGCTTTGATAACATCGGCCCGCTGGATTACTGGTACCAGATCCCCAACGAACTACGCAAAGACGGCGCTACTGTGTTCGTCACCCAGGTGTCGTCGTTCAACTCCTCCGAAGTCCGCGGCGAACAGTTGCTGCGTCAGGTTGAAGAAATCCTTGCCGTTACCGGTGCAGAAAAAGTCAATCTGATCGGACACAGCCATGGCAGCCATTCTGTTCGTTATGTTGCAGGGGTGATTCCACACCGTATTGCCTCGGTCACCTCAGTGGGCGGCCCCAACAAAGGCGGACCGATGTCGGCAGATCTGGGCTCAGTCGGATCTTCATTGCAAAACGGTGCCGGCTGGCTGATCGGTTTCGCTGCGGGTGAAAAGCTGCCTCAGGATGCGGCCGCAGCCATGCAGTCACTAAGCAAAGAAGGTACTGCAGCGTTTAACGTCAAGTTTCCGGCCGGCGTACCGACAAGCGATTGTGGCGAAGGCGCCTACAAGGTCAACGGTGTGCGCTACTATTCCTGGAGTGGCACCGGCACCCTGACCAATCTGCTGGACCCCGGCTCCTATGTACTTGCCGCCAGCAGCCTTGCTTTTATCGGCGAGAGCGACTCACAAAACGATGGTCTGGTTGGACGCTGCAGCAGCCGTCTGGGCAAAGTGATTCGCGACAACTACTACCTGGATCACCTGGATCAGGTTAATCACATTTTCGGTCTGGTGAGCATTTTCGAAGCCAACCCGAAGTCACTGTTTCGCCAGCACGCCAACAGGCTGAAAAACGCCGGCCTGTAAACAGGACGACGTACCAGCAAGCGGGGCGCCTTTCGGGGCGCCTCGTCATTTAAGTCTCCCTGAAGCCCGCAGGATAAATCCCACGCTTTACGGCTTTAGATGCCTGATATTCTTCCCAGCACCATGCCCCATGAGCATGAATACGCCGATAGCATTAGCCGCCCAAAAGCCTCTGACTCGTAGGGATTAGAGCTGTCGATTTTGGCAGAATTTGCCGCCAATAATGGCAACTCTTGGCACTACGTTCGTACCAACTTGCGGCTATTATTTGTCCACGCAGTCCGATCCAACCGGCGCAGACCGGAGACGATCGAGAACCTGAAATAAAAATAATGACAATAAGGACTCGCCAATGAATCGCAAGATAACCTTGCTGCTGGTTTCCGTATTCACCCTCGCGCTCTCCACGCCCAGCCATGCGTTCTGGAACCTGTTCAAAAGCAGCTACACCAAAACCAAGTACCCGATCGTGCTGGCCCACGGCATGGCGGGCTTCGACAATCTCGGCCCGCTGGACTACTGGTATCAAATCCCCAACCAGCTGCGCAAAGATGGCGCCAAGGTTTTTGTTACCCAGGTATCCTCGTTCGAATCTTCCGAAGTGCGTGGCGAGCAACTGCTGCGTCAGGTGGAAGAGATCCTCGCCATCACAGGCGCCGCCAAGGTCAACCTGATTGGCCATAGCCATGGCGCCCAGTCGATCCGCTATGTTGCCGGTGTTATTCCCCACCGTATTGCCTCGGCCACCTCGGTGGGCGGCCCGAACAAGGGCTCGCCAGCTGCAGACCTGCTTATGCAAGCATCTGGACTGCCGGTAATCGGCAGCCCGGCAACCGGTGTGCTGACCTCCGTAGTAGACGGCTTCGGCTGGCTGATCGGATTTGGCGCTGGCGAGAAGCTGCCGCAGGACTCCTATGCCGGCCTGCAATCACTGACCAGCGCTGGCGCGGCTGCTTTTAATGCCAAGTTTCCGGCAGGCGTACCAACCAGCTCTTGCGGCGAAGGCGCCTACAGCGTCAACGGCGTGCGTTACTTCTCCTGGAGCGGCACCGGTGCAATGACCAACCTGTTCGACGTCAGCGCCTACGCCATGGCTGGCACCGGCCTGGCATTTGTCGGCAAGTCGGACTGGCGAAATGATGGCTTGGTTGGCCGCTGCAGCAGCCGTCTGGGCAAAGTGATCCGTGATAACTACTACATGGATCACCTGGACGAAGTGAACCAGATTCTCGGCCTGGTAAGCATTTTCGAAGCCAACCCGAAATCCGTGTTCCGCCAACATGCTAACCGCCTGAAAAAAGCCGGTCTCTAAAGCACCACCCAAACCGGCAATACAAACAAGGCGCCCACACGGGCGCCTTGTCATTTACACTGCCCTAAAATAACAACAGAGCTGATCCCATGCCTCGCACCCGCTATCTTATCGCTGCCCCTGTTACCGCTTTTGTGTTGATGACTGCGCTGGTGACCTGGTGGCAGATGCCGGCCGAAGAGCAACAGCACGTTGCCGCTCTAACGGCTGCAAACCAGAGCAAGGAAAACAGCGGCACCATCGCCTCTGCCATTATTGCCGCAAGCAAAACCAGCAACGGCAATCAGCAATTTATTACCGGCCTGGAAAACCTGCCCGCCTCCCTGCAGGACACCGACGTTGATGGTGGCTTCCAGCTTGATGCCGACGGCAACCTGATCATCACCAATCGCATCCGCCAGCTGTTTGATTATTTCCTTTCAGCCCAGGGCGAAGAATCATTGCCGACCATCGTTCAGCGCCTGCGCGCCTATATCCATAACACCCTTTCCGGAGACGCCGCCGCCGAAGCAGAGCAACTGCTGGAAAGCTATCTCGGCTATCTGGACGACGTCGCCGCCCTTGATGCACCAGCGACACCCGTAAATGGCATCGACCCCACCCAACTACGCGCCCAGAAAGAACAACTGGAAGCGATTCGCGCCGGCCGCTTCGATGCCGTGGCCAACGACGCTTTCTTTGCCGAGGAAGAAGCCTACGACCACTACACCCTGTCCCGACTGGAAGTCATGCAAAACGAAGACCTGAGCGCAGAAGAACGCGCCAGCCAACTGGCCGCCCTTGAAAACCAGCTGCCGGCGGAGCTGCAGGAATCAATCCGCGATATCACCCGCTATCAGGATCTACAGACACTGACGCAGCAATGGCAGGAAACCGATGGCAACCCCGCCAACTTGCAGCAGATGCGAGAGAATCTGGTCGGCCGGGAAGCGGCTGAGCGATTGGCGAAGCTGGATCAGGAGCGGGCGCAGTGGCAGCAGCGGGTCGATAGCTGGCTGCGGGAGCGGGAGGCGATTCTTGCGAACACGGGAATCAGTGAGGCGGACAAGGAGCGGCAGATTGATGCGGTTAGGAGCAAACTTTTTAATGAACAGGAGCAAATACGGGTCAAGTCATTAGAGCAGGCAAGCTTCTGATCATCGATGGCATCCTGCTGATCCTGATCTACCGAGACGTTTTTAGAAAAGGCTGCATTGAAATCTTGCGTGCGACGTCCCACCGCTAAAGGAAATTGAATGCGAGCGCCCTAAATAGATCTGTCTCCTTTTTTGCGAGAACTGAATAACGACTCCAGATTAATTAGCTGTGATTGAATCCGGCCCCATTGACCCAGTGTGGCCTATCGACAAGGCAAGCAGCGGTAGAAAATCCCGATTAGGCTACTTGGACAAATATAAGAGCCTCAGCTAAATTTTTCTAAAACTGAGACATAAGCATTAAAAGCAAGAATACTGATACGGAGTAATATACTTGCAAGCGGAGCATGACCCTCGCGCTTTTTAATATTTCGACTAACTCCTTATCTTCATGATCAGATATAGCCTTGCCTGACCACAAATTATTCAAAAAATGGGCATCTGACCCCATCGCCGACAGACCAGTATATGAATGACAAAAAATTACACTTTTATTTTCAACCCTATGTTTATCTATCCTTTTCAAACTCGAAAAATATAGAAAAAATCCAATAAACCAAATTAAAAAAACCAACATGTACATAAATATCATTTTATTACCTCATTAAATTATCAGATATTTCTTGACCTGTAGTTGCATAACCCGACACAACTCCTCCCCCATGAGAAACGGGAAAAGCAAGCGAAGTTGAAACAGCGAAATTTCCCTGATAATCCCATATAACTTTAGCTCCGCCCCAAGCACGAAATTCTACCCCCTGATAAAAACCTTCAATTTTTCCAGATGAGTAGGCCGTTCCACCTATAGACAAACCCCACTCAAGCTTAGCGCCTTTAATTGCTTCCAAATCAAGGTTATGAGATTGAAAGTCAACATCGTGGTCGGCGGAAACTCCAACACCCGTACCAAAGGCAGCACCTAAACGAGAGCCAACCCTAAAGTTGTTCATAAAGCTATCTCCCAATAGCTCTAAGAAATCGCCCAGACCAGGCTCATAAGGATTTTGACTTCCACCAGTAGAAGGGCACGGTCGCCCAGTGCATCTCTTTTGTCCATGGTCACCAGCATGATTAAACAGATAGGTCACAACTCCCAACATAAAGCCATGCTCAAACTTTCCGCCCGCAGCAGCAGAGGATAGCCCACCAGCCATGCCCGTGATCATAGCAGCGGTAGCATCATCAAATCCCGATGCATACCCCCCTGCCACACTAGAAACCATGCCGGATGCAAACCCAGATAAAGGTTCTCCCCCCATCGCCGCCGACGCCCATGTACCATTCAAACCATGAGCAAACGCTTTTTCTGCATGAATGCCAAATCCTTTCCCGGTGGTTGCATCGCCAATACCCTCTGCAAAACTAGCCGCAACATAGGCCACTGCTGCTGCCCGCACGCCGAGCCTTAGCGCCTGACTAAAACTAGCACCATTCCCCACGGCTACGGCGGTAGTAGCCCATCCTGAGGCCATTGCAATACACCCTGGCCCTCCTCCCCCTATGACACAACCACCCACTGCTACAATCTGTAGAAGCTGCCCTCCAAATTTGTTTTTAGCCGCTAAACGGCCTAGCTCTCTTGCTAGAAAATATGCTGTAGCAATATAAGGAGAGGCAGCGACAGCCAGTACAGTAGTAACACCAACAGCGAAGACGGTGTACGCAACTGCAGCCTGAAGAAAGTAGCCCGTCGGATCTGTATAACTAACCGGATTATTCAGCACATAGGTATAGCGGTTGTAGTTCTGTAGATTGTAGTCCTGCTGAACCACCGGATCTGTGCTCAGGAAGCGGCCCAACGTCGGGTCATATACCCGCCCGCCCATATGGATCAGGCCCACTTCATCGAGCATCTCGTGGCCAGTAAAGCCCTTCTGGGTGGTTTCGCTCAGGAAGCCGCCATCCAACCACTGGCTATCCGAGAAACCCTGCCAATCAACCCAGTCACGACGACGCCCCCAGGGGTCAAAACTCATTCTTGATGTAACCGAGCCGAATGCGTCTGCGACGGCAACCACAGAACCAATATGATCTTTGAACAGGAATTCTTCCTGTCGCGAAGCCAGGCCGTCCGCACCGTCCACCACCGTGACAAGGATATTGCCAGAGAGATAGTACTTTTCCTCAACCGTCGTTACCCCGGCGACGGTGCGGGTGATATGTTCATAGCCCGACAACATCACTTTGGTAACCTGCTCGCCAGTAATGATGGTACTTGATTGCAGCAACTCTCTTTCCGGGCCGTAGACAAAAGTCATTGACGCATCTGCACTGAGAATCTCGGTGGTTTTGCTAAACGCGTTATAGCTGATGGTCTTGCCGTTGTGACGAATCATCCGGCCGGCATTGTCGTAGCAATAGCTTTCATTCCTGATGCCGTTGACGCTAGTTACTGCATGCGGTCCCGGTGTATATGTGACACCGTTAACCTGACAGGATGCACCGTAGCTGTATGAACCAACATCTGACTTGGTCAGAATATTGCCATCCCCGCCGTAGGTAAGTGACTGAGTGTAGTTCTTGTTCGAATCAAGAAGGTTCACTACAGCGCTGTCAGTAAGGCGCCCAAGCACATCGAAGGAGAAGGTTTCCTCAATCTGCTGCTGAGAGCCTATGTACTCGTCACGCTGGCGCAGTGATCCCACAGCATCAAACGCGAAACCCATGTTCTGTATAGCCCAGTCGGGATCAGCTACACGCTTTGCCCGGATATTCGCAACCTGGCCAGTGGCCGACTGATATAACTGCTCAACTCGAATTAGTCCGTTCTGCAGAAACTGTTCTGTTGCATTTCCCCGAGCATCGGTTGCGCCAAGCTGCCAGTAGACAACGTCTGCAGTGCCATCTGGATCGACCCCCTTCATTGCCTCAAGGTGCCCAAACTGGCTGTTATAGATATTCTCTGTCTTGAGAGCACGCCCGGACTCAATACCCGGCATTGATGAGCGTACTAGCCGACCGTTGGCGTCATACTCTGAACCAAACGCGTATGTGGTCGATTGGTAGGTCACCACCTGGTCGGTAACTCGGCCGATGGCATCATATGTCAGTGCGCGGTCATACCCACCCGTATGCACAACGCTATCCAGCCGCCCTTTGCCTGAAGAAATAGTGTCGTAGATCCAAGTCGTGGTGACAGCTTGGCCCGAGCAACCGGCGGCGGCACTAGCAGTGGCCGCCTGCCAGGTAGCTGCATTCTGGTAATCATCCGTACGCGTTACCATCCTGCCAAGCTTGTCATAGCTCATACACACACGCTGGCCAGCACCGTTTTCCTGAAGCAGCAAACGTCCAAGACCATCATAAAAATACTGCCAGCTACCAGCATCCGGATCCGACATGGCCACCCGGCGGCCATAGGCATCGAACGTCTGACTAATAGTAATGCCGCCAGGCTGATTAACTGCGGTCTGATTTCCGTAGGCGTCATACTCGTAAGTGATGACTTGGTTCAGGTCGTCGGTGACTTGGCGTTTATTACCTTTGAGATCCACCAGGGCAGTGTATGCACGTACCTTGGAAGAGCTATCCAGCGGATCAATCCAAGAGCTCGTCGATATTGATTGTAATCCGCTGAAAGTGGTCAGCTGGTTCAATCCACCAGCTGTAGATTGGCTAGTGATCCGCCCCATCAGGTCGCGCGCGTTGATGGTATTCCAAAATATGGGGTCACCGTCAAAGAACGGCTCACTGGATCTCAGCTCACGCCCCTCGGCATCAAACTCAGCAAGCGTTAGTATTGGCGTGCCGTCCGCTCCAAGGCTACGAGTAGCCACCTGACGGCCGAACTCATCGAAATAAACAGTCGAAGACGGAGCAAGTACCGCCCCTGCCGCACCGGTCACATGCTTGCTAACCTGATGCACCGCGCCATAGCAAGTACCGCTGCATAGCTGATACTGAGTATGGGTTATTGCACCGTCGGCTGCAGTTTCTGTTAGAACGCGCCCCAGCTCATCGTAGGTCCAGTGGACAGACAAGCCATTGGCACCGACAGATGAAGAGCGCTTGGCCAGCTCGTCATTATAGTAGTGCAGCATTTCATGCCCGAGTGAATTAACTTCCCGGTTGATATAGCGGTAGCGATTATCATGATAGGACCAGCTGGTCGTACTAAGCGCATCTCTGGCATCAACCGTTATTGAGCGCTGCAGGCCGAGCTCATCATAAACGAATGTGTTCGTTGTGATGGGGCCTCCGACTTCGTCAGGCTCTATAGATTGAGTGTGAATCTGGCCTGGCCAATTGGCATGTGTTGGCGGGTAATAGGTCCAGGCAGTTTTACGAGTATCGCTGTCTGTAATGCCGTTGTAGGTCACGGACTCAGTAACTTCTGCGGTACGAATGCGCGACAACACCCAAGACGTCGTGTCGTTATCATAGGTATTGGCCGTGACTGTCGAGAACGCCTGTCCAGAAAGCGTGTTCGAGGCTGTTGTAGTGAGGACATTCCCAAAACCATCGAAGGTATTGGTTGCCGTGCTAACCCCCAGACTCACACCATTAAGGTCATATTTACTGACCGTAGAGCCTTCGAGATGAATAGAATAACGATAGTCTGTCGCAGCATCATTATCCCAGATGTCCGGAATTGAATTGGTCGCCAGATTACCAACACCGTCGAGAGTCCGGACAAGCCAACTATTAACCACTTGCTCAGTAATCTCACCGCTTGCCGGCAAGCCATCACCAAAATATCGAGTTACCTTGCCTAAAACCAAGCCAGCCTTGAGGTTTTCGACATCCTGAGAGTAATTAATTTCAGTAACTTTCCTGCCTGCATCGGAAGTAATAGTAATTTTCTTGTAACCCAGAGGCCCAAAATAGTCTGGTCTGTAGCCGTAGCTCTCATACTTATAACCAGATGACTCCGATGTGCCACTAGGCCCGGATACCGTCACATTCTTAACGACAATCAAAGACCCTGTTACATCAAGAATTCCGTCATACATATCTTCCTGATAGCTGTATACCTCTGGGTCTCGGATCGAGGCATAATCGAACTCTGTCTTTAATCCGAATCCATTCACGGCGGACAGCAGGTAATCCGAGAGCTCCTTCTCCTCCATAGCATAGCATTCAATTGCCGCGTCACTTTCGGTAGACCGAAACTGGCAGTACTCCATAACACCGTCACCATCGAGATCGGTGAAGGTTCTGTCTTGGTCTGTGGTGCTTGCCGTTATCTCATCGGAGTCATTGATGATCTTGATTGCCCCGTCAACCCACGCCGTGCCAACGACAAGATCATGACCAAACGAATATCCCTTTGAAATTATGCAGCGGATTTTTCCTTCGTAGTTTCTGCACCAATCCGCCCTGCCATCATCATTAATGTCTGTCCAAATAGACAGCGCGCCACCTACAGGTATGGCGGGCGAAATCAGCTCATCACCCCAGCCCACCCCCGTACCTAAAGTACATACAGCCCTATGGCCACCATTTTTGACAACCCGACACCAATCAAGATAACTGTCGCCATTGAAGTCAACAAACTGGGTCCTCATCTCTGACCCAGCCATCACACTGGTACTTAACCAGTGCCCTTCACCAGCCTGATTAAAGTCAGCAATTGACGTGCCACCGACATTAAGCACGCACCTCAACTCATTCTTCTTCCCGTAGCAGACGTCCGGCAGAGAGTCCCCGTTAACATCTGCAAAGTTGAGCTTTGAATAACGCCATACTTCACCAAGTAGAACGAAATCCGAGAAACCAATCGTCTTGGATGCATTGAAAGTGCTGAGTGCGCATCTCAGCCAATAGCCGCCACCACTATGAACAATACATAAATCAACAGCGCCGTCAGCATTGAAGTCAACCCAATACCGGGCTAGGACGCTACTACCGGGCACACCAGGCTTTGCCGGCTCAGCGACCAGTGTCTCCGAAGCGAAGCTTTCTCCGCTAGAGCTGAGCATGCACTTGGTTTTCTCTTTGCCACTATCTCCGTAGAAGTAACAAAAATCTGGATATCCATCGCTATTTATATCGATCCATGTTTGCGTGCCATTGAGATCACTAAGGGAGTAGAACGTTTTATCCAGTTCTATTGATTGGTTGAACTGCGCACCATCTCCCAAAGAGCAAATCGGCTTGTGCCTGTAGATGGTATCGTTGTATGGCTTCCCACGCTGAATAGGATTGCCACTTTGGATTCTGCAATAGTCAGCATTCCCGTCCCTGTTAATATCAGCCCAGGAGGTATAGCCCTCATAGATTTCCGTATACTGCGTACTAATTGGCGTTACAATTTCTGCATCAAAACCGGCACCACCGCCATCGGTCCACGCCAAAACTGTTGGCAGAGCACAGTAGCTGTCGGCTCCACACTGATACACTCTTTCAACTCGCGCCCTGCCAGTTATAGGGTTTCTGGAATACCCAAACTTGTATTCCGAAACCACGTTCCCATCTAGCTTATTTACAATAGACGTTAGCAACCCACTTTGATCAAGCAATGAGCCATGTCTGTAGTATTTCTGCTTATACGAGTCATCTTCATAGTTAAAGAGAACTTCCGCATAGCCACTTACCGCTGGCACGCTATCGTTAAATGAGTAGGATATTTTCAGTGGCCTCGCTGCCGTACCATCTGCGACATACTCAATTATGTAGTATGTTCCAACTCTGTCCGCCACTCTATCGAGTGCCCACTGAGCCTTAACACTACCAATAGTCATGGCCGAGCCAGCCGCAAAACCGTAGCGCTTATCAAGCCCATCCTTGGTAAGAACTGAGAACCAGCCGCCATTACTCGTGTGGTAGATTATCTTTTGATACGTTTCTGCCTCGGTTCGATATTCAGCTCCATTCGAGAAATGGGAGCCGGAAACAAGAATCAGTGGATTGCCCCCAAAACAGAGCCGGTCGGTGTTGTCATACTGCACCCCCTTTATCACACCGCTGCGCAAATAATCTGTCGGACAACGAGATATATTGTCGAACCCGGGCATAGAGAAGCCCATGCCGAGATAGCTATATCCCGCCTCGCTGGAGTAGTTCAACGACAGCTCCGGCGCAAGCCCGGCAGACCCAGGAACCAAATTAATGGGAATGGAATAATTTGCGGCGCCATTCACCACATCGGCACCACCTGGGACAGCCGCAGCCAGGAAGTATAGGCTGTCATCCATTGGATCGCTCAGCCCGGTAGAAACAACCGAGACATCCAGCCATTCTCCATCGAGCCCCGCCAGAGATGTATAGGAAAGAACTTCATTAAGAGGCGATACTGTAATATCAGTTCGGCCATCGCCATTTCTGTCAAATAGCGTTACGACTGCCTCGTCGGCACTGACAGAAATTCCGTCAATGTCTTCAAATGCACGTACATTGTGGGAAGAGTTACTATATGAGAACCATTGCAGCGAAGGCATGCCGGCTATCGGTGCCTGAACAAAGATATCCGACTCTCCATCACCATCAAAGTCACCGATGAACACGCTTCCCGTGTACTCGGAAGCCTTTATAAGTGACCTTCTGTAGGCAAGCGTGCTGTTCGAAAGAATCTCACTGGATTGCCCCGCCATTCCAATGGACCATACGATCATCGGCGGATACTGGGGGGCGAGAGGCAACAACTGAGAAGTAGGAACCACCATAGGCAGCAGCTTATTTTCGGGGGCTATATATACGTCAATCTCACCATCGCCGTTAAAATCACCATAATAGGCGTGGCTAGCAGAAGCCCCCCAGGCTGGCACTGAAACTAGCAAGGCCAGAAAGAAAGTTAACGAGATTAAGCGCATAGATCCCCCATAGCATGCCGCAAGGCACACTGAAACACTGACTTCTGGAGTTGAGAAAGAATGGCGGCAAAACTGGGGCAGCCCTAGCCGCGCCCACATCCCAGAGCTAGCAATAATCAGCCCAACGCCACGAACTCACCTAAACTTTTATCGGAGCAAAACTACGGAAGGTCGTAATCTGGCCCTTTAATGCGAATTCCCTGAAGATAAAACCCGAGCCCATTGGCGCCGTCATTCGGCCAGTTATTACTTGTGTTGCAGCTGGAAGTATCAACCATGATATCGACTCTGAGCCCTTGAGCCTGCGCCGCCATGGCAGTGGACAGGAAAGTCTGCAAAAGCGAACTGGCGGATCCATTCCAGTAACTCACGATTTTGTTTTGCGAAGTTGGCGCGCAAACATAAGAATTATTATCGGATTGATTTGCATGATCCATATGAATTTGAGCTGCGATGGTCCCGCTCACGTCAGAAAGAACCACCGCCTCTATGAGGACATCTTCAAAAAGCCAAACTTTGTCAGCATTGGCGTTGGCGGCCATCAGAGACACAACGAAAAATGAGATTATATGTTTACCAAAAAGCTTCATGATTTTACCCCCAAATTTATTAGCAATTGCCGCGCATAGCCACATGCCCGCCGTTCTCGCGCCAAAGACGAGATTCACGACGGAAAATGAAGGGTCTGGAAGAAATGATACTCAGAAGACTGATGTCATCCTGACACTATCCGGCCAGTCCTTGCCGTGCTGGGTTTGTTTTTTAACGTCAACATATCAAATGGTCAAGATAAATATTCATAACATGGAACTTTTTTCACGAAATCATATTTCATAAAACGCCAAACATTTCCGGCGCCTACGAATATATTCTGTCAGCAGTAAGGTCGCTCTTTTTTAGTGCACGCACCTCTGAAGAAACTCCAACTGATCCGCCACACTCTTCTCCCGATAATCCCCCTGATAAATATCAAAGTGTCCCATCTCATAACGGCGCACTTCAGCCCGCTTCATTTTCTTCGCGGCTTTCTCTGCTGCGGCCATGGGCGCAACGGTGTCCTTCTCGCAAATCTGGATCAGTGCCGGGCAGGTAACTTTGTGTGCTTCTGCTACCGGGCGGAAGGTCATCAGTGTGGCGGAAATACGTGCGGCAACTTTATTGGGCACGCCCTCAGGGATCAGGGCGAGATAGCCGTCATAACAATCGGCGGCGCTCATCGCTGCCACTTCGCCGGGGCGGCCAGCGGAGGCGATGTAGTGCGGTGACATACCCAGCAGGGCGCGGGTGATATCCACAACGCCGTGGGCGCTGAGCTTGAGAACCTGAGCAATGCCGGCATAGCGGATCACTTCAAACACGGATGCCAGACCATCCATCATCGGGCACTGGGCAATGATCGCCTGCACGTTGCCGTCGCGCGCGGCGGCAACAGTGACCAGGCCACCGCCGAACGATGTGCCCCATAGGGCAATGGCGTCCGGCTTTATGCCATCGAGCTTGCGCACGAAGGCAATGGCGGAAAGCCAGTCTTCCACTTCCCGCGACGGCACCAGCACCTGACGCGGCTCACCGCCGCTGGCGCCGAAGTGGCGGTAGTCGAACATGAACGCAGCGTAGCCGGCATTGGCGAAGGCTTCAGCAAAGGGTGCGATGCCGCATTCGCGGGTGGCGGCGAAGCCGTGCCCCATGATCACGCAGGGCACCGGACCTTTGGCTTCGGACGGCATATACAGGTAACCCTTGCAGGTAACGCCATGGCTGGTAAAAGCAAGATCGGTGCGCGTGAACATGATGAACTCCCTGTCAGTTTGTCTGGTTCCTGATTGATCTATCGCTGTTACGACTTCAGCACGGGTTCGAGGAATTTCCAGGTATCGACGCCGGCGCCGAGTACCAGGAAGTGCGGGTTGAGAATGTCCTGCTTGTTGTACTGCAGTGGCTCGAAAGATGTATTGACCACGGTGCCGCCGGCGGCGCGCACCACGGCATCGGCAGCGGCAGTATCCCACTCCGACGTCGGCGCCAAACGCGGATAAATGTCAGCACGGCCTTCGGCAACCAGACACAGCTTCAGGGACGAGCCCATGCTGGTCAGCTCCACCGGGGCAAGACGCTGGCCGATCAAGCCCTCCAGAACAGCGATGGTATCGGTGCCGTGACTGCGACTGGCAACCATGACAATGGTATGGGGAGGAGTGCTGCGCACCTGAATAGCCTGACGGCCGTCTTCTGTTTCCTTGAAAGCACCAACGCCTTCGCCGCCCAGATAGGTCACGCCCATTACTGGCACATGGACTACGCCAAGCACCGGCACGCCGTTTTCGATCAGGGCGATATTCACGGTGAACTCGCCGTTACGCTTGATAAACTCCTTGGTGCCATCGAGCGGATCGACCAGCCAGTAGCGCTGCCAGTCACGACGCATTTCCCAGGTAATGCCTTCGGATTCTTCCGAGTGCACCGGGATATCCGGGGTCAGTTCAGTCAACCCTTTCAGGATCAGCTTGTGGGCGGCAAGGTCGGCGGCGGTGAGCGGAGAATCGTCACCTTTGCGTTCCACATTGAAGTCCGGGCCGTTGTAGACCTCAAGAATGGCAGCGCCGGCACGGCGGGCGATATCGGCAACGGGATCGAGCAAGGATTGGCGGTCGGTCATGATCTGTCTCTTCTGATCGGGCATACTGGAGCGCGTTAGCTTAACTGCTTGGCAGGACATTGGGAAAAATGATCGCCTGGAACGACATCGACACCGTATTGCTGGACATGGACGGCACCCTGCTGGACCTGGCCTTTGATAACTGGTTCTGGCAGCAAGTGGTGCCGCAAAAATATGCCGAGGTGAACGGCCTGACCAATGATCAGGCCCATCGGCTGATAAAGGAATGGATCGACCGCCATCAGGGCACCCTGAATTGGTATTGCCTGGATTTCTGGTCTTCGGAGTTGGGGCTGGACATCGCCTCGCTGAAGCGAGACGTGGCCAGCCGCATCTGTTATCGCCCTGGGGCGGAAGATTTTCTGCGTGCATTAAGGGAAAGCGGCCGGCATATCGTTATGGTCACCAACGCCCACCCGGATACCCTTGCGGTAAAAAAGGCACTTACTGGGCTGGAGCAGTATTTCGACAAGCTGATCACCAGCCACGAACTTGGCGCCGCCAAGGAGTCCGCGCCGTTCTGGGAGGCGCTGCAGCAGCACCTGCCATTTGATCGCCAGCGCAGCATTCTGGTGGATGACTCGTTGCCAGTGCTGCAGGCCGGCAAGGAATATGGCGTCGGCCATCTGTGGAGCATCCTGCATCCCGATTCAACCCAGACGCCCCGCCCCCACACCAACCCGTTCCCGGCCATCGACCGGTTCGCCGATGTGATGCCATCTAAAGTGCAGCCGGCATGAGCAGCGTTGAAGGAGTCCGCCTGGACAAGTGGCTGTGGGCAGCGCGGTTCTACAAAACCCGCAGCATCGCCCGCGACATGATCGACGGCGGCAAGATACAGGTGGATGGCGATCGTGGCCGTCCGGCCAAGGCGGTCAAAGTGGGCATGCTGATCAGCCTGCGTCAGGGCAACGACCTGCGCGAGGTGGAAGTATTGGAGGTCTCCGACAAGCGCGGCGGTGCCCCGCAGGCGGCAAAAATGTACCGGGAAACCGAGGCCAGCATTGCCGCCCGGGAAACCGCCGCCGCCAACCGCAAGCTGGTCGGCGCCGGGCCGGATCATCGGCCTGACAAGAAAGAACGTCGCGCCATGGAGAGATTTCGCCGCGATCAAATGTAGAATGCCCGCCCGCATCCCCCCGGAGGCTTCCATGTCCCAGCAAGACCAACGCCAGCGCTTTCTGTTTCCCGATTCCGATATCCGCGGCGAAATCGTCCGCCTTGAGGCCAGTGTCGCCCCAGTGCTGAGCGCGCGGGACTACCCCATGGTGGTGCAGGGCCTGCTGGCAGAGAGTCTGGCCGCCGTGGTGCTGATGACTGGCACCCTTAAATTCGAGGGACGGCTGAGTCTGCAGGCTCAGGGTAATGGCGCCGTCAGCCTGCTGCTGGCGGAGGCCACCCACGATGGCGGCATCCGTGGTCTGGCGCGCTTCAGTGATACCACCGCCAGCACCGAGCAACCGCATTTACATGAGCTGATCGGTGACAACGGCGTTATGGCCATCACCATCCGCCCAGAGCGCGGCAGCCAGTATCAGGGCGTGGTGCCACTGGAGGGCAGCTCCCTGGCTGCCTGCCTGGAAGACTACTTCCGCCAGTCCGAGCAGCTGCCAACCCGGCTATGGCTGGCCGGCGGCAATGGTCGTGCCGCCGGTTTGCTACTGCAGCGCCTGCCAGACCGGATCGCTGATCATGAGTACAACGCCGCCATCTGGCAGCATGTGGTGACGCTGGCCGACACCCTGAGCATGGAAGAGCTGCTCGACCTGCCAGCGGAAACCGTGCTGCACCGACTGTTCCATGAAACCCCGCCGCAGGTCACCGCGCCGACCCCGCTGCACTTCCAGTGCACCTGCTCGCGGGACAAAGTGACCGATACACTGCTGTCTCTGGGCTGCACGGAGCTGCAGGCCATTCTGCATGAACAGGGTAGCGCCACCATCAGCTGTGATTTCTGCTCCCGAGATGAACACTTCGACCGAGTGGATCTGGGCCAGCTGATCCACCAACTGTAAAAAGCCCACCGGTGCAGACGGGCCAGTCACGCCGATCCTCGATCCCGCGTCGCCATCCTGTCCATGTTCTGGCATAATCGCGCGCCGTAACTGCCGGGTGGGCCCATCGCCTCCTCCGGCCGCCCTGCCAGTCCATCTGGCACGGGGCCCGCGCGGCGACCTGCCGTGCAAATAACCAGAACTGAATCCACACCGGCCGGCCACAAGCCCAGGAAGCCTGACATGACCAATGCGTATACTGATCTGAGCCCCTCTCAACTCGTCGAGCTGGCTATCCAGCGCAACGAAGGCCAACTGGCAGCCAACGGCGCCCTGGTATGCGACACCGGTCATCGCACCGGTCGTTCGCCGATGGATCGCTTTATCGTTGATGAGCCGACCACCAGCGCCAAGATTCACTGGGGCCCGATCAACCGCGCATTTGACGCAGCCAAATTCGACGCCCTGTGGTCACGGGTGGAGCAGTTCGTCGAGCAGAGCGACACCTTTACCTCGCACCTGCATGTCGGCTCGGCACCGGCCCACTATATCCCGGTCAAGGTGACCACCCAGACCGCCTGGCACAACCTGTTTGCCAACACCCTGTTTATCCGTCCGTCCCAGTACAACCCGGCGCGGAAAGACAACTGGGAAATTCTCCACGCTGCCAACTTCAAGTGTGACCCGGAGCGTGACGGCACCCACTCTGACGGCTGCGTCATTTTCCAGTTCGCCCAACGTCGCGTGCTGATCGCTGGCATGGAGTACGCCGGCGAAATGAAGAAGGCCATGTTCGCCGTGCAGAACTTCCTGCTGCCGGAAGCTGACGTGCTGCCCATGCATTGCTCCGCCAACGTTGGTGACGACGGCGATGTGGTGCTGTTCTTCGGCCTGTCTGGCACCGGCAAAACCACCCTGTCCGCAGATCCGGCCCGTTACCTGATCGGTGACGACGAGCACGGCTGGGGCGAAGGCGTGGTGTTCAATATCGAGGGCGGTTGCTATGCCAAGTGCATCGACCTGTCACAGCAGAACGAACCGGTAATCTGGAACGCCATCAAGTTTGGTGCGGTACTGGAAAACGTAGTCATCGACCCGCAGACCCGCGTGCCTGATTACACCAACGTATCGAAAACCCAAAACACCCGTGCCGCCTACCCGCTGCAGAACGTTGACAAGCGCGTGGTTGAAAACCTGGCCGGTGAGCCGAAGCGCATCATCTTCCTCACCTGCGACCTGACCGGCGTACTGCCGCCAGTGTCCAAGCTGTCCCGTGAAGCGGCTGCTTACCACTTCCTGTCCGGTTACACCGCGCTGGTTGGCTCCACCGAAATGGGTGCAGGCTCAGGCATCAAGAGCACCTTCTCCACCTGCTTTGGCGCACCGTTCTTCCCGCGTCGCGCTAGTGAATATGCCGAGCTGCTGATGAAGCGTGTTGATGCTTTCGGCGCTCAGGTATTTCTGGTCAACACCGGCTGGACCGGTGGTGCCTACGGTGAAGGCAAGCGCTTTAGCATTCCCACCACCCGCGGCGTAGTTAACGCGATTGTTTCCGGTGCTCTGGACAGCGTGGATACTGTCCACATTGACGGCCTGAATCTGGACGTACCGGTATCCGTTCCGGGTGTTGACGACGACCTGCTGGTACCGAAGAAAACCTGGAAAGACCCGGCCGCTTACGATGCTCAAGCCAAGCATCTGGCAGCCCAGTTCCAGCAGAACTTTGCTGACAAGTACCCGGATGTTTCAGAGGACATTCGCGCTGCCGGCCCGAAGATGTAAGCTACTTCAGGCAGCAATAAAAGAGCCCGCCTCATGCGAGGCGTTCAATTAAACTGTTGATGTTTGCCTGATTCGATGTACCCTCAGCATTTATCTGAGGGACATCGGATGGGTACTAAACCTCGCGTACCTCCCGAAGCGGGGGGCATTCAGGTGAATACCTGCCACAACCCTCTATGTCCGCAGTATGGACGCCACCCTCAGAATAATTCAGACGGTAAGAAGATCCGTGACGGCTTCCGAGTTGTAGGCACCGGTGGCGGGCAAAAGGCCCTCCATTGCGCTGCGTGTGGGCGATACAATCGTCTTAGAAGCAACCAGGCTATATGCGAGGAGCTAGAGCGGCTTTGGGCACCTCATGTCCCTCCCTTGGGTCCTGCCTGCAAGAACAATGACTGCGAGAACCGGCATCATCCTCTGCGACTCCATCCTTACGAGTATGCTGGCTTTGGCACAAACTCCAGTGGCTCAAGGCGCTACCGCTGCAATCGCTGCCACAAAGTCTTCTCATTCAGCCCCAAGGCCACACTGCGACAGCGCCACCCCGAAAAGAATGAAGCCATCTTCCGGGCACTGATTAACAAGGTTCCCATGCGTCGCATTTGCGAGCTTGTGGAGGTTCAACCGGCTGTTCTGTATCAACGACTAGGATTTTTCCAAAAGCAATGTAATCGATTCGCTCGACATGCTGAGCGACCGTTGATTGACGGGTTTGATGTTGGAGCCCTGAATATTGCGATTGACCGACAGGAACATAGCATGAACT
The DNA here is from genome assembly GCF_020667895.1 of Alcanivorax sp. 1008. Taxonomy (GTDB): domain Bacteria; phylum Pseudomonadota; class Gammaproteobacteria; order Pseudomonadales; family Alcanivoracaceae; genus PGZG01. The sequence goes on from NZ_JAFMPS010000002.1 coordinate 99,867, forward strand.
GGGGCAGCGCCATGGACCGCCGCAATGCCCGAATTACCGGAGTTGCGAGCGCCGACAACCATTCAGGCTACGTTTTCGGAATGCACTTCGACCACGATCCGTCTCTGGATATCTTTGAGGTGGATCTACATGCTCGAGAAATTGGCGATCTTGATACATACGAACCATTTCGTATGTACGCAAGACTTTGGTTGCCAAGTGATCAAGAGCCAGATCAGATTGTTATCGCGAAAAATCTACCATCAATGGCACTTCCGGCCACGGGGGCGCGCGTAAGGCGTGACTATACAATGTTCGCGCATTTTCATTTTCTGAAGAGACTCCTTCCTGGAGCTAGAAGAATTGTCTTTTATATGGATCATGAGGCGGGCATACGCTCGGCATGCGTTTCTGCCTTTCATGATGATATTAAGAATGGGAGGGTTGATGCATTTCTAGTGAAATCAGCCAAGGATATCACTATTGATGAGAAGCGCCTGAGTTTGTCAAGAAGGGAGAGCCAGCTGGCAAAGTTAAGGAGAGAAACCCCCGATCAGTCAGACTGGCTGCTCGCTCGTAGCATGGTAGAGAAAGAGTACGAAAAAGTTTGCAAGCAAGAAGCCATTTTAACTAGGCGCTGGGTAAGCCATCCACTTCCCAATATGGCCGAACCGGTGAAAAGTGTCTGTTATCTTACCGATAGCGGGTGTTGGTCTTCGCAGGAAATAGCAAACATGATGCTCTGGGGAAGCCTGCATGGTGTCGACCGATTCTTCATGAAAATCAGACGCCGCTTGTCATTGCTGGAGCGCCCGATCCACTCACCATCAAGTGCGCGGACATGGTTAGGGGGTAGTCCTTACAATCCCGAGAAGGTATTGCAGATAGTCTCCGTTTTCCGCGTGGCGCACAATTACATACTTACCGGAAAGGATAAAAAAACACCGGCTATGCGATTGGGGTTGGCAGAAAAGCCTTACAGCATTCAGGATGTTTTGAACTTCGATGAGGACTAGCTAGTCTCGCCTGAAGGCGTATTGCTCTCGGACCCTTGGGTCTCGCAATACAATTCGCTGAACTGGAACCCCTCCACTCTTTTCACTGCCTCGGCAATCATCCAGCCGAAAGCGGAAAAGGAAATAAGGAATCATGCAGCGCCGCAGGGAGACCTCCCATACCCAGCCATATGATCGTTTTATCATTCCATACTCTTGGGTCACGACCCGTTGCTGCCCGGCGGATAAATCAGGGCTTGGCATGATCTCGATAGTCTCAAATATTTCCCAGGCATGATCTGTCGCTCCGGCTTCAGGACAAGCCTTGTTGGATGGCTTTATCGTCTGAATGCGGGTAAGCGCCAAATCGATATGCATACTGCGATGCCCATCGAATGCCCGCACATGCCACCGATCTCCTGTCCATGCAAGGGCATGAGGCCAAATGGTTCTGTTCTCTGCTTGAGGTGTTGAGAAGGACTGATAGCGTATCTCGCATCCTCGTTTCTGATGAATAGCCAGTAAAACGCCACGAAGAATGGCGTTGTCTATATGGCTTTGAGGCGGCAGTAACACATCGCAAGGAGCAAAAGACCCGAGCTCCGCCTTCAGGCCATCGGAGGGGCTCTGAGCGTGTGCGAGCAACAAGGTTAGATATTCCTGCCCATCCCCAGAAGCGAAAACGGGCGTGAACTGATCCCCAGGTCTATAAGAGCGGTTCACCTCGTCATACCGAAGATTGTTCGGAAAATGTGTCTTGTAGGACCGCATCTCCCGCGTCAGGTGGTTCGGTGTGACTCCAAACTGGTCACAGATATCTCGGCGATTGACCTCTCCCTCCCAGAGCAACCGTGACTCCAGAAAACGGTATCGTTGCTGCTGACTGTAGCTCAGGCTGGCAATCCATGATTGCCGCTCTCGCATCGTCAGCTTGCGGTCTGTAGCGCTGATGGTCGTCGTGGACATTAGTCACCAATCATGACGAGTGGTGTGCTCGTCTGCATTACAACAATGGATATGATTACTGTAAATCTCATGATACTATCCTTGTCTGCATAAGGATAGATAAGGAAGGATTGCACTCGTGGCGAGCTCAATCACACAGCGTTGGCTTGATGGCTGGGGGTATGCGAACGCCCGGCAGGCGCTGCATTGCCGGGGGGATTCAATCCCGCCGAACCACGCCTATCGCAATGAAATCAGTGAGTTACTAGACCCCGAAAACACGATTAAAGCCACGGCTGTCTTTGACGTGGAAGGGGTTCCCACGGTTTGTTTTATTGAAGACAACGGCGCCTTGGCCGAGAGCCAGGATGCGCTGGACCGCATAAGGGAGAAAATCTGGAATCAGAACCTTATTTCGGTGCTATTGCTGATCAGCCCTTCCCAAGCCACCCTGGTTCCTGTCAGTCGCAAAGACCTGAAGCCCGAAACCATTGCCTGGGCCGACCGGGGCACACATGGCCCATATTCCTGTCGGGGCGTGCAGGCCGGTGAGCTATTCCGGCGCCACAAGGACTGGTTTGTCCCTGAGGACCGGGTAGATCAGCACCTCCTGCGGAACCTGAATTATATGATTCGGAGTCTTGAGGGATCCGGGTTGCTCAAGGTGGACGCGCAGTTCCTGATGGCGCAAGTACTGTTCATCTCCTACCTAGAGCATCGTGGCATTGTTGGCGATAGGTACCGCCAGAAGCACAACCTTTCCAGTCTGGAATATTTAGTAGCTGCCAGGGACCGCAAAGGCATCTATCGACTGATTAATAGATTGAAAGGGGATTTCAACGGGGAGTTGCTTGAGCCGGAAACTGAGGGTACCGGCTTATGGAAAACCCTATCCGATGAAGCCTTGGCTTTGCTGCATCGTTTTCTATGCCGCGATGATCTTGAGGGCGGCCAGCAAAGCCTTTGGCATTACGACTTCCGGTACATCCCTGTCGAGCTGCTGTCCGGGATATATGAATCATTCCTTGCAGACGATAAACGCGATGCCGGCGCCTACTACACCCCGCGTCATTTGGCGAACCTGGCGGTAGATCTGGCATTCCAGAAATCAACAAACATTCTTTCAGAGCGCATATACGATGGTGCTTGTGGCTCAGGTATCCTGCTGACCACCGCTTATCGGCGCATGCTGTCCTATGCACAGGCACGGGGCAAAGACCGGTCGCTATCGTTTGAGGAGCGTAGAGACCTGCTTGAGGGGCACATTTTTGGCTCGGATCTGAATGAGTCTGCCTGCCGGGTAACGGCTTTCAGTTTGTATCTTTCCTTGTTGGAAGGCTTGCAACCATCCGATATCTCCCGGCTGCAGGACGACAACCAGGTAAAGCTGCCGAACTTGAGTAAGCGGAACATTATTGGTGGCGCGACTCGGGGAGATTTCTTCTCCGAGAAGAACGGGCACCTGACCGGTACGAAGTTCAGCATCATTCTGTCAAACCCTCCCTGGGTTGAGCCAAAAGGCAAAACCAGCGTTACAAGCGATGCTTGGGCCAAGAAAAGGGGCTTCAAGATTCCGCGCCGGCAGATGGCTGCTGCATTCATGTTGCGCGCCAGAGATTATCTGCAGCCGCAGGGTCGCGCATGCCTGATCCTGCCGGTAAGTGTAGTGGCCGCCCCAACCAGCTCGGAGTTCTTACGTACCTGGCTGGATCACTATGAGCTAGAGACGTTAATTAATTTCGGGGATATCCGAAAACTTCTGTTCAGCACGGCAAAGCAACCCTGTCTTATCGCCGTTGGGACAGCCAGGCCACAAGACATGATTGGCTGTGTGGCAGGCAACGAGACATTTGAGTACTGGGTCCCCAAGGCAGACATCAGTTTGGCGTTCAATCGACTATCTCTGCACAGTCACGATAGACATCTCTTGGCGACCCGGTTCCTGCAACTTCGTAATGAATCCCTGACAACGCTGTTTTGGGGAACGATGCAGGACATGGCGACTATCAGCTCGCTGCGAGCACAGGGCCAATTAGGTGACCTGATTGGCAGCAATGGCCCATGGAGTAATCGAAAGGGGTTTCATGCACATGATGCCTCAATCTCTGACCCTGTTTCCTCTAAGCCACTGCGCAAGATGCTTTTCCTTGATGCGCGTAACTTGCATGTTGATGGCCCCCTTCTGGATCGCTCAGCACTAGAGCCTTTCCCTCCTCTCATGAAAACAGTGACAAGGTTGCCAAAATCTCTTTTGCAGGCCTTCGCTGGACCAAAGATCATTTTCACAGATGGCATAACAAGTGACCGCAAGATCCGGGCAGTATTCTCGAAAGAGGCTTTCTCTTTTAAGCATAGTGTGGGCATGCTATCTGGGCCTGAGGAAGATGAGCCTGTCATGCGCTTTGTTGCAGCGTATATGCAATCGAGCCTTGCGCAGTATGTTCTGTTAATGACGGCATATCAGGTTAATTTTGAGCGCGAACGTGTATCTCTCAAGGACATTGAGGGCCTTCCATTCGTTCATCCTGATCAACATGCAAACCCTGAGATGGCATGGAAAATAATCAAAGATCTCTCTACTCAGATGCAAGCGCTGGAGAAAGCAAGAGAGATACTACGTCAGGGCATGGATACAAAGATTATTGACGATCTTGTTTTTGATTATTTCTCCCTAAGTCGCTTGCAGAGGTCTCGAATCAGGGAGGTCTCTGAGTATATCGCGCCAAACCTTCAGCCAGGATCCATTGACAGACTGGACACCCCCCTTCAGGGTCGGACTCCACAAGTACAGATTGAGAAGTATACAAGAGCTTTACGTGAGGAGATTCAGAACTGGTCGAAGGCGAGAGGCGGACGCGGCACTATCAATGTGTCCGTCATTATCAACACGCAGGACATCTCCGGAGCATTGGGAGTGGTGAAAATCCAGCCCGCTTCCCGAGAGGCTTCCTCTGGCGGTGCGCTTCAACTGAATAAGGATGACCGTGCCTTGAGTGCACTGTTGTCCAAGTTATCTGCCAACAAGCTACTACCTATGGATCTAGGCGATAACCTTCAGTTTATCCCTGAAACAATCGTTCGATCTGGCGATGCGCTGTATCTGGTAAAGCCTCTGATCCGCAGACTCTGGATGAGCTCAGAGGCATACCGGGATGCTGAGCGCGTTGTGCGGAGTGTGATAGCCGCATCGGGAGACATGGAGGCCGCTCAGTGAGGACCCGCTATTCATGGAGTGAACTGATACCGGCCGATGAAACGCGGATGGCCGTATCTTTTATCGCCAGCATGTGGGATCGATGTTCTCATCGAAATCCAGAGTTCTTCTATAAAAAGCATGAGCCTAAGCTGACAGAACTTTTGTACATGGAATTGTATATGAATTCACAATCAGCAGGTCTAACCGGATTCTGGCAGAATGAGCCTCAGCACCCGATGCTGGACGAAGAAGGAAAGGTTATACGGATCCGAAAGGATATCGTCTATCTTTCCAATCAGGCCGCTCAACGCCTTAATTTGATATTCGAGTTCAAGAAAATCACCAACAACAGAAGCGCCTACTTGGGTAAAGATGGGCTAAGCCGATTTATCACTGGTAACTATGCAATCGATGAGCCCCTCGCTTTTATGGTTGGCATAATGAAGGCCGATGATGAAAATTCTATAGATGCCCTCTATCGCTCTCTTTGCAATTCTGCTCAGCAGCGTGCCCTGCGTATGGTTCATGATGTTCATGGACAATATATTGTTAAACCATCGAAGATTGTAGATAGCGTAGTAACTTTCGATACTGAGCATAATCGTCCTCCCGAGAAGGCCCCAAAAGGTGGAACGATTACTGTTGGGCATATTTTCCTACGTTGCTCGACCTAGCCAGATCGCGCTGGGCTCACTTCGCTACGACTTTTTTGCATGCTAAATGTTGCGTAAAGAAAGGAAGTTACGCTATCGTGCGAAAACGTAATGATCGGCAAATACTCATGACCCACCCCATCTCCCATCTTGTGCTGGCATGGCCGCCGGCGTTTGCAAATGCCGGCTCGCAGCAGCGTGGGCATGTGACATCACTGCGCCACCCGACACCCCGAATATCACGCTCGATATAAGCCTGCTCCGCCAGGCTGGTGGCGCCCGCCACCGTTGCTCTCGCCAGTTTGGCGGAGGGCTGATTTAAATCCCAATCGAGCGTACGTCATGCAAGCCCATGTATCTATCGATATTCGCCTTGAGCTTATGGGCGAGCTGCCCTTCCAGATATGCGAGCCAGACACCGACACAGTGATGCTCGTCGTTGATATCGGTCATAGGCGCGATCATGTTCATTGGCTGGTTAGCCAGCTTGGCCAGAGAAGCAGGAGGCAGTATGCCCCGTCCTCTTTTTATTGTTGATTTGGAAGCGACTTGCTGGGATGACCGGCCAAAATACACGGTGGCCCAGATGGAAATCATTGAGATCGGCTGCGTGCTGGCAACCCCGGATGGCGTGGTGCTGGACGAGTTCGACACATTCGTCCGGCCAACTCGGGAACCGTTGCTGAGTGAGTTCTGCACCCGGCTTACCAGTATCACCCAGTCAGACGTCGACTCGGCGCCCGTCTATACGGAGGCAATGCGCCAGCTGGATGCGTGGGTCAACAGTAGACCAGGTATCTGGGGATCGTGGGGTAATTACGACTACCGGCAGTTTGTTGCGATAGAGCACAGCCATCCCAGCCAGGCCGCATTCCTTCAGATGCCGCATGTGAACCTGAAGAGACCCTGGAAAAAATCCACTGGCCATCGTCGTACCGGCCTGCGCGCCGCGATGGCATTTCACAAACTGGAGTTTGAGGGCAGACACCATCGCGGCATCGATGATGCGCGCAACATTGCCCGCTTACTGCCGTTCATTGACTACGATCGGCTGCGCGCAGCGGTTGGAGCGCTGAATACTGAAAGTCAGAATCCTAGCGGGCACTGAAGGAGGGCACGTGAAAGAAGAATTAGATGAGCTGCTGTTTAGTCGGTACCCGACAATTCTTGGACAATGCCGAGCGAATGGACTTGCGGTTGATGATGGGTGGTTTTGCCTTATCGACTCGCTTTGCGCAGGTCTGCAAGACCTGACAGACAAGAGCGGGATGCCACAGGTGCAGGCCGTCCAGGTGAAAGAAAAGTTTGGCGGGCTTCGATTTTACGCAGGTGGGTGTGATTCGCTTCAATCGGGCATGGTTCTCATGGCGGAATTACTGTCCTCGCGAACCTGCGAAGTCTGCGGCGCACCGGCCAAGCGATGTGTTCGGGAGGTGGGGTGGCGGACTCTTTGCGCCGCACATGAGGCTGATGAGGGGTGGCCCCGGAACCGAGATAAGCTGCTCATCTTCGTGGATATGGATGATGTACTGACTGATTTCCGTGGCGCGTTTTTGAAGGCTCGAGAGCGGGAACCTGACAACCGATGGCCACAATCCAAGATCGGCTTCTTCCAGAATCTGGAACCTTTGCCTGACGCGATTGAAGCCGTCCATGCGCTGGATGCCATGGCTGGCCTTGATGTTCATATTTTAACTGCACCCTCTCCCCGCAACCCGCATTGCTATACCGAAAAGCGGCTATGGGTCGAGCAGCATCTGGGCTATCGATTCGTCAAGCGACTCCATATCAGCGCGGACAAAGGCCTGTTCCAGGGTGACATTCTTATCGACGATAATATCAAGGGAAAGGGACAGGAGCGCTTCAGGGGAACGGTGCTCCAGTTTGGTAGCAACGACTACCCAGATTGGCCGTCCGTTGTTGCCGGGGTGCTGTCTCTGACGAACTAGACATCCATAGTATCTGAACCTGCAGCCAACGACTCCGGACTGCATTGAATCTGATCGGCCAGCTGGAAAGCAGCTCATCAAGTCGACCACCTATTTTATCAGGTGGCCGACTTAATTCGCATGTTGTAGGAGATGTCGACACTCGGCCTATTGAGCAGGAGAGCTCAAACCTCCAACATGAACTCGCCTACTAGCATGCCAGACCATAACGCTGCTGTTGGGCATGGCTGTGCTGTTAGTTGGTGACAGCAACAAGACTCAACCTGTGACGCCGACCACTTCCTCAGGTTCTTTCAGTCGCAAGGTCTCGTAGTATTCCTCGGCCGCGATAGTGGTGATGAATTCCGCCTCGTCTTCGGTGAGCTTCTCCACGGCCTCCTGGATATGGGGTAGCGGCACTCGGAAGAACTCCTTGCGAAGATTGACGGCATTTACCCGGCGGTGACTGAACTCCCGGTGCAGGGCCGTTTCCAGTGCCGGCGCATCATCGGCGTAGATGATGGCATGAACATCGAAACTGAACGGTACGCTCGCGTCGCCCAGCTCCTTGACCCGGTCCATGGGATCCAGTCTGCGCGTCAGGCCGATCTTGTAGACGTGCTCACCGAAGGAGCCGACATTGCTGATCACGTACACGTGCCCGCGGCGGGTTTGTTCGGCCATGCTCTTGGCTCGCTCACGCTTTGCTTCGGCTTCTTCGAGCTTCGCCTGCAGCTCCGCCAGCTTGGCTTCCGCCACGGCACGCTCCTCCGCCGTCGCCCTTGCCAGCTCCTCGCGGGCCTTGGCCAACAGGGATTCGTACAGTTGCTCTTCCTTTTCGGCATCCTGCAGAGCTTTCTGGTACTCCTTCTCCGCCCTGGCCTCCTCACGCATCTGCTCGCGAATGAGCCGCTGCTCATCCTGCTCATCCTTCTTCTTCAGAGTGAACTGATATTGCACGCCGCACTCTTCGTATTTCGACGCTACATAATCGATGCTGATGCCGCAGCGCAGGCTGGCAACCAACTTCTCCAGATCATTGGCCAGCTTTTCAATACGATCAAGAGTGCGGTTGAAGCTGGAGGGAGACACCTTGGCAATTAACGCGTCGCACTCGATGTTGAACGCTCTCATTAGCAGCTTCATCTGACCATCGATGATTTTCTTGTCGATGCTCTCGTCACCGGTGATGCGCACATTCCCATCCTGCACAAATGCCGAGCCGTCCTTGATCATGGCCTTCTGCTTCTCCCGCAGAGCCTTGATCTCAGCCGCGAATCGCTCGCTGGTCTCGAACAGGTAGTCCGGGGTCTCGTAGTGGCCATAGGAGACATATTCGTCAACCCGGGAATACAGGTCGATCAGGCCCAGAACCTTGTTCAGTGCGGCCTGCTGTTCCCTGGTGGCGACCTCCTTGTCGTGGAGCTCTTTCTTCACTGACTCCAGTGATGCCTTGTCATTTGTAAGCCGATCACGGATGGCGTGGGCGTTAGTGCGCAGCTCCTGCAGGTCTTTTGTTGAGGCATCAAGGAAGCTGTGCTCTTCCTTTGCCACCTGGACTTCAGCCTGCACGGATTTCAGCTCCGCCTGGGCTACTCCCGTGGCCGCCTTCGCCTTCTTCAAGGCGTCGCTCAGGGACTCGATGTATTCGAATTTTTTGTCCGCCAGTTTCATGGCGATGAAATACACCGCCACCAGCGAGACGAAGTAGACGCCCGCCAGTACGGTAATCAGTTCGATGGACATGGTTACCTCATGTACTCGTTGATGATCTCTTCCTTGGTGATCCGGCGTTCCTCTACCCGATCCTGATAGGCATCTCTGGCATCTGCGAGCTCATCCTTGATGGCCTGTTTCGCTGCTCGTTCCAGGGCACGCGCAGTCTGGGCGGCCCGGCGCTCCGCTGCCTGTTGTTCCCGCTCCCTGGCCTTCTGCCGGCGCTCCGCGTCGCGCTGAGAGCGCTGGATGGACCGGTCGATCTTGTTGGCTATGCGGGCAGCGCGCTTCATGTCTCGCATAAACGACATACTGCCTCCTTGTTGGCTACCAAGCAGCGGCAGCCAAATAAGCTGGTAAATTAACTCGCATGGAATGTCTATTTATCTGCGAATTAATGATTGCCTAATAAAAATCAGTTGCTAACTAAAAGGCACCGACGATGCCAAGCCCACTCCAGATCAGCAAGAGCGCCTTAAGTTGCCAACCACTTTGTCATGTGTCGCTGACATCATTTGCATGTTACAGCGGAGCCCATGACTGCGCTAGGGAAGGCATACAGAGAGCGAAGAGCAAAATGAAGGCGGCTTTGCTGGCGATGCCTACGGGGCCAGAGAGGCCCGTTAGGCGCATCAGCGCCAAATTAATTGTAGAGGTTGCGGCGGCGGGACTTGAACCCGCGACCCCCCTGCCCATACCATTTGATTGCGGATCTCTGGTATGTCGAAGCAAGGCGCTCTATCCCACTGAGCTACGCCGCGCTAACCATCAAAACTTAATCGTCGGCGATTTTGCCGTTCACGGCGGCCAGCTTTGGCCGCCCCTTCCGGCGGCGGCGCTCGACTTCCTCTGTGCGATTTTTCTCCCGCTGCTGGTTCTTTTCCTCGGCATAAGGTCGCACCGCCTTAATCAGACCGTTAAAGCTGTACCGATTTGAGAGCTGGCCCCCGGCGGAATCAAAACGCTTCTCCCGCTCAATGAACCCTGCTTTTTCCAAAGCATCCAGCTTTCTTTGGATATGGCGGGGCGTATAGTTCATCGCCTCAGCAATAGCTCGCTTGGAGGGGTAGGGCTTGTTATCCGCATGCCACCAATAAGTCATTAGGTGAAGCAAGATGTTAACCTCGACTGAATCAAGTCCTAGAGCTGCCTGTTTCTCCAGAACAATACTAGGAACAGCCGTCCAGCCGGCTTCCATCAAATCCTTCCCCCATTTCTTCTCATTCTCTTTCAGAGTGGCAGTGCTTTGTTTGTTTTGGGCAACCATGTGCGACCCTCCGCATCTATCGTGTAAGGGACATAATGCGGATGTTATTCACGCTTTCCAAGTTAACAGGGAGGGCGCTCATGTCTTGGGGGGTGAGACATTCATGTCCTGAGGCAAGGTCGCCGATGTCCCCTGGCCCCAGGACGGGGTTGTCTCCCAAAGTAGGATATAACGTGTTAAGCAGACTAAGGGTGATCAGACGAAGGGAAGGCAGGACGAACAGACTAATTTGGGCCCGTGTCGCTGGTGTCTCCCCCTCCAGCCAAAATATCTGGCTAGTCCTAGGCCGCAGCTCCCTTTCGAGCAGAAATGCAGACCACTTGTAAAGGAGGAGGGACGTCGGAGTTACCAACTTTATTATGTTGTTACCGACTTTATTACGATCCCACAAATCGTCCGGCCCGGCGGTGGGGTCTGTTACCCTCCAACCAACCTGAGCCACCGTCGATGCCGGACGTCCTTCTCTATATCCCTAGCACCAACTCAGCTTGGTCAATGAGGCAATTACGAACGTCATTAATCCTAGTTGTGTTTGCTTCCTCAGGAACGCCGTTTGTGTATAGGTGGGCATGGAACACCCCCTTCTCGAACTTTCCTCCGAAAGGCATCTTTGTCTCGCTTTGAGCAAAGCTTGGATATGGCCACAGAAACGGCTGTTCGAGCCTGAAAATCCTTTTCTTTAACTGCGGGAGGTCAAAATGGATGTCGCCACTTGATTCACTCCATGGCCCTTTCAAGGCCTTGACTCCAAGAGTCATCAATACACGCCATGCACCAAAGTCGTAGCCATCTGGCGCATAAATAAGACAGCGTACGCCGGGGGAGGATGCAGCAAGGATGGATCGCGAGAGCGCGCCCCTTACCCTGTTCAGGATTTGATCATCAGTCTCCCTCTGTTCGACGTCTTCGTTAATAAATAATGCGCCCTTCCACTCCCCGTTCTTGAGTCTTGCAAATCCCGAGGATTTTACTGGCGCTAAGTATCGATCGAAATCAAGGCCGCCCGCTCTGTAATTATTGTCGGAATCGAGCCAATATCCAGATAGGCTCGCGCGGCTATAGAACCTTGAGGACGTTGCGATGTATCTATCGTCCAGCATGTTGACATCGCCAGGCTCACTCTTTCTTGGACTGCCAAAGATGGGGAGTGCGAAGGTCGACACCTCATCAAGCTCCCAGATATGGTTCCGGACGGATGCGTGGATATCGTAAATCCTCCTGCCAGGAAATTCTGGCTGACGAGGTCTGCTCCAGACATCTAGGGAAAGGCTGCAGCCCAGGAGTATCGCGTGAAGAGAGTCTGCATCTTTTGGGCATAGGTCACGCATTCGTCCTCGGGCCATCTCCGGACTGAGCTTGGCTGGTACGACCTTGGAAGATGACGATGATCCCTCTTGCTTCGCAGAAGCCCGAAATGAGGCCCATGATTTATAGCCAAACCCGCTTGCAATTGATTCCTGCAAGTGTCCACGGCTGAAGCAGATAGTGCCTTTCGCGGTCTGGATGACATCATTAACAATGTCTAATGCAATCGATATATTGCTGTTCATCGCTTTCTCCGATGCACGAATTCACTATTGGCCACCGATTACGCACTGAACTCGCGCAAGAGATCACGACAAATGTTTGGCGCGGCGGACGCCGCGATCGATTCGAGCCGGTGGCAGCTCTGGCGGATATGCCAATGCTTTTGCATGGTCCTTAAATACCACGCAACTTTACCGAAATCAACTTAGCCGATGACCCAAAAGATAAACGCCTCGATACTCAAGGCATCGAGGCGTTCGATTTTCTGCCTTATCTAAATGCGCTTACAGCTGGAATGCCGGATTGGCAGTAAGCTCAACATCCTCATCGTTTTCAATACCGACAGATACGATCAGGCAGGACGAACAGACTAATTTGGGCTCGTGTCGCTGGTGTCTCCCCCTCCAGCCAAAATATCTCGCTGCTCCTAGGGCCAAGGCCGCAGCCGCAGCCCTCTTTCGAGTGGAAATACAGACCACCTGTAATAAGAAGAGAGAAGAGGGAGCGAGGAGCCAGGGAAAGATCTGCAATGTACGCCCAAAGGAGCTACCAGGCCCCAGATGGGCCTGATTGCTGGGTGATTCGATAGATCAACAGTTTAATTGAACGCCTCGCGCCTCATGCGGGCTTTTTTATTGCCTGAAAATATCAGGCAAAACGCTCCATCACCCAGGGCAATACCTCGGCCATCAGTGCATCCACATCCGGGGCAGTCTGCTCTCCAAATGGCGGCTCAAAATAATGCTCCGCATCAATATCCAGATAGGTACGATCCGCGCTGGCCAGACTCTGCCACATTAACTGCGCATCGCCGGGATAGATTTCTTTATCGCGCAGCGCATTGACTAATAAAACCGGGCAACTCATCTGCGCAGCGTTTTTGCAAAAATCCGCATGGGAAGACAACCCGGACCAGGTCGACAGCCAGGCAGCCGGCGTTACCACCCGGCCAAAACCGATGTACTGGAAGTTCATCAGGTCAGGGCGTTCCGAAAACAGGGAGCCATAGCTGCGCTTGCTTGGATCAAGATCAGGGTCGGTGTAGTGCAGGTTGGCCATGGTGCGATAGATCACCATTACCGGCTCCAATGCGGCTCGCCGACCGATCTGCTGGCGCTCCTCAAAAGACAGGGTGTCGCGGGATGTCTTGTACAACACTTCCGCTTCCCGGGCATCATGGATCATGGCGCGAGCCAGATTATCCAGCTTCTCAACCCGGGCCCTCTGGGCGGCGCGATAGCGCGCCACAAATTCCCGGTCGTAGTGGCTCGGCTCCGGCGGCGCAACAAAACCATTGGCCGGGTTATACATATCCAGTGCCGGGTTACCAAGCAGTGGTTGCTGCTCATCAACCACTGCTGGATCAATACAGTGTTCTAGTATTTTGCCCTCGCCCGGATGGGCGGATACCGCCAGCAATCCATCGGCGGGAATCATCTCGGCCATTTGCAGCTTGGTGGGCTTGCCGGCAGCATCCACCGCCAGTCGCTCGGCGGGACTCTTCTCCGCCTGCGCCTGATAGAAGGCGAACAGCGAACCACCACCGGAATTGCCGAACAGCAGCACCTTGTCGCAACCATTGCTACGTAGATACTTCACCCCGGCAGCAACATCCAGAATAAGGTCTTCGTGAATCGCTGTGGCATCGTTGTTTAATGTGCGCGTACACAGGCCAAGCACACTGATGCCAGCGCCGACAAAGCCGGGAATACAATAGTGACGGGTAAAGTCCGCCCGGGGATGCATCACCAGCACACCGATCTTCTGCTGCCTGGCAGCTGGCGGGGTGTAGTGCAAGCCGGAAATCCAACGCATGTCCGCAGCCTGGATATGAATCGGCGTCACGGTGGTGTCTTGCGGCAGCGGGCCCTTGTAATTAAACGGCATCCCCAGCCAATAGGTTTTCGAAATCAGTAGCATGGTTTCCCCCCGGAAACAGACAGCAAACTTAGACGTAAATTTTTACTTTCGGATTTTTACGGCCCTTGTATGCAGATTCCGGAATCTGCTCCGGCGGCGTATCGAACAGTAACTTGTACGCCTCGTCGTGACTCATGCCGAATTTTTCCGTGTCAGTGTCGACACTGAATTCAATCATCAGCATATTCGGGTCAAGCAAGTACATGGACTGGCAGAAATCATGGTCCGTCTCGCCCAGCACCATCACTCCACGCTCCCGCAGTCGCTCGCGGAAAGCTTCATAACTGGCCATGTCCGGCACACGAAAAGAAACATGATTCACCCAGATCGGCAGACCCAGCCCGGTGGACGGATCGGTGCGGTAGTTCGGCTGCTCTCCGACATCATGGATTTCAAAAAAGCCCAACGCCTGCCCCATGCCCATATCGAAAAAGAAATGACGAAAGTAGCCATCCTTTAGCTTGTGGTTCTCGGTGTGTATTAGCGGCATGCCTAACTTGTCGTTATAGAACTCGTAGGTGGCACGGGTGCACTTGGTACCGAAAGCAATATGGTGAATGCCTTCCACGGGAGCAGTCAGGGTCATGATGATGTCCTCCTGTTTGAATGGGACGATTGTGCCTGCCATTCACCCTGCAGCTGCTGACCAATTCTGGTCAATCTGCCGATCACTCCGGTCAGCAACCACCTGTTGAGTTAAGCCCCAGCCACCGACAAGGCCACGCAAAGCTGGCACACTGCGCAAGTTAATGCCCAGCCGAGAGCCTGCGTGGAATACGAACTGACATTCTGGACCGTGATCATGCTGGTGGTTTCCGGGCTGGCAGCTGGTTTCGTCAATACGCTGGCCGGCGGTGGCGGCCTGTTTACCCTGTCGGCGCTGATGCTGATGGGTATTCCTGCGGACATTGCCAATGGCACCAACCGGGTCAGTGTGGCGGCCCAGTCCATAGAGGGTGTGCGCGGCTTTCATCGCCATAATGTGCTGGACAAGTCCGCCATCCGGCCGATCCTGCTACCGACACTTTCCGGCTCACTGATTGGCTCCGTGGTGGCCTCCTGGATGCCAGTGGGACTGCTTAAACCGCTGCTGCTTGGCAGCATGATTGCCATGGCGATGGTGCTGCTGCTCAAGCCTGCGGTAATGGCTCCAACTGCGGATGAGCTACCGAAAAAACTGGGCGAGTCCCCCGGCGGCTGGCTGGCCCTGTTTGGCGCTGGCCTTTACGGCGGCTTTGTTCAGGGAGGAGTCGGCTTCCTGCTACTGTTCGCACTGGTTGGCGTGCTGCGCTACAACCTGCTGGCCGGCAACGCCTTGAAGCTGGTCTGCACCGGCGTGTTCGGGGCGGTGGCGCTGACAGTATTCGCCATTCGCGGTCAGGTACTTTGGATTCCGGGCCTGATTATTACCGCCGGCACCCTTGTTGGCGTGCGGCTATCAGTGGGCTTTGCCGTCAAGGCCAATGCGGACACGTTGCGCATCGTTCTGCTGTTAGCAGTGATTGGCGCCTGTATAGCTGCATTTTTCCGCTGACGCTCCCTTTCCCCACCAATTTCGGCTTGGCAATCGGCCAACGGACTGACCCCCGGGCAACATCTCAGTCAACATTCGGCCTTTACTTGTTTCCCCCGCGCACTAGACTGGCGCGCTTTCCGCAATTGGGGACATGTCTATGGGTAAACCACGCATTGTAGTGGTGGGGGGCGGTGCCGGTGGGCTGCCACTGGTAACCCTGCTGGGGCGGAAACTGGGACGGGGCGGCCGCGCCGACGTCACGCTGGTGGACAACAACAGCTTCCATGTCTGGAAGCCCCGTTTCCATGAAGTGGCCACAGGAGCCATCGATGCGGATCTGGATGCGGTGGATTACCGCGCCCACGCCCGCCTGAATGGCTACCGCTTTGAGCCTGGCACATTAACCGGCACTGACGTCGAGGCACGCACTATTACTTTGGCCGCGCTGGCCGACGCCAGCGGCAATGAAGTGCTGCCCGAGCGACAGATCAGCTACGACTATCTGGTGCTCGCGGTAGGCAGCCGCAGTAATGATTTCGGCACACCCGGAGTGGCCAAACACTGCCTGTTTATCGACAGCCGCCAGCAGGCAGATCGCTTCCGGGAAAAATTCCTTAACGCCTGCCTGCACGCCAACTACAACAGCAAACCGCTGTCGGTGGCTATCGTTGGCGGTGGCGCCACCGGCGTCGAGCTGGCCGCCGAACTGCACCACGCCATCAGCATGCTCAAGTTCTACGGTCACGAGCAGCTTGATCGGGCTCTGCTGGATGTGCGCGTTATTGAAGGTGCGCCGCGCATTCTGCCGGTGCTATCGGAGCGCGTATCGATAGCAGCCACCGAGCGCCTGCAAGCGCTGGGCGTCACCGTCAGTACCGGCGTGGTGGTGGCGCGGGTTGAACAGGATGCCTTTGTCACCAACGAAGACGAGCGTATCGAAGCGGATCTGCTGGTCTGGGCTGCGGGGGTCAAAGCCGCCGAGCTCCTGACCCACATCGATGGCCTGACTCTGAACCGACTGAACCAGGTGGAAGTGGACAGCAATCTGCTAGCCAAAGGTCAGGAAAATGTCTTTGTTATCGGCGACTGCGCCGCCTGCCACCTACCCGGCATGGATCGACCGATCCCGCCCCGTGCCCAGTCAGCCCAGCAGATGGCCCATCATCTGGCCAAGGAGATTGAGCGCCTGCTGATGTTCAACCGCCCGCCACGACCTTTTGTCTATAAAGACCATGGCTCGCTGGTATCGCTGTCCAACTACAGCTCGGTGGGCATGCTGATGGGCAACCTGAAGGGCGGCAACTTCTTCGTTGAGGGGTGGCTGGCGCGGATGATGTATATCAGCCTGTACCGGCTGCATCAGGCAACCCTGTATGGCTGGCCGCGCACCATCATGCTGTTGCTGGCTGGCAAATTCAGCCGCCTGGTACGGCCACGTCTGAAGCTGCACTGACCCACCAGCGCAGGCGGCACAAGCCGCCTGCGACACTTTGCCACATCCCGCTTTGCTCCCCCTACCCCTAGAATCCCGCCCCATCGAAGCGCCAATTAGTCCGCGCGCTACTTATGCACCAACTAACCGGGGGTCATATGACTACTCTTCGCGCCATCGTCGTGCTGGGCAGCGCCGCCCTGCTGACCGCCTGCGGCGGCAGCTCAACAAACTCCGGAAACGCTACTCGCACCATCAGCATTCCCTTCGAAGCCTTTGCTGGCAGCACTGAAATCAGTTGCGACGCCAGCCTGCAAGGCCTCGGCATTGGTGGCAGCAGCGCCTCGTTAGCAGACTTTAAAATTTTTATTCATGACGTACGACTGGTTACCGATGAAGACGTGGAAATTCCGGTAACACTGGACGACGACAACTGGCAGGCAGACGGCATCGCCCTGCTCGACTTTCAGGACAAGGGTGACGGTTGCAATGGCGATCTGAAACCGGTGAACACCAGCCTGCGCGGCAGTGTACCGGACCAGCCAGTTGTCATTGCCGGCGTCCGCTTCAAAGTCGGCGTGCCATCCAGCCACAACCACAATAATGTGGCCACCGCGCCCACACCGCTGAACCTGCCGGGCATGTTCTGGAACTGGCAAGGTGGCTACAAGCACCTGCGTTTTGATGTGCGTCCCAACGGTGGTGTAACACGGCCCACGGATGGCGCCTGGACCAACACAACCTGGAACATCCATCTGGGTGCCACCAATTGCACGCCCGACCCGCGGGTTGATCCAAACACACCGGAAGACGTGAGCTGCGAATATAACAATCGCCCAGAGATCAGCCTGACCGGCTTTGACGATACCGCCTCTGCTATTCGCATTGACTATGCAGCACTGGTTATTGATAACGAACTATCCGAGGATGCCGGCGGCGCCCCAGGCTGCATGTCCGGCAATACCGACCCGGAGTGCACTAACGTCTTCGATAATCTTGGCATGACCCTCGGTGCAGCGGTGGGGCCGGCAAACGAGCAATCCGTGTTCTCTGTTGTTCTGCAGCCTTAATCAATCATGCGTTGGCGCCTGCTGATTCCGTTGCTACTGCCGCTGTTAAGCGGCTGCCCGGAAAGCATCACCACCATTGATGATGCCGGCGCCCTGCGCAGTGACTTTGACTGGCAGGTGCGCGCCAATATCCCATTGCCGGTTGAACCCATCGACAATGCAATGAGCGAAGCCAAGTTTCAGCTTGGCCGCCATCTTTTTTATGATCCACGTCTGTCCAGCAATGAAACTATCAGCTGCAGCTCCTGCCATCACCAAGACAAAGCCTTTGCGGATGGCCGTGTGGCGCCACGCGGTGCCACCGGAGAACTACATCCACGTAATTCCCAGGCACTGGTTAACATCGCTTATAACCCGACTCTGACCTGGGGCAATCCATCCCTGCGAACCATTGAACAGCAAATCGTTATTCCGCTGTTTGGCGAAACCCCCATTGAGCACGGAATTAGCGACGCAAATCAGGAGCTGGTACTTAACCGGATATTGTCCGAGCCACGGTATGCGCCATTATTCGACGCTGCGTTTCCGGGCCAGCCAATCAGCTACGACACCATCGTCAAAGGACTGGCCAGCTTTATTCGCGGCATGACGTCGTTCTCCAGTAACTTCGATCGTTATGAGCAGGGCGATGGCAACGCCCTGAGTGAATCAGCCAAGAACGGCATGGCGCTTTTCTTCAGCGAAGAGCTGGAGTGTTTCCACTGTCACGGCGGATACAACTTCACCGATTCAGTACAGGACCGCACCATGTTTTTGGTGGATCGACCTTTCCATAACACCGGGCTGTACAACATTGACGGGCTCGGCGCATATCCCGAACCGAATACCGGCGTGCATGAAATCACCAGCCGCGCTCAGGATATGGGCCGCTTTCGCGCGCCATCACTGCGTAATATTGCGGTCACTGCACCGTACATGCATGACGGCAGTGTCGCCACGTTGGAAGATGCGATCCGCAACTACGCCGCCGGCGGCCGCAATCTAACCGCCGGACCAAATGCCGGCGATGGCCGGATGAACCCCTACAAGGATGGCTTTATCTCCGGCTTCAGTATCACCGATGATGAGATCAACGATTTAATCGCTTTCTTGCAATCACTCACCGATGACGAGTTTCTTAACTCGGAACGCTTCGCTGACCCCTGGGCTACGCCATGAGAACTTTTTTTCTTCCCGCGTTGCTGCTGACTGCCAGCTTTAATGTTTTCGCCCATAGCATTCCCAGCGAAATTGGCCAGCCGCAACTGGACGTCAGTCTGGCGGTGACGGCACGCACTGACGGCGCCGTGGCATCCGATGAGTACTGGCGCATTCCTGGCGTCATGATGGGCGGGCACGCATGGCCGGCTCAACGGGGCATCAGCATGGACGAACTGTCCTTGTCACTGGGCTATCGCATCGACGAAAACTTTTTTGCCGTACTCAAGGCGGCACAGCATAGCGGCCATGATGATGGCCCCAGCATTGAGCATGCCTGGGTCGGATATGTGTGCTGCGATTCCGTTGGCCCGCTGGTGATTGAAGCAGGACGGATGTCCGCAGCATTTACTCCGTCCGTATCCGAGCACAGTAGCGCGCGTATTTTCAGTGATGCCACTTTGCCAGCAGATGCTTTTCTTGGCCGTCACTTTCACGACAATGGCTTTCGCCTGTGGCGCCATAATCCCCATGGAATAAGTTTCGGGGTGGAGCTCTGGCAAGGCGAGGCCTTCCCCGCCAGCGCAGATGATAGCGGCGGTGCTGCTGACCTTTTTGCCTCGCTCAATCATCAAAGTGGCAGACTAACCCTGCAAACCGGAGTGTGGACATTGTTTGCCCGCGCCACCGAGCGGCCCGATCATCGCTATAGCGACGGCCATACTCACGGTGGTATTGGCGCTGTGCCACCGCCGGATGTGCGCTTTACCGGCGACAGTGTACTCGGCGGTATTCACGCATTAATTGGCTGGCAAGTACGTTCCGATATGCGCGCGGCACTGCGCATGGAGTGGATGCAAGTAGAGGCCGACGGGGTAATCGAAGATATCACCCGGCGGGCGGCCATCGACAGCGTTTACAGCGGCATTATTGTACAGCCGGAAATTACCGTAGCCCGCCACTCCTTTGCGCTGCGCGCAGAACAGCTGGTATTGGACAACCATGTTACCGGCGCCGCAGCGCTGCCACTATCCGAGGACGCCAACCTGATCAACGATCACAATCCATGGCGACTTGGACTGGGCTGGCGCTGGCAGTGGCGCGATGCGTTGGCATTGCGTGCGGATCTTACCCGCGATGCCACCCTTGGCAGCGCTGAGAACCGGGCTGCCATTGGTCTGGTCTGGCATCAGTCGCTTACCCGACAAGGTGCCCATCAACATAGTCCCTGACACAAGTCTGCAATCAGCTCACAACAGTATTTGCATAGCGGCTTAACCCTAAGCACAATCACTGCATTACTACGAAGAGTGTCGTACGCATGACAGACCCCAGTCAGGAGATGAACGCGCCGGATCACCTTATCTGGCGTCTGAGTCATTTTGAAAACCATAACCGGGCGATCAGCTTCGTACGACAGTTTCAGGAAACGCTGTGCGTATATAGCGGGCCGGTTCAACAGCTCTATACAAACTACGAAATTTCCGTGCCGGAGCAGGACGACCGCTCGCTTATTATCCTGCCCAACCCCTATGCCTATCACGATACCTTTAATGGCATCCCGGAAGACGCCGTTAAGGAAACCGGCATCACCATTATTCCCGGTGACCTGCTTGGTAAAGAGGGGCTATATATGACACTGCCAATGCGAGACAGCAGCGGCAAACGGGTAATGCGCAATGTGCCGTTGAAAGTCGGCCTGCTCACCCTGATGCGTCAGGAAAAGCCGGAGGCACCGTTTCTACCCGTCATTACCAAGGGCGATCTGCGTTCATTCCGCAAAGACGATCCCTGCCTGCACTTGCAACGTATCGTGCCGAAAATGATTCGTGAGCGCTCCGCCATGGAAGTCGGCAGCATTCAGAGAGTGATCCGTGAAAAGCTGAAGGTATATATGTAACCAGCCACTGGCGAACCATGTTCGCCAGTGTCAGCGCACCCGCGCAGACAGGGCCTCCGGCTGCACCAGTCTGCCGGTAAACGGCAAGCGGATTTCCACCACCAGACCACCCTCCGGATGATTGCTCAGCGTCATGCTGCCATGATGCATATCAACGATACGTTTGACGATTGCCAGACCGAGACCGGAACCGCTTAGTGTGCGCGCCTTTTCACCACGTGAGAACGGCTGCAATAGTGTTGGAATATCCGCTTCATTTACGCCTTTCCCATGATCCCGAACTGTCAGCACTACAACGCCTTTTCCTGCTGAGGTACTAATCAGCACAGGCTCGGCGCCATACTTCACCGCATTGGTAATCAAGTTCGATAACAGCCGGCGAAACGTAAGACGTTTCAGCATCAGGCGCGGCACATCATGCAACGAGGTACGCACATCAATACTGGCATGACGATTACGTACCTCTTCGATCAGCACATTAATGCTTTCAAACTCCGGCACTTCGTCAGAGCCATCGCGGATAAAGGCAATAAATTGCTCAAGGATGGCATCCATATCCTCAATGTCAGCGACAATACCATCACGCAACTCCGCATCGTTCATAAATTCCGCCGACAGACGAATACGGGTTAGCGGTGTGCGCAAGTCATGGGAAATTCCCGCCAGCAACAGGGCGCGGTCACGCTGTGCATGCAACATATCCGCAGCCATGCGGTTGAACGCCTTATTCACTGCATCCAGCTCCAGCGGGCCGGCCTCCTCATCAAGCAGGGGCACCTGATCGCCACGGCCAACAATTCCCGCCACCCGCGCCAATTTGCGTAACGGATCAGTCAAGCCACGCGCAATAAATACGCCCGCCAGAAAAGCGAACAACGGCACAGTCACACCCCAGCCGATCAGCAAATAGCGATCGTAGTGGCGGAAAAACTTCATCGGCACACGAATCCACTGGTAGTCCAGACTTTGCGCGGTAACCCACAGAACCGGTGAACTGGTTTCTTCCATGCGCACCATCACCGGCTCATTAAGCAGCTCTTCAACTTCCAACTGGAAACGATCAACCAGAGGCCGGGCAATAAATGATGGCTCATCATCCGGGGGCATTCGACCGGCGGTAATCTGGATACCCGTAGCGTCCGCAATACGTCGCGCCATATCCACATCCGCCTTGCTGCCCACGGACGCGCTGGCATAGAGATGGGTCAGCTCAGCATATTCACGAATGCCGGGAAGGTAGGCGTTACGGGCAAAAAACCACAGGCTCAGCGCCTGACTGAGGCCAACGATCAGACCGGTGATAACAGCAGTACGACCAAACGCGGTACGCGGAAGAAGAAACGAGGCCATTGAACATGCATTCCCTGAGCAACAGATACTGGCAAGCATGCCACATACCGAAGTATGCGGCAGGCACTATCCGCCTTTACTCAGACAATTCTTACTCGGGAACAAAAACGTAACCAACACCCCACACGGTCTGCAGATAACGGGGGCGGGACGGGTCTTCCTCAATCAACCGGCGCAGGCGCGACACCTGAACGTCAATGGAACGCTCCATGGCCGACCATTCGCGGCCACGGGCCAGGTTCATCAGCTTGTCCCGGGTCAACGGCTCACGCTGATGCTGGGCCAGTGCTTTCAGAACGGCAAACTCACCGGTGGTCAGACCCACCTCCTGGCCGTCGCGACTAAGAATCCGGGTACCCAGATCCAACGTCCACGGGCCAAAGCTGATCTGCTCCTGATCACGGCTCGGCGCGCCAGGCAGATCACGCACTCGACGGCGCAGCACAGCGCGGATACGTGCATCCAGCTCCTGCGGGTTAAACGGCTTGGCCAGATAGTCATCAGCACCAAGCTGTAGCCCCTCGATACGCTCGTTATCGTCTCCCTTGGCGGTCAGCATAATGATCGGCACATCATCACCACGCTGGCGCAGGCGCTTGCAGATCGACAGGCCGTCCTCACCGGGTAGCATCAGGTCCAGCACGATCAGGGAGAAAAGCTCGCGCGACAAAGCCTTATCCATTTGCTCGGCGTCGGCCACGCCCTTGACGTAAAAGCCCTGTTCTTCGAGAAAGCGCTGCAGCAGCCCACGCAGACGCTGGTCATCGTCTACCACCAGAATCTTGTCTGTCGGTTGTTCCGCACTCATGGACTACTCCGCTAGGTCAGATGTGAGGGCATCTTCCGGGCAGGTGGCGGGCTTTTCAACTGCCGGAAGGGCCTCAAGTTGACGGGATAAGTATCAATCTGTGACGAAAACGGCCAGCCAGACCTTTGCGGTAACGAATCATCACTGACCGTTGGCACCCCCCGGGGGGTATCATCCGCCCATTGTCCGAACTTTAACGAGACTATCTTTCATGTCTGACCTGCCCGCCCGTCTCAGCGCCCTTTGGCGAGAACTGCCGCCGGTACCACGGCTGCTGATCGGCACCATAGTGGTGATTACTTTACTGGTGCTGTTCAAGCCGCCCGCGCCGCAGGAGCCAGCCACGGACTCCAGCCCGCGGGTGCTGATCGAAATTGCCCGGCCGGGGCTGTTCGCTCCGCAGTTATCACTGTTTGGCCGCATTGAGTCACCGGCCAGCGCCACCCTGTCATCCTCCGTCACCGCGCTGGTTCAGCAAGCGGTTGCCTTACCCGGTGACCGGGTCAGCGCCGGCGACCTGATCCTCCAGCTGGACCCGCGCGAAGCAGCGCTGGCTCGCGCTCAAGCGGATGCGGCGCTATCTCAGACTCAGGCACAAAAGGCCAGCGCCACAAAACGCCATCAAAGTGACCGCAAGGCATTGGAGCTGGAGCAGCAGCTTACCGATCTGGCCAAGCAGAACGTGGGTCGCCTGGAGCGACTCAGGGAAACCAATCTGGCCTCCCAGACCCAGCTTGATGAAGCCCGACAGGCACTGGCCCGACAGCAGCTGAGCCTGGAGACCCGCCAGCTGGCCGTTTCCAATTACCAGAACGATGTGCGCCGCCTCGACAGCGAAATTGAACGTGCTCAGGCGGCCCGCGATCAGGCCGATCTGGATCTGGCCCGTAGCGAAGTACGCGCCCCTTTCGACGGACGCATCACCGCCCTGCATGTGGCTGAGGGCGAGCGGGTTAGGCCCGGTGAGCCGCTAATCAGCCTGTATGCGGATCAGGGCATCGAGATTCGTGCCCAGATTCCACTCAACCACCTGCCGGAGGTGCGTGCTGGTCTTGATGCCGGCGGTCTCGCTGGTGAACTGGTTATCGAGAACCGCCGCTTGCCGCTGCGGCTGGCCAGATTGGCCGGCGAAGTGGAGCGCGGCCGCGGCGGTATTGATGGCCTGTTTATACTGGACGCCAGTGATGTCACCCCGGAGCTGGGCCGGCCACTACCTATGACCCTGACGCTGCCGCCCCGGGATGGGTTAGTGGCGCTGCCCGCCGCCGCACTGCATGGCCTTGACCGGGTTTACCGACTTGACGATGAGAACCGCCTGCAGACGGTAGCCGTGACGCGCATCGGCGACTGGCAGGGCGCAGACGGTGAACAACGATTGCTGTTTCAGGGTGACTTCCAACCCGGCGACCGCCTGGTGATCAACCAGCTCCCCGGCGCCATTGATGGCCTGCGCGTCCAGCCGGCGGAAGGCGGCCAGACCCCGCAAGGCCTGGAACCGGAACCTGAACCGGAGACGCAAACCCCGGAGTCAGATAGCCAATGAGTCAGCGCGGCATCATTGCCAGTTTTACCGAACATCGCCTGGCCGCCAATCTGCTCATGCTGCTGATGCTGATGGCGGGTCTGTACGGCCTGCAGCAGCTTAACCGCCAGCTGTTCCCCACCTTTGATTTCGATTACATCACCGTGTCCGTGCCGTGGCGCGGCGCCAGCCCGGAAGACATTGAACGGGCCATCACCATCCCGGTGGAACAAAACCTGAAAACGCTGGCCAACATGCGTCGCCTGACCGCCCGCTCTGAGCAAGGCCTGGCCATGTTCTTTATGGAGATGGAAGACGGCACGGACCTGAGCCTGGCCATTTCCGACGTCCGCCAGCGCATCAGCACCATCCGCAACCTGCCTCAGGATGCAGAGCAACCGGTGGTCAAGAAACTGGATCGTTTCTCACCCATCGGCAATATTCTGGTTTATACCGAGCGCGGCTCGCTGGCCGAACTGCGGCCATTAGTGCGGCGCATGGAAAACGAGTTGCTGACCCGTGGTATCGGCCAGGTACAGTTTGCCGGGCTACCCGCTGAAGAAATGGCCATTCAGGTGCCTGCCGCCAACCTGCATGACTTGGGCATGACGCTGGATGAACTGGCGGTGCGTATCCGTCAATTCAGCGACGACATTCCCGCCGGCACCGTGGGCCGCGATGAAGCGGCCAAGCAATTGCGCGGACTGGGCCAGCGCCGTAATGAACGTGGCTTTGCCGACCTGCCTTTGTTCACCGACCAGAGCGGCCGCCTGCTGCGACTGGGTGACATTGCCCTGATCGAAAGACGGCCCCGCGATGAACAGCCTTACATGACTTACCAAGGCTTCCCGGCGATTGAAATTCAGGTGATGCGCGCGGAGAAGGATGACTCGCTGGACTCCGCCGCCATCATGCAGCAATGGATTGCGGAGGTGCAGCCTACCCTGCCGGATGGCATGCACATGCATGTCTACTTCGAAACCTGGAAGCACCTTCGCGACCGAATAGAAACACTGATGTGGAACGGTATTACCGGCTTGATTCTAGTGATCGCCACGCTGTTCTTTTTTCTTAATGCACGGGTGGCATGGTGGGTCACCGTGGGCATTCCAGTGTCTTTTATGGCAACACTGGGCGTGCTGCTTTTTATGGGTGGCACCATCAATATGATCAGCCTGTTTGGCCTGATTCTGGCGCTAGGTGTCATTGTTGATGATGCCATCGTTGTTGGTGAAGACACCTTGACCCACCTGCAACAAGGGGAGTCCCCCCTGCACGCGGCCATTGGCGGGGCGAAAAGAATGTTCTGGCCAGTGGTGGCCTCATCACTGACCACCATTGCTGCATTCCTGCCGTTGGCGCTAATGGGCGGCGCCATGGGCAAAATCGCTTTCGATATACCGTTTGTAATGATCTGCGTGATCATCGCTTCGCTGATCGAGTGTTTCCTGATTCTGCCCGGCCACCTGCACCACAGCTTTGCCAACAAGGAGATCCAGCAAGGCGGCCTGCGCGAACGGATGGATCAACGTTTTGACCGCTTCCGGGAAAACACTTTCCGTCCCATAGTACGCTGGGCCATCGAGAGACGTTATGCGGTAGTTACCGGCGCCTTCTGTGCGTTCTTTGTGGCTCTGGCAATTGTTGCCACCGGCTGGCTCAAGTTCACCTTTTTCCCACCGGTGGATGGCGACCAGTTGCGTGCTGTGGTGGAGTTCAGTGCTGGCACCGACCAACGCACGGTTGACCGTTTCCTCAATCATCTGGAAACCACTTTGCAGGAAACCGACGCCTCATTTGACGACGACATCGTTCAAACCGTGGTGCAAATTCATCGCAGTGCCGCCGGCTTTCCAAGTATCGGCGGCAGCCGCAATAAACTCGGCGATCACTACGGCACATTGTTGGTAGAGGTTTGGACGGGCAATGATCGCAGCGTGTCCAATGACGAATTTATCACCGCCTGGCGGGAAAGAATTACCTCTCCGCCAGGTCTGGAACTGCTAACCATCGGCCAACCGGATGCGGGACCGCCCGGCAGCCCGGTGGCCCTGCGCCTTGGTGGCGCGGATATCAACACACTGAAATCCGCATCCCTGGAAATACAGGAAGCCCTGAAGCGTTATAGCGGCATCAGCAATGTCGAGGATGACCTTCCGTGGGGCAAGGAACAGCTAACCTTCGAGCTAACCGCCGAGGCCCGTGCACTGGGGCTGACGCTGGCCTCTGTGGCCGCCCAGCTGCGCAGCGCTTTCGATGGCACTCTGGCTCAGCTGTTCAACGATCAGGACGATGAAGTGGAAGTGCGGGTAATGCTGCCGGACAGCGAACGGGGCAGCCTGTCGGCGCTGGACAGCATGCCGGTAATTGCCCCCAACGGCGACACCCTGCTACTTAGCGACGTGGTTACTTTCAGCAGTCGTCAGGGCGTTGATTTGCTGCGCCGGGTAGATGGCCGACTGTCCGTGGTGGTGTCCGCTGATCTTGATCCCGAACAGGGCAATGCCAACCAGATCATTCAGGATCTCACCGAGCGAGTGCTGCCGGCGATTCAGGCGCGCTATCACATCAGTGTTGATGTGGAAGGCAAGCTCAAGGAGCAGGCCGAAAACATGCGCGACATCCAGACCGGACAAATGCTGGCGCTGGCGCTGATCTACATCATTCTGGCCTGGGTATTTGCCAGCTGGTCCTGGCCGGTGGCAATCATGACCGCCATCATGTTTGGCTTCACCGGTGCCGTAATTGGCCATCTGTTTATGGGCATATTCGGCGTCAAGTTCTCCATGTTTTCCATCATGGGTCTGTTCGGCCTGGCCGGCATTATCGTCAACGACTCCATCGTATTGGTAAGTTTCTTCCGCCAGCTGGTGGCCTCGGGCATGGATCACTTCGAAGCTATTGTTGAAGCCTGCGTACGGCGCCTGCGTGCGGTACTGCTGACTTCCATCACCACGGTGGCAGGCCTTGCACCGATCCTGCTGGAGACCTCGCTGCAGGCACAGTTCCTCAAACCCATGGCGGTCAGTCTGGTATTCGGGCTGAGCTTTGGCACCGTGCTGATCCTGCTGGTGGTGCCGAGCATGCTGATGATCATCGAGGAAACCAAACCCAAGCTGGCACGGCTCACCGGACTTATCGGCCAGGCCATGGTGCCACGCCAGCTCCCTGCCACGGTTAGCGGCATTTGGCATTTCGATCCAAAGCAATATCGCCGCAACGAAGAACCGCAACCGGGCCTGCGCGGCAGCCTGTGGTGGCCCACGGGCCTGCTGCTGTTATTTGGCCTGCAATTGCTTGGCCACCTGCTCATGCTGCTCGGACTAATCAGGGAGAGCGGTATCAGCGGCACACTAACCCTGGCACTGCTCACTACCCTGCTGCTCGGCTGGCTGACCACTCAGGCCCTGCGCGCCTTGTTCGGTCAGCAGCTGGCGGTGCGTAGCCGCAGCCGGATACTGCTGCTCACCGGCCTGCCGCTGCTGCTAATTGGCAGTGTGTTAAGCCGCTTTGATCCGGCCCTGCAAACACTGGCGCTGGCCCAATGGCAGCTGGCCATGCGGCTGCTGCTGGAGGTCGGCCTGACGGTCATTTTGCTGCGCTGGCTGCGCCGTGCCCGGGTTACTTTCAGGCGCTAAGCCTGCCGCTTGACCACTCATCCGACAGACACCGCCGCCTAACGGTGAAATCATGTAAACAGCAGGTGTGGCAATTTCACTGCGCTGCTATGATGATGACCTGAATGAGGCCACTTAAGATGGTCCCCGGGAAAGAGCGGAGAAAGTACCCCATGGCAAAGATCCTTATCGTTGATGATTCCCCCACCCAAATGGCTAACATGATCAAGATCGTGGAAAGCCATGGTCACCAGACAGTGACCGCCACCAATGGTCTGGAAGGGGTCGAGATGGCAAAAAAAGAACTGCCTGACCTGATCCTGATGGACGTGGTAATGCCGGAGCTGAACGGCTTTCAGGCCACCCGCAAGATCACCAAGGAGCCATCCACCGCTCATATTCCGGTGATTCTGGTGACCACCAAGGATCAGGATACGGACAAGGTATGGGGCGAGCGTCAGGGCGCCAAAGCCTATCTGGTCAAGCCCGTGCAGGAGAATGCGCTGATCAGCAAGGTCAACGAACTGCTCGGCTGACACCATTCAGCACAAAAATACAATCTGTGAACGGCCGGCCTCATTGCCTATGATGCCGGCCGTTGTGTTTTTTGCCTGAGGGATTTTTTCTCCATGTCGACCCCCACACCGGCCGCCACCAAGGCCAGCATCGAAGCGATCATCGCCAGCGAGATCAATTGCCAACCGGAGCAGGTCCGCGCCACCGTCGCCCTGCTTGATGAAGGCGCCACCGTGCCGTTTATTGCCCGTTACCGCAAAGAGGCCACCGGCGGCCTCGACGACACCCAGCTGCGTAACCTGGACGAGCGCCTGCGCTACCTGCGCGAGCTGGAAGATCGCCGCGTGGCAATCCTGAAAAGCATTACCGAGCAGGACAAGCTGACCCCCACTCTGGAAGCACAGATTCTGGCCGCCGACAGCAAGACCCGGCTGGAAGATCTGTACCTGCCCTACAAACCAAAGCGTCGCACCCGCGCCATGATTGCCCGCGAAGCAGGTCTGGAGCCGCTGGCCGATGCCATCCTCGCCGACCCGTCGCAAAATCCGGAAGAGCTGGCCAACGGCTACCTGAACACGGAGCACAACATCAATAGCGCCAAGGATGCACTGGACGGCGCCAAACAGATCTTGATGGAGCGCTTTGCGGAAAACGCCGACCTGCTCACCCGGCTGCGCACCTGGCTGTGGCAGCACGCCATGGTCACCGCCAAGGTGGCCGACGGCAAAGAGGATGAAGCAAGCAAGTTCCGCGACTACTTTGATCACAGCGAAAAACTTTCCGAGATCCCCTCCCACCGTGCCCTGGCCCTGTTTCGTGGCCGCAATGAAGGGGTACTGCATGTCAGCATGGCCCTGCCTGAAGAACTGGAAAGTGCATTGCCGCACCCGTGCGAAGACATGGTGGCAAAGTGCATTGAGTGGACCAATCAGCAACGGGCCGGCGACGCCTGGCTGGCAGAAACCGTGCGCTGGACCTGGAAGATCAAACTGGCCACCCATCTGGAAACCGAACTTCTTGGACGCATCCGCGAAATGGCTGAAGAAGGTGCCATCTCGGTATTCTCGCGCAACCTGAAGGCCCTGCTGATGTCACCGCCAGCCGGCATGCACGCCACCATGGGTCTGGACCCGGGCCTGCGCACCGGGGTCAAGGTGGTGGTGGTCGATCAGACCGGCAAGCTGCTGGAGTCCTGCACCATTTTTCCCCATGTGCCACAGAATCGCTGGGATCAATCGCTGGCTACCCTTGGCGCCCTGTGCATGAAGTACAAGGTAGCCCTGATCGCCATCGGCAATGGCACCGCCGGCCGGGAAACCGACAAGCTGGCCGGGGAAGTAATGAAAAAACTGCCGGACCAGAAAATCAGCAAGATCATCGTTAACGAAGCCGGCGCTTCAGTGTATTCAGCCTCCGAATTGGCGGCCCGGGAATTCCCCGACCTTGATGTGTCCTACCGTGGCGCGGTATCCATCGCCCGCCGCCTGCAGGACCCTCTGGCGGAGTTGGTAAAAATTGATCCGAAGTCCATCGGCGTGGGCCAGTACCAGCACGATGTCAGCCAGATCAAACTGGCCCGCAGCCTTGATGGCGTAGTAGAGGACTGTGTAAACGCGGTGGGCGTTGATGTGAACACCGCATCCGCGCCACTGCTGGCGCGCATTGCTGGCCTGAACAGCACCATCGCCAGCAACATCGTCAGCTACCGGGAAAAAAATGGCGTCTTCGCCAATCGTGATGCACTGAAACAGGTGCCGCGTCTGGGCGAGAAAACTTTTGAACAGGCCGCCGGCTTCCTGCGCGTAATGCGCAGCGAAAATCCGCTGGACAGCTCTGCAGTACACCCGGAAGCCTATGTGGTGGTTGAACGGATCGCAGCCAAACATGGTCGCCCGCTGCAGGACCTGATCGGCGATATCAGCTTCCTGCGCAAACTGGACCCGGCGGATTACACCTGCGAGCGCTTCGGTGTACCAACCGTGAAAGACATCATCAGCGAACTGGAGAAACCGGGGCGGGATCCTCGCCCGGAGTTCAAGGCGGCCGAGTTCAAGGAAGGCGTTGAGGAAATGAAAGACCTCAAGCCG
The DNA here is from genome assembly GCF_020667895.1 of Alcanivorax sp. 1008. Classification (GTDB taxonomy): domain Bacteria; phylum Pseudomonadota; class Gammaproteobacteria; order Pseudomonadales; family Alcanivoracaceae; genus PGZG01. The sequence goes on from NZ_JAFMPS010000002.1 coordinate 130,948, forward strand.
GGCATGATTCTGGAAGGCGCGGTTACCAACGTCACCAACTTCGGTGCCTTCGTTGATATAGGCGTACACCAGGATGGCCTGGTGCATGTTTCCGCCCTGTCCAATACCTTCGTCAAGGACCCTCACGAAGTGGTGGCGCCGGGAGACATCGTCAAGGTGAAAGTGGTAGAAGTGGATCTGGCCCGTAAACGTATTGGCCTGACCATGCGCCTTGAAGATCGCCATGATGAACGCCCCGCCGCTGGCGACAATCGCAGCCAGAACAATCGCCCTCGTCAGGGTGGCCGGCCTGGTGGCGGTGGCGGTGGCGGTGCAGGCAGACAGAAATCCGCACCGCCAGCAGCCACTGGTGGTATGGCAGCACTGTTTGCCAAGGCTCAGGAAGAAGCGAAAAAGAAAGGTAAATAAACAGCAGGCGCGGCCACCGCTGCGCCCGCCACTGCGGATTAATGCGAATGAGCGAAACTCTGAATCGCCGCCTGCAAGCTCTGACGGATGCCAATATCGCACCCACACTGTGCGATATCCGGCGCGGCATAGAAAAGGAAAGTCTGCGCATCACCCCGCAGGGAACACTGGCGCATACTCCTCACCCGCAGTCACTGGGCTCCGCCCTGACCCATCCGCATATCACGACGGACTACTCTGAGGCGCTGCTGGAATTCATTACACCGGCCACCACCGGCGTGCGCACACCTCTGGAGTTTCTTGATCGGGTGCATCGCTACACCTATAGCCAACTTGGCGACGAGTTACTCTGGGTTAACTCCATGCCGTGCAAGGTCAGTGGTGATGACGACGTTCCGGTGGCCTACTACGGCACCTCGAATATCGGTCGCATGAAGCATATTTACCGGCTGGGGCTTGGCCACCGTTATGGCCGCCGCATGCAAACCATCGCCGGCATTCACTACAACTTTTCCTGGCCAAAATCATTCTGGGAAATTCATCAACAGGCAGAAAGTGATCGGCGCCCGCTGCAGGATTATATTTCTGCGCGCTACTTCGACCTGCTGCGCAATTTTCATCGCTACAGCTGGTTGCTGACCTATTTGTTTGGCGCTTCCCCGGCGGTGTGTGGATCTTTCCTCAAGGGGCGCGACCACCAGCTGCTCAAGCGCGCCGATCATAGTCTGTTCCGGCCTGGCGCCACCTCGCTGCGCATGAGTGATCTGGGTTATCAAAACAATGCCCAGTCGAGCCTGCATATCAGCTACAACGATATCGACAGCTATGTGCGCACACTCAATCATGCCATCCATACCCCGGAGCCTTCCTATGAAGAAATCGGCGTCTGCGTGGATGGTGATTACCGTCAGTTGAACGACAATATTCTGCAGATTGAAAACGAGTACTACTCATCCATCCGCCCCAAGCGCAGCATCCGTCAAGGTGAGCGCCCCACTCAGGCCCTGCAACGCGGCGGCGTGGAGTACATCGAAGTACGGGTGCTGGATCTGGACCCGTTCGAACCGGTGGGCATCAGCGAAGACACCATGCGCTTTATCGATCTGTTTGCCAGCTTCTGCCTGCTTGAAGATTCGCCGTTAGTAGAAGCCTGCGATCAGATTGCCGCCAAACAGAATATTCGCCAGACCGTGTACAACGGTCGCGAAGCAAATATCAAACTATGCCGTGGCGGGCGTCAGGTTGACCTGCACCAATGGGCCAATCAATTACTTGATCAGATGCAGGAGCTGGCCCAGCTATACGATCAGGCCGAAGGTGGCTCTCACTACCAGCGTTCGCTGACCCTGCAGCGCGACAAAATCGCCAATCCGCAACTAACCCCTTCCGCCCGGGTACTGGAATGCATGGCCCAGGAGAAGATCGGCTTCTTCGAGTTCGCCATGCGTCAGGCGCAGCAGCATCGCAGTCTGTTCCGCAACCAGCCGCCCAGCGAGCAGGATGCCAAACTGTTTGCTGATCTGGCCGCGCAGAGCATTGCCGAGCAAGCCGCCCGGGAAGCCGAGCCACAACAGCCATTTGCTGAGTTTCTCGCTGATTACTTTCGTGACTAGCTGATACATCATCCGGCAGACCAAAGGGCCGTTCTGTGAACCGAGCGGCATCATTGTGTCCACCCCTCCGTGGTAGCGTTAAGACTGTTCATGGAGTGTTCGCTGATGAAATCGCAACACAGCAATGATGAGTGTGACAAAGCCTACAATCAGGGCTGTCTGTGGGGCCTCAGCGGTCGTTCATCGGCCGGCTGCCCACATGACGACGAAACCCTGATCCAGTGGTGGGAGTCCGGTTGGGCAGAAGGCAACGAAGCCTGGCTGCGCAAACAGACCGAACAACGCGCCGCCAGCTAAGCGGAACCCCGCTCGCAAAGCATGGTCTGCGACTGTGCAGGTTGCCTGTCGGCAGCCTTTTCCCTAACCTTCGCCGCACATTAGCCGTTGTCCGAACCTGACAGGAGAGGTCGCAGTGACCCTGATAACCCGTCTGCTGGCACCCCGTTTACTAAATTTTTTCGCCTTCCTGGCCTGCTTTGTAGCCATCGCCGGCGCCCTGTATCTGGAGCATTTCGAGGGACTTGATCCCTGCCCACTGTGTATTTTCCAGCGTGTCGGAGTGATTTTTGCCGGGCTGTTCTTCCTGCTCGCCACCCTGCATAACCCGGGCGCTGTCGGCCAACGGGTTTACGCTGTGCTGGCCGGCATTGGCGCTATCGGCGGTGGTGCCGTGGCCGCCCGCCATATCTGGCTGCAAGGGCTGCCGCCGGAGGACGTGCCCGCCTGCGGCCCGGCGCTGGACTACATGATGGACGTGTTTCCGTTTCTGGAAGTCATGAGCATGGTGCTGACCGGCTCCGGCGAATGCGCCAAGATCGACTGGCTGTTCCTCGGCATCTCCCTGCCCATGTGGTCGCTACTGGTAGCGATCGGCCTGACCGGCGTCGCCCTGTTCCAGCTTCTGCGTCGCCATGCTTGATGGTCTGCTGATCCTGCTGGCATTCCAGTTTGCCGGTGATCTGCTAGTTCGCACCCTCGGCCTGCCACTGCCAGGCCCGGTGCTGGGCATGGTGCTGCTGCTGATTGCCCTGACCACCCGAGCGGCGGTGCTGCAGCGAGTGGCGCCCGCCGCCAATCTGCTGATTGGTAATCTGACCCTGCTGTTCTTCCCCATCGGTATTGGCATCGTGCTGGAGTGGGAGCGCTACTCGAAGCATGGTCTAGCCCTGCTGGTATCCATCGTCGCCGGCACAATCATTGCCCTGGTTTTGGTCACCGCCCTGCTCAAGCTGTTACTGCGGAGCCAGCCGTGAGCGCCTTCAATACCCCGCTGTTTGCCCTGTTCCTGACGCTGGCCAGCTACCGTCTGGCCTGGTGGCTGTATGAACGCAGCGGCCGGCATCCATTGGCTCACCCCTTTCTGGTGGCCATGGTTCCAGTGATTATCACCCTGCTGCTGCTGGGGATTTCCTATCGGGACTACCTTGCCGGCACCGCAGTACTGCAGTTTTTCCTCGGCCCAGCCACCGTGGCGCTAGCCTGGCCGCTGTATCGCCAGCTGACCACCCTGCGCAAGATCTGGGGACAGGTGCTGGTATATATCCTGATTGGCGCCCCGTTGGCAGCCGGCCTGGCAATCGGCCTGGCGGCCATGTGTGGTGCGCCGCTGGATGTTATTGGCTCGCTGGCGCCGAAATCCATCACCACCCCGATCGCTCTTGAAGTCAGCCGCATGACCGGCGGCTACCCAGCTCTGGCGGCAGGCGCCGTGGCCATCACCGGTATCGTCGGGGTGCTTGCCGCTCCACTGGTGTTCCGCCTGCTCAAGGTCAGCGACGACCGAATTCGCGGGCTGGCCCTTGGGCTGGTGGCCCATGCCATTGGCACCGCCCGTGCATTCGAGTATGGCGAGCGAGCGGGCGCTTACTCCTCCCTGGCTTTGGGGCTCACTGGCCTGCTCACTGCCATCGCCCTGCCATGGCTGTGGCCATGGATCAGCGCCCTGCTGCAATAACTCCAGCGACTTTCGCCACGGCTTTTTATGAGAAATCCGTCTTTTGGCTAACCCTATGTTTTTACGCGCTATTATTCGCAAAAAGCAAAAAGTTTGAGGTAGTTCAGCCACGGCCAATTGCATGCGCCGCCGAGCCGCGCCTTACTTGTCCTCCCCCGCTAACAAGGGGAACGACGAAGACGGAATTTCGGAGGAAGCCATGTCATACCATTCCCACGCTGCCCTGCAGCAATGGCAACGGATTGAATTACTGGTCCAGCAATGGCTGGGCGAACGCCAGCAGATTCTGCGCATGCTATTCAGCCTGCGCACCCTGATCAGCAGCGACCGACAACGCAGTCCACTACCCCAGCGGGTGCAGCAGTTCTGTCAGTTGCTGATGGATTATGTCAGCGCCGGATACTTCGAGGTTTACCGGGAACTGGCCCGAGAGGTCCACCATACCCAGCCGGAAAACCGGGCCCTGGTAGCCGCCATCCTGCAACGACTGGAAGAGTCCACGGATGCAGCCCTGGCATTCAATGACGACTTTGACAGCAACGGCAATATCACCGCCCTGCGAGCTAATCTGCCACAGCGACTGCATGAGTTGTTGATCAAGCTGGAAGAGAGGTTTGCTCTGGAAGATCAGCTAATTGTAAGCATTCACCAACGGGAAAGTCCGCCACAGCGGATGTTGGTACACTGACGTAGTACGGCGGGAATTAGGACAGGAGAACACACCACCGGCTCAGGCCGGTGGTGTGCCAGGGTATTACTCTTTAACGATGTCGAGCAGTTCCACTTCGAATATCAGCGTAGCATTCGGGCCAATCACACCACCCGCGCCCTGCTCACCATAGGCCAGGTGCGGCGGCAGCACGATGCGCCACTTGTCACCGATCTTCATCATCGGCAGAGCTTCCTGCCAACCTTCGATAACACGATCCAGCGGGAAGGTAGCCGGCTCGCCACGATCAACCGAGCTGTCGAATACGGTGCCGTCGATCAGGGTGCCATGGTAATGAGCAACCACGGTGTCGGTAGCAGCAGGGCTGGCGCCGTCGCCAGAGGCCAGCACTTCGTACTGCAAGCCGCTATCGGTTACGGTGACGCCCTCTTTCTCGGCATCAGCAGCGCGAAATGCTGCGCCTTCGGCCAGGTTTTCATCTGCCTCACGAGCCATTTCAGCCTGCTCCTCTTCCATCTTCTTCTGCTGGAAAGCCATGATCACTTCATCCATGGTTTCCGGGTCCATCAGAGCCTTGTCGCCTTCACCCAGTGCACCAGTGCGCATGCCGGCCAAAAAGCTGTCCAGATCGATACCATCCATCCGGCCCTGCATCTGCTCACCGGTACGAAAGCCCAGCGCGTAAGCCGCTTTCTGGTCGTCATTATCCAAACTAACCTTGGGCGCATTGTCGCCACAGGCAGTCAATGCCACCGTACCAGCGATCAGCAGTGCAAACTTGTTCATCTTGCCTCCATTGCGAGTAATGTAATTATTGTGAATCTACCGAAGTCCCCTGACGAATAGCCTCAGAGGACAATGTGCGGATCTCTTTTTGTTCCATCGGTTCCGCTACCACACCAGGTGGCGGCACCTGACCAAACTGCCAGTTCCCGGATGAATCACGCCAGCGGTACATGGCAGGCAGTTCATCCTGCTGTCCAGCGGAAAATAATCCGGTCGACTCGGAGACACCCTGACGAAGGCTGTCTGGCTGAATCAACGGTTGACCGTTTTCCATCGGCACGTACATCAGTGCCGCCAGCACCGCAGCCGCCAGGGCGATAACCAACAAAAAATACTTCATGGCCTCAACCCCCCCTGATTGCCGGCGAAGCGGCAAGCATACAGGCGTTTAACTGCCCTTGTCATGGCACACGGATGCACCCTGTCACGATTTTCATATCGGCTGCTGCACAGTGGGCTACGCTATCCTATAGTGGCACCAGAAAGGGGAGACCATGTCTGTCAGCGAAAGTGCAGTAACTCCACAAGATGATGTTCTGACCCCGGCGCGCCCCGTTGCAAACCGGGCTGACCAGCATTTTGTCATTCTGCTGGCCAACGCCAAGGGCGGCTGCGGCAAAACCACGCTTTCCACCAGTCTGGCCAGCTACTACGCCGGCAGCGGCCGCGACGTCACCCTGCTCGACCTTGACCCCCAGCAATCCGCCTCCCAGTGGTGCCGGCAACGCCAGCAAGGTGGCAACGACGATATCCGCCTGATATCCATCCCGTTAGACAGAAGCTTTCATGCCGGCAAGCTACAACAGGCCCTGCGCCAGACCAACGATCTGCTGATCATCGATTCCCCGGCGGGCCTCGACGGTAGTGCCCTGAATGCCTTGCTGAATATTTCCCGGGTGGTTTTGGTGCCGGTGCTGCCCAGCCCCATCGATATTCGCGCCGCCACCCGCTTTATGCAGGCGGTGATGCTATCCCCCGCCAATCGGCGCAGACCGAAACGACTGGCGGTGATTGCCAACCGCGCCCGCGAGCGCACCCGCATGTACTCCCGTCTGGAGCTATTCCTGACCAGCCTGAAGATTCCGTTCCTGAGCACCCTGCGCGACACCCAGCTATATGTTCGGGCCGCCGGCGAAGGATGCGGCGTGCTTGACCTGCGCGAAGCAGATCAGCAGGACCGTGATGCCTGGCGCACGGTAATCGAGTGGCTGGAAGTGCAGCGTCACCTGAGCGGCGTCATCCCTCGGCTGTAATGGCCTGTAAAACCGACCTGTGGACCGTTGTAGAGCTGTTGCCGACGCCTCCCCTGCGCTAGAGTTGGTCACCAAGGCAGATAACAATAACAGCGGCCATTAAGGTCGAATAACCCGTCTGGAGCATTCATGCGCCACAGCCACCTCGGCAAATTGATGCTGATTCTGGTCGGGCTTGTCGGTGCGCTGCAACTGGCCAGCCACCTGACCTCGCGCCATGCCATCCACGACTCTCTGGTGGAGGACGCCGCACGGGAACTGCGTATCGGCGCGGATATTTTCTCTGAACTACTCGGCCACCACGCCACCCAGTTGAGTACGCCCAGCCGCATGCTGGCCATGGACGAGTCATTCCGGCAGGCCGTCATAGCCGACGATGTCACCACCATCAATAACGCGCTGACCGGGCTGGCCAGCCTGCTGAAAGCGGATCTGGTGCTGCTATCCAACAATCAGGGCCGGCTGATCAGCCCGCAAAGAGCCGCCGCACCAAGGAACCTGCCGCAGGACAGGGCGAGCCGGGTGGACTACCTGATCCTCGCCGGGCAGGCCTATGAAATCGTTATGATTCCCGTGCCGGATACAGGCCAGAACGACTGGCTGGTGGTGGGCTATCTGCTTGATGAAGCGCTGGTCTGGAATCTGTCCCAGCTCACCAATCTGGATGTCTCCCTGCTCAGCACAACCGGACGCGACCTGATCGCCAGCACCTTATTGCCCGAGCAGGCGAAGACCGCCGCCAGCTGGCTTGCCAACACCAACCATTCCAGCGAGCCGGGTCAGGCGGTTGCCGAAGGTGCCAACTTCCTGTTCCTCACCTTGCCGCTATCTGATGAAGTCAGTGCCGTGCTGCAGTTACCCATGGAGCGTGTGCTGGCGCCGTCCCATGCCCTGGACCGACAGCTGATATGGCTGACCATTGCCGGCCTGCTGCTGGCCGTACTGGCTGCGGTGCTGCTGGCCCGTGGCATCAGCCGCCCGGTGACGGCACTGGCCAATGCCGCGCAGCGCATTACCTCGGGCCACTACAACACCGTCATGGCGGTGCGCGGCGATGACCAGTTCAGTGCCCTGGCGAAAGCGTTCAATGCCATGCAGGGCGCCATCGCGGAACGCGAGCAGCGCCTTGTTCATCAGGCAGAACATGACTCCCTCACTGGCCTGCCCAACCGTCGCGTTGCCCTGCTGTTGCTGGAGGAAGCCATTAAAGACGGCAAGCCCTTCGCGGTCATGGCACTGGACCTGAACCGCTTCAAGGAAATTAACGACGCCCTTGGCCATGGCGTGGGCGATCAGGTATTGGGTGTTGTGGCGCGGCGCCTTGCCACCAATACCAAGGAGCGAGACTTGTCAGCCCGTCTTGGTGCCGATGAGTTTTTACTGCTGCTCAGCGATGTCGATACCGCCCAGGCCATCCACGTGGCCCACCGCATTCGTGACCGGGTTGTACAAACCGTAGAACTGGATGACCTGCACCTGAATGTTGAAGCCAGCATTGGTATTGCCCTGTTCCCCGAACACGGCACCGATGGCGAAACCCTGATGCGACGCGCCGACATCGCCATGTACGATGCCAAGCAGGCAGGCCACCAGGTGGCGGTATATCAGCCCGGCTGGGATGAGCGTCACCTGCGCCGCTTGTCGCTGGCCCGCGACCTCAAGGAAGCACTGATCAACGAAGATTTGCACCTGCTTTACCAGCCGAAAGCGGCGCTAAGAGATCGCGAACGAATCGGCGCCGAAGCATTGATCCGCTGGCACCACCCCACCCTGGGACCACTGCGTCCGGATGAATTTATTGTCATTGCCGAAGACGCTGGTCATATCAATCGACTGACCCGCTGGGTGCTGAAAGCCGCCGTGCAGCAGTTGCAGCAATGGCACCGCGAGCACCTGATGGTGCAACTGTCGGTGAATATTTCCGCCAGCGATTTGCAGGATGAAGACCTGCCCGGCTTTATCGCCACCTTGCTGACTAACGCCGAAGTAGAGCCCCAGGCTTTATGTCTGGAAATCACCGAAAGCTCGGTAATGAAAGACGAGTATCAGGGCCACGCCATGCTGGCACGACTAAAAGGCATTGGCCTGCGACTGGCGGTGGATGATTTCGGCACGGGCTATTCGTCCCTGTCGCAACTGAAGCGTATGCCGGTGGACGAACTGAAGATCGACAAATCCTTTGTTCTGAATCTGGACCACAGCGACGACGATGCGGTGATCGTTCACTCAACCATTGAGCTGGGCCATAACATGGGTCTGGAAGTGGTGGCCGAAGGGGTGGAAAACCGGGAAACCGTCATGCTGCTGGAAAGTTTTGGTTGCGACATGATTCAGGGCTTCCTGCTGGGCAAACCAATGAGCGCCACCGAGTTAGCGGTGTGGGCCAGAGCATGGCTGGAACAGCCGCGAATCGGCGAACAGAGTCTGTCGGCCTGACAGAAACATCTCCCGCTCTGCTACACTCGCGCTTCATTTTCCACCCGGCTCCGTCATGATCCAGCTTGAAAGCCTGCGCCTGCGACGCGGCCCCGATATTCTTCTCGACCACGCCAGCATGACCCTGCACGGTGGTTGGAAAATCGGCCTGACCGGTCGCAATGGTTGCGGTAAAAGCTCCCTGTTCGCCCTGCTCAGCGGCCATCTTGAAGCGGACGCTGGCAGCCTGTCCGTGCCCGCAGACTGGCGCATGGCGATCATGGCTCAGGAAGTCCCGGCGCTGGACCAGCCCGCCATCGACTATGTGCTGGATGGCAACACACCGCTGCGCGCCGCGGAACAGGCCCTGCGTGATGCGGAAGCCAGTGCTGACGGCATGGCCATTGGTCATGCCCATGAAAAACTCGATGCCCTTAATGCCTGGTCACTACCCGCCCGCGCCGCTGAAGTGCTGGCCGGTCTGGGTTTTGCCGCTGACGCGCAAAACAATCCGGTGGCCAGCTTCTCCGGTGGCTGGCGCATGCGCCTTAATCTGGCCCGGGTGCTGCTGGCGGATGCCGACCTGCTGCTGCTCGACGAACCCACCAACCACCTGGATCTGGATGCGGTGCTGTGGCTGCAGGACTGGCTGCAACAGGCACCGCAAACCCTGCTGCTGATTTCCCACGACCGGGATTTTCTCGACGCCACCATCAGCCATATTCTGCATATCGAACAGCAGCGCCTGACCCTGTACAGCGGCAACTATTCCGCCTTCGAACGGCAGCGGGCCGAGCGCATGGCCCAGCAAACCCATGTGTACGAAAAACAAAAAGCCCAGGCCGCTCACCTGCAAAAATTTATCGACCGCTTTCGCGCCCAGGCCACCAAAGCCCGGCAAGCACAAAGCCGTCTGAAGGCACTGGCGAAACTGGAATTAATTGCCCCCGCCCATGCGGAAGACGGTTTCAGTTTCAGCTTCCCCAAACCGCTCAAACTGCCCAACCCCATGCTCGATCTGGTCAAGGTGCAGTGCGGTTATGGCGACACGGCCATCCTTCATGATGTGACCTTTTCTATCCGCCCGGAAAGCCGCCTTGGTCTGCTCGGCCCCAACGGCGCGGGCAAATCCACCCTGATCAAAACTCTGGCCACCCAGCTGCCCGCCCTGAGCGGCAAGTTCACCGTTGGCCCGGAACTGGTGATCGGTTATTTCCATCAGCAACAGGTGGACGCCCTGCCCCAGGACAAAACTGCCTTTGCCCTGATGCAACTGGCCCAGCCGAAATGGGAAGAGCTACAGGTACGCAAAGAGCTGGGCCGATTTGGTTTCCACGGCGACGACGCCTTTGCCGAAGTGAAACGTTTTTCCGGCGGCGAAAAATCACGCCTTGCGCTGGCCCTGCTGGTGCAACAAAAGCCAGCACTGCTATTGCTTGATGAGCCGGCCAACCACCTTGATCTGGATATGCGCGAAGCGCTGACCATGGCGCTGCAGGAATTTGAAGGCGCGGTGATACTGGTTTCCCACGACCGGCACCTGCTGGAAACCACCGTCGACGAACTGGTGCTGGTGGCCAACGGCACAGTAACGAAATGGGAGGGTGATCTGGATGACTACGCCCGCTGGCTGCGTGAACGCAACAAGCAAACCAGCAGCGTCAGCGACAGCCCCGCCGGCACCAGTGACAACAAACTCAAGCGCCAGCAGGCGGCCCAGAAACGGGCCAACCTGCGGCCACTGAAACAGGCCGCCGACAAGCTGGAAAAGCAGCTGGAGAAACTGCAGCAGCAGCTCGCTGAAGTAGAAACCAAATTAGGTGATGAAGCGCTCTATCAGGCGGATCAGAAAGCCACCTTAAATGACCTGCTGGCCCGTCAGGGCACCCTGCGCAAGCAATGTGAAAGCGTGGAAGGCGACTGGCTGGAAGCCATGACCGCACTGGAAGAGGCCGAGCAAGCGGAAGACTAGAGGAAAACTGATAGCGCCGATCAGGGATTGACCAGACCCACAGCTGGCAGGACACTCCTATCACCAGCGTCACCCAAAATAATAAACCGGGAGAGCCATAATGAAGCCAGTTGCCCTTGTTACCACCATTACCACCTTCGCTGCCGCCCTTACCTTGCTGCCCGCCAGCGCCCTGGCACTGGATATGAGCCAGCAGCAGTTCATTGATTACTCCGCAGAGCAGCACTGCCTGAACCAGAAGCTGTGGGACCAACCGGCACAGCTGGAAGCAGAGCTGATCAAGCTGGAGGAAAAGTACGGCATCAGTGAAGACGACCTTGATGCGCTGGATGAGCTAACCGCCAAGTACAACGCCGACGCCACTATTCAGCCGCAGATTGAAGAAAAAGCACTGGCGCTTTGTCCTAGATAGAAAGGCCCTGGATAATAGGCAGAAGCCCATCCTAACGGGGCAGCTGGCCGATCAGTGCAGAAGTACCCGCGCCGCAGGCAATCACACTCTTCATCATCTGCTCCACCCGGATCTCCGGGTGGAACTCCACCAGATCCGTACTGACGTGATAGATAAAACCGGTGGTCGGATTCGGCCCAGTGGGCACGAATACGCTCACCCGGCCATCCTCATGGCGCGACGTCACCAGACCCAGCACGGACACCTCCACCTGACGGCCATACAGCCACACTCTGGCCACTTCACCGCGCTTGAATGGCGAGTCATTACTATTGCCCAATAACTGCGCCGTGATTTCACGCACACTGCGATAGCCGGGCACGCGCACCATCAGCACTTCTTCCGCACGCAGCCACAACCAGGCACCAAGACGGGTTGCCACCAAAGTGCCAATCAAAAAACACAACAGAATCAGCAGCGCTATCACGATCAAATCCGCCAGCACTTTGGGCAAACCAAAGGTGGCAATAACCGGGCCGGTAAAGGGTGAGATCAGCCCGCTGGCCGCATCATATATCCAGCTAAAAATAGTGCCGACAATCACCATGGGCAGCAGGATCAGCAAGCCGCCCGCCAGCGAGCGGCGAACGATCATGGAAAAACGACTTTCAGGAACTTCAGTCATAGTGGAGCCTAATCCTGCTGGTAACGAATGCCGCTAATGTACCAGAGCTTGGCACCGGAAGGCGTATCAACTTCAGCCTCATCATCCACCTGTTTTTTTAACAGCGCGCGGGCTAATGGTGAATCGATACTGATATAGCCAAGCTTGCCATCAGTTTCATCCGGGCCCACCAGACGGAAGGTGGACTGCACGCCGTCTTCGTCCTCCAGCGTTACCCAGGCACCGAAAAACACCCGGCTTTGATCCGCAGGTGGGCGGTCCACCACATTCATGTCGTCCAGACGCTTGCTCAGAAAACGAATACGGCTATCAATCTCGCGTAGCATCTTTTTGCCATATATGTACTCCGCATTTTCCGAACGGTCGCCCTGGGCAGCGGCCTCCTGCACGGAACGGGTCACCTCCGGGCGTTTCACCTTCCACAGGTGCTGCAACTCTTCATTCATCGCCCGATAGCCTTGCGGGGTGATGTATTTGGAAGCCGGTGTGCTGGGAGGTCGCCAACGGGACATTGCGCCAGATCAACTCATGGTTTGAACAATGCTGCCAGTATGGCTATCCCGAAACACGACGCAAGGAGATCGCCATGTTTGCCAAGGACACCGTTGCACTGGTTACCGGAGCTGCCACTGGCATTGGCTATGCCGCTGCGGCTGCCTATAGCAAGGCCGGATGTCGGGTAGTGGTATCAGACCGTGATACCGAGCGCGGTGAGGCCGCTGCCGCTGAACTGCGCCGCACTGGCGCCGATGCGATCTTTATTGCCTGCGATGTCAGCGACCCGGAGCAAGTCCGCGCCATGCATGGGGAAATCATGGAGCTATTCGGTCGCCTGGATGTGGCCTGTAATAACGCCGGCATCGAAGGCGAGCAGGCGCCCACCGCAGAGTCCTCGCTGGATAACTTTGACCGGGTAATCAGTATCAACCTGCGCGGCCTGTTCGTGTGCATGCAGGAACAATTGAAGATCATGCAGAAACAAGGCAGCGGCGCCATCGTCAATCTGGCCTCAGTGGCCGGGTTGATCGGCTTCGCCGGGTTACCCGCCTACTGCGCCTCGAAAGGCGGTGTGGTTCAGCTGACCAAAACTGCCGCGCTGGAATATGCCACCAGCGGCGTCCGGGTAAATGCCATCTGCCCCGGCGCCATCAAAACGGAAATGATTGACCGGATCACCCATCAGGACCCGGAAACCGAAAAAGCCTTTGATGCGCTGCACCCCATGAACCGCATGGGCACAGTACAAGAGGTCGCCGACACCATCGTCTGGATCACCTCGCCGCAGGCCGGCTTCATTACTGGTCAGGCACTGGCGGTGGACGGCGGCATGGTGGCGCGCTGATTCCGCCGCCACTTTGCCGGAGATAGGTCAAACCATTGCCGGAATGCGCGATTGAAAGAACTCTGCTCGGCAAAGCCGAGCAGCATGGTTATTTCCACTAGCGACAACGACACGTCAGTCAGATAGGTCTGCGCCAGCTCCTGCCGAGTGCGATCGAGCAACCCCTGAAAAGACTGTCCTTCCTCCCTCAGTCGGCGCTGCAAGGTTCGCGTCGACATAGCCATTTCATCTGCCACATCTGCCAGCGCCGCTCGAGCAGCCGGCAATAGTCGCAATATCACTTGCTGCACCTGAAGCGCAAAAAATTGACCGCCAGGCAGCGCACTACTCAATGCCAATGACTGCCGATCAAGCAACGCCCTTAAGGACGGGTTTGCTGTCTGCAGCGGAATATCCAGATAGGCCGCAGGGAAACGCACTCTCACATAAGGTGCTGCGAATATCACCCGGCAACCAAAAAATGCCTCATAAACCTGCGGCTGGGCCGGTGCCGGACTCGAGAATGCCACCTCCACCGGCCCTGGTGCGCTGGGTGCCAACTGACGCATATAGCTAACCAGCGCGGAAATAGCGGTTTCGTCTGTTAGTAGCCCCGGACTGTTGCGGCCGGCTAGTGGCCAGCCAAGCTCAGCGGTACTTCCGCGAATGCTGATGCGCGCCATCTGGATGCCGTAAAACAATGCCTCAAAGCGCTGGTAAGCATGGAGCGCCTGACCAACGTTATCGCTGGCAGCTACCAGATAGCCCAGCACACCAACTCGCTCGGTACTGATACAGGCGCCAATTTCCAAGCCACGCCCGTCACCGGGATGGACCGCTTCGGCCCGCTGCAGCAGCTCTCGCCACTGTGCCAGAGGCACTGGATCGCCGGGCCCATAGCGCTGCACCGCAGCCCGAAGGGACGGTGCGCTCAGTTGATAGCGATCCAGCCAGTCGATAAGGACTCGAACGTAGGAGCCATTAACGCGAATGGCAGAGGGCATGGAAGAGTAAGGCGACATGGCGTGATTAGATAAAATTTAGGCGGGATCCGTCAATCTCAAATATGGCCGAGGTCATAGCATTGTCAGGTCACTCAGGAGGCCCACAATGGACCCAATCGAATTTGCTATTGCCGCCTATCAAGCCGCCGACCCTAAACAACTGATTCTGGTCGCCATGCTGCCGTTATTTTCCCTCACCGTCGTGCTGGAGGCCTGGCGATTCCGGCACACAGACATCTACAGCCTGAAGGACTCCGCTGCCAGCATGGCACTCGGGGTTGGCTATGTGTTGCTGGAAGTGGTGGTCAACGCATTATTTGTCTTTACGGTTCTGAATTGGGTTTATCAGTATCGGCTGATGACCATTGAGATCACGCCGCTTACATTTATCGGGCTGTACCTGCTGATTGACCTGCTGTTCTACGGCTACCATGTGGTGGCGCACAAAGTACGCTGGTTCTGGGCCACCCATGTGGTTCACCACGCATCCGAACACATGAACTTCACCACCGCCGGGCGGCAGAGCATCCTCTACGCCTTCAGCGGTCTGTTCATGTTTTTTACGCCGGCCATCCTGCTCGGCTTCGACCCGGTCTGGACCATGTTTGCGCTGGCCTTGAATCTATCCTACCAGTGGTTCATTCACACCCAGTGGGTCTACAAGCTTCCGCGACCCATTGAGTTTATTTTCAACACACCATCGCATCACCGTGTTCACCACGGACGCAACCCGGAATATATCGACCGCAATTTTGCCGGCACGCTAATTATCTGGGACCGACTGTTCGGCACTTTTGTTGAAGAGCGTGAAGATCTGCCGCCGGAATATGGCATCACCCGGCCGATTCATAGCTACAACCCGGTGACCCTGACTTTGCATGAATTTATCGCCATGTTCCGCGACGTGGGCAGACCAGGGACCTTGTGGCTACGACTGAAACACCTATGGGCAGGCCCGGAGTGGCAGCGGCCGGAAACAGACACGCAGGACGCCGTGGCCAGCCAAGCCGGTCAACCGCAGCAACGTCTTACACCATAGATTTGCTGTTGCGCAGGCGCTGACGGAAATCCCGCATCAGCAATAGTGTTGGCGCCTGTCGCACCACGCGGGGAACAAACCGGTTAACACGGAACACCAGCGACAGCACCCGCTGAAAACGCCGCTGCTGCGCATCGCTCCACTGCAGGTGCATCTGCTCGCGCATCTCTGCGGGCAGAAAGCCCGCGGTGACAAAGCGGTTAAAGCGACCAAATATCAGTTTTATGGGAGCGGGCATAAAGTTCAGATCAGCAATATCCAGCAGCACCCCGCGAATATAATCATCGATCTGCAGGTTCTTCAGATTTTCCTGCCAATAGGCATCGAACTCGTCCAGCGTCGCCGGCCACATATCCGCACGCACCTGCAAGGTGGTACCCAGCGGCTCAGCCAGCCTGTACAGCTCCTGCGCCTGCTCACGGCTCAGTTTGCCATGCATCTTTTCCAGCAAATCCGCATAGCCCCAGTACAAACAGGCGGCCACCCATAACTGCAGCTGCGGATCAAAGGCGTTGTACTTCACCGGCGAGTCGTCCGTGGAGCGCACCTGGGCGTGGGAGCGATTGACCGCCATGCGATAGGCCTGCTTCTCCTCGTCATTACCCAGCATGGCCACCGCCAGATAGGTCAGCGTGGTGCGCGTGCGTTTGAAGGGATGATGGAAAACGGAGCCACTGGTCACCCGGCTTTCCGCTACGCCGTAGCCCACCGGTGGCAGAGCCAGCTGCATGATGATGTTGGCGCCCGCCGCCACCAAACCCACCGCATCCAGAATCCCCGGGAATCGCTTATCCCACTCGCGAGCGGTAAGCGGCGCGGGCCACTGGGTTTGTAGCGACGAAACGGGAGCATTCATGGACAGCACCTGACTGAGTGATACAAATTAAAGAAAACGTATCACCCGCTCTTTGGCGGCACAATGCCACGAAATGCAGATAAATATTTACCAGGCTAACCCGGCGTCAGCTCTGACAGCTGCTGCGCCAACTCTCGCACCAGCTCGGCGGCAGCCACCTTGCGGCAGCCAGTCACATTCTGCCCGGCCCACAATGGCGAGAAATCACTACTGCCCTGCTGCTCCGCCGCCTTGCGCAGCGCCGTAATCGCCGTGCCCGCCAAAGGAAACTGGGGCACCCGCCGACTCATGGGCCCCTGCTCGCGCATCAGCCGGTTAACGATGCCACGGGCGGGACGGCCACTGAAAAGATTAGTCAGCGCCGTGACCTGCGCCGCAGGTTCCTGCAAGGCAGCCTGATGCAGCGCCGAAATGCGCGACTCATCGCACAACAAAAACGCGGTGCCCAGTTGCGCCGCCACCGCGCCTAACTGCAACGCCGCCGCAATGCCTGCCCCATCAGCAATGCCACCAGCGGCCACCACCGGCAACTGCACCGCGCGGACTATCTGTGGCAGCAAGGCAAAAGTGCCCACCTGCGTATTGATATCATCATCCAGAAACATGCCCCGGTGGCCGCCCGCTTCCACACCCTGAGCGATGATCACGTCGGCGCCATTGGCCTCCAGCCAACGGGCCTCCTCCACCGTAGTCGCCGACGCCATCACCAGCGCGCCCCAACCATTAACCCGGTCAAGCAGCTCCGCCTCCGGCAAACCGAAATGAAAACTCACCACCGGCGGCTGGAACGGCTCCACCAGATCCGCCACATCATGATTGAACGGCTGACGCTGCGGCCCCTGCGGAATCTGCAAAGGATCAATATTGAACTCACGGAAATAGGCCGCCAGTGAGGCCCGCCACGCCACCTCTTTCTGGTCGTCCACCGTGGGCGGTGTGTGGCAGAAGAAATTCAGGTTATAGGGTTTGCTGGTGCGCGCGGTCAGCCAGGCCAGCTGCTTCTGCAACACCTCCGCCGACAACATGGCACAGGGCAAACCACCCAGACCGCCCGCCTCGGACACCGCCAGCGTTAACGCCGCGTCCTGGGCACCGGCCATGGGGGACTGCAGGATGGGCAGGTCGATGGCGAACAGTTCGCGGGCAGTAATACGGGTTTTCACAGTCAGCTCCTTACAGCATCAAACTGGCGAACTATCCTGACGTTAAGCCTGCTGTTCGAGGAACTCAATCATGCGCAGAAACATGGCGCTGGCAAAACGCGCCTGCCGGGCAACGACATCATCGCTGATCGGATGCTGGCGCATCAGCACCACCATTGCAGACTCCAGCCAACCTACCAGCGTTTCCACTTCCAGCGGCATCACATCCCGCAAGCCCAAGCGTGACGCTTCGCGCGTCATGATCTGGTAAACCGCCTCAAGGGTTGCCTGCCGATAACGCCAGGCCGGTGAAGTGCTATCAAAACCTTCCCTATAGATCGCACGAGCCAGAGGCCCCATGGCTACGGCCCAGTCGAAGTAAGCTTGTACACCAGCATTGACCCGCGTTGGCGTGTCGGAGGTGGTGCCAAGGACGGACAGGATGCGCGCCATTAAATCCTCGTTGGCGCTGGCCACCAACATCTCTACCGCCTGCTCCAGGCCACCGGGGAACCAGCGATAAAAGGTCGGTCGCGATGTTCCAGCCGCCAGAATCACCTGCTCCACGGACAGCTCGTTGGCCGGTACTTCACCGAGCAGGTCGGCCACCGCGCGCAGCACCGTTTCCTGCTTGCGCGCCAACGCCTCGCCCGTCACCGGTGGCCTTCCCCTGCGATTGGCCCCGCGCTGGCCCATGTTTTCCTTGTTCTCCAAATTGCCTCCTTCTGCTTTTGCCCGAGCGGTGGTTGACTTCCCTTATTTATCGTAACACCATTGTTACGCTATTTTGGAGGCCAACCATGAATGTGAATACTGCCAGTATTGGGCAACTGAAAGCACTGTATGCGTGCCTCGCGTTGCCGGAGCCCGGCATGTGCGAGGGTTTCTTCAGGGCACGCTTTCTGGGACCGGCATGGATGCGCGCATCAGCCCGACCAACCCTCAACTTAAGCGGCCTGCCTGGCTGGCAGGGAAAGCGTTTCACCACGGCAACCAGCGCTACCAATGTGCTAATACACAAGGGGCAGACCGAGGAACGGCTCACCATGACGGTGACGTCAGTAAAGTCCTTGGTAGACGGCAGTGACGGGCTAGCGCTGTGTTACGGCCCTGATGCGCCGCGGCCATGGCGCTGGGTGCGCGATGAGCTGCGCGCAATCGATGCCAATACCCTGCTGGGGATTACCTTTGTGGACAAGCCGCTGATCCGCCTCTTTGCTTTTCCTTTCCTGCTTGAGCGTGCGTCATGAGCCCGTCAGACTTTGACGTTCTGGTCATCGGCTCTGGTTTCGGCGGCAGTGTCACAGCCTTGCGGCTGGCGGAAAAAGGCTGGCGGGTAGCCATACTGGAACAGGGCCGACGGCTTACAAAAGATGATTTCCATCAGGCCGCCGTCAGTGCACGTGCGCTGACGTGGGCACCATCACTGGGACTACATGGTTTTTTTGCCCAGGAAATCTTCCAGCATGTGGCCATCCTCCGTGGCGTTGCCGTCGGCGGCGGCAGCATGGTTTACGGAGCAGTTTCACTGAAGCCCAAGCCGTCGTTCTACGGCGACCCTGCCTGGTGCGACCTGAATCCGGATTGGCACGCCGAACTGGCACCTCACTTCGCCACCGCAAGCTACATGCTGGGTATTGCCGACAATCCCTATCGGGGCCGGCAGGATGACTGGCTAAAAAAAGCGGCAGTCGCCATGGGGGCTGCAAAAACATGCGGCCCGGTGCCGCAAAGCATTTTTTTTGGCGACCCTGCAAACACACCACGCGACCCGTACTTTAACGGCAAGGGCCCCATGCGCTCAGGCTGCACACAGTGCGGTCAATGCTTCACGGGATGTACCGAGGGCGCCAAGAATAGTCTGGACAAAAACTACCTGTATTTTGCCGAGAAAGCAGGCGTAGAAATTTTACCGGAGACTCGCGTCAGCCATATCGAAGCGCTGACCGGCGGCGGCTATCGAGTTCACCGCAAGCACAGCCTGACTGGTCGCCCGCTGGCACCCCTGCACGCACCTAAGGTTGTGGTTGCCGCCGGGGCACTCGGCACAATGGAAATTCTGTTCTCGAGCCGCGACCAGCATCGTACCCTGCCCAAAGTATCCAAGGCGCTGGGACAACACGTGCGCACCAACAGCGAAGCACTGGTCGGCATCCTCGCCCGGGATGCAAATACTGACCTGACCCACGGCACCAGCATTTCCTCACACTTCTACCCCGATGAACACACCCATATCACCCAGAACCGGCTGCCACCCAGCTACGGATTCATGAAACTGTATATGGTGCCCATGGTTGATGGCACCCGACCATTTGTTCGCGCGCTGAAGACGCTAGCAGCGCTCATTCTGAAACCAGCACAAGGTCTGTTTACCTGGTTCTCGAGAGGCTGGTATCGGCGTATGACCTACCTCACGGTCATGCAACAGGCGGACAACGAACTATGTTTTGATTACGGTCGGACACTGTTCCGAGGTGGCCGCCGCGGGCTCAAGTCACGTCTGTCCAAAGGCGGGCGCTCGCCCTCTTACCTGCCGCAGGCGAATGCCGCGGCGCGTCATTTCGCGGCGGCAAGCAACGGCATCCCACAGAACATGGTGGCAGAGAGCGTTGGCAACATGTCCGTCACAGCCCATGTACTGGGCGGCGCGGTGATAGCGGGCACACCGGAGCAGGGTGTCATCAACGTCGACCACGAAGTCTTCGGTTGTCCCGGCCTATATGTCGTGGATGGAGCGGCTATTCCCGCCAATGTAGGCGTCAACCCAAGTCTGACCATCGCTGCCATGGCAGAGCGCTTTGCGCACCGGTTTCCGCGCCCACCAGAGTAAAGAAAAACCATGGGAGATATAAAGGCCACTAACACGTTGGGACTGCTGGACAAGGTGTTCGGAGCCCAACATGATCTGCGCAAAGAATTGCTCGCCCAGAGCCGGCTGATAACCGTGAGGAAAGACGACTATCTGTGGCAAACGGGGGCCTCGGCCAACCATGTCTGGCTACAGGTCAGTGGCTTCTGCCAAATCAGTCAAGTGTTGCTGGATGGCCGACTCGCATCCATCGGGATAGGAACACCTGGTGATATTCTTGGCGAAGCTGAAGTGCTTGCCGGGACCGTTCGCGCCAATGAAGTAATGATCCGGGAAAGCGCCTCATTCCTGCAGATAGAAGCCATCAAATTCCAGAAACTGCTTGATCAGTGGCCCAGTTTATCCAGCGCGATGCTGGCCACCTCGAATGCAAAGTTCCTTGGCATGATCGACTTCTGCGCGGTGATGCAGAGCGCTGATGTTGCCACGCGTTGCGCCTACTTGTTTGTATTTCTTGGCGACCTTTGTGGTCAACCGGACGGCGCACACACACGCATCCCGTATCAGATCTCGCAGGACGCTCTGGCCAGCCTGGCCGGCACATCGCGGCAAACATTGAACGGCGCACTCAACCGATTACGCGATGCGGGCATCATTTTTTATGAGAAGGGAAGACTGTCAATCATGGACCAGCACCGGCTGGAAGCGTTAGCTGGCTGTCGCCCTGTGAAACAGCGCATTACCAAAGAAAAGATGATGGCAATGCTGGAAGAGAGGCTTGCCGTAACATAGCCGCACGACAAAGCATGGTCATACCCGGCGTGCGCATGAATATCGAGTTCGCTTTCGACGCGCTGCTCTTTGCGGATAGAGCCATCCGAGTTATAGGCTGCCACTTGAGGAAAAGCTACCGTCACGCAAAGACGCACGTAACAGACCAGGCGCGCAACCATGCCACCGCTGGCACGCACGGTTAAAGGCACTGACAGAATCAAATCCCAATCGATCCGCAGCCTGCTGTAATTGGACATCGCCATCACTAAGTAGCGTTAGCATGTAATCGGCTCGCACCTCGTCAATAATCTGCCTAAACTGCCAACCTTCCTCACGTAACAGACGCTGTAGCTTACGCTCACTCATGGCGAGATCTTCAGCTACCAGCGGCAATAACAGCGGGGCGCTAACCTCCAGGCGGCTGAAGAGCCGCGCCCTGACCGCCGCCTGCAACCGGCCCTGACTACGCTGGTCAATATATTGTTTGCACATCGTTGCATTTGCTTGAGCGAGGCTCGGACTGCGGGTAATCAATGCGTCTCTGGGAAGGTCAGCTAAAGCAATGCTGATCCCATCACAACGTGCCGAAAAATTTACCGGACACTGGAAAAAATCGCGGTATACCGCGGGGGAGCAGCAGGCCCGATGGCGGAACATGACACGCGCTGGTCTGACACCGGTACCAACCATCTGCCTGCCGATCAGCACCAGTGCGCCGATAGTGGCCTCGACACTCGGTGCCGCAAAGCGTGGATAACCCGGCTTGCTGCCCACGGTAATAGTCATTACCTGATCATTGGCACGGCATTGCATATCCAGCCCGTCACTAACCATGGATGCAAACTGACACAAGCGATCTACGGCTTGCGGTAAATTGTCACTGGCCATGGCAGCCATCACCAGTGCGTGGAATGTGGTCACGTTGACCTGCCTGGCCACTCGCAACCCAAAAGCCGGATCTCCGGAAGAGGCCACGGCACTTCGCCACAACGCCGTCATCACGTGTACTGGAATGCGGTGCGCTGTGTCGTCAGTACGTGCCTGATCAATTCCCACCGATGCCAACACCGCCGCAGGGTCACAGCCAGCCTCATGCAGTGCGCGCACAATGGCCCCGGCCCACGTGGCCATGGTGGTGTTTCCTGCGCCTACGATGTTCTCACTACTTGCAGGGTGTTCTGTCGCCATTTAGCAAGTCCTTGCCGCCTAACGCCACTTATTCGGCTTCGCGGTCTTCTAGTCTTACGTGGCTGGCACTCGGGGTGCCGGCCCCGATCATGCGCACCCAGCCATAAGGAGAGCAATATGCTGGTTCGAAAATTCACGCGGACATTCACGTCTGCAGCCACCGGCCTGAGCCTAACACTAATGAGCAGTCTCGCGCTGTCAGCTGACGGACACGAGCCACCCTCAAATCCCTTCCTTGCCGACAGCCCGTGGCCCATGACCCACCGCACACCCTACTCTCAGGGCTCAAGCCCCTATCCCGCGGCGATGCGTCGTTGGGACCTTCGCGCACCAGACTATGTAGGCACCGGCCTGACCAACCCGACAGTGGCCATGTCACCCCGATATGCTGACGGTAGCCGGGTGTACTGGGGCTCTACTTTTGGTGCGGTCTACAAACTGGCGGCCAATGCGAAAGGGCTGCCGCTGATTGACCGTCTGGACAAGCCTTCCGGGACGGGCCTGGACGACATTGGCAACGCCACATCCGGAGCCTACACGCTGGTAGACCACGAGAACCGCTTCTTCACCGTTGACGGTGTGACCGTGCTGGCCTATGTCGATGCAGTGCACGGTGATGCAGGATCGCCTATCGCCCTGGAGCGACAATTCACCTTGCCGGATAGCGTGCTGCGCGGTGACGCACAGGAAGATCCAATTGTTGGCATGACCTTGCTGTGGGACGGCAGTCTGGCGGTGGCCACCAAGCTAGGCACGGTTGCGGTAATGAGCCGTGATTTTTCCGCTTTCCATACTGTCCAGCTCGGTGATGCACAGACCGGCGAGGAGATATCAAATTCTATCTCCGCAGACGAGACCGGCGGAATCTACGTCGTTAGCGAAAAGGCCATGAACAGGGTGCAGTGGACCGGAACCACCCTGAGCACAAACGAAAACGACGGCGCCTGGCGGGCGCTCTACGAAGCGGGCGGCGACACCACAGGGTCCGGCCGACTGGGGCCAGGCTCTGGCTCAACACCATCATTGATGGGCACCGGCAATGGCGACCGCTTTGTGGTCATCACCGACGGCCAGGAGCTGTCACACCTGGTGCTCTTCTGGCGCGATGAAATTCCCGAGGACTGGCAGCCCATTGCTGAGGGCAAAGACCGACGCATCGCTGCGGAAGTACCGGTGGATTTCGGTGACCCGGCGCGAGCCGCCACCCTGTCAGAACAGTCAGTGCTTGTGCGCGGCTATGGCGCGGTGGTCGTCAGCAACGATTACCGCAATGTAGACGCACTGCCTGACACCAGCGGCAACGATCTAATCGACAACTTCACCAATGGCATCACTGTAGCTCTCAGTGGCTTTACCGAATACCAGCCATTTGGAGTGCATAAATTCGAATGGGATCCGGTAACCAGAACCCTGGAAACTGCCTGGGTAAATACCGAAACCAGCTGTCCCAATGGTGTACCGACCATGAGCGCCAGCTCAAACATGTTCTACTGTGTGGGTGCACGCTGGAACGCGTGGACCATCGAAGCACTGGACTGGAACACTGGAGAAACCGAATTTTCCAAGTGGCTCGGATGGAACCCCTTGTACAACAGCTTCTACGCCGGGCTGGTTATCGGTGATGATGGCACCATGGTTAGCGGCACAACCCTGGGTGTAATAGAGGTGGACAGCCGCTAACGCACTAGCAGCAATAGCCCGCAAGCTCCTTCGCGAGCTGGCGCTTGCGGGCAGTACTACGAGCTTTCGCAGTCAGCTCCTTACAGCATCGCTACCAAGCCATTCCACGCCATGGCAATCAGCGGCAAGGTGGATAGCGCAAACAGGGCAAAACGCAGCTCAATAATATTCACCAGTGCCTGCAACAAACTATGCACCACACGCAGCCCCACATAAGCCCACGCTAATATCAAATTGATTCCATCGCCCTGCCCCATCACCGCCAACGCCAGCGCTGCCGCATAAAAAATGGTGGGCTGCTCCATCAAATGATTGTAGTTATCCGCCTTCCAGCGTACCGATGCCGGCAACTGACTCATCTGTTCACCACGCGGCGCATTCGGATCCGGTTTCATTTTCGCTTTTCTCATGGCCGGCAGCCGGGTAACGTACATCCACAGCCACATCACCAGCGACCAGCCCACCAGGGCCATCACTGGAAGCAGGATCGGGGCTGGCGTTTCGATAAGCGGGGTCATGGCGGCTCCTGATAATAAAAGGTTCAGGGACAGAGTTGAGCACAGGTTGAGGGAAAGACCAATCGGGACGCTGTATCAGTACGACGCATCTCTTCTTCCCTTCTGTAGCACAGCATTCATTACTGCAGTGGCTGTATGTACAGTGTGAATAATTGGATAGCAGCCATCGGTATATTTTCCCATCTTGTAGGAAATGGCTTACACGCGGGGCGTTGATTTTGTTCAATAATGTCAGCCAACAACCAGATCAGGGCCGAGTTAGACAGCATGCCGCTTTTTTCTGGAAACACAGCATGCTGTCTAATAACTGTTATGTGCGGTAGAGGCGGCAATGAGTCCTGAAAGGTTCGTGGCAGAGTTTAAAGAACTTAGGGAGTATATCCGTAATGGATACTTCTCCCCTGATAGTGAAATCTCTCGCCTTCAACTGATGAGAGAAAGCGGTTTCAGCGAAGCCCAGATTGGCGTTGCTAATAAGATCGTCTCAGAGGCATTGACGGATGCTCTTTACACGGTTCTATTGGGAATAGATGGCTGCTCCGCTATTGGCAGCCACCAAGAGGCTTACAGGCTTGCTGGCGAAAACGGAGAGAGGCTTAGTGGCTTTCTAGAGACTCTAGCATGGGATCTGTTCCATGGTAAAAGCACATAACAATCAGCTGCACCGGATAAATTTCCGCTGTCACCTTTTGTGCATAGATCCGCACAAAAGCCGCCATCGCAAATTTACCCGGTGAGCATAGCGTTATGCAATAGAAGGGGAAGGCGAATGACAGGGGCTGAGATAACAGGACTGGTGGCATCAATTGTCTCCTTAATTATAGGAGGCTTCGCGATATGGCTATCAGTCACTTTCTACAGAATGTCAAACAAGACATCCCAGGAGCTCGAAAAAGCTTCGTCTAACATTAATTCTACTGTAGACCGATTAGAGGTCCTATTCGATAAGCTCTATTCAGATACGTTCAGTATGATGAAGGACACCGTCACAGATATGCGAAATCATGTCTGGAGAACAACTGATGAAGATACAAGCCTCGAAAAGAGCGAACTTGAGAATAGTTTTGATGCATTGAAAAAAGAACTAAATGCAAGAATAGAAAACTTGATCGCCGATCAAGGCTCAACAAGTGACCGGCTTGAAGGTTTTGCAGAACAAGTTGAATCACTAATAAGTGAAACTATAGATAGGTCTGCCAAGGAGCAGGTAGATCGGTCGTGGGATGAGAAAGAGAGGCAGGTTCTCGCTGCCATTACCGAACATGGCGAGTTAACCGAAGACGGGATCAGGAGAGCCACTGGAATAAACGAAGGCGAGATCCCGCATATTGTCTTCACTCTTGGTAGAGAGAAGAAGTTGGAGTGGGAAGGCGGACCAACGATGTTTAGCTCGGAAACAAAGTTTCGCCTAGGAAAAGATGCATAACAAGGCCACGCACAGGGACGCCTAACGGCGCCCCTGTTGGCGGCGTTATAACTCTCAGAGAGAGAGTAATATTTCATGAAATACTCAGATAAAAGTGAAGAAGACAAAGAAAAGCTTCATAGCTTTCTGGTTGCTCAGGCAGCAAACCAGTCAAGGAACGGGCGAGAAGTATTTGAGGGAACAAGCAAGGCTATATTGCTAGCAAACACAGGCGGTGTGGCTATTGCGGTTGGCTTGCTATCTTCAAGCGCGCCCATCTCATGCGTGATATATCTAAAATTCGCAGCTATCGTATTTTCCGTGAGCGCCGCCCTATTTCTTGCCTTCAAGTTCTATCTTTGCGTGAAAATTGGCAACTCAGTGCAAGCCGTTAAAGAATTTCATGTTAGTGCGATCGAGGACAAGGAAGATGTTTCTGATCGGTCTATTAGAGAGATGCTTGCATCTATATCTGAGGGGCTAGATGGTAAGGATCCGATGCTTGCATTGGGCGTTTCCCTGCTTTTATTTTTAGTTGGTGTTGTGCTTGCTGCTATAGGAATTCTCAAATGACAGCGGGTGCTTATAGTTATAACAAGCAGCGCCGGTGCGGGCCTTTTGGGCGCCGGACGCACCTCGTGCGCCGCTGCGCAGGTCGTTCGATGCTTACCAAGATAAAAGAGCCTGCACATAGGGAATTTCTGATAAATGGCTAATATAATCGACAACTTGACTAAATGGCTTTCAGAGCGCCCCCAGTGGCTCCAGATTGCGGCTACTCGGCTACTTCAGCAGTCTGAGCTTGATGACAAGGACGTCTCTGAGCTCGCAAACCTTTGCCAGCAGGAAGCCGACGGCAAGCTGCCCAAAACGACCTGTTCCTTTCCTGCTACCGCGTTCTCCCAGGGCGCAGCAGGCTCCCTGCGTTTGTGTTCAATCAGTGAAATCGAAGGAGTAAACGCCCTTGCTCCGAAGAAGCCACTTGAGTTCGGTAAGGGCAATATCACGATTGTTTATGGCAACAACGGGTCAGGCAAGTCCGGTTACGTCAGACTCCTCAAACATGTATGCGGAGCCCGCGAGACGGGCACCCTCCATCGCAATGTCTATAAGCCCGGCTCTGTCGCACAGAAAGCCTGCATTTCGTTTGAGCAGGACGGCGTACCGAAGACTCATACCTGGTCTGGTCAAGGTATCTGCGATGAGCTTAATAGCGTTGATATTTTCGACACCTCGTTTGGCAAGGTCTTTGTTAGCAGCGAAGACGAGGTGAGCTACGAGCCGCCGGCTCTATCGTTCTTCAGTTCACTCATCCTCGCATGTGAAAAGGTCGCATCGGCATTAGACAACGAGGCCAACCGGCACCATTCCAAAAAGCCAAATATTCCGGCTGACAAGAAGGTAACTCCAGAAGGCATCTGGTACGAAGCCATCAGTGCCAAGACCACCACCCAGGACATCGACAAGCATTGCGCATTTAGCAGTGCTGACGATACCGAGATGCAAACGCTGCAGCAGCGCCTTGCCGAACAGGCACCGGCAGAAAAGGCGAGGCAGCTTAGAAAGCAGAAACAGCATATCGACACTCTGGTCCAGGATGCCCAAAAGTATCTGGAACAATTATCGGACGAGAATTACCGACGGATCATTGCAGCCAAGAAGAAGTCGATCCTCAAAAAGACGGCGGCAGATACGGCGGCGCAAAAGGTGTTCTCCGGCAGCGAGCTGGAAGGCATAGGCTCCGATGTCTGGAAAGAACTTTGGGAAGCGGCCCGGAACTATTCCGTATCGGCTGCCTATAAAGAAGCCGAATATCCGAATGTTACTAATGGTTCCTATTGTGTCCTGTGTCACCAGACCTTGTCCCAGGAGGCCCAGGAGCGGTTGGCCTCCTTTGAGAATTTCGTGAATGGCGAAATGCAGAAAGCCGCATCCGATGCGGCCAAGGAATACGAGACCGCCAGTCAAACTATCGAGGCGCTACCGACATCGGAGGCGCTGAAGACTCGTATCGATGCGGCTGGCATTCCACAAGATGAAGTCGCCAGCCAAGTTACGCATTTCTTTGCCCAATTGCAGGCCAGAAAAGACCTGCTTCCTGAGATCGATTCCGAAGAAGCCATTCCCGATCCGCTGCTCTCACCGAAATGGATTGAAGCAGCCAGCGCCCAGTCGAAAAGCCTAGATGAACTAGCGGAAAAATATGACGAAGATGCCAAAAGTGACAATCGGGAGGAGATCAAGAAGAAGCTAAACAACTTACAGGCCAGAAGGTGGTTGTCTGAGCACCGCGCCGCCATTGATGAAGAAGTCGCCCGGTTGAAGCTACTGAACCAAATTCAGGAAGCCAAGAAGTCGACCAACACCAAAGCCCTGTCCCTGAAGAAAGGGGAGCTGGCAGAAGCCTTGATCACGGATGCGTTCGTGCAAAGATTCAACTCGGAGCTCAAGGCCCTTGGCGCGTCTCAGGTGAAGGTCGAGCTCGTGAAGTCAAAAGTCTCCAAGGGCCGCGTCCTTCATAAGCTCCAGCTTAGAGGGGCCTCTCAGAATGGGCTCGCCGATGTCCTGAGCGAGGGAGAAAATAGGATCGTTTCCATTGCGGCATTTTTGGCCGATGTCACCGGCAAGAGCAATCAGGCCCCGTTTATTTTTGACGATCCAATATCCTCGCTAGACCAAAGCTATGAGGAGGCTGTGGTTCAAAGGCTGATCGAGTTATCTCAGGATAAACAGATCATTGTCTTTACTCACCGCCTGTCCTTGCTGGGAACAGTCCGGCATTTTGCCGAGAAAAAGACCATCAGGACCGATGTGGTGAGCATCCGCTCTGCGGACTGGGGGACCGGAGAGCCAGCCCCCATTCCACTTTCGCAGAGCGATATTAAATCCGCCCTGAACACACTCATGAATCAGCGGTATCAGGATGCAAAAAAGGCGAGTGAAAATGGCGAGTTTGAACATGCCGAAATCTTGATGAAGTCGATATGTAGCGACTTCAGGACATTGGTGGAGCGCTCTATTGAAAATGATCTGCTGTGCGGGGTGGTTCAAAGATTCCAACGACCGGTCCATACGTTGAAACTCAAGGATCTGGCCAAATTAAAGGGCACCGATTGCAATCGCCTTGATTCGCTCATGACTAAATACTCAGGGTTTGAACACTCGCAGCCAACAGAATCACCTGTGGAGCTGCCCAAGCCAGACGATCTTTTGGCTGACATGACTTCATTGAAAACCTGGCGTGAGGATTACGCAAAGCGCACCGCATGAATTGGATGAGCATCGAACAATCAAATTCGCTCGGACTGAAAAAAGCGCCGCTCCTTCGTCGCTCCGCTTTTTACAGCGGGTGATGTGAGGCGTTATGTTTCCACGCAATCACAGACATCCCAATCTATGAGCCAGAATGAAATACGCAATAGTTAACGGAGAAAGGGTAGAGGCAGAGCCTGGCCGCACGGGGGAATGCCCATGCTGTGGCTCAGAGATGGTATCTCGATGTGGCGAAGTCAAAGTCAACCATTGGGCCCATAAAAGAAAAAGAGATTGTGACACTTATTGGGAAAATGAGACGGAGTGGCACAGAGAGTGGAAGGACTATTTTCCGGAAGAATGGCAGGAAACCGTTCTAAAAGATGAAGACACCGGAGAGCGGCACATTGCCGATGTTCGAACTGGAGATGGCTTTGTAGTTGAGTTTCAGTATTCTCACATTAAGCCGGAAGAGCAAAGATCCAGAGAACGATTCTATAAAAGAATGGTATGGGTATTAAATGGATCAAGAAGGAAAACTGATTCTAAGAGGTTCACTAAAGGCTTCGAAGATTTCCGTCGAACCGATCAAAAGGGAATATTCATTGTACCTTTTCCTGACGAAGCCTTTCATAAAGCTTGGACAAATTCATCTGTTCCAGTTTTTTTTGAATTTGAGGAGTGCATGGGCGCAGTTTGGGGGCTTCTGCCGGGGCGGAAAAATGGATATGCGATATCCTTATGTGTGTCAAAGAGTCAATTTGTTGAATTTGCAAGAAGCGGTAAATTATTTGAGAAGTTAAAAGAAATTAGTGGGAATTCTAAAACATAACAAGACGCTGAAATTCTTGATCACGCTGAGGCGTGGAGTAATTATTAATCCTATTATAGGAAGTTGTAATGAAAAAAAACGTGATTTTTCTTATGAGTATATTTGTATTTTTTGCATTAACAGCATGTGCAAGCCCCGGCCCAATGCAAACATCAACCGGCCCAATGCATACCGCTGCTTTTAGGCCGATTATACTGGACAAGGTCAATGACGGTTCGAAAGAAGTTCTTTTTAAAGAATACACAACGATGTACGACGATAAAAAGCTCCGGAAATGGGGTGTTTTCTTTATCACTGATAAAGGTGTCTACATGGCACACTGGGTTACAAGTGGCTATGTATACGAACTTGATTACCAGTTAAAGGCCGAAGAAATATCAGAAATTTTGGATGACACTGTTATAAGGGACTTTTGGTTTGATTCGAATTTATTGGTAATCAAAGACATACGGGGTAATAAGATTGGATTTCCGCTCCGCGGGAAAATAGCAGCCAGGGCGCTTTTGCAAGGCTTTCTAGATAGTAAAAAGTAGCGCCTGTGGGCTCACGCCGCTACGCTCACCATCCTCAAAAGCACCATGAAGAATGCTAGCGTGGCTCCGTAAAGAATTACAGAAAATGCTACATGAATAGAACACAACAGGCACACAAGGAACCCGGCGTGAAATTGGAGACTCAGGTAACTGGAAATATCGGAATGTATTATGCTTGTTACAAGCTATCGTGCATGGGC
This sequence comes from Alcanivorax sp. 1008, assembly GCF_020667895.1. Lineage (GTDB taxonomy): Bacteria > Pseudomonadota > Gammaproteobacteria > Pseudomonadales > Alcanivoracaceae > PGZG01. Next base: position 161,648 of record NZ_JAFMPS010000002.1, read on the forward strand.
TGGAATGTTATGCCAACAGCCAGAAATGCACGGGGCATTGACATAATTGCATACAACAAAAAAGGCACCGAGTTTATTGGGGTTCAAGTAAAATCACTTTCAAAGCGAAATCCAGTTCCGCTCGGAAACTCACTTGAAAAAATTATGGGTGACTTCTGGCTCATCGTAAACAATGTCGCAAAAGAGCCAAATGTTTTTGTTCTTTTACCCGAAGAGGTAAAGTCATTGGCTCATCGCGGAGAAAAAGAAGGGCGCGTATCTTACTGGCTGCAACCGACCTCTTACGATCATCATCAATTCAAAGAGGCGTGGCATCGCATAGGACTTGGCCATGAAACCTGGGACTCCGGAAGCTCCTGATCTTCTAATTCAAGCCCCAACTTCTCTTTATTTCACGCCACATTTTCACTTGTAAGCTCTTCACCACACTGGCAAACGGCCACCCGTAGAGCACTTCTCGACACAGTGATTTTCCCTGCCAGAAAAGAGCTCATTCGACAGCGTTTCCCCGATCTATCTAGCCTCGCTTGGTTCGCCTAGGTTCATTTAGAGCCACCCATAAAGACTGGCGTCAGCAGGATTAAGGAAGGAGCAATAAGGGGAACTCGTCGTACTCGGCAGGCTCAGGGCATGTCAGCTTAAGCACCTCAAATCAAAGCAACTCAACCCCAAACCGCCGCATCACCACCCCAAACCCTGCAAACAACACCACCGTCATCACCACGCAAGCCAGCAACGTCGGCCAGAATCCGATCCTCGGCAACAACGCCGGAAACGCCAGAAACATTGGCAAGGTCGGCAGTACATACCAGAAGGTGTACCAGGCGTGGTTGGCAATCTTTTCCTGCGGTTGCTGTTCCACATACAGCCAGATCAATGCCAGCACGGTGACCAGTGGCAACGCAGCGATCAGGGCGCCGAGCTTGTCACTGCGTTTGGCCACTTCGGATACGGCCACCACTACCGCAGCGGTAATGAAGTACTTGGTCAGCAACCAACTCACGCGCTAGCCCCCTGCATGGAATAAGGAAATTCTGTCTGGCGATTGATCATTGGCTCGAACCAGTATCCTCGCTGGTTAAAAAGCCATAACGGAAGTTTTCCACCTCGCCCTTCCAGACTAGCTCAAGCTGGCCATCAACCACCCAGCCCACTTCGCCGTAGCGTGGCACCTGCATGCCATCAACCAACTCGTAGTTGCGGAATTCGCCTTGCCAGGGAGTTTTGCGATAGCCGCCATCGAACTGGCCAAAGCGGCCGTCCGTGTACATGCCGGTTATTTGTCCGGTTTCGTTGAAGCGGAACTCAACTGAGACGGTGTTGCCATTGTCGGTGAGCGAGGCGATGGCGGTGTTGTCATCCACCGCTGTCCATTGCACACCGGCCTGGGGCAGCAACGCGGTGGGATACCAAGGCGCCTCTGCCAAATAGCGATGCAAGGCACCAGAGTTCAGCTCGGCGATATTTTCTGCCTGCACTACGCTGATCGCGCCATACAGGCTGACGCGGCCAACGCCGACACCCATGTTGTAGCTATCCAGCACGGAGACATAAAAGCCGGGGCGCACTGCCACGCGGGCATTCCAGACAAAGCCCGGAGCCACTGGCACCACCCGTTGTTTGGCGGTGAAGGCTGTCCAGTCGGGGCTGCTGACGGAGGTTCTCAGGATTCCGCTTTGGCTAAGATCCACTGCACCAATCAATGGCTGGCCATCGGTTAGTGCATAGCGAAAGTAACGGGCCACGGGCGCTGGCAGGTCCGCCAGCATGGAGGATTCGTAGACCTGATAAGGCAGGTCCGCCGCGGCGCGCAACAGGCTGTACTTCTGTTCGGCAACCCGCTTGCTCTCGGCGTGTTGCAGGAACAACAACGCCAGGGCAAACAGCGCCGGCACGATCAATCCCGCAAGCATCCAGCGCTTGCCCCTGTTTTTACCGCCTTCTTTAGTACTCATGCTGGCCACGTTCCTTAATCTGAAATTCTGCAAAGCGCCCTGCTATCCGAATGGCCTGCTCTAGCGAAGCCGCCACTGATGAAACTTGCGCACCCACTCCAACAAGCCCTGCGGCGCATGGGCTCGCTTCCACTCTCCGGCCACGTACTTGTTGGCCTCCATAAAGGTGGGATATGCATGGATGGTGCCAAGAACCTTGTTAAGGCCCAGGCCGTGGCGCATGGCCAACACGTATTCGGCAATCATTTCGCCGGCATGTGCGCCGACAATGGTGACGCCCAGAATCTTGTCCTTGCCCGGTACAGTGAGCACCTTGATATAGCCGTAGGCTTCATCTTCCGCAATGGCGCGATCCAGATCGTCGATGCCGTAGCGGGTGATTTCATAGCTGACGCCCTGCTGCCTGGCTTCCTGCTCATTCAGGCCAACGCGCGCCACTTGCGGGTCACTGAACACCACAAAGGGAATCACCGAGTAATCCACCTGAAACTTCCACACAAAACCGAACAGCGCGTTGACCGCCGCATACCAGGCCTGATGGCCGGCCACATGGGTGAACTGGTATGGCCCGGTGACATCGCCGCAGGCGTAGATATTGGGCAAGCGGGTTTGCAGATACTCGTTGGTTTCGATGGTGCCGTCGCGGCGTAGCGGAATGCCGAGCACATCCAAACCCATTTCTTCCGTATTCGCTTCGCGCCCTACCGCCACTAGAATCGTATCGCCGGTAACTTTGGTGCTACTGCCCTCTTTGCCCGCCGGGGCGCATTCAATGGTGCGCCGGCTGCCTTCCAGCACCACGCCCACGGCGCGGTGGCCGGTGATCACGCGAATGCCTTCCTGCTCGAAGCGAGCCTGCACCGCAGCGCCCACATCTTCGTCGTCGCGCGGCAGCAAGCGATCCATAAATTCAATAATGGTCACTTCACTGCCCAGGCGCCGGAACGCTTGCGCCAGCTCGCAACCGATTGGCCCGCCGCCCAGCACCAGCAGATGTTCCGGCTGGGTTTCCAGCTGCCATAGGTTTTCTGAAGTGAGGTAGCCGGCGTGGGATAGTCCAGGGATTAGCGGCACTTTCGGGCGGCCGCCGGTGGCAATCACGATATGCCGGGCGGTTAGCGGGCGGCCCTCCACTTGCACGCTCCATGGCGTGGTCAGGGTGGCGCGGCCTTTAATGCAATCCACACCCAAAGCGCTGTAACGATCCACCGAGTCATGGGGTTCGATATCGCCGATTACCCGCTGGATGCGTTTCATTACGGCGGGGAAGTCCACCGTCGGTGCGGATGCCTGCAAACCGAACTGCTCCGCGTTGCGAATCTGGTGGGCGGTGTGGGCCGAACGAATCAGCGCCTTGCTGGGCACGCAGCCGGTGTTCAGGCAATCGCCGCCCATCTTGTTGTCTTCGATCAGGCTGACGTTGGCTTTTACTGCGGCAGCGATATAGCTGGTCACCAGACCGGCGGCGCCACCACCAATCACAATCAGGTTGCGATCAAAGTGCTTGGGCTTTTTCCAGCCGCGATAAACGTGGCGGCTACGGATGCGCTCCAGCAGTTTGCGGGCGATCCATGGAAACAGTGCCAGCAAGGCGAACGCACCGATCAAGCCCGGCGACAGAATGCCGGCGGTGGATTCCAGTTGCGCCAGCTGGGTGCCCGCGTTCACAAACACCAGGGTGCCGGGCAGCATGCCAAGCTGGCTGACCCAATAGAAACGCCGTGCCTTGATCTTGGTAAGGCCCATGGCAAGGTTGATAACGAAGAACGGAAACACTGGCACCAGTCGCAGGGCGAACAGGTAGAAAGCACCGTCCCGTTCGATGCCAGCGTTGATCTTGTCGAGGGAGCCCTTAAAGCGTTTGGCCACCGCATCATGGAACAGGGTGCGCGACAGCAGCATGGCCAGAGTGGCACCAATGGTGCTGGCAAACGACACCACCAGGGTGCCGGCGAACAGGCCAAAAATAGCCCCGCCAAGCAGGGTCAGCAGGGCCGCCCCCGGCAGGGACAGGGCCGCCATGATGATATAGGCCACAAAGTACAGGCCGAGAAGCTGGAACGGCTCGGTCTGATAGTAGCGTTGCAGGTCGTCCTGGCGGGCGCGAATCGCCTCGAAGGTCAGGTGCTGATCCAGCCCTAATCCGAACCAGGCCAGCACCGCCGCCACGATAATCGCCACCAAAACCATCTTTTTACCCACAACCGCCTCCTGTGATTCGTCTCCCGGAGCGTTACACTACCCCGGTTAGCAATAATTGAATAACCCTCATCCTCGACTGGAGAGTTCCGTGTCACAGCCTGTTCTGCCTCGCGGTCCCTGGCCCGCCACTCGCCTGCGGCGGATGCGCCGCGATGCCTTTTCCCGTCGCCTGATGCAACAGACGGTGCTGACCCCGGCGGATCTGATCTGCCCGATGTTCGTTATAGAGGGTAGCAACCAGCGCGAGAGCATTGCCTCCATGCCCGGGGTTGAGCGACTGAGCATTGATCTGCTGGTGGCCGAGGTGCAGCGGCTGCGGCAGCTGGACATCCCGGCGGTGGCATTGTTCCCGGTGACACCACAGCAAGCGAAAAGTCTGGATGCCGCCGAGGCCTGGAATCCCAATGGTCTGGCCCAACGCGCCGTGCGCGCCATCAAGGAAGCGGTGCCGGATATGGGGGTGATTACTGACGTGGCGCTGGACCCGTTCACCAGCCACGGTCAGGACGGCATTATCGACAGCGACGGCTATGTGATGAACGACATCACCATTGAGGCGCTGGTGAAGCAGGCCCTGAGCCATGCCGAGGCCGGCGCGGATGTGGTGGCGCCCAGCGATATGATGGACGGCCGCATTGGCGCGATTCGCTCGGCACTGGAACAGGCCAGTTATGTGCATACTCGCATCCTTGCCTATTCGGCCAAGTATGCTTCCGCCTATTACGGCCCGTTCCGCGATGCGGTGGGCTCCGCCGGCAATCTGGGCAAGGCCGACAAGAAAACCTATCAGATGGACCCGGCCAACGCCGACGAGGCCCTGCATGAAGTGGCGCTGGATCTGCAGGAAGGCGCCGACATGATTATGGTCAAGCCGGGCATGCCCTATCTGGATATCGTCCGGGCAGTGAAGGAGACCTTTCGGGCACCCACCTTCGTGTATCAGGTCAGTGGGGAGTACGCCATGCATATGGCCGCTTTCCAGAACGGCTGGCTGGATGCGGACAAGGTGATTCTGGAGTCGCTGACTTGCATCAAACGGGCGGGCGCGGACGGCATCCTGACCTATTTTGCGCCACGGGCGGCGGAGTTGTTAAAGGGCTGAACAATTAAATCGCAGCGCTGTCATCCTGCTGACATCCTGCTGACATAGAAACGTTGCGGAAAGATTGCACTAGTTGAACAAAGAGCGTTCGCGGCCAAAGCCGCTACTACATAGATTGGGTGGATCGCATGAATGACATGGCGGCTGGACAGCCGGCAATGGATCTAGGCAAGCCGGATTACTACATTAACCGGGAGCTAAGCCTGTTGCAGTTCAACCTGCGCGTGCTTGAGCAGGCCAGCGATGAGCGCCACCCGTTGATGGAGCGGCTTAATTTTTTGCTGATTTTCTCCAGCAACATGGACGAGTTTTTCGAGATCCGTGTGGCCGCCCTGCAAAACCAGCTGGAAACCGGGGCCGGCACACCGGGGCCAGACGGCATGCTGCCCGGCGAGATCCTCAAGCAGATCGGCGAGATTGCCCATGAGGCGGTCAACCGTCAGTATCATTTGCTTAACGATGTGCTGCTGCCCGCACTGGCCGAGGAAGGCGTGAACTTCCTGCGCCGCGAATTCTGGACGGCAGAACAGGCCGACTGGGTAAAGCGCTATTTCCGCGATCAGATTTATCCGGTGCTGACTCCCATCGCACTAGACCCGGCCCATCCCTTCCCACGCCTGGTGAACAAAAGCCTGAATTTTATTGTGCCGCTGGAAGGCAAGGACGGCTTTGGCCGGCAAAGCGGCCTGGCCATTGTGCCAGCGCCGCGTTCGCTGCCACGACTGATTCGCATGCCGGATGATATCTGTCAGGACGGTAACGACAATTTTGTCTTCCTGTCGTCAATGATTCACGCCCATGTCAGTGATCTTTTCCCGGGCATGAAGGCCACCGGCTGCTACCAGTTCCGGGTAACCCGTAACGCCGACTTGCAGGTCTCCAAAGATGTGGACGATCTGGCCAGCGCACTTAAAGGCGAGCTGCTGTCGCGCCGCTATGGCGATGAAGTACGCCTTGAAGTGGCCGACAACTGCCCGCGCCAGTTGATTGATTATTTGCTCAAGCAATTCGAGTTACGGGATCAGGATCTTTACGAGGTCAATGGTCCGGTAAATTTGGCTCGCATGTTCACGGATGTAAAAAAGCCGCGCCTGCATTACCCGCCCTTTAGCCCACGTACGCCGGCTGTTATCCGTAATAACGATAGTCTTTTCGACGCCATGAAGCAGGGCGATATCCTGCTACACCATCCGTTCGATTCGTTTAACCCGGTAATCAGCTTTCTTGCGGAAGCAGCTCGGGACCCCAAGGTGCTGGCCATCAAGCAAACCATTTATCGTACCGGCACCAACTCGGAAATTCTTGATCACCTGGAAACCGCGGCACGAAACGGTAAAGAAGTTACCGCAGTGGTGGAGCTGCGCGCCCGCTTCGATGAAGAAAGTAATATTGAAGGCGCGCGGCGCTTGCAGGAAGCCGGCGCCATCGTTGTCTATGGTGTGGTGGGCTACAAAACCCACGCCAAGATGATGCTGGTGGTGCGGCGCGAGGCGGACGGCATCAAACGCTACGCCCATCTTGGCACGGGTAACTACCACGCCAAGACAGCCAAGATTTATACGGACTATGGTTTGCTGACGGCGGATGAAGATCTGTGTCAGGACGTGCACAAGATTTTTCTTGAGCTAACCGGCATGGGTAAGCCAGCCCGCCTTAAGCAGCTGAAGCACTCCCCTTTCACCCTGCACAAATCCATTCTTGAGCTGATCGAGTTCGAAACCGAGCAGGCACTGGCGGGCAAGCCGGCGCGCATCATTGCCAAGTTCAACGCATTGACCGAACAACAGATCATTCAGGCGCTGTATCAGGCCAGTCAGGCGGGCGTGGAAATCGATCTGATTATTCGCGGCATTTGCTGCCTGCGTCCCGGCATTCCCGGGCTCAGTGACAATATTCGGGTGCGCTCTATTATTGGCCGCTTCCTCGAACATACTCGGGTTTATCATTTTCACCACGAAGGTGAGGAGCTGGTGTATTGCTCCAGTGCCGACTGGATGGAGCGTAACCTGTTTAACCGCATTGAAACCTGCTTCCCGATTCTTGATCCGGTGTTAAAGAAGCGGGTTATTGATGACGGCCTGATGCTATATCTGCAGGACAATTCCAGATCCTGGGCACTGGATGCGGACGGCAGCTACCGGCGCGTGGAGATTAATCCGCAGGAGCCCATGGTGGCGCAGCAGGTTCTGCTGGAAAAAATCTGCGGCTAAGCGCCCCCTACTTTACGGTTAGGGTGTAGCCGGCGACGCGGAAAAATTCCTGCTCCTGCTCGAAGTCCGCGAGCGTTAACGGATGATCTTTCAACCAGCCGGCAGGGAATGTCAGCGCCAGCGTGTCTTCACCGGCACGCAGGCGAATATCTGGCAGCGCGGTGTCATAACGGCCGTGATGCAGCAGCGCGGCGATGCGCAGCAGCAGCGCCAGACGCAGCAACGGCATCTGTTCTTCCGGCTGACGTTCTGCAAATGCGGCCAGCGGCACCTTGCGCCGATGGGCGCGAATCAGCAACGCTACCAGATCCTGCTCCTGACGGGAGAACCCGGACAGATCACTGTTCGATAACAGGTAGGCACCATGCTTGTGAAACTGGGCGTGGGATACCGCAAAACCCACTTCATGCAACAACGCGGCCCAACGTAATGTATCGATCAGGGTATCGCCGGCCAGCTTCCAGCTTTTACAGGCCTGACCATGCAACGCCATGGCGGTGTCATGTACCCGCTGGGCCTGCACCTCGTCCACGCGATGACGTTTCATCATTGCCTGAATGCTGCGCTCGCGCACATCCTCGTGACTGAAGCGGCCGACCAGATCATAGAGCACACCTTCGCGCAGGGCGCCGCTGGAGAAGTCCATCTTCTCCAGACCAAGCTGCTCGAAAATACCGGTCAGGATGGCAACGCCGGCAGGAAAGATTGCGGCGCGATCCTCACGCAGGCCTTTCAGATCCAGATTGTTGATATGGCCACTGCGCAATAGCCGTTTACGAATTTTCTGCAAGCCTTCAAGGGTGACAGCACCATCACTCCAGCCATTGTCCTGGCATACCTGGGCAATGGCCTTGATGGTGCCCGAAGCGCCCACCGCCTGCTGCCAGCCCAGATTCCGGTATGCGGCCTCAATGGACAGCACTTCCCGCCGGGCCGCAGTAATGGCTTTGTTAAAAGGCTTCTCGGTGATCTCGCCATTGTTGAAGTAGCGCTGGCTGAAACTGACGCAGCCCATATGCAGGGATTCGGTTTCCACGGATTCGAAGCGCTCACCAATAATCAGCTCCGTGCTGCCGCCGCCAATATCCACCACCAGCCGACGACTGCCGCCATTGTCCGGCAGAGTATGGGAAACGCCGAGATAGATGAGACGTGCTTCTTCCCGTCCGGCGACAATCTCGATGTCATGGCCAAGCAGCTTTTCCGCCCGGGCAATGAACTGGCGGGCATTGCGCGCCACCCGCAAGGTATTGGTGCCCACCACCCGCACGGAGCCCAGCGGAATACCGCGGATGCGCTGGGCAAATCGACTCAGACAATCCAGCGCCCGTTGCTGGGCGTCCTCGGTAAGGCGGTTATCACTATCCAGCCCCGCTCCCAGCTGGACCTTTTCAGACAGGCCTTCCTGTAAACGAATCTCGTTCTGAGCAAGTACGGCCACCACCATATGGAAGCTGTTGGAGCCAAGATCAATGGCGGCGAGCTGTTTCTGTTCATCAGGCAAGGCAGAATCCTCCTTTATTCACGCCGATTGTACGCCCTCTGCAGGGGGATGGGATTGATCATCGTGACATCGACAGCGAATCTCTATCGACATCATCGTTACGATTCCTTGAAACAGCCGGGCCCGGTGCTGGTATGATGCCCGCCTGTATAAATACTTCTTCAGGAGAGAATCATGAGCGGCGATATCATCCATGTCACCGATGCCAGCTTCGAGCAAGACGTACTGAAAGCCGAAGGTCCGGTGCTGGTCGACTACTGGGCGCCCTGGTGCGGCCCCTGCAAAATGATCGCCCCGATCCTCGACGAGGTGTCGAAAGAGTACGAGGGCAAGCTGACTGTGGCCAAGATCAACATCGATGAGAACCCGGACACCCCGCGCAAATTCGGCGTGCGTGGTATCCCGACTCTGGCGGTGTTCAAGGGCGGCAGTGTTGAGGCCACCAAGGTTGGTGCACTGTCCAAATCACAGCTGACCGCGTTCCTCGATAGCACCCTCTGAGACTGGCAGGTGGTGCCCGGCCATACCGGGCCATCCGTCCATTGATCACATAATGGCCGGCCGGGGCTAGACAGCCCCGGTGCAGGCTGTTAGATTCCGTCAGGCGTTAGACGCTCCCTTAGACTTTCGGCCCCTCGCCGAACCCGTTTTCCCTTGCGAAAACCCTGATCCTGCACCTCCCCGGTGCAAGCCCCGATAATTTCCGGAACCTGACCATACACCCATGAATCTGTCTGAACTTAAGAAAAAGCCGATCAGCGAACTGATCGAAATCGCCAAGCAGGCGGGCCTCGATAACATGGCTCGCACCCGTAAGCAGGATGTGATTTTTTCCATTCTGAAGAAAGTTGCCAAAAACGGTGACGATATCTCCGGTGACGGGGTGCTTGAAATTCTGCAGGACGGTTTTGGTTTCCTGCGCAGCGCCGAGGGCTCCTATCTAGCCGGCCCTGACGACATCTACGTTTCCCCCAGCCAGATTCGCCGTTTCAATCTGCGCACTGGTGACACCATTGCCGGCAAAATTCGCCCCCCTAAAGAAGGCGAACGTTACTTTGCCATGCTCAAGGTTGATGAAATCAACTTTGACCGCCCTGAGAACGCCAAGAACAAGATCCTGTTCGAGAACCTGACGCCGCTGTTCCCCACCGAGCGCATGGTGATGGAACTGGGCAATGGCTCCACCGAAGACATCACCTCCAGAATCATCGATCTGGTTGCCCCAATCGGCAAAGGCCAGCGCGGCCTGATCGTGGCACCGCCGAAAGCCGGTAAGACCATGCTGCTGCAGCAGATCGCCCATTCCATCGCTCGCAACAACCCGGAAGCACATATGATCGTGCTGCTGATCGACGAGCGTCCGGAAGAAGTCACTGAAATGTCGCGCACCGTGCGCGGCGAAGTGGTTGCTTCTACCTTTGACGAGCCGCCAGCACGCCACGTTCAGGTGGCCGAAATGGTGATCGAGAAAGCCAAGCGTCTGGTTGAGCACAAAAAGGATGTGATCATCCTGCTTGATTCTGTGACCCGTCTGGCCCGCGCCTACAACACCGTGCAACCAAGCTCTGGCAAGGTACTGACCGGTGGTGTGGATGCCCATGCACTGGAAAAGCCGAAGCGTTTCTTTGGTGCGGCTCGAAACATCGAAGAAGGCGGCTCGCTAACTATTCTTGCCACCGCGCTGGTAGAAACCGGCTCGAAGATGGACGAAGTGATCTTTGAGGAATTCAAAGGCACCGGCAACATGGAACTGCATCTGGACCGCAAGGTTTCCGAGAAGCGCGTGTTCCCGGCCATCAACATCAAGAAGTCCGGCACCCGTCGCGAAGAGCGTCTGGTCAGCGAAGACGAACTGAAGAACATGTGGATTCTGCGCAAGGTACTGCATCCCATGGACGAAATCGGCGCCATCGAATTTTTGATCGACCGCCTCAAGCAAACCAAGACCAACGCCGAGTTCTTTGACTCGATGAAGCGCAAGTAAGACGATCCGGGCCGGCCTTAGCCGGCCCTTTCGTTTGTATCATTTGTTTTTCGATTTTCAGGGAGCCGACATGACTGATACCACTGCCATCGAAGCCGCCGTGTTCCGCCGCCTGCTGGAGCATCTGGACAGCCGCAAGGACGTACAGAATATTGAACTGATGAATCTGGCCGGATTCTGCCGCAACTGTCTGTCGAAGTGGTACGTGGCCGCCGCTGACGAACAGGGCGTAGCTATCGACCAGAGTGCCGCCCGCGAAATTATCTACGGCATGCCCTACGACCAGTGGAAGGCAAAATATCAGACCGAAGCAACGCCAGAGCAACTGGCCAGGTTTGCGCCACCAAAGGACTGAGCCGTGGCCGCTGGATCAGGCTTGCTGACCCCCATCCGCAATCTGCTGCAACAACCGCTTCCCACTGCAGTTGATCACCGGCGCATGCTGATTGTGGCGGTGGTCACGTCCGTGGCGCTGATCATCAATCATTACCTTGCCATACAAACCAGTCTTGGCGAAGGGCTGCAATGGTTTGCCAATCTTACCGACCAATCCGTCGCTCCCTGGTTCCGCTGGCTGCGCCAGTCCCCCTGGGGAACGCTGTCAGGCCATGCCTGGTGGGGCATGTGGCTGCTGATTGGTTATGTACTGGTGCCGGTACTGGCGATCAAGCTGCTACTGCGCGAGTCACCCATGGAATACGGACTTCGCCTGAATGATGTGTTACACCACTGGCGTTACTACGCAATCTTCGGCGGCATCATGGCCGGCATGGCCATTCTGGCTTCGTTCAACAGCACCTTTTTAAACACCTATCCTTTTTATCATCTGGCCGGCCGTAGCTGGACTGATCTGCTGCTGTGGGAGCTGATCTATGTAATGCAGTTTTTCTGCATTGAGTTCTTCTATCGCGGCTTTCTGTTGCGCGGGCTGCAACCGTCGCTGGGCATTGGCTCGATTTACGTATCCAGTTTGGTGTACCTGACCATTCATTTGCCCAAGCCATTTCTTGAATGTGCTGGCTCGTTATTATTCGGACTTATTCTGTGTGTGCTGGCCAGTCTTAGCCGCTCCATCTGGGGCGGTGTATTTGTTCATGTTTGTCTGGCGGTGAGCATGGACCTGTTGTCTCTGTTTCAGCGCGGCCAGCTTCCCGGCCAATAAAAAAATGCCCGGCACAAGGCCGGGCATATCAACACAAGCAGGTTAAATCAAACGCCAATCACACCACCGTCCGTGCGGGTAATAACCACCGTGGTAGAGCGGGGGCGGCTGACCCCATCATTAGCCGGGAAGTTAGAGGTAAACTCGCCGGGCTGCGAACGATCACCTGGATGCTGGATATTAACAAACATGGTCTTGCGATCCGGCGCCATTACCACCCCTGTCACTTCCGCATCCTTGGGGCCAACCAGGAAGCGGCGAATCACACCGGTATCGGTTTCCGCAGCAAGCATCTGGTTATTACCAAAATCGCCATCGGCGCTTAGACCTGCCTGCTGATTACCTGACATATCTGTCTGAATCCACAATACACCGGCGCCGTCGAACCAGATGCCGTCCGGGCTTGCAGCGATATTGTCCTCGGTCAAAGGCATTTCTGAAACGTCACCGGGGAACACCGCGCCGGCCATCGGGCCACTGGTGCCACCGGCCAGCATAAAGATATCCCACTGGAAAGAAGTTGCAGCAGAGCTGCCATCTTCCAACCAGCGAATAATATGGCCGGTGGTGTTGCTGGCGCGCGGATTGGGTTCGTCCGTGGTGGCGCGGCTGGAGTTATTGGTCAAAGTAAAGTAGACCATGCCAGTGCGTGGACATACTGCGCCCCACTCCGGGCGATCCATTTTGGTGGCGCCGGCAATATCAGCGGCCAAACGGGTATTCAGCAGTACGTCACCCTGATCGGCAAAGCCGTCGAAGTTAATTCCGCTAACCACGTTGCCGTCTGCCGCCGCTACCGCCGCTGCGAAAGTGGGGTCATCCAGATCCAGCGCTAACCACTCACCGGAACCATCACCATTGAACTTGGCAACATACAGGATGCCTTCGTCGAGCAGATCATCACCACGCATTCCCTGCTGGTAGACGTTTTTGCTGACAAACTTGTAGATGTATTCGTTACGGGCGTCGTCGCCGGAATAGAACACCACCGGCTCACCAACCACCGGAGCTGCAAAGACGATTCCTTCATGGCCAAAGCGGCCCATGGTGGTGCGCTTCTTCGGTGTGGAGAACGGATCAAACGGGTCGATCTCCACAATCCAGCCCATGGTGTTGGCTTCATTACGGAAATCTTCTACCGCTGAGGCGCCGGTGGAGCCGCAATCGAAACGAGTGCTGAGGTTGTTGCCCAGCGCCGGAGTGGCAGTTTCCCACTGGTAACGACTGGTCTGACCGGAATGGGGCACACCATAACGAAACTGTTCGCGCGGACGGCTGGCAGAGTCGTCGGTGGAGTTACGGAAGTAGCCGGACCAGTTCTCTTCACAGGTCAGGTAGGTGCCCCACGGGGTGTAACCGTGGGAGCAGTTGTTCAACGTGCCACGGGCAAGAACGCCGGTGGGGCTGAACTTTGTTTTCAGCTTGTCATTGCCACGAACCGGGCCACGCATTTCCATCTCGGTCAATGCGGTGATACGACGGTTATAAACACCAGCAACCACTTCCCAGTTGGAACCGCCGGCTGCGCTGCGACGGACTTCCACAACAGAAACACCGTGGGCAGCCATTTCCTTGAGCACTTCATCCTGCGGGCGCGGCGCCGCACTGGGGCCGTCAGCATGAAATACTTTTGAGTCAATGTACTCATGGTTCAACACCAGCAGGCCATGATCAGAGGCACCGTTGATGGGGAAGAAGTGCATGCCATCATGATGGGAGCCGACCTGCTGCAACTGCTCGGTGCCGGTGTTCATGCCGTCATCACGGAATGCGGGAAAGCTTCCCAGGATCGGCGTGCCCCAGGGAATCAGTGGCGTCCACTGGTAGCCCGCTGGCAGAGTAATGGTGTCAGCACGGGAAGTTGGAATGGCGTCAAAAGTAATACGCGGCGCTTGCAGCGTCTTACTGCCGTCAGCGCTACTCGAGTCGCCACCACAACCGCTCAAGCCAGCACCGAGGAAGCCCACAGCTGCAGCGCCCAGCGTACCTTGCAGCACCGTACGGCGGGAAAAACGGGCCTGAATAATATCGGCCATATGGGTGTTAGACGACAGATTGGACATCGGCTCACTGCCGCTATCAATCAGCTGCTGATCAATATTTTCCTGAATAGTCATGACGTTTCCTCGAAACAGGCACAATGTTGAAATGGCGCCACAATGGCGTGATGCGAGGTTAGGATTCGGTTATGACGAAACATGGTCGGAATGATTAAAAAGCGGCAGCAGATTTATGGCAGCCAGAATGCAGTTTGGTGACACCCTTTGTGACACCCTTTGTGACACCGAAAGAATAATAATTGGCGCACCTGTACCGTGCGGCCGCCGAACAACTTGGGCACACTGCCCTCCTCGTCTTTGCCATTTCGATTAAGGAGAAATCATGAGCTGGACCCCGAATCAGATTCCGCCACAGGATGGCCGTGTCGCCGTGATCACCGGCGCCAATAGTGGCATCGGCTTTCATGCCACCCGTGAACTGGCCCAACGCGGCGCCCATGTGGTGATGGCGTGCCGCAATGAAAAGAAGGCTCGCCAGGCAATGGAAGAGATTCGTGCGGACATCCCAAACGCTTCGCTATCCTTTGTGCCGCTTGATCTTTCCAGCCAGAAAAGCGTGCGTGACGCCGCCACCCTGATTCGTCATCAGCAGGAAAAGATAGATCTGCTACTCAACAATGCCGGGCTGATGTGGCTTGAAGAAGGCCTCACTGAGGATGGCTTTGAACAGCAAATAGGCACCAACCACTTTGGTCACTTCACCCTGACCCTGCAGTTGCTTGAGCGGATGGAGAAGGTACCAGGGTCGCGCATTGTCACGGTGAGCAGCATTGCCCATCGCGGCGGCAAGATTCATTTCGACAATCTGACCTTGAAAGGTGAGTACGGTCGGCAGAAAGCCTATGCCCAATCGAAGCTGGCCAATCTTATGTTTGCCATTGAGCTCGATCGACGGCTGCAGCAAGCGGGAGCATTGACCCGTTCGCTGGCCTGCCACCCGGGGGTTTCCAACACCAATCTGGCGGTGCCCGGCATTGTTGAGCAGAGCCCTTTGAAAATCGGTAAGGTTGTGGACTTGGTTTGGCCGCTGTTTACCCAGAGCGCCGAAAAAGGTGCCTGGCCCACCCTGTACGCCGCCACCTCTGCGGATGCCGAGGGTGGTCATTACTACGGCCCGAGGGGCTGGTTCGAAGCCATGGGCGCACCGGCACCGGCCCGCGCCCGCCGCTATGCTCAGGACGCAGAAAAAGGCCAGCGCCTGTGGCAGCTGTCAGAGCAGCTCACCGGCGAGCACTATCCTCATGGCTGAGTCCGCATAGCTGACTTGAACAGACAACTGGCCAGACACGATAGTTATGGTACGATAGTGCCATAACCACGCGAGGGCTTTCCAATGATGAGCATCAACCTGCAGCGGCGCGCACTGCTTAAAGCCATGGCGCTGGGCGCCGGCGCCATGGCCCTGCCCGGCCGACTACTGGCCAATGCTGCCAGCGCCTTACATTGGCAGAACTGGTCCGGCAATCAGGTCGCCAGCCCGGAAGCCATGCACTTCCCCATGGATGAGGACGCCCTGCGGCAGATTCTGAAGGCAGCCAGCGGCACGGTACGAGTGTTCGGTGGCAGCCACTCCTTTAGCGGCCTGGTGCCCACCGACCACACCATGATTTCCCTTGAGGGCATGAGCGGCATTCGCCGGCATAACGCTGATGCCCTTACCGCCAGCTTCGGCCCCGGTACCCGTATCGGCATGGCCAGCGCCCAGAACTGGGAGATCGGCCAGAGCTTTATGAACGAGCCGGACATTAACCTGCAGTCACTGGCTGGTGCGGTGGCCACTTCCACCCATGGCACGGGCACCTCACTGCCAAGCCTGTCTGGCATGGTCGCCGGCATGCGCCTGATGACCGTGGATGGCGAGGTGCTTGAGCTAAGCGAAGCGGATGGCGATCTGTTTCGCGCGGCCTGCGCCTCCCTCGGCGCCCTTGGCATCGTTACCGAACTGACCTTTAAAAATGTACCCGCCTATCGGCTGCAGGATGAAACCCGGGTAATGGGCCTGCGCGACGCCATGGATCTGATGGAGCGGGAACACCACAAGACGCGTAATCTGGAGTTCTTTGCCTTCCCCCGTGGCGAAACCGCCATTGTCAAAATCACCCGCACCACCGATGAGCCGGACACTCCGCCGGCAGAGGCGGACAGCAACGAACTGCTGGAGCTGGCCAGCGACGTTTCAATGAAGGCGCCCTGGCTGATTCCGGCAATTCAGAAAGCGGTAACCTTCTTTGTCGAGGAAGAAATCCGGCGCGGCCCAGCCCACGTAATCTATGCCCAGAAACGCAGCGTGCCATTCAATGAAATGGAATATACGGTGCCGCTGGATAAAGGTCTGGAGTGCCTTGAAGAGGTCTGCGCAAAAATCCGCGACGACCGCATGAATGTATTTTTCCCCATCGAGTTTCGCTACACCGCTGCGGACAATAGCCTGATCGGCATGTTCAGCGGCCGTCCCGGTGCTTCGCTATCGGTGCACCAGTATCACCGTCAGGAATACAACACCCTGTTCAATGCCGTGGAGCCGATCATGCAGCGTTATGAAGGCCGTCCACACTGGGGCAAACTACATACTATGGATGCTGCCAGCCTTGCCAGCGTGCATCCGGGACTTGAAACCTTCCGTACACTGCGTCGCCAGCTCGACCCCCAGGGCAAGCTGCTGAACGCTCACCTGCGCCATATTCTCGGTGAGCCTGCAGCATGAAGCGCCGTCAGTTTCTAATCGGCGCTGCCGCTGTGGGCCTCGGCGCATGGTGGTTAAAGCCGGGTGATCGTGGCGCACCACACAATGATTATTTCGCCGGCCTGCAGGGCACGCTGCAGTCCCTCGGCGCTGGGCGACCGTTACTCGTTATTGATCGCCAGCGCTTGCGTGCCAACTGCGAACGACTGATCGATAACCTGCCCGCCGGCAAGGCATTTCGTATTGTTGCCAAGTCACTTCCGTCGCTGGCGTTGATTCGCGAAGTCATGGCGCTAACCGGCTCCCAGCGCCTGATGACTTTTCACCAACCATTTATGAATGCGCTGGCAGCAGCGGAACCAGACGCCGACCTGCTTTTAGGCAAGCCCATGCCGGTTGCGGCGGCGGCGCAGTTTTATGCTGAGCTGGAACCCGGCAACGGCTTTGATCCAGCCGCGCAAGTGCAGTGGTTGATAGATAGCCTACCGCGTCTTGAACAGTATCTGGCGCTTGCCGAAACCCTGCAGCAGCGCTTTCGAATCAGCATCGAAATTGATGTGGGCCTGCATCGCGGCGGCCTACGGCAAGCTGAAGAAATTGATGACTTGCTCAATCTGATTCGTCAGCATCCCCAGCATCTGCAACTGGCAGGCCTGATGGGATATGACGCCCATGTTGGCAAGATGCCGGGATTCATTGAAAGCACGGAAACGTCGCTGCGCAAATCCAATACCATTTACCAATCTTTTGTGGATCGCATCCGCAGCCAGCACAACGACCTGTGGAGCGATGACTTAGTACTCAATGGGGCAGGCAGCCCAACCATTCGCCTGCATGACGAGAGCTCGCCGCTTAACGAAGTCTCCGCCGGCTCTTGCCTGGTCAAAGGGACGGACTTTGACTTGCCGCTGCTGCAGGACTTTCAGCCGGCCGCCTTTATCGCGACACCAGTGTTGAAAAAGCTGGATGGCCTGACCATGCCAGGGCCATTGCCCATCGGCAGCCTTTGGCAGAGCTGGGACCCGAATCGGGCCACCACACTGTTTATTTATGGCGGCAAATGGATGGCCAAACCGGAGTCACCCGCCGGTCTGAGTGAGAACAGCCTGTACGGCAGCAGCTCCAATCAAATGATGCTCAACGGGTCTGCATCCCAACAGCTAAACGTGGATGACTGGATATTCCTGCGCCCCACACAAAGCGAAGCGGTGCTGCTTCAGTTCGGCGATCTGCTGGCACTCGACTCTCAAGGCCACGCGCAATGGTGGCCCCCTCTGGATGCCGGGCATGGCCGCTGAACATTTCCCCCTGCTGCGCCGTTTTTCAGCCCTCTCATCTCTACAGCCGGTTGAGCTGTGTGAATTGCCCACGCCAGTGGAAAAATTTGCCGACAGCGATCTGCTGTTTATCAAACGAGATGATCTGACCCGCAGCGATCAAGGTGGTAACAAGCCGCGAAAACTTGAGTTTGTTCTGGCGGACATTCGTCGCCGACAGGCCAACCGGGTCATTACTATGGGTGCTACAGGCACCAATGCCGGGGTAGCCACTGCACTAATGTGTCAGCGGGAGAATCTGCACTGCGAGGTAATTACCTTTCCGCAGCCGGAAACCGACATCGTCAGGCTCAATCAACGAATAATGCGTAATGCCGGCGCCACACTGACGGCAAGAGGTAGTCTTTTTTCAGCCGCGCTGAACTGGTATTTGCACCCGCGCCGGCTTGACCGAAAAAGCTATTTTCTCTACGCCGGCTGCTCTGCTCCGGTGGCAACCTTTGCCTATGTTAATGCCATGCTCGAGCTTGACCAGCAAATCCGTAACGGCGAATTGCCGGCGCCAAAACATATTGTGGTTGCTGCAGGTAGCGGCGCCACGGTGGCAGGAATTATCGCCGGGGCGGCCTTGGTATTACCGCAGGTTACCGTTCATGCCATACAGGTGGCACCGGCCAAGGTCGGCTCTTTCACTGCATGTCATCCCGATGTGGTTAGCGGCATGGTCGACCAGGTCTGGCGCTCACTGCGCAACGCAGACAGTACACTGCCGGCGAAATGCAATGCGCAGTGGCTTTGGCATGAAGAGTATTTTGGTGAAGGTTACGGGGTGGCTACCCCTGATTCGCGCCACGCCATCAGCAGTGGCGGCAAAAATGGTCTGGAACTGGAAAGCACCTACAGCGGCAAGGCCTTCGCCGCCGCTCTGACGCTAACCAGACAGCACCGGCAAGCGGTGCTGTTCTGGCAAACGTTTGCCCGCGGCAATGAGTTATGACTTAACGCGCTCCATCTTACGCAGCACTTCCGTGATGTCGCTGGAATAACGGTCCACCAGATAGGGCACCGTGTCGGAGTTGTAATTCAACAACGAACCACGAATAAACTGGTAGCGGGAGTAGGCATAACGCAGACCAGAATCCTGCGGAAAGCGGTCGCGAAGATTCTCGAACTGACCATCCATATCCATCACCATGGTTTCCAGATCAAGAATCTCGGTGGCACTCATGCCCGCACCCATGGTCGCTTCGGCGCGCCAGATATATTCGCTGGCGGTACGCTCCATTAACACCGCCAACGCCACCGGGTTCGGCGGGCTGGGAATCCTGTCACCTAGCGTCTCGACCAACGCGATACGGTTGAGACGAATATCATCTGAGGTGTAGTGATCGCGAAATGATGTCGGATCATCAAAACCCCGATCATACAATTCAGTCAGCTGAGCCCAGTTTTCGGCAAGCGAGTCAACCAGCTCTGCAGACTCCAAATCACCCAGCTCTGTAAAGGTGGCATCTACATCAGCGAGAATGTCTCGGCACTCCTCAACTCGATCCACCCGTGCATTGTCCGAGGACGACATAAAGGCACAACGCTCAAGACGAAAAAGACCCAGAACAAAATCATCGGTATCTGCCATGACCCAGGCCGGGCACAACAACACCAAAGCAAGAAGCAATCTCATAAACGTCTCCCGGCAAACAGATGCGCATGGTGGCCACCGCCCTGATGCCATATTGTTGTTTTATCCGGACCTAGGAACCGGTACTGCAATCTGGTCATAATGTGACCTACGTCATACTTTACTCTTATGCCGGGCAGGTTGAAGCGCGATCCGATGACCGGCGAGTCATGATTTTCGGGCCATTAATTCAGGCCACTTCCGGTCATAGACAGCAGCCGCAAGCGCAGGCACAGTGCGGCCCGTCAACAATCCGGAGCCCACCATGAGCCGACTGCAACAGGTACGCGAAGGCGTCCTCAACCACCCCCTGCACCGCGCCTGTGATCTCGAACTGGTACATAGCGCCGATGGCCGCGCCGAGGTCCGCTTCGCGGTCAACGACTTCACCGCCAACCCTCAGGGTGCCCTGCATGGCGGCATTCTTTACGCAATGATGGACGTGGCCTGTTTCTTCGCCGTTGTGCCACAACTGAACGACGACCAGCATCCGGTATCCGTGGAAGTGCACACCAGCGTGCTACGCGCCGCCCTGCACGGTGAAACAGTGGTGATCCGCAGCTGGGTCGACCGACTGGGCCGCACTCTTGGAGCCATGCGCTGCGATGCACTGGTGATCAACGAAGATGGTAGCGAGCGTCTGATTGGCACCGGCAATGTGACCAAGTCAATCCTGACCGGCCGGGGACGCTGACGACGCAAGCGGCTATACTCGCCCCCTGAACCAAGGAGACCTCCGTGCGCCTGCTGACCTTTATTTTGCTAACCCTGTGGCTGAGTGCCTGCGGCCAGAGCGGCGCGCTGTATTTCGCAGAACCTGACAAGCCGGTGAAATCCGAACAGCAAGATCAGGAAAAGCAGGACGCCGAGTCTCCCCCCACCGACCTCACCACCGGACCCTGAGCATGGATCATTTTCAGTACCGTGACGGCGAACTGTTTGCCGAGGAAATTGCCGTTGCCGATTTGGCTGAGCGCTTTGCCACGCCACTGTATGTCTATTCCCGGGCCACGCTGGAACGCCATTTCCGCGCCTTTGATGAGGCTTTTGGCGAGCACCCCCATCAGGTGTGCTACGCCGTCAAAGCCAATTCCAATATCGCCGTATTAAATGTATTAGCTCGGCTTGGCGCCGGCTTTGACATCGTCTCCGGAGGCGAGCTCACTCGCGTGCTGCGCGCCGGCGGCGATCCGGACAAGATCGTTTTTTCTGGCGTGGGTAAAACCGCCGATGAAATGGAGCTGGCCCTCAAAGCGGGCATCCACTGTTTTAATGTTGAGTCTGCTGCTGAGCTGGAGCTGCTCAATCTTGTTGCCGGCGAACAGGATCAGGTTGCCCGCATTGCTATCCGCGTCAACCCGGATGTGGATGCCCAGACTCACCCCTATATTTCCACCGGCTTGAAGGAAAATAAATTCGGCGTCGATATCGAACAGGCTCCAGCGCTTTATCAGCACGCCGCAGATTTGCCGCACATTGAGGTGATTGGCGTCGATTGTCATATTGGTAGCCAGCTGACCAAACTGACGCCCTTTGAAGATGCGCTCAAGCGGGTGCTGGATCTGGTCGAGCGACTGCAGGCCAAGGGCATTCCGATTCGTCATCTTGATCTTGGCGGCGGCCTTGGCGTGCGCTATCGCGATGAAACACCACCGGAGCCAGCAGAATATATTGCGGCACTGCTCAAGCATATTCCTGCAGACATGCCGGTACATATCGAGCCGGGCCGCGCTATTGCTGCCAACGCCGGGTTATTTGTCAGCAAGGTTTTGTATTTGAAGCCAACGGCGGAAAAGAATTTCGCCATTGTTGATGGCGCCATGAATGATCTGATTCGACCAAGCCTGTATTCCGCCTGGATGGAGATCATTCCGGTGCAGCCACACGATGCCGATTGTCGCCAATGGGATATCGTTGGTCCGGTGTGCGAAACCGGAGACTTTCTTGGCAAGGAGCGCACCCTGGCCCTGGAAAGCGGTGACCTGCTGGCAATCCGTTCTGCCGGTGCCTATGGCTTCTCCATGGCAAGCAATTACAACAGTCGCAATCGTGCCGCCGAAGTCATGGTGGATGGCGACCAGGCCTATCTGGTTCGGCAACGGGAAACCTACGACGAGCAGTTGCGTCTGGAAAGTCTGCTGCCCTGATCATGTGCTCTTCACTCGCACTTCGTGAGAATGGCACCATCTGAATCAGGACAGCACCATGATCACTCTGCAGGAAACCATCAGGGTCCCCCGACCAATCGCCGACTGCTTTCGCTATTTGGCTGATTTTTCCACTAGCGAGCAGTGGGATCCGGGCGTCTACAGGGCCAGCAAACTGACTCCCGGCGAACCAAAGCCGGGTAGCGAGTTCGACCTGATCCTGAATAGCGCCGGGCGACGGGTGCCCATGCGCTACACGGTGACTGCGCTGGATGCTCCGCTGCGTATTGATCTTCAGGGTCAGGGTGATGGCTTCAGCGCCCACGATGTGATCCGCCTGCGCTCTGTCGGCCCTGACTCTACTGACATCGAGTATCACGCTGAGCTGCGTTTTCAGGGGCCTGCTGGTCACGTTGAAAAACTGCTCAATCCGCTCATGGTGCGTATGGGCAAACGGGCAGTTAACGGCTTGCAGCAGGCACTGACCAGGCAGACTGAAATTCAGCGCCCGGGACTGGCCGACCGACTTGGCCATGCCCTGCTGCTACCGGCAGCACTACGCTTCACCGAACATGGCTATTTGGCCATGGCAAACAAGGGGCTGTCCGATTCTGTGGGTGGCAAGACCGCGGTGATCACCGGCGCCACCACCGGCCTCGGGCTGGCCGCAGCCTGTGAGCTGTCCAGACTGGGCGCGAGCGTTGTTCTGGTAGGCCGCGACTCCCTCAAGGTCGCCCGGGCAGCAAGATCGGTGCGCGAGTTCAGTGGTGCCGCCACCGATAAGGTGAGCACCTGCGAGGCCGAGCTGTCATCGCTGGCCGAGGTAAAGCGGGTGGGCGCCGAGTTGGCCAATCGATATCCGCGTATCGACATACTGATCAATAACGCTGGCGCGCTGTTTGCGGAACATGGCCTCACCGCAGACGGTCATGAGCGCGCTCTGGCCATCAATCTGCTTTGTCCGTGGCTACTGACCAACCTGCTGCTGCCATCCCTTTCACAGGCGCGGGGCAGGGTCATTAATGTGTCCAGCGGCGGCATGTATCTGCAGCCACTGAAACTTGGTGACATGCAGTTCGCCAACGAGCCCTACGATGGCAGCAAGGCCTATGCCCGAGCAAAGCGGGCGCTGGTTGCAGTGACAGAATACTGGGCGCAACAAAATCCACAGATTTTCTTCAGCAGCATGCACCCGGGCTGGGCCGCAACTCCAGGCGTGGCAAAGTCTCTACCCGCCTTTAACCGGCGCATGCAGGGCTGGCTTCGCGATAGCCGCATGGGCGCCGATACCATGGTGTGGCTGGCCAGCAGTCAGGCTCCCATTGGTCACAGTGGCAAGTTCTGGTTCGACCGACAGCCAAGGCCCACCTCGGTACTCCCCGGCACGGCGGTGAGCAAGGATCAATGCAGCACATTGCTGCAGTGGCTTGAGAGCAACACCTGATCTCACTTCACAGCATTGCTTTACAACATCCAGCTATGCCGTGAAACCTCGTCACTCCCTGTTCACAGCATGTTCGAGAACATGGTTTTGCGAAGCGGCACGCCGGTCCCCCAGCCGGCCTGCTGTCCCCCCGACTTAGTGCCGCTTCGCAAACTGCAACTCTTGGCCGACGGCATCCCCCCTGATTCCGTCGGTTTTTTTTGTCTGCTACCTGCTCATCGACTTCTGACACTGCTTTTGCGGCCAGAGCATCTGACCCGTATCATCATGCAGCGCAACCTGTGGAGTCGCTATGTCCAGCAATCAAGCCCTGATGAACCGTGACCTGGAGGTGCTCTGGCATCCCTGCACGCAAATGAAGGATCACCAGTCACTACCCGTGATTCCAATCCGCCGCGGTGAAGGAGTCTGGCTGGAAGACTTTGATGGCAATCGATATATCGATGCTGTCAGCTCCTGGTGGGTAAATATTTTTGGCCACGCCAACCCACGCATCAATAGTGCCGTGCGCGATCAGCTGGAGAAACTTGAGCATGTCATTCTGGCAGGCTTCAGCCATGAGCCAGTAATTGAACTGGCGGAGAGACTGGTTGGCCTGACTGCGCCGGGACTATCCCGGGTATTTTTTGCTGACAACGGTTCCTCTGGTATCGAAGTCGCACTGAAAATGAGCTTTCACTACTGGCAAAACGCGGGCAAGCCGAAAAAGAAACGCTTTGTCACTCTTGGCAACAGCTATCATGGCGAAACACTTGCCGCTCTGGCTGTTGGTGATGTCGATCTTTATAAGCACACCTACAAACCTCTGCTAATGGAAGTGCTCACCGCGCCCAGTCCGGACTGCTACCACCGCGAACCCGGGGAAAGCTGGGAGCAGCATTCACGCCGACAGTTTGAGGGCATGCAAAAAATTCTTGCTGAAAAACATGAAGAAATTTGCGCTGTTATCGTGGAGCCACTGGTTCAATGTGCTGGCAATATGCGCATGTACCACCCGATTTATCTAAAGCTGCTACGGGAGGCCTGTGATCGCTATGGGGTCCACCTGATTGCTGACGAAATCGCCGTAGGCTTTGGCCGCACCGGCACGCTATTTGCCTGCGAGCAGGCGGGTATCACGCCGGATTTTATGGCCCTGTCAAAAGGCCTGACCGGTGGCTATCTGCCACTTTGCGCAGTGCTCACCAGCGACCATATCTATCAAATGTTTTATGACGATTACGATACCCTGCGCGCCTTCCTGCACTCACATAGTTATACCGGCAACCCACTGGCCTGCGCTGCTGCCAATGCCACTATGGACATTTTCGCCACCGACAATGTGATTGAAAACAATCGCGTGCTGTCCGCCCATATGGCGCGCGCACTGGAACCATTGAATGATCACCCCCATGTGGCAGAGGTCCGTCAAACCGGCATGATTGCCGCCGTGGAAATGGTTCGCGACAAGGCATCTCGGACCCCCTATGACTGGCGCGAACGTCGCGGCATGCGTGTCTATCAACACGCGCTGACCCGTCAGGCCCTACTCCGACCGCTCGGCAGCGTAACCTACTTTATGCCTCCGTATGTCATCACTCCTGAACAGATTGACCATCTGGCCAAGGTTGCCATGGAAGGTATTGATATCGCGACTCGCGACTAAATCACAGGAAAGCCAGATGCGCCGCTTTTTCGATAACCAGAACTTCCAGCTGGACAGCATTGTCGAGCTGGGTGAGGACGCCAGCCATCACATCAGTAAGGTGCTGAGGATGCAGCCTGGCAATGAAATCACCCTGTTCAATGGCAAGGGTGGAGAGTGGCGTGCGCGTATTGAAGCCATTGGCAAACGCCAGGTGCAGGTGCTACCGCTTGAGTTTCAACAAACAGACCGAACGCCGTCCTGCGCCGTGCATCTGGCACTGCCAGTAATCAAGGGAGATCGGATGGACTATGCGCTGCAAAAAGGCACCGAACTTGGCGCAGCGTCCTTTCAACTGATTACCACTTCTCGCACCGAAGTACGCCTTGGTGGAGGACGTCTGGACAAGCGCCTGCCACACTGGCAACAGGTTGTGACCAGCGCCTGCGAGCAATGCGGCATGAACAGGATTCCGCTTATCCATGCCCCACTGAGCCTGGACGAATATCTGCAGCAACAGAATGACACGCTAAAGCTAATTGCCCATCCAGGCGAGCAGCCTTTACCTCCCGCTGCCTTGCAGGACGCCAGCGACATCCAATTGCTTACCGGGCCAGAAGGGGGCTTCAGTGCTGAGGAGTTGGAGCACGCTGGCAAGCGGGGTTTTCGTCCGTTTGCACTGGGACAAAGGGTGCTGCGCGCCGAGACGGCTCCCTCTGCCCTGCTGGCAGCAATCTGGATGGCGCGCGGAGAATAACTTGAAGGCCAGAGCTACAAGCCGCGACTGCGCCAGAAGGGCAACATCCGCTTAAGAATGTCATCCTTGTCAAAGTAGTGATGCCACAATGCGCCGAGCAGATGCGCAATGATTAGCACAAATAATGCTGGCGCCAGCACTTCCGCATGCAGGTCTTTTAACTGTCCGGCCAGCTCTTTATTTACATCCAGCCAAACTGGTAATTCAACCAGGCCAAACCAGCTCACGGGATAGCCCGCAAGTTGCGACATAAGCAGGGCCGAAGCCGGCACCACAATCATCAGCAGATAAAGCAACCCATGGCCGATACTGGCCAGCTTGCTCATCAGCGGGCCTGCAAAATTTTCCGGCACTGGCTGCCCCATACGCCATCCCAGGCGCAACCAAACCAGGACAAAAACCGTCAAACCACAGCTCTTGTGGAGCATCATCCACCAGTCCCGCTGGGCGGAACCCTCTTCAAACATTTCGTGCATGTTGACCGCTACGTAGGCACCAACAATCACCAAAAACATTAGCCAGTGAAACAGTTTGGCCATCCAGCCCCAGGAAATTTCAGTATTACCAATCATGGTAGATCTCCAGCCTTCTGGTTATTCATCCTTGGAAACAGGTTTTGGCTCAACAAATACGCTAGCGGGTGACTCGCCTGCCTGCAGACGCTTGAGCGCCGCCGGCCTATACCAACCTCGCGCTCCGCCTGGGCCACGCCTGAACCGCTTGTAGGTCCATTGGTACTGGGTGGGGTTGCGCCGAATAATAGTCTCGAAGCCCGCGGTCATGGCCTTTAGCGTATCATGTTCATTCATGGCGAGCATGGCTGGATCAGCCTGATCCAGCCAGACTTCATAGTGATAATCATCGCTACGCTGGGCACTTATAAAAAAGACATGGGGCTGAAAGCGCTTGATCACTTTGTAGATAAACGCTGGCACCATCACATCATGACCAAAGAATGGCACAAAAGGGTTGCTCCGCCCTCCCGGCTCATGGTCTGCCAGTAGTGCCATGGACTTACCGTGGGCAAGCCCAGCCAGCGCCGCCCGCACACCTTCTCCATTAGTCGGAATCAGAGTGCAACCCGTTGCCTCTCTACCCTTTTTAACCAGCCCTTCCAGAGCACTACCTTCTACCGGCTGGTACATGATAAGCGCACCTGGGTCATTTTTTCCGACCAGTAACACCGGCACTTCCCAGCTGGACTGATGTAAGGACAGGTACAGTATTGGTCGATCACTTTCTATGGCCTGCTGCCAGGCCTGCAAACCTTGCACTTTAGTTATTCGGGAAAGCGTTTCCTCCGGCGGCCGGAGCCACACATGGCTGTAGCCCGCCAGGGTTCGGGCAGTCTCTATGACAGATTGGCGGGCAAACTTTTTTGCTGCCTGCCAGTTCTTTTCGGGGAAGCAAACCAATGCATTAATCAGCGCGCTACGATGGGGAGTTGCCACTGATAAGGGAACAAAGGCAAACAGCTTCGCCAATATCGAAGCCAGGCCAACCACCCAGGACAATGGCAACCGGGAAAACGCGCGTAGCAGGCGCGCCTCCCAAACATGCATTTCTTTCATTTAATCAATTCCGCAAATTGCTGTGTTTCGCCGTGCTGGAACACCCGAAAAACGTCATCCTGAATGCCCGCTTGCGCCATCGCTTGGCGTAATCGCCGTGGTGGCTCATCCATTGCTTCACTGGTCAGCACAAAGGTGCCCCAGTGCATCGCCACTGAGCAGCGCGCACCAATATCCTGATGGATTCGCAAAGCCTCATCAGGATCGACATGGACAGGCCCCATAAACCAGCGCGGATCATAGGCACCGATGGGTAGTAGCGCCAGATCAATCGGTGCGAACAGGGAGCCAATATCTCGAAACAAAGATGCATACCCGGTATCGCCCCCAAAATAGAGACGGAAGCCGTCAACTTCCATCAGCCAGCTACACCACAAGCTGGCATTCCGATCCGTCGCGCTACGGCCACTAAAATGCTGCGTCGGCAA
Organism: Alcanivorax sp. 1008; assembly: GCF_020667895.1. Classification (GTDB taxonomy): domain Bacteria; phylum Pseudomonadota; class Gammaproteobacteria; order Pseudomonadales; family Alcanivoracaceae; genus PGZG01. The sequence goes on from NZ_JAFMPS010000002.1 coordinate 189,436, forward strand.
ACAAAACAGTTCCGCCTCACCATGGGAGTCTATGGATGCCTGCCACCAGCCGAGTTCCACCACATTGGTGATGCCGCGCTTTGTAAACCAATCCGCCACTCCGGTAGGAACAAAAAATTGCAATTTACTGCCAAAACGTCGATGCAGGTCACGCACGGTTTTTTCGTCAAGATGATCGTAGTGATTGTGTGAAATCAGGACATGAGTAATCGGCGGCAGCTCGCCTACCTGAAGGGGCGCCGGGGTATAGCGTTTAGGACCGATGAACTGTACCGGGCTACAGCGCTCGGAGAAAACCGGGTCTGTCAGTACATTGCAATTTCTGAACTGGAACAGGAAAGAAGCATGTCCAAGCCAGGTAAGGCGCGGCACCTTAGCTGGCTCCGCCAACAGGTGCGGATCGGGCTTGAGAAGAGGGAATCGCTTCCCCGGCGGAAAGCCTCCGCCGGACTCGATCTGCCATCGAAAAAAATCTTTTAACCCATGGGATGGGATGCGTTCGAGATTACGAAACCTGCCCTTGTAGAACGTGGACTGACTGGCAAGCTGGGCAAGCCGGGCACGATCTACGCTCATTAATGCATCAGGCCTGAAATCGCCTGCTCTATGGCATCGAGGTCCGGAATCACCGCAAGGTCTCCACCCATCTGCACATACATGGATTCCGCTGGGCCATTATCTACGGGCTCCTCAACCAAATCGTCCTTGCCAATACGAGACTGACGCGGGATCCCCTGGATAATCACTGCATAGAATTTCAGCTTGCCGGTAACGGTGTTAATTACCGCTATCCGCGCTTCCGGCCCGATGGTTACCTGACCACTTTCATTAAGTCTCTCAAACGACAGCAAGGGAATATCCTGATCACGCCAGCTGAGCCAGCCCAACAGCCATTCAGGACCATGGCCAGGACGGTCAGGCTGGCGTAGGGGAATGATTTCCGCCACGACAATATTGGGAACCACCCATGGGCGGCCATGCATCGGGATCAGCAACCCGGGAATTTCTTTCGGCAATTCAGCCATATTATTCTCCTAATCAGTGCAGTCCCCGACGAATATCCTGACGGACATACTCCACCAGTGCCAACGCCAACTTCTCCGGTGTTCCCGAATAACTGACACAACCCGTATCACGAACCGAATCCGGCTGACTGCTGCACGCGCAACTGTCAGCACTCTGGGCCCAGACCGGCCCACCACGCCCCTTCATGGCCGGCCCGGCAATAGAGCCATCATTACCCATGCCACTGAACAGAATAGCACCAGCTCGATCCGCAAACCGGGACGAGACGTTATTAATGACCTGATCAATGGAGGGCGAATAAGGGCCTTCCCATGGCTTTCCGGTAGACATTAGCCGGCCTGTTTCCGTAAACGCCACTTCATATTCCACCGGCGCAATTAACACGGTGCCATGACTCAACTGCTCACCATCGTAGCCGACACGACAGGCAAAACTATTATCACGGCAAAGAACGCCTGCCAGGGTTTCAAGAAAACTGCTATCGATGTGCTGGGCCAGAATAAATGCGACCGGTAACTCCGCGGGCAGGCAGTCAAGAAACACTTTCACTGCAGCCGGACCACCCAATGACGCCCCCAAAACCCATACTCGCTCTGGCACCGGACCGATGGCTACCTTACGAAACTCGCTTGGCGTGGGAATACTGATAGCTGGCTTGGCAGGCGCCAGAGATTCCAATTTGACGTCCACTTGTGGGCGACCCACATAGTCCAACATCTTACTCAGCAGGCGTCTTTCCCAACGCGGATAAAGCGGCGAATTGCGGGCCGGCGCCTGGCCATCTGAAAAGAGAATCGGTACCGGGGTGCCTTCCAGCAAATGATCAAGAAAATCCTGCCAACGATCTTCGTGATTGAGGTCAACCACCCACAGATCCAAATCACCAGAAGTCAGCCAGCTCTGCTCAATACTACCGGGATCACTGTTAACCACCACATTGTAACCTTGGCCTCGCACTGCAGAGGAAAGCAGGTGCCCCTGAAGCGTTGTGTCGGCAATGATGCCGATACGCGGACCAGCGGAGGTCATGTGCCGGCAATCTCCTGTATCCGCGCCAACAGCTCCTGAATGGTTTCAAGCAGCTCGCCTTCCTGGAAAGGTTTGCCCATGTAACGATCGACACCAATCTCAAACGCTCTTTCACGGTGCTTCTCACCGGTACGAGAGGTAATCATGATAATCGGGATATTCTTCAAGCGGGAATCATGGCGAACATGGGAGGCCACTTCGAAACCATCCATACGCGGCATCTCGATATCCAGAAGCATCAGATCCGGGCGGCGCTCTTCCAGCTTGGCGATAGCATCCACACCATCTTTCGCGGTCATGACTTCAAAGCCATTCCGCTCCAGCAGACGGGTAGTAACTTTTCTCACCGTTACGGAGTCATCTGTGACCATAACAAGAGGCACGCGCTTCTCTTCGACAACCGGCGCCTCTGGAATAATTTCCTCTGGCAGGTTGGCATCCTGGCGGGCACGCCTCTCAAGCAAGCCGTGCTGCCGCTGCATGTGCGCGGCACGGATTAGCGAGTGCACATCAAGAATGATTACAACCGAGCCATCACCAAGAATGGTGGCACCACTGATACCCGCCACAGTGGCAAGCTGTGGGCCAACAGACTTCACCACAACTTCCCGCGAGCCCACCAGGCCATCGACCAGAACCGCAACCTGGTGCTCGGTGCTACGAATCAACAACACCGGCAAAGGCGACTGCTGCGCCATCAGATGTGATGGCTTTTTCTGCCCAAGGACAAAGTTACCAATATAGTCCAGTTCGTAGGACTGACCGGCATAAACGAAGGGGGTATCTTCCTCGCCAAAATAGTTTTCCAGCTCGTAGGGGCTGATCCGCACAATACCTTCAATCTGGTTAAGCGGAATGGCATAGACATCCTCGCCGGCGCGAATCATCAGAGCGCGGTTCATCGCCAGAGTAAACGGCAGGCGAATCATAAAGCGCGTGCCAATCCCCTTCTTCGAATCGATGGTGACGGAGCCGCCCATCTGCTTGATCTCAGAGGACACCACATCCATGCCAACACCACGACCGGAAATCTGGGTTACCTTCGCTGCGGTGGAGAAACCTGCATTGAAAATAAATTGCTGAACTTCCTGATCTGTCAGGCGGGAGCCTTCTTCCATCAAGCCCCGCTCCACCGCCTTACGACGAACCGCATCAGTATCAATACCCTTGCCATCATCAGACAGGATCATCACTACCTCGCCACCCTCTCGGGTCAGCTCAAGAGTGATACGTCCGGTTTCATCCTTGCCAGCGGCGCGGCGCTCGGCCGGCTCTTCAATACCGTGGTCAACGCCGTTACGCAGCATGTGCTCGAGCGGCGCAACGATCCGCTCCATCAGCGTCCGGTCCAGCTCGCCTTCCGGGTTAACCACATCAAACTCAACTTTCTTGCTAATCTCACCAGAAACCTGACGAACAATACGGCGTAGACGCGGCACCAATCGGGTAAACGGCACCATGCGGGTTCGCATCAGGCGCTCCTGCAGTTCCGTATTGATTCGTGACTGCTGCAACAGCAATGTTTCAGTATCGCGAGTACGATCGATCAAAGTGGTTTTCAGATCCAGCAAGTCAGAGGCCGACTCGGAAAGCTGCTTGGTAATCTGGTGCAACTCGGAGTACTGATCCATCTCAAGCGGATCGAAGTCTTCGCCGAAGTCGCCACTCTCCAGACCCTGCTGGTAGGTGGACATGATCTGCGATTCGGTTTCCACATCCAGACGGCGCAGCTGTTCATACAGACGTTCGATGGTGTTACCCATCTCCTGCACGTGGTTAGCGAATTCAGTTACGCCCTGCTCCACACGACCGCGGTTAATACTGGTTTCACCGGCCAGGTTAACCAGTGACTCAAGCATGCCAGCGTCAATGCGCACCATTTCCTGCGGCTGCTGCTGAGCCTGCTGGCGACGTGTGAGCTTTTGCTGCTGTGGCTCAACTTTTGCTTTCGCGGTCGCCGCAGGTTCTGCCTGTGGTGCTGCTGGCAAACTTGCCGCAGGCGATTGAGCAGCTGACTGCCGGCCAGCCGCCGCATTACGGATCTGCTCCACCAGCTCATTAATCTTGTCCTGCCAGGCATGCATGCGAGCAAAAAACTCGGCCGTTGGAGCCTGGCGCAGGTCAGTCTCTTCTAGCGCAGTTTCGAAATCGTGGCTGATATCGCCCAGCTCTTTCAAACCGGCAAGTCGGGCACCGCCTTTCAGGGTGTGCAGCACACGATTGAGCTCCGCCCCAGCCTCTGAATTATCAGGCTGCTGTTCCCAGGCGGTCAGATGAGTTTCCAAAGCCTCGCAAAGCTCTGCGGATTCCTCGACAAAAATCTCCAGAATATCTGCATCAACATCGGCGGGCAGAACAAAGCTTGCGGAGGCAGCAGCTTTCTCCGGCGCTTGTGGTTGCGCAACTGCCGAAGGCTGAACATCAACAGGCGATGCAAAAGAAGCTGGTGCCACTTGCACTGCTGCCTGATTCGCCGACACATCGGGCAAAACAAAGGCAGCAGGATCGGCAATATAACTATGAATTGCAGCGATCAGATCATTAGCCGGGTTGAGTGCCTGCGACGCCTTGATGCCCTCCACCATCTCGGCGAGCCGATCATGGCAGCGGTGCAATAACTCAAACATCACCGGCGAGGCCTTCAAAGAGCCCATGGCGAGACCTTCGTAAAGGTTCTCAAGCTCATGACCCAAGTCACCAAGCTCCGGTATCTCGGCCATCCGCGCACCGCCCTTCAAGGTATGAAGGTCACGCTGCAGGGACTGCACTTCAATCAAGTTGTCTGTTGCTTCCATCCAGGATTCAAGGCTAGTGCCAGCCGCTTCGAGAATCTCATCGGCTTCCTCTAGAAATATTTCAACCAACTCTGGGTCACGCTCTGCTTGAGGAGGCGGAGTGCTTTCCTCCTCCAGCACAACGGGCGCAGCAGGAATATCAGCAGGCTGAACCACCGCTTCGGCATCTTCCGAATCAATCAGCTGCTGCAGAATCTCATCTTCAGCGGAATCAACGACTTCAATTGGCGGCGCCGACTGGTCCAGCGAATTAGCCTGCTCGTCGCCCGCAGCAACATCGCCACCAGCAAGGAAAGAGGCGATTGCCTCAACCAACTCAGGAGCCTGATCACAATTGCCAGATGCACGGATGGCATCGACCATGTCAGCGAGGGAATCATGGCAGCGGTGCAGTAATACGAACAGTTCGTCGCTGGCGCTAAACTGACCAGCAGCAAAACCCTCATAAAGGCTCTCCAGCTCATGAGCCAGGTCACCGATGGGTCGAATGCCAGCCATTCTCGCGCCGCCCTTCAGGGTGTGCAGGTCTCGCTGCAGGCCTGCCAACTGGCTGGCATCCCCTCCCTGCCACGCATCCAGTGCCGCACCGGCACTTTCCATAACTTCCTCAGCTTCCTCGAGGAAAATTTCCAGTAGCTCAGGATCAACTTCTGATGCCAGCTCAACTTCTTCGGTGGCTACAAAAGAAGAGGAGTCCACATCTGGCAAGGGGGGCAGATCACTTTCCCAAGCACTGTCATCTGCGGGCGCTGGAGTTGCGGTAATTTCTTCTTCACTGAATGCGGAAAAATCGATCTCTTCGACTTCCATCCCGCCGGGGCCGTCATCGTCCGGGCCGCCTTCGAGGAAAGCCGCCAGCGAGGCCAATAGGGCAGGATCTCTCTTAATGCCCTGAGCTGCCGCCAGATTATCCATCATATCGAGCAGCGACTCGTGGGCGCGGGTGGCGACATCCAGGAAGTCGCCAGTCAAACGAATCTGTTGTGCCGACAAAGCTGCATAGCAACTTTCCAGCGCTCTGGCCAACTCCGAAATTTCGTTGAGACCCGCGGTATCTGCACTACCCGCAAGCAAGCCCAGTTCATCACGCAGTTTTTCCAGCCCGGAAATCTCGGTGGGGTTCTGGGACCAGGCCGCCAGCAGGCTGTCTGCATCGAGAATCAGGTCCATGCCAGCGGAAAGGAAAACAGACACCAAGTGCGGGTCTGGCCCGGAGCCTCCATCGGCAAAAGCCATTGCATCATGAAGGCGCTCAATCAGTACGTCGGCATCGGCAATACTAACGGCACTGCCCTCAGAGCCGACTAACCCTTCGTTGAGCGCTTCGGTAATATCACGAATCAAGTCAACGGCGGCCCGGCTTGCCGTGCCGCCTGCCCCGGCAAGCGCCCTGGCATAGGCTTCGGCAGGCTCAGCCACAGCAGCTACCGCTGGAACACCGGCCATTCTGGCGCTGCCTTTCAGCGTATGAAAAGCGCGGTAGACCACATCATCAAGATCATTTTCTGCCAGATCAGGATCAATATTCGCTAACCAGTCGCGCAGCATTGCGATATTGGTATGCGCTTCTGATTTAAAAATATCCAGCAGCACATCATCAGAATCATCGCCGTCATCTTCTTCAGAAGCGTCGATTTCCTGCGGCTCTTCGGCGGCTTCGCTGACTGGCTCCTCAGCTACAGACTCAGCGGCAACACTAGAGGCGGTGACATCCGGCACGCTCTCGATAGTGCCCCCACCAGCCAGCGTAAACGCGGCCTCGCTGAGCGGAGTAACATCCCAGGGATTGGAAAGGCGGCGTGCAAATGCGTCCACCAGAGCAGGAATCAATCCGTGTACCGTGCGCACCAGCTCAATCAATATGGGCGTTGCCACGATGGTCCGGTCGATTACCCGGTTCATCATATTCTCGATAGACCAGGCCAACTCGCCCACCGTGGTCGCACCGACCATCCGCCCTGAACCTTTCAGGGTATGGAAGGCACGACGAAATTCTATCAGCGCCTCCTCATCATTCTGATTGGATGCCCAGCGCGGAAAGTATTCATTCAACGCTTCGAGTACTTCGCCGGCTTCTTCGACAAAGATCTCAACGATCTCGTCATCAATAAGATCGTCGTCGCCGGCTTCGGCCCGCTCCGGTGCAGGGGCTGGCGCACTCACCGGCGCAGCCGGCTCTAAGTCAGGCTCTTCAGAGGAGTCTTCAGAAACCTCGTCAGCGATCTCGAAGGACACTTCCTCTGTCGCATATTCATCTATGTCTTCAGATATGTCTTCAGATTGTTTGGCGGCCGGCTCAGTTGCGACGGGCTGCGCCGCCACTGGCTCACTAATGGGTAGCACCGAAAGACTGATCTCTTCAGTCGCCAAAGCGGACACACCAGAGGCTACAGCTTCAGCGTCTCCCGCTCCCCTACCAAACTCCGCATCGGCAATAGGATAGCCCAGCAATTCGACGCTGTTGCGAGCCAAATCCAGCATCTCATCGCCGGACTCCGGATCGTCAGTAATTCGTTCGAGGTAGTACTCCACACTGGTAATGGCGTCTGCCAATGTGTCCATGCTGCGCCAATCAGGCTTGCTCGCATCTTCCGGCAGCAGCTTTTCGTTGATGTAGTTCACGCACTGACGCAGTATCGCCGCCGGCCGCACCAGCAAAATCATCGCCAGGCCACCACGCACCGCAGTGATCTTCGCAGGCACCTCGGCAAGGTGGTCTTTCTGCCACTGCGAAGCGATAAATTCGACGATGCCATCTTTAGCTTCTTCAAGCCCGGCACGGCATTCGCGAATCACCGCATCGCGGGCCCGTTCAACGTGATCCGGCACAGAGGTCAACGCGCTCTGTCGCTCTGAAGAGCGACGATCGCCGGTCATGCCCTGCAACGTAGCCTCGACGTACAGCAACGCACCGGCCACATCCATAAGCAGGGAGCGGTCCGGCGCGCTCTTGCCCGCCGCGATGGCATCGATTACTTCGAGCTGCTCTTCAACCAGTTTGCGCGGCTGCCCCAGGCCAAGCACAGCAACAGTATCCGCAACTTGCTTCAGGGTCTGGCTTTGCGGCTTCAACTTGCTGCCATCGGTTTCTTCGTTATGAACGAAGGTCTCCAGAGCATCCTTAACCTTGTTAATCTCTTCTGACAGCGCCATCACCACCGACGCCATGGCCGCCTGATCCGGGCCGCTCATCTTGGCGCGCTCGGAACTGATCAATTCCTCAGAAGGCAACGCATCACTAAGACGATAATTTTCCCGAACCTCACGCAACACCGGGCCGTCAACATCACTTTTTGCGATGTAATAAAGCAGGTTCTTCATCAGCTCCGCCGGAGGAGCCTTAGCCAATACGGATGCGCCATCACCGGCAAGCAGTCTGAGCAAACGATCCAGCTGAGCGAGCACGGATTTAACAGATGTGCCCGGCTGAATCCCCCCTAAAGAAAGCCCTTCAACCATCGCTGAAGAAACTTGCCAGAGCGGAGCCATAGCGGCATCTCCGCTAACGTGCTTCAGCTTGGTAAATACCTTCGCCATAAACCCATAGTTGGAAGGCAGGTTTTCACCGCGGATAACACCCAGCAGCGCGATCTGATACATCTGGCGAATTTTGCGCGCAAGCTGCGGGAACGACGGATCCTCAAATACGGACTGCGGAACAGACCCGTGACTGGCACCGCCGGCAAGATCCGGCTTGAACAGGGATGTTTCAGAAAGCAGGGACTCACCGCGTGATGCACGCAGGTCATTCAATAGCGGTAAAAGTACCAACGGCAGATCGCGACGACCCGCCTGAACACGATCGAGATAGGGGGGTAACTGCAAGATGGCACGCATCAGGGTTTCCTGAGCGTCCGCAAGCTGAGAAACCTTACCATCAAGCAAAGCCTGGGCAAGCTTCTCCATTTCTTCGGCAAGTAACGCAGCGCCATAAAACTCGACCATCTGCAAGGTGCCATACACCTGATGCAAATAGGTCTGACAAAAACGCATGCGGGTGGAGTCGTCCGGATTTTCTACGAAGGCTTCCAGCGCTTGTTGCGCCTGATTCAGGGTCTCCTGAATTTCTCCGCGAACCCAGTCGAGTGCCAGATAGTCATGCCTGTCGGTCATGTCCGCTCCCGATCAACCCTGACGCCGACGAAACGCCAGGGTGTCTTTAAATGGCACCCGCTCAAGATCCGGGTGACTCCAGTCGGTAATCTCACCAAGACCAAGCACCATCATGCCCCCTGGGGCAAGGCGCTCGGCCATGTGCGTAACAATCTGACGCTTTCTCCAGCGTCTGAAATAAATCAGCATGTTCTGACAAAAAATCAGATCCATGTCCTGCATTGGCGCCTTATTGATTTCAAGAACGTTCAGACGCGCAAAACAGATTCGATCGCGAAGCGAAGGCACAACTTGATACTCGCGCTCGCTGACGCTTTCAAAATATTTGTCCCGCATACTGACATCAACTCGATCAACTCGCCGGGCCGGATAGATACCGCGGCGGGCCTTGCCGAGAGTCGGCAAACTGATATCGGTTGCCGTAATGCCAAAGAAATGCTGGCTCTTCTTTTCGCTAAAAATCTCATTGATCAGCATGGCCAGAGAATACGGCTCTTCGCCCGTTGAGCAGCCGACACTCCAGACATCCAGCGACTGCTTACCTGGCCGCTCGACAAACTTGCTGACGTATTCCTCCACCAAGGCGTAGGAACTCTCATGCCGGAAGAAGCTGGTTTCCTGAACGGTGAGGCGGTCTACCAATACCGACCACTCCATTGCCTTCGATTCCGTTGTACCGGCAACCAGCTGCTCGTAGTAAACGTCGTAGTCAGTAATGCCGAGCTCGCGCATACGAATATTAAGACTGGTCTCCAGAAACGTCTTACGCTCCTGGTTCAAAGTCATACCAGTACGATCTTCTAGCAACGCCTGCCAGAGCTCGAACTGCTCCTGCTCCATGACAGGCGTATTTTTGATCGACCAGCGATCTTTCACGGCAGCACTCGACATCATGGTTCCGACTCCGGAACCGGCTCAGCCTGCGACTTAAGTCGGCAGGCGGAAACCGGCTACCGAATTACGCATTTCCTGAGCCATCTCGGCGAGGTTACCAATCGACCGTGCGGTGGCCGTGGTACCCGACGAAGTCTGCGAGGTAATCTCCTGAATAACGTTCATGGTGTTGGAGATGTGGCCCGCAGAGGCCGCCTGCTGACGTGCAGCGTTGGAAATGTTCTGAATCAGGTCAGCCAGGTTTTTCGATACGTTCTCAATTTCTTCCAGCGCGACACCCGCATCCTGGGCCAGGCGAGCACCCTTCACTACCTCGGCGGTGGTTTGTTCCATCGAGATAACCGCTTCGTTGGTATCGGTCTGAATAGTTTTTACCAGCGTTTCAATCTGCTTTGTTGCCGCAGCGGAACGTTCCGCAAGACGCTGTACTTCGTCCGCAACAACCGCGAAGCCTCGACCTGCTTCACCAGCCATAGACGCCTGAATCGCCGCGTTAAGAGCCAGAATGTTGGTCTGGTCCGCAATGTCGTTAATCAGCGATACGATGTCACCAATCTCCTGGGAAGATTCACCCAGTCGCTTGATCCGCTTTGAAGTTTCCTGAATCTGCTCACGAATGGTATCCATGCCGTGGATGGTTGCCTGTACCACTTCAGCGCCCTTGTTGGCGATGGCTACCGCTCGTTCCGCAACGGCGGCGGACTCAGAGGCGTTGGCAGATACCTGGTCAATGGAGACCGCCATTTCGTTCACAGCGGCGGATGCACCGGCAATTTCCTGCGCCTGATGCTCCGACGCTTCGGCAAGATGCATAGCCGTAGACTGGGTTTCCTGGGCAGCGGATGCCACCTGTACAGCGGTCTGGTTAATGGTTTGTACCAGAGAGCGCAGCTGGTCAATGGAGAAGTTAATAGAGTCAGCGATAGCACCGGTGAAATCCTCGGTTACCGTCGCCTGTACTGTCAGGTCACCGTCAGCGAGGTCGCCGAGCTCGTCAAGCAGACGCAAAATAGCAGACTGGTTCCGCTGGTTTTCTGCTTCCAGCTCATCTTTCTTCTTGCGGTCTTCAGTGACACGCTGCAACACGATGATAACGAACAGACCCAGCGCAACACCGGAGAAAATCAGACCGGCCAGAACCGATGGGAAAACGCCTGCAGTGGACTGTTCGAATTCATCCGCCAGATTGGTGGACTCAAGCAGCAGGTCCTGAGAGCGAGCGAAGATGCTATCCGCAGCAGCACGCACCTGGAACAACTCCGGCGCGGTCTCAAGAATTTCATCAACGGACTGGTTAACGAATTCATCGAACAGCGAAGCAATTTCGGCGAGATAGTCGAGCGCTTCCGGATCGTCAATACGCTCAATGCCGAGAGCGTCATCGCCCTCGATCATGCCGTTCATGATTCGACCGAACTGGCTGGCGTCACGGCCGAAACTGTCAGCCGCCTGAACCGCACCCTCACCACCGGCGAGCACTCGGTCAATAGCGCGAACAATTCTTTCTGCCAACAGAGACTGACGGGAGGCAATTGCAACCTGATCAGGATTCGCCTCACCCATAATCAGAATGTCGACAACACCCTCATACTCTGCCTGCAACATGGGCACAGTCTGAGACAGGGTGGCTGCCACTTCATGCAAATCAAGTACCGTGTCCTCACCACTCAGAATGACGTTTGCACTGTCTTTCACATCATCCCAGAGCAAACCCACGCGGCCAAGCAGCTCAGGATCTCCAACGCTGGCCTCGCTAACCTGATCCCAGCTTTCCTGGAAGGTAGTCTTGGCCGCTTCCAGTTCCCCGAAAGCCTCGGCGTTACCCGCAGCCGCTTCCAGCGCGTTTTTGGCGATCTGCTGTGATACAACTCGCAGCTCAGAAGCGTAGGTAATGTTATCTTTGGCCACGTTGGCCTGAATCGCCAGATAACTAAAATTGAATACCGCCAGCAGTACAGCAATAGCTGCGCCCGCATACAGACCCAGCGTCAGCGGACCGCTGGCACCTCCCCGCAATCTGGCGAACACCTCTCCCGGATTGAAATTCATAACGTGGCTCCTGGCCTGCCTTGCTCTTGTTGTTTCACCCGTTCCCCTGCAACGTCAGCCCGTACGAGCAACCTGCAGAAACCTCGGATCCTCTGCGAGATGCTCAATACTGAACACCTGCCAGATCTCTCCATCTTTTTCATAACCGCCCTGTAAAAAGGGCCGCACTGCTTCATCGACATCTTCCGGCTCAGCGGTATAACCGGTTACCGGAAAGTGCTGCATGCCGTATACATCGTCCACCGTTACACCGGTGTACAGGTCGCCCTGATCAATCACCAGCAAGCGACGACGTTTTTCCTGCAGCGGCGTACTCTTTTCGAGAAAGCCAGTCAGATCCATCACTGCCATCAAACGGCCACGCACATTGGCGATGCCCTTCATCCAGTGATGCACACCCGGCACCCGCGTGTAGGAAGGCGCCTGAAGTATTTCGGACACCTGCTCCAACGGCGCCACGTACCGACGACCATCAAGCAGAAAGCCAATACCACTCCAGTACTGCACGACATCCTGACGGGACGGCAACTGCCACGACCGCTCACGACAGCGAGCAGAAAGTTCCGCCAGTTTGATAAAGGCCGCGGATGCAGTACTCACAACACCACTCCCTTACCCTTCCGCCAGCATCCGATCGACGGTGCGCATCAGCACTTCCTCGTCGACCGGCTTGGTCAGATAGTCTTTAGCACCCTGACGCTGCCCCCAAACCCGATCAGTTTCCTGATCCTTGGTGGTGACGATAATGATCGGAATGTGCGCTGTGTCAGAGCCCTTGGTTAGCTGCCGGGTAGCCTGAAAACCATTCAACCCCGGCATAACCACATCCATCAACACCAGTTCGGGCAGTTCTGCACGCGCCACAGCCACGCCGTCCGCACCATTCACCGCCTCAATAACCGAATGTCCATGGCGCTCGAGAATCTCCCGCAACTTATAAGTTTCGGTAGGAGAGTCGTCGACAATCAAAATCTTCGCCATAACGGCATCCTCACTTCCACTCGGCCAACATGGCCAAGATGGCAATTACATCTGAACGTGCTGGCGAATAGCGCCAAGCAATTCTTCTTTTGAGAACGGCTTGGTCAGATATTCATCCGAACCAACAATCCGCCCTTTGGCCTTATCAAAAAGGCCATCTTTGGAAGACAACATGATCACCGGTGTATTCTTAAAGGCGCTGTTGTTCTTGATCAGCGCACAGGTCTGATAACCATCCAGACGCGGCATCATGATGTCGACAAAAATAATATTGGGTTTGGTATCAGCGATCTTCGCCAACGCATCAAAACCGTCGGTAGCAGTGATCACCTCACAGCCGGCTTTTTTGAGCAGGGTTTCGGCGGTACGCCGGATGGTCTTCGAGTCGTCGATGACCATCACCTTAAGATCCTGGAAGTTTTCTTCAGTCATTGATTGCAGCCTTCAGCCGTCCGCAGTTATGAGGCCTAACTTATTGTTTTACCTTATTTTTTGGATTTTTTATCGTTTAGTACGATGTTTTCCCTAGTCCAGTGGCGAGTTTTAACACAGTTTCCACATTCAATCTATAACACCTTATAAAGGCTGCAAAAAAGCGCTTTGACGGATGGTGTCTCCGGGAAGCGGCACTGCTAACATGTCCACGCCGCCAAGGGAGCCGCAATGACAATCCGCCTCGGGGTCGTAATGGACCCCATCGAAAAGATCAAACCGTGGAAGGACAGCACCTTCGCCATGCTGCTGGAGGCCCGCAGGCGTGGCTGGCAAGTGCTGTATATGACGCCAGGCGACCTCTACGTACGTGAAGGCCGGACCTTTGCCCAGGCCGCGGAGCTGCATGTAACCGATAATCACGAGCAGTGGTTTGACAAGGGAGCTAGCACGGAGCTGGATCTGGCCACCCTCGACATGGTGCTGATGCGTCAGGACCCGCCGTTCAACAATGACTACATCTACGTCACCTATCTGCTGGAAAAGGCTGAGCGTGAGGGCGTACTGGTGGTCAATCGCACCCAGAGCGTGCGCGACTGCAACGAAAAGCTGTTTGCCACGGAGTTTCCCCATTGCTGCAGCCCGACTCTGGTAGCCAGCCGGGCCGACCAGCTCAAGGCGTTTGTCTCAGAGCAGCGCGACGTGGTGATGAAGCCCCTTGATGGTATGGGTGGCTCAAACATCTTCCGGGTGCCGGCGAATAGCCCCAATATCAGCGTGATTATCGAAGTGCTGACCCAGCACGGCAAAACCCCGATCATGGCCCAGCGCTACATCCCGGAGATCGTTCAAGGTGACAAGCGCATCCTGATGATCAATGGCGAGCCGGTGCCCTATGCCCTTGCCCGGGTGCCCAAAGAAGGCGAGCTACGCGGCAATCTGGCTGCCGGCGGCAGCGGCGTGGGCCGGGAGCTAACCGAGCGCGACCGCTGGATTTGCCAGCAAGTGGGCCCGGTGCTGAAGGCCAAGGGACTGTATTTCGTCGGCCTTGATGTAATCGGCGATTACCTCACCGAGATCAACGTCACCAGCCCGACCTGCATTCGCGAGCTGGACGAGATCTATGGGCTGAACATTGCCGGGCAGTTATTTGACTGCCTGCTTGAACAGCTAGTTGCGGAGTAGCCATGGCCGCCGCCGCTCCTGTCAGCGCTGCCGACCGGCTCAGCTTTATGCTGTTCCTGGCGCTGGCCTTCCATGCCGTACTGATCCTTGGTCTGGGCTTTAGCGCGGACGAGCCGACTCCGGGTGCTCGCACCATCGAAATCACCATTGCCCAGCAGCTCAGTGACATCGAGCCAGAGGACGCCGACTTTCTTGCCCAGGCCAACCAGCAGGCCTCAGGGGATCTGGACGAAAAGCGGGAGGTGACCACCACCGAGCAATCGCCATTTGATAGCCAGAATATCGCCCAGGTGAATCTGCAGGCGCCCTCCACGGTGGACCCCTCGCCGGTGCCAACCCAGCGAGTCGTTATCACCACTCAGGGGGTGTCCTCACGCAAGGCACCGGCCACCATCGACAAGCCGACACCGCCAACACCTCTGCCCAAGTCCAAGCAGGAATCTGACGCCGCCCTGAGCAAGGAGATCGCCAGCCTGCAGGCTCGATTGGACGCTCAGAAGCAGGCCTACGCAAAACGCCCTCGGATCCATCACCTGACCTCGGTATCCGCCAAGGCCCATTACGAGGCCCTTTATCTGGACTCCTTTCGCCGTGCTGTGGAAGAAATCGGCACCCGCAATTTCCCGCAAAAGGCACTCAGCGAGGGTATCTTTGGCAATGTCCGGCTAGCCGTGCAGCTAAAGCCTAACGGCACGGTGCAAAACATTGAGGTCACCCAGTCTTCCGGGCAGCGCTTCCTTGATGAGGCCGCCATTCAGAGTGTCCGTCTGGCCGCGCCGTTTGCTCCGTTTCCAGACGAAATGCGCCGCAATGTGGATATCCTGGAAATCATCCGCACCTGGCGCTTTGACGCCCGCGAACGGCTGACTTCTCACTGAATTCTTGTCTCGCGACTTGTTCCTCACCTGCTTCACCCCAATACTGATGCCATGAGCTACCCAAGCCTGAAAAATCATTTCCTGATCGCCATGCCACAACTGGCTGATCCCAACTTCCACCACAGCGTCATCTGGGTGGTTGAGCACAGTGCGGAAGGCGCCATGGGGCTGACCGTGAATCGTCCCTCATCACTGACCGTGGACGACATTCTGGAAGACCTCAGCATCGAGCATGATCCGCTGACTGGCCGCCATCAGGTGGTTCAGGGCGGCCCCATGCGCCCGGAAACCGGCTTTATCCTGCACCCAAGCACCACCGAGGAATGGACCTCCAGCCAGCAACTGATGGAGGGACTGCAGCTCACCACTTCGCGCGATATTCTCGAGGCGATTGCCGCCGGGCATGGACCGAATCGTAGCCTGACAGCGCTGGGCTATGCCGGCTGGGGCCCGGGCCAGTTGGAGCAGGAAATGCTGGATAACACCTGGCTAAGCGTGCCAGCAGATGCTGCCACCCTGTTCGACGTGCCGATTAGCGAGCGCTGGCAGGCGGCGGCAAATACTCTCGGCGTGGATATCCGCCTGCTCAGCGGTGACGCCGGCCATGCCTGAGACACTGCTCGGTTTCGATTATGGCAGCAAAAAGATTGGTGTAGCCTGTGGTCAGTCCCTGACTGGCACCGCCAATCCATTGGCAGCACTTGTCAGCCGTGATGGGGTGCCGGACTGGCCTGCCATCGAGAAACTGGTGCAGGAATGGCAACCATCCGGCTTTGTTGTCGGCTTGCCGCTGAATATGGATGACAGCGAAAGCGAGTCCAGTAGCCGTGCGCGACGCTTCGCCCGGCAGCTGCATGGCCGCTTCAGCAAGCCGGTGTGGATGGTGGATGAGCGCCTGTCTACCCGTGAGGCCCGCGACCAACTTGGCAGCCGCAACAAGCGCGGCCCGGACCCACGCGTTGACAGCCTTGCCGCCGTGCTGATGATTGAAAGCTATTTCCGCGACGGTGGAATCACCCCTCAGGAGCAATCGTGAACTGGACCAGCAGCGATATTGATCAACGCCTTGATGCCATGGCCGCCGCACTGCGACAGCAGCTGGAGCAACGCGGCATCCAGAACTTCGCCATGGTCGGCATCCACTCCGGCGGAGTGTGGGTGGCTGAGGCCCTGCGACAACGCCTCAACGATGAGATCCCGCTTGGCTCTCTGGATATCAGCTTCTACCGCGACGACTTCACCCACCGCGGACTGCACCCCAACGTCAAGCCCAGCCAGCTGCCATTCGAAGTGGAAGGCACCCATATCGTGCTGGTGGACGATGTACTGATGACCGGCCGAACTATTCGCGCCGCCATGAACGAACTGTTCGATTTTGGCCGGCCAGCATCCATTATTTTGACCACCCTGTTTGATATCGGCCACCGACAATTGCCAATGTGTGCGGATATTTGTGGCCAGACCTTGGCATTACCACCCCACCAGCGAGTAGAATTACGCGGACCCGCACCACTCGCTGCGGACATTATCGAGATGACGCCTGCATGATTCACTCGCCGCCATCCGCGAATATCCAGCTCACCGCCGATGGCCGGCTGAAGCACTTCCTTTCCATTGAAGGCCTGCCCCGCTCCCTGCTTGAAGAAATCCTTGATGGCGCTGCCAGCTTTGTTGAAGTCGGCGACCGCTCCATCAAGAAGGTGCCGCTGCTACGCGGCAAGACCGTGGTCAACCTGTTCTTCGAACCCAGTACCCGCACGCGCAGTACCTTTGAACTGGCCGCCAAGCGGCTGTCGGCAGATGTGCTGAATATCGATATTGCCAAGAGCGCCACCAGCAAGGGTGAGACCCTGATGGACATGCTGTGGAATCTGGAAGCCATGGCCAGCGACATGTTTATCGTGCGCCACTCCGATTCCGGCGCACCGTTTTTTATCGCCAACCATGTCACCCCACAGGTGGCTGTGATCAATGCCGGCGACGGCCGCCACGCGCACCCGACCCAGGCCATGCTCGACATGTACACCATCCGTCACTACAAGGGCGGCTTTGAAGGACTCAAGGTGGCCATCATCGGCGATGTACTGCACTCGCGGGTGGCACGTTCGCAAATTCACGCACTGAATATTCTCGGCGCCGAGGAAGTCCGGGTGATCGCTCCGAAAACCCTGCTGCCGAAGGACATCGAAAGTCTTGGCGTCAGCGTCTACACCGATCTTGCCTCTGGCCTGCGTGATGTGGATGTGGTGATTGCCCTGCGCCTGCAAAAAGAGCGCATGGACTCGGCCCTGCTGCCCTCGGAGGGCGAGTTCTACCGCCTGTATGGATTAAATAACGAGCGCCTGCGGCCAGCCAAACCGGATGCCATTGTTATGCACCCGGGACCGATTAATCGCGGCGTGGAAATTGCCTCGGAAGTGGCCGACGGACCACGCTCGGTGATCCTCCATCAGGTCACCTTTGGTATCGCTGTGCGCATGGCGGTGATGTCCATGTCCATTAGCGGACAGGAGAGCGGTCTATGAACCAGAAAGCTCACCTGCTGATTCGCAAGGGCCGCGTTATTGATCCGAATACTGGCCGCGATGAGGTGCTCGACATCCTCATTGAGAACGGCCGGCTTGTGCGAATTGCTGCCAGCCTGGATGCACCCGGCGCGGAAATTATCAACGCCGAGGGCATGCTGGTGTTACCCGGCCTGGTAGACACCTGCGTACACCTATCTGAATCCTCCGGCGGCCGTAACGGCTCGATTGCCTCGGAAGCACTGGCCGCTGCCAGCGCCGGTATCACCCATCTGTGCGCGCAACCGGATACCAATCCGGTAATTGATAACGCAGCTATCGTGCGCCTGATTCGGGAGCGCTCATTCAAATCCGGCTTTGCCAAAGTGCTGCCGCTGGCTGCCATGACTCAAGGGCTGGAAGGTCGTCAGCTGGCGGAAATGGTTACCCTGAAAGAGGCCGGCTGCATCGGCGTCAGCAACGCCGGCAAGCCACTGCAAGACACCTTGGTGATGAAGCGCTGCTTCGAGTACGCCGCCACCTTCGACATTCCGGTTATGCTGCGCCCCCAGGACGCCGCCCTGTCCGCCGGCGGTTGCGCCCACGACGGCCCGGTGGCTTCGCGGCTTGGCTTGCCGGGTATTCCCGCCGTCGCCGAAACCATTGAACTGAGTCGCGCACTGCTACTTTGCGAAACCACCGGCGTACGTCTGCATATCCAGCAAATCAGCTGTGCCGCCAGCGCCGAGTTACTGCGTGATGCCAAGCGTCGTGGATTGCCGGTGACTGCGGATGTCAGCATTCATCATCTGCTGCTGGACGAATCAGCACTGGAAAATTTCAACAGCGATTGCCATATCATCCCGCCGCTACGCAGCCGCAGTGATCGCGATGCCCTGCTGGCGGCCGTGGCCGATGGCACCATTGATGCGGTCTGCTCGCAGCATTTACCGCTCGGCTCCTCAAGCAAACAGGCACCGTTCCCGGCCACCAAAGCAGGCATCTCAGGCATCGAAACCCTGCTGCCGCTTATGCTGTTACTGGTAGAAAAACAGGCACTGACACTGCCGCGCGCCATCGAACTACTGACCAGTGGTCCGGCTCGCTGCCTTGGCCAGCAAATCGGTCATCTGGAAATCGGCCGCGCCGCCAGCCTGTGTGTTGTGGACATGCACGCCCAGCAAACCCATAGCGAACATTGGTTATCCGCTGGAAAGAACAGCCCATGGATTGACACCAACCTGCCCGGCGCAGTGCGCCTTACCGTCTGCGAAGGCAAGGTAAGCTGGTTGTCGGACTGAGTCAGAACAACCAGATCAGCAGAATCAATACAGCCACGCCAGCAAGCCCCGCTTTGATTGCGGTGGCCGGATTATCAAACAGGGGTATGGAAGAAAAGTCCGGCTTGTCATCGCCCGCCGACATGGCTGCCTTAACCCGCTCTTCCACGGATGCATCCGCCGGATTGCCAGCCGATGTTGCCGCCGGAGTCGCAACCGGTGCCAGTGCTGGCGCGGCCGTGCGCCGCACGGCCTGAACCTGAGCCGCCTGGGCCGCTGGCGGCTTGATTGCTTGCGGTGCCGGGCTGGCGGACTGCCAGGCGAAGCGCGGCACCATCACCCCCGCAACATCCACCTCCTCGGTGAACATAGCCAATGGCCGCACCCACAAACCCTGCTCTCCATACATGGGCCGATACACCACTACCTTTTCCAGGGTCTCACTGTGGGTAGCCACTTCGACAACCTGATACATGTTGCCTTTGTAATGCTTGTAGATGCCGGGTCGCAGAGTTGTCATGGTGCCAATACTTCCTTGAGCGATGATCACAATGATGCCCGAGCTACCGGCAGGATCAAGCAGCCCTACCGTTGATAGCTGGCCAGATCTTCGGCGGTGTTCAGGTTGCAAAAGGCCTGTGCTGATGAAAACTGACAAACCCGTAGCGGCTTGCCCTCCAGCCAACCGTGCACACTGCGACCACCCTGATCCAGATAGCGTGACAGATCCCCACGCCAGCGGGCCGATGACAACGCCATGCACAAAGGCTGCAACCGCTCACCATCGTGGGCAACAGCGATGCTGTCTTCATCTTCGAGTTGGGCCAACAAGTCTTGCGCCAGTGAAAGCGGCAAATCTGGCATATCACAGGGCACGACTACTGCCCGAGCGCTACTGCATTGCAACAACAGTGCTTCCAGGCCGGCTAACGGCCCGCAGAACTCCTGACGCTGATCCGCCACCGTCCTCACACCAAGACTGGCATAACGATCTGCATTGCGATTAGCACTAACCAGCATGGCCGGAGCGCAAAGTCGTGCCTGCAAATGCAGCACGGCCGGTTGCCCATCAATCAGCATCAGGCCCTTGTCGAGGCCATCCAGGCGACTGCCCCGCCCCCCGGCCAACACTAGCAACTGCCAATCATTCAGCATGGCCGGCTGTTCAGCCACAGCGCTGACCGTGCCCACCGCGCAGGTGTTGAACAAAGTTGCAGGGACGAAAGCGACTATCCAACTGACTGGCAAGAATGCCATCCCAGGCCGTGCGGCAAGCACCAGTAGAGCCCGGCAGACAGCAGATCAGCACGCCATCGGCGAGCCCCGCCACGGCGCGCGACTGAACGGTAGAGGTGCCGATCTCGCTGTAGGAAAGCTGACGGAATAGCTCTCCAAAACCATCGACACTTTTATTAAATAGTGGCGCCAGGGCCTCCGGGGTGGAGTCACGTCCAGTAAAACCGGTGCCGCCGGTGACCAGAATAACTTGCACGTCTCCTTCACCAACCCAACGGCACACCTGCTCACGCAACTGCCAGATGTCATCACGCAGCAAAGCGCGATCTGCCAGCTGATGGCCCGCTTCAGACAATTTTTCAACCAGCAGTGCACCGGACGTATCTGTATCCGGTGTGCGTGTATCCGATACAGTAAGCACGGCGATGCGCAGCGAAACAAACTCTGTCGTGGACTGGCTCATATAAGCTCCGAAATATTCAACCGCCAATCATGGCAAAGTGTCGGGTAGCGCCGGTGTGTTGCTGCTGTAGCAAGTGGCTCTCCCCTTTATCTCCAATCATATCCTGCAGGTGCTGCATCAATCCCTCGACATCGCCGTCGCGGCACCAGCTGCGAATGTCGTGACCCTGATCTGCGAACAAACATAGATGAAGGCGTCCAAGAGCTGACACCCGCAAGCGGTTACAGCTGGCGCAGAAGTCACTGCTATAGGGCATGATAAAACCTATGCGCCCGGCGTAGTCCGGATGCCACAGCTCACGGGCGGGCCCCGCATCCTGCGCCCGCGCAGTCTCCTGCCAACCCTGCTCAACCAACATTGTCAGCATCTCTTGTCCGCGCAAATGCTGGTCACGAAAAAATACGCTGTTGTCGCCGGTTTGCATCAATTCGATAAAACGCAGGGTAACCGGCATGTCGCGCAGCCAGGAAAGAAAACTTTGCATGCGATCGGCATAGCCATCGCGCAATAGCACAGCATTAATCTTGATATCTTGCATGCCCAACGACAGAGCCTGGTCCAGGCCATCAAGGATGGTCGGCAACTTGTCATGGCCGGTGATGCTGGCAAACTCCTGCCGATCCAGTGAATCGATACTGACATTCAGTCGATCCAACCCGGCCTGATGCCAATCGTGAATTTGCTTGGGCAAGCGATAGCCATTGGTGGTCAAGGCCACCGTGTTAATCCCTTCTGTCTGTTTACAGATACGGATCAGCTCGGGAAGGTCGGCGCGCAAACCTGGCTCACCACCGGTTAGGCGAATCTTGCTGGTTCCCAAGCGAGCAAAAGCGGCGGCAATCACCGCGATCTCCTCCGCCCCGAGAAACCCTTCAGGCACAGCGCCCGCCGGCGCCTGGTAGCCAGACGGCAAACAATAGGTGCAGCGAAAATTACAGACATCCGTTACCGACAGGCGCAGATAACGGAACCGTCTGCCATAACGGTCCTGTAGCATGGGGTCACCTTTCCGAATGCGGGAGGCCGCAGCGTTTCCCCTGCGACCCGGTGGCCAGAATGACCACGGCTGCAACACCATACGGATGGCCGATTAAGACCTCAGTGAAGGCATGGCAGCTCGGTACCTGAGCCCATGTTAGCGCCCATCACTGGCCGCTGCCATAGCACCAAGGCCTGACATCCAGTGAGGATTCACAGGTACAATCCAGAGCTGTTTTTCAAGGAAGTAATCTGATGGCCTGTCATGACGAACCCGGCATGCTGCCCCTGGAAGTGTGCCGCGCGCGCTTGCTTGATTCCGTTACGGCGATCAATACTGGCCAGTCTGTGTCGCTGACCGAGGCCATAGGTCGCGTTACCAGCGAAGCAATCACCGCCGCCCATGATGTGCCGCCGGCAGACAACTCCGCCATGGATGGCTACGCCATTCATCAGGCCGACCTGCACAGCAAGACTGCCCTGACGCTGATCGGTAGCAGCTTCGCCGGTCACCCCTTCAATGGAACGCTGCAGCCAGGCCAGTGCGTGCGCATCATGACCGGTGCCAATGTGCCAGAGGGCGCCGCCGCAGTGATCATGCAGGAGCAGGTGCTGTGTCACGATGACCTTGTCAGCCTGCAGCGGGAACTGCAGTCGGGAGAAAACATTCGCCGCCGGGGAGAAGACATCCGCGCTAGCGAAACCCTGCTCCCCGCTGGCCGGCGCCTGCGCGCTGCCGATATTGGCCTGCTGGCCTCTCAGGGCATTGCTACCGTGAAAGTGCAGCGCCGTTTGCGCGTCGCCCTGATTTCCACCGGCGACGAACTAGTGCCCGCCGGGCAACCACTTGGTCCCGGACAGATCTACGACAGTAATCGCGCCATGTTGCAGGCGGCACTGAGCGAAACAGGCTTTACGGTTATCGACATGGGCCATGTTGCTGATAATGCCAAAGCGCTGCGGCAACGTTTTCTCGAGGCAGATGCCAGCGCTGATGCAGTGATCACCTCCGGCGGCGTTTCCGTTGGCGAGGCCGACCTGGTACGTCAGGTAGTCGGCGACATCGGTGACATCCATATCTGGAAAGTAGCCATCAAACCGGGCAAGCCATTTGCCTTTGGCAAGCTGCCCAATAGCGTATTTTTCGGCCTGCCCGGCAATCCTGTTTCCGCGCTGGTCACCTTGATGCAACTGGCCATGCCAGCCCTGCTCAGCATGCAAGGCAACGGCTGGCAAGCTGCCCTGACCATGCAGGCAAAACTGCAGGCGCCGATCAAGAAAAAGCCGGGACGTGCGGATTACCAGCGCGGCATCGTCAGCCAGAGTGAAGACGGCGAGTTATTGGTAACACCATTAGGCAATCAGGGGTCTGGCGTGCTCACAAGTATGAGTAAGGCAAACTGTTTTATCGTGCTAGGGCAGGATCAGGGATCCGTATCACAAGGCGAATACGTTACTGTCGAGCCGTTTAATCGTTAACGATTTACAGCCAGCGTTGCGCCGCCTGCAGATCCTTGTCCCGCGCCTCAACCCACTGCTCACCCTGTGGACCATTAACCTTCTTCCACAACGGCACCTGCGTTTTCAGCAGATCCATCAGGCAACTGGCTGCCAAGAACGCCTCCTGCCGATGAGCCGCAGTGACGCCAACCAGCACAATCACATCACCCACCGACATGCTGCCAACGCGGTGCCACGCCAGCACACGCTGCAGCGGCCAACGGGTTGCAACATCAGCAGCAAGCTCAGCCAGAACGCGATCACTCATGCCGGGATAGTGCTCCAGTGTCAGCGTATCCACTTCACCCTGTTCGCCGCGTACCAGACCGCTGAACATCACCACCGCGCCGCTGGCGCCTGCGTCAGCATGTAGCCAGTCGGAGGCCCTTTGCACATCCAATGGCACTTGTGTAATTAACGTGTCGAGCAGCGCCGTGTCCATTTAGCCCCCGGTGACTGGCGGGAAGAGTGCCAATGTGTCGCCATCTTGCACGGCACTCGCTAACGTGGCCATCTGCTCGTTAATGGCGGCCATAACGCTAGCATCACCAGCAAACAGCTCCTGCCAGATACCGCCACGGGCGGCCAGAGAATCAATAATATCTGCCACGGTGCTACCCGCAGCGGTATCAATGATTTCTTGATCAACACCCAGGCATTGACGAAAGCGAGCGAAGTAAAGCAGGGAAATTTTCACGCTAGCTCCACTCCACCATCACGGCGAAAATCTCCGGACCGGCCGCCGCTCTTTTCCAGCAGGCGTAAGCCAGTAATTTCCATGCCACGATCCACTGCCTTGCACATGTCATATACCGTTAACGCCGCCACCGAGACCGCCGTCAGCGCTTCCATCTCCACACCGGTGGCGCCCTTAACCCGGCACTCGGCCAGGATATGCAGGCAGCTATCGCCCTCTGCCTCAAGACTAACGCGCACCTTGCTAAGCATTAACGGGTGACACAGGGGGATAAGATCTGCGGTGCGCTTGGCCGCCTGAATACCGGCGATACGCGCCACCGCCAGCACATCACCTTTGGCGTGACGACCATCTACTATCATCGCCAGCGTCTCTGGCAACATGCGCACACGGCACTCCGCCAACGCACGACGGTCTGTCTCAGGCTTGGCGGTTATGTCCACCATGGCGGCGCGACCCTGATCATCCAGATGAGTCAATCGCTCAGACATCTTTATTCCTCAGTCCATACATGAAATTGTGAGTGACATATCAAATACTATTTTGCCAGCGCCCATTTACCTTCAACATTCCGACAAATTTTGCGCGTCATAACGTCCGATTTTCCTTGCTGGAAAAGGTTGGTGATTCTCAGGGTATGGCATGGGCCTTCATCTCGGATAGCCGATTCCACCACCTCGACAGTACCGGCATGGCCACTACCAACCGACGACCAGCTGGCAAGGCCCTCTTCGGGATTCTGCAGCATATGGATTGCGGCGTTGCGCAGGTTGGCCTGATCCTCATCGGTAAGGAAACGCGCCGACATCGAACGACGATCAATCAGCACACCGACGTTAGCAAGGGCCTGAAAAGGCAGACTCAGTGTGCCGCT
This sequence comes from Alcanivorax sp. 1008, assembly GCF_020667895.1. Lineage (GTDB taxonomy): Bacteria > Pseudomonadota > Gammaproteobacteria > Pseudomonadales > Alcanivoracaceae > PGZG01. Next base: position 214,350 of record NZ_JAFMPS010000002.1, read on the forward strand.
GATAAGGCCACCAACCATCCCTGCGGACGCCTCCTTTCCAGCTTGTCTGGCACCGGCGACAAGCTGCTCAGAGCGAATCAGATAATCCGGAATACTGGAGCGCCAGGCCTCTGATTCCTTCAGCGCGGATTCAGTGACCGGGCGCCAGACTTTCGATTCTTCCAGCAGTGCGTCCAGACGGGTCATGACCTCCGGCAACTGCGCCTGTACCGCCGCGAGCCGCGATTCCATTGCATCCACTCTCGACATCATTGCAGGCAGCTCACTCCGATACGCGGCAGCTTCCTGCACGACCTGACCCACCAGCAGCCGGCTGGCTGCGACCTCATCCAGTAATGGTGAAACATGTGGTTCAAGGCGATTGGCAGTGTCCAGCAAACCGGGGAACTCTTCCGTCACCACATCGCTGGCCACTGAAAGGCGCTCAAGATTGCGATTCAGTTCGGGCATGTTCATGCCGATATAGAACAGGGCGATCGCAACGAGAAAAAAGGCGATGGCGACCGAGAACAGGGCGGCGTTTCTCATTAGCATGCTCCGGCTTCTTCATTTCTGAAGAAGATACTCTGCCACCGCCTGGTATGCCGGCAACGATGTCGGGTCAATCTTGGCATTCTTGGCAACAGGGTAAGACGCCAGTCTGACGATAACCATATCTGCCGTTGGATCCACGTAGATGGTCTGACCATGCACGCCACGGGCGGCAAAGGCGCCGTGATCGTTATGGAAAACCCACCACATGCTACGGTAGCTCCCACCAGCCAGCGTGGCATAACCGGCTTTGGCAAAGGCTCCCTTATCACCGCCAGCACGGATATTTCTCACCACCTGCTTCGGGAACAATCGCTTGCCATTAAGCTTCCCTTCATCAAGCATTAACTGGCCAAGACGCCCCAGATCGCGTAGGCCGGCACTGAGGCCGCCTCCGGCAAAAGGAACACCCTTTGCATCAACGGTCATGTAGCCATCTTGTTCCGCGCCGATCTTCTGCCAGATTCGCTCGGAAGTCAGTGCTGCAACATCTTTTCCCTCGACCCGCGCGATGATCCATCCAAGCGCATCACTATTAATCGTCCGGTAGCCAAATGCCTCACCATGATCCCCTTGCTGCTTAACGGTTTGCAGGTACTCAAAATAGCCATTTGGGCCGACATAGCCTTTCGGCTTCGGCAACGGGCTTGCAGCCTGAGAATAAACCCAGATATCGGCTTTGGGATTCGAGTAATCCTCACTGTAATTCAGGCCTGTGGTCATATCCATTACCTGACGAACAGTCGCGCTACCGAACGCACTACCCTCAAGCTCAGGAACAATGGAAGAGACTCTGGCGGTTTCATCCAGCTTGCCCTCCACAACGAGAATCTCAGCCAGCAGACCGGTAACGGATTTCGTCATGGACATAGCCGCATGCTTGCCAGCCTCACCAAGGCACCCCAAATACTTCTCGTACACCACCTTGCCCTTATGAAGAATCAAAACACCATCTGTGTAATTGGCAGATAATGACTGTTCCCAGGTCATCGGCGTGGTACCCCCAAGAGGGATAAATGAAACCTCATCTATGTTGTCGTCGAGGGCGTATCGAAAAGGAATTGCTGGCATAATGCCTTTTCCAACCTGCTTGGTTGGCATCAGCTCACGAATATGGCAAACCGTCCATCGCAGTTTCGGGAAGCTGAAAAAGTCAGACTCCGGCTGCATGATAAGCTTGTCTGCAGGCGGCGGACTCCCTACCATCCAGCCCATCATTCCCGGATCCGACTCCTCGGCAGACAGCATGCCCTCTGGCTGCGCCACAATGTCGCCTGACCATCCAAAAAGAGAAAGCCAGCACAACGTCACAAGGCTGGACTTGCGATAACTCAACATGTAATTTCTCCACGGAATTTTCCTAATAATCTATTTACTCACAAAATCCGGGCTATATGTCAGGAATAAGCCTGCAATAAGCATTATTAAACCGACTATCTGCAGAACTATTCTCAGTCCCATCATCATTCCAAACATCCAAGCCGGCGCATGGCTCACGCCACGCAGGGCAGCCTATAAATCTTTTCTTTACTCGCCTGCATAACTAAGGGTTTCCACTGCCTGCAGACGGCGCGTCTACGCATTTATTCTTGCCCGATGAGCGTCCGTACAAGACTCAGACCAAAATCTGACTCTTTCTGCATGCACTATGTCCCATTTTGTGAGCATTCAGACGATACAGTCAGCTACTGCCCTCTGTCACGCTGGCATGTATTCCAGCACACGGAAGTGCCTGCGCATCACTGTTCACTTGATTCCTAACGCTGCTTCGCCCCAATAACAATTAAAAGGCTCAATCATGCTGACCAACATCTGTGGAACCGGAAAACTGACTCGACTCGCTATATTATTAAGCACCTGTTTGGCTATCTCTGCCTGTGACCTCAAGGTGATCACCACCGCTGGCGGCACAGTCACGTCGAACCCGGCAATGATCAATTGTCGCGCAGATTCTGGCACCTGTCTGGTACGCGACTACGAGGATCTCCAAGGCAGATTTGGCATCAAGAAAGCGCAGCTTATCGCCACCCCGGATGCTGGCTATCGCTTCTCTCACTGGCGCGGCTGTGACAGCGCCGAGCGGCTGCACTGCTGGGTTAAACTGGATAGCGATATTGAGGTAAAGGCCGTGTTCAAGCCTTTGGACTATGCCGTCGACGGCGACACCTCAGCTTCACTTCGATTTGTAGCAGTTGGGGACTTCGGCACCGGCGCCCGTGAACAGGAGCTGGTTGCCAACGCCATGGGAGCTGTGTGCGACCAGAAAGGTGGCTGCGAGTTTGCTATTGGGCTGGGCGACAATATCTATGATGAGAACCCGCAATCACCTTATGAAGATGCATTTGATCGAAAATTCGAACAGCCCATGCGCAATGCCAACTTCCCCTTCTACATGGCGCTCGGCAATCACGACAACAGCCTGGTCGTCGACGGCATCGGAAACTGGAACCGGACTGGCGAGATTCAGGTTGAATATAGCTACCGGAACGACCGCGCCACTGACCGCTGGATCATGCCCTCTCGCTACTATGAACACTCGCACCCCGCCAACAGCGGCGCGCCTACCGCCACCTTTCTGGCGCTCGACTCCAACCCCTTCATGACCGTGTTTGAGACCGATCCGGAATACTGGGTCTGGTATGAGTGGCAGCAAGGCGAGTGGGCCCGCAATGCCCTGGCAAGCAGCAATGCACAATGGAAAATTGCTTATGGCCACCATCCGTATCTTTCCAATGGCATGCATGGCAATGCTGGAAACTATGAAGGCATCACATCCATCGATTTGTTCACTCGTCGTTTCTCCGGGGAGAACTATCGCCGCTGGCTCGAGAAAAATATCTGCGGCAAGGTCGATCTTTTTGTCGCTGGACATGATCACGACCTGCAACTGCTTCACTCCATCCCCGAGTGTGGCAATACTATCTTCATGATTTCCGGGGCCGGCGCCAAAACACGGGAGCTGGAGGGGGACGCCACGCGCAATCCGTTCATCTATCAGCAGGGAAACGTGCTCGGCTTTGTGATTTCAGAAATTCAGGGTAACGACCTTACTCTTACTTTCTACACTGTTAACGCTGATGACGGCGTCGCTACGGTAGCGCACACGCAAACTTTCAAACGTCGCTCGCGGACAAACTAACAGATACATAGGCGTCGTTAATTGTATGCGCAGATGTGATGCATTGTGGTTATCCGCCTTATCTAGCTAGTCCGTTGATGTAATGCGGAGCTAAGGGGCGCCATCTTCCGGCGCCCCGACTTCGGCGAATTGTTAGCGTACCTGTTACCCGGAATCCAGACCCAACTGGGCGAATGGTGCGTTCATGGCGCCAAAGCCGCATTGACCCCATACGCGACTGCTCAACCCGATTAATTTTCGCCCGCCGGACTAAATAATCGATCGGCAGGTTGTTGTTGATGCCTTATCACGAGCAGCGCGTCAACTTTTGTGAACTTAACAGTACCTATTTGTCATTTCTAAACATTTTCAGAGTGCCTATTCTGCGATATGAAAATTGGCTCTCGGAAACTGCAGCACTTCTATCCGCGCCGCCTCACCAACTCATCAACAGGTTTACATCATGCCCCTAACTGGACTGAAAGTTCTGGACCTATCGACACTGCTGCCCGGGCCATACGCCACCATGATGCTGGCAGACATGGGCGCAGAAGTACTGCGCGTTGAGGCACCAGGTCGCCCTGAGCTCACCCGGCAGCTACCGCCATTTGATGAGCATGGCGTCACTTATAGCCACTCATATCTAAACCGTTCGAAAAGCTCAATAGGGCTAAACCTGAAGAACCCGGGCGCCGTCGAAATCGTAAAACAACTGGTCCAGCAGTACGACATTGTCGTCGAACAGTTTCGCCCCGGAGTCATGGATCGTCTCGGAATTGGCTATGAAACCCTTAAGACGATTAATCCCCGACTGATCTACTGCGCCATCACTGGCTATGGCCAAACTGGCCCATACAAAAATCGCCCTGGCCATGATATCAACTATCTTGCGACGTCCGGCTCAGCCAGTTATACCGGGCGCGCCGGTGAGGGACCGCTTCCGCTAGGAATTCAGCTAGCCGACATCGCCGGCGGCTCCTTGCACGCGGTCACTGGGATTCTGGCTGCAGTGATCGAGCGCCAGCGCAGTAATAAAGGGCAGATGGTCGATATCAGCATGACTGATGCCTCTTTTGCTCTAAACGGAATGACCGGCGCGGTAGCACTTGGCACTGGCATCTCACCGGGGCGCGGAGAGGATATGCTTAACGGCGGTTCATTCTACGATTACTACAAGACTTCAGATGGTCGATACTTTTCAGTTGGCAGTCTGGAGCCCCAATTTATGAAACTGTTATGTGACGCCGTCGGCCGCCCCGAACTAAGCAAACTCGGACTGAGCCAAAAGACACAAGATCAAAGATTCTTGCGCGAAGAGCTTACAAGAATATTCGCAAGCAAGGCATTCTCGGAATGGCGGGATGTCTTCAAAGATATCGACGCGTGCGTAGAGCCTGTCCTGACAGTCATAGAAGCAATGGAACACCCACAACTTAGAGAGCGTGATATGGTTGTGGAAGTCAGCACGCCAAATGGCTCTGTGCTAAGGCAGATTGGCTGCCCAATCAAGTTCTCCCGAAACCGACCAAGATACAAGCATGCCGGCGGCTCGCTCGGTGCCGATAGCCAGCAAGTTTTGCAGGAGCTGGGTTTCAGTGGTGACGAGATTGAAGAAATGAAAAAATCAGGCGCCCTAGGCTAGGAACTATTTTCAGAGGTCCTTGGCGAGCTCTAATCGCCAGGGACCCTCTGGGCTGCCTAATCGTGGGGCTGCCCAAAAAACCAAAGGAGCACTCCGAGCGAATTCCTAAATCGCAACGATAGCCTCGCCCGCCAGCGTCTGCGTTCCATCCTTCCTCGCAGCGATCACTTCAATACGCGCTCGCTGCTGCCCGCCTTCTTCGAACACCTCAGTGACTTTTCCACTACACATAATCACATCGTATAGTTGTGTGATGGTCAAAAACCGACTACTGAACTTAACCAACCTTGACTGGGGCTGCCAGTTTGTCAGCATGCGCCCAAGATACGCCATAGACAGCATCCCGTGCGCGAATACATCCGGCATTCCCGCCTTTTTAGCAAAATCGCTGTCAATATGAATCGGGTTATGATCGCCAGATGCGCCCGCGTAAAGAGCCAATGTAAACCGGGAAATCGGCGGAAGCTCTAACGACGCGATTTCCGTTCCTACGACAACTTCAGACATAGTTTTTCCCCTCTCTCGATCATGCGTTTCGATAAACCAGCGTGCAGGTAGATTTAGCTACAACTTCGTTGTTCTGGTTGGTGTAGGAATTTTCCATGACAACAAATTCCAAAGCACCGCTCTTCTTATCGAAAATATCCTTTAGCTTAGATTTTACCGTTATGGTATCTCCCGCATAGATCATTCCGGGATACTCGAACTCCTGGGCACCATGAAGAATTCGACTGACATCCATCTTCAGAAAATCAATAACAGGCAGTAATTCAGGCCCATCCATATCCAGTGAAAATGGAAAAGTGGGCGGCGCGGGAATATTCCTGTAACCGGCACTCCTTGCGGCGGCTTCGTCCCAGTACACGGGATCAGTCTCACCGATGGACTTCGCGAAAAACCTAAGACGACCCTTCTCTACTTCCGCACTAAAACTCTCGAACTCATGGCCAATCCGGGATCTATCCAGCATGCACTTCTCCTATTTCAATGATATTCATCCCCGCCGGCGAAACACCGTGTCTGCTGCGCTGTATTTTCTTCAGGCAGGGTTATACCTTGCGATACATCGTCACGACAGCAGCACCACCGAGCCCCAGGTTGTGCTGCAATGCCACCCGCGCACCTTCCACCTGACGATCGCCAGCTTGTCCGCGCAGGTGCCAAACCAGCTCTGCGCATTGTGCAAGGCCAGTAGCGCCGATCGGGTGCCCCTTGGACATCAATCCGCCTGAAGGATTAACAACAAACTTTCCGCCGTAGGTATTGTCTGCTTCGACGATAAACTTCTCGGCGCCTCCCTCGGCACACAAACCGAGTCCTTCATAGGTAATGACTTCGTTTGTCGTGAAACAGTCGTGGAGCTCGATCACCTGAATATCTTCCGGGCCTAGTCCCGCCTGCTCGTAGACCTGGCTAGCCGCCTTGCGCGTCATCTCGGCACCAATCAGGTTAATGGGGTCGGTCCAGCTGTCAGCCAAATCCGTCACCATGGCTTGAGCCACGATCTCGACGCCAGCATTCAGCCCATTTTTGCGAGCAAATGCTTCACTACAAATCACAGCAGCCGCCGCACCACAGGTGGGAGGACAAGCCATTAAACGTGTCAGGTGTGGCGGGTAAATCACGGGGGCTCCCATCACTTCATCCAATGTGAGGGGCTGATCGAAAAGTGAGTAGGGGTTGCGTATGGCGTGACTGCGGGTTTTTACAGAGACCATACCAAAGATCTTTGGGTCAGCACTGTACTTGTCGATATAAGCAGTACCTGCCTGACCAAACATCCTTAATGCCAGAGGTCCATCCGGTGCGTCAGACAATTCGCCCAGCCTGTTCATCATTGGGCCAAATGGCGACTCACGATCATCCCACGCCGAACCCAACGCACCGCGTTGCATTTCCTCGAACCCGAATGCCAATGCGCACTCAACTGCACCGGACTCGACGGCCTGACGCGCCAGAAAAAGTGCTGACGAACCAGAAGAGCAGTTGTTGTTCACATTTATGACTGGAATTCCGCTCATCCCTACATCATACAAAGCATGCTGGCCACAGCAGCTATCGCCATATATGTAAGCTGCATACGCCTGTTCGACCTGATTGTATTCAATGCCCGCATCTTCTATCGCTTGCTTGATCGCCGTTGAGGCCATCACCCGGTATGACTCTTGCTGGCCTGGCTTGGCGAACTTGACCATGCCCACACCAGATACACGTGCACTTGCCATCGCCTGACTCCGCTCTAAATGGGTAGTTACTTTTTGGCCGCAAGCAAATCGATGCCCACGCACTTACTGACAGCTTTGAAGGTATCGACAATGCTCTCGGCGGTATCAGCATCGGTAAAATCGATAACCGTTGCCCATTGATCTGCGATCTGCTCGGCTGTAATCGGACTCTCGGTGCCCAGTGCCAGCCCACGGGTACGCTGATAGCGTATCTTGCTGAACCACCCTGCGCCGACTTCAAATAGGGAGCCATTCTCTTTGTTTTCTTCAGCACATAGCTTGATGACGAGAGGAACGACGAACTCTGGACTAGTAGCATTCAAAACTTCTTCCGGCCAGATTGTTTCTGTCAGGCGTGATCCCGCAATAGGGGCAATGATGTTTGACTGAATGTTCTTGCGGCCACCCTCGACTGCCAGAGTTCGCCCCAGGCCGATCAAAGCGGATTTTGCAGCACTATAGTTTGCCTGACCGAAGTTTCCGTAGATTCCCGCAGCAGACGTTGTAAAGATAATTCGACCGAACCCTTGCTCCAGCATATAGGGCCACGCAGCTTTGGTAACTTTATAAGCACCGTAGACATGGATCCTATGGATCATTTCCCAGTCCTTATCCTGCATCTTTGCAAAGCTGCTATCTCTCAGGATTCCAGCGTTGTTAATAACAATATCGATACGGCCATAGTTATCTATCGCGGTCTGGACAATCTGCGCACCGTCTTCAACCGAGTTGTAGTTCGCTACGGCATCGCCTCCTGCAGTTCTTATTTCTTCAACAACACTATCTGCCGCCGAAGAGCTTGCCCCTTCACCATGTCCACTGCCTCCAAGGTCGTTGACCACAACGCGGGCACCACGCTTGGCAAGATCCAGAGCATAGGCACGCCCTAAACCACCACCTGCTCCCGTTACGATTGCCACCTTTTCATCAAACCGAATATCGTTCATCTATCTCGTCCTACCTGGCCAACGATGGGTTTTTATTGCAATGGCAATATTTTCAGGCAGTCGCCTTTCGTCAACAATGATGGAATCGCACCAATGAATTACCACAAGGTGGCGGAATGTTGTTAGATAGATACGATGATTCACGTACCGCAAGAACTAATGTGCGGGGCATAAAAAAGCCCGACATAAAAATGCCGGGCAGCGCACAGCCATGGAAAGACCTCTTAGTTAATCCCCCGATCAACCCCCGCCCAGAATGGCTGCCGCAATTCCACTTTGCGTAGTTTCCCCGCACCTGTGGTCGGAAACGGATCCTCACGGAACTCCAAACTACGAGGCACTTTGTAGCCCGCAATAAGTGTACGACAATGAGAAATAATGCTTTCTCGAGTAGCGCTCTCTCCATTCTTGAGACGCACGATTGCGTGAACGGCTTCACCCCATTGCTCATCCGGAATTCCGATTACTACGGACTCCATTACTGCAGGGTGCGTCGAAAGAGCACTCTCGACTTCGACCGAAAAAACATTTTCGCCACCGGAGATAATCATGTCCTTTGAGCGATCAACCAGAAAAATGAAGCCGTCCTCATCCATGTAGCCGACATCGCCTGTCATCACCCAGCCATCAATCAATGTACTGGCGGTCTGCTCAGGCTTATTCCAGTACCCCATCATGCTATTGGGGCCGCATACCACCACCTCGCCCACTTTCCCTCTGGGCAATTCCTGTCCGTCTGCATCCCGAATCTCAACGTTCACACAGTAGCCCGGTAGCCCGGCCGATCTCAGCTTGCCCGCTTTTGGTCCTTCCAGGACATGCCATTCGGCGCCGAGAATACTGCATAGTGGGCCCAGCTCAGATTGACCATATGCCTGAACAAAGCCAACAGTTGGCATCTTCTTCATCGCCTCAATGAGAGTACCCTCGGGCATAGGAGATGCCCCGTACACTATTGTCTTTAGAGAACTTAAATCGGCTGTCGATAATGAGGGCGACGCCAGTAACATGCTAATCATTGTGGGGACCAGTAACGTGTGGGTTACTCGCTCCGTCTCAATAGTCCTGATGACCGATTCAGCCTCAAAAAAAGGAATGAATACATGTGTCAGCCCACCGATAGCTGCCGATTGCGAAAAGGCTGCATCCGCAAGGTGAAACATGGGCGCGGCATGCAGGTACCGGTCATTCTCACAATTAAGGCCAATATTCGCCATCACAGAGATAGCGCAAGTCCACATATTCTGATGAGAGAGCATGACTCCCTTGGGAAACCCCGTGGTTCCTCCGGTGTAAAAGATGCCCGCCAGACTGTCATAACCGCTAGCTACAGGAGCAATTGCCTCTCCCTTTTCTATCAGCTGCTCAAAGCCTAGCATTCCTTCCGGGGTTTCTTTGTCGCCCATATAAATGGTCAGGCGTATTCGGTCTGTTTCAGCTGTCAGCTGGCGGCCCATCTCCATGAACGCGTCATCTACAAAAAGCACGGTACTGTTAGAGTCTTCTATCGAATAGACATTCTCTTTAACGGACCAACGAATATTCAGTGGAACGAGGATCGCGCCAACCCATGGAGCAGCGTAGAAATACTCAAAGTAGCGCGCCGAGTTCGTTGACAGAATAGCCAAGTGCTCTCCTGCCTTGACACCATGGGCAGCCAGCGCACCTGCCAGCCTAGCTATACGCTGTTCGGTCTCTGCCCAAGTATATTGGCGGCCGGAGCATACCGTAGCGATCTGCTTGCCAAATATCTTGGCATTCCGCTGAATCGAGTGATAAAGGTACATGACAGCCTCTGCGTCTATTCTTATTCTGAATTCTCGAACCGCGGGTTCTGCACTCGGAAAATATGCCCGCCATGCCCACTGATACAATGATTATAGGCGTCGGGATTAATGGAGCCACATGACACAAAGTCACTTTTCAATGCACACATTCGAACCCTGGCAGGGATCTAGCAAGGGGGAATGGGTCGATTGCGCAGCGTAGGCAGCGCTGCTACCGTAATTACTTAGCCCTCGCGACTCTCATACCTTGATGGCTGCGTCTTTCGAGCTCGCTCCAATTAGAGACAGATATGCAGAAAACGACGATTGCCAGCCATTACGTGAGAACGCTTCTACTCTCACTTAAGCGCGCGAACATCGATTACCAAGAGCATTTACGCCACGCGGGCATATCAGAAGCGGTACTCGACGATGAACGGGCCCGCATACCCTACGAAAGCTATGTCACACTAACACGGAGCGCGTGGAAGGCCCTTGGGGACGAGAACCTTAATCTGACTGAAACGCCTCTCAAACTTGGCGCCTTCAGGTATACCGGCATGCTGATGCTGCACACTCCAACGCTGAGGCATGCACTCAAGCTAGGCATGGACTTCCATAGGTACATCAATCCAGGCTATGAAATATCTCTCACTGAGGAGTCGAATGGCGCTTTAATCGAGGTCAGCCTGCACAGCCCAGCTCTGGATGAGAATCACCTTTTCGCTGAGTTTATTCTCTCCGGGTGGCACCGGTTCTCCAGCTGGCTTATCGACCGGAATATCGTACTCAAGCATGTCAGCTTTGACTTCCCATCACCACCCCACGAAGCTGAATACCAGTACATATTCCCCTGCCCCAGAGACTTCAACCAGGATAGCCTCAGCATCCGCTTTGGCGCCCACTATCTGGATCAACCGATCGTCAAGAGCGATGATGATTTCGCCCATTACACTCAACAAACTCCCGCTGGGCTACTGATTGTTCCCGCCGATGACGACAGCTACAGCGCAAAGATCCGGCGACAACTGGACGCCTGCACCGATTGCAGATTCCCCTCCTTTGATGAGGTGGCAAGAACACTACATATGACGCCTAAAACCCTTCGTCAAAAACTGAAAAAAGAAGGAATAATCTACCAAGAAATCAAGGACGTTATCCGTCGAGACTCTGCAATTCACTATCTTACGCTATACCGTATGCCCGTAGCCGACATTGCCCTTAGAGTTGGATTCACTGAAACCGGTGCATTCATCCGTGCATTCAAGGGCTGGACGGGCGTCACACCAGGGGCCTATCGTCACTGAAATTTGATCGCATATAGAGGCTGCTTAGAAACGGATTGCGAGGGCGCTAGCCACGAAACATTGGCAATGGATTAAGTGGATGCCTGACAATCCACATAGTAGCCAACTGAGCCAATCTCTTATGGAAGCCGCTGTTCGGGAACTCTGCTTTAACCCTGGAAATAACCTCCCTGTCGATGCCCATTGGCACCAGCCCTAGTGAGAAGTCTGCAATATCCGCTCGGCGGAAGGATTCCACCAGAGGAAATCGGCAATCACTACAGGATCGAATTCTATGGTGCATTTCCACCATTTCGCAGATCTCCGGCACCCACACATCTCTTCCTGTTGCTCGAAGGTAGTCTGATGCAGCAGTCTCTGACGGAGGAAGATAATCCAGGGTCTTCTTAGTCCAAATCCCTATGTCATGAAAGCATGCAGCAATTTGAACCTTTTCCTTCCCAACAGGATCAAGTTGGGAAAGTGAGTAGCAAAGATTGATAACGCGATATACGTGATTTTTATATGCATTGTAATCTTCACCAATGACTCTTTTAAAAGAGCCAAGGATTTCTTCAACCAGCGGGATATCGCGCTCAATTTCCATTCTTTAATCAAACTCTTTTAGGCAGTAAATGTTAAGTAAAAAATGACTTAATCTTTGGACCGGGCTTCCGGGCAAAGCTCAACGTGTATCCATTATTTCAAATTGCCGGGGCGTTCATTGGTAGCAGATCCTTTTTATAAACCCGACACGGCTGATGCTTGAGGTATGGGCACCCCGTGATCGGGTCACGCTCATCCAGGCTGGTAATCAGGTTGGCATTCCGGCCCACTGGTTTCAGCTCGCCGGTTTCCGGATCCGGGTATTCCATGCCAAAGCCATTGGGGATGGACACCAGCTTGTCGGGCATAGTGTCTGAAATAATCACCGGGGCATCGAGCTGGCCCACGGCGGTTTCCAGAATCACGATATCGTCCTGCTTTGCGCCGATTTCTTCGGCGAGCTTCGGGCTGACCTTGATCCAGAAGTGCGGCCCCTTACCTTTACGCCACTCGTTACTGCGCTGAATGGTGTTGGCGGTCCACTGGGTGCGTTCACCGGCAGACACCATGTAGGGGAAGCTATCGTCTTCTGATTCCGAATAGGCGATGGCCTGTTTAATCAGTGGCAACACAACTTTCGGCACGAGGTTGACCTTGCCGTTACGCGTTCGTACTGCCTCAGAAAAGTTTTCCCCGACGTCCTTCAGTGCCACTTGCACCCCTTCCGGGTGCTTAATGACACGCTCAGCCAACTCCTCGGCGAGCCTGAAGGGTGAGGCGAAGCGGTAATCGGGCCCCAAGTGACGAACCACATCGCGACGGCAGGATAAGGCATAGAGCACACTGGTGAGCCAGACGGTGACCAGCGAGGGGTTTTCCAGTCTTGGCCCCAGGGTCTGGTAAGCCCGAAAGATGGCGTGGCCCAGTGTCTTGTTCGAGTCCATGCGGCCACGCAAAGCGGCAATGCCGCCGAGGGCGCCAAAAAACAGGCCCAGATGCTTTTGGCCGGCCAACTGGTGCAACACCTCAGGCGCTTTCGGAACCAGCCCCATGGCGGTCACCAGCCGGCTGTAAATCTCGGCTTCTGGCAAGGCTTCTGCTGGGCCACTCAGGATCGGCGGCCTGAGCTGTGCATAAATTTCCGGGTAGCCCTTGGGAAAGGTGCACCACTCCCACTTTTCGTAGCCTGTGGGCGTTGGCAACACGTAATCGGCCACCCGAGCGGTCTCGGTAAAGGCGGGCTCGATGACGACCAGCAAATCTAGCTTTCGCAGGGCCCTTTCAAAACGGCGGGTATCGGCATAGGCCAGCAGCGGATTAGAGCCTTCCACAATCAACGCCTGAATGTTGCCCGCCTCGATTTCCTCCGGCAGCAGGTAAGGCGAGAACATGCCCATGGGCGCCAGCGTGGCAATGCCCTGTATGCCGGATACCGGGGCAATATAAGGCTTCATGGCGGGCACGGGGGCAACAGCAGGCGAAAAACTGCCGGAGAAAATATTGCCACCGGGCTGAGCGTAATTGCCGGTGATCATGGACAACACCTTCATCAACCAGGAGACCAGCGTGGAGTGACGTATCTGTTCCACACCGAGGTCATAGAAAATGCTGGCCTTCCCCGCGCGGGCAAATTGCTCGGCCACGTCAGTCACGGATTCCACATCCAGCTCACACGCGGCGCACATGGCGTGTACTGATATATCCCTGAACGCTTTCTCAAGTTCGGTAAAATTCACCGCCTTGTCTTTCAGGAAGCCGGAATCAAACAGCTGCTTGTCGAGAATGTGTTTCACCATGGCCATCAGCAGGTAGGCATCGGTGCCGGGCTTGCCTGCCAGATGCACATGGGCGCGGCGGGCCGTCTCCGAGCGGCGCGGGTCCACCACAAACAGCCGGTTGTTTTCATTCTTGAAAAATTTCTTGAATCCCTCTGTGGGGTTATGGCCGCGGTTACTCAGCAGCGGGTTGGTGCCCATTAGCAGGATCACATCACTGTTCCAGGCATCCGCATGGAAATACAGACCCGGCGGCGACTTCGCCATTTGCTGGTCGATCCAGTGGTGTTGGGATTTTTCCTGCGCGTAGGAACTGAAGTACCAGGGCGTGCCTACCACTCCCATAAACCCCATGGCGAACAGTGCGTCCATATGATTGCTCTGGCCACCGATGCCATTGAGGGCAATGGCGGTGGGGCCAGACGTGTCGCGAATAGCATTCAGCTTCGCGGCAATCTCGGTAATGGCTTCGTCCCAGGAAATCCTGACGTACTCACCGTCAGCGGTGCGCTTGAGCGGGTGCTCCAGGCGCTGCTTGTGCTCCACATAGTGGCCGATGCTATAGGCCTTGTTGCAGCTGTATCCGGTGGTGGCTGGGTTGGTGTCATCGGCGCGGACCTTGTCGATGCGGTTATCCTTGACATCCACCTTGAGGCCGCAGTTGTGCGAGCAAAGCACGCAGGCGGTGCTCATATCCGTGCCATCCCGCTCGACCACTTCTGACCGTTCCTGAATCCTGATCATATTGTCTCTCCTGTGGCCGAGGGCGACCTGTTGACCCGCGCACCTGCGCCCGTATCGCGCCATGCCTGATGCTTCAGGACTCCCGCTCAAAGATAGTAAGTTCCACAATGGAACGCACAAGGTTACAATGCCCCAATAGCCCCATTACGGCTCAATCAATCCGGGCCAAAAAGGTGAGTCATGCGCTGGGAAGAGTTACAGGAAGAGACATGCTCCGTGGCCAGAACCCTGTCGGTCATTGGCGATCGCTGGACCTTGCTGATCCTGCGGGATGCATTCCTGCGGGTGCGGCGCTTTGAGGATTTCCAAAAAAAATTGGGCATTTCCCGGCACCGACTGTCCGAGCGCCTGAAAAAGCTGGTGGCGCAAGGTGTGCTGAAAAAAGTGGAATACCAGTCAAGCCCGCCGCGCTATGAATACCGACTGACGGAAAAGGGCCTCGACCTGTACCCGATCATCATGATGATGGTGCGCTGGGGCGACAAATGGATGGATGACGGCAACGGTGCGCCCATGGTCTACAAACACCAGGGCTGCGGCGAGTACTTTGTCCCTGAGATCAGCTGTTCCGAGTGCCACGAGCCGCTCAAGCCCCGGGAGGTCATGCCCGAGTTCGGGCCCGGGACGCTGGCAGCCAGGCGCCGTAAAAAAAACGGCTAGCTCTCGTACGTGGTCTTGCATAAACCCAAATCTTTCTGGGTTTTTATATCAGGGCATTGCCAGTCTTCTCTGTTAGGAGAAGGTGTCCGCGAAAGCGGGTGAGCTAAATATATTAAATTAGACTTCTTATTATATGCCAAACGTGCACACTCCACTTTCGGCACGCTTTTTCCGATCTAAAGTAAATTCTTGGCCAAATTCCTTAAACCTCATAACTGCCATAGGAGAGTCTAATTTCAGACCATAGACAATTGCTTTTAGTTTTATTTCCGACCCAATTTTTACCAACTCCAAGACAAGCACATCGCTTCCTTCCTTTTGATATTCGATATCAAGCTCAACTGTCATCGTTTGCGTGTAATTAGACCAGAAATCGTTAGAAGCGCTCATAATACCTAAGTGCAAGTAATTCTTTGCTTCTTTGAAGGTTCTTGCGCTCAAGGGCTTTCCGAACCGCTCTCCCATATATGCCAAGTTTTTCTCCATGTTGCATTTGTCTTCCTTGAGCTGATCAGCAGACCACTCTTTAGGATAATGATATAGATCGGCTAGCTCTGCATATTCCCCTCTCTCCAAGCTCGCCAACACATGATCTATTAGCTCTCTAACTTCCAGATTTTCAGTGTCGTCCGCCACAGCTTGTGCCGAGAGAAGAAATGAAAACAGAATAGAAAAAACGCAATATAGCTTCATACTATCTCACTCTTACGGCTGAAATAATTAAAAGGCGCGCTCTGAATCACGATAGAAATTAGCACTGTTTACTTCCGCACCGCAATCCTGGGCCAGAAGGATTATCTAATAGAGTCAAACCGATTCATGTAAGCAAAATCTTACAACAGGGAAAGAACCTGACGGATGTGTGGACCCGCTGATCAGCAGGCATCCTCGAGGGCTTGCCGCACCACCGGGCCGGCGGTACGGCTGGCAGCTTCAAACACACGAACACGCCTGGCTGGGTCCAGCATATTGAATCCGAATGCCGCCAGATCCTCAGGGCCCGGATCAATGCGGGTTACGCGTATGCCGGCGGCGCGAAGCTGCGCCACTTCCCGATCAACAATCGCGGTCATATAGCGGCGCACCCGACGTTCAATCTTCGCCAGAGGCGAGCGCGGATTATCCATCTGCATGGAGGCCATAGGGGCTAGCACAATGGCTTCTTCGATATCGGCGCCCAACAGCAAGTCGGCGGAAGCTGGTGAGGCAATGCCACCATCCAGATAGGTGCTGCCTTGCCACTGCACTGGCGGGCACACGCCAGGTACGGCATAGGAGGCACATACCGCCCGATTGGCCGGCATATCAGTATGTTCGCGACCAAGGGCGACACGCTGGCCGCTTTCCGCATCCACGGCAATCAGCCAGGTGTTACGGTGCGGCACCCATTTCCCCGGAGTGATCACACTGTCTATCAAATTCATCATAGGCTGCATGTCCGTGCGACCGTGCGGCATCAGGCCGGTGATAGCAGTAAGGGGTGATACCTCACCGCGCAGGCCATGGACAAACAGCTTTGCCCCGCTCAAGCCGAGGCGCGGCAGGGGCGGAATAGCGCCGCCGGTATCTGTGTCGTGATTCCATTTGCAATCCTGCAGCTCGCCACGCTGGCTGGCGAGCATGCGCTCGACGCCGACCCCAGCGCCGAGCAGGGTGGCGAGCACGGCACCGGCGGAGGTGCCGATAAGAATATCTGCATCGCGGGCATCCCATCCCAGGCGTTGCTGCAACTCATTCAATATGGCGATCTGCCAAGCGGCGCCAGCCACCGCGCCACAGCCAAGTACCAGGGCTCGTTTTGGTTCTGTCATTAACTTTCCTCAACCGGTCACAGACATGCTTTCACCGATTACTTCATCGGCTGCCTGGGTGTCATAACTCTGCACGTCAAATTGCTGCAGTAATCGCTGCATGGTGTTACTGCTCCATGGAAAGCCGATGCTGTTTTTGCCATTACGGTCGATGTAATAGCTGGAGCAACCGCCCGTATTCCACACGGTTCCCTGCAACGCCTTTTGTACTTTGCTGTTGTAACGCCGCTGCACCGCCTCCCGCACTTCCAAACGGATCAGGTTTTTGTCGCGCATGCTCTTTAACGCACCCATGGCATAGTTGAGCTGCGACTCGATAACGATAAATGCAGAATTGTTACCAATCGCCAAATTCGGGCCAAGCACCAGAAACAGGTTTGGAAAGCCGGCAATGGTGGTACCACGGTAGGCTTGTGGGCTGCCATTCCAGATCTCCTCCAAGGTGCGGCCATCGGTACCGCGCACCTGTTCGGCAATCGGCGGATCGGAAACATGGAAGCCGGTGCCAAGAATAATAGTGTCCACTTCCCGCTCACTGCCATCATGGCCAACTAATACATTACCGCGCACTTCTTTAACGCCGGTGGCAAGCACATCCACGTTTGCCTGTGTTAGCGCGGGGTAATAGTTGTTCGATAGCAGCACACGCTTACAACCGAGGGTGTAGTCCGGAGTTAGCTTTGCACGCAGCTCCGGGTCCTTAACCGTCAGATTGATATGGGCCCGGGCAATCTTTTCGATTTGCTTGAGCAGCACCGGCCTGCGAAAGCCAACGCCAAAGGCTTCAAGCCCGGAATATAACGCCGCACGCAGGGCGCCCATTGCCATTGGCAAGCCAAGCAATTTTTGCGAGGTGCTGCCCATGGCCTGATTGGGTTTTGGCAAGATCCACTGAGGGGTGCGCTGGAACAGTACCAGCTGTTTCACCAAAGGCTGAATCTCCGGGACAAACTGGATGGCCGATGCACCAGTGCCGATCACCGCGACCCGTTCGCCACGCAAGTCATGCTGATGATCCCAGTGCGAGGAATGAAAAACAGTACCGCTAAATTCTTTTAGCCCGGGAATATCGGGAATCTGAGGCTCATGCAGGTAGCCGGCGCAGGAGATAATCGTGCGGGCGTGATATTCACCTTTGGCTGTGCGCACCATCCAGCGACAGCGGCGCTCATCCCACTGGGTGCTAATGGCAGGTTCACCATAGTGAATGTGGGGCTCCACCTGAAAGCGGGCGGCGACATCATTCACATAGTCGAGAATTTCCGCCTGCCCGGCGAATACCCGGCTCCAGTTCGGGTTCTGAGCAAAGGAATAGGAATACAACGCGGACGGCACATCGCAGGCGCAGCCCGGGTAGGTGTTGTCGCGCCAGGTGCCGCCAAGGGCTTCGGCTTTTTCCAGCACGATAAAATCTGTTTCGCCCTGCTCGCGCAATCGTATCGCTGCGCCAATGCCACTAATTCCGGCACCAATCACCACTACTTCTACGTCCATTGGGCGCGCCTTGGAAGCGGCCTTCTTTTTCGCCTGTGCCATCACAGCCTCCTCAGGATTTTTTCGCCAGCGCGCCAATACGCTGGTCATAACTGGCACGAGCCCTGGCATCTATTTTTTCCAGCACGCGGCGATCACCGAACACCCGACGCACACCACGCAGCAACCAATGGGGCGCTGCGCTTTGCAGTGGATTCAGGGCGAGTAAATAGCGCGGCAAGGTTACTTCCGGAAGTTGATGGGTGATGGCATCGTACACTGCTTCAGCAACATCCTCCGGGGTCACCGTTGGCACGCCACGGGCAGCGCTGTCGGTGCCGGCGGCCAGCTCGGTGGTGACCTTGGCTGGCATCACCGTGGTAAATGCAACGCCGCTATCGCGATATTCCTCGCGCAGGGTTTCAGTCAGCCCGACTACGGCGAACTTGGTAGCGCAATACACTGCCAGACCAGGCACGGCGAGACGGCCCGCCATGGAGGCCACGTTGACCACATGACCGCGACCACGGGCCACCATACCCGGCATGGCCAACTTGCAGCCATGTATCACCCCGCGCAGGTTAATGTCGATTTGGGTGTCACTCAGGGCATCACTCTCATCAAGAAAGGCACCGGCGGGCATAATGCCGGCGTTATTGATGATCACATCCACCGGGCCGAGGGCTTGCTCAGTGGCTTCAAGCCAGGCCGCACAGGAGGTCGCATCCCGCACATCAAGGGCGCAGCCAAAGCCATTTACCGCGGCCGCAGCCTGCTCAGCCAGCGCTGCGTCGATATCACCAATGCTAACCCGGGCACCGGCCGCCGCCAGTCGCCTGGCGATTGCCATGCCAATGCCGCGCCCTGCTCCGGTTATCGCAACCACCGCCCCATCCAACTGCACAGCCATACCACCCTCTTCTTGTCGCCGCCGGAAATGCACCAGAGGCAAGTGTAAGACCCCCTTTAAAACACCGTGATGCGCTGGCGCGCCAAACTTCATATCATTATGGGCCATGCCAGATGAGGCCCAAGATGAAAGACCCGTATCGCGCCAAACAGCCCAGCATCTCTATCGCTTACTTGCAGCTGCTGCTTGAGATTCTGGCGGAGCGCGGAATTTCTGACGCTACCCTGCTGCAGGGCGTGCCGCTGGACCCCGCTCTGCTGGACAACAGTCAGGCGCGCATGTCCCCCACCCAGTGGACGCTGCTGGTGATGCGCGCCCAGGCCCTGAGCGCAGATCCGGCGCTTGGCTACGAGTATGGCCTGCGCATGCGGCCAACGGTGCATGGGGTGTTGGGATATGCCGCCATGAGTGCAGCGACTCTGCGTCAGGCTCAGGAAATTTCAGTGCGCTATGCGCGACTGCGGCAAGCCGGCTTCACCTTTGAGTTCGTTGAAGATGACCAGTATGGCAACCTGATCCTGCGCGAGCGGCAACCGATTCCTGTGATGCGTCAGTTCTTCGTGGAAAATATTTTGCTTGGCATTGCCCGCGCCACGGCGGTGCTACTCGGTCGTGACCTGCTGGATATTCCCGGTATGGAAATATGCTTCGACAACGCCGAGCCTGACTACCACAAGGAATGGCAACATCGGTTGCCGACCACCCACTTCCAGCAGCCGGTCAATATGTTGCGCCTGCCGCAAGGCTACCTTTGCCAACGACCAGTGATGGCGGACCCGCTTGCCTCCCGTGGAGCGATCGAACTATGTGAAAAGGAACTGGCACTGGCCGCCGACCAGGAGGCAGATATCACTCAACGCGTACGCGCGGAGCTGGTATTAACCGGTGATGGCTATCCGAGACTTGAGCAAGTGGCAGAAAAGCTATGCATTTCAACTCGCACACTGAAGCGAAAACTGCAGCGTCATGGCACATCCTTTTTGCTGATAGTTGAAGAATGCCGGCGTCGCGATGCACAAAATTTATTTGAGCATAGTGGTCTTTCAGTACAGGCGGTTGCAACTAAGCTGGGCTATCAAAACCCGGCTAATTTCTCCAGAGCATTCCGCAAGTGGACGGGTGAATCGCCAACATCATTTCGCCATCGCCTTCGCAATGTCATAAAGACCATGTAAAAGTGGCACGGAACCTGCTGTCATTTGTTCGCTTGATGTTCCATCATCTGCGTCGCCCTAAATGAGGTTAGTATCATGCCAGCCAACATCGATCCCCTGCTTATTCCACTGCTGCGTCTGCACGATTACTGCGCCAGTGTTTCCGATGAATTGGTGCAGGACTACACTGGCGAAGCCAAGGACGACCTTCGCGCAGCATCCGCCTATATCGAAAGTAGCATTCTGCCATCTACTACCCGCGAGGAAATCATTCGGCAACTGGATAGTGCACGCTCCGAAATATTTGGTGCATCACGCAATGTGCCGGCCTGTGGCACCATCGTCTCTCGATTGCGCCGGCAGCTGGCCAATGAAATAGCCGCACGAATGGAACAGCCGCTTCCCTACAATGAAGACTATTACCCACGCCTGATACTTGAATAAAGCATAGGCCGCGCAGGCTTTTGCCCAGAGTGCTTGTATATGTCGCCCGGTTCTGCAATCTTGCTCGATGGATTAATTGCTTGCCAGCAGATCAGAAAAGCCGTGCCTGCTCCTTTACCAGGCACAATCAGGCAAATCACTACAGCAAGGAGCTTCACATGCGTCACCCCGTAGCCAAGATTTCAGAAATCGCTCAAGGCACCAGCAAGCTGGTCAAGGTCGATGACGACAAGGTGCTGATTTTTCACCTGTCGGATGGTGTTTATGCCACCGAGGCACGCTGTACCCACCTTTTCCGATCCATGGAAAAGGGCAAGATCGTTGAGGACAAGTGCGTTCAATGCCCGCTACACCGGGCGCGCTTTGATATCCGTACCGGCGAAGTTGTGGAGTGGGCTAACTTTCCACCCGGCGTCCAGCTACTCAATGCTGTGCGCAAAGAGAAGGCACTGAAGACATGGCCAGTGGAAGTTGAGGGTAATCAGATCTTTGTCGTTGCCTGAAACCTGCTGCGGAAAGTAAAAATGGCGCCTTATGGCGCCATTTTTATTACATCGAGATAGGTATTTTTATCAAAGTATCTCGAAGTCAGAGCACCTCAAAGATAGTCGCGTTAGCTGTTCCCAGGCCTTCACAAATGGCCAGCAGGCCATAACGACCGCCACGACGACGCAGTTCGTGGATCAAGGAACCAGCCAGCTTGCTGCCAGTGGCGCCGAGCGGATGACCAAGAGCCTGAGCGCCACCATTCACGTTCAGCTTGGTCATGTCTGCGCCTACCGCCTTGGCCCAGGCCAGCGGCACGGAACCGAAGGCTTCGTTAACCTCATACAGATCCATGTCTTCAATTTTCAGACCGGATTTTTGCAAAACTTTTTCGGTGGCCGGAATAGGGCCTTCCAGCACCATGGTTGGATCAGAACCCACTACCGCCATGGTATGAATACGCGCTAAAGGCTTGAGTCCATATTTTTTTACTGCTGCTTCACTGGCCACCAGTACTGCGGATGCGCCGTCACAAATCTGGCTGGCAAACGCAGCGGAAATCACTCCGCCTTCCTGCAGTGGCGCCAGGCTTAACATGGAATCGTAATCCGGCTCCCAACGAATACCTTCATCGGTATCGTGAACCACTTTCTGGCCTTCTATCTCCACTTCAATGGGGATAATTTCGTCCTTGAACTTGCCAGCGGTGGTCGCCGCCGCGCCATTTACATGGCTGTTATAAGCAAAGCGGGCCAGCTCTTCGCGGGTTACTCCATACTTGGCTGCCATACGCTCGGCGCCAGTAAATTGGCTGAACTGCTCGCCCGGATAACGCTTGCTGATTTCACCGTCAAACGGAGAACCCAAGTCCATCACCTTAGTCATCGGCGCGCCAATCGGCACCATGCTCATGTTTTCCACACCGCCGGCAATAACCAGGTCCTGAGTGCCGGACATGACTGCCTGAGCAGCGAAATGGATGGCCTGCTGGGAAGAGCCGCATTGCCGGTCAATGGACACACCAGGTACGGATTCCGGTAGCTTCGAGCTGAGGATGCTGGTGCGTGCA
Organism: Alcanivorax sp. 1008; assembly: GCF_020667895.1. Lineage (GTDB taxonomy): Bacteria > Pseudomonadota > Gammaproteobacteria > Pseudomonadales > Alcanivoracaceae > PGZG01. Next base: position 236,937 of record NZ_JAFMPS010000002.1, read on the forward strand.
ACGTTAAAAGTCTGCGGACCGATCTGGCTGACGCAGCCGAAGATCACATCTTCAACGGCAGCCGGGTCAACACCGGTACGGTCGAGCAATGCATCAATCACGATGCCACCCAGATCGGCGGGATGCTTGCGGCTCAGGCGGCCATTCCGGCGCCCCCCAGCAGTACGGACGGCGTCGACAATATAGGCTTCAGCCATGATCGGTCTCCTTGTTGATTGGTCTGCACGGCTCAAAGTGCCGCAGAGCAGAAAGGCTACTCCCCAGCAGCTGTCTGCAACAATGACAGCATGGCGCCCGCTGAGGTGATATCTGGTCACGCCGGGCCGCTATACTAAGGCCAGCTAATCACATCAAAACAATACGGGAGAGCAGCATGCGCGCATTACAAGTGGAAGCCTTTGGCGATCCTTCGGCCCTGAAGGTCTCCGATATTGCCGGCCGGGCGCCGAACAAAGGCGAGGTGCAACTGCGTGTTGCCGGGGTTGGCGTGGGCTACTTTGATGGCCTGCTGATCAAGGGTGAGTACCAGATCAAGCCGCCGCTGCCATTTGTGCCGGGCAGCTCATTCTCCGGCACGGTGGAAGCCGTAGGAGAAGGCGTCAGCCACCTGAAGGTCGGTGATGCAGTGGCCGGCTTTGCCTTTATGGGCGCCATGGCCGAGCAACTGACCCTGCCGGCCATGTCCTGCTTCCCCCTGCCTGCGCAGCTGAAGCTGGAAGATGCGGCCAACTTCTTTATTGCCTATGCCACCGGTCTGTATGGCTTGCGTGAGATCGGCAACCTCAAGGCCGATGAAACCCTGCTGGTGCTGGGTGCCTCTGGCACCACGGGCAGCACTGCCATCGAGATCGCCAAGGCCATGGGTGCGCGGGTGATTGCCTGCGCCGGCACGGAGGAAAAACGCCAACGCTGTCTGGATGCCGGCGCTGATGCGGTAGTCGATTACACCGATCCGGAGTGGCGCAAAGCTGCCAAGTCAGCCGCCGGCAGCAAAGGCATCGATGTGGTCTACGATCCCGTGGGCGGCACCACAGCAGAACCGGCACTGCGCCTGCTTAACCCCGGTGGCCGTTTTCTGGTGGTGGGCTTTGTCACCGGCATTGCCAGCATTCCGTTGAACCTGCCGCTGCTCAAACAGTGCAGTATCCATGGGGTGAACTGGGGAGGCGCCGTAATGACCAGTCCGGCCATCGTGCCGCCGGTGATCAGCACCCTGGTGGAATGGACTCTGGCCGGCAAGCTCAAGCCACAGGCAGATCAACGCTTTGCTCTGGAGCAAGCCGGTGAAGCCTTTGCTGCCCTGTTCGAACGACGCTCGGTTGGCACCATCGTGATCTGCCCTCAAGAATGAGCGGCGACGAGCCACTTTGGTGGCTGTATCTGCTCGACTGTGATGGCCGTCTGTATACCGGCATCAGCACCGACCCTCAGCGCCGCTATCAAGAACACCTGAGTGGCGGCGCCAAGGGCGCCCGCTTTACCCGCGCCGCGAGCAACCTGACCATGGTCTGGCTCATGCAGATCGGCGATCGGAGTCTTGCCCTACGGGCAGAGTACCGCTTGCGCAGACTGCGCCGCGGACAAAAACTGGAGGTTATTAGCAGAGTGGCGGACCTCGCCACTCTGCTCGATTTGCTTAACCTGAATGATCGCCAAGACAGGCGGTTATAGGTCGGGGCAGTCGAGACCGCGGTAACGAGTCATATCGACAGACTTTTTACAGGCAATCGCTTTAAAACCACTTCCGCAGGCAGTGTGAGCAGCTTTGCGCTCTGCGCAGCGGGCAACCAGATTGGCAGCTGCGTCAACTTTCTCGTTACCTGTGTTCACAGTGACTACTTGCTCACCGGTCACACTGACATCCACCAGCGTCTCATCCTCTGCCACAGCCTGTGCTGACTCCTCTACCACCGAACCCTGCTCCTGAGCTGGCGCCTCGCTTTCAGCCCAAACAGGCGCGACTACCAGCATGCCCGTCAAAAATACCGTTCTGAAGATTCCAATCATGACTTTCTCCTGTTTTTAATATTTTTCTGTCCCGTCCTGATGTTAGCCAATGCACCAGGGACTCACCACCCCCCCTATATAAGGGGGTGGAAAATAGGAGGCGCATAACAAAAGCGGCTATAGTACTCAAAACACTCATAAGGAGGTCTATGTGCCTATCTCTCTGGACGCTTTCCTCCAGCAACTCCGTCAACGTGACCCGGAGCAGGCGCCATTTCATCAGGCTGCCGAGGAAGTGCTGCACTCTCTGTGGCCTTTTATTGAACGTACCAAACGCTATCAACAGCCGGGGCTAATTGATCGCCTGGTTGAGCCTGAGCGAGTAATCATCTTCCGTGTATGCTGGGTGGACGATAACGGTCAGGTACAAGTCAACCGGGGCTATCGGGTACAGATGAACAGCGCCATTGGCCCCTACAAAGGCGGCTTGCGTTTTCACCCGTCAGTTAACCTTGGCATATTGAAATTCCTCGCCTTCGAGCAAACCTTCAAAAATGGTCTTACCTCGCTACCCATGGGCGGCGCCAAGGGCGGCAGTGATTTTGATCCGAAAGGTAAAAGCGATAATGAGGTGATGCGCTTTTGTCAGGCTTTTATGTGTGAGCTCTATCGGCATATTGGACCCAATCTGGATGTGCCCGCTGGCGATATAGGTGTGGGCGCCCGTGAAGTGGGCTATATGTTTGGTATGTACAAGAAGCTCACCAATGAATTCACCGGAACATTTACCGGCAAGGGCTTCGCATATGGTGGCAGCCTGCTGCGCCCGGAAGCCACCGGCTATGGCCTTTTGTATTTTGTTGAGGAAATGCTTAAGACACGAGACCAATCCCTAGAAGGACTGCGTGTGACGATTTCAGGTGCCGGCAGCGTTGCCCAGTACGCGGCCCGCAAAACGCTTGAACTCGGCGGCAAGGTAATGAGCATGTCTGACTCTTCCGGCATGCTGCATTTCCCGGAAGGCATGACCATTGATCAATGGTACTTCCTGCGCCACTTAAAAAATGAAAGACGGGGCTCTCTGGCCGAGATGGCCACGGAGTTTAACCTCGTCTATAGCGCTGGCAGCAATCCCTGGTCTATTCCCTGTGACGTGGCACTGCCCTGCGCAACACAGAATGAACTGCACGCAGAGGATGCTCGCCTGTTGATTCAAAATGGCTGCTTTTGCATAGCGGAAGGAGCCAACATGCCATCCACTTTGCCCGCCATTGAAGTGTTTCGCGAGGTAGGCATTCTTTATGCACCGGGCAAGGCATCCAACGCTGGTGGCGTGTCAGTAAGTGGCTTGGAAATGAGCCAGAACAGTCAGCGCCTCACCTGGACCGAAGGCGAAGTGGACCAAAAACTGCACAAGATTATGCAGCGCATCCACCACAACTGTGTTGAGTACGGCGCCAAAGAAGGCAAAGTAGATTATGTTGATGGCGCCAACATCGCCGGCTTTGTCAAAGTTGCCGACGCCATGCTGGCGCAGGGCGTGATCTGATACAGCGGAGCGCAGGGGCTTAGCCCTTGCGCTCCACCTCCATCCGGTCAACGTTCTGGAAGCCTCGCGGCAACTTGGCTCCGCGACGACCACGTTCACCATAGTAGTGCTCAAGATCAGAAGGCTTCAGGCCGATATGCCGCTTGCCGGCGTACACCAACAGCGTATCGTCTGCACCAAGCACCTGAACGTCCTGCACAAACTCGGAGCGATCCGCCAGTCTCGCGGACGGAATGGCCATCATCTTGTTACCCTTGCCACGCGGCATCTCCGGCAAATCCTTCAGGGCAAATACCAGCAGGCGACCATCGTTAGCCAGCACCGCAACCAGGTCTTCCTGAGGATTGCGAATACGGCGTGGCGCAAGCACCTTGCCATTTGCTGGTACCGTGAGCGCAGCCTTGCCCGCCTTTTTGTTGGCATGCAAATCACCAAGGCGGGCAACGAAACCGTAACCAGCATCACTGGCCAGCAACCAGGCTTCTTTATCACCACCCATCATGGCGGCAATAAAACTGGCACCACTGGGCGGCGCCAGCAGGGCAGATAATGGCTCGCCATGACCCCTGGCACTGGGCAGCCCATGGGCCGCCAGTGAGTAGGTGCGCCCTGTAGAATCTATAAAACAGGCCTGCTGGTTCGATTTGCCACTGGCCGCAGAAAGGAAGCCGTCACCGGATTTATAGCTCAGCGACAACGGATCAATATCGTGACCTTTGGCAGAACGTATCCAGCCACGCTCAGAAAGCACTACGGTAATCGGCTCAGCTGCGACCAGCTCGTTTTCATCCAGCGCTTTTGATTCATCGCGCTCAACAATCGGCGAGCGACGATCATCTCCGTATTTTTCCGCATCACCCTTGAGCTCTTTCGCGACTAACTTCTTCATTAGTGACATGGAGCCGAGGGTGTCTTCCAGATATTTACGCTCATCCGCCAGCTCACTTTGCTCTGTACGGATTTTCATTTCCTCAAGCTTGGCGATATGCCGTAACTTGAGTTCCAGAATCGCTTCCGCCTGACGGTCTGACAAAGCAAAGCGTTCCATCAGCACGGTCTTGGGATCGTCTTCATGGCGAATAATATTGATAACTTCGTCGATATTCAGGAAAGCAATCAGCAAGCCATCCAGAATATGCAGACGCTCCAGAACCTTATCGAGGCGATACTGCAGGCGGCGGCGTACCGTCACCATACGGTACTGCAGCCACTCGTTAAGAATCACATCCAGCGACTTGACCCTTGGCTTGCCGTCGATGCCAATCATGTTCAGATTGACCCGATAGTTTTTCTCCAGATCAGTACTGGCGCACAGGTGGCTCATCAACTGCTGTACGTCGACACGATTGGAGCGCGGCGTTATTACCAGGCGGGTCGGATTTTCGTGATCCGACTCATCACGCAGATCGCTCACCATAGGCAGCTTTTTCTTGTTCATCTGGTCGGCGATCTGTTCCAGCACCTTGGCGCCGGATACCTGATAGGGCAAAGCGGTGACCACAATGTCACCCTCTTCCATTTCCCAGATGGCACGCATCTTCAGCGAGCCCCGACCTTCCGCATACATGCGAATAATGTCGTTACGCGGAGTAATGATTTCCGCTTCGGTGGGATAGTCCGGCCCCTGAATAATTTCGACCAGATCATCCAGAGAAGCACCGGGGTCTTTCAGCAAATGAATACAAGCATTAACCACTTCGCGCAAATTGTGCGGAGGGATATCCGTACTCATGCCAACGGCGATGCCGGTGGTGCCATTCATCAATACATTGGGCACCCGCGCCGGCAACAACTTCGGCTCGTCAAGGGTGCCGTCAAAGTTCGGCACCCACTCCGCCGTGCCCTGACCCAGTTCGCTAAGCAGCGCTTCTGCATAAGGCGCCAGCCGCGACTCGGTATAACGCATCGCTGCAAAGGATTTGGGGTCGTCCTGCGAACCCCAGTTACCCTGGCCATCCACTAATGGGTAGCGATAGCTGAACGGCTGCGCCATCAGCACCATGGCCTCATAGCAGGCGGAATCACCATGCGGATGATATTTACCCAGCACGTCACCCACGGTGCGTGCAGACTTTTTATGCTTGGAGCTGTTCTTCAGACCAAGCTCGCTCATTGCATAAATGATGCGCCGCTGCACCGGCTTGAGGCCGTCACCAATATGCGGCAGGGCGCGATCGAGAATGACGTACATCGAATAATCGAGGTACGCTTTCTCTGTATAGTCGCGCAGGGCAATTTTTTCGAAATCGTCAGCCATCAATCAAATCTCTGCCAGGTTGCCTTTATCTTCCAGCCAGTCCTTGCGATCGCCAGCCCGTTTTTTCGACAGCAGCATGTCCATCAGCTGATGGGTATCATCGCCCGCTTCAATAGATAGCTGCACCAGTCGACGGGTGTCCGGCGCCATGGTGGTTTCGCGCAACTGCAGCGGATTCATCTCACCCAGACCTTTGAAACGGGTAACCTGAATCTTGCCACGCTTGCCCTCAGCACGAATGCGATCCATCACGCCCTGCTTTTCTGACTCATCGAGGGCGTAATAAATATCCTTGCCAATATCGATACGGAACAGCGGCGGCATAGCAACAAACACATGTCCATTTTTCACCAGCGCCGGGAAGTGACGTACGAACAATGCGCATAACAAGGTGGCGATATGCAAACCATCGGAGTCCGCATCGGCGAGAATACACACCTTGCCGTAACGCAGCGGACCCAGATCATCGCTACCCGGCTCAATACCGAGCGCTACCGCGATATCATGGATTTCCTGAGAACCAAGTACTTCGGCGGAGTCCACCTCCCAGCTATTCAGGATCTTGCCGCGCAGTGGCATGATTGCCTGAAATTCGCGGCTACGCGCCTGCTTGGCGGAACCACCTGCGGAATCACCTTCCACCAGAAACAGTTCAGTCTGGGCTGGATCATCGCTGGCACAATCCGCCAGCTTGCCGGGCAGCGCAGGGCCCGCAGTCACTTTTTTGCGCACCACTTTTTTCGCGGCGCGCATGCGCTTCTGTGCATTGTTGATGCACAGATCCGCCAACTTTTCCGCCTCTGCGGTGTGCTGGTTTAACCACAGGCTAAAGGCATCCTTAACCACACCGGAAACAAACGCGGCGGTTTGTCGTGAACTGAGGCGCTCTTTGGTCTGACCAGCAAACTGGGGATCCTGCATCTTGATGCTGAGCACGTAGCAGGCCCGGTCCCAGATATCCTCCGGCGATAGCTTGACCCCGCGCGGCAACAGATTGCGGAACTCGCAGAACTCTCTCATGGCCTCGAGCAAACCTGCCCGAAGGCCGTTAACATGGGTGCCACCCTGGGCAGTAGGAATCAGGTTAACGTAGGACTCGGTAACCAATTCGCCACCTTCCGGCAACCACAGTACAGCCCAGTCCGCGGCTTCTGTTTCAGCGCGCATGGCTCCATCAAATGGCGCCTCAGGAACCTTCTCCCAACCACGGGTAGCATCAAGCAGATATTCGACCAGACCATCTTCGTACTGCCAGCTTTCTGTTTCGCCACTGTTGTGGTCAACAAGAGTAACTGCCAGTCCGGGGCACAATACCGCCTTGGCGCGAAGTAGATGACGCAGGCGGCTGACGGAAATTTTCGGACTGTCGAAATATTTTTCTTCCGGCCAGAAACGCAGCATGGTGCCGGTGTTGCGCTTACCAACGGTATCAATCACTTCCAGATCGGATTGCTTGTCGCCATGGGCAAAGGTCATTTTATAGACGTTGCCATCACGCTTGACCTGAACTTCAAGCTGCTTTGACAGGGCATTGACCACGGACACGCCGACGCCATGCAAGCCGCCGGAGAACTGGTAGTTGCTGTTGGAAAACTTGCCACCGGCATGCAGGGTACACAGGATCACTTCGATACCCGGCTTCTTCAGCTGCGGATGCAAATCCACCGGCATGCCACGACCATCGTCTTCCACTTCGACGCAGCCGTCTTTGTGCAAGGTGACACGGATATTCTTGGCATGGCCGGCCAGCGCTTCATCGACCGAGTTGTCGATGACTTCCTGAGCCAGATGATTCGGACGGCTGGTGTCCGTATACATGCCCGGACGCTTTTTAACCGGATCCAGTCCGGAGAGAACCTCGATATTCTCGGCGGTATAGTTATTGCTCATGAATTGCTCAGTTCAGAGAGATCCCGGAAAACCGCAACACTAACGGAATCAGCGCATCAAAGTCATCAAAGCCGTGACTGCCGCCGAGCGCGCGATACAAATTACAGTCGCCATAGTAGTCCCAGGCGTCGCGCCAGTTCAGGGTTTCATCGCCGGTCTGCAGCATCACCAGCAGATTTTCCGGTGCGCTGATTTCGTCAACCTCATAGTGGCGCAGGTCGTCGACCCAGCCGGGCTGCAGGGTGTAGCGCTCGCCGGTATGGTAATTGGCCTGCTCACCAGAGTACTGATCCAGTAAGCCCCACGGGCGCACTGCCGGATTGATCAGCGCCGCTTTCAAACCATGGCGGTGAGCCAGCCAGGTTGCATAGAAGCCGCCCAGGGAGGAGCCCACCAGAGCCACTGACCCCGCCCCGGCGATTTCCCGCTCCAGCAATGCCATCGCCTCCCGGGGAGCGGGCGGCAGGGATGGAACAATTAATCGGGCAGAGGAGCTGTGGGCGGCGAAGTGCTGCGCCATCTGGCGGGCCTTGAGGGATTGGGGCGAACTGTTAAAGCCGTGAATATAGAGAAGCGAGGTCAATAGCCTTTCACCGACATATCCACTTCAAACTCAATCCCCTGCACCCGTGATACTTGCGTCTCGATTCGTCCATCAGGGTAGAGATCAAACCAGCGGTACCCGGGGGGCTGCTTGTCGACGGCAAAATCATCACTATGCGGCTTGAACTGGACGCAGGTGGACGGCACCGCAAACAAGCGCACGCCCTGCCGCTCGCCATCGAACTCCTGATGAACATGGCCCCAGACTACCGCTCGCACACGGGGCTCCGCGTCGATCACTTCAAAGAAACGGTCCGCGCTGGACACCACCTGGGTATCAAGCCACTTGCAGCCCATGGGAATAGGATGGTGGTGCAGGCACACCATGATGTGCTGGCCGGCAGCATTCTTCAGTGAGCGCCGCAAAAACTCGATGTCATCATCATAAAGCTCGCCCGGAACTTCGCCGGGGATGGTGGAGTCGAGCATGACGATAGTCCATTCGCCGCGCTCGATCACCAGCGGACCCATTTGTGCCTTATGCCCCTTAAGAGCCTGCAGCATGGGGGCCGGTTTGTCATGGTTGCCTTCGATCCAGTAGGTCGGCACGCCGAACTCACCAAGCGCAGCATCGAGACGCTGGTAGGCCTCCAGCGAGGAGTCCTGAGCCAGATCACCCGTCGCCAGAATTATATCCATGGAGGGCTGCTCGGACTGAACCAGCTCCAGCACCCTGTCGAGACTGAACTGGGTGTTCAAACCCAGCAGTTTTCCTTCCGTGCTCGCAAACAGGTGGCAGTCTGAAACCTGCACTACCCGCAACGGCCCTGCTCCTTCCTTACTCAATGCCTGCGCTCCCTCAAGCGATTACATGCACTTATAACCAAAGCATGGGTTTATTACCACCATCAGCCGTTACGGACGCCAACCTGTTCACGCCAGGAACCGCTATCGGCCCGGCCGTGATCATGCAAATGACGCAGCCATTCGCCAAGAAAGCGGTTCCACTGCTGCTTTTCATCGCGCTGGTGCATGGCCGGGTTGGGGTAGTCATGGCGGGCCGCCACGCGCTGAAATGGGCTGGCCTCGGTCACTTCCGCCAGCCGTGCATCATGGTACAACCGCACCGTCAGCGATGGGCCCGGCAACAGAGCATGCAAGGTGTCCTGCTGCAGGCTGATTTCGGTAGTATAACGACAGCGCTGCAACACCCGCACATTGAGCGTTCTTTCCCCCTGGCTACCGACCACCAGACGGACATGATCCGCATCACCCAGTGCCCGCATCAGCCTCATCAGCCGGGCATAGTTCTGTTCCCCCTGGCTAATCAGCTCAGGAAGGTCCACGCGGTAACGCTTATTGGCGGCCCAGGACTCAGTCATAATTCGACTATAAGCATAGCGGCACTATCACCGCCATCTTGCGTCCAGCGAAGATCTGTGCAGCAGCATCCACTGCATGGCGATAATTGATGCGGCATTGTCGAGCCGGCCACTGGCCAGCAGGGCGGGAATATCATCAACCGGCACCGTGAAGGCGCGAATATCTTCACCTTCCCCTTCATGACCAAACACACCGCCGGCATGGCTCAGGTCCGCTCGGGCGACGAAAATCCGCAGCCGCTCATTACTGCCACCGGGACTGGGCATGTAATAGGCGATCTGTTCCATCTCGGTGAGAGTAATACCGGCTTCTTCTATTGCTTCACGGCGGATTAAGTCTTCTGCACTCTCGCCTTGTTTGTCCGCTATACCGGCAATCATTTCCAGACACCAGGGGCTGTCACGCCACTCCAGCGCACCAACCCGAAACTGCTCGACCAACAGGATTTCACCTCGCTGCGGGTCATAGGGGAGCGCCGCCGCCGCATCGCGCCGCATAAACAGCTCGCGATTAAGCGGCCCACTCCAACCCCCCCTGTAGAGACGGTGACGCAGGGTCAGTCGATCCACGCGGAAAAACCCCTGGAACGGAGTTTCCCGATTGAGGACTTCAACGTCGCCAGCATCAAACCGGGGTTTATGCATCTTTTTCCGCCGGGTGATAAATCTCGCTGCCCAAGCTGCGGAACTGTTCAGATTTTTCCGCCATGCCCTTCTCCGCTTCCAGGCCGGCGGCGTAATCGCGCACCTGCTGTGATATCTCCATGGAGCAGAACTTGGGTCCGCACATGGAACAGAAGTGGGCGACTTTATGGGCTTCCTTGGGCATGGTTTCATCGTGGAAGGCACGGGCACGATCCGGATCCAGACCAAGATTAAACTGGTCTTCCCAGCGGAACTCGAAACGTGCTTTTGACAGCGCGTTGTCACGCAACTGGGCACCAGGGTGGCCCTTGGCCAGATCTGCCGCATGAGCAGCAATCTTGTAGGCAATGATGCCTTCTTTTACGTCATCGCGATTGGGCAGGCCAAGATGCTCTTTCGGTGTCACGTAGCAGAGCATGGCGGTGCCGTACCAACCGATCATGGCAGCGCCGATAGCGGAAGAAATATGGTCATAGCCTGGGGAAATATCGATGGTCAGTGGCCCGAGAGTGTAGAACGGCGCCTCGTCACACCACTTTAGCTGCTCTTCCATATTCTGCTTGATCATATGCATCGGCACGTGACCGGGGCCTTCGATCATTACCTGCACGTCGTGCTTCCAGGCGATTTTCGTCAGCTCGCCAAGGGTGCGCAATTCAGCGAACTGGGCTTCATCATTGGCGTCAGCAATAGAGCCGGGGCGCAGACCATCACCCAGTGAGAAGGTGACGTCGTAGGCTTTCATAATTTCGCAAATTTCCTCGAAATGGGTGTAGAGGAAATTTTCCTTGTGATGCGCCAGACACCACTTGGCAAGAATGGAACCACCGCGAGAAACAATGCCGGTGACCCGCTTGGCAGTCATCGGCACGTAACGCAGCAATACACCCGCGTGGATGGTGAAGTAATCCACACCCTGCTCGGCCTGCTCGATCAGAGTGTCACGATAAATTTCCCAAGTCAGGTCTTCGGCAATGCCATTTACTTTTTCCAACGCCTGATAGATGGGCACAGTACCAATAGGCACGGGCGAGTTACGCAGAATCCATTCGCGAGTTTCATGGATGTGTTTGCCGGTGGAAAGATCCATCACCGTGTCACCACCCCAGCGAGTCGACCACGTCATCTTCGCCACCTCTTCTTCAATGGAAGAGGTAACTGCGGAGTTGCCGATATTGGCGTTGATCTTGGTCAGGAAATTACGACCGATAATCATCGGCTCGATTTCCGGGTGGTTAATGTTGGCCGGAATCACCGCACGACCACGGGCAACTTCATCACGAACAAATTCCGGGGTGATCTCCGCAGGAATCGCCGCGCCAAAGGATTGCCCCGGATGCTGGTCTACCGGTAGCCCGGCGGCACGGGCAGCGGCCAGATTCTGGTTTTCACGAATAGCGATATATTCCATTTCCGGCGTGATGATGCCCTTGCGCGCATAATGCATTTGGGAAACATTGGCGCCAGACTTGGCGCGACGCGGTTTGCGGATAGCAGCAAAGCGCAAGCCGGCAGTCATCGGGTCTTGTTCGCGCCGGCGACCAAAATCACTGGACAGCCCGCTCAGTTCTTCACTGTCCGCTCGCTCGGCAATCCAGCCATCACGCAACGGCTGCAAACCCTTGCGCACATCAATCTGTACTGAACGATCAGTATAGGGTCCAGATGTGTCATACACGGCAATCGGCGGGTTCTGCTCAAACTCTCCATTAGCCAGCGGCGTCGGTGATTGCGTGATCTGGCGCATCGGCACGCGAATGTCCGGACGACTGCCGGTGATATATATTTTTTCCGAACCTGCGATGGGCTGACAGGACTGCTCAATGGCAGACAGGGCGGCGGGAGTCGGTTGAATTTGATCGTCCGGCACGGCGTTTTCTCCGGTAATATGCGCTCTTGAGGATGAGCCACTATACGCCAGCACCGAATCACGGAACAGTGATGAAAAACCTTGTAAAACCCCATTTTCTACAAGGGTTTGGGAACCGTCCTCAAGCGACAATGTCATCCCTGCAGCTTTCCATTACTATCCACTGCTGCCGCCACCGATCCTTTGAGGACTCGTCATGCGAATTACCACCATCCTGCTTGCCTCACTGCTTTGCGGTCAGGCGCTGGCTGATACCGCCGATCTGACAGATATTCTTAATGCTGCTTCCGGCGCAGACCCGGAATGGGCCGCTGCACAGCGCTCTTTGGAGGCTGACCAGCAACTTGCCAATCAGGGACGTGCTGCATTAATGCCCAGCGTCACCGCCAGCTACGGATTAACCCGTAGCTATCGCGATCCCGAAGGCCCAGTCGGCGAAAGCCGGGCCACCAGCGATGTCGCTGCATTGACTCTGGTGCAGCCGCTGTTTCGACCGGATGCCTGGTACAGCAAGAATCAAGGCAAGGCCCTGAGCAACGCCGGCGAGGCCCGCTTCGAACAAGCGCGTCAAGACTTTCTGCTGCGTGTCACCCAGCGTTATCTGGATGTGCTGCGACGCTGGGAAGACCTGCACACCGCTCAAGCAGAAGAGCGTGCACTAAGTCGTCAGCTGGAGCAGACCCAGGAGCGTTTTGATGTTGGCCTGGTGCCGATTACCGACGTCGAAGAAGCCAAGGCAGCTTACGATCTTTCCCGTGCAGGCCTGATTCTGGCCGAAGCGGATTTCGATATTTCCCGCGACCAGCTGGAAGCAATGACGGGTAAAACCTGGATAAAGCTGGCTGGTCTGCGTGAAGACCTGCCCATGGCTGGCCCGGAACCCTCACTGCCTTCTTTCTGGATGGAACGAGCGCGCAGCAATAATCCGCAGGTACTGGCCAGCCGCTACGAAGCTGACAGCGCCAAGGCAGCGGCGCGGCAACGCACTTCCGCCCAGCTGCCTAGCGTCAACCTGGTGGGTCGCTACGAAGTAGTGGGTTACTCAAATATTGATGGTCCCGCAGTGCCCGGCCAGGCCGACTACGACGGCAAAAGCATCGGCATCGAGGCCTCCATGCCGCTATTCGCTGGCGGTGGCCTGAACAGTCAGCGCAAGGAAGCCAGCTACCGCTATCAAGCGGCGGAAGAAGCCTATCGGCTGGTATGGCGAGATGTTGGTCAGGGTGCCCAGTCACTGGCTCGCCAGGTACAGGCCAGCGCCCTGAACGTGGCGGCTCGCAAACAGGCCCTGCGCTCTGCCGAATCCGCTCTACGTGCTACAGAATCTGGCTATGAGGTCGGCACTCGCAATGTTGTCGACGTACTGACTGCCCAGCGCAATCTGTACGCCAACCAGCGTGACTACTCAGCAGCACGCTACGACTACATTGTCGCCAGCCTGCAACTACAGGCCACTGCGGGAGATCTGACCACGGATGATATTGACCTGATCAACGGCTGGCTAAGCAGCGAAATTAACGTAGACCTGACTGAGTGATGGTCATTGGCCGGCGGCGCATCAAGCCGCCGGCCAATACTGCTCTAGCACCTCAAGCAACTTGGCCAGGGCGCCACGATGCTGCTCCACCACCTGCCGTGCCCTGTCCCCCATCTGCTGACACCGCTGCGGATCACCGAACAGCTCATCCAGCAACGCACCAAGCTGATCAGCATCCTGCACCACCCGATGACCGCCTGCGGAATCGAGTAACTCGGCGATTAAAGTGAAATTGTGCAGCACCGGACCGCTGATAACCGGCTTGGACCAAAGCGCGGGCTCAAGTAGATTGTGGCCACCAATGGGTGCCAAAGAACCGGCCACAAAAGCAATGTCCGCCACGCCATACAGCATCAGCAGCTCGCCCATGGTATCGGCAAGATAGACCGAGGTTTGCGGCGCCGGAAGCTGCTCAAGACTGCGCCGCGCCATAGTATGACCACTGGCCAGCACCTGCTCCGCGACCTGAGAAAATCTCTCCTGATGACGGGGCACCAGCACCAAGAGCGCCTCAGGTTGCTGCTGGCGCAGACGTTTATGGGCAGCCAACATCACCTCGTCCTCCCCCGGATGGGTACTGGCAGCAATCCATATGGGGCGCTGGCCCAGACCCTCGCGCAAATGGGCCGCACGAGCCACCAACGCATCATCCAAAGCAATATCAAATTTCACGTTGCCGGTGACGGTAACCCGCTGACGCCGTGCACCCAGATCAATAAAGCGCTGCGCCTCTGCCGAAGTCTGTACAGCGAGCGCTTCCAGGCTGGCCAACATGGGCCGCATCAGCCAGCTCAGGCGGCGGTAGCGGCGATGGCTGCGCTCCGATAGCCGGCCATTAACCAACATTACCGGCACCTGCCGGGCGGCGGCGGCAGCGAGCAAATTCGGCCACAGTTCAGTTTCCAGAAGAATCACCAACCGTGGATTAAAAGCACGCCAGAAGCGGCGCAAAGCGCAGGGCGTATCCCAGGGCCAATAAACATGACGTACGCGATTGCCAAACAGGGCCTGAACACGCTCTGAGCCGGTTGGTGTAGTGGTGGTGACAAGCAAGGGGGTGTCCGGGTGGCGCTGCAACAGCGCTTCAATCATTGGCGCGGCGGCCAACATCTCCCCCACAGAAGCAGCATGAATCCAGACGCTGTCGGCCAACTCATCGCCATAGCCAAGGGCGAAACGCTCTTTCCAGCGTTGCCGGTAGGCGGGCGCGTGACGACCCAATTGCCACAAGCGCACCAGCACCACAGGAATGAGCAGATACCAAAACAGGGTGTATAACAGACGCATGCAAGCTCCCGGGTCACCAGCGAAGCGATGTTAGCACGATCACCGCCACCCCCTGCGCTGGAAAGGCCTCCGGCGAGCCAGTAGACTTCTGCGCTGTCCTCCGGGGGTGACATGGCCAAACGCAAACGATCAACTTCTCTTGCTCACCCAACCTGGTGGCCGACCTGGTTTGGTGTAGCCCTGTTCTGGCTGGCCGGCCAGCTGCCGTGGAATTTGCTGCTCGCAGCCGGTCGCGGCATTGGCCGACTGTCGTGGTATCTGGCTGGCAGCCGGCGACGCATCGCAGAAACCAACGTGCGCCTGTGCTTCCCCGAGCTTGATGCCGGCCAACAGCAGACCCTGAGCCGTCAAATCATGGTTAGCACCGGCGAAGCCCTGACCGAAATGGCCGGGGCTTTCTGCAACCAGCGCATTGATTTGGGTAAGCGCCTGGAAATCATTGGTCGGGAGAATCTCGAGGGCCCGCTTGGCGAAGGCAAGGGCGTGCTCATGCTTGGCATGCACTTCAACACTATTGATGTGGGCAGCAGGCTGCTCGGCAAGGTGCGCCCATTCAGCGTGGTTTATCGGCCTAACAACAATATGGTGCTGGATTGGCTGATCAAGCGGGGCCGGCGCGAAGTAGAGCACTATATCGACCGCGAAGACCTGCGCGGCCTGGTACGCCACCTGAAGGCAGGGCGGGCAGTTTGGTATGCACCGGACCAGGACTACGGAATGCAGCATGCGGTGTTCGCCCCGTTCTTTGGCGTGCCTGCGGCAACCATTACCGCGACCACGCGCATTGTCCGCATGAGTGGTGCCGTGGTGGTGCCCACCGCTCACTATCGACTGCCAGGCGGGCGCTACCGGATTGAGTTCGGTGCTCCGCTGGAAAACTTCCCCGGCGACAGCGATCTGGCCGATGCCACCCGCATCAACGCCACTATTGAGCACTATGTTCGCAAGGCGCCGGAGCAGTACCTGTGGGTCCATCGGCGCTTCAAGAACCAGCCCGACGGCAGGAACCCCTACCGGTGAAGCGGCCGGCGGGCTTTGTCGAGATCCGTCAGGGAACGGATACCTGCTGGCTGCGCGAGGATGGCCTGTCAACTCTGTCTGGCAGTGTATTCGAGCCTTCTTTCTGGCAATCACGCCAGGCGGTCACCGGCACCGCCACCGGCCGCGGCACCACCTGGTTTGTGCGTGATGGCGAACGCCATCTGGTGTTGCGTCACTACCGCCGCGGCGGTCTGTTCGGCCGACTGGTCAAGGACCTGTATGCCGGCATCAGACCGGCCCATAGCCGGGCCATGCGAGAATTGAGCCTGCTTGAAGCCATGTATCGGGACGGCTTGCCGGTGCCGAAGCCAATGGCTGCACGCATGAGCCGCCGCGGCCCCCTGTATCGGGCAGACTTGCTGATTGCCCGGATAGCCGATGCCAGCGACCTGCTGGCGGTGTTACAGCGCGCCCCCCTTAGTGGCAATCAATGGCAACAGACCGGCGCCATGATCCGCCGCTTTCATCTTGCCGGCATTGATCACACCGATCTGAATATCCATAACATTCTGCTTGATCAGAGCGGGACCAGCTGGCTGATCGATTTCGACAAATGCAGCAAGCGTGCACCGGGTGACTGGCAGCAAGCCAATCTGGCTCGCCTGCTACGCTCGCTGAACAAGGAAAAAGGCCTACACCCGGCGCTGCACTGGAATCAACAGGACTGGCCGGCATTACTGAATGGCTATCATAGCCAGAGCTGATCATCCACCAGTCAGGCCCGCCAGCTGTGATAAAGTAGCGGCCGTACCGTTAACCCGCAGGCTTGCCTGCACAGACCGACGACGCGCCATGCATTCAGCCTTTGACAAGGTTCTACTTAACGGCCTGACACTGCCTTTCCGGCCGTTTTACCGGCACTATCCATTTCGCTCACCGGCCTCGATTCGCAGTGCCGACGACCGCGGCATGGTCGACATGGAGCTGGGCTTTTTTTGCAATCGGATACCCAAGGCAGCCAACTCGACGGTAGTCACCAATCTGGCGCGCCTCAAGTTTGGTCGCGACGTCGACTCACCGGATGCCAAGAAGATGTTTGCCACCCCGGCCCGTCTCAGCCGCTCGGAGGTGGAGCGTTTTGCCAGCCTGTTCAAGTTTACGGTGGTACGCAATCCTTACACCCGCACCCTGTCCGCCTATCTGGACAAGATAGAGCGACGCGCCGTGCGCGCCGGCAAGGAGTCGTCATTTCGTGATTTTCTGCTGCAGGCAAAGAAGACGCCGCGATTCCTGTACAGCAATGCCCACTGGGCACCACAGCACTCCCTGATGCTGATCCCGGTGGAGCAGTTTGACTTCATCGGCAAGGTAGAATCACTGGAGCATGACCTGGCGGAAATCAAACGCCGCATTCGCCCTGATCTGCAACAACCGGTGACCTCGTTCAAGCGTAACGCCACCGGTGCCGGCGACAAGCTGCGCCGCTACTATGACGACGAGCTGATCGCGCTGGTACAGGAACTGTACCGGGATGATTTCAGCACTTTTGACTACAGCACGGATTTTCCGGCCTGACATACGAGACACTGCTGCGATGAAGATATCGGTCATCATGACAACCTATAATTCTCCAGTCTGGCTGGAGAAGGTGCTGTGGGGCTACAGCGTTCAGCAGTACAAGGACTTCGAGATCGTCATCGGTGATGACGGCTCCCGCGATGACACCCGGGAAACCATTGACCGTTTGCGAGAGCAGACCGGCCTGACAATCAAGCATATCTGGCAGGAAGATGACGGCTTTCGTAAATGCCGGATTCTGAACAAGGCAATTTTGCAGGCCGATGCTCCCTATCTGGTTTTTACTGATGGCGATTGTATTCCACGCGCTGATTTTCTTGCCGTACACGCCGCCGAAGCGAAACCGAAGCATTATCTGTCCGGCGGCTATCACAAGCTGCCAATGAGCACCAGCGAGACGATCAGCAAGGATGACATCCTGTCCGGGCGTTGCTTCGATCTTAAGTGGTTAAAGGCTCACGGCCTTAAATCCAGCTACAAGAACAGCAAGCTAACTGCCACTCCTCGTCAGGCCAGAATCTTCAATGCCCTGACACCAACCAAGTGTAACTTCAAAGGCTCAAACGGCTCAGCCTGGCTGGAAGATGTGATGCGTATCAACGGCTTCGATGAGCGCATGCCGTGGGGTGGACTGGACCGTGAGTTCGGCGTGCGCCTGATCAATGCCGGGGTCAAACCGAAGCACGTGCGCTATAACGCCATCGTCATTCATCTTGATCACAAACGCGGCTACAAGGATCCCAGGCTGGTTAATGAAAACAAGCAACTTCGTATCTACAACGCTCGCCATGGGGTGACCTGGACAGACCATGGCATCGCCCAGTTGCCCGAATACGTAGCACGCAAGACTACGGACCATCAAAGCTGAAAAGGACGGATAATCAGGTTAAAGCACTGAATCTGCTATCAGTTTTGCAACCCTGAAGTCTTCTTCCCAATCAATGTCCATTTTCAAAAGGCCATCACATATAAAAAGCTTTGGAGACTCTCCGATTCGGTCATTGAGGCCCTGGTAAACCAAGCGACTTGCAATATAGAAAGCGTGATTTATTTCATAAAGAGGCGCAATATCCTGAGTATTGGGCCAACGATTCACTCTGCGATCTACATTGATTACCTCCTTTTTCGAATCGTCCCATATAAACTGCCTTATCTCGTTAACGCTCATCAATGAATCGAATTGCCCATCTGAAATGGCTTGGAAATACATCTCAAGTGCTTGCTTGTACTCCTCAAAGCCGAAAAAAGGCGACGTCACGTGCAACCAGAAAATATGATCACCTTTGCAGACCGAAGGAACATAATTTATAAGATCAACGACCTTTGTAGTGGACAGGCACAATTCACCGGGGCGCTCAAGCACCTTTATTTTACCCCCTGAAAATTCAGAAGCCTGCTCTATAATGCAGCGATCATTAGTCGAGATCACAACCTCCTCAATGGCATCCATTTTCGCCAAGTCTACGACCGCTCGCATTTTTAGCTGAAACAGACTATCTCCGGATTTAAGGAACGGGCGGCTATTCTTATCCCTTACCCGAGCACTACCGGCGCGCATTGGAAGAAAGACAGAAACCGTCATACCACTCTCCTCTCTGAAAATGTGGCGGCTCAGCCGAGCTAACACCAAGAGAATCACTATGATTCCGGGGGTAACGCATCCAGATTAAGCCAGACCCGAAAGACCCGACGCCATCAGCGGGCGGCGGCCTCCAACCATATCCCGTGGCACCGCCTGGCTTCCCTACGACGGCCACGAACCTTCAGCCCTGATCGCCAGAACGCTCCGACCGGTAGCAAAATCGGCGCTTTGTGATACGCTTACCGGAACTTGTTCCGACCGCGATTACGAACCAAGCTCTGGAATTGCTCTCAAGCGGCAGTTTGGCGCCCCTTAACACCATCAAAACTACAGAAAAGAATACAAGGTATGAAGAAACTTATCAGCTATCTTCGCTGTATTATCTTGCCGCTTTCAGCAGACAGCATTCTATTTTTGTCCAAGCAGAGATGGGCTCCTTTTACAGGATCCTTACTCAATCTACACTTGCGCCTTTTTTATTCCACGAGCCTGGGCCATCTGGAAAATGACCCTTTTGCTCAACGGGAAAATCTCGACCGCCGGATTATCCGGTCGATATCGAATCTGGGCTATATTGATATCGGCTGCCAGCTGAGGGGAACCATCAAGACGAATACCGAGATCTTTGCACAGAAAAACAAGTATCTTCTCTCAAAGAGCTGCCCGGATGATTTGTTGAAGTCACTGGTACACGGAAGAACTGTTGCCATTGTCGGCCCGGCCATGGGGGCAGATAACGAAAAGGAAATAGAGCAATTTGATCTCGTCGTTCGGGTCGGTTATATCGGCCCGAACGGCCTCCCGGAAAACACTGGCACTCGATGTGACATCTCCTTTTACGGGCCGCATAAAATGCGGTCTGTTGTTCGCAACCGCCAACTGGAATCTCTATCAAATTTGAAGCTCGCAGTACTCTTCAAACTCGACAGATATCATCGACACCGCCTCAGCGTTGATAAAATCAGAAGGGCCTTGCCCTTATTTGCAACGGCGGCCTTGCCACGCTTTCGACTCACCACAGCGAATACTCTTGTCAAGGTACTCTACAACTGCATTCTGTGCGAGCCTTCCAGAATTAAGGTTTTCAATGCAGACCTTTTCCTTAGCAGCCTTTATCCGTCTGGCTACATTGTCAATAAGAAAATTGATAGCAAAGGGACGAATGTGGCCTACAAGAACAGGGATATGTGCAAGTCATTTGCAAAGACTCACGATCCAGCGGAGCAGATCGAGTTCTATAAGTACTATTTTAACCTTGGCGCATTCGAAGCCGACGAGAAGCTCGCCGCCGTGATAGGTCTTGACGCATCCGAATATATTTCCCGGTTGGATGATATTTACGGAAAGCCAGTAAGAAGACAGCTTGGTTTAATCAGAGAAAATGCGCCTGGATAAGATTAAGGATTATTTATGAACCATGAAATAAATGTGCTCGATTGTACTTTTCGAGACGGTGGTTATTACAACAACTGGAATTTCTCCCCCGAGATTGTTCGCGCCTATCTGGCGAACATAGCGGCTGCTGGCGTCCATTGCATTGAACTGGGAACTCGAATATTTCCCCAAGATCGATTTCTTGGGGCGTTTGCATATAGCTCAGATGAGTACATAAAAACTCTGCAAATTCCGCCGGATGTTCAGCTAGCCGTGATGGTCGATGCCAAAACATTCTTATCTCGCAATCAACCGATTTCTGATGGAGTAAAAGCGCTCTTTTCTCCCAAATCCGAATCGCCAGTTCATATAGTTAGACTTGCCGTTCATTTTTCCGAAATTCCACAATCCAGGAATATTGCTGACACCCTGAGGGCGCTCGGATACGCTGTAGTGGTTAACCTCATGCAGTCGGCGGGAAAGCCAGATGAAACTTTGCAAGGGGCAGCAGCGGAGATTTCAAGATGGGGAAATGTTTCGACTCTTTATTTTGCTGATTCCTTGGGCAATATGGACAGACAGGAAGTGGCAAGAATCGTCTCGGCATTGCGTAAGCATTGGAGCGGTGATCTAGGCATACATACGCACAACAATCAAGGCAACGCAATCGAGAACTCTCTTGCCGCCATTGATCTCGGCGTAAAATGGATTGACTCGACAATACTTGGTATGGGAAGGGGTGCCGGAAACGCCGCTACCGAGATTCTACTTCTCGAGCTTCAAAAGCGTTTACAAAGCAATGTAGATCCAGAGCGCCTTTATTCTTTGGTTTTGAAATATTTTGAGCCCCTTCAGAGGCATCATCGATGGGGCCCCAGCCTCCTCTATTATCTTGCGGCAGCAAAGAATATTCACCCGACATACATTCAAGTAATGCTTTCAGATAGCCGATACTCACATGATGAGATACTGGACGCTATCAGATTTATGGGCTCCCGGAACACCTCTTCGTTTAACCCGAAAGTTCTCAATGAAGCTGAGTCCGTACAAGAAGGCAGTGTCGAAGGGACCTGGGTTGCCACGGGGTGGTGCAAAGACAAGGAAGCAGTCCTTATCGGGGCCGGAGAGAGCGTAGCCGAGCATTTAGAAGCAATCAAACGGTATATTAAGGGCAGATCCGACGTTGTCGTCATATCTTTGAATATGAATCATTTCATTGATAGCGATTTAATAGATATCCATGTCGCATCTGATCGGTCGCGAATTATGCTGGAAGCCGCTCAGTACAGGGAGAGTCAAAAGCCGATCGCTTTGCCGATAAACAGACTAGGCGAAGAGCTTACTCTTGGGCTGGAAGGCGTGCAGATCCTGAATTATGGGTTGCAGATCACAAGAAACACTGCATTGCTGCACGACACTTGGTGCCAGCTCCCTAGCCATCTTGCAGCCGGCTATGGTTTGGCAATTGCGGTTCAAGGACAGTGCTCAGCAGTCAGTCTAATAGGCTTTGATGGGTATACCTCCACTGATCATAGGCATAAGGAAATGGCAGATTTGCTGGAAATATTTCTGACAACATTCCCCTCCTTGAGGATCAGGGCACTTACTCCTACATCCTATTCGGTAGATCAGGGATCCGTTTATGAGCCGAGAATTACTTAGAGTTGTTTTGTTGAATTATGATGTCGGTTTTACCGCCACCACTCTCCAGAAATGGCCTTATGCTGCGCTTGGGGCCTTTAATTGGTAGTAGTGCTAGCCCCGAACGCGCATCTGGAGCCCCTTTATGCCTGATATCTCTTTCCATATCGGTCTGTATAAGACAGCTAGTACCTATCTTCAGAATGCCGTCTTTCCTCAATCAGGCGGACTCGGCCGGGGCTCACCTCATAATCAGAACGACATACTGGCACGCGTCAAGAAGAGCTTCTTGTACTGCTCTCCTGGCGTTTGGCGGGAAAGCCATGGCTTGATGCTATCCGAGGACATTAAAAATTCGTCGCCAAACAGCACACATATTCTTTATAGCGATGAAGCAATTTATGCAGCACGAATTTTCGGCAACGACGCACGTGCATCACTTGCGGCTGGAGAGCCATATCACTTGGCCGAACATTTTCATCAGTTTAAGAAGCATGCATGGAAGGATCGCGGGCGTGTACGTGTTTTTTTCTATGTCAGGAATCAGGCCGACTGGCTTGGGTCTCTTTATGTTCAATTGTCCAACCGGATAATCGGCGCGTCGCAAAGCGATTTTGAAGAGCACATAGATCGACTTGTAGACCAACCCTCGGCCTATGGCGGGAATGTAGCGAGATTTGATGATCTAACGAGTGCCCTGCAAGAGGCGCTGGGCCCAGATAACGTTTTGCCACTGCTTTATGAACGTCTTCATGACGAATGCACTTGGGAGAAGATCCGACAGTTTACTGGCATTTCCGGCCTTGGCTCGTCTTCGCTGCAGGGAACAGGAAAGGACTATAAGGTAAGACAACGTATTCCCGGGAATTGGCCAATTCGTCCATACGGCGAGGGGCTCAAGGCGCGGACACCGTCGGAATTCCTGTACAAGTACCTTTACCGTGTATTGGCGGGAAATAGATCGCTACAGATGACAGGTGAATTAAGAACAAAGTTGCAGGCGTGTTATCTGGATTCAAACCGCAACTTCGAGAAACTGTCAGGCCTCAGCCTTGCTGCCGACGACCTGCAATACTACCCCTCACAAGAATAGCATTGCGCGAGCAAGCCCATATATGTTGACAGCGGGAGCACAACTTGAGACCTCTGGATTCCACTGATGTATTTTTTTTTGACTGCGATGGAGTCATTCTTGATTCGAATGAGGTCAAATCATCTGCGTTTTCACAAGCACTACCAGATGAACCATTGGACCTTGTCGAACAGTTTATTCACTATCACAAGGAAAATGGAGGCGTTTCTCGCTACACCAAATTCCTCCATTTTTTCAGCGAGATCAAGGGAATAACTGACTTTCAGAAGGAGTATGAGTTAGCGCTGGCAAGATATGAAACCATTACACGAGAGGCTCTTCTGTCTTGCCCCTGTATTCCAGGAGTTATGTCACTTCTTCTTCGCCTCAGGGAAGCCGGGAAGAAGATTTACGTTGTGTCTGGCGGTGCAGAATATGAGCTGCATGAGGTTTTTGCTAAAAGAAACCTTGCGGGCTATTTTGACGGCATATACGGAAGCCCGAAAACCAAGATTGAAAACATGGCTGCAATCATCGAAACAGACGGGCGTTTCGATCATGCCATCTATTTCGGCGATGCAAAGTCAGATTATATCGCCGCGAAGCAGCATGGAGCCAACTTTGTTTTTGTTGCAGGAAAGTCCGAATGGCAGGAAGGCAAGGATTTTTGCAACAAGAATGGCATAGAAATAATCAATGACTTCAACTCGAACCTGATTAAAGATGCAATCGCCTGTAGAGGCACTCAGTATTCATAACCCATAAGACGAATTTCTTCAGCAAACATATTTGCAATACGATCACGCTGAGATGGCGTTAGTACCTCGCGGTAATGTCGCCGGTCGCTGCGGAATGTGGCCTTGGTTTTAGGTAGCTCCAACGGCTCAGGCAGACCAAGATGCTGGCGCACATCTTCCAGATCTTCCGCCAGACTTTCATATCGACAGATCTTGTCTACCTGCAGCTGGCCATCGATGGTGTAAAGCTGGAAACCCTTGCGCCTCAGTGAACGCACATGGGTTGACTCAAGAAACTCGTCTATAGAAGGGCGGCTTTCTTCGGCAAGATCACGGCAGCGCCAGTAGTACTGGGAAATCACCCGGTCCCATGGATTACGTTCAACGCAAAACTTGTAGTAGCCATCCCATATCTCTGGATCAAGCCGTTTCTTCAGCTTCCACGCTGGAATGTGGTTGTAGTAGAGCTTTTTATACTCACCATGGACAATGCGATTATACCAATCACGTGGGTTATACATGGTCCACGGAGCACGGTAACGCTGCGACGCAAGGCCACCACCGTCGGCGCGCAGCTCCTCCTCATCCTCGGAAAGGTGAGTCACGATGTCGCCTTGGTCGCAGAATCTGGACAGTGCAATTTCCACAGAGGTTCCGGCGGTCTTGTTGGTCTTGAGAAAAATGAACTTGTATTTGTGGCAGACGATCATGGCATGCCCCTGTGCGAAATATTCAAAATGTATTTTCTGGTAATGCTCAGTCCATCACTAAATAGTCCGGCAACTTCTTGATGCTGGCAAGCCACCCCCCGAAAGCAGCTCACGTAGTATCAGGAAATATCCAGCTTCTTCGATGACAGCCGCGCCTGAAGTCGGCTAAACAGACCTCGACGCTTACCCTTACGTTTGCTGACATTGCTGACCCGATTGAGGATCGCGGATATGGCAGCGCGATCACCCTGCAATCCGGCTTTATCCATAAAGCGGAAGAAATCCTCTTCCAGTGATTCAACCCGGACATCAATCCAGTTATCGCGCCCCTTTAGAAAGAAGCGGATATTGTCTTCAACCGTATCAACAAATAGTCGACAAGCCTGCAGCGCAGTCTCTGCATCCGGCTTTTTACGATTCATCAAAAAAGCGTGATAGAAGGCTCGCACCACTGACACGGTGATATGCCAACGCTCTCGATAACTGCTCGCTACCTTCTCAGGATCGCGAACCAAATGGACATAGAACGTCTGCTCGTCCGCGTACAGCCTATCCAGGGAGCCAAGAAACCAGACCAGCCGATTATCAGACTCAATGTGGTTGTCTGGATAATCGAGGCGACCTTCAACCATGCCCTTGTGCGTTTCATGGCCGGCAGTCATGCCGTTGATATGCGTACAGGCCTCTGCGAATGTTGTCGATGCCGCACGGCCGGTGGTGAGAACGAATACTCGCATAGTTGTGCCTCTCAGCCGCGCTGGAACCAACGGCGCAGCGCCAGTTCCACGCTGCTTAGTTTTTGCAGCCAGCGGTCATCCTGCATAGGGTGGTACGCCCACGGCTTCTTTGGATCACCATCAGTACAAGAGAGAAAGTCCTCAGCGATGGGCAGAACGTCGGGTGTCCGATCTCGCAGCGCTGTCACATCCTCATCGCTGAGAATCCGGAAGGGAAAGTAGCCAGAGCGGCGCTGGCGCTCGGCAATCTTGAGCGCCAGTGTTTTACGCTTGCCACGATAGGTCGGCACTTCCGGCAGCCACATTGCAAAAGGCGTCTTCAAATAGGCCATGGGACCAAAAAGCGCAGCGGCCTGACGATCATTCTCCGGCTCTGACCGGCCAAAGCTCCATCCTTTTGCCAGTAATCTTTGTGGACGCATAATCAGCAGTGCGGAAAAGTTCTGCCCGGCGCTCTGCCGGGTGCCCTGGCGGAAATAGATTTGTCTGGCCGAATCAAACACCATGCTGGAAACGTCTCGCTGCCGGTTACGACCGCGTAAAAAGCAGGGACTGACAAAGCCGATCCGCTCATCACCATCGAACAGGGCGTTGATCGCCAGCATGTCCTGCTCTGTCAGCGGACGCACCATCTGCGTGTCATCTTGCAAGTAGCAGACCAGATCCTCGTCTGCGGCGTACTCCAGTGCTGTCTGCATATTGCCATACAAACCACCCAGTCGACGCTGGCTCTGATGGCCTGGCTGTATCACTGCATGCTTGTCGGCAATTCGCTTTAACACATCACGGGTATACTCGTCATAGCTGTTGTCGTCGAATACCGCGATCCGGGCATGCGGCGCGCATTGTTCAATACTGGCAACGCAGTTCTCGAGAAACTGGCCGCGGTTGAATGAAAAAATGCAGAACAACATGATTACGTCCTGATAAGGTTAGGGCTTGCGCTCGACAGGATCACGCCGCCTCGCCTGAAGAATTCGCAACCAGGTGCGAACACGGGTATCTGTCTCGCTGCCGCTGTAGCGTCCTTTTTTGATGTGGCGAATGCGGTACACACCAGGAATCGGCAAGGGCACACCCTGGCTGCGCAACAACCAGCGAAACGCGCGGTCTTCGTGGCACTTGGCAAAACTCTCTACCGGCGTCTGGTAAATGCGGATATTGCGGCAATAGCCAACAGCACGGCATACATCACCATGGGCGATCTGCAGCGGCCCGGTGGCACGAGATGGATGAAAAGTAACAAATTCAGAGGTATCGATATCCAGCACCTGCTCTTCGCCAGCAGCTGCTTTCAGCATCGGATTGTCCTCTTCGAGCAGATCGGTACAGTGCTCATCCTGAGGAAACACCAGCGCATCACGACGACCCTGCAAAAGTGTCGCCAGCGTATCAAGACAACCCTCACGGAACATCAGGTCACAATCGGTAAACCAGACCCAGTCTGCCTTTGTTTCCAGCGCCGCCAGGTTACGGCCAATGCCGCGGCGAAACAGCTGCTGTCTCGGCAACGGCCGCCAGTTCCAGGTCACGCCCGGGACTTTCTGAGCAGCAAAGAACTGCAGTAGCCGTGATGTCTTTTCGTCCTCAGGAGCGTAGAAAACCGTCATGGTGACATCGATATCCTGTGGCGGATATCGCACCAGTGAGCTGAGCTGATAAACCAGAAAATGAGAGTAGTTCCAGCAGTGGCTGACCACTTCAATGGAAAGGCGGCCCGTTCGGGCCGCCCGGTTTTCCACTGGCGGCAAATCCGGTTCAAACCAGTGTGCCGGAATGAACCCTTTCGCTGCAAAGCGATAAAAAGCCAGCTGCAGACTATCTTTCATCAGCCCGCGACCGGCGACAGCCAATGGTTGTATTGGGGAAGCTCACCACGCACCAGTGCGAAATAGATGCTCTGCAACTTCTCCGTGATCGGGCCTCGCTTACCTTCACCGATAGCACGCCCATCCAGTTCGCGAATCGGCGTCACCTCGGCAGCGGTGCCAGTAAAGAAAGCCTCGTCTGCGATATATACTTCATCGCGAGTTATGCGCTTTTCGATCACTTTAATGCCATTTTCCTCAGCCAGCTGAATCAATGTCTTGCGGGTGATGCCGTCAAGACAGGAGGTCAACTCTGGCGTATACAACACACCATCCTTAACAATAAAAATATTCTCGCCGCTACCCTCGGCAACACAGCCTTCCGGGTCAAGCAGTAGAGCTTCATCACAGCCCGCAGATAGCGCTTCGTTCAGCGCCAGCATGGAGTTGATGTAATTGCCGTTGGCCTTGGCTTTGCACATGGTGATATTGACGTGGTGTCGGGTATAGGAACTGGTGCGCACCTTGATGCCCTTTTCGATCGCTTCCGCTCCGAGGTACGCGCCCCACTCCCAGGCCGCAACCATGACATGTACTTTCAGGTTGCTGGCGCGCAGGCCCATGCCTTCGCTACCAAAAAATACCATTGGCCGCAGATAGGCTGATGGTAAATTATTTTCCCGCACCGCGGCCAACTGGGCAGCATCGATCTGATCTTTGCTGAACGGCATTTTCATATTCATGATGTGCGCGGAATTGAACAACCGATCCGTATGTTCACGCAGGCGAAAGATGCTGGCGCCCTTATCGGTTGCATAGGCACGCACACCTTCAAAAACGCCCATACCGTAATGCAGGGTATGCGTCAGCACGTGAACCTTGGCATCGCGCCACGGAACCATTTCACCATCCAACCAGATAACACCGTCACGATCCGCCATCGACATGGCCATACCCTCAAATAATCAGCAAATGTTCGCGCCGGGGGCGGCGCTCCTACAATTCAAACCAGGTTTTCCAGATGGTGCGGACTCCTTCGCTGAGCTCGCTGAACCGGGTCTCAGGGACCACGGCGTGCTCCTTGCGCAGCGCCAGCCGGTAGGCAGCAGAGCGAAAAGCGAGATACGCCTCACGAAGCAGGCCGGCATCCGCTGCCGGCATCAGATCAAGCGATGCCAGGGTTTCCAGCAATCGCACATTGTCGGTGTACCGGGTCAGTTCACCGAAGCGGGGAGCCCATCTGAGAACCCCATATTGCACCATAAATTCGATATCAACGATACCACCGGGACTGCGTTTCAGATCAAACATACCGTCCCCGGGCAAGGTCAGCTGGGCCAGCATACGCTCACGCATGTCGAGCACATCCTGACGTAACTTGGCCTCGTCCCGCGGCCTGCATAGCACCCGGTGACGGACATCCTCAAACACCCGGCCGGCACGTTCGCAACCAGCGACAAAGCGGGCCCGCACCAGTGCCTGATGCTCCCAGGTCCAGGCCTGCTCACTTTGATAACGCTCGAACGCCACCATTGAGCTGACCAGCAGGCCAGAGGCCCCGGACGGACGCAGGCGCATATCGGCATCGTACAACTGCCCACTCATGGTGCGGGCGGTAAGGATATGAATGATGCGCTGACCAAGGCGGGCAAAGAACTGTTCGTTAGCCACCGATCGATCGCCGTCTGTCATGCCGTCGGGGGAAGCATCGTGGAGAAATACCAGATCCAGATCCGAGTCATGTCCCAGCTCAATGCCACCCAACTTGCCATAGCCAATGACCACAAAATCGGGATCGCAGTTTTCACCGTCTTGACGTACTGGTCTGCCGTGTTTCTCCACCAGCGGATTCCAGGCCAGCCATACCACCTCATTGAGAATCGACTCCGCCAGCCAGGTCAGATAATCACTGACCTTCATCAGCGGCAGTACCTCGGTAACCTCAGAGGCAGCCACGCGTAGCAAGTGGGCCTGCTTGAAGTTACGCAGCCCTTCCATCTGCTGCTCCAGATCATCAGCAGGAATACGCAAAAGCAACTGACGTAACTCATCGTCCAGCTCGCTGCGACCCGGGGGAGCATAAAGCGTCTGAACGTCCAGAAGCTCATCCAGCAATACCGGGTGGCGGGTTAACTGGTCGCTAATCCACGGACTGGCCGCAGACAGTTTGACCAGCTGCCCCAGCGCCAGAGGATTCTCCACCAACAAAGCAATATAGGCCGAACGACGCAGCACTGCCTCAAGGAAGCCGAGCAAGCGCCCACAGGCAACATCTCCCTCTCCCTGATTACCAATAGCCTCGATCAAAAACGGCATCAACCGATCGAGCCGTTCACGGCCAATGGTTTGCATATTGGTTACCGGCCGTGACTCCCGAAATACTGCCAGACGGCTCAACACCGCCTCTGGGTCACAAATACCCAGATTACTCAGACGCTCTATAGCGGCAGCCTTATCAAGGCGCCCCATCCATAAGTCACTGAGATCATCGTCGGCCTCAACATGACCGTCAGCGTTACGCTCCGGGTCAGCCACGACCTGGTCAAAATGCACTCGCACCTGATCACGCACCCGATTCAGTCGCCGCTGAAAATCACTTGGCTCCACGAAGCCCATGGCAAAGGCCAGTCGCTGCCAGCCGATATCGGTGTCTGGCAAGCGCTGGGTCTGGCGATCTGCCACCGCCTGCAACCGATGCTCTACATCGCGCAGAAAAATATAGTTGTCACGCAATTCCGCCACCGCATCGGCAGGCAGAAGGCCGGCCTGCTCCAGCTTCGGCAATACCGCCAACAACCGCGGGTCTCGCAACACCGGCAGCTGGCCGCCACGAATCAACTGGAATGCCTGAACAATAAATTCCACTTCGCGAATGCCACCCGGGCCCAGCTTAACGTCTGCCTGAATACCCTTGCGATTGACCTCACGCTCGATCAACCCCTTCATTTCCCGCAATGACTGGAAAGCACCAAAGTCGATATAGCGACGATAGACAAAAGGGGAAAGGCGATCACGCAAACGCTTACCGGCGGCAATATCTCCCGCCACCGGGCGCATTTTGATCATCGCATAGCGCTCCCACTCACGACCCTGCTGCTCGTAATAGCCCTCCATGGCATCAAAGCCCACGGCCAGAACGCCACTTTTACCCCACGGCCGCAGACGCATATCAACCCGGAAGACGAAGCCATCGGCAGTCAGCTGATCAAGCGCGCGGATCAACTGCTGGCCCAGACGAACAAAAAACTCATGATTGGAAAGCTCGCGACGACCGCCACGGGTTTCACCTTCGGATTCGTAGGCGAAGATCAGATCAATATCAGAAGACAGGTTAAGTTCACGGGCGCCCAGTTTGCCCATTGCCAAAACCGTCAACTGCACCGGGGTGCCAGACTCATCCGTGGGCGTGCCATCACGAACGGTCGCCCAGCGGTAAAGTACGGTCAAAGCCACATCAATCAGGGTATCAGCAAGCAGACTCAGATCATGGACAGTATCCGCGTACACGCTACCGCCGCGGCATGGCGACCCGAGAAGATCTCGCCAGATAATTCGCGCCATATGGCAGTGACGCATAAACCTTAGACGGCGTTGCAGCTCGGCCTCATCTTCGACACCTTCCAGCAACTGGTCGAGCTCTTCACGCAAAGTGAGTG
Organism: Alcanivorax sp. 1008; assembly: GCF_020667895.1. Taxonomy (GTDB): domain Bacteria; phylum Pseudomonadota; class Gammaproteobacteria; order Pseudomonadales; family Alcanivoracaceae; genus PGZG01. The sequence continues at coordinate 267,720 of NZ_JAFMPS010000002.1, forward strand.
GATCCAGCCGTGAGGCAAAACGTCCAGGCGCCGCCAACCACTGGGTCAGCTCTGGCCTGCGGGTCATTTGCTCGGCGACATAGTCTGAGCCTGCCCACACAACAGGCAGGTCACGAACCAGAACCTCTGGCAGAGACTGACCGGAATCAACAAAAGCTCGCCAATGGCTTTCCGCCAGCGAACGCAGGGAATCAGGCAAAGAGGAGAAGTCAGCAGGCATCATGCCGGCGGATTATCCACCTGCTCCACCTGAAATGCCATGTCATCCAGTGCAACCAGCCTGACCAGCGAACCCTCCGGCAGGTCTGGGCCATGCACCGGCCACCGAGTGTCATCCAGATGGATATAGCCGGTGCCATTGTCGATAGCCTGATCCAGTCTGACCACCTCTCCAACATGACTGGCTCCGCGACGATTAAGTGCAGGCGCATCACTGGCCACAGGCTCATTGATGTAGCGGCGCCACGCGTACAGCGCAACAAGACCGCCAACCCCGAACATGATCAGCTGCATTTCCCATCCAGGATAGATGCCGATCAACGGAAGCAGTAGCACCAGAATGCCGACACAGATTGCTGACAGGCCATTCCACATCAGCAAGCTGCCGCCGACAAAAACCTCAAGTACCAGCAGCACCAGGCCAAGAACGATCCAGTGGTGATAGTCGAGCTGATAAAGCCAATCCATCAGCTTGTTCCTTTGCCCACGGTCTGACGAACAATCTCAGTGACACCTCCAATGGCGCCCATCACACCGGTAGCATCTACCGGCAGCATAAATACCTTACTGTTTGGTGAGGCACCGATTTGCCCCAGAGCCTCGACATACTTCTGTGCGACGAAATAGTTGATCGCCTGAATGTCGCCCTCGGCAATTGCCTTTGACACCATATCCGTGGCCCGGGCTTCCGCCTCAGCCGCTCGCTCACGCGCCTCAGCGTCGAGGAAGGCGGCCTGACGGGCGCCTTCAGCGCGCAGGATATCTGCTTGCTTGAGACCTTCGGCTTTCAAAATCGCCGCGGCCCGCAAACCTTCCGCCTCCAGAATATTGGCACGCTTTACCCGCTCGGCCTTCATCTGACCAGCCATGGCCTCTGCCAGATCCGCTGGCGGCGAAATATCCCGAATCTCAATACGCGTGACCTTTACGCCCCAGGGGTTGGTAGCCATATCAACGATGCGCAGCAAGCGCTCGTTAATGCCATCACGCTGGCTAAGCATCTCATCCAGATCCATGCTGCCAAGCACGGTACGGATATTGGTCATAGTCAAATTGCGAATAGCATATTCAAGCTGATTCACTTCATAGGCGGCCTTTGCAGCATTGACCACCTGATAAAAACAAACCGCATCAATAGTAACCATCGCGTTATCTTTCGAGATTACTTCCTGGGGCGGAATATCCAGCACGCTTTCCATCATGTTGATCTTGCTGCCGACAGAGTCAACCAGCGGAATAATAATGCCCAAGCCTGGTCGTAGTGTATGGGTATAACGACCAAAACGTTCCACCGTATACTCATACCCCTGAGGCACCATCTTTGCCCCCATAACCACCAGCACCAGCAGCAAAACCACAAAGCCAATAACAATAGCAACCACGGTGTGTCTCCGAATTAACAATCAGTTTTTAAAAAAGGATATCTTGAATTGGTGTTACTCGCATGACCTCTTCAATTGTAGTCAGCCCGCGAGCGACTTTTAATGCACCACTGATTCGCAGTGGCTTCATGCCGTTTTTCAATGCCTGCCGGGTAATGGCCTCAAGATCATTATTGCGATGAATGACCGACTTCAACGGCGCAGTTACCGGCAGAGTTTCATACACGCCTACACGGCCGCGATAACCTGTACCGCGACATTCCAAACACCCCACCGGACGACAAACCTTTTCCGGCATTTTCATTTTGAAGGGCCGCACCAGCTCATTCCATGCAACCTCATCGGTAGCCACTTCCTGCTTGCAGTCCGGACAGAGGGTGCGTATCAGACGCTGAGCCATAATACCTATCACCGTGGATGTGATCAGATAGGCGGGCACGCCTAGATCAATCAGTCGGGTAATCGATGATGGCGCATCATTGGTATGCAGTGTTGAAAGCACCAGATGGCCAGTAAGCGCCGCCTGCACTGCCATCTCGGCAGTCGCCAGATCACGGATCTCACCAATCATGATGATGTCCGGATCCTGGCGCAGCAGCGCCTTGACGCCGTCCGCAAAGCCGACATCAATATTGTGCTGCACTTGCATCTGATTAAAGCTTGGCTCCACCATTTCAATCGGATCTTCAATGGTGCAGACATTTACCTCAGAGGTAGAGAGCTGCTTCAGGGTTGAATAAAGGGTGGTTGTTTTACCCGACCCGGTCGGCCCGGTAACAAAAATAATGCCGTGCGTGCTGCGCGTCATGCGCTGCCAGACTTCGTGATCTTCCTTGCTAAAGCCCAGCTGATCGAAAGAACGTACTAGCACGTCCGGATCAAAGATCCGCATCACCATTTTTTCGCCGAAGGCGGTTGGCAAAGTAGACAAACGCAGTTCAATCTCTGCGCCTTCAGAATTTCGGGTTTTCAGTCGACCGTCCTGCGGGCGACGCTTTTCTGCCACATTCAAGCGACCAAGAATTTTTAGACGCGCCACCACTGCTGCCATAATTGTCGCCGGCAGCTCGTAAACATCATGCAGCACTCCATCAATACGGAAGCGCATCTTGCCCACATCCCGCCGCGGCTCCAGATGGATATCCGATGCCCGCTGGCTAAAGGCGTACTGCAGAATCCAGTCTACAATGGCGACCACATGCTGATCTTCAGCATCCAGATTGCCGCGACCTCCAAGCTCTAGTAATTGCTCGAAGTTGGTCACATTACTAAGCGACTGGCCGCCCTGATCTCGAGCACCTGCAATGGAGCGGCTGAGGTTATAAAACTCAATGCGGTAACGCTGCATATCTTCCGGGTTGGCGAACACCACTTTCAGCTCGCGCTCACGCAGCGTGGCGCGCAGGTGATCTTCCCAGTCGCGACGGAACGGTTGGTCGCAGGCCACCGTGACGCTATCCCGGGAGACCTCTACAGCAAGGATGCCGTGTCGCTCGGCAAACGCGTAGGACATCACCGTGGTCACCTGATCGACCTTTATTTTCAGCGGATCCACATGAAACTGCGGCAAACCTGACTTCTCTGCCAACCATTCAGACAGGAAATCCATATCCAGTATGCGGCCACCGCGGAGCTTGTCCGCCAGCTGGTACTTGGCCACCACCTGCAGGGGATGCCAGCCCAGCTCCTTCTTGTCACGCGGGGTGGTCGAGATAACGTTGTAGTCTTCCTGAGGGACTCGGCCCTCTTCCAATAGCTCACGCATAACCCAGCGAACATCAATATCCATGTCCACGGGTTTGTGGGTTGCGGCCTTGCCGGCAGGAGTACGGTTGTTCAACGTGGTTGCTTCCCAGTTATTTACCCCACTGTACCCGGCGCCTGCCCCGGAGTCAGCCCCGGCGCATATCAGGAATGACTTGCTGGCCCGTGCCCCCTATACTCGCCGCACTATGACGATAAGATGACAATGCGGAGTCACTAGCATGACATTCGGCAGCTCTATAGCGGGCCTGTTCGGTCGCTCACCCATTACCCCCCTGCAAGCCCACTACGAAACCGTACAAGCCTGTACCGCCGCCCTGGTGCCGTTCTTTGAGGCGGTTGTCGCTGATGATTGGCAGCTTGCCCGGGAATGCCAGCAGCGTATTCAGGAGCTGGAAAATCAGGCCGACACCCTGAAACGAGAGTTCCGCCGAAACCTGCCCAACAGTCTTTTTCTACCCATGCCTCGCAGCGACCTGCTGGATATGGTCGGCATGCAGGACCGGGTGGCCAACAAGGCCAAGGATATCGCAGGCCTGATGCTCGGCCGGGAGATGAAGATTCCGGCAGCGGTCGCTGATGACATGCTGGCACTAGTGCGCCGCGCCGTTGATGCTTCCGCCCAAACGCTGACCGCCATCAATGAGCTGGACGAACTGGTGGAGACGGGCTTCGGTGGCCAGGTAGTTAAGCTGATTGAGCGTATGCTCGAAGAGCTGGATCGGATTGAAGGCGACACTGACGAGCAGCAGATACGTATCCGCAGCACCCTGTTTACTCTGGAGAAAGACTGGCCTCCAGTAGACATGATTTTCCTCTATCAGATCGTTGACTGGGTCGGGGATCTCGCTGACCGGGCGCAAAAGGTCGGTGGTTTCCTGCAAATTCTGGTTGCCCGATAGGAGGCCGCAGCGATGGAATGGCTTGTCGAGCACACCACACTGATTCTGATTCTGGCTGCCATGTGCGGCTTCTTTATGGCTTGGGGCGTGGGCGCCAACGATGTCGCCAACGCCATGGGCACCTCCGTAGGCGCCAAGGCGCTGACCGTTAAACAAGCGGTTATGATTGCCATCGTGTTCGAATTCGCCGGCGCCTATCTGGCCGGCGGCGAGGTCACCGAGACCATACGCAGCGGTATCGTCAGCTCTGAGTCCATCATGCAGAGCCCCCATCTACTGATTTACGGCATGATGGCCTCGCTACTGGCCGCCGGCATTTGGCTGGCGGTGGCCTCTGCCTATGGCTGGCCAGTTTCTACCACTCATTCCATTATTGGCGCCATCGTCGGTTTTGCTGCCGTTGGCATCGGCATGGAAGCTGTGAAGTGGGACAAGATGGGCAATATCGTGCTGTCCTGGGTAACCTCGCCGCTACTGGCCGGGTTTATTGCCTTTGCCCTGGTGAAAAGCGTACAGAAGCTCATTCTGGACACCGAGAACCCGTTCGCCCGAGCCAAACGCTACGTGCCATTTTATATGTTTCTGACCGGCTTCATGGTCGCCATGATTACCATGACCAAGGGCTTGAAGCATGTTGGCCTGCATCTGAGTGGTGCTCAGGCCGTACTTTACTCCGTTGCACTGGGCGTGCTGATTGCCATTATTGGCGCCATCCTGCTAACCCGGGTAAAGGAAATCCCGGAAGAAAACCGCGGTTTTCGCTTTACCTCGGTGGAGCGAGTATTTGCCATCCTGATGATTTTTACCGCCTGTGCCATGGCCTTTGCACACGGCTCCAACGATGTCGCCAATGCGGTTGGACCGCTGGCTGCCATCCATAGCGTGCTAACCTCCGGCGGCGAGATCGGCAGCAAGTCAGCCATGCCACACTGGATCCTGCTGATTGGTGCCGTTGGTATCGTCTTCGGCCTCGCCATTCTTGGTGGCCGGGTTATGAAAACGGTTGGCAAACGCATTACTGAACTCACCCCAAGCCGGGGCTTTGCCGCAGAGCTGGCCGCCGCCTCCACCGTGGTGCTGGCTTCAGGTATCGGCGTGCCGGTGTCGACCACTCATACACTGGTCGGCGCGGTCCTCGGCGTGGGCATGGCCCGCGGTATCAGCGCCCTGAATCTGAGAGTGATCAGCACCATCTTTACCTCTTGGGTGGTGACCCTGCCTGCCGGCGCATTCCTGTCGATCCTGTTCTTCTACTTCTTCAAAGGGCTGTTTGGCGGCTGAGCATGCAACGGGCCGCCCGCGCAGGAGTTTTTCCTGTGGGGGCGGCACTCCCGGAAAAATGTCGCTATGCTAAAAGCATGAATCAGCCAACTAGCTCCTCAGCTTCCGCCGCTACACCTCAGACAGCTCTGGCAGCCATCCTCGAAAGTGTGCAGCCATCATCCCTGCTGTTGATTAGCCTGAACCCGGTGCCGCAAATAGAACAGTGGTGTCAACATCACGGCGCCAGCCTGCACACTCTCAGTGAAAGCGACCCCGTGACACCGCTCGCCAAGCTGCAACGCTTTGATATGGCCATCATTGCCGATCAGCTGGAATACATGACCCGGGAATCCGGCGCCCAACTGATTGGCTTATTGCGCAACTTGCATACGGAACGGGTGGTGGTTCTATATCAACAGCAATTGGCGCCGCAGACACTGCGCTGGGCATCAAACGGCTTCCTTGCCATGGGCATGCGCCGCGACGCCTTGTTCCGTCAGGATGACCGGGAAATGGCCCTGTACAGCTATGACCTGGCCCGCTACAACTTCAGTCGCGAATGGAACAATTCCCGTTTCTGGGCCAACCCCGAGAACTGGGGCAAGTACTGGTGGTAGACTGCCTCTCCGTTTTCCGTCGCGACTCTTGCCATGCTTTCTGAACGACTACGAGAAACCTTCAGCTTCTGGTGGCGAAACTTGCCAGCCATCGCCCTGATTGCGATTCCATTCTCGCTGCTTTCCAGTCTGATGACCCTGATTCTGGGCGCGCCCCTTACCGCCCAGCCAGATGAAACCATAAGCGTTAACGGCACAACGCTATCGCTTATTTTTATTATTCGCACTTTTGCGGAAGCCGCTCTGATCGTTCAGCTTGCAGCCATCCTCGCTGGCAAGGCGCGGGGCATTGGCGAGTGCTCCCTGCTGGCACTGGCCGTCATGCCAGCCATGCTGCTGTGCAACCTTGCCGTTCTGATGGGAGCCACACTGGGGTTGTTTCTTTTTATTCTTCCCGGCGCATGGATTTATATTCGCCTGTCGATGGCCCCTTTTGTCGTCACCCTGGAGAAAGCCGGCCCAGCGGAAGCCTTGAAACAGAGCGTACTGCGCACCCGTGCAACCCAGTGGGAAATGCTCGCTGGCTGGCTGGCAATGTTACTCGGCCTACTTGCCGTCAGCGGCATGGCTGGCGCCATCCTCACCAACCTTAGCGGCAGCAATATGGCAGCCGGCATCATATTAGACCTGCTGACTGCGGTGGCCGGGGCGGTACTACATGTTTTCCTGTTCCGCTATTACGGACTGACCAGAGAACAAACCGGCCAGCCCTGACCTGTGACTAATTTGGCATTTTGCCACTTTGCCCGATACCGACTGGAACTTCGCCAGCAGGATCGGGTCTTGTTCGTCCCACCAGCAAGGATTGAGCTTATGAAACGCAGCATGCTTTTTCTCGTTATTCCGCTCGTCAGCGCCATTAGCAGTGCCGCCATTGCCCAACCGCAGACCAGCCCAGTGCGTGACAACAATTTCGATTGGAGCTTTTTCCAGTTCGGCATCGATCTTCAGGATATGGGACGCCGCTTCGACCGCGACGCACTTTACGGCCGTCTTTCATGGGCTCTGGACGAACACCTTTTCCTGCGCGGCGGCCTGAGCCTGTATGACGGGGAAGTGGGCGCCGCTGATTATGATGGCCTTGGCCTCAGCGGTGGCCTCGGTTTCCACACCCCTCTGCAGCAGGGGCTGGATCTGGTGGTCAGCGGTGACCTGCTATTTGACCGGGTTGAGGTCGGCAACAATCGCGATAGCGAGTCCGGCCTGCGTATGGCTGGCGGCGTACGACACCAGACCAGTGATCAGATTGAACTCTCGGGTGGGGTCTTCGCCATGAGAATGTACGATAACAACGACATCGGCCTGTATGGCGAAGCGCTGATCAAAGTATCTGAGAAGGTCAACGTTGGCGCGGATCTGCAGCTCGGCGACGACATCAACTCGATTGGCGTGTTTGGCCGATTAAATTTCTGACCCTGCGAGGTCGGGGAGAGGTGGCCAAGCCACCCCTCCCCGACAGCTCCCTACTGCAACAACGAGCGCCCGGCGCTGAGCCCGGCATGCAACTGCTGCAACAACAGTATGTCCGGCTCACCAGCCGCAGACGGCGCAGGTAAAGTAGCTTGCACACCACTCTCCATTAACCAGCCTCTTAGTGCCGAATCCTGCTCCAGCCAAGGCGCCATGGCCTGCTGTAACCCAGCCATGGCAATGGTACGAGCCCGCGCGGAATAGTATTCGCCGGCGACAGACTGTCGATCCTCCATGCCTGCCACCCGGATCATCCTCTCAGCAGTGCGGCGCAGTGCATCGACCGGGCAACCCGCACCCACCGGTGCCAGCTGATCCGCATTCGCGGACATGGCCAGCAAGTCTTCCACCAGTAACGTGCTGGCCAAGCCGAGGTATACCCGACGACGATTCTCCGGCTGCTCTTCCACTGCCAGCGGGCTGCCCTCCGGTGCTTTATGAACTGCCCTCAGGCCCGCCACAGTGCGCGGCGCATCTGGCTCACCAAACAGCAGGAACCCGATGACCTGAAAACCAACACTGATTTCCTCCTGCAGACTGATGCCCTGCTGTCCCAACAGGGACTCACGACTGAGCGGCAGGCTGACATCATTAACGATGCCACTGTCTGGCCATTGCTGCAGGCCATCGATGTAGCCGGGCAGGATGGGGAATGGATCGGCACGTTGCAGCATGGTAGCCAGCTGCGGTGATTCCGCAGCGCGACAGGCCAGCACAACCACAGCCTCATTGAAGCTGCGATAGAGCTGAGTCCAGGCTTCTCTGGCGGTATTCAAACGTTCATCAACGGGGTCGCCGAGCAGTCCATTAATGGCATCCTGAAATACCCGGCTGCTGGCACTGAGTCGACGCAGTCTTTCGGTTTGCTCCTGACGCAACAAGGCCTCCACGGCGACTTTTTCCACAGACCTCTCGCCCACTGGAGCAAAGGATTCCTGCGGCGCCGTCGGACCCTGATCACAGCCGCTCAACACTAGCGCCGCCAGCAGCGGCGTAAGGCGCCACTGGTTCATGCCTGTTGCTCCCGCAGGCTAATAACCTGCCAACCCTCTATCTGGGCCTCACGCAAAAGCACCGGGTCCGGATCCACCGCCACCGGATTAGTAACCTTACGAAGTAGCGGCAGGTCGTTATGCGAGTCGCTGTAAAACCAACTGCCAGGCAGCGCCTCATGGTGTTGCTCAAGCCACTCATACAGCCGCTGAACCTTGCCGTCGCGAAAACAGGGCACCCCGTCAATCTCACCGGTGTAACGATTGCCAATCATCTGGGCACGCGAGGCCAGCAAATGATCAACGCCGAGCTGCTCGGCAATCGGTCCAGTAATAAAATCGTTTGTCGCCGTAATAATCATCAGGGTATCGCCTTGATCGCGATGCTTGTGCAACAGGCGCTCAGCCGCAGGCAACATGATCGGCGCAATTTTTTCAGCAAGGAACTCATTCCGCCAGTCAATCAGGTTAGACATTGCATGCTCGCTCAACGGCTGCAAGGCAAAACGCAGATACGCCTCAATATCCAGCCGGCCATCCTTATAATCCTGATAGAACTGGTCATTGGCAGCCTTGAACTGCTGACTATCGACCAGTCCACGCTCTACCAGAAACTGGCCCCATAGATGATCTGAATCACCAGCAATCAGCGTATTGTCCAAATCGAAAATCGCCAGCGTCATCACTACTCTCCTTGGTAACCGGTACCCCGCGGCTAGCATATCAAAGGATTCCGATGATTTGTGGCGACAATATTGGGGTTATCGGCCAGTTCGCATTGCGACAGCAGGCTCCAGCAAGGTTTAATTGCCAGATAGTTATAAGGCGGTTGAAATGTCCGGCATTATTGATGAACAGGGTTATCGGCTCAACGTGGGCATCATTCTGATGAGCCCGGAAGGCAAGGTATTCTGGGGCCGGCGCGTCGGCAACCGGGATGCCTGGCAGTTCCCACAGGGTGGCATGATGCCGGGCGAGACCCCGGAGCAGACCCTGTACCGCGAGCTCCATGAAGAAGTGGGACTGCAGCAACATGACGTTGAGTTGATGGCCTGCACTGAGGGCTGGCTCAACTATCGGCTACCCCGGCGGTTTCTGCGCAATAAACGCTACCCTTCCCAGCCATCCTGTATTGGCCAGCGACAGAAATGGTTCCTGCTTAAACTGATCAGCGCTGAGTCCGCCATTGACCTTGCCGCCAGTGACAGCCCCGAGTTCAACGATTGGCGCTGGGTAAGCTATTGGTATCCGGTGCGCAAAGTGGTGCAGTTCAAGCGCGGCGTATATGTGCGGGCACTGCGGGAGCTGGCGCCGGCAATGCGCCAGTTGCGACGGGAGAACGAGCGTGCTTGATACCCTGAGACGCATTGTTCAGGAGGTCAACAGCGCCACCGACCTGCGTACAGCTCTGGACCTTATGGCGCGCCGCGTGCGTGACGCCATGGGCACGGAGGTCTGCTCCATTTACCTGTTAAACCGCGACCGGCAGCGCTATGTGCTGATGGCCTCGGAGGGCCTCAAAGCCGAAGCAGTAGGCCATGTCAGTCTGGATGTAAGCGAAGGTCTGGTGGGCCATGTGGGCCAGCGCGAGGAACCACTTAACCTCGAGGACGCCTTCACCCACCCCAAGTTCCTCTATCTGGCGGAAACCGGTGAAGATCCATTCCACGCATTCCTTGGCGTGCCAGTGATGCATCAGGGTGAAGTACTCGGTGTGCTGGTAGTGCAGCAGCGTGACAGCCGCCGCTTTGACCAGAGTGAAGAAGCCTTCCTGGTGACCATATCGGCCCAGCTTTCCGCTGTGGTGGCCCATGCCCGCGCCACTGGCGACCTGACCACCGATAGCACTAGCGGCGGTGAACCTGAGCCGGCTTTCTTTGATGGCCTGCCCGGCGCTCAAGGTGCAGCCATCGGGATTGCCATCCGGGTTTACCCCTCCGCGGACCTGTCCTCCGTACCAGACCGGGAAGCCGAGGATATCAACGCGGAAATCGCCCTGCTGGACAACGCTCTGGTCAAGGCTCGCCACGAAGTCAGGGCATTGGCTGAAAGAGCTAGCCGCAGTCTGGGTCGCGAAGAGCAGGCACTGTTTGAAGTCTATCTGCGCATGCTTGACCGTCATGCCCTGCCCGGCGAAGTGGTAGAAAAAATCCGTGCTGGCCAATGGGCCCAGGGTGCCTTGCGCATGGTCATTGACGAGCATGTGCGCAACTTTGAATTAATGGATGACAGCTATCTGCGCGAACGGGCCGCGGATGTCCGTGATATCGGTCGCCGGGTATTGGCACATCTGCAAAGCGATCAGCGCCGCGAGGTGGAATACCCCGACGAGACGGTTCTGGTTGGCGAGGAAATCACCACGGCCATGCTGATGGAGGTACCGAGAGAAAACATTGTCGGCATTGCCACCAGCCGCGGTTCGCGCAACTCGCATATGGCTATTGTCGCTCGCTCCATGGGCATCCCCACGGTGGTGGGGGCTGCCGGCTTACCGCTAAAACAGCTCGATGGCCGCGAGGTCATTGTCGATGGCTTCAAGGGACGGCTGATTGCCAACGCCAATAGCGAACTGAAGCACCAGTTTGAAGCCATCATCCTGGAAGAAAAGAGCCTGCTTGCCGGACTAGAAAAGCTGCGCGACTTGCCGGCAGAAACCGAAGATGGCAAGCGCATCGACATCATGGTCAACACCGGCCTGATGACAGACATCTCACGTTCACTGGAGCGGGGCGCCGAAGGCGTAGGGTTATACCGAACAGAAATTCCTTTTATGGTTCGCGACCGCTTTCCCTCCGAAGATGAACAGAAGATCATCTACCGTGAGCAGCTCGAGGCTTTTGCTCCGCACCCTGTCACCATGCGCACCCTGGATGTTGGCGGTGACAAGGAGCTACCCTACTTTCCCATCGAAGAGGAGAACCCGTTCCTGGGCTGGCGTGGTATCCGCTTGACCCTCGACCACCCGGAAATTTTCATGGTGCAGATCCGCGCCATGCTGAAGGCCAGTGAAGGCCTGAATAATCTGCGCATCATGCTGCCGATGGTGACGACGGTTTTCGAAGTGGAGGAAGCACAACATCTTATCCATCGCGCCTGGCTGGAAGTGCGTGGCGAAGGCTTTGATGTGGTGATGCCTCCCGTTGGCGTAATGATTGAAGTACCGGCTGCGGTTTATCAGGCACGCGCGCTCGCCCAGCGAGTGGACTTTCTTTCCATCGGCACCAACGATCTTACTCAGTATCTGCTAGCGGTAGACCGCAACAACAGGCAGGTCGCCGCACTGTACAACTCCTGGCATCCAGCCGTGCTGCAGGCCATCATTCATGTTATTGAGCACGCCCACGCTGAAGGCAAACCTGTTTCGGTGTGTGGAGAAATGGCAGGCGACCCGGCATCAGCGCTAATGTTGATGGCTATGGGAGTCGACACCCTGAGCATGAATGCCTCTCACCTTTTGCGGGTCAAGGCAGCGATCCGAAAGATGAAAATTACTGCAGCACGCAAACTCCTCTTCGAAGTACTGGCCATGGACAATGGCGAAGTTATTGCGTCTTACATCGGCCTGCAGCTGGACAAGGCAGGACTAGGCGATCTGATCAGCCATCGGCGTGCGGTGTAAATGCTTGCTGCCAACTAACAGCGCCCCAGCCAATAATCCGGTGGGGCGCTGCAAATCAGATTTCCTCCAATAGCTCGGCTTTCTTAGCCTCATATTCCTCAGTAGAGAGGATGCCATTGTCATGCAAATCTTTTATGTCGCGTAGCCGATCAACTGCTGACTTGCCTTGAGCTTCGGCACCTTGATCTTCCGCCGCTTGATACTGCGGATCTAAAACCAAGCTGCCATGTGCCATCTCAGGCAACTTCCACATAGCCCCCGTAGCCGGGTCAACTATTAAAAGACCGATCAGACCACCAAAAAGAATATTGCCGACATACCAGCCGTCCATAGATGGCTCAAGATTCTGGGTGGAGCCAACATATCCATCTTTCTCAAACTCCATGGTGTATTTAGCCTTGCGGAAAAAACCATCTCCGGCGGGCAAAGTAACCATGGCGGGAGTAGTCGCACGGTGCATTTCAACACCGCTACGATTCTTGACCACTACCACCGCGTCCGGAGTATTACTATTAATACTAACCGGATACCTGGACTCACTAAGAATGCTCGCACAGCCCGACAACCCCACCGTGGCGGCAACGCAAGCCGCCATAAATTTTTTTCTCATTACTCTCATCCCTTTTATTAATTTACTAGAAGATATCCCGGCCACCCCATGTCGACCGGCTGCCATATTAAATCACCGTGCTGCTCAGCTGAATCAATTTTATTCAGCTGGACAGTGGCCAGAAAACAGTGATCGCAGCAATGGTTGCTGATCCAACAACGATATTCATGGGCACACCGATGCGCAGAAAGTCACTGAATCGATAGCCACCGGGGCCATACACCATCAAATTGGTCTGATAGCCCAGCGGAGTTGCAAAGCTGGCAGAGGCCGCCATCATCACGGCCAGAACAAACGGCCCTTCATTGAGACCCAGCGCCGAGGTAATGGCGAGCACTATGGGCAGCATAATCAGCGCCGCAGCATTGTTAGTAATGGTTTCCGTTAGCAACGATACGGCCAGATAGGTAAGCACCAGCAGCAGGATCGGATTATCCCCGGCCACCCCAAGAATGCCCTCACCGAGGTACTGTGCAGCACCGGTTTTCTGCAGCGCCGCACCAATGGAAAAACTGGCAGCAATAGTGATAATCACGGTCAGATCAAGACTGCGTTTAGCCTCAGCCACAGATACGCAGCGGGTCATAATCATGGTGCCAGCACCGAGCAGGGCCGCGTTCAGCATGCTGGTCACGCCAAATGCCGCCAGCATTACCAAGCCACCCAGAATGCTCCATGACAGCAATGCCCGGCTATGGTCTGGACGCTCCTCATCAAGCTCATTGATCAACAGAAAGTCGCGGGAGTATTTTTGCCGACTAACGAATGCCTGGCGCGCCTCCAGTAGCAACACATCACCCGGCTGCAAAATGATGGAACTGAGTCGACCTTTTATGTGTTCACCATTGCGGGCCACCGCCAGCACCACCGCTCCGTAGCGGTCACGGAAGCGGGCATCCTTGATTGTTTTCCCCACTCCTTCGCAGCCTGGGGCAACCACCGCTTCAACCAGTTTTCGCTCTGGCACGTTGCGCTCAATAACCGGCTGGCGGCCAACGGAAGGCACCAACCCGTTGATTCTCAATACGTCAATAATCGCTTCGGTTTCACCAACAAAAACCAGACGATCACCGCCCTGAAGTATTTCATCCGGCGCCACCGCAGTAATCACACTGCCATGACGTTCGATTTCAGCCAGATATATACGCTGTAAATGCCGCAGTCCTGCCTCGACAATCGACTTGCCAACCAGTGGGCCGTCAGTGGCCACTGCCACCTCAAAAGTAAAACTGCGCATATCGGCAAAGGTTTCATCCGGACTGCGCCGCGCCGGTAACAGCCGTGGCCCTGCCAGAAGCAGAAAGGTAATACCGGCAACAGCAGCGACCAAACCCACCACAGTGATATCAAAAAGTCCGAAGCCTGCCTTGCCGGTAAGCGTCTGGTACTGACCGTTGACCACCAGATTGGTACTGGTACCGATCAGCGTCAGGGTGCCGCCCAGAATTGAGGCGTAGCTAAGCGGAATCATTAACGAGGAAGCGGGCAGATTTAACTGCTTGGCCCAGCGAGTCACCGCCGGAATCATGGTGGCCACCACCGGAGTGTTATTAAGAAAACCAGACAGGGCAATCACCGGCGCCGCCAACCGCACCATGGCCGCACGCTCACCTTTCGGCCTGCCGAGAATCCGGTTCACCACCAGATCAACCCCACCGGAGGCGCGGATGCCCGCCGCCACCACAAACATGGCCGCCACGGTAATCAGGCCGCTGTTACTGAACCCGGACAGTGCCTCCTGAGGATTAAGCACGCCGCTGATACTTAACAACAGCAATGCGCCCATCAGCACCAGGTCCGGCCCCAGTCGGGATGAGCTCACCAGGGTGATAAATACACCCGCGGTGATAAAGATCGTTAGCCAGCCTTGCCAGTCCATCGGTATGGTCCCGGAATCAGGAGAGGCGCCTAGTTTACGTACCGGGAGCCAAACCAGAAATAATAAAAACGCAGAAGTTTATTACCTTTAGTTGGGATAGCCCCATCAATCGAATCGACTGGGGTCGCCAGCCCGGCCGCCACCCGGCTGCCAGCGCTGCTCAGCAAAATCGAAACGGCCATCCGCATGCTGGATCACCGCCGTACTGGCCCTGGTGCCGTAGGCCGCCGACTGAATGAAAATCGGCGCCACCAAGCGCTCCATCTCCAGACCTACACCCGTATCTGGCAAGGCGTCGTCATCCGGCAGACTGTCGTCTTCGAGAATTTGTAGCAGCCGCTCGGGCTCCACTGCCCCCGTGCCATTCGCGACCACCTGCCGCAGTAGAGCCTGGCCACGCTGAGCCTTCGGCCAGTCTGTGTCCAGCTGGCCATTGCTTAACGCATGAATTCCCGGCGCAACCAGCTGGGGCTCGGCTCCACGGTTACTCATCCAGGCCAGCTCCCGACCATTACTGACCAGAAGATTAAAGCCGCCATACTCGTGCTGGTCCGCCTGCAGCCCCTGAAGATACTCCAGCGGCGCCAACTCACTCTCCAAAAAGCCCATCGGCAACATGCCACGGGATCGATTACCGGGCAGCCGATCGGCAATTGGCTCGCGATAATTGGTTACTGCGGCAAAGCGGCCTGCACGGCTAACACCCAGCCAGGTGCCACCGGCCGCCAGATCGAGGCCGCACAGCAGATCTCCACGCCAGCGAGCTGCCTCAGCCGGGCGGTGATGGAACTCATCACGATTGGCCGCCACCAGCAGCGGATGTTTGTCATGAACTTGCCAAGCGAACAACACGATACACATGAATCAGACCCACTCCTGCAGTGCCGGGCAGACCCGGCCGGACTTCTGGGATAGCATACCGGCGCAGTGTAGCTGAGGTTCTTGCCGTGCTTGAAATCCTAATCCTGTTTCTTGCCCTTGGCATTGTTGCCGGGCTGTTGGCAGGCACGCTTGGCCTGGGCGGCGGCGTGGTGATTGTTCCTGCCCTGCTGATGATCTTCCCGCTGATGGACTTTCCCGCCGCGATCACAGCTCAGCTGGCCGTCGCCACCTCTCTGGCTACCATAGCAGCCACCTCGATCAGCGCCATCCTCACTCACCAAGGGCTTGGCGCGGTGCGCTGGCCAGTGGCCCTGCCCATATCCGCGGGCATTCTTCTCGGCGCCTTCGCCGGCGCCTTTTTCGCCAGTGCCATCAGTAGCGCCATGTTAGGCAGGTTGTTCGGCATTTTTGCCATGCTGATCGCTGTACAGATGGCGCTGAGCAGTGGCCGTCTAGCCAATGGGGAGAACGAGCGCCTGCCGGGCCGTGGAGCACTGGCGCTGGCCGGGAGTGCCATTGGCACAGTATCAGCCATGTTTGGCATTGGTGGCGGCTCACTGACTGTGCCGTTTCTAAGTGCCTGCGGGATGCGCATGCAGCAAGCCGTAGCCATTTCGGCGGTGTGTGGCCTGCCCATTGCTGTTGGCGGCGGCATTGGCTTTGTGGTGGCCGGCTGGCACCATCCGGAGTTACCCAACGGAAGCCTTGGCTTCGTGTATCTCCCTGCCGCGGCAGGTATAGTGCTGACCAGCTTCCCGCTAGCCCGGCTCGGTGCCAGGCTGGCTCACCGACTGCCGGCGACGACACTCAAGCGTATATTTGCCGGCGCCCTGTTTCTGATCGGACTCAAATTGGTGCTATGACTTTTCCGCAGATTGATCCCGTTGCTTTCTCAATTGGCCCCTTATCCGTTCACTGGTATGGCCTGACCTACCTGCTCGGCTTCACCGGCGCCTGGCTGCTGGGCAGTTGGCGGGCCGGCAAGCCTGGCAGCCCTTTCACCCGCGAGCAGGTGGGTGATCTGATTTTCTACGGTGCGGTCGGCGTGATCATCGGCGGACGGCTCGGCTATGGTCTTTTCTACGGTCTGGATCAGTGGCTGAGTGATCCGCTGTGGATCGTTAAATTGCAGCAGGGCGGCATGTCTTTCCACGGCGGCATGCTTGGCGTACTAACCGCCTTCTGGTACTTCAAACGCAAAACCGGCAAGAGCTATTTCACCGTTGCTGACTTTATCGTACCGATGGTGCCGGTCGGTCTGGCCACTGGCCGTATCGGCAACTTTATCAATGGCGAACTGTGGGGCAGACCAACGGATGTGTCATGGGGCATGGTGTTTCCAGGCGACCCGTTGCAGCTGGTTCGCCACCCATCACAGCTGTACCAGTTTGCCTTTGAAGGCGTTGCACTATTTGCTCTGCTATGGATTTATTCACGCAAACCCCGTCCTGCCGCAGCGGTCACCGGCCTATTTGGTATCGGCTATGGCTGCGCTCGCATTGGCGCTGAATTCTTCCGCGAACCGGACGCCCATATCGGCTATCTAGTGGGCAACTGGCTAACCATGGGCATGCTGCTCAGCGTGCCGATGATTTTTGTCGGTGCCGGCTTGATGGTCTGGGGCTATCGCAAACAGGGAGCCAACCCATGAAGCAATACCACGACCTGCTGCGCCACGTCCGCGATAACGGGGTGGTCAAGAGTGATCGCACCGGCACCGGCACCCGCGCCGTGTTCGGTTACCAGATGCGCTTTGATCTCAGCGAAGGATTTCCAATGCTGACGACCAAAAAACTGCACCTGAAATCAATTATTCACGAACTGCTGTGGTTTCTATCCGGCGATACCAATATCCGTTATCTAAAAGAAAACGGTGTATCAATCTGGGATGAGTGGGCCACTGAAGATGGGGAACTCGGTCCAGTCTATGGCGAACAGTGGCGTAGCTGGAAAACCCATGATGGACGAGTGATTGACCAGATCAGTGAGATTCTCGCAGAGATTAAACGTAATCCTGATTCACGCCGTCTGGTTGTTTCCGCGTGGAATCCGGCGGTGCTGCCGGATCCAGCGTTAAGCCCAGACAAAAACGCCGAGCAGGGCCGGCAGGCACTGCCGCCATGTCACTGTTTGTTCCAGTTTTATGTGGCCGATGGCAAGCTCTCCTGTCAGCTTTATCAGCGTAGTGGCGATATCTTCCTTGGGGTGCCGTTCAACATCGCGTCCTATGCTCTGCTCACCATGATGATGGCGCAGGTATGTGGCTTGCAGCCGGGTGACTTCGTACATACCCTCGGCGACGCCCACCTATACAGCAATCATATGGAGCAAACTGAACTGCAGCTGAGCCGCGAGCCCCGCCCACTACCGGTGATGAGAATTAATCCGCAAGTTAAGGATCTTTTTGCCTTCCGCTTTGAAGATTTTTCCCTTGAAGGCTATGACCCACACCCGCACATCAAGGCGCCGGTGGCCATATGATGCTGTCGCTGATTGTTGCCAAAGCCGCCAACGGCTGTATCGGCCGTGACAACAAACTGCCCTGGTACCTGCCCGGCGACCTGAAGTATTTCAAGCAGGCGACTTTCGGCAAGCCGATTATCATGGGGCGGAAAACCTGGGAGTCGCTGAAAGGGCCATTGCCGGGCCGCGCCAATATCGTCATCAGCCGCCAGTCGGGTTATGTTGCCGACGGCGCAAAGGTCGTTGCCAGTCTGGATGACGCCATTGGTCTGGCCGAGAGCATTGCCCTTATTGATGGCGTTGATGAGGTGGTGGTGATTGGTGGCGCGCAGATTTATGCCGAAGCACTGCCGCGCGCAGATGTGCTGTATATCACCGAAGTACATGCGAACGTAGACGGCGATGCATTTTTCCCTGACTACGATACGGCGCTGTGGCAGGAAGCGGGACGGCAGGATTTCAAAGCAGAAGGCCCGAATCCCTACGATTACAGTTTCGTTGTTTTCCAGCGGGCCGCCAGGAAATAAAACTGTTATCCCTCTGTCATATCTTCGCCGCTGACCTGTCACAATCCACTTCTACCCTGATGCATTGATTTCACTGCCATATCAGGGGCCACCCATGAATCTGAAATACACTCTTTCTGCACTAGCCATTGCCGCCAGTCTGAGCGCCTGCGGAGGCGACGATGGAAGCAACGGAACCAGCGCAACCCTGCTGCAACTAAAAGTCGCTGGCACCTATACGCCACCCGGCAATCCGGCCAACTTCTTTGACGAATCCGCTGCTGAAATTGTTGCTTATGATGCTCGCCAGCATCGACTGTTTGTAGTTAATGCAAATGATATTACCGTCGACGTGCTGGATATGTCGGACCCGAGCATGCCATCACTGATGAGCACGATTGATGCCACCGCCGAAGGCGGAGTTGCCAATAGTGTTGCCGTCAGCAGCAAGCTAGTGGCGGTAGCTATTGAGGCCAACACGAAAACTGATCCAGGCAAGGTAGTTTTCTACAACTCCACCAGTTTTGCCAAAGTTGGAGAAGCCACGGTAGGAGCACTGCCCGATATGCTTGCCTTTACTCCGGATGGAAATAAGGTCCTGGTGGCCAATGAGGGCGAGCCGAATGACGATTACAGCGTCGACCCAGAGGGCTCGGTTAGCATCATCGATATCACCGATGGTGTTGATAACCTGACGGTCAATACCGCATCGTTCACTAGCTTCAATACCCAGAAGACCTCCCTGATCAGCAGCGGCGTACGCATCTTTGGACCAGGGGCCAGCGTCGCTCAGGACCTGGAACCTGAGTATATTGCGATATCTGAAGATGGCAGCACAGCGTGGGCTTCGCTGCAGGAAAACAATGCCATCGCCATCATCGATATTGATAATGCAACGGTTGATAGCATCGTACCGCTGGGTTTCAAGGATCACCGCATCTTCGGTAATGAGCTTGATGCCAGCAATCGTGATGACCGTATCAATATCCGCAACTGGCCCGTGTTCGGCATGTACCAGCCGGACACCATCGCCTCTTACTCATTCAACGGTGAAACCTATATTGTCACCGCCAACGAAGGCGATGCTCGTGATTACGACACGTGGTCGGAGGAGATTCGAGTCAAGGATATGGTGCTGACCGATGACATTGGCGCCGCCGGCATTCAGGCGGACGAAGATCTTGGCCGCCTGAATGTCACTAGCACTCTAGGGGTCAGCAACGGCTGTGATCCGTCCTTGCTAACAACTGACCCGGAAGTGGATTGTGAGTACGATGCGCTTTATGCCTATGGAGCCCGCTCATTCTCGATCCGCGCTGCCGACGGCACCCTGGTGTTCGATAGTGGTAACGATTTCGAGCGTATTACTGCAGCTCGCAATGGCGAATTTTTTAACTCCAACAATGACGAAAACGATTTTGACTCGCGCTCGGATGACAAAGGGCCAGAGCCAGAAGGTTTGGCTCTCGGCAATATTAACGGCCAAACGTTTGCATTTATTGGCCTTGAGCGAGTCGGCGGCATCATGGTTTACAACATCAGCAACCCGCAAGCGCCGCAGTTCGTCCAATACATTAACAATCGCGACTTCAGCGGTGACCCCTCGCTCGGCACTTCCGGAGACTTGGCGCCAGAAGGACTTACCTTCGTTGGCGCAAAACAGAGCCCTTCTGGCAAGCCGCTGCTGATAGTCGGAAATGAAGTCAGCGGCACCACCACCGTATATGAGATTGATGTAATCGAACTCTGACACTGCCCTGCTTTACAAAAGGCCTGGCGGGAAACCGCTCAGGCCTTTTTGTTGCACAGCTCAGCACAGGAGCGCTTCAAAATATCCCCCAAACGACGGGCAGCCGGGCCAGCATAATTGGCCTCCGCATATACCAGATATAGATCAGCAAAACGTTCCTCACCCTCTTCCATGATGAGGCGCTTCAATGTGCCATTGGCCAATTCATCGCGGATTTTTTCTTCCGGGTACCAGGCAAACCCGAGGCCCATGGCAGCCGCGCGAATAGAAGTACTTAGATGGCTGACGGTCCAGCGTTGCTCGGCACCAAGCCAGCCAGCATCCATACGCCGACTACCGGAGTCACGTACCACTAATTGTCGGTGGCGGCGCAAATCCTGAAACACTAACGGTCGACCAAGATGATGAAGGGGATGATCCGGGTGCGCCACGGCAACAAAGCGGGCGCGCATCACCGCATCACCAATAAACCCCGGTGGCACTCTGGGAGTAATGGCCAGATCCACTTGATGCTGCAGCAGGGTTTCATCGGTGCCGCTGAGTACGGTTTCCAGCAGCTCCACCCGAATGTCAGGAAACTCGGCAGCGAATCTGTCGAGGCACTTCAACAGGAGCCACATCGGGAAAATCGCATCCACAGCAATATACAATTGGGCCTCAACACCCTGAGACAGGGTCTCCGCCGACAACTCCAGCCTGCTCGCCTCTTCCACCAGCGCCTGGGCCCGGCGGTAAAGAATCTCACCGGCCTCGGTCAATACCGCACGCCGCCCCTCGAGCTTGAACACCCTCACCTGCAGCGCCGTTTCCAGCTTTTGGATGGCATAGCTGACCGCTGACTGACTCTTGTCTAGCGCCTCTGCCGCAGGCGCATAGCCGCCCGCGTCAACCACCGCAAGCAATGCTCGCCACTGCTCCAAAGACACCTTCAAGTCCATGAACCACTCCCAAACATCAGTTTATTTGATTTAATAGCGCCAAATTATGCGGTTTTTCATCTGAATGCCAGATCTGATACTGGAGCCATCTTATCCAGTCAGCCTGCGAGGACCTCACCATGGCAACGCTTCTCCATATCAGTACCAGCATCTTTGGCGATAACGGCAACAGCAGCCAGCTGTCCAACGCCTTTATCCAGCGCTGGCAAGCCGCCAATCCACAAGGCCAGGTTGTCCTGCGCAACCTCACCGAACAGCCTCTGGCGCATCTGGATAGCAGCCGAGTAGGGGCTTTCTTTACCCCTGCAGAGCAGCGCACTGCGGAACAGCAAGGGCACGTTGAAGAGTCTGACGCCCTGATTGCAGAGCTGCGTAGCGCAGATATCGTGGTGATCGGCCTGCCAATGTATAACTTTGGCGTGCCATCCCAGTTCAAAGCCTGGGTCGACAACATTGCTCGCGCCGGCATTACCTTCAAGTACACGGATACCGGCCCGGTTGGCCTGCTGGACAATAAGCCGGTGCGAGTATTTGCGGCCCGCGGTGGCATCTATGCCAACACCCCAAATGACCATCAGGAGCCTTTCGTGCGTCAGTTCTTCAGTTTTATCGGCTTGACCGACGTCCAATTCGTTTTCGCCGAGGGCGTTAACATGGGCGACGATGCCAAGGCTAAAGCACTACAAGGTGCTCACGCCGAAATCGAAACACTTTTGGAAAGTAGTGGCTCCGCAGCCTGAACGAAATAGGGCCTGCCTTGCAGACCGCCACCGGAGGACATCATGGGATTACTTGTAAAGGGACAGTGGCAAGACAAGTGGTATGACACCGATAGCACCGGTGGCCACTTTGAGCGCTCGGCAGCCCAGTTTCGCAATTGGGTAACGGCCGATGGCAGCGCCGGCCCCGACGGCAAGGCAGGCTTCCAGGCTGAAGGCGGTCGTTACCACCTTTATGTATCGCTGGCGTGCCCATGGGCCCATCGCACGCTCATCATGCGCGAGCTTAAAGGCCTGCAACATATGATTGGCGTATCGGTGGTCAACCCGTTGATGTTGGAGAATGGCTGGCCGCTGGATACCGACTTTCCCGACGCGACCGGTGATGAACTGTACGGGCTAGCTTATCTGTATGAGCTGTACCTGAAAGCGAATCCCGATTATTCCGGTCGGGTAACCGTGCCAGTGCTGTGGGACAAGCAACAGCAAACCATTGTCAGTAATGAATCCGCAGACATTATCCGCATGCTGAACAGTGCTTTTGATGGCATTGGCGCAAAAGAAGGTGACTACTACCCGCAAGCACTTAGTCAGCAAATTGATGAGGTAAATGCACGGGTCTACGACCGGGTGAATAACGGAGTCTACAAAGCGGGCTTTGCTACCCGACAAAGTGCATACGAAAAAGCAGTACAGGAATTGTTTGCTGAACTGGATTGGCTGGAAGCACGGCTGACGAAACAACGCTGGCTGGTGGGCGATCAGATTACCGAAGCAGACTGGCGCTTGTTTACCACACTGGTTCGCTTTGACCCGGTGTATGTGGGCCACTTCAAGTGCAACCTTCGACGCATTGCCGACTACCCGGCATTGAGCAACTATTTGCGCGACCTGTATCAGCAGCCGGGCATCGCCGATACGGTTAACCTGATGCATATCAAGCACCATTACTACCGCAGCCACCCGACCATTAATCCGTCGCGGGTAGTGCCACTTGGCCCACAGATCGATTACTCAGCGCCGCACAATCGGCAAACCAGCACACCGGCCAAATAAGGAGATGGGGACATGACCACACGCACACTTGCTCGCATCATTCCCGGCATGAACACCAGTGATGGAGCTGGCGTAAAACTACGCCGCACGCTGGGGCAATCCCAATTTGCCCGGCTTGATCCATTTTTGATGCTGGATGAGTTCTCCAGCGATAAGGCCGATGACTATATTGCCGGCTTCCCATCTCATCCGCATCGCGGCTTTGAGACCGTCACTTACATGCTGGACGGCCATATGCTGCATGAAGATCACATGGGCAACCGTGGTGATCTGCGACCCGGCGACGTGCAGTGGATGACCTGTGGTCGCGGCATAATCCACTCGGAAATGCCGCAGCAGAAAGAAGGACGAATGCGCGGCTTTCAGCTTTGGTTGAATCTACCGGCCAAAGACAAAATGAAACCAGCGGCCTACCGCGATGTCCCTGCGGCAAGCATGCCATGGCAGGAACCTCTTCCGGGGGTGCGCATCAAGATGATTGCCGGCACTCTGGAGATCGCCAACCATAAGTATAGCGGACCAATTCAGGCCGGTGGCACTGAGCCTGTTTATATGGATGTAGAGCTAGCCGCCAGTCAGTCCCTTAGCTTGCCGGTGGCAAGCAGCCACAATGCATTTATCTATGTATTTGAGGGGACGCTACAAAGTGATGGCAAAGACATACCCACCCATGCGGCGGCACTACTTGGCAGTGGCGACACGCTGGAAGTAACAGCCGGAGCCCAAGGCGGAAGATTCCTGCTTATCGCCGGGCGGCCACTAAATGAGCCAGTGGCCCAATATGGTCCTTTCGTGATGAATACTGCGGCGGAAATTGATCAAGCGCTGCGTGACTATCGCGACGGCACCTTAACAAGCGGTGGCGTGCAGGCGCTGTGAACAGGAAATCTGGTCAGGATCTCTGGCTGGATAAAATCTGGATAAACAAAGGGGCGCCATGCGCCCTTTTTTACTACCAGTCGAAATCCTCACCAAGTAACTCGTAAAGCTCCTGATTGTGAGGGGAAAAATAGTCCTGCAGATACTGATAGACATCAGCATCAACGCTCTTGCGATTACTGCCCACATTGCGAGCATTGAGATTCGGAACCTGAAAAGACGAATCCACTCCAACAAACTCAAATACCTTCCTAAGGGCGGTATGGGGATCAGAAAAAAACTTCTCGCTGCCCAAAATCAGAAGATTCTCTTTTGGGAAAAGTCCCTGATAACGACGGATCTGCTCCGCATAGTGGCCACGAAGCTTGTAAGAAAAATGCATAAAACTTTGGTGCTTGTAATCGTGCTCAGCCAGCACTGGTGCAAGACGTGCTTCCTCGCCCTGCAGCGCATCCATCACTGACAGCGTTTCCCGTCCTTTGCGGGCCTGATGGAAGTAATGAGAAAGTGCCCGCTCAGTTGGCTCTCGCAGCAACAGAATAAGCTTGGCATCAGGAAGCAGCGCATGGATACGCTCAGGCGCAAGCGGGTGAAACACATATAACGGAGAAGCCTCAAAAGCCTGCTGGCCTTGCCGGATATGCTTACGCAACGGGAAGTTGGAACGATACCACCGCTCACCAAGGGCAAAATTGTCACGCTTGGGCTTCAAGCCGCCATCGAAATAGTGCACCTCCTTGCGATAAGAAGGCACCAGCTGGGGATGCTGGCTGAGATAATGAAACAGACTGGTAGTACCACCCTTCTGGGTGCCGATAATAATAAACGAGGGCAACGCGCGCCCGCCGGCGGTGAACTTGCGGTACTGCAGCAACCCCGGGCGAACCAGCCGGTTGATGGCACGGACAAAGGATTCTCGGACTGACGGCATGACACTCCCCGGGGAATCTGGAGTTGCGCATGTTACCGTATGCCGGCAACGGCGTCGCTCATTGCAGATTAGCGTGGCAATATAACGAATCCCGTTTTCAGGGTCTCTTTTCTTCCATCTTCAGGGGGCGGATATGCCAGCCAAACCGGTTATCGGTATCAGCGGAAGCGGCTTTATTGGCCGCGGCCTTGCCGATCATCTGGCCCGCGGCAGTCAGTATCAGTTGGGGCCAGTGCTGTCGCGCCGCCCTGCTGCACAAATCAGTCACCCCTATGCGGAAAAGCTGTGCGGCGATATGGACACCCTGCTACGCCACTCAGACCTGATTGTTGAATGCAGTGGCGATGTTTTGCATGCCACCGAGGTGGTTGAGCAAGCAATGGCTGCCGGCAAGCCGGTAGTCACCATGAACACGGAATTTCATATAACCGTAGGCAGCGCCTTTGTTGGCCAGGGAATACTGAGCGAGGCCGAGGGCGATCAACCCGGCAGTCTGGCCGCATTATATGGCCGGACATTGAGCATGGGCTTTGAGCCGCTGGTGCTCGGCAACATCAAAGGCTTTCTCAATCACCACCCGACCCCAAAGGACATGCGGTACTGGGCAGAGCGACAGGGCATCAGTCTGGCGCAGGTCACCGCATTTACCGATGGCAGTAAGATTCAGTGCGAGCAGGCACTGGTAGCCAATGGCTGTGATGCCCGCATCGCCAGACCCGGCATGCTTGGCCCGGTATCAGCCAATCTACAGGATGCGGCGCTCACTCTAGCAGCTGAAGCGGAAAGCCTGGGCGGGCCAATCAGTGACTATGTACTAAATGCGGGCGGCCCCGCCGGCATTTTTATAGTTGGCAGACATCCGGACGCAGACGCGCTTCGCTACCTGAAACTGGGCGAAGGACCTTACTATTTTTTACTCCAGCCATTTCAACTTTGCCACCTGGAGATCCCGTCCACCATCGCCATGGCATTACGTGGCGAGATTCTGCTAAACAATAGTAAGCAGCCGAAAACCGGGGTGATTGCTCTGGCCAAGAAGGACATGCAGCCCGGTGAAAAAATAGACCGCGGACTGGGTGGCTTTCAGTGTCGGGGCGAAGCGGTGCCATTCTCATCACACCATCAACACCCACCAATCGGACTGCTTCAGCAGGCTACAGTAGAGAAGCCGATTAACGCAGGCAGCCCAATCCGTTGGGAACAGATATCTCTACCAGAAAGCCGCGCGCTAACGCTTTTCAGACAGCTACTTGATGCCAACCCTGCCTGATTAGGGGGTACATCCCATC
This sequence comes from Alcanivorax sp. 1008, assembly GCF_020667895.1. Taxonomy (GTDB): domain Bacteria; phylum Pseudomonadota; class Gammaproteobacteria; order Pseudomonadales; family Alcanivoracaceae; genus PGZG01. The sequence goes on from NZ_JAFMPS010000002.1 coordinate 293,850, forward strand.
AGGCTAGCAACCCTGCACCTAGCAGTACTGAGCCAGTAACCATCAGCAGCCCGTAGACCAGCTTGCGGAACAAACCCTCGTCAATCCGATGATGCAGCTTTTCACCAAGCCAGACGCCGACAGGCAATAGTGGCGCCAACATTAATACCGCTGGAAGCGCAGACTGCAATCTCCCATCAAGTAAAAAGGCAATAGTGAGACTGCTATTTAGAAGAAACCATACCGCAATCAATGTCGCTCGAAAGCGAGCCTTGTCCAACGATGTGCCAGCCAATGCATAAACCAGTAAAGGCCCGCCGGAGGCAAATAGTCCGTGAGTAATCCCCGCCGAAAACATAAGCGGCGGCGTCAGCCATTTTGGATGATGTACCGCCCCTCCATGATTAAGGCGCCATAACTCCCGGGCCGAAAACCACAGGATAAGAAGGCCAAATAATGGCTTTAACCAACGCTCACTGAGCCACGGAAGTAATAAATAGCCTAGAAGTGTTCCCGTCAACATCAGCGGCACAATACGCCTGAGTAAAAGCTGGACATCGATATTCCGATAAAGCCGCGAAGTCAGCCAGCCAGTCATCAAAATATTTAGTGGAACCAGAATCGGCAACAGTTCCGGCACTGGCATCAACAGCGCGCCAAGCGACAGCGCGATAACAATGCTGCCAAAGCCGGTGACGGCTTCCACGGTGTACGCGAAAAGTATAAAAATGGCTAATAGCCAAAGATACTCCATTAGCGTTGTAGCTCGCTGGCAAAACGACGGCGAACTAGCCGCATATACAGCGACGGCCAGACTCGCCATAGAATACTTGCAAATGCGGACAACCCATCAGGAAATAGCCATGGGCGACGCTGATCCATGGCGCCAATAATTTTCTCCGCCATCCACTGGGCACTACGAATATTACCAACGGTGGAACGCGCGTGCTTTGCTAGCCCACCATCGTGACCCAGAGCATTTTGTTCAATCGGAGTATCCAGAAAGCTCGGGTACACCATTAATACGGACACACCATCGGCGGCAACTTCCAGGCGCAGCACCTCGAAAAACTGCGCCAGTGCTGACTTGGCCGCGCAATAGGCCGCCCTGCCCGGCACCGGCATCCAGCCGGCCATGGAGCCTATGCATATGATCTGGCCAGCACTACGCTTGAGCATGGGTAGTGCCAGCAAAGTCAGCTCGACCGGTCCCTGCCAATCCACCGCCATGACCTTCTTTAAAACTGCCGCATCTGTGTCGGCCGCGGGAGAGCGGTGGGTAATGCCAGCATTATTCACCAGTACATCAAGGCCGCCGAAGTGACTTTCCACGTGGCCAATAAGATTGGCCAGCTGCTGCTGGTCGGTGACGTCACAGACACAGGTGAGTATTCGGCCCGGGTCACACTCCTGTTTGCGCTGCTGCAGCAGCTGTTGATCCCGATCTGCCAGCACCACCTTGTCCCCTGCCGCCAAGAAGGCGCAGCTTAACGCCCAACCCAAACCACTAGCGGCTCCAGTAACCAGCACCACGCGATTCATAGATCACCTCGGGCACGGGCGTGGGAGACATAGAACTGAAAAACCTGTTCTGAAGTTTTCATTGGCGTATAGCCAAACTCATCCTTCAGGCGCTGATTGCTGAGCACCGGTCGATAGCGGAGAAAATCCATCTGCTCAGGGCCATAACGGCCTATACCCAGCCTTCTGCCAATAGTAAGTGCGATCCGGAGTAGTCGCGGCGGCAAGTTCAACACCGGCTTGCCAAGAATTGTCGCAATCCGGCGGATCGGTAGCGCGCCGTCACCGGCAAGATTGAAGATCCCGGCTTTGCTCTGCAGCACCCCGTCGCGGACAATATTGACCACATCCTGATCCCAGATAAATACAAAGGGCGACTCGCTACCGGCAATCGCCAGCAGTCGCTTTCGGGCAAACAAATTGGTAATCAGGTTTTTGGTGTTTTCTCCCAGCACTGTTCCAGGACGGAGAATCAGCTGCTTAAGACCAGCATGGGAGGTGCGGTAACTGGCCAGCATCTCCTCCACCTGACGCTTGTGGTCGGAGTAAGCAAACTCCACATTGCCACGCAGCGGATCCCGCTCATCCAGCCAGGCCGGACTATCTGCGTGATAGCCATAGGCAGCGCCAGAACTGGTCACAGTCAGGTGCTTTACACCTGCGGCGACGCAAGCATCCAGAACATTGCGCGTGCCATTTACATCAATATCAAAATCTCTCTGCCTGTCGCCGCTATCCTCTAGTACCGCAGCAAGATGGACAACGTGGGTAATTTCATCTTTACGCAGCACATCCACCAACGTCGGATCACGTATATCCATAATCTGATGAGCACAGGGCAATGACTTGTTCTCGCGGATATCAATGCCGGTGACGTAGCAGAGCTGCATCAGCTGACCGGCAAGCTGACTGCCAATGTAGCCACCAATGCCGGTTATCAATACTCGGGGGCGATCACTCATAGCGGTCTCCTTGCCCATATCTGCGCCAGCGTCAAACCGGAAACCAGGTGCCAGACCCCCCACATGGCGGTAATCAGTATCATGCCGCCGGCCTGCGGGAAAAAGGTGAACAGGATCATGAGTCCCAACCCGGAGTTTTGGATGCCCACTTCCATAGTTACCGCCCGGCGATCAGCCCGTGGTAGATCAGCGATCAATCCAGCACCATGCCCCACCAGCAGGGCAAGAGCATTGTGGGCAATCACCAGCAGGAATATGGCGCCAACATGACTAACAAATAAAGCGAAGTTTTTCTGCAGGGCAATCACGATGAAGGCAAAAAATAGCAGCAGCGAAAACCAACGCATGGGCTGCTCCGCACTGGCGGCTTGAGAAGGAAAACGCTTGCCCACCGCCATGCCAAGAAAAATCGGCAAAGCCAGTACCAACGCCACCAGAGAAAGCAGATCGATCGGATCAATAGATATTTGCTGCAACAATGGCCTGGTATGCGGGTTTAGCCAACCATAGAAAGCGAAGTTAAAAGGCGTCATCACCACCGCTGCCAAACTGGAGATCGCCGTCATAGTCACCGAAACAGCCACATTGCCTTTGGCCATCCAGGTCATAATGTTTGAGAAGGTTCCTCCCGGGCAGGACGCCACCAGAATCATGCCGAGGGCAAACTCTGCTGGCACTTGTAATACCCAAGTCGCCAGACAGGTGGCCAGCGGCAGAAGAATAAACTGAGCGATCAAACCGGCAATGGGGGCCTTCGGCTCAACCAGCAGACGTGAGAAGTCCTGCTTCTTAAGCTGTAGTGACACGCCGAACATCATCAATGCTATGGCAGCATTCATCACTACCAGATCGGCGCTGTTGAAGCTCATTGCCACGTTACTCATGGGCACCACGTCAGTCACGATGCCAAAACCCTGGAATCTGGCAAGGGCTCAAGATCGGATCTCAGCGCTGCAATATTCGCGAGCACAGCGGCGCGGTATTCGTCCTTACTAACGTAATAGGCCATCCGCTCCAGAGCCAGATAGTTATAGCCCCCATCCAGCCTTTTGCCAGCCTTCTGTTTTTTGATGCGTCGCAAATTCTGCGCTGAAGGCTTACCGTCCTTTAACTGGCGAATATACAACGCCACCATTTCTGCCTGCTCGTTACGCCCTTCCCAACCCAGCCCCGTAGCCTCCACCATACCCATCACAAACAAATTGTCTAAATCCGGATGCATAGCATTCAGATATAAGGACGGAGCGTCACCGGCACTCCAATTCAGTTGCTTATGGTCAATAAACGGATAGTGCAGCTTGTAACCCGTGGCGGTCAGTATCAAGTCATAGTCCGCCTGGCTACCGTCGGTAAAGGTGACGGTGTTGCCTTCCACATTGCGGATATCCGGGCGCGGGCGGATATCGCCATGGCCGAGGTGATGCAGCACGAGAGAGTTGATTACAGGGTGTGACTCGTACATACGATAGTCGGGATCAGGCAGCCCATAGTCGGACGGCTTGCCCATCACTGTTCGGATCAGCAACGCATCGAGTCTTTGCTTCAGTGCGCGCGGCATTTTCAATTTTCCACCCAATGCATCAACCGGCTTTCCGAGCAGAAATTTCGGCAAGAAATAGTACCCACGGCGCACCGACATATCGACACTGGCGGCCTGATGGACAGCATCCACAGCGATGTCAGCGCCGGAGTTTCCGCAACCCACGATCAATACACGTTTGTCCCGGAAAATATCTGCGCTCTTGTATTGAGCCGCATGCATCAGCTCGCCGGAGAAGTCGCCGGGCAGGCTGATGATATTAGGTTCATGCAAGGTGCCATTGGCGATCAGCACTCCCTCAAAATCACGCACCGTGTCATTGCCATCTTTACGGGTTGTCACCTGCCACAGATCACCCTTACGCTGCACCGACAGCACCTCGGTGGAAAACTCATAGTGCTGGTACAGATCAAAGTGCTTTGCATAGTCACGGAAGTACTTGGCCATCTGCCGATGATGGGGATAGGTCGCCACATCGTCTGGCATGGGGAATTCATTGAACTCGGTCATTCGCTTGGAGGAAATCAGGTGGGCCGACTCATACATGGTGCTAGTCGGACTATTGATATCCCACAGGCCGCCAACATCGCTGTGAATTTCAAAGCCGGTAAACGGGATATTGTATTTTTTCAGATTACGGGCTGTGGCCAGACCCATGGGGCCGGCGCCAATCACTGCATACATGACAAAACCTCAACAAGAGCGGGATAGATTTACCCTGAGACAGGGCCCACACTACGCAATTATTCTTAATATTAAACGGCTCCCTCGGGACCCCAGCTCGGTTAATTCAGGACATGAACCAACGGCAGCCCACGGTCACCTTACGTTTTGCTCAGGCCATCCGGCAGGCCGCCGGGCGCCTTGGCATTGATCTGCCGCTGGCGCAGCAGGATGACGCTGAGCGTGTTCCTCTGGCGTCCCAGGACGCCTTATGGGAAGCCTTTTGCAGCGCCGCAGACGAGCCCCTTATTGGCCTGCGCCTTGGCCTTGAGTTGCAAGCCGGCCACCTCGATCTGGCCGGCTTGTTGCTGATGAGCTGCGAAACCTATGGCGAGTCCCTGGATGCCCTGCTTGAGTACTATCCGATCGTTGGCGAAGGCGGTGACTTTTCCCTGCAGACAGGGGTCGACGAAGTTTGCCTGAGCTATCACGCCCATTATCAGGTAAGGATGGCCGAGCGGGTGGAAACGGTAATCGCCGCGCTGCTTAACCTGAGTCACTGGAATAGTGGCGGAGGGTTTCAGGCCAGCCGGGTTGAACTCTGCCACGGACCGCTGGATGACGCTTCCCGCTATCAGGAAATGCTCGGCTGCCCGGTGATATTTAACAGCACCAATAACAGCATATGCTTCCCCCATGGCATGCTCTCCTTGCCGCTGATTCAAGCAAACGCGGCAATGCGCGACCAGTTACTCAAACTGGCCGACACTCAGCTAAGCCAGCTGGGTGATCACAGCCTGTCACGGCAGGTGGCCGCGCTAATCTGCAGTCAACCTCGCTGGGGCAAGGAGAAAGTTGCGGACAGCCTCGGTATGAGCGGGCGACATTTGATTCGCCTGCTGGCTGATGAGCGCATGTCATTCAAACAGATACGTGATCGAGAGCTGCTACAGCTTGCCCAAAAGGCCTTGCAGCAAGAAGCGCGTATTAGCGACGTCGCTGAGCAACTTGGTTTTTCTGACGAGAGTGCTTTCGCCAAAGCATTCCGACGCTGGACCGGCATGTCACCCGGCCAGTACCGCGATCAGTGCGCATAAAAAAGCCCCGCTATGCGGGGCCTTTTTTATCGCTTTCTATCAGGACGTCATTCTTCTGTCAGGCCTTTTCCAGCGCCTGGGTAATGTCGGCGAGAATATCATCGATATGCTCAATGCCAATGGATAATCTGACCATATCTATCGACACGCCGGCACGCTCCATTTCTTTTTCATCTAACTGCCGGTGGGTGGTGGTTGCCGGATGACAGGCCAGCGACTTGGCATCACCAATATTTACCAGACGCTTGAACATCTGCAGCGCATCAATAAAACGTCCACCTGCGTCACGTCCACCATCAATACCAAAGCTGAGAATGGCCGAGGGGGTGCCTTTCATATAGCGCTTGGAAAGATCGTGGTAACGATCATCAGGCAAACCGGCGTAGTTGACCCACTTCACTTTTTTATGTGCTTTCAGGAATTCCGCCACCTTCTGAGCGTTTTCACAATGCCGCTCCATACGCAATGACAGAGTTTCAATGCCCTGCAAAATCAGAAACGCGTTAAACGGACTTAGCGCTGCGCCCATATTGCGAAGCGGCACCACTCTGGCACGGCCAATAAAGGCTGCTGGCCCCAGAGCTTCTGCGTAAACCACACCATGGTAGCTTGGATCAGGCTCGTTAAACTGGGGAAAACGGGGGTTGTCTTTCCACGGAAACTTACCGGAATCGACGATCACACCAGCGACGGTGGTACCGTGGCCGCCCATATATTTAGTCAGTGAATGGATAACAATATCAGCACCAAAATCGAACGGCCGACATAACACTGGCGTCGCCACCGTGTTGTCGACCATCAGCGGAATGCCATGCTTGTGGGCCACATCAGCCAACGCCTGCAGATCAACAATATTGCCCGCCGGATTACCGATGGACTCGCAAAAAACCGCCTTGGTGTTGTCATCAATCAATGCTTCCAGCGCCGCCGGATCATCACCGGACGCCATGCGCACTTCAATGCCTTGCTGCGGCAGGGTATGGGCAAAAAAGTTATAGGTGCCGCCATACAGCCTACTAACAGAAACGATGTTATCCCCCACCTTGGCGACGGTCTGAATGGCCGCAGTAATCGCCGCCATGCCAGAAGCCAAAGCCAGTGCACCAATACCGCCCTCCAGCTCAGCCACGCGCTGTTCGAGCACCGCATTGGTGGGATTGGTAATACGGGTGTAGATATTGCCGGGCACTTTCAGGTCAAACAGATCCGCACCATGCTGGGTGTTGTCAAAGTAATAGCTGGTGGTCTGGTAAACCGGCACCGCCACCGCATGGGTTTCGGGGTCGCCAGCAAAGCCGCCGTGAATGGCAATAGTTTCCGGTTTCATGAAGAGCTCCCTGTTAAAGATAAAAGAGTTATTAGAATCAGGTCGAGTGCGACCGCAGACTATATCACCGCTGCTCGGCGCGAATCAGGCGAAAAGCAGGATTACCCATTAATGCCGAAGGCAGGGTATCAAACATTTCCCGGGCAGTGCGGATCAGGTGCGGCTGGTCGTAAAAGCCGGCTCGCATTGCCAGCTCCGCAGCACTGATTCCCGGCTGCCAGCAATGCAAGGCGCCCTGTATTTTCAGGTGCAGCAGAAAACGCTTTGGCGTAATACCAAAAGCCTCTCGGAACAGCCGACTGAGACGGGCGGCGGACAGGCCCAGCTGAGCGGCAATCTCGGTGAGGTTAAGCTGCTCGGGCAGCTCCGTGCGCAGCCGGCTAGCCAGCTTCATTGCGCGGGGATCAACCGGGCGATCAGGCCCCGTATCAGCAGCTGACACCTGTAACAGACTGGCAAGCAGCTCATGGGCCGGCTCACTGCTGACACTATCCGCCAGCTGGCGAAATCTGGCCGCCTGTTCATCGCCCCAATCAAGCTGGGCATGGCCGTTTACCAGCAGCCCTCGCAAAGACAACCAGAGCGGGCTATCGGGATCAAGGTGCACCACCATAGTAGCGCCAGCAGAGTCGAGGGATTGCTCCACATCCGGGGCCACTAGCAGGGCCCGGGCAACCACTTTGTCACCAGCCACTTCCGCGCTCAGCTGCTGATCCAGGCCAAACAGCAACGATGCCGCCACATGCCGGTGCGGCCGATTATGGATCGGCCCCGCCAGCAGCAACCAGCCATCAGCCCAGAGAAACAAGCCACCCTGCAGATTCATTAGCACCTGTATAAAAAGTATCCGCCCGACATAGTCTTACCGGGCAATCATAGCCATAAGCTATCGGAGCGGAAAGAATTATAATATTAACCCTCGGGTCATTTTTCCCTAATATGCTTTCTCGGCACACGCCGATGGCCGACTAATCAACCTTAAGGAGCTACTCATGTCGAACCTGATCAACACTGAAGTGAAGCCATTCAAAGCGACAGCCTTCCACAACGGTAAATTTATTGACGTTAGCGAAGCTGACCTGAAGGGAAAGTGGTCGGTCGTATTCTTCTACCCGGCGGACTTCACCTTCGTTTGCCCAACTGAGCTGGGCGATCTGGCCGACAACTACGACGAGTTCAAGAAGATGGGCGTGGAAATTTACGCTGTCTCCACCGATACCCACTTCACCCACAAAGCATGGCACGACACCTCTGACACCATCCAGAAGATTCAGTACCCGATGATCGGCGATCCGACCGGCCTGATTTCCCGCAACTTTGAAGTGATGATTGAAGAAGCTGGTCTGGCTGAGCGTGGCACTTTCGTAATCGATCCAGACGGCAAGATTCAGATTATCGAAGTCAACGCTGGTGGCATCGGCCGTGACGCCTCTGAGCTTCTGCGCAAGGTAAAAGCAGCACAGTACGTTGCCGCTCACCCAGGCGAAGTATGCCCGGCCAAGTGGAAGGAAGGCGAAGCCACTCTGGCACCGTCCCTGGATCTGGTTGGCAAGATCTGATTGACCTGTACTCCCCTGCATCCGCGATCCGGGTGCAGGGGTACTCCGGCGCCACAAGCGCCGGCGTAACACCCCAATAGCACTGCCCAATTGCGATTGTATTTTCCTGAAATTCTTACAAAGGATTTGACTCATGCTTGACGACGCACTCAAAACTCAGCTTCGCGCCTATATGGAAAGACTGGTCAGCCCCATCGAGCTGGTCGCCTATGCTGATGACAGCGAAAACAGCAAAAAAATGCTGGCGCTGCTTGATGACATCGTACCGCTGAGTGACAAGATCACCATGCGTCAGGCTGATGATACGAACGTGCGCAAGCCCACCTTTGCGGTAAACCGCCCTGGTGAAGACAACGGCGTGCATTTTGCCGGTCTGCCCATGGGACATGAGTTCACCTCTTTGGTGCTGGCCCTGCTACAAGTCAGTGGTTATCCGCCCAAGGTTGAGCAAGAAATAATCGACCAGATTAAAGCGCTGGACGGTAACTTCGAATTTGAAACCTATATATCCCTGAGCTGCCACAACTGCCCGGACGTGGTTCAGGCACTGAACCTGATGGCGGCTCTGAATCCGGGCGTGCGTCACACTATGATCGATGGTGCGCTGTTTCAGGATGAAGTGAACGAAAAGCAGATTATGGCCGTACCTGCAGTACGCCTGAACGGAGAAAGCTTCGGCCAGGGTCGCATGACTCTGGAAGAAATTCTCGCCAAAGTTGATACCGGTGCCGCCGAGCGTGATGCGGAGAAACTCAACGCTAAAGAACAATTTGACATGCTCATCGTCGGCGGCGGTCCTGCCGGCGCGGCGGCGGCAATTTACGCGGCACGCAAAGGCATTCGCACTGGCGTGGTGGCGGAGCGCTTTGGTGGCCAGGTACTGGATACCATGGCCATCGAGAACTTCATCTCGGTGAAGGAAACCGACGGCCCCAAGCTGGCAGCCGGCCTGGAACAGCATGTTAAGGACTACCCGGTGGACATTATGAACAATCAGCGCGCTGACAAGCTGGTGCCGGGCAGCGTTACTGAAGTTCACCTGGCCAATGGTGCGGTGCTGCGCAGCAAGGCCGTATTGCTTGCTACCGGTGCACGCTGGCGCGAAATGAACGTACCCGGCGAGCAGGAATACCGTGGCCGCGGCGTGGCCTATTGCCCCCACTGTGACGGCCCGCTGTTCAAGGGAAAGCGCGTGGCAGTAATCGGTGGCGGCAACTCCGGTGTGGAAGCGGCTATTGATTTGGCTGGCGTGGTCGCCCATGTCACCCTGATCGAGTTCGACAGCAAGCTGCGTGCCGACGAAGTACTGCAGCGCAAGCTGCGCAGCCTGAAGAATGTGGACGTGATCGTTTCCGCGTTAACCACCGAAGTGCACGGTGATGGCGAGCGCATGAATGGGCTGACCTACAAAAACCGAATCACCGATGAAGTGGTTCAGCTAGAGCTACAGGGTGTGTTTGTACAGATCGGCTTGATACCCAATACGGATTGGCTGAAGGGCACTGTTGCTCTTAGCAATCGCGGTGAGATTGAAGTGGATGCCCGTGGTCAGACCAGTGTGCCGGGAGTATTCGCCGCCGGGGACTGCACCACTGCACCCTACAAGCAGATCATCATCGCCATGGGGGAGGGCTCCAAGGCGTCATTGGCAGCCTTTGACCACCTGATCCGTACGTCAGTTGAGGACAGTGCACCGCAGGCTGCAGTAGCAACCGCCTGACCGGGCAATAAAAACGCCAGCCACCCACAGGGGTAGCTGGCGTTCTGCTTTTAGCTTCAGGAATGCAACGCGTATCGACTGCGAATACCAAGCTTGGCGCCAAGCTCCACAGAAACAAACACCGGCCCGACCAGCAAAAATACCAGATCATCAATAAACGACGGCTTCTTGCCCTCCACCTTGTGTCCCCACACCTGCACTGCCCACGCCACCAGCCAGACTGCCAATGAGATCCACAGCAGTGGCAAGCCTGCAGCCTGAATCGCCAGAATGCCGGCCAGCGAAACGGCAAACCAGACCGCCATCATGGCCAATACCCAGAACTTCAGCCGCGCATAAAAAACAAAGCCAACGGCCGCCAGAGCGGTGGCGCCATTAATCCATTCGGACAACCCCAGCCAAGCGCCAATGGGCACCAGCCAAAGCAGGCCCAGCGTCGAGAAAAAGATCGCCGGCACACAGATAAAGTGAACCACCTGATTTACCGGATGGCGATGGCTCTCTCCGTAGGCCTCAAGAAATTGCTCCAGATTACGCATAGCCAGACTCCCTGAATGATGTTTTCAGGGAGCAGCCTAACCACTTGGCATTGCCATGCCTTGTATGGAACTGACGCCAGCAAGCCGCCGCTCAGGCCAGCGGCGGGTCCTGCCAGAATGGCGTTGCCGGCATGTCAGTGGAGACCTTGGCCGTGAACACTGGATCACGCTTCTCCAGGAAGGCCTTAAAGCCGTCCCGGCCATCCATGCGCTCACTGGCGATATACATCAGTCGTGAATCAATCTGGTGGGCCATCATCGGATGGTCAAAGGAGGGGTTACGCCACAGCATCTGCCGTGCCAGCGCCACCGCCGTGGGCGAGGTCTTCTGCATCAGCTTCTCCGCCAGCGCGTAGGCCGCCTCAAGCACCGTGCCACGGGGGTGGACACTGCGAATCAAGCCCCCTGCCAGACCCTCCTCGGCGGTAAAGATCTCCCCTGACAAGACCCACTCCAGCGCCTGCTGCATACCCACCAAACGGGGCAGGAACCAGCTTGAACAGGCCTCCGGGACGATACCTCGCTGGCTGAAGACAAAGCCGAGCTTGGCTCCCTCAGACGCAATACGAAAATCCATGGGCAGGGTCATGGTTATACCAATGCCCACCGCGGCGCCATTGATGGCCGCGATAACCGGCTTGTTGCAGTTGTACAGAGCAAGCGATAACTCACCGCCAGAATCCCGTATTTCCTCGATATTCAGCTCGTCCCCCTGAGGGGTGTCATAGCCAAAAATGTTGCCTTCCGGACGCACCAGCTCCATCCCGGCGCAAAAGGCCTTGCCTTCGCCAGTGACCACAATTACCCGGATGTCGTCGTCGGCGTTAGCACGGGACAGCGCATCCAGCATTTCGTCACGCATCCGCAGAGTCCAGGCGTTCATGCGCTCAGGGCGGTTCAGGGTCAGGGTCAGAATATGGTTGCTGACCTGATAGCGAATATCCTGATACTCCATGGTGATCTCTCATCAATTTGGGGGAGTCGTCACCCTACCGGAGGCAACCGGGCAGGCCAATCACCGAACGTGCAAATGGCCTGCAAGCACTCTCCGGGAGGGATTTTGTACATTATGAGCAGCATGCTAGAGTCAGTCATCCGGCTTAGATGGGGACCCCACGGCCGGCCGGGATCGGACCAAATAACACCAAGGAAGCCATCATGCGTAAAATCCTGCTTGCCAGCGCCATTGCTGGCACCGTTATCAGCCCTCTGGCCTTCGCCGAGGTTTACGATGCCCGAGCCATGGCCCGAGGCGGCACAGGCATGACCATGGGCGAATATAATCAGGCCCTGTACAACCCGGCCATGCTCAATCGATTTGATGAGGATGATCAGTTCAGCTTTGCCGTTAACTTCGGTGTAATTGCCTCCGACAAAGACGGCTTTATCGAATCGTCAGAAGACGCCCAGGACCTTCTCGACGAACTGGAAAACAACCCACCACCGCCCGGCCCTGCAAGGGATCAAGCGGTTGATGACACTGAAGCCGCACTGTTCGATATCAGCAACAAGCTGGTTCAGATCGATGCTGGCGGCGCACTGATGGTGGCCATTCCCAACGAGTCCCTGCCAATGGCGTTTGTTGGCAAAGGCAAGGCGGCTATCGGCACTGCATTCGCCTACGACCCGGCCGACAGAACCGTGCTGGAAGCCATCGCCAATGGTGTTGGCGATCAGGACAACCTGAACTCGCAAGTTAATGCCTCAGTGCTTTGGCTGGCGGAGTACGGTCTGATGATGGGCAAGGGGTTTGAACTCGCCGGGCTACAGGTTGACGGTGGCGCCACGGTGAAAATCCAGACCATTGAGCTGATCGCCTACCAGGAAAATATTGCCAATTTCGATGCCGGCGACATTGTCGACTCTACCAACGTTAACTCGCACAGCGGCTTGAACGTGGACCTGGGCCTGAGCACCCGGGTGGGCGAGGACGGCAAGATAACCCTGGCCGGCACCATAGAAAACCTGATCCCGCAAAGTTACGACGGCCCGAATGGCACTGACTACGACATGGCACCGGTACTCACCGCCGCCGCAGGCTACAACGGTGACCTGTTCAAGCTGGAAGCGAATCTGGACCTGACCCAACGCAATGGCTACGACCTGCTGCTAGACACCCAGTTTGCCAGGGTCGGTGTAGAGCTTTCGGCAGGGCGCCACTTCCACCTTCGCGGTGGTTACCGCACCGACCTGAAGAGTAATGTCTCCGACATGCTCACAGGTGGTATCGGTATCACCCCGTGGGACCGCTTCAATATTGATATTGGTGGCGGCATTGGCGAAGGCGACACCTACGCGGTCGGCATGCAAATTGGCTTCAAGATCTGAGCGAACGGAATTCAAAGGAGAACAGCATGAGGCAATTATTCAGATACTCAGCATTAACTGTGGCGGTGTGTGCCAGTGTTGGCCTGAGCGGCTGCAAGCTGTCAGACCTGGTGGATGGCGACGAGCAAACCAGCTTTGTTGCCCTGCAAGGTACGGCCACAACGGCTGACGGCCCGATGGTTGGTGCTCGCGTAGACATCAAAGACGCCAACGGGGATATGTATGTCGCCTACGTTGAAAGTAGCGGCTACTTTTCACTTGTTCAGGACCCTGAAGATGACGAGATGGAGTACAGCCCTCTAGAGGGGCCAATCATCCTGAGGGTGGACTATAACGAACAAACCTATCATTCAGTTTTATGCAATGTGGTGTACAGCCAATTTGGCTCCACTATTGACACAGTTAATGTTCATACGCTGACCGATTTTGCCATGCGGGGCACCGCTGATGTCGACGAGGCTTATGCATTTTGGGACGAGGCCAACGGCGAGTTCTGCAGCAATATGGAGTTTGCCTGGGACGTCAACAACCTTGCCTACTCACTGGAAGGCAATGGTACCTTCAACTTCTTCAACACCCTGTTCAGTGCCGACAACACTGGATTTGATAGCGTGTTAAGAAACTTCGACCCGGAGAGCTTTAATCCGGAAACAGATCTTGATGAGGCACCGTCCGACTTCCACCTTGCCAATGGCCTGGGCACTCTGGTTACCACTCCGGGAACCGCCTGGGACGGAACTGCCACAGGCACTTTTGCCGGTGAGACAGTCAATGAAGTTGGCGAAGGCATTCAAATCGACATTACCCCAGAAGGGTTGACTGCAACACTGGAAGAATTGCTCAGCGGAGCCGTTGAAAATGAGGTCGAACTACAGAGCCTGAGCATCAGCGCAGAAGGCGATGGCATCGGGGAGGTCGGCACCACCGCAGTAGTGCGCCTGAAAGGTAGTGCTGCTATTGCAGGAGCTGGGCTAGTCAGCAAGAACTTTGACATCACCCTTGATCTTGAACTAGTTGAAGGCGGGCTCATTCCACCCATCATCATCATTGATCCAATCATCATAGGCCCAAGTTGATCCAATCATTATTGGTCCGAAATCAGACTGAGAACCGGCGCCTATTGGCGCCGGCTTTCAATTAGATGGGCCAATACCTGACCTCGCATCAACAGCCCCTGCAAACGACCACTCTGATCCACCACCGGGTAAATCTTCGGCTTTTGCTTGACCATCTGCTCCGCAACGTCCACCACCGCATCATCCAGCTTCACGGTGAGCGGCTCTCGAAACATCACATCCTCGACACGCGGCGATCCTTCACCGTGATAGCTCGACACCAGCAAGGTACGCAGGCAGTCCTGCTCTGAGACAAAGCCAACCACACGATCAGCCTCATCCACCACGGGCAAGCCCGTCATATGTTGGCGCAGCAGCACCTCAACGACTTCAGTCAAATCCGTACCAACGCGAATTGATGCCGGATGTCGCGCCATGATGTCACGAACGCTTTCTCCCTTGCTGGTCATGGGCAGCTCCTCCCTGTCACTATTTTTTTGACTATACACCCATGCAAGCCGCTACCGGCTTTGCCTCAGGCCAAGAGTTACTCAAGATGCGCCGACAACATCCAGGCGGTCTTTTCATGAATTTCAATACGCGCACTGGCAAGCGCCGCGGTACCTTCATCTTCATGTTTCGCCGCCAGCTTCATCACCTTGTTGGCGCGCTCTGCTATCAGACGATGATCACTAGCCAGATTGGCCAGCATGGTGGCTGCCGGCGGCACCGTTTCATCATCCTTCACCTCAGACAGGCGCGCAAAGGCCGCATAGCTGCCCGGCGCAAAAGAGCCCAGCGCCCGAATACGCTCAGCAATACTATCCACGGCCAAAGCCAACTCGGTGTATTGAACCTCGAACATGGTATGCAGGCCATGGAACATCGGTCCGGTCACGTTCCAGTGATAATTATGGGTCTTCAGATAAGCGGTGTAGGTCTCGGCCAGCAGCTTGGCCAGCTCATCGGCGACCTCTTTGGCATGTTCAATCATGTTTCACTCCTTGTGAATACGTGCTCTTCAGCACTGACACCAATACGGTACGCCCATGAGCGAGGCAGTGCGATGCATGCAAAAGAATTGCCCTCATAGTCGGCGCCTATTGACATGGCCTTATCGATACAGACCCTGACAAAGTCCATGCTCGCCTGGTTGGCATGTTGTCGCTAGAATGCCTGCCTCACACCATCTGGAGAGGTGGCAGAGTGGTTGAATGCGCACGATTCGAAATCGTGTTTACGTTCATAGCGTAACGAGGGTTCGAATCCCTCCCTCTCCGCCAAATCAAAAGCCTCGCTTACAACCCCAAATCGAGCTGGTCAGGATGATTTTTCTGGCCCGCTGCCGAACGCGGGCGAGATCCGCGCCTGCGACTGCCATGCCTGCTCAGCACTTGCTGAGAGGCCTCTGCAACCCCATGGCGACGACGGTGTTCCGAGATTTTTGCTCGAGCCGCATGCCCCGCCGCCTGATGATCAACAATTGGCAACGGGTAGTCCTGTCCAAGCACTACGCCAAAACGGCGCTGCAGAGCCTCCGGCATGCGCCATGGTTCATGTAGCCAGGCTGTGGGCAGAGCGGCAAGTTCGGGCACCCACCGACGGATAAAAATACCCTCCGGATCCTGATCCTGACTCTGCTTGACCGGGTTGTAGATGCGCAGCGCATTGATGCCAGTGGTACCACTTTGCATCTGCACCTGACTGTAATGAATTCCGGGCTCATAGTCGGTAAACAGACGCGCAAGATGTAAAGATGGTTGACGCCATGGCAACCACAGGTGGTAGCTGCTGAATGCCATCAGCATGGCGCGCATGCGAAAGTTCAACCAACCGGTGGCATGAAGTGAACGCATACAGGCATCAATAAAGGGGAACCCGGTTTGCCCCTCTGCCCACGCTGCAAAATACACCGGATCAACCTGGGCTGGCCTCAGGTCGTCGAACCCGGGGTGCATATTACTAAACTCAATTTCCGGCTGATCTTCCAACTTTTGAATAAAATGACAGTGCCAATGTAGCCTCGATTCGAAACTACGCAGGGATTTCCGCCAGCCCGACTCCAGCTGTTGTTGCTGACGCAGCCAGAGCCCATTCAGTACTTCCCGGACAGAAACAGTCCCCCAGGCAAGATGAGGAGAAAGTCGGCTGCAACTATTCTCAGCACTGACCGGACTGGACATATTGCCTCGGTAGAATCGGCCTCGATGATGAAGAAAGCCTTGCAGCAACCTGAGCGCCTGTTGCCGTCCTCCCGGCTGCCGCAGCGGACAGGGGCGCAGGTCCAAGCCCAGCACGGACGGTAAACTCAAGGGCTCCTCAAGCACAGCTGGAATGTTCGCCGGCTCTGCAGCGGGTGGCATAGTCATACGCTGCTGCCAGTGCCTGCCCCAGTGATCACGGTTGGCCAATCTTCGTACCACTGCATGCTGCGGGATCTCTCGCCAGACAATGCCATGTTGGCGACACCAGCTCGCCACCCGGCGGTCACGCTGGAATGTCCAATCGTTGCCGGTTTCCTCGTGGGACCAGAGACCAGCAACACCATGACGTTTATGTAGCATCGACAATACATCACAGACATCCCCTGTCCTGACGATCAGACCAGAGCCTTTGGCATGTAGCTGCCGATCCAGATCCTTCAGGCAATCACGGACGAATAGCCAATGACGCAAAGACATATCAGGTTGGCGCCAGTAATCTGTTTCGATCACATATAGAGGAACGGTTGGTCCACTTTGCAGCGAATGAAGTAGGGGCAAATGATCTGCCACACGAAGATCGCGCTTGAACCAAACTACCTGAATGCCCGCCATCACATGTCGCTCGATTGGGGCAAATAAGGATGCCAGGCAGATGGCATCGGAATAATCGGTGCACAATGCGGATTGTTCGGGCTACAGAAACAGCTGTGCCGTTCCGACAACGGTAAAGCTGCGAGACACGGAAGCCAGTGACTGATGTACTTGGCTTGAGGATCATACTGGTCCGCCTGGCGCAGAATATTGAACTGTCGATGGGGCCGTGGATCATTCCCGCATCCGGCAATATAGGCCCAGTTGCCCAGATTGCTGGGAAGATCAAAGTCCAGCAGGTTTTGTTCAAACCATGCCGCGCCGTACAGCCAGTGCACTTGCAGGTCATGTATAAGAAAGCTGGCAACATTCTGCCTGCCACGATTGCTCATAAATCCCGTCTGTTGCAATTCGATCATGTTTGCATCGATAAACGGTATCCCGGTACGCCCTTGTTGCCATGCCTGTAGTTTCTGATTTTCTTCCACGGACAGAGGCGGCAATGAATATTGCCGCAGATAGCTACTTGACCCTCTCAACATCAGATTCCAGCGGAAGAATTCACGCCAGAATAATTCAACACGCAACCAGCTTGTATGTTTGTCCTCACCATACTGTGCGGCATAACGGTCCAGCTCTGTCCATATCCTCCGCGGCGACAAAGCTCCATCTGCCAGCCAGACGGAGAAACGGGAACCGTCACTATCGTGCAGCAATCCATTGCGGGTATCTTTGTAATGTCGCACATCGCGATCAACAAAAAGATACTTGTACAAGTGTTCCAGTCCAGCTTGCTCTCCGCCCGCAAACCGGTCCGTCGTCCTTGCGTCAGGCTGATCAATAACCGACGGAATTTCATCTTCTACTACTGCGGCAGGCAATACTTCGGGAGCGTCAAATGACTCCACCACTGGAAGTTGCTTTTCGATACAACGTCGAAACTGGCTAAACACAGCCGGCAATGAATTGGCGTCGATACCAAGCTGCAGTGCATTGAACAGGCTGTTGCAGTCAATAGCGTCGATACGCAACCGCGGCATAGCGCGGATCAGCTCTCGCTCAAGGCGCTGCTGCTGCTCGACATCCGGATGGGCGTCCATTATCAAGTGCTTGATGTCATACAAACTGAGTAACCGGACCAAAGTCTGTATATGGTCATTCTCAACCAGTAGCAGACAATGCTGCCGGTGAGACAAGGCGGAGGCGAGGCTGGCAAGACATTGACGTCGAAAATCCAGTCGATGCCCAGCCATATCCCGCATCATCGAGGAAACCACAGGGGAACAGGGGAGCAGCCTTTCCGGACTGGCGATAATCAGGCGTCCTGCATCACAGGCATGACGCAGCGCAGGATTATCATCCAGCCGTAGTGCTCGCCGTAGCCACAGTAGAGTAGTCACCGTGACCGCCGGCAGCGTTCGCTGCAATAACGCACATCATCCCAACAGCTGCGCCATTTTTTTCGCCAGCGAAATGGTCTCTGGCAAACAGCACAATTCTTTTCAGGCAGCTCTGCCTTGGTTATTCGTTTCATCATCCCACCATTAAACTTTCGTCAAGCTTGGATTGATGTGGGAGAAAAACGGGTGAACTAAAAGCAGGCAGATTGCCGCTATCTCCTGTTCCCCGCAACGACCGGCAGGTGATAGGCTGCGTACTGGTCTCAGGAGTGGTCATGTCACTGGAGCAATTCCCTCACGAAGCTCACTACACACTACGCGAAGAACGCCTGAACAGCCTGAGCCATGGCCTTGGCGCCCTGATGAGTGTGGTTGGCACGGCACTGCTGGTCAGCAAAGCTGCAGCGCTGGGTGATATCTGGAAAATTGTTAGCTTCAGCATCTTTGGTGCCAGCCTGATCCTGCTGTACTCCGCTTCTACCTTCTACCATGCCAGCCGGTCGCCACGGGCCAGAGAAATCTGGAAGATGCTCGATCACTGCGCCATCTTCCTGCTGATTGCCGGCACCTACACCCCATTTGTTTTGGTCAACCTGCGCGGCCCCACGGGCTGGACTCTGTTCGGAATCGTTTGGGGGCTGGCGCTGGCGGGCATCATCCTCAAACTGCTGTTCGGCCACCGCTACAAGATCCTGCGGGTGCTGGTGTATCTGGCCATGGGCTGGCTGATCCTGTTTGCCGCCGGTGAGCTGAATACCCAAGTCGGGCCGCTGGGGGTGAAGCTGACCGTCGCCGGTGGCATCGTCTACACCGCGGGCGTGGTGTTCTATCTGGCCGACAAACTGCCCTATAACCACGCCATCTGGCATCTATTTACCGTCGGTGGCAGCCTGTGCCACTTCCTCGCCATCTATTACGCTGTCCTGCCCTACGGCCTGTGAGCAACAGCGATTATTAGCGTAATTCTGTATTGCATATCACTTTATATTTTTATATATTGTCTTCCGCTTAAATGATGCCGGAGGCAACCTATGCCCCAAGCCACTCTGGATATTGACGCACTGCGTGGCTCCGCCGATGCCGCCACCGGCTTTCTGCGCACGCTGGCCAACCCTGATCGACTGATGCTGCTTTGCCAGCTCACCGTGGATGAGTGCTGCGTCAGTGAACTGGAAGTGCGCACGGGTATTACGCAACCGACATTGTCACAACAGTTGGCCGTACTGCGTCGCGAAGAACTGGTGGAAACCCGCAGAGACGGTAAGCAGATCTACTACCGTGTCGCCGATCCACGGGTGATGAGCATGCTGGCCCAACTACAACAGCTTTTCTGTCCTGTGGAGGATTGATCCAAATGAGTATCGACTGGAATGCTTTTACCCCTTGGGCCTCGCTGGCCGGCGGGGCACTGATCGGCGTTGCCGCTGCCATGTTCCTGCTAGTCAACGGACGTATTGCTGGCATCAGCGGCATACTCGGTGGCCTGCTGGTACCGAAGAGCGGTGATATCGCCTGGCGTGTAGCCTTTCTCGCCGGCATGTTGATCGCTCCAAGCGTCTGGTTACTGGTCACCGCCCTGCCACAAGCACAGATTGATGCCAGCTATCCGATGCTGGTCGTCGCCGGCCTGCTGGTCGGTATCGGCACTCGCTATGGCTCCGGTTGCACCAGCGGCCATGGCGTTTGTGGGCTGTCCCGCCTTTCCATGCGTTCGTTAATCGCCACGCTGTCATTTATGACCGCAGGCTTCGTCACCGTTTACGTTGTTGTTCACGTCACTGGAGGATTCTGAATATGCACAAGCATCTTGTCAGTGCATTGCTGGTCGGCCTTATTTTCGGCCTTGGTCTGATTCTGGGCGGCATGACTAACCCGGCCAAAGTAATTGGCTTTCTCGACCTGTTCGGCAACTGGGACCCATCTCTGGCACTGGTTATGGGCGGCGCCGTGTTGATAGGCCTGGTGACTTTTAGAGTCGCTGGTGGCCGCCCTACTTCACTGATTGGGGAACCTATGCGCATTCCCACCAACAACGATATCGACCATAGGCTGGTAATCGGCTCACTGGTTTTCGGTGCCGGCTGGGGTCTGGCCGGCTTCTGCCCGGGCCCGGCACTGGTGGCCTTCGGTAGCGGCAGCCTGAAAGCCAGCATCTTTGTCGCTGCCATGGTGGCAGGAATGGGTCTGTTCGAAGTTATTGAGCGGGCCAGACAGAAAGTCTGATTACTGGTTGCTCAGGTTTTGCTTCGGCAGGCATCCGTGGATGCCTGCCTTTTTCTTCACAGCAACTTTTCGATGTCCTTTGCCAAAGCCTCAGGCTTATCAGTAGGCGCATAACGCTTCACCACCTGACCGTCGCGGTTCACCAGAAACTTGGTGAAATTCCACTTCACAGCTTTGCTACCAAGTAGTCCTGGCGCCTCGTCCTTCAGGTGGCGGTAGAGCGGATGAGCATCGTCGCCATTCACATCGATCTTGCCAAACAGGGGGAAGTCGACACCAAAATTGAGTTCACAGAACTCGCTGATCTGCGCCTCATCGCCCGGCTCCTGGTGGCCGAACTGGTTGCAGGGAAAACCCAGCACTTCGAAGCCACGCTCCCGATACTTCTCGAAAACCGCCTGCAGACCCTTGTACTGCGGGGTGAAACCGCACTTGCTGGCGGTGTTAACAATCAGCAGCACCTTGCCCCTGTACTGGGAAAGGTCAACATCCTTACCCGCAATATCCTGGGCGGTGAAATCGAATACGGTAGTCATGGGCATCTCCTGTTACCTGGGCCGTTAGCACTGCATCATCACCTGCACCGACGAGGAACTCAATCGGTGACTGGAGCGAGGCCGGGTTGTGCAGTATGGTTCGGCTCTGATGAATATCAAGTTACGGAATCGGATTGTCATGGGTAACTGCCTGCAATGACCTTGCTCTGGGTAATGACCGGCAGCGCTCTGGGCGCCATGACGCGACTGTGGCTGGTTAATCAGGTGCAGCGTTTGCTGCCATCCAGCTTTCCCTGGGGCACATTGGTGGTTAACGCTAGCGGAGCGCTGGCCATCGGACTGCTAGCCGGTGGCATGGTGGACTGGTTAACCCCACAACATACTTCCGGCTGGGCGCTACTGGTAGTTGGCATGCTTGGCAGCTACACCACGGTATCCTCATTCAGCTTACAGACCCTGGCCCTTTGGCAGGCCAATCAGTGGGGGCGTGCGGCCATCAATGTGCTGGCTTCGTTGGCCCTGTGTCTGATTGCTGCAGCGCTTGGACTGACTTTGGCGACCACGCTGTCATGAGTAGCCCGTCCGGCACTCCACTCTGGCGCCTGTACTTGTTGGTCGCAGTCGGCGGTGCGCTGGGGGGTGGCAGTCGCTACTTGCTCGGGCTGGCTCTGGCCGGTGCTGATTTGCCCTGGCCCACTTTAGTCGCCAATGTTATCGGCTCCCTGCTGATCGGCTTTTATAGCGCCCTGCCCGCAACCCATTTCTGGACCCGTGGCGGCATGCATCTTTTTGTTACGGCGGGCATCTGCGGAGGCTTCACTACCTTTTCTGTGTTCAGCCTGGAAATGGTGATGATGTTTCAGCAACAGCAATGGCTATATGGTGTCGGCTGGCTAATGCTGTCAGTGACTTTGTGGCTCGGCGCAGTGACGCTTGGCTATCTTTCCGGCAAACGACTTGCAGCTTCTTGAGTGCGGAGAAAAGATGGATTGGGCAACGCTTCTCAACAAACGTCGATTAGGTCAGCGAAGCTCGAAAGATGAGTCCGGTCGCACTGCCTTTCTGCGCGACCACGATAAGATCATTTTCTCCGGCGCGTTCCGGCGGCTGGCAAGAAAAACCCAGGTGCATCCACTGGCTACCAATGATCATGTCCACAACCGGCTTACCCACTCTCTGGAGGTGTCCTGTGTGGGCAGAACGCTTGGCATTCAGGTGGGTCAGCGGTTAGCTAAACAGGGGCTTCTGCCGCCACAGGTTGACGCCGCGGACCTGGGCGATATTGTCCAGTCCGCCTGTCTGGCACACGATATTGGCAACCCGCCCTTTGGTCACACCGGCGAGCGAGCAATCCGTGCCTGGTTTCGACATCAGGGCAGCCAATGGCTGGACCTGGTTGAGCCGTGCCAACGCAACGATCTCTCGCTATTCGAGGGCAACGCCGAGGGTTTCCGCATTCTGACCAAGTCGGAATATCACCAGTATGACGATGGCATGCGGCTCACCTATGCGACGCTGGCCACGTTCTTGAAATATCCGTGGCTGTCTTCCACCTGTGACGACAGCGACTGCCCACGCCCGGGAAAATACAGCGCATTTGTCGCGGACAGCGCCGCCTTTGAGGAGACCTGTCAGGCCACTGGACTGATAAAGCTGGGGCCGATGCACTATGTGCGCCACCCGCTGGCCTATCTGGTGGAGGCCGCAGACGATTTTTGCTACGCCATTATCGACCTGGAAGATGGGCTGGAAATGGACCTGCTGCACTGGGATGAGGTACATGCACTGCTTGCACCCGCATTCCCGGATAGCGATGAAGTGCGCGCGCTGTTGCAATCCGATATGCGTGTCGGCCGCAAGGCTGCACTACTACGCGGCAAAATTATCGAACGTTTTATCGAAGCTGGCATAGAAGCCTTTATGGCCAATCACGACAAACTTCTCGCCGGCACTTTGCAAGGCGACCTGATTTCTCATTGCGAACCAGCGGTGCGCGATGTGGTTGAAAACGCCAAGCAACTGGCCAAAACGAAAGTGTTTGAACACCCGCGAAAGATAGAACTGGAGATTGGCGCCTTTGAAGTGATCGGCACACTACTTAACGGCCTGATCGAAGCCGCGGTGTCCCATGCACGCCATGACGAATCGAACTATCGGCACCAACGCATCATCGATCTGATCGGTCGCCACAGCTTTCCACCTGAACTGAATGCGCTTGATGAGCAGCAACGCATCTATCAATGCATTATGCGGGCGGTGGACTTTCTCTCTGGCATGACGGACAACTATGCTACCTATCTGGCAAAGCAGTTTGCCGGCATGGCCGAGACGCGTTACTGATTAGCACAGATCGCGCTGGCGCCCCTGTACCGCTTCCACACCGGCAAAGCCATTTCGTGACAGAGGCCGCAGGGTTCGGCGACGCCAGTTACCCCCCGGCAAAAACCGGGACTGTGGTGGAGGGTTGCTCTGGTAATAGATCCACGCGGGACCAAAACGGGTTGGCTCGCGACGGCGATGGTAGAAGCGCGGATACTCCTCCAGAATATCCAGACGGCGCAGATGCGCATCGGTGAGACGAAATACTTCACCAAGAACCTGTGTCCGCCCACTTGGACAAATCACCGGATAAGCACCTAACGACCACAGTGAGAATCGCGGAGCCGTGACAGCACCGCCAATAAATTTTGCACCACGCATCCAGTGATGGTTTCGCTCTCCTCGCATCAACGTACCGTAAACAAAAACCTGAGTAGCCATATGAGCGATGTTGTCTCAAGCGAGCCGGCTGCGGTAGTCCGAAGGGGTGGTGCCTGTCCAGACCCGAAAGCGGCGCTGGAAAGCTCGCACATCGGCAAAGCCCAAGCGCGTCGCAATGGCCTGCACATTCATCTCAGGATCGGCCAGATATTCACGGGCCAGCTGTGCGCGCATGCTATCCAGCAGTTTCTGCCAGGTCAGATCCACTTCCGCCAGTCGACGATCAAGCGTCCGCACAGATATATTCAAGCGCTCGGCGACGGTCTCACGACGCGGCGAACGTACCACCATAAGGTCGCGCACCTGACGTTTAACTTGCGCCAACCAGGTCTGACTTTGTTGCTGCTCCGCCAGCTGTTTCCGGGCCAGCTCCTCCGCCACGCGCAACTGTTCCGGGTCATGAATATTCAGTGACGCATCAAGAAGCAGTGGCCCCATATCAATCTGGTTGGAAGAGGCGGAAAAACGCACCGGGCAGCCATACAGTTCTTCCATGGCCTTACGCACTTCCGCGGAAGGCGCCGGGTACTCCAGCGTTACAAGGCGCGCACCGAGGTTATTGCCGCCACTGATAAATCGCCACATATGCGCCAATAGTGCGAATACATTGTCGATTACATGACGACGCATAACCGGGTTCTGATGCACCATAGTCCAGGTAAACAGCATGCCGTCGTCTTTTTCGCTAGCCTCAAACCCTTCCACATTCCCTGCCGCCAGCGCCTGATAGCGCAGCCCCATAACAATCGCCTCCCGACCATTGGCGGCACTAAATCCCAACGCCGGCAGGGCACCATAGATTGCTGGCATCACCTGATGGCCAATATGAAAACCAAGCTGCTCGTCACCACTTTGCAAGGCAAGCTGGAGCAGAAAACTTTCATATTGGCGCTGCGGAATGCGCTGCGCCGGCTGCACGGACAAAACCGGATCAAGGCCGCAGGCGAGCAAAATTTCCTTTGCCGGCAAGCCAAGCCTCTCCGCTCCATAGACATACTGGGCAAGGCCTAGACCTGTCATGTAATGCTCTGCGGCAGAATCACTCATAGTCATTCCTGTGGGTCAGTCATGGCGCGGCAGTGCACGGGGAGCATGGCGGGCAGCCTCAAGCATGTCTGCAGGCAACAGGATTTCGGTGGCCACCGGCAGATGATCCGATAATCGACAATCGGTTAACACTTCCCGGTTCGCCACAGTCAATGACGGCGATAACAGAATATGATCAATATGCCGATCCGGCGCCCAGCTGGGATAGGTCATCAAAGGATCATCTGGCATAACCAGATCCAGCTCAGCCAGAGGCGAACGCTCCAGCTGCTCGGGCAAACAATTAAAGTCCCCCATTATGATCACATGCTGGTATTTCTTGAGCAGTCGCGACAGATAGGCCAGCTGGGCGTTGCGATACTTTTCACCCAGAGCCAGATGCACGCCAACCATAATCAGCGGATTATCCGGATGACCGTAACGAGCAATAATAGCACCGCGGCCTGGCAACCCGGGCAGGCGATGATCTTCAATATGATAGGGGACAAAACGACTGAGCAGACCGTTACTGAACTGACCAAGGCGGCCAAGGTTTCTGTTCAGCTGCTGATGCCAAAACGGAAAGTCCGCTTTGGTTGCCATATGCACCAGTTGGTTAAGATTGCGCGATCTTAAACTACCGCCATCTACTTCCTGCAGAGCGACTACATCATAGCTCTGAACAATTTCCGCGATACGCTCAATATTTTCCACACTACGCGGGTGGGCAACAAAGTGCTTCCAACTGCCAGTGATGTAGTCACCAAAGGCCTGGGTGCCAATTCCAGCCTGAACGTTAAAACTTAGTAGCTTGAGACTCTCATCAGGTAGCGTCACCACGCTCGGTCTGCGCTGACGCTTCATGCCCTCGCGAACAAACGAAAAACCCGCTGGGCGGGTTTTCCATTCTGCATAGGCAAGACGGGCCCGATCAATCAGCATAAGCTGCTATCAGCCACCACGCGCTTTACGCTCTTTTTCCACCAAAAACTCTATCACCCCGAAAAGCTCATCATGGGTTTTCAGGTTTTGGCGCAGGACCACGTACTTACCGTTAACAGTAAACGCGGGCACACCGGTGATTTTCGACTCACGGGATACCGCATCAGCCTGACGAATCCGGGTAGACACGCCAAAAGATGCATAAAGCTCGTTAAACTCCTTGGGCTCGACACCGTACTTACGGAAGAAGTTGGTCAGTGCCGGAACCGTGAAAAGCGGCTCGCGATGCTTGTGAATGGCATCAAAGATCGGCTTGTGTATCTGATCAAAAATACCTTTGCTCTGGGCAACGTAGAAAGCTCGCGCCAAAGGCTCGGCACCATTAATAAACAGCACCGGGCTGCGCACAAAGTTAACGTCATCAGGCTTGCCAACCAGCCACTGCTCTACCAGAGCCTCGGTGTCATAACAGTGCGGGCAGCCATAAAAGAAGAATTCGCGAACTTCGATCTTGGATGGATCATCCACTGCCACAGGCTTTTCCAGAACGCGGTAGTGCGTATCCACAGCGAAACTGGCATGGTCTGTCTCAGCGCAGGCACTGACCGAGACGGCGAGGCCAAAGGCGGCCAGTAAAGTTAACATATGACGACGCATTGCATTCTCCTGATAAAAGCACCGGGCATAACGGCCCAAGTCTGATCGGACAGGGCCTGCCTTGAAAATATCCCGCCAGTGGGACCGATTTCTCTCTTTTTTACCGAAATAAAACAAAAAAGGCAGCCTCTGGCTGCCTTTTTTGTTACTACAACACAGCTTTACTGGCTCAAGCCAGAGATATAACTGGCTACCGCACGAATTTCTGCGTCAGACATCTTTGCGCTCACGGCTTGCATCATGCCCAGACCTTCACCGTCAGTGTCGTTATGACGGTACACCGGCGCACCAATGTCCTTGCGACCAGAAGCACGGAAGGCGCGCAATTGCGCTTCAGTGTAGCTGGCATGCTGGCCGGCCAGCGCCGGAAAGCCAGCCGCCTCAACACCCTGACCTGCCGGGCCATGGCAGCCGGCACAGGCCGCCACGCCAGTTTCAGCATTGCCTCCGCGGAACAACCTCTCGCCCTGCTCAACCAACTCTGCCTTGGCGCTACCACCCTTGATGGTTTTGCTGGCATAGAACGCTGCCAGATCAGCCATATCCTGCTCCGACAGGCCCGCAGCCTGACCCTGCATGATGGGGTTCTGACGAGCGCCACTCTTGTAGTCCATCAACTGCTTGGTCAGGTACTTTTCGCCCTGACCGGCCAGCGACGGAAAATCACCGCCGGCACTGTTGCCGTCCTGACCATGACAAGCCGCGCAAACAGCGGCTTTTTTCTCACCGGCTGCAGCGTCACCCGCTGCCATGGCCGGTGCTGCCAGAGCGGCAGCGAACACTACTACTGCAAATTTAAGCTTGTTCATCATCAATCCTTACTTCGACATGTATTCGATCAGGGCTTTGAAATCTTCGTCCGTGCAGCTATTGCACATGCCCTTCGGCGGCATGGCACCAATACCAGACTTGGAGCTCTGCAGCAGGGCGTCCATTCCTTTTTCCAGACGCGGCGCCCAGGCGGCCTTGTCACCAGTTTTCGGGGCACCAGCGGCGCCGGTGGAGTGGCAGAAGGTGCAGCTGGCCTTGTAGTTGTCCTCAACACTGGCAGATGCCGTCATGGCGAGGCCGGAAAGCATTAGGGTAAGCATCAATTTGCGCATGGTAGGTCTCCGGGGACACCATCAGGCGGTGTCGGGCAAAAGGAGTTTGCGTATAGTCTTGGCTTTCGGTAGAAAGCCGGGACGCAGGCCGGCGGGGATTATATACCAGCCCCAGCGGCTGGCATACCCGTAATCAACGCAAGGATTTCCCGTGTCCGCACCCGCCAAAATGCACCCGGTCGAGCAGATACTACGCCAGATCCGGTTCGACAAGAGCGCCCAGAAGCTGGCCCAGTGCCCCCCTGACGAGGGTCTGGAGATAGCTTTTGCCGGCCGCTCCAACGCCGGAAAGTCCAGCGCCATTAACCGTTTGTGCGGGCAAAAGAGCCTGGCTCGGACCTCAAAGACACCGGGGCGCACCCAACTGCTCAACTTTTTTGCCGTGGATGAAGGGCGGCGCATCGTCGATTTGCCTGGCTATGGCTACGCCAAGGTAGATCGCAGCACCCGTGACGCCTGGCAAAAGGAGATTGATGGCTATCTTTCCGGCCGTGAATGCCTCAAGGGACTGATTCTATTGATGGATGTGCGGCACCCACTGAAGGATTTCGACCAGATGATCATCCAGTGGGCAGCCCAGGCGAATATGCCGCTGCACCTGTTGCTCACCAAAGCCGACAAGCTTAGCTACGGCGTGGCCAAGAACACTCTGCTGAAGACCGCCA
This sequence comes from Alcanivorax sp. 1008, assembly GCF_020667895.1. Lineage (GTDB taxonomy): Bacteria > Pseudomonadota > Gammaproteobacteria > Pseudomonadales > Alcanivoracaceae > PGZG01. The sequence goes on from NZ_JAFMPS010000002.1 coordinate 322,208, forward strand.
AACAGCTAACCGGCCACCGCGCACCGCTGACACTGCAGCTGTTCTCCTCCACCAACGGTCTGGGCTGTGAGGAGGCGTGGAACAAGATTGGTGAATGGCTCGATCTACCTGCCCCCGCCATCACTTCGGAAGCATAAAAAAACCCCCGGCAGCAATCGGGGGGGATGGGCTGCCGAGGGTGCTTGCTGCGACGGCCTTTGGGGGAAGACCGACGCCGTTCCAAGAGACTGCAGACCAGCGGGATCGGGGGATCGGGGGTTACCAGCCTGCAGTCACCAGCTACGACCGGGCTGTTTTGAAAAAGTTCACTGCTGCCATGGCTCGCCACGAGTGGATTGCACTTTTTTTTCCTGCCGGTGCATGGCGGTCTTGGCCAGCAGGTGGGCAGACACCGGTGCGGTAATAAACAGGAACAGCGTAATCAGCACTTCGTGGACGCTAAGCACGCCGGTCTGGGCGGTAAAAAACACCAGCGACGCGAGGATAATACCGCCCACACCCAGGGTCGTGGCCTTGGTGGGCCCGTGCAAACGGGTATAAACATCCTGCAAACGCACCAGACCGATGGAACCCACCAGGGTAAACCCCGCGCCGATCAATATCAGTGCCGCCACCAACCCCTCTACCCAGACAGACATGACCGCTCCTATTCGATGATATCGCCACGCAGCAGGTATTTAGCCACCGCCACGGTGCTGACAAAGCCAATCAGCGCGATCAACAGCGCTGCCTCGAAATACATACTGGTGCCCAGGTAAATACCAAACAGCACAATCAAAGCGATGCTGTTGATATACAGGGTGTCCAGCGCCAATACCCGGTCAGTCAAACTTGGCCCAACCAGCACTCGCCAACTACCCAGTAGCATGGCGATGCCAACCATCACAAAGGCCGCGTTCAAGGCGAAGCTCAACATCCAAAAATCTCCTTCAAGGGCGCCTCATAGCGCTGCTTGATCGAAGCCACAAGTGCTGCCGAATCTTCCACATCCAGTCCGTGCACCAGCAGCGTGCGGCGATCGGCGCTGATATCCGCTGACACGGTGCCTGGGGTCAGCGACACCACACTGGCCAGTACCGTGATGACAAATTCGTTATCCGTATCCAGAGGCACCTCAACAAACGCGGGTCGCAGCTGGCTGGGGGAGCTCAGAATCAGCTTGGCCACGGCCATATTGGCCACCAGAATATCGCGATGCACCATGAGCACGAACATGACCAGTTTGCCGGGCTTAACAATACGTGGACGACGCAACCAAAAGGGCTCGGTGATAACCGGTATCAGCCAGGCGAAGAACACACCAAGCACCATCTGGCCGGGTGAAAAGTCATTGGCAAGCAATAGCCATAAACCCCACAGCATCAAGCTCAGCATCGGACTGGGCAACCAGCGCTTCATGGCATCACCTCTGCGGCGCCGAGCACAGCATCTATATAGCCCTGAGCGTTAGCCAGCTGCTCTGCGGTACTGGCAGCGACATTCATCATTGGCGCGGCCAGCACCACCATCGCCACACACAGCAGCAACAGAAAAGTTAGCGGGGCAGCAGCGGCCAACGGCAGGGTGGCCGGCTTGCCCCCCGCCTGATGGCGCCAGAAAACGGTGGAACCCGCTCGGCTAAAGGCAATCAACAGCAACAGGCTGGCCAGCAACAAAACGATCCAGAACGCCGCCTCAGGCACGGCCTGCAGTAACACCAACTTGCCGATAAAACCGGACAGTGGCGGCAAGCCCACCAGCATCACCGCCAGCACCACAAACAGCAGCCCGAGCAAGGGCGATAGGCCGGAGCCTTCCTCAATCTGATCCGCCAGCACACCGCGATGGGCGCTGATCAGACCGACCAGCAGGAACAGTGCCGCAGCAGCAAAGGTGGAATGAATCATGTAATAGAACCCGGCCGCCCAGGCCGCCGGAGTCGAAGCAGTTAACGCCGCCATTAACGTTCCCACGGACACAAGCACCAGCCAGGAGGCCAACACAGCAAGGCGTTGTGCCGACAGCACTCCGAGCGCAGCGAAGGCGATAGTGGCCAGAGCAAGCCCCCAGAGCCAAGGCGATACCATGCCATGCAATGGACTGTCCTGCAGACCATAGAGCAGCGGCCACATACGCCAGATCGCGTACAAACCCACCTTGGTCATAATCGCGAACAATGCCGCCACAGGGGCACTGGCTGCTGAGTAGGCGCCAGGCAACCAGAAACTCAGCGGCAATAGCGCTGCTTTCAGGGCAAACACCACCAGTAGCAGCGCGCCGCTAACCTGCAGGAGCAGCGGTGAGACCAGCTCACCTGCGCAGATCACTCGGCCCACATCCGCCATATTCAGGGTGCCGGTCGCGGCATATAACAGCCCAAGACCAAACAGAAACAGACTCGATCCAGCCAGATTAAGAATCACATAATGCAGCCCGGCCTTGGCACGTTGCGGTCCCTGACCGTGCATCAGCAGCGCATAGGAGGCGATCAGCAGCACCTCGAAAAAGACGAACAGATTAAACAGGTCGCCGGTCAGGAAAGCGCCATTAATGCCCAGCAGCTGGAACTGGAACAGGCTATGAAAATTGGCCCCCGGCTGATCGTCGCCACGGCAGGCGTGCAAGTACACCGGCAACGCCAACAACGCGGTGATCAGCAGCATCATGGCTGACAACTGGTCGAGCACCAGCACGATGCCAAATGGCGGCTGCCAGTTACCCAAACGGTAAACCGTTATGTCACCGGCTGCTGCCTGCTGCCAAAGCAAAAATGCGATGGGTAACAACAGCGCCGTAGCAATAAGCCCGGTAGCCCGCCGCAGCCAAAGCCGCTGGCGAACCTCCAGCAGAATCAGCAGGCCGGCAAACAGCGGCAGCAGCACCGGCGCCATAATCAGATGACTTATCATCGACGGTCATCTCCATCACTGCCGGGGATCGCTGTGCCGTCGACGTGATCGTTACCAAACTCGCCCCAGGCCCGCAGCGCCAGCGCCATCAGAAAAGCCGTCATGGCAAAGCCAATAACAATGGCGGTCAACACCAGCGCCTGGGGAAGCGGGTCCGTGTATTGATCCGTAGCACCAATCACCGCCGGAGCATTCAGAGTCAGCCGGCCCATGGCGAACAGGAACAGGTTCACGGCGTAACTCAGCAAGGTAAGCCCCACCACCACCGGAAAGGTACGCAGCCGCAGAATCAAATAAATTCCACAGCTGGTCAGAACAGCAATCATGATTGCCAGCAGGATTTCCATCAGTTGCCCTCCTCCTGCTCGACCACACTAAGTTTGCCCAGTCGCGCCAGAATCAGCAGGGTGGCCCCCACTACGGTGATGTAGACCCCCAGATCAAACAGCATGGCACTGGCCAGCTCGAACTTACCGACGATTGGCCAATAGATATACTCGAATGTGGAGGTCAGGAACGGGTAGCCCAACAGCAAGCTGGCCAGCCCGGTCAGCCCCGCCAGCAACACCCCGAAGGCCACCAACGGGTGGTAGTTATGTGGCACCCGGGCATGCACCCAATGAACACCACTGGCCACATACTGCAGCACCAGAGCGACAGCAGTAATCAGGCCGGCGATAAACCCGCCGCCGGGCATATTATGGCCACGCACCAGAATGTACATGGCCACCAGCAAAGCAATCGGCAGCACCGCCCGGGAGATCATCTGCAACACCAGCGGCGAGCGATCCTTGGCCCAGGGACGCCCTTCCGGATCATAGATCGGCAGGCACAGGCCCAGATTTTCCAGCAGCGCATAAATACCCGCAGCGGCAATCGCCAGCACTGTGATTTCTCCCAGCGTGTCGAAGCCTCGGAAATCCACCAAAATGACGTTAACCACGTTGGCCCCGCCGCCACCGGGAATGCTGTTGTCGATGAAGAACGTAGATATCGTGGCACCCGGGTGGGTCATGGCGAACAGAGCCAACAGGCCCACACCAACGCCTATGGAAAGTGACAGAAACAGATCGCGGCTGCGGTCCCACCAGGTGGACTCAATGACTCCCCGGCTAGGCAGGAAATACATGGCCAGCATCAGCAGCAGTACGGTGACCACCTCCACCGATAACTGGGTCAAAGCAAGGTCCGGTGCTGACAGACGCAGGAAGGCCAACGATACGATCAGACCGACCACACTGATCATCAGCAACGCAACCAGCCTTTGCCGGCGTAGCACCACGGTGGCCAGCGCCGCCAGCACCGCAACAATGGTTGCCAGAATCGACAAACCGTCCACCGGAGTAAGTGCATGCTCACCCAGCCAGTCAGGTCTGCTGGCCATGGCGGCAAGCATGATCAAGGCCACGGGCAGCATCAGCCAGGACACATAACGCTGCAAAGCGCCGTTGTCGATAAACCGGACAAAGCGCCCGGCGACCGCCACCAACGCTTGAACCGCCTGCTCGAAGATGGCCGGCGCATGGGGCCGCGGCCAGCGCCGCTGCAATGCAAATAGGGGGGCGCGCCAGACATATATGGCGACGCCGCCAGTCAGGGCCAGCAGGCTCATCAGGAACGGCACATTAAGGCCATGCCAGATTGCCAGACTATATTCAGGCAGCTCTCCCCCTAGCGTCGCCGTAGCCGCCGCAGCCAAAAGCGGCCCGACCACCACAGCCGGGAACACGCCTACCGCCAGACACAGCAATACCAGAACCTCCACCGGCACGCGCATCAAGCGCCTCGGCTCATGGGGTGCATGGGCCACCAGCGCAGCTGGCACTGGACCAAAGAACACGTCATGGACAAAGCGCAGAGAATAGGCCACCGACAGCATGCCAGCGATGGTGGCCAGCGTCGGCACCAGCCAGTTAAGACTGCCATACAGAGGTGTATCCGCCGCCTCGGCAAAAAACATCTCCTTGCTTAGAAAGCCATTCAGCAGCGGCACCCCGGCCATGGCCATGGACGCCACGGTGGCCAGTGCCATGGTGTGAGGCAGGTAACGGCGCAGGCCGCCCAGCTTGCGGATATCCCGGGTGCCCGTTTCATGATCAATAATGCCAGCCGCCATAAATAGCGAGGCCTTGAAGGTGGCATGGTTGATGACATGAAACACTGCCGCCACTGCCGCCAGCCGGGTGCTTAAACCGAACAGCAAGGTAATCAGACCCAGATGACTGATAGTGGAGTAAGCCAGCAAGCCCTTCAGGTCATGCCGGAACAGCGCCATCCAGGCACCCAGCAGCAGGGTGACCAGGCCGATGGAGCTAACCAGCACAAACCACAAATCAGTCCCCGCCAGCGCCGGATAGAAACGGGCCAACAGAAAAACCCCAGCCTTGACCATGGTGGCGGAGTGCAGATAGGCGGATACCGGGGTGGGTGCCGACATGGCATGGGGCAGCCAGAAATGAAACGGAAACTGGGCCGACTTGGTAAATACGCCCAGCAGCACCAGAACCAACATCAACGGGTACAGGGCGTGCGAGCGGATCAGGTCGCCGCTGGCCAGCACGGTACCCAGATCGTAGCTACCCACTGTCTGGCCAATCAGGATTACCCCGGCCAGCAAGGCCAGCCCACCGGCTCCAGTCAGGGTCAGGGCCATCCGGGCGCCCTTACGGGCCGCTGCCTGACCCGACCAGTAACCAATCAGCAGGAACGAGCTGATACTGGTCAGCTCCCAGAACACCACCAGTAACAGAAGGTTATCCGAACAGACCACCCCGAGCATGGCGGCCATAAACAACAGCAGCAGGGAAAAGAAGCGACCGCCGGAGTCGCTCTTTTCCAGATAGTAATGGCCATAAACAATCACCAGCAGGCCAATGCCCAGAATCAGCAGGGCAAACAGCCAGGCCAGACCATCAAGACGAAATGCCAGCATCAGACCGGCCTGCGGTAACCACGGCACTGCGGCCTGCAACAATTCGCCATCAACCAATACAGAGGGTGCAGTGCCGAGCAACAGCAGCAATGCCAACAGCACCGGCAATGCCGTCACAATGGCCACCGTGGAGCGACCCATGGACTGTACAAGCCGCGGCAGCAAGGCGGCTATCAGCGGCAGCAGGACAATGGCAAATAAAACGCTCACTCGGCGTTCACCCCGGACAGGTCAGCGTGAAAAGGCGGCGCAAGTATGCCATGGGCCGGGAACCTGATCACCGTTAATGAGTCCCAGTACGCTGCGCTGGTGTAAACAGTCTTTGCCTGCCTCGTGTGATACACCGGTAAAACTTGCATGATGGCTCCAGAGTTCTGACGAGGGGTTTGTCCATGTTGTATGCCCTGCTGGGCGGCTTCGGGGTTGCCGCACTGGCTCCCTGGCTACATCAATTGTTCGGCCGCCATAGCGGCTGGGCCCTTGCCGTATGGCCGGCCACACTGTTTATCTATTTCGCCTCCATGTTGAGTGGCGTCAATGATGGTCCCGTGCTGATCCGCCATGACTGGATTCCGTCACTTGGTATCCAGCTGTCGTTTATGGTCGATGGCCTGTCGCTGCTGTTCGCCCTGCTGATCAGTGGTATTGGCGTGTTTATTGTTGCCTATGCCGGCCGCTATCTGGAACAACATCAGGATCTTGGCCGCTTCTACGCCATCCTGCTCGCCTTTATGGCCTCCATGCTCGGTTTAGTGCTGTCCGATAACCTGATCTCCCTGTTTGTGTTCTGGGAGCTGACCAGCATCACCTCCTACTTATTGATCGGTTTTAATCATGAGGATGCGGCGGCGCGGCGCTCCGCCCTACAGGGGTTGTTCGTCACCGTGGGTGGTGGCCTTGCCCTGATGACAGGACTGATCATGCTGGCAATGGTAGGCGGTAGCTATGAATTGTCCGCACTGCTCAGTCAGGGCGATGTAATTCGTGAGCACGCCTGGTACGCACCCATACTGGCCCTGATCCTGCTCGGCGCCTTCACCAAATCAGCCCAGTTTCCGTTTCATTTCTGGCTACCCAATGCCATGGCGGCGCCCACCCCGGTGTCTGCCTATTTGCATTCCGCCACCATGGTCAAAGCAGGTATCTATCTACTGGCGCGACTGAATCCAGCCCTCGGCGGCACCCAACTGTGGCTCACGGTACTCGGCGGTGTTGGCGCCATCACCCTGTTTATCGGCATCTGGCTGGCACTGCGCAGTACAGGCATCAAAAAGGTACTGGCCTATTCCACGGTGATGGCACTGGGCACCCTGACCATGTTGATTGGTCTGGGTACCGATATTGCGCTTAGCGCCGCCATGGCCTTCCTGCTGGCACACTCCCTGTATAAGGGTGCGCTGTTTATGATCGCCGGGATCATTGATCACGGTACCGGTAGTAAGGATTTGCGCGACACCGGCGGACTGTTTCGTGCCATGCCAATAACTGCCGTGACCGCCAGTGTGGCGGCCCTGTCGCTGGCGGGCGTACTGCCAATGTTCGGTTTTGTTGCCAAAGAGCTATTGTTCGAGTCGGTACTGTCCAGCGCCGCCTTCTGGATAACAATGCTGGTCATTGCTGGCACCGCAATGACGGTCGCCGTGGCAGCACTGATTGGCATCCTGCCGTGGTATGGCAAAAACGCGGCAACAAAAAAGACGCCACATGAAGCCCCCCCTGCCCTGTTAGCGGGCCCGATTGTACTGGCAACACTTGGCCTGCTGTTTGGCCTGTTTGCGCCGCTGGTAGATGAGCGACTACTGGGCGCAGCGGTTAGTGCTGTGGCGGGCAGTAGCGTGACGCCCAATCTTGCCCTTTGGCACGGCATCAATGTTGCTCTGGGACTAAGCGCGCTCACTCTTGCGCTGGGCCTGTGCCTGTACTTTTGGCGCGATAAATTTCGCCATTACACGCGCTTTACTGACACCTTGGCCAAAGCAGGCCCGGAGCGCGGTTACGATGCATCCATCTCCTGGCTGGTAAAAATATCTGCCTGGCAAACACGCTTCTTTCAGAGCGGCTACTTGCGCTACTACCTGCTGATTATTCTGCTCACATTTATGGCGCTGGTGTGGACTGTAATGCTGATACATTGGCCTGCGCTATCCATGGGCATCAATCTGCAGGGCATTCAGCTGCACGAATATGCCCTGGTATTCGTGCTAGTGGCCGCAGCCCTGGCAGCAGCACGATCAGAATCACGCCTTGGCGCCGTTGCCTCCCTGGGCGCTGTGGGTTTCACCGTGGCCCTTCTATATGTGATGTTCAGTGCGCCGGATCTCGGCATCACTCAGGTACTGGTGGAAACACTGACGGTAATCTTGTTGGTACTTGTGCTGTTTCGTTTGCCCGGATTCCTGCGTCTAACATCAACAGCACTGCGACTGCGCGATGCAATGGTGGCCAGCGCGGTTGGCATCACCATGACCTGTCTGTTGCTTTTTGCTGCCGACGCCCGTCTGTATGACAGCATTTCTCACTGGCACGTGGCGCAAAGCGTGCCGGGAGGTTATGGCCGCAATATTGTCAATGTGATTCTGGTGGACTTCCGGGCACTGGATACGCTTGGCGAAATTTTTGTGCTGGCGCTGGCCGCCACAGGTGTATTGGCCATGATCCGGTTACGCGCGGAGGACAAGTCTAGATGAATATGCCCAACCAACCTGACTCCCTGATCCTGCGTGTCACTGGCCACTTCCTGTTGCCACTGCTAATCATGTTTTCTCTGTTCCTGTTGCTGCGCGGTCATAACGAACCGGGCGGCGGCTTTATTGGCGGGCTGGTGGCATCCGCCGCTATCGCACTGCATCTTTTTTTCACTGATGTGCAATCGGCGCGACGCTTGATCTGGCTGGATCCGCGAGACCTGCTCGGCTGGGGGCTTACCATTGCAATTGCATCGGGCGTTATCGCCATGTTCAGCGGCTTGCCGTTTCTCAGTGCACTCTGGACCGAGCTGAGCGTACCCATGTTCGGCATGCTGAAGATCGGCACGCCACTGATGTTTGATATCGGTGTCTATCTGGTAGTGATCGGAACCGTACTGAACATTCTGTTATCACTGGCCGAAGCGGAGGACGCATGAGCACCTTGCTAGCCACCGCAGTTGGCGTTCTTTACGCCACAGCGATCTACCTGATTCTGCGCCGCTCCATCGTCAAATTGGTGATCGGTCTGGTGCTATTGTCCAACGCCGCCAACCTGCTCATTTTTACCAGCAGCGGTCTGACCCGTTATGCGCCACCACTAATACCGGAGGGGGCTGACATGGTATTGAATGGCGTGGTCGCCGACCCGCTGGCGCAAGCCCTGATCCTGACCGCCATCGTGATTGGTTTTGGCGTGCTGGCTTTTGCCGTGGTGCTGATCCACCGGGCCTATGAAGTGGTCAAGGCCGACGATATGGACCAGATGAAGGACACCGATACATGAACAGTGCGGTTGCCCTGCAAACCACTCTTCCCATTCTGATTCCGCTGATTTCCGGAGCGCTCTCTCTGGTGCTGTGGCGCTCGCGGCAATTGCAGCGTGGCATTAGCGTGCTTGGCACCGGCGCGCTGATGATTGCATCTGTCTGGTTGCTACTGTCGGTGTATGCGGATGGCATTCAGGTAATGTATGCCGGCAACTGGCCGGCACCCTTCGGCATCGTGCTGGTAGCGGATTTGCTCAGCAGCATCATGGTACTGCTCACCGGCATCACCGGGCTGGCCACCGCAGTATATTCGCTCGCCACGATTAGCAAGACCCATGAACATTACGGCTATTACCCGCTTATGCATCTCCTGCTGGCGGGCGTTAACGGTGCTTTCTTAACTGGCGATATTTTTAATCTGTACGTCTGGTTTGAAGTCATGCTGGTAGCTTCTTTTGCGCTACTGATTCTTGGTGGCGAACGCGCACAAATGGAAGGAGCGATTAAATATGTCACCTTGAACCTGGTTTCCTCCGCCATATTCCTGTCAGCGATCGGTCTGCTATACGGCCTGACGGGCACGCTCAATATGGCGGATCTGGCGGTTAAACTTGCGGATCATCAGGACAACCCCATGGTCCAGGTGATCGCCATGCTTTTCCTGATGGCATTCGGTATTAAGGCAGGTGCCTTCCCTCTATTCTTCTGGCTGCCGGCCTCCTATCACACGCCTCGAGTGGCGGTGTCTTCCCTGTTTGCCGGCCTGCTGACTAAAGTGGGCGTCTATGCTCTGTTCCGCGTATTCACCCTGATCTTCCCGCTTGGCGATTCGCTAACCCGCGATCTACTGCTGGGCATGGCCGGCGCCACCATGCTGGTGGGAGTTCTGGGTGCGGCGGCACAGTTCGAATTCCGCCGCATTCTCTCTTTCCATATCATCAGTCAGATTGGCTATATGCTGATGGGGCTTGCTTTGTATACACCACTGGCAATTATAGGCGGCGTGTTCTACATCATTCACCACATCATTGTTAAATCGAATCTGTTTTTGATTAGCGGGCTAGTGTATCGACTTCAGGGTAGCTACGACCTGAAACAACTCGGTGGTGTCTGGCGCAGCCACCCGATGATCGGCGTGCTGTTTTTGATTCCGGCTCTGTCGCTAGCCGGCCTGCCGCCACTATCTGGTTTCTTCGGAAAGTTTATTGTTATCAAGGCCGGTGTCGAAGCTCAGCAATGGTGGTTGGTAGGCGTGGCGTTACTGGTGGGTTTATTAACGCTTTACTCAATGACCAAGATCTGGGCCGAAGTATTCTGGAAGGCGCTGCCCGAAGGTGCTGCGGCACCAGCACAACAGCGAGGCGGCACCAGCCTGATGGTGATCACCATCGTAGCGCTTTCTACTATGACCGTACTTATCGGCGTCGCTGCCGAGCCTGTGTATAGGCTGGCCGAACATACTGCATCGCAGTTACTGGACAGTCAGGCCTATATTCAGTCTGTGATGGGAGTGAACTGATATGGGTGGCTTCGCCTGGAACATATTGCTGGCACTGATATGGGTAGCCGTATCCGGCAACATTACTGGTGCCGGCCTGTTAACCGGATTTATTCTTGGCTACATCATTCTTGGCCTGACCCTGCGTGAAGTGCCGGTTTTTTCAGCCTATGTTCGTCGGGTGCCAAAAATATTCATGTTTGCCTGCTACTTTGCCAAGGAACTGGTGCGCTCTAATCTGCGGGTGGCATGGGATGTGGTGACGCCCACCCATTACATGAAGCCTGCGGTAATTGCCGTGCCTCTGGATGCCAAAACGGAAGGGGAAATCGCTCTGGTGGCCAACCTTATCTCGCTGACCCCCGGCACGCTAAGTCTGGATGTGTCCACTGACAGGCGCGCCCTCTATTTGCATGTCATGTATCTGGATGACCTGGAAGAAACCCGAGCCCAGATCAAACAATTTGAGGCACGGGTTCTGGAACTGTTGCGCTAGGAGGCTCCATGCTGGAAATCGTTATCTGGCTTTCTTTTGCCATTCTCAGCCTGTCATTGCTACTGAGCTTTGTTAGGTTGTTGCGTGGCCCCAGCCTGCCGGATCGCGTCGTTGCGCTGGAGTTAATGGCCTCCCTGACCGTGGGCTTCATTGGTGTGCACGCCATCGCCTCACAGCGCTTTGCCTTTCTTGATGTGGCCATGGTGCTGGCGCTGACCGCGTTTCTTGCCGCTGTGGGCTTTGCCCGCTTTCTGGAGAAACGGGGGATACACGCCGATGACTGAGTGGATCGCTGCCCCGCTCCTGCTGGCGGGCTCACTGCTGATGTTGCTTGCCGCACTGGGCGCGTTACGCATGCCGGACCTGCTGATGCGCATGCATGCCACCACCAAGGCCGGCGCTCTCGGCTCCGGGCTGATCATGCTGGCCGCCGCAGTATTTTTCGGTAGTGCTGAAGTGTGGGCGCGAGTGCTTGCAATCATCGCTTTCATTATGCTCACCGCGCCGGTGGCTGCGCATATGATTGGCCGCGCCGGATACTTTGTTGGCGTGCCTTTATGGGGCCGCATTCTGCGGGACGACCTGAAGGGGCGTTACCATACTGACAATCACTCGCTGGAGTCTCCACCGGAGTTTAGCGAGCGGAGACAGCATGAGGAGCGGCGCGGTCAATAAGCCGCAACCAAAGGTGGCAGCTTATTGATGGTTTTTATCAACCATTGATTTCGGCGATCGCTTTGCCAAGATTAGCCACCGCCAGATCGATATCGTTGAGTTTATCCAGGCCGAACAAACCAATACGGAAAGTCTTGAAGCTTGCCGGTTCATCACACATCAGCGGCACACCGGCTGCGGTCTGCAGACCCTGTTCGATAAACTTGCGGCCATTATGAATCATGTCGTCACTGGTATAGCTGACAACCACACCTGGCGCAGCGAACTCCGGCGCAGCCACACTGGCAAATCCGTTCTCAGCAAGTAATGCTCGCACCCGCCGTCCCAGTTCCCATTGCCGCTCTTTAAGCTGGTCAAAACCAATCTTCTGGGTTTCCAGCATGGCGTCACGAAAGCGAACCAGCGAATCCGTAGGCATGGTAGCGTGGTAGGCATGGCCGCCGTTAACGTAGGCCTGCATGATCTGGTGCCATTTCTTCAGGTCACAGGCAAAGCTGCTACTGTTGCGCCCCTGCATAACCTCAACCGCCTGTTCGCCAAGCATGATCAGAGCGGCACAGGGTGAAGCACTCCAGCCTTTCTGCGGCGCGCTGATGAGCACATCAACGCCGCTGGCCTTCATGTCCACCCAGACAGCGCCGGAGGCAACACAGTCCAGCACAAACAGACCACCAACTTCGTGCACGGCTGCAGCTACGGCTTGCAGGTAGTCCGGCGGCAGAATAATTCCCGAGGAAGTTTCCACGTGGGGCGCAAACACCATAGATGGCTTTTCGCTGCGGATACTTTCCAGCACTTCGGCCAACGGCGGCGGCGCCCATGCTGCGGTTTCGCCCTGCTCAATCGGCCGTGCTTTCAACACCAGCTCCGCTGAGGGAATGTTCCCCATCTCGAAAATCTGCGTCCAACGGTAGCTGAACCAGCCGTTACGAATTATCAGACATTTTTGCCCGCCGGCAAATTGCCGCGCCACTGCTTCCATGCCAAAACTACCGCCACCGGGCACCACCACTACTTCATGGGCCCCATAGACCTGACGCAGCGTGGTATGAATATCGCGCATCACGCCCTGAAAAAGCTGCGACATATGGTTTAGTGAGCGATCAGTGAAAACAACGGAGTATTCGAGCAGGCCATCGGGATCAACGGCGGGAAACTGGACAGACATGACAACCTCAATAAAGCAGATAGATCAGAAAATCCCCGTCAGTGCAGACGGGGCTGCATAATCAGTAACAGGGCGCGAGCATGTTCAATAGCGCTATGACCAAGGCTGGTCAGATAGCCGCCATCGTCCTGGGTGATCAAACCCTTGGCGTGCAACCGGCCAGCAGCGGCAACAGTTTCTGCCGAGGCAGTATGATGATGCACCTTGATGCCTTGCTGGCTACAGTCCGGATTGAACTGCAATAGCACATGGAGCTCTTCAAGAATTTCCGGGGAAAGCTCTGACGATCCCGACATGATTACTCCGCATTGTTATTGTCTTGTGCTGTCGATAATGCGCCGGGCTCCGCCCTCAGGCAAGTCTGTCAGTGCGCCTCATCCCAGTTGTTGCCAACCCCCGGATCCACCACCAATGGCACATCCAGTTTTACCGCCGCTGTCATACGCGCGGAAACTTCCTTCACCAACACATCAACGTCCGCCTGTGCCACTTCAAAAACCAGTTCGTCGTGTACCTGCATAATCATCAATGCATCAATGCCGCTTTCCCTAAGCCAACGATCCACATCAATCATGGCCCGCTTGATAATGTCGGCAGCGGTGCCCTGCATGGGCGCATTAATCGCTGTACGCTCAGCGCCCTGACGAATATTGGCATTACGTGACTGAATATCCGGCAGATACAGGCGACGCCCGAACAGGGTCTCGACATAGCCATTATCAGCAGCTTCCGCGCGGGTGCGCTCCATATAGCGCTTCACCCCGGGATACTTTTCAAAATAGCTATCCACATACTGCTGGGCCTCCTGACGGCCAATACCCAGCTGCTTGGCCAGACCGAAGGCGCTCATGCCATATATCAGGCCGAAGTTAATGGCCTTGGCATTTCGCCGCTCCAGATCAGTCACCTCATCCACTTCTTTACCAGCGACCTCGGCAGCGGTAGCGCGGTGAATATCCAGCCCTTTGGCGAAAGCATCGAGCAGGCCTGTATCGCCGGACAGGTGCGCCATGATGCGCAGCTCAATCTGCGAGTAATCCGCAGCAACCAGCTTGCGGCCCGGTGGCGCAACAAAAGCCTGGCGAATGCGTCGCCCTTCCTCAGAGCGCACCGGAATATTCTGCAAATTGGGATCGCTGGAAGACAGGCGCCCGGTGGCCGCCACCGCCTGGTGATAGGACGTATGCAGACGACCACTTCGCCAGCTGATCATTTCCGGCAGCTTGTCCGTATAGGTGCTTTTCAATTTGCTAACGCTGCGGTAATCCATGATCACCTGCGGTAGCTCGTAATCCAGTGCCAACTCTTCCAGCACCGCCTCAGCGGTAGAGGGCTGGCCCTTGGGGGTCTTCTTTACTACAGGAATGCCAAGCTTGCCGTAGAGAATTTCACCAAGCTGCTTCGGCGAGCTGAGATTAAACTGTTGCCCGGCAACCTCCCAGGCTTTCTGTTCCAGCTCAATCATTTTCTTCGCCAACTCATTACTCTGGCGGCGCAACATATCCGCATCCAGTTGGCAGCCATTACGTTCGATATGGGACAGCACCGGCACCAAAGGCATATCAATTTCTCGGAACACCTTGGCTAAAGATGGCACATGCTCCAGCTTTGGCCATAGCGCCTGATGTAGCTGCAGAGTGACATCAGCATCTTCGGCCGCATAGCGGGCTGCTTCTTCGAGCCCCACCTGGTTGAAGGTGAGCTGTTTGCTACCCTTGCCGGCAATCTCTGCAAAGGCAATGTTCTTATGGCCAAGATATTTCAGCGCCAGCGAATCCATATCATGGCGTGTGGCCACTGAATCAAGCACATAGGATTCCAGCATGGTGTCGTACTCAACACCACGCAGGGTAATGTCATAGTTGGCCAGCACGTTCATATCATATTTGAGGTTCTGGCCGATCTTGCGATGCTGGTCGCTTTCCAATAAGGGTTTGAGTAGCGTCAGAACCTGATCACGATCAAGTTGATCAGGCGCGCCGGGATAATCATGGGCCACCGGCACATAGGCGGCCACCCCCGCTTCAATAGCAAAGGAAACACCGACCAGTTCGGCATCCATATAATTCAGGCTGGTGGTTTCCGTATCAAAAGCAAAGACATCTGCCTTCTGCAGCATGCCGATCCAGCGTTGCAGATCCGCCAGCTCTACCACGGTCTCATAGCCGTCGCGGGAAAGTTGTAGCTCAGCGACAGCAGGCGCGGCACTAACCGGCGGCACCGTGGCAGGACGCGCTTTACCGGACTCGCTTCCCGGCACTTCGTTTAACCAGCTCTTGAACTCCAACTCCCGAAATAGCCGCTCCAGCGCTTCCCGGTCCGGCGACGCCGGGCGCAGGTCTTCCAGAGACTCTTTTAATTCACAATCCGTTTTGATGGTGGCGAGTTGATAGGACATAAATGCCATATCACGATGCTCCGCCAGTTTCTCTGGCATTTTCTTGGCACCACGGAAATCCAGCTCAGCCACCTTATCCAGGTTGGCATAAATACTTTCCAGCGAACCCAGGCCTTGTATCAGCGCCAATGCGGTTTTTTCACCAACGCCGGGCACGCCGGGAATGTTGTCGACCTTGTCACCCATCAACGCCAGATAATCGATGATTAGCGACGGTGGGATGCCGAACTTTTTCACCACGCCATCCGGGTCCATTACCGTATCAGTCATAGTGTTAACCAGGGTGACATGCTCATCCACCAGCTGCGCCATATCCTTGTCGCCGGTGGAGATAATCACTGGCCGGCCTTCAGCCGCAAGACGACGAGCAAAGGTGCCGATCACATCGTCCGCCTCCACACCGTCTTCGACGATCAGGGGCAGACCCATGGCTCGGATCAATGTGTGTAGTGGCTCGACCTGAGCACGCAGATCGTCCGGCATGGGCGGTCGATTGGCTTTGTATTGCTCGAACATTTCATCGCGGAAAGTTTTACCCTTGGCGTCGAAAATTACAGCCACATAATCCGGCTGATAATCCTTGAGCATGCGGCGCAACATATTTGCCACGCCGCGCACCGCACCGGTGGGCTGACCCGTGGAGGTGGTCAGTGGTGGTAACGCATGAAAGGCGCGGTATAGATAGGATGAGCCGTCAATCAGGACGACGGGCTTTTGCTCAGGCATCAAGGTTTCCTGTTGGGGGGGTCAGAGCATCTTGCCGAAGGTGCGGCAGATTTCAAGCAAGGCGCGACGCGCTTCCGGCAGTACTCCACCCATGCCGATAAAGCCATGAATCAAATGATCATAGTCCAGCTCGATAACATCCACACCGGCGTGACGCAAACGCTGGCCATAAGCCAACCCCTGATCGCGCAATGGATCACGTGCCACCGCAATCAGGGCCGCCGGCAAATGCTCAACGCTGGCCGCAAGCAACGGCGATGCAAGCGGGTTCTGAGCATCCTGCAAGGTGCGGTAATAATGATCACGGAACCAGTGAATCAGGCTGCGAGTCAGGCCAAGGTGCTCGGCATAACGGCTCACCGACTCATCAATCATGCGCCCATCTACCGTCGGATAAATCAGACACTGGGCAGCCGGTAATGGCAGGGTGCGCGCCAGTGCCTGCTGACAAACCACGGCAGCCAGATTACCTCCGGCGCTATCTCCCATTACCCCCAATCGAGTCGGGTCCGCGCCCAGTGACGGTGCTTGGGCGCGGAACCACTGCCAGGCGGCAATTGAATCTTCTGCAGCGGTGGGAAATTTGTACTCAGGACCACAGCGGTATTCAACACTGGCGAATACGGCGCCAAGACGATTACATATAAACCGGCAAAGGTTATCGTAGCCGTTAACCGAACCAATCACATGGCCGCCACCATGAAAAAATAGCACGCCGGGACGCAATGCATCAGTGTGTCCCTCAGGCCAGTAGACCCGCACAGTGACATCACCGCCATTGCCAGCAAAATCCAAATCTTCGCTCTTGCCCACGGCCTCTCTGGGCACGTCCATCAAAGTGAATAACTCGTCATACTGACGGCGGGCCTGGGCTGGCGTCAGGCTATCCAGCTCCGGGCGCAGACCACTGGCGGACAGCAAAAGGCGCAAGCGCGCATCCAGACCAGCACGCACCTCCGGCTCAACCAGCGAAGCCGCAGCGCCGCACAAAGGCGCCGGCAGTTTCAACAAGCTGGCAAGGGCCAGACGCTCAACCCGACTACGTAAAGACATACCTAGAAAAACACCATCACACCGGCCTCGATACCGGTGACGTCCACATCTTTCCAGCCTTGGTAATTCATATATTCCAACGACAACCCAACACGTCGCGGCATATTCAGCACCGGCAGTTCAACTTTCGGCAATTTAAGTTCTGCACCGATGCCCAGGCCCCAGGAGAAATCGAGATTCGATCGGCGCGTCACGGTGGTACTGCCACAACCGCCGATGCAGATGTCCTGCTCTGCCCTCAGCCGAACATCGGCAACACCGGCAAGGGCATGAACAAACAGTCGGTCGACCAGCGGCAACTCCACCAGCGGCACATCGAAGGGCAAACGGCCAACAGCATAAACACCGGCAATATGATCGACATCAATCTGCAGTCGTACAGATCCCGGCAGGCGCTGGGTTTCATGCCACAAACCACGAGCAAGACGCACTTCGGCACCAAAGTTCTGGTCCACCATGCCACCCATGCGAACGCTGAAACCACCCTGACTCTGGTCGACCTGACCCCCCTGCACATTGGTCATCATGATATTGGTAGCGACATAGGAGTTCGGTGCATCACGGTATACGGCAATCTCGGCGGTCGCCGCCGAACACAGCCCGACCAGTAGCACCGGAAAAATGTGATAACCCCTCATGGTGACTCCTTATTGTTGTTTTTCTAGCCGCCCACGGCGACCTGCAGTTCCGCGCCAGTGGGCAAGTATACGCCAGCGGGCGGCTGAGGAAAGGCCGGGCGACCTGTTAGACTGCTGGCCATGAGCGTATTTACTCCGATCACCGAAACCGAGCTGTCTGAGCTACTCGAAGAGGCCGGGTTGCAGCTGCTCGCCTTTCGTCCGGCCAGTGCCGGAATCGAGAACAGCAACTACCTGATTGACGCCAACGACAACACTGGCATGCGCGCCGATGTGGTGCTGACCCTGTTCGAGCGACTGCCCGCCACGGCCCTGCCCTGGTATGCGGAAGTGCTCGCCCGGGCGGCGGCCGTCGGATTGCCGGTGCCCTGCCCGCTGGCCCATCCGCGCGGCACGATATTCAGCATGGCCGGCAAACCGGCCATGCTGGTGCCTCGTCTACCGGGCCATCATCTTGATCAGCCTGAGCCACGGCACTGCCGGCAAATAGGTGTCGCGCTGGCGCAACTGCACGGCATTCAGATCAGTAACCCGGCACCCCAGGGAGATGAGCGCAGCCTGCTTGCAGCACGCCTGAATGAACTGGAAGAAGGAGAGGAAAAGACCCACGCCAGAGAACATATTGATCACTGGCTAAACACCGGCGGCCCCCGAGTGCTAGTCCACGCGGATCTGTTCCGCGACAACGCCCTGTTTAAGAATGACCAGCTAACCGGGCTGCTCGATTTCTACAATGCCTGCCATGATCACCCGGTCTACGACCTGGCCGTGGCCATCAACGACTGGTGCGTCGATACCCACGGAAAACCATTACCAGAACATGAGCAGGCCATGCTTCATGGCTATCAAAGTGTGCGAACACTCACTTCTGAGGAGCTGGCGTTACTCCCGGAGGCACTCACCATCGCTGCCCTGCGCTTCTGGCTGTCACGACTTGCCGGCCAGCAACAAAGCGCCATTGCGGGTCAGGGAAGCAAGGACCCGGAGGAATTCGCCCGCCTTTATCGACTGCGGCGGCAGGCGCTATCTGGCTAGAACCATGCTTACCGGGGCAATCCCGGCAGAAACACCTCGGCCACCAGCAGCGGCATGGCGCGCTTGATAAACAGGGACTGACGTCCCCAGCAAGACTCACTAACCGGCAGCGGCAAGCGCGACTGCGGCACCTGCGCCGCCCACACTGCCCGCCGGGTGGCGCGGGGCAGCTTGAACAGCTCAGCCCCAAGAGAACGGCGCGCCAGATGGCCCAACACCCGATTGGCCCCGCTAATCGATCGCAGTGGCAGAACGCTGCGGGCGAACACCACCGGCTGCCCATCAACCCGCAATAGCACCTCGCGAATCAGCGCCCAGCGCCCCATGGGCAATCCCAGCAGCATGGCTTCCACCGCCGTGGGCCGACTAATCTTTTGATACAGCGGCTCGACGCTGAACTGGCCATGGCCCTGCAGCCGGCGGGTCAGCGAACCACCCTCCGCAAGCCAACTACGCAGCGGATCTGGCGGCCGCACACGGGCCAGCGGCTGCCACATCAGCTCGGCATCTAGAAACGGCGAAGGACTGGCAGTTTTCACGTTATCTCCATCAAACAGCGCCGGCACTATGCGCAATGCCCCCGTCCTTGGCAATCCACACAGACCATAAAGAACACTGGAATTGCAGGCAAAATGCCCTGCTGTCATTGATTTTTGTCGCCCGCATGGCTAGGTTAGCCAGCCCTGAAGATTCCACCGGCCGATGTCAGCATCAGCCGCGCGCCAAGCCTGAGAGGTAGAACATGAGAAAGTGGGAATGTGTGGTCTGCGGCTTTATCTATGACGAGGCCGAGGGCCTGCCGGAAGAAGGCATCGCGCCGGGCACTGCCTGGGAAGACGTACCGGAAGACTGGGTCTGCCCGGACTGTGGCGTCTCAAAGGACGACTTCGAGATGGTCGAAATCTAAGGGCCAGTGAGATGGGGCGCAAGGCGCCCCTTCTTTCGTCCGCGATCTGCTTTTCCTGCACCGGGGATCCATCATGCAACCGATTATTGTCATTGGTACCGGCCTGGCCGGCTTTAACCTGATCAAAGAGCTGCGCAAGCTCGACAAGACCACCCCGGTGATCATGCTCACCAGCGACGATGGCCGTAATTACTCCAAGCCGATGCTGTCCAATGGCTTTGCCAAACAGAAGGATGCTGACGCACTGGCCATGGCCAGCGCCGAGCAGACCTCTGCACAGCTGGATGTGACCATCCGCACGGGCGTTAGCGTCACGGCCATTGATACAGCGGCCAAGCAGGTGGAATTCGGTGCCGAAAAGATCGGTTACAGCAAGCTGGTACTGGCACTGGGCGCTGATGTATTCCGCCCGCCGATGACCGGTGATGCTCTGGATCAGGTTTACACCGTTAACGACCTGATGGATTACGCTCGCTTCGGCAAGGCCGTGGCCGGCAAAAAGAAAGTGCTGATTATTGGCGGCGGTCTGATTGGCTGTGAGTTTGCCAATGACCTGCTTGCCGGTGGCTTTGAGGTGGAACTAATAGAGCCAATGGGTCGCTGCCTGCCAACCCTGCTGCCGGAGCCAGCATCGCGCGCGGTACAACAGGGACTGGAGGCCGCCGGCGTCAAATTCCACTTCGGCCCCTTTGCTCAAACCTGTAATCACAGCGGCGACGGGGTGCTGGTAGGTCTTTCTGACGGCAATGAAGTGCAGGCTGATATCGTCCTGCAGGCGGTCGGTCTGCGCCCACGTATTGCGCTGGCCTCCACCGCCGGCATCAACGTTGACCGTGGCATCGTTGTCGACCGTCTGCTGCAAACCAGCGCCGCCGATGTCTACGCACTAGGCGACTGCGCCGAAGTGGAAGGCCTGGTGCTGCCCTACATCCTGCCGCTGATGTCTGCCTCCAGAGCGCTGGCCAAAACACTGGCTGGTGAGCCAACCCCGGTGGCCTATGGCGTTATGCCGGTTTCTATCAAAACCCCGGCTTGTCCAACGGTTGTCTGCCCACCGGCACCGCAAGCCAAAGGCGAGTGGCACTGTGAAGGCGAAGGCCTGAACAGCAAGTGTCTGTTCCGCGGTGACGATGGCACCCTGCTTGGCTATGCCCTGACCGGTGACGCCTGCAGTGAGAAACAGGCCTTGAATAAACAGCTGCCGCCACTACTCAGCTAATACCCGAACAGATCAGGAGAGCCATAAGGCGCTCCGCTTACGCTTTCTTCAGGCAGCACGATGGCGTAGCCTTTGCTGTATAACTGCTATGCCCCCGGGCAATTTTGTTGAGGACAACAAATGAAGTTTTGGCTGATTCTGCTTATTCTCGGTTGGAGAATGCGCTGGCTGGCATGGCGTAATGAAGAGTTCCGCAGCAAGCTGGCAGGCAAGGACATGGTGATGCAATGGCGCACCCGAGTTGGCCCACCGGCGCGCTCTTTTCACTTTTTGCCTGATCGTATTATCCCCCGCCACGGCCTGCACCCCACACCCACCGTGACGCTCAGCTTTGAAGATGCTTCCTATGCGGTAGATACCCTGATGCAGGCGGGCAAAAATCAGATGGTCTTTATGCAGGGCATGCAGGAAGGCAAGATCAAGATCGAAGGTGATGCATCTCAACTGATGTGGTTTATGACGCTGATGAAGTATTTGGCGCCGAAAAAGAAAAAATGATTGCCGCACTGGTTATCACGCCCACCCTGTCCGTACCGGACAATGAAATTCAGCTTGAAGCCATTCGTGCACAAGGAGCTGGAGGCCAGAACGTCAACAAGGTCTCCAGCGCTGTCCATCTGCGTTTTGATATTCACGCATCGTCATTGCCAGAGCTTTACAAAGAACGATTGCTGGCACTAAAAGACAGCCGCATTACCGATGACGGCGTTATTGTTATCAAGGCGCAGCAATTTCGCACCCAACTAAAAAACCGCGATGATGGCCGCAGTCGCCTTGCAGAGTTAATCCGCTCGGTTACCGTGGAAAAGAAGCCACGCCGCGCCACCAGACCATCAAGGTCCTCTCAAGCCAAGCGCGTAGAAAGCAAAAAGAAACAGGGGCAGACCAAAGCACTACGCCGTCGCGTGGACCTCTGATTCCCGTCAGGAAACTCCTTTCTGGTGCAGACTGAACAGGGCGGTTTGCGTAGGCTGGCCCGCTTCCGGATGATGCTCGCCGATACCACCGAACATGACCTTATAGCCTTGCCGTCCTGCCACCCCATTGGCCCAGCGACGAAACTTTATGCGATCCCACTCAAACTTGTGATCCGGCTCGCGCATTTCATTTGGCGCCATATTAAACAGCGGGTTGTACTCCCGGTTTGGTGTGGTCATAAAAAGAACCTGCGGCCGATACTGACCAAACACAATATCCTCTACTAACGACAACATTGCCGGCGGCACATGCTCAATGGTTTCCACCATCGCCGCCGCATCGAACCCGGCCAGCAATTCATTTGATTCTGTGTAAGAGCCGGCCAGCAACTGCAATCGCAGCGAATCGCCATTTAGATGGTGCGCCAGCATCTGCCGCGCCTCCGCCAGACGTAGCAACGACTGCTCAAGGCCAACAACCTGCTCGAACTGTGGCTCCGCCAATAATCGATATAGCAAAGCACCGGCACCGCAACCAAGATCCAGCACTCGCCGGGCGCCGCTGGCCTTCAAAGTGGCGCATACCTTATCCAGCCGCTCTTCATGCAGGCCGGTCATTTCATTCATCACTGGCGTGCTCTCCCCTATCGCCACAATTCATCTTACCGATAGCGCTGATCGCTCAACAGCCATCAGAGACGCCACTACACTTGCGCCATCACCTCTCAGGTGCAAGCATCTGCCCACATTCACACCGATCTGCCGCGATCCGTTGATAATGCATCACCCATTGCGCACGCCTGACACAGGAGCCACACCATGAAATCACGCGCCGCCGTTGCCTTCGGGCCGGGCAAACCTCTGGAAATCGTTGAGATCGATGTGGCTCCGCCGAAGAAAGGGGAAGTGCTGGTCAAAATCACCCACACCGGGGTCTGCCATACCGACGCCTTTACCCTGAGCGGCGATGATCCGGAAGGTGTGTTCCCGGCGGTATTGGGCCATGAAGGCGCAGGCATTGTGATGGAGGTGGGCGAAGGTGTCACGAGCGTTAAACCCGGCGACCACGTGATTCCGCTGTACACCGCCGAATGCGGTGAATGCAAATTCTGCAATTCCGGAAAGACTAATCTGTGTAGCTCCGTGCGCGTCACTCAGGGCAAGGGCCTGATGCCGGATGGCACCAGCCGCTTCTCTTACAACGGCGAGCCGATCTATCACTATATGGGCACCAGTACCTTCAGCGAATACACCGTGGTCGCGGAAGTATCACTGGCCAAGATCAACCCGGAAGCACCGCATGAAAAAGTTTGTCTGCTCGGCTGTGGGGTCACCACCGGCATTGGTGCGGTACATAACACCGCCAAAGTAAAACAAGGCGACACTGTGGCCGTGTTCGGCCTGGGCGGTATCGGTCTTGCTGTGGTGCAGGGCGCCAAGCAAGCCAAAGCCGGGCGCATCATTGCCATCGATACCAACCCGGCAAAATTCGATCTGGCAAAACAGATGGGCGCCACCGATTGTGTTAATCCGAAAGATCACGACAAGCCAATTCAGGAAGTAATCGTCGACATGACCGATGGCGGCGTCGAATTCAGTTTTGAATGCATTGGTAATGTGAATGTGATGCGCGCTGCCCTGGAGTGCTGCCACAAGGGCTGGGGCGAAAGTATCATTATTGGTGTCGCCGGTGCCGGTCAGGAAATCAGCACCAGGCCGTTCCAGCTGGTCACCGGTCGCGTTTGGCGCGGCTCCGCATTCGGCGGCGTTAAAGGTCGCAGCCAGTTGCCCGGCATGGTCGAGCAATCCATGCGCGGCGAAATCCAGCTGGATCCCTTTGTAACCCATACCATGGGACTCGAAGACATCAACAAAGCGTTCGACCTAATGCATGAAGGCAAGTCGATTCGCACCGTAATTTATTTCTGAGGCAGTAACGGTAATGGAAAAGATTGAAGATCACGCCTGCTTCGGCGGCAGTCAGCAGGTTTGGCAGCACGATTCTGCAGCGCTTGGTTGCAGCATGCGTTTTTCCGTTTATCTGCCACCACAGGCACAAAACGGAAAATGCCCAACCCTGTACTGGCTATCTGGTCTCACCTGCAACGAGCAGAACTTTATCACCAAGGCTGGCGCCCAGCGTTATGCCGCGGAACACGGCGTGGTAATTATTGCGCCGGATACCAGCCCCCGTGGTGATGATATTGCCAACGACGATGGTTACGATCTCGGTCAAGGCGCTGGCTTTTATATCAATGCCACGCAATCGCCTTGGGCAGCGCACTTTCGCATGTACGACTACATCGTTGATGAGCTACCCGGATTAGTTGAAGCAAACTTTCCGGTAACTTCAGCGCGTTCTATTTCCGGCCACTCCATGGGCGGCCATGGCGCTTTGATGATTGCCCTGAAAAATCCCGGTCGCTATTGCAGCGTTTCCGCTTTTTCACCGATCGTGGCGCCGAGCCAGGTACCCTGGGGCGAAAAGGCGTTCACGGCTTATCTGGGCGATGATCACGACAACTGGCTTCAATGGGATAGCTGCGCGCTTATTGCCAGCGCCGCCGAGAAACTGCCGTTGCTGGTGGATCAGGGCGATGCGGATGACTTTCTTGCTAACCAGCTGAAGCCGGAGTTGTTGCAGCAGGCCTGCGATAAAGCCGGTCACCCGCTGACGCTACGCATGCAACCGGGCTATGACCATAGCTATTACTTTATCGCCAGTTTTATTGGTGAGCATATGGCTCACCATGCCAAGGCAATGAAAAGTTAAAACCTGCTTTAATCAGCCGCGGGCTGGCTTGACCAGCGTTGCCAAAAACACCCCGGCCGCAGCCAGCACAATGGACGGTCCCACCGGAGTGTCCACTTGCCAGCTCAGCGCCAACCCGCCAACTACTGCAATAGTCCCGAGCACCGCCGCAATCGCCGCCATTTGCTCCGGCGTTTTTGCCAGTCGTCGTGCACTGGCGGCCGGCATCACCAACAGCGAGGTGATCAACAACACCCCCACCGTACGAATAGCTCCGGCAATCAGCAGCGCCAATAACAGCATCAACAAAATTCGCGTTGCCACCACTGGCACGCCTTCAACGCGTGCCATGTCTTCATCAACAGTAAGGCTTAACAGATTGCGCCAGTTGAGCATCATCAGGGACAGAATTAATGCCGCGCCGCCGGCCAGCCAGACAACGTCCTGCCAGTTAACCGCAAGCAAATCACCAAACAAAAATGCGAATAGATCCACCCGCACACCGGGCTGCAAACTGACCGCCACAATACCCAGTGCCAGAGTGGTATGGGACACCATGCCAAGCAAAGTGTCGTTGGCCAGATGACGCTGTTGCTGCATCGCCACCAGCACTAACGCCATGGCCAGGCATACCAGCACCACGGCGGGATACAAACTGATGCCGACAGCAATACCAAACGCAGCGCCAAGCAATGCACCGTGGGCCAGAGTGTCACCAAAAAATGCCATGCGCCGCCAGACCACAAAGGCGCCCATGGGGCCAGCTACCAGAGCCACGGCAAGGCCAGCAAACAGCGGCGGCAATAACAGCTCAATCATGTTTATGCCCGCCCTGGTGTTCATGGGAATGATGATGATGCGGATTGCTGCAGCTATGAACATCACCGTGCAGATCGTGGTCGTGGTCATGATCGTGGGTATACACGGCAAGGTTATCCGCCGGCACGTGCTGGCCGGCAAACAGGGCAAGGTACGCCGGGTCCAGCCGCACCGCTTCCGGCGTGCCGTGGCAGCAGACATGATGCTGCAGGCATACCACCTGATCGGTGGCCGCCATCACCAGATGTAAATCGTGAGAGATCAACAAAATGCCGCAGCCAAGTTCATCGCGCACATCAGCAAGCAAGCCATACAAGGCATTCTGACCCACCACATCGACGCCCTGTGCCGGTTCATCCAGCACCAACAGATCCGGTTTGCGCAAAATAGCCCGCGCCAGCAATACGCGCTGCAGTTCGCCGCCGGAAAGTTTTTGCACAGCACGATCCCGCACATGGGCCACGCCGGTACGTTTTAACGCAGCAATGCGATCGTCTTCATGGCCGGGCTGGGCCAGCCACAAAAATCGGTCTACGGTCAGCGGCAAGCTTTCATCAATGCGCAACTTCTGCGGCATATAACCAATACGCATGCCGGGGCGACGATGCATACTGCCACTAGTTGGCTGCATCAACCCCAGTGCGATCCGCGCCAGACAGGTTTTGCCAGCACCGTTGGGGCCGATCAGGGTGGTGATCCGGCCAGGCACCAATTGCATGTCCACATGGTCAAGGATGGTCTGGCCATCCCGTTCCAGACAGATCCGCTGCAGGTCGATCAGTGGCTCAGTCATTACCCCTCCTTCATCAGGCGCTGATGATAAACTACCCGGCCTTGCCTGTACCGGGCTGCATCACCAAGGAGTCACTGTGCGCACTTTGCTTGTCTTTGTTTTGTTGCTGATCAGTCCTTTGTCAGCGCTGGGCGCCGATAGCAAGCCACGGGTGCTGGCCAGCATCGAGCCGCTGGCCATGTTATTACGCGAGGTGCTGGGTGATACGGTCACGGTGGATACCTTTCTGCTGCCCTCACAAACGCCGCACGATTCCTCCTTTACCCCCGGTCAGGCACGCAAAGTACAGCAGGCGGACCTGGTAGTCTGGCTGGGCAAGGATGCGGAACCATCGCTGGCCAAGCTGATGGCTCGCACCCGGGGAGACGAGCTGGCAATGCTGTCACTGGAGGGTATTTATCAGCGCGAGATGGTGGCAGTGGACGAGGACGAGGATGGGCACCATGGCCACGGCCACGGCCACGGCCATGAGGACCATAATCACGGCCCGCTTGATCCGCACCTGTGGTTGTCTCCAGATAATATGCTGCAACTGGCCCGCGCGCTGCCTGATCAGGCCGATAAGCTGGGGCTAACAAGTGAAGCAGTCAGCACTGCTGTCAGCCAGTTTGCAGCCCGTCTGGCCGCCCAACGACAAGCTATACAGGCACAGTTAGCGCCCCTGTCCGAGCGTCCCTATATCAGCCACCACGATGCCTGGGGCTATTTTGCCGAAAGCTTCGGCCTGCGGCAGGTGACACCGATTAGCGCCAGCACGGAGCTTTCGCCGGGCAGCCGGCGCTTTATCGCACTGGTAAATCAGATTGAACAGCAAGGCATCCGCTGCGTTATGGCCGAGCCGGAGTCACGTCGGGCTCTACTGGAGCGGCTATGCACAGGCCAGTGCCGAATCGTTGAAGCGGATCCGCTGGGCCGCGATCTGGGAAAGGTGGGCTACAGCGCACTACTGGACAATCTGGCCAACAGCTTTGCCCGCTGTCTGTGAGGATCTAACCGGATTACAGCTGACGGATCGGCACACCAACGGGTAGCGTTGCCGGTACCGGCGGTGGCGGCGCTAGCTCGCTGGGCGGAGCGACGCGGGTTTCAGTGCGCTGACGCTCCTGAAACTGGGCATCACTATCGGAATAAAGCGACTCCCCCTGCACCGAGCGCATGGCTCGGGCGGTGGACTCGCCAATCTCCACCGGGCTTTGCAGATAAAGCTCTTCCAGCTCCTCTGCCGCCATCACCGGCGCAGCAAAGCGCTGCTGGGTCTCATGATCCTTCTCCTCGTCACTCAGACGCGCCTGATCTGGCAGGGTCTCCCCGCCATAAGCCAGAGCACTGAACAACCATGTAAGCAGCACAAGTCTTTTCATAGGGGAATCATAAACCCATGTCGGTGCTTTACGACAACCCGGACGAGCTAAAGTGCCTTTTGGCCCGCCGGACGGCTATGCAGCCATTGAGGCGTTCACAGAAACAGGTATGCTGCCGGTCTCTGTTGTGCAGTTCTTAAGGGGCTGGCTGAATGTCCGGCATTGGATTACCGCGTCTTGCACTGGCTAGCTGGGACCACAGCTGGTTGACCCGCAATGACGCCCGTCAGGGAGAGTACAGGCAGCTACCCGCCTGTTTGGACGGCCTTGTGGAACGGGGCTACAACGCCCTGCGCATTGATGCCTTCCCGCACCTTATCGCCGCCCGCTCCGATGGCGTGGTGCTGGACCGCTTTGAGGTACTGCCACCACAACGAGCGGCGGTGCAGGTCCACCCCCGCCGCAGCCTGATCGAGCTGGCCCGTCAGGCCCGTAGCCGCAATCTGCGCCTCTGGCTGGGCAGCCGCTTTCTGCCAGACCGGCAATCAAGACGCAGCTTTATCCGCCGGCCCCAGGACTTTATCGATGTCTGGTCACAGACCCTGGATCTGCTCAAGCGCGAGGGCTTGCTGGATACCGTGGTGGCGGTGGACTTCTGTCAGCATTTTCCGTTGCCGCCAGCGGCCTACGGGGCCAGCCGCCATATTTTCGGCAGCCATCCGGCTAATCGTCTGGCCCGGCTGGGGATCTGGTCCCGTGGTACCGAGCAGCGCGCAGAACAGTATCTGCTGGACGTGCCACGCAGCCTGCGCGCTCTATTTCCCTCGGTAGCGTTTGGCGTTTCTGCTGGTGCCGCAAGCGAGAAACACCTGCGTGCACTGGACACTTCGGAGCTGGATTTTGTCGACAGCCACGTGTGGCTCAACGACGACCCAACCTTTACTCTGGCCAGCGGCGGGCTGCTCAAAGCCGCAGCGCCAGCAATAGCCGCCGGCCTGCAAAATCGGGTTGCCGCCATCGCCTGGCATCGAGGCCGCGAACAGTGGCAGCGCCACCTTGATGAACGTATTCGAACTTTGCATGACTTTTCCCGAGTACGACGTATCAACCCGGTCATCGGCGCCGGCTTTGTCCAGCTTGCCAGCGAGAACAGTGCGGACTGGGGCTGGGTCCGGGAGGTCTGTGAGTTCGCCGTTGAACAGGCTCTGGAACGGGGTGTCACCAGCATCTGTCCCGCCGTGCAGGCTCGCCCCCACGGCGATGGCCTGTGGAACGAAGCGGCCTGGCTGCAAACCATCAACCAACGCATTCTGAACCACTGAGGCAAACATGCTGAGCTTTGTCCAAGCCCGTTATCCGCAACTGTGGCCATGGATCCAGCTGATGCGGCTGGATCGGCCGGTGGGCACCCTGCTGCTGCTCTGGCCAACCCTATGGGCGGTGTGGATTGCCGGTCAGGGCTCACCCAGCATAGGCACCGTAATCATCTTTACCCTCGGCGTAATCGTGATGCGTGCCGCCGGCTGCGTAATCAACGACTTCGCCGACCGCAATATCGATGGCCAGGTGAAGCGTACTGAAGGGCGACCGCTGGCCACCGGCGCGCTATCTGGCAAACAGGCGCTGATGCTGTTCTGCGCCCTTGCCGCCGTCGCCTTCGTGCTGGTGCTGTTTCTGAACACTTTCACCATCCTGCTTTCGTTTGGCGCGCTGGCGCTGGCGGTGCTGTATCCGTTTATGAAGCGCTATACCCACCTGCCTCAGGTGGTGCTCGGGGCGGCATTTTCCTGGGCCATTCCAATGGCATTTGCTGCCGAGACCAACAGCGTGCCCGCCATCGCCTGGCTGCTATACACCGCGAACCTGCTTTGGACCGTGGCCTACGATACGGAATACGCTATGGTCGACCGGGACGACGACCTGAAGATCGGCGTTAAAAGTACGGCCATCCTGTTTGGTGAGATGGATAAACTGATGATCGGCGCCCTGCAGGCCATGACCTTGTTCGCCCTGTGGCTGCTGGGGCGGCAGCTCAGCTTCGGTGCGTTCTGGCTGGCCGGGCTGGCCATCGCTGCCGGCCTGTTTATTTACCAACACTGGTTGATGCGCGAGCGCAGCCGTGACGGCTGTTTTCAGGCCTTTCTCAATAACCAGTGGGTGGGGTTAGTAGTATTTATCGGCCTGCTGGGGGAGTATCTGTCATAACCTTGTCATGTAAACGCAATCAAATAGGCCTCCATACACATAGCGAGAAGTAGTGGATATGGCCAAGCACAGAATCCTGATCATTGATGACGAACCGGCCATCAGGGAAATGGTGGCAGTTGCCCTTGAGCTGGCGGACTTTGATGTACTCGAAGCCGACAATGCCCAAAGGGGCCACGAAATTATTGTCGACCAGCGACCAGACCTGGTACTGCTCGACTGGATGCTGCCGTCAATCAGCGGCATCGAACTGGCGCGGCGCCTGAAGCGTGATGACACCACCAGTGAAGTGCCGATCATCATGCTCACCGCCAAGAGCGAGGAAGATAACAAGATTCAGGGCCTCGAAGTTGGCGCTGATGATTACATCACCAAGCCTTTTTCTACCCGCGAGCTGATCTCGCGCATCAAGGCGGTTTTGCGTCGCAGCAGCGCCGGCGCCACAGATAAAGCCATCGAAGTTGAGGGGCTGTGTCTCGACCCGGTTAGCCATCGCATCTCCGCTAATGATATCCCTGTGGACATGGGGCCAACCGAATATCGCCTGCTGGAGTTCTTTATGACCCACCAGGAGCGCGCCTACTCGCGCACCCAGCTGCTCGATCAGGTGTGGGGCGGCAATGTCTACGTGGAAGACCGCACCATCGACGTGCATATCCGGCGTCTGCGCAAGGCTCTGGAGCCGCATAACTTCGATCGTTTTATTCAGACTGTGCGCGGCACCGGCTACCGGTTTTCCACCAAGACTGCCGTCGCCTCCTGATCGCAACACCCTTATACTGATCACTCACGACTGAGGTACCCAGCATGAAGTCGAGACTGGCCAGTGAAGTTAACCGCATCCTGATTCTTTCAGGGATTGCAGCGCTGGCCGCCGTTTCTCTAGACAGCTTATGGCCGGTGGTGATCGCGCTGGCCGGCTATATCGTCTGGCATCTGCGTCAATTATTCGAGCTGTATTCCTGGCTAACTCAGAAAGAACACACCGAGCCACCGGATAGCTCCGGCCTGTGGGGTGATCTGTACACCCGCCTGGAACATCTCTTCCGCAAGGAACGCCGCGCTCAGGAAGAACTGGCCGGCATCATCCAGCGCGCCCAGTCATCGGTGAATGCCCTGGAAGATGCGGTGCTGTTGATTGATCGCCACGGCCGGCTGGAGTATTTCAACCAGACCGCAGAGCAGTTCCTCGGTTTCCGTCACTCGCAGGACATGAATCAGGTGCTCACCAACCTGATTCGTGATCCCCGTCTGTACAACTATCTTCAGCAAGGCCTGTTTCGCGAGCCACTTGAGCTGGCCTCACCGAAAGACGACAACCGCATCTTGCAGTACCACGTTACTGAGTTTGGTCCAGGCGACCGGCTGATTATGGTTCGTGATGTGACTCGCCTGCATAAGCTGGAACAGATGCGCAAGGACTTCGTCGCCAATGTCAGCCACGAACTGAAAACTCCGCTAACTGTGCTGAAAGGCTATCTGGAAACCCTGCTCGGCTCAGTGCCGGATGAGCAGACTCGGCTGCGCCGGGCATTGCATCAAATGGATCAACAGTCCTCGCGCATGGAAGCACTGGTTCACGATCTGCTAATGCTGTCGCGCCTGGAAAGCAGTCAGCCGGAAGGGGTTCAGCAGGCAGTGCTATTGCATGGCCTGCTGCAACGCATGCGCGACGACGCCGAAACCCTCAGCGGCGACAAGCAACAAAAAATCAGTGTGGACGTTCCCGTGGATGCTCGCCTGATCGGCAGCCCAGCGGAGTTGGAAAGTGCTTTCAGCAACCTGATCAGCAACGCGGTGAAATACTCACCGGCAAAAAGCGAAATCAACATTCGCTACTGGCAGGACGAACGGGGCGCGCATTTCTCTGTCAGCGATACCGGCCACGGCATCGACCCGACCCATATACCGCGCCTGACCGAACGCTTCTACCGCCCGGACAGCAGTCGCCATAGTGAAACCGGTGGCACTGGCCTGGGCCTGGCCATCGTCAAACACATCATGATCCGCCATCAGGGAAGGCTGGAAATCAAAAGCGAGGTGGGCAAAGGCAGTACCTTTACCTGCCACTTCCCGCAGGCAAGACTGGTGACCAAACCTACCGCGGTGGCTGGGTAGGCCATCAATTATTATCCTTGCTATGGCCCTGACTAAAGGCTCTGTCTGTTATGTCTTTAAGAGCCAGATTCAATGCTTCGAAGTAGGCATCGGAATCCTCTATGAAAGGCATATGCCCTACATTCTGGAATTCCACCGACTTGGCATTTGGAACTTTAGCAGCCAACACATGTGACTGCTCTGCAGGCACCACTGGATCATGTGTGCCAGAGAAGATATAGCACGGCATATCGATCTTGTGTAACTGGTCAGCGATCTCCAAAGACGTTATGCCATTAAACAACACAAATAGTGCCGACGGGTCCTGCGAGAGAGTATTTGGTTCAATATTCTCCAGCATGCGCTTGCTCAACGGATTTGACCGAAATGCCTTGTGATCATGGGCCAACAATGAGGCAAATATACGCCGCACAAAGTGGCTTGATTTGGAAATAGAAATATTGGAGACAAACAAGCCCTTGGCCCACTTACCTAAGCCCGCAATCTTCAAAAGCATGCCTTCGACACCGCCCCATTTACCAACATGGAAGCCCGCCACACTGACAATACCAATCACATTGGGGGCATGATGAATGGCAATGTTCAGCGCACTAAAGCCACCCGTAGAATGGCCAACTACTATCGCCTTCCTGTCGCCCAGCAACCCCTTTAACCCACCACTCATGACCTGGAAGAACCAGCCATCGTCCACATCACCGATAGAAAAATTCTGTGGGACCGTCGAAGGATGATGGGCGGGCAGGCTCAGCGAATACCAAGCCCTGCCCTCCTTAAACTCCGGCGGAACACAATCTCGCCAGAAATTTACCGACGCCAACACACCATGGATAAACACAATGGCCGGCTCTTTATCCGTTGCCAAATGCTCATTCACCGCCAAATAAGCCAACTGATGGCCCGCCGACTCAACAAAACCTTCCCTAACTTTCATCAACCCACTCCTGGCATCAAGGCTGCGTCAGCGCCTTCAACGATAAAAAGCCTAATAAGCTAGCCCGGGCATTCTGCACGATCATGCCTGTAACCGGTCTTATGGTCATTACAGACAGCTATAGCGGAACTCATCATCCAGATTAAGCGGCAATATCAGGGTACTAAATAGCATATTGATAGACTCAACGCAGAGCGCGTCCCTTTCAACTGCATCTGTCACATACTTATTTTTATACTCCGCATTCATAACCGGCTTACCATTATCCGTAAACGGCGAAAGCGCTTCGCACTCGTTATATTGGAAACACTGCTCGTTCACAGCAAAGTCATAGTAATCAACCAGCTCTTCTATCTGATCAAGATCGTTCTTCAAGCCAACTGACAGTCCTCGGGTATGGGCTGCATTTGCGATGAAGCGGTTGTAGGAGATTTGGTCCTGCGGCGTTAGCTTGAAACCCGGCTTATTGGTATAGCCATCCATGTTGTCCGGCTCTACGCCATCACACCCTTTCAGCACGGCCAGATCGAGGCGGCTTTCCATAATTGTACGGACATTGGCGGAGCGAATATCCAACCAGCGCTCACCCGCCCAGCCATCAAGCTTATTACCCAGATCGGAGTCCGCAAAGCTGTCGGCGTCATCACGCCACTCCTCATAAGAGCCTGCAGAAAAATAGCAGATTACTTTTATGCCATTGTCTTGCAGCTGCTCGACTAATGCCTCTGGTGAATCGAACAGGTCAATGTCGTAAAGGTCGACATCGTATGAAGTATTAACCTCCTCTGATAACTGCCACTGCCAAGTCACGAAAAGAGGCGGCTTGTACCAGTCACCAACGGTTATCGGTGGGTCATCGGGCCCTGGCGCAGGGCCCGGGTCAATGGCGCCACCACCTGAAGAGGATCCGCCGCCACATCCGGCAAGAACAGAAAAAATCACCAAACCCGCCGAAAGTAGTCGCATAACTTTTCCCTATTTAAGCAGCCGGCCGCTCTTCAACTCGCACATCATTGTCAGGCTCGGCATGTGCCTTTGCAAATGTCCCAATCAACTGCGCACAGCGTTTCGGAGCTTCCATCATGACCAGATGCCCACCTTCCTCAAAATAGCTGGCGAGCGGGTGATACCGCTTCACAAAGCGGCGGCCACGCAGGGCAGAAAGCACCCGGTTGTGCTTGCCCCAAATCACCATAGTCGGCGGCAGCCCGTCGCTCCGCTCAAGACCCATGAAGGATGGACTGGCGATGACCTGACGTCCCAGCGCCATCAGATTTGTGGCATTTGCTGGCAAGGCATAAAGATTGGCAAGGTGAGCCCGCAACCCGCCCGCCACTTGACCCGGTGAACGCAGTTGAAACTTGACCACCGCGTCCCTGCCCAACTCAATAGAGGTCATTGCGCCTGCGATAAATCCCATCAAACCCTTCCCCGCTGGCAGCTTCAACATCCAGGCTGCCAACCTGCTACTAAATGTCAGGGTTTCCGCCGTAAGGACATTGAACAGCACCAGGGCCTTGACCCTGGAGGCGCCGGGCGAGCGGGCGGAATCCGAACGTGCAAAGCGAAGCGCTGCCGCCGAGCCAACACAATTGCCCACCAGGATCACCTGCTGTAAATCCAGCTGGTCGATCACCTCCTTGATTACATCGGCGTAAATTTCTAACACATCACCACCGGTCAGCTCGTCGGAGTCACCATATCCGAGCCAGTCGATAGCGGTTATCCGATAGCTCCCGCCAAGCGCCTGAATTACAGGCTTCCAGATGGTGTGGTCAGTGCCGCCATTATGCAGCATCAGTAAGGTCGCATCGCTTGCGCTGCCAGACTGGGTATAAGCCACGGAGCCGTGTCGGGTGGATAGAAAATTCATGTGTGATCCTGCCCTTAGATAAGATGACTGGACCACTATAGAAGCAAAGCCAATACCGGGCTTGTATGGATTGTGCGCGTTTTAACGCGGAGCTGGCAGTCAGCTGAAGTCCATCGCCAGCACACCGGCGGCCAGTTCGCTCGGTGCTGAGCCAGTGATTGCAAAAACTGACTTGCTGAAGTGTGCCAGATCATGGAAGCCCGCCTGATGAGCGGCATCCGTCAATGTTCCTCCTTTAGCAAGGACTGGCACAGCCTTCCAGATGCATACACTGCGTATATACTCCAGTGGACTGCAAAGCAGGTCTCGTTTAAACAGCGCATTGAGGCGGGACCCGGAAACATTGACCGCGTCGGCCAGCCCCGCCACCGACAGCTCATCAAAACCATACTGCTCTACCAAATTCATCGCCCGGATGACCCGTGCATCGCGCCGCACAGGCTGTGGCGCCGGGCACAATAGCCGTATGATCTCATCAAATAGAACGCG
The DNA here is from genome assembly GCF_020667895.1 of Alcanivorax sp. 1008. Classification (GTDB taxonomy): domain Bacteria; phylum Pseudomonadota; class Gammaproteobacteria; order Pseudomonadales; family Alcanivoracaceae; genus PGZG01. Next base: position 357,493 of record NZ_JAFMPS010000002.1, read on the forward strand.
CGCTTCCTGCAAGCCGGAAAGGTGACCAAAGCTGGGCTGACAAAGACTTTGTATAGCGGCCAGTTCATCCGCAGCAAGCAGGCGCCCGACTGGATTACCAATCGCCTGCAATAACGCCGGGTATGTATCACTGGTTATGAAAGCATCGAGCGTGGTGACATCCGCATCAACAGCATGGATGAAAGAGCGCGGCGCCGCTGGCCCCGCAATAACTCCCATCAACGGAACATCCTGACCGTCAGCGCCACGCACTATAAATGGATTTCTGGTGGAAATGAGAAGCGTAGCCGAGAGACGTCGATATGGAGCGCCGCGCCGATCGACCTCCAGATGGCGAACCTGGCGAAGAAAGCAGCGCGGCCAAAGATACAGACCTGTTCGATCTGAATTTTCAGATGAAACGGGGGCTGAACTGACTGATGAGCTCTCATCCATAAACGCCCCCGCAGAAGACATTAGGCCTAAGACCTGCAATGGCCATGGAATCAGAATGACGAACCAGGTTGCTTCAAGAACTCGATTTCTTCCGCCGTCGAGGTTCGCCCGAGAATCGAATTTCTATGTGGATAGCGGCCAAATCGCTCAATGATGTTCCGGTGCTTCACTTCGAAATCGAAATTGGACTGAATTCCGTTGTCCCTGTAGAGCTGCAAGGCAAGGTCATGAATTTTCAGGGACTCACTATGCATATACGGCATATACAGGAAGCTTCGCTCAATCTGGTTCAGCTCATGCTGCTGGCCTAGCCTGATAGCTTCCTGGGAAAGAGCCAGCGCCAATGGATCAGACAGAAACGCTCCGGGCGTATCCCTGAAGATATTCCGCGAGAACTGATCCAGTACGATTACCTCGGCCAGTCGACCCTTGGCGGAGCTTCGCCATTCAAACAACTCACAGCGATTGGCTTGCCCGTGAAGCTCCAGAAATCGATCCTCGATAAGACGATCAAAATCAGCGTCTTTTACCCACCATTTAGATGATTCTATTTCGTCGAACCAGAAGGACAGCACGTCATCGTAGTTCACGTTAAACCTCCAAACCCATAGCGCAGCCTCTCCCTAGACATTCTTTGCTGTCTGGTTGATCTGGCTATGGCGAATCAGGAAATATAGCGCAAGCCCTACAGCCACGCCGGGGACGATACCCAGCACAAGGCAAAGCCAGCCATGCTTAACCGAAAGCACTCTGGCCTCGTACACAACGAATATCGCCAGCGCCGCCCAGCAAAACAGAACATCGGAGGAGTAGCCGGCCGCATAAGGGTTCACAAAGCCTGCGGCAAAGGCTCCGAAGACGTCCGGATTAGCAACTAGCGGAGGCACGACAACGACACAAAAAACCGCTGTAAAACCGATAGCCACCAGAATAAGGGCCCGTCTAAAAAGTTTTTCGCTCATCTACACACCTCTATGGGACGCGCGCATGACTCTGTGCGCAAGTTTCATACTGGCTACTATCGGCCCTTACCCGCTTCCAGAATCGGCAGGCCGGCCTCAGTTGGGATATAGATTCTTTCGCCGTTGCCGTCCTGAAGGCCCTTGATCCAGACATACCTAAGGTACTCGTCATTACCTTTAAGGGAAGCACCGATTATCCGATTTGCCTCGGCCGCCGCCTTTGCTCGCTCAATATCGGCCTGGCCCTCGGCTCTGGCGCGGACCATCTGGGCTTTACCCTCCGCCTCGGCCAGGGTGACCCGAGCATTTGCCTGCATTAAAGCAGCTGCTTCTCTGGCTCGCGCCTCCTCAATATAGATTTGCTTGGACCACTCGGCCTCTTTCAGCGCAGCCCTGCCACTCATTTCCATTCTGTACAGGTTGTATCTGGGCCACACTGCAAGAGTCAGCACAACCAGCACAATTCCACCAACCACCAATGCAGCCATTAATCCCAGCGCTTGTGCTTCCTTATTTCGATACATCTTTACCTCCTTTTTTGAGTCAATTCAGGACTCGCCCGCCAGACTGCTCGAATTACATGCATCGGCAATCTCGACGGCAACTCCAACCTGAGTAGCGCGCGACGTTCTGAGCAAGGAACCAGGTCCGGTCTGAGCAATGCTTCAGTCACACCAATGCCGCGACCAAATCTGCGATTTCAGCGGGTGAGTCTTCCTGCAGGAAATGCTTGCCTCGAACCTGATGCCAGGAGTCCAGTCCGAGCACTTCACATATTTCCGGCGCATAACGGGCCATCTTAAGAGCAGGGTCCTGAGCGCCCCAAATCACCTGGGCAGGAAACTGCCGGGCGCGCAGGGCTGTAACTATTCTTTCTTCAAACTCCGGAGTGCGTTCAAACCCCTGCATAACTTTCAAGAACGCCTTACCGCCATCCTCAAGACTTAAAAGATGCCCATAAGCACGTAGCTCATCGGAGCTGGGGCCGTCATGCATACCAATTGCACGCATAAGAGGAATGATCATCGGCGTTCGCGTGGACGCGAGCCAGATTGGCCCAATAAAAGGATGTGCGAAGGGTTCCATAACCCAGGGCCGATGAAAGCTCGCCGCCCTGACCAAGGTGTTCAGGACGGTGAGCGAGCGTATACGCCCCGGCATCTGCCGGATGACGTCAAACCCTATCGGGCCGCCAATGTCATGAACTACCAAGTGGAAATCTTTGATTCCTGCGGCGTCAATGGCCTTTACCGTCCAGCGGGCCAGGCCACTCCAGCTATAGTCGAAGCTCTCTGGCCGATCAGCGAACCCCATCCCCGGCAAATCAAAGGTGACACCCTCCAGGCCTCGACTGGCCAGCTCAGGAATCACCTTCCTATAAAGGAAGCCAGACGCAGGCACACCATGCAAACAAACAACTGGCTCCCCATTGCCTTCACGCCAGATACGGGTGTTGGCGCCATCCACAGCAAGTGGCTGCCCTCGTGACTTCCATGCCGACACCACATCTTTATAGCTCATAGATACTACCCGCTCGAACTCTCATTAAATAACGCCATTTCGCCAGAGTGTCTACGCTACTTATGCGATTCGGCATCGGCCGCCAACTTGTCCATAGGCACTGCGATCCCCGGCGGCACTTCATTATTGATGGCAACCCCGTAAAGGCCGACTAGTAGCATAATCATTACAGCGCCAAATGCCGCCACCCATCTATTTTTTACGTAACTAGTGATAGCCCTGAAATTAAAGCTCAGGTGCCCGATAACGGAGACGATCATGATAAGCCCGAACAACTTATGAACGGGATGCATTTGAATGGTGAAAGAAGGCTTTTCAATGAAGAACATCATCATCCCTGATGTAGCCATCGCTATAAATGAAACAAACAGGGACAGCGCAATTATCTTTCTAAACACCTGCAACCTCCCTAGCCTGCTTGTTCTGCATGGCTAATACACAGCAACCGGGCAACCCAGACGGCAACCCTGCTAAAGTGAGCGACCCGGCCTTAGTATGTAAACATGTCCTGGCAACTACTATTTCAATATGAGCCACAGCGCATGAAGTATTCCTGGCACATAGAAAAACAGGCAAAGAATAATGTTGATGATTAGATCTTTGCCAGCGCCATTCTTGAGAAATACAGCAAGCGGTGGAAGCAATACAGCGATAATGACCAGAAGCAATTTATTCATTGTGTTATTTCCTTATTGGTGGTGAGTAACAGTTGACTACTAAGCAAGGGCATTCATCCCCTCAAGAATAGACTCTCGCATGGTGGGGGCGGAAGCTGACAAGACGTCTCCCGAAGGGACGCCAATCTTCTTCAACTACCGTCGCTGCCTTATTCCACAAAGGTTGCCACGCAGCTCAGTAGCATCCATTCCAGTCAAAGCGCTTTACTCGGTTAGAAGAGGACGTCGCCTAAATCGGTGGAACCAAATATCCGCTAGGTCGATCGGCGTATTTTTTCTATGTCGCCAGCCTGTTTTACCGAAGGCGGCGGTAAAAGAATACACAATGGCCGTTTATGTGTGCAATCGGCGCCACTGGCTCGAGATAGCAATGCTATGTTGCCGTGACCCAAACGGTTCTGCCGGTTTGCCTGGACCGCTGGGGTAGCGTGGCTATAACAACCATCGAGGCAGGGAAGGCCAGACATACTCGGCGGCGACGCCGAATTCAGTGTTCTTCCCCGAATAACAATGACAAGACAAACAATCGGGCGGAAAACATGAAAAGGCGGACTCTGGTATTAACCTGTATCTTCGCACTCAGCGGCTGCGGTGGCGGCTCACTGGGGCTGCTAACCCTATTTAATGAAGTCCCACAGACATACATTCACCAAACAATTCCCGCCTCAACGGATCCCTATCAGCTTCCTAAGGCACGCTCACAAAAGACCCTGCCGCTGTCCTTCGAGAACTATAACGGACTTCCAGTGTTGTCGGACTGGTTCCTGCGGCGCACCGGCACCGGCGGTCTGCTGGTGATCCAGAACGGCCAGATTGTCTATGAAAATTACTACCTGGGCTCACATAAAAACACGCGATTCACATCCTGGTCTGTGGCCAAGTCGCTGACCTCTGCGCTAGTGGGCATTGCCGTGGAGCAAGGATTCATTTCCAGCGTGGATGATCTGGTGTCCAGCTATGTGCCCGAGTTGATGAACACCGCTTACCACGATGTAACGATCAAGAATGTGCTGCAAATGTCCTCTGGTGTAGATTTTGAGGAGTCCGGCGCCGACCTGAATTCAGATGCTTTCCAGTTGTTATCGGCCAATCTGGATTCGAACGATGAATACATCTACAGCCTGAAGGACAAGCGTCATGCAGCTGGCACACATAACTACTATGCCAGCAGTGATACCCAGGTTCTGGGCATGGTGCTCTCCAGAGCGACGGGCCAAGGCATCTCGCAATTTATGGCCACTAATCTGTGGCAGCCAATGGGTGCAGAAAACTCGGCAACCTGGGTTACTGATCCCCATGGCGTGGAAGCCACCTACTGCTGCGTTAACGCCACACTGCGTGATTACGCCAAGTTTGGCTTGATGTACCTCCATAACGGCAAGCTACGGGGCAACCAGATAGTACCTGCTGATTGGGTGGCTGCCTCGCTGAGCACTTCCGAACCTCAGCTTGTGCCTGGCGATAACCCGCTTTCGAATGACAGCTGGGGCTATGGTTACCAGTGGTGGATTCCAGACAACAAGCCGGACTATATGGCGATCGGCATCTTCAACCAGTTCATTTACGTGGACCCAGCCAAGAACATCATCATCGTCAAGAACTCTGCGAATCCGGAATACCTTTTCGATGACATGGAAGAGGACCACTTGTACTTCTTCCGCAAGATTGCAAAGAAGTTCGACAAGGAAGCAAACACACGCTGGTTCAACTGGTTCTTTTAAAAAATAATAATTAAGGGGTGGGGAAAGAAAGTATGTATCGATACAAAAGTATTCTTATGGTTGGTGTGTTTGGGGTGTCTGGTGCCGCAAATGCGGCGCTGGACCTAGTTCTTCCCGGTGATTTTCCGCATCAGGAAGAGATCTGTACTACCGACTTCAATCGCGAAGCTGAACGCTATGACTCCGCCGCAATGGGCGTAAGTCAACCTATTATCGACAGGATAAAGGTTAACGGCGTAGAAGTCTGGACGCCGGCAAGTGCTACCCCGCCGACGTTGAGGCCGGGCGACATTGTTGCCCTGAAGGGCTCAAACTTCGGTAACGGTGTAGATGTGGATTTCAGCAAGATCATGCTGGGCAATACCCGTATTCTCGAAACCGACCTGCGCATTTTCGAGCAGGAAATGACGCTTCTCGATCAGGTCAATTATGAAACCGATAACCAGCAGGACTTCTGGAAGAAGAACGTGCGTTATTGGGATGACAATACCATTCGCTTCAGAGTGCCGGATCATGCCAGCAGCGGCCCGCTGGTGGTGCAGGTGCAAAAGCGTATTGGTGCAAATGAATCCCTGATTAATCCAGGTGAGCCGCATAATGTTATCGATGCGCAAACCTCACGCATCATCAGTGATACGTTTCAGCATAACTGCGATGTAGTTTCCCAATTGGGCGACCCTGTAGCCAGCGCGCCAATCGCCATCCATGTGGACAACCCCGGCTTTGGCGCAATGTATGCTCAGGGTGAGAAAATATTCTGGTCCTACGATTACAACATTGGCCTGAATCACAATATTCGCAATCTGGACTGGTGGTCAATTTTCAATTACCTGGCCTTTGACCCCATTACAGGAAAACGAGCGGATCCACGACAGTTATTTGGTGCTTATAAAACCGTGCGTGGCCAAGTGCCGGATGTCGCTATCGATGATGTATATTTTGAGCAGTACCCACAGCCAACACCGGTGCCCGGGCTTTTCGGTATCGGCAGTGCCAAGCATAAAGGCAATACCCGGAACAGCGGCTGGGTAGGCTATCGTTCTGCGGAAGGCAACAGCCCTTATACCGGACCGGGCGAATTTATCGGTTTCAACTGCGCATCGTGCCACGGTTATCAAATTACCTATCAGGACACCAATCTTCAGCAGAAAACAAAAGTATTCGGAGGCCTACCCAACCCGGAATGGTCAGTGAAATGGGCTGTATTGCAGACACCATTTAAAACCTTCGACGCTATCTATGATAATGAAGAAGGCCCGTCGTGGGATCCGGGTAGCGCAGGCGTGGCAAAGGACATGCTGCTGTACCACATGCCGCCAGGTACTGGTGAGCACAACATGGTGCGACTCAATGGCGAAGGCAGCCATGTGGACAACGACTATCAGTTCTCGCCGGTCGCCTTCCCTAACGTCACTAACTATATGGCGATTCGTCGCTCGCTTTCCCACACCGAATCCTATGTCGGATTTGAAGGCTCCTACGTCCATGCTGAAGAGCCGGACGGTGCGGTGGGCTCCATGCGCAAGGCGCCACTGCAAGCGCTTACTGCCTACATGACCAAGCTGGATAAGGATGACCCGTTGCTGATCAATATCGGCATGTACCGCTGGCTGAAGCAGAACGGTCAGTTGTTGTCGCAGACCGGCACCGGCACGAAGACCGAGACCTATACGGTGATGGAGCCCCAACCGCCGAAAAGAATCTGGTGGGGTATCTATATCAACCAGCCTGACAAGGAAGTGACCTATACCCGTCAGGTGCCGGCGCTTGAAGAAGGGCAGTTTCTGGCCCGTGGCTGGGATTCCTATCCACAATTGGTGGCGTCGGTTAACCGCGGAAAGCAAACATTTGACCGCGATTGTAGCAGCTGCCATAGCGATGGCCTGGGTTCGAACACCAACGAAAAAATGATCCGTCTGGATGAGGTGGGCCGCTTCTTTGAGCCAACCATTTATCACCAGGAAACGCAGGCAATCCGCGCGACCTTCCTGCGCGACATGTACTGGGTGCAAAGTCGTGGCCTGCTGTCCGATGGCCATGTGCGCAACATGGAAGATCTGGTGTCGCCGGCACGCTGCGATGCGAACTCGGATCTGTACAAGCAGTACTACACCTTGCATCCACCGGTACGGCCGCAACCCGGCACCATAGATCAGCCGATTACCACGCCTGATCTGAACCGTCGCGGCGATGTATTCCGGGTGCCGAAATCGAAGTACTGGACCAAGCTTGATCGCGGCTACAAGCGCAACAAGTTCATCACCCGCCACAAGTACTTCGTCACCGTAGACTGGGACGATGATCACTACTACTGGGATTATCAGAAGATGCGCGCCGAGTACGGCCCGCGAGAAATGGGCACACCCGCACCAATCGGCATGCCCGCTAGTCCTCACCCCTGGTGTGCACAGAGCGAGAGTGAGGTTAGCGACCTGGTCAAATACATCATGACCCTGTAGCGAAGCGAAAACGCATGCCATTGCTGCCCCGGGCGCCTTGCCCGGGGCTTTTTTATGGAAGGCTCTTTTTTGTATGTTACAAGCAGAAGATTTGGTTGCGTTTCGGGGCGGTTGAACCTGGGCATCTCTACACCTCTCAGGTTAGGAGAAGGTGTTCAATAAATCGGGGGAACTACAGCGGCAAGGGTGGGCTAACCCTCTACTCATACGGGCGATTAAAATGGGGGATTAAAGTGGCTTGAAAATCAAAATGGATTATCGAACAGGCCCGCCACATCTAACAGACACCGACGCGCTCTTTAGTATGGAGCCTTAAAACCTACCCTCCATGCCTAACCTATCAAGGATTTGTCAGGCACTTTTAAAAAGCTGCTCCACCGTCGCGCGAGTTTCGTCGTTGAGAAAACACGTCACGTATTTTCCATTACGCTCAACTCGAATTAGATCCGCATTAACCAGCTCTTTGATATGGTGTGAAATCGTCGGTGCACTGATACTGAACTGATTAATAAAGTCCGCCAAGGAGCAACCCTGACAGTTTCCTTCTTTCTTGGCTGTTGAGCTGCTATCCGTCAGTTCTGTAAGCTCAGCCCGTTGTCGCTCAAGTATTTTCAGATAGATTTGCAATCGATGTTGGCTAGATAAGGCTTTGAATATCTTACTAATTTTGTTGCAGTCTCTATCCATCTCAGATTCCTAATGTCGACTATCGTCTTCGTCTGTAAGTATACCGGAAACCAATCTAATTTATATAGTTTGACAACTATCTAATTATTGGATAGTTTCACACTTCGATATATATCTTATTGTGAAAGCGGCTCTTCGGGGCTTTCCCAGGAAAACCGCTCACGCGAATAGCCATAGTCGGATAAACGAGATGCCACAAGAAACAGAGAAAAGCAAACCAGCCGGAGCGGTATACAGTCACGGCAAATTCAGGAATATACAAAAAACACAGGTTATTAGCGCCAAGAAATTAAGAAGAATGGCCGAGAGTTTCTTGACTGAAAAATCGCGTCATTCTTTCCCAAAGATAGAGATGCCTATTAAAAAAATAGGGACGGCAGATATTGTAGAAGCTGCCAACAATACGATGTGGCGACTTTGCCATTCTACTCTCCTGCTAAAAGTCTCGAATCAAGTCTTTTTGACCGACCCGGTTTTTTGTGACCGTGCATCACCCTCTCAAAAATTTGGTCCCAAACGTTTTCACCCGAATCCGATAAACATCGACGAATTACCTGCGATTGATGGCGTTCTACTTTCTCACGATCACTATGATCACCTGGATAAAGCCGCAATTCTGAAGCTCAGTAATAAAGTAACGCGCTTCTATACCCCGCTGAAACTGGGCGATTTACTAATGCATTGGGGAGTTCCAGAAAGCAAGATCGAACAGCTGGATTGGTGGGAGTCTATTTACGCTGGAAATATCAAGCTCACCTGTACCCCCGCCCAGCATTACTCAGGTCGGGGAATATTTGACAGCCAAAAACGACTCTGGTCGTCCTGGGCTGTAGAAACACCTGATGTGAATTTATTTTTCAGTGGCGATAGTGGTTACTTTGACGGGTTTAAAGAAATCGGCGAACGCCTTGGTCCCTTTGATATCACCTTCATAGAAACGGGAGCCTATAATAAGGCGTGGCAAGATATTCACATGTTACCAGAGGACTCCATCCAAGCGCACCTCGATCTAAAAGGCTGTCATTTTTATCCAATTCATAATGCAACTTTTGACCTGGCCTTTCATGCCTGGTTTGACCCTTTCAGGAGGATCACCACGCTAGCTGACGAAAATCACGTAAAGCTTGTAACCCCCATGATCGGTCAGGCAATTAGTTTAATGGCGCCTAAAGCCGATAACTTATGGTGGCAGGAGTTAAAAGTTTAACTACCTGAGCGAACTCACTCACTACAAAGGAAATTTTGTATGGCAACTAGTGCAATGAGCGTAAGTGAAAACGTCGATTTAACCGGTAAGCGCGTAGTAGTTACCGGGGCGAGCAGCGGTATTGGAAAAGAGCTCAGTCGAGTATTGGTCATCCGCGGTGCTGAAGTGATTATGGCCTGCCGCAACGAGCAAAAGACCAGGCATACAATCAACGAGTTAGCCAGTTCGCTTGACGAGGATCAAGTACAGCGCCTGGTGTTTGAAGAGTGCGATCTTTCGTCTTTGAAAAATGTCTACAGTTTCTGTCAACGTCTAACTGAGCAAGCGGTGCCTATTCATCGCTTATTTTTTAATGGTGGCGTTTTTAGTGTTCCATTCAAGCTCACACCAGAAGGTTTGGAATATACATACACAGCAAATTACTTGGGCCACTATTTACTACTTAGAGCCTTTTTAAATGCTGATTTACTGAACTCAGATTCACAGGTAATCGCTACGATGTCGGAAGGTGGTTACCAGTACCCCTTTGCTTCGGCCAACCTCGAAATGCTCGCGACACCAGAAAATGCAAGTTATCTGCAGCGTTCGGTTGCGCGATTTACAGCAAGCCCTAATAGCAAAGTTATGATGATGTTGATGATGGAGTACTTTAATCGAAATATGCAAGATGAAGTAGCACCAAAGATCCGCTTTAATAGTGCTGACCCTGGCCCCACACTCACCGACAATATCAATCAAATGGGGATCGCGCTAAAGTTTCTCGCGCCAATTTACACACCTTTCTTCATGCACTCTGTTGAACGAGGGGCTGCAGGCTTGATGTGGCTAGCAGTAGCAGATGAAGCAAAGGATCTCAATGGTGTGTTGCTAAATAAACGCTTTAAAGAGGTTTCCATACCTGCCAGAAGTCGGGACTCAAATCTGTCTGACAGATGCTGGGAGTTGTCGGAAAAAATTATAGAAACCAGGCTTAATATGCCCGTCTCGTCGCTTTGCCGAGAGAAAGGCAGTCTTTTGGCCTCGTAAATTTGTTCTATTGGCTTGAAAATAGTTCTTCTACCTAAATGCTATGGCAGCCCACAAATAGTGGTTAAGTATTTCTAAGTTTTTTATAACAATACTTAGTTGATTTAACTTTAAATATGTAAGCCGACTAAACGGTCTAGTATAGATTTACCCGATCGCAAAAATGTTTACCCGTTTTTCTGAGAAATTGTCATCGTTATGGTAGAAGAGGGAGATTGAGCGTGAATCAAGTCAAATCGATAGGGTTTAAGCCCACCTCTGTGCATTTACGAATCATTGCACTTATATCGGTTCTCATAGCAGCATATTTTGTTGGTCAACAAAATGATCTTATTGGCAATCTAGATCCCTATGCAGTTAGGGAGGCAGTAAAGCAATGGGGTGCGCTGGGAATTGTTGTCTTTATCGGCTTCTATGTCATTGGTTTAGTGCTGTATATACCTGGGACTTTGTTCTCGGTCGCAGGTGCTCTTTTGTTTGGGAAGCTATATGGCTTTTTTGCAGTATGGATTGCGGCAAACATCGCCGTTAACGCATCGTTCTGGGTGGTTCGATTGGTCGGGGGGCAGTTATTGGATGAGGTGAAACATCCGTTGATTCTAAAGATGACCGACCGACTATATGAGAAACCTGTTCAAACAATCGCTATTTTGCGATTGTTTCTATTTACAGCACCGGGGTTAAATACTGTACTTGCCCTGAGTCGTGTTCGTGGCAGCGATCATCTGTGGGGAAGTCTTTTGGGCGCAATAGTACCGACTGCAATGGTAGTAATGATGACTGACTGGGTGTTGACCTACTTCTATGATCTGCCACCACTTTAATGGGCACTTTCAGGCACAGGCCGAAGCCCCAGCCCTTATGAGTCTGCGTCAGCTTCAGTAGCCGGTCGGCAATCAGGGCGTCTCTGATCTTCCCCCGACAACATGCGCTTGTTAGGCGGAAGCATCCCCAAGTTCGGGATTCCAAAGCGAGTATGAACGTCGGCAACATCTTTAGCTGTTATGTCGCCCTCTCATCCGCCGCCGTCCACGAATCCACCGCACCACCAAAAGAATACCAATCGGCCAGATGATGATTGGCCCAAAGAAGATTAGCAATGCGAGAGGCCATGCAATGGCGGTAATAATAGCATTTTCGAGTGCCGATCTTTCATCTTTATTGCGGGGGCGTAAATCAAAACGGGTTGGAGGCTCCCATTGAATTTCAGCTGGCACTGCGGGGTGATCATAAAATTCATCGCGATCTAGTGGTCCGATGGCTGTGTTTTGTCCGTGACTAGGCACTTTCCTTTTGATAAGGAAAAAGTGTTCACGATCAATGTCAGTCTTAAAATATTCTGAGTTATCTCGAAGCTTGGCTCCGTGTGTCCTGACCAGTAGATGTTCATCGGTAAAATAATAACCCGAGACAGGTCCGTAATTCCCGTTGCTCATATCCCCGCAAACTTGAGCGTATGTGTCAACCTGATCTATACAGACATGAAAACTATCCGTTTTCCAGAGACTAAATCCGTGCCCAATGTCCCTTACGAAATCATTCCACCCTGCCGCTAGACTGCAGCCTGACCAGAAGACGAGAAAGCCCACCAGAAGCTGCTTAATCCCCATATTTAGGGGCGATGAGAATGAGGGGTTCATGAGGGCTTTCTCGTTGCATTATTCATACTTGGAGCACAAGCTCTTCGCCGCCTAACGTCGCCAACAGGGGCGTTGGCTGCATCCAGCGACCGAAGGGATGATCTTCCCCCGATAAAATGGACACACTTCATTTCACGCAGCCATTCTCTCGAATTCCATCGGGCTCAGATAGCCCAACGCGGAGTGCAGCCTGCTTCGGTTGTAAAATTGGTTGATGTATCCGGATAGCGCCAGTCGTAGCTCCGTTTCATTTCTAAACTCCTCTCCGTGGATCAGCTCCGCCTTCAGGCTGTGGAAGAATGACTCCATGTGTCCATTGTCAGTGCAACGGCCGGGTCGATTCATACTACAACGAATGCCGTGACGCTCAAGCTCATTCTGCAGTATGTGTGCGCCATACTCAGAGCCGCGATCCGAATGGAAGATCGTGCCCGACTTCGGCACCCTTACCTTCAATGCCTGCTTCAGGGCACGCAATGTCAGCTCTGCTGTCTTGTTCTTGCCCAGAGACCAGCCCACGATCTTTCTCGAGTACACATCCATTACCGTGGCCAGATAGCGCCACTCTCTGGCGACCCTGATATAGGTCAGGTCCGCAACCCACTGCTGATCCACCGCCGTCGGCGAACCGGCATCCACCCTCAGGTTCTGATGGCGGGCAAAGAACTTCTCCAGGCCGGGAATTCTCCGGTACAGCGTTGTCGCCCGACCCACCAGGCCTGCATCCCGCATAATACGCTCCACACGTTTCTCGCCGACCCGGATGCCTTGCCGGGCCAATACCTTATGCACCCGCGGGCTACCATAGCGGCCTTCGCTCTTTTGGTGAGTTTGCTCGATGCGCCGGGCCAGCCAGCGATCCTCTAGCGCTCTCGCACTCTCGGGACGTTTTAGCCACGCATAGTAGCCGCTCCGGGAAACCCCGAGCCATCTCGTTGAGCTCTGCAGTACTGGGGGTTTTGGGATTCTTCATCACTGATACACGCTTGCGGCTGTCAGACCTGATCTTGCCGTCCCGGTACTCTTTGCGCCAGCGCGACAGCACGGATCTTAAGCTCGTCCGCGTACCGCCAGGTCTTTCTCGGATTGTTGTACTTCGGCGTTTTCACACCTCCTCGGTTTGGAGAAGGTATCCACTAAAGCGGCGGGACTACAGAGTCCGCTGCAGCGCCTGATTATTCGTTGTTTCGCTTTCCTCATAGAAAAGAGGTAGAGGTATAAAGATTCTCTACCCGGTCTCTGGCCCATGGTGTTTTTCGCAAAAACTTCAGGCTGGATTTCGCAGATGGGTCGTTCTTGAAGCAGTTTATGTTAATTCTATTCGCCAGTCCTTCCCAGCCATAGTGATCGACAAGCATTACGACGATCTTTTCAAGAGTGACGCCGTGCAATGGATTGTTTGGCTGCTCGCCACTCACGTCTGGATACGCCTATATTGATGATCGTTTAATGAACGCCCGCATTCGGAGCGTAATCTGCTCCTGCTTGCGCAGGCATTTTCAGGCTTGTGCCAGCATTGCATGATGCAGGCCCTGATGTCCGACCGCCGAGCAGATTCTATCGCGATCGGGGGTTGTCTGTCCCAGTCGGCGTGTTCTGTCAAAGCCACAGTAGAACGAGCGCCAATAAGACGCTAACCACGGAAGCAAATACAGTCCTGACCAGATTCCATCTGACCCATCCATGTTCGAAAGACTGCCTCGCTGAGTCCAGCGAGAGTTCATCCATTTCGTCCACAGTCAACGTTTGCAAAGCGTTATTGAGTGGAACATTTATTCGAAAAGTTATCAGTTGTACGCCAAGGATATAGGCGATCGCACTGGTGCTAACCACGGTTGGTATTGTGCCCTCGTGTTGCAGGACTGCCAGAATAGCCGCGACCACTAAAGCAAAGACGGACCCTATCCAGACCAGCCCAAAGACGGGTTGACCGCCTTGAATGATGCCGTCGATCTCCTGAAATGCGCGGATGAACTCCTTGTCCTTCAATTTTCCAATTCCTGGCATAACGACCGATGCGAAAGCAAAAGCAAACCCGGCGGTTAAGGTGCAAAGCAAAGCAGCCACGATCATTACAATTTCAAACATGATCATGATCTCCCCTTGCTCGAAGCCGATCTGGCCAGAGTGAACAAGCTCGTCAAAAACACCCAACCAAATCCAAGAACTCCGACGTTTATACCAAAAGCCGTCTTCTCCGTTCCATCCGGATGCACCATGGATCCGCCATATAGCTCCTGCATCCCATATGCCGCGAGAAAGCCTCCGGTGACAAGTAATGCAATCAGGCTGGCTTGTGCCCTGCCACCCTTGGTGAGCCAGGTTAACCACAACGCTACCCCGCCAAGGGACGAATTGGTGATTAATTGCCAAACCTCATGCAGTTTTGCATGGGCAACCCACGCGGGGTTAAAAACATGGGTATCGTTGATTTCCAGATAAGGAACGACAACGGCATAGAGCACGATTGATAGCGTTAACAGAAATTTATCCAGCATTTCTAATCTCCAGCTTTAGTTTAACGGTATGGCGTACTATCAAGAAACTGCATGATTTTCTGAGTGACTGCGGGGTTCTGAAGCAGCCGGCTGTGGCCCCATCCGATGGTTCGAAATATCTGGCTATTTTCGAATGCCAGCAGGAGGCTCTCGGACTCTGAAGCAGGTATTTCCTGATCATTCTTGTCATGAATCAGAAGCACCGGAATCTTCTCGGCCTCGGCGATTAAAGCCAGATTTAACTTCTCGACCGGCATGCCAACGGTTTTCTCCATGGCCCTGATGAAGTGATTCTTGCTCCGCTTCCCGAGGTTAAGAAAACGAGCAAATCTGTTCAGCACTCCCTCAATCGTTGCGGGGCTGGAGATAAGAATCATTCCTTCAAAGCTTCCGGTCTGTGCCTGAGCAGAGACGAGAGCGGCTGCACCAAGTGAATGACCTACGGCAGCATCAAACCTGCAATTGAGGTATTCAATGGTTTCGAGTAATGCTTCGATGAACCGTCCTGGGTGCGATCTAACCGCTTTTGATTCGCCGTGTCCCAGGGGGTGGACGGCGTAAACCGTGTATTCAAAGGGATTGATCTCTCTGATCAGGCCCTCAAACTGCCCGACCCACCCAGACCAGCCGTGTAAAAAAAGTATCTTCTTGCTGCCGCTTCCATATGAGCTGAGTCGAGCTCCGCTCGGCAGGTCAACGTTTTTGGAAAACAGTTCCTGACAGGACAACCGTCGTTCCGGGGCGATTCGAGGGCTGGTCATCCATTCAACGGCTTTGGATGCCGCTTGACGTGGAAGAATTGAGCTGTATGCGCCAAAAGCACCCTGAAACATGTTCAAAGCAATGTTCATCGTTTGTCCCCTTTGGATGATTGAATCGTTACTAGTGGATTTCCCATAGTCCCGTGGCTGCCGTTTCCCGCGCATAGTCTGCGAAGTCCTTGGCGGGTCGACCGAGTGCCTGTTCAACACCATTGGTCAAATGTGCGTTACGGCCATCGAGGACCGTTGCGAATAGATAATCCAGCATCCAGACCACATCTTTGGGTGCTCCAGAGTTCTCAATCTCAGCAATGAAGCTTTTGTGGGGTACGTTGATGAATGAAATCTCGCGTCCGGTCGCAAGTGAAAGGTCGTTGGCCACGTCCGCGAATGTCATGAGTCTTGGCCCGGTCACCTCATAGATGCGGCCTTTGTGGTGATCCTCAGTTAAAGCGGCAACGGCCACGTCTGCAATGTCGCCTACATCAACGAACGGTTCGACCTGATTCCCTGCAGGCAACGTGATGGTGCCATTCAACACCATGTCGATGAATGCGCCTTCAGAGAAGTTCTGGTTAAACCAGCTTGCCCTCACGATGGTCCATTCAAGACCAGAGTCCTTAATAATTTCCTCGCAGGCTTGCGCCTCCGCCTCACCACGGCCTGATAGCAGAACGAGTCGCTTCACTCCGAGGCGCTTCGCCAGGTAAGCAAACGCTTGAATAGCGTCAGTGGCGCCGGGCATTGCAAGATCTGGCGAGTAAGTGATGTAGGCTGAGGTAACACCCGAGAGACAGGACTCCCAGTTTTTCTCGTTGTTCCAGTCAAAAGAGGGGACAGCTGAGCGGGAACCGACTCGCACTTCATAGCCGCGGTCTTCTAGCTGCTCAACAACCCGCTTGCCGGTCTTTCCGGTGCCGCCGGCGACAAAAATGGATTGATGTTTCTGATTGGATGTTTTCATTGACTTGCTCCTTTTGATCCAGGCACAAGTCAATTTTTGTGGAACAATGTCTCGGGTTATTGCCTCAGCATGCCAGAGTTTGTGCAGCTGGCGACAACTTCCGTTTCAGCGAGTTGAGAGTCGATAGGATCGTGGTGTCTGGCCCGCCCAACGCTTGAAGGCGCGGGTAAAGGTACTCTGCTCCGCAAATCCCGTCAGGAAGGCCACCTCGGCGAGGCTGTAATCTGTCTCTCTAAGCAGCCGTTGAGCGAGATCCTTTTGCGCCATGTCAACAACGTTTTGAAATGAATGCCCCTCCTCCGACAGCCTCCTTTGCAATGTCCTTGGGCCCAAATTCAGTTCAGATGCTATCCGTGACAGCTTTGGTACGCCCTCGCTTAGCACGTTAGCGACTGCACGCCTGACTTGTTGTTGCAAGACGCTGTGGGCAGCACGGGAATTGAGCTGCTGCTCAAGATATTGGTCAAAGAACCGGGCGATGGATTCGTCGCCCAGTTTGTTGGGGGTTTCGATGGCTTCTTTACTCACCAGCAGTGCATCTCGGCCCGACTCGAAATAGACAGGACAACCAAAATGAGATTCGTACACTCCGACATCGCCTCTCGGCGCGTGCTTGAAAAAGATGGCGAGAGGCATGAAGCTTGAGGAGCTAACCTCTTTGCTGATGGCATTCACTGCAGCCATGCTGGCTTCATTGGAGAGCAACATGCCTGAGCTATTCCCTCCTGCTTTTTCGAGGTTGAAGAAGAACCCCTTGGCTGTTTCCTCAAGCGAATAGGTTTCTGCGCTGCCCAGAACGTGGCCATAGCGCCCTGCCCTTGTGTAAGAGTCCCACAAGGTTGGTGCGGACTTCCAGGCCAGGCCAAAAGCCCCGTACTCGTCGCTTCGCATGGCGGAGCCGATCTTCAGTGGTAATAAAAGACCGTCAGGATCCCGATCAACCAGAGTTGCAAAAAAATCATAAAACTCCGATGAGGACACCATCCGAGTTGGATCAATGGGACCGTCCACGGGCAGTCCAAGCCCTCCCATCAGGTCCCGTGTTTCTACGCCGGGTGTTGCCTGACCGACGACTTTGTAAACATATAGTGAGGTAATTTGAGCCATGGCAACATAGATAATCTACGTTGGACCCATTGTGCAACCTATTATTCTGCCGGACGAGAGATGGCTGCATTCGCCACAACAGTTTCGGTGTAATTAGCCAGGAAAGAGGGGAAATTTTTTGCAGGTGACAAAAATTAATGACGGTATTGCTGGCCTCGTCATTTAGAACAAAGATGTCGCGTGAAGATACCGCTTGCGCTGCGCCGCCGCCCCTCCGCCGCAGGAAGCCAGCATCATCGAAGCACTGACAACCAAGAGAGCTGCTGCTAAACGGAAATTCAGAAGAAAATTGTATGCCATGGAAATCCAGCTCGCACGAATGGTAGGCGTAGTGGCTCAGTCAGACTGACATGGGCAGCGAAGTATGGGCACGCCTTCCTGACTCCTGTCCAGAAATGGTCCCCGGAGCGGTCTTGTTGCAGTCATTTGCTAACGCCACCAGCACGCGCGGCATTGTAGTGGAGGCCAAGCCGCAACGGAAAAGCCGTGATCTTCCCCCGACAAACACAGCATGCTCGCGCGACCGATTTCTCATGCTGTAGAAATGCTTGCCCCCTGTAAGCCTGCCCCACCCTTCAATAATGGGGCGGCTTCTCGTCAACAATATTCATCGACACCAACAGCTCAGCGATCTGCTGCAGTTGCTCGGTGGCGAAGCGCAGCTGCTTCTCCAGGGTGTCGATGCGTATCACCTGCTCGGCCACCGTGCGGTTCAGGGCGTTGAGCAGGTCATCCTGGTAGGCGATGGTGGTTTCGATATCCAGCAGGCGTTCGTCGGTCATGGTGCGCTCCTCAATAAAGCGGCCAGCATAGCACTTGCCCGGATTCGGTCGAATCTCTACCATTGCCGCGTCCTTGGGGGAGTAGTTACAGCCCCGACGCTGGCGGTCGTCAACAAACTTGCATCCGTGCATGGCGCCCGCATCTCCGCTCCGCGGAGACCGACGAGACCCGAGACACTGCACCTCCCAGGCGGGACGGGTGCGGCGTCTCGTGTCCCTGTCCCGCCGGAGATCGTTTTATGGAAGCCTTCCTCGCCTCACTGTCGCTGGTCACGCTTGGCGAAATCGGTGACAAAACTCAGCTGCTGGCCTTTGCGCTGGCCTGTCGCTATCGGGTGCATTGGCCGATTCTGGCGGGCATTACCGTGGCGACGCTGGCCAATCACGGGCTGTCGGCGTGGCTGGGCGTGTGGCTTGCCGAGTGGTTGCCGGACAACTGGCTGCAGTGGACTCTGGCCGGCAGCTTTATCGCTTTGGGGATCTGGATGCTGATCCCGGACAAGGATGATGATTCGCTGGATGGTCAACGCTGGGGGCCGTTTATGGCGTCTCTGGTGCTGTTCTTTCTGGCCGAGATTGGCGACAAGACTCAGGTGGCAACGGTGGCTCTTGCGGCACGCTTCCCGGAGTACTTTGTTGCCGTGCTTAGCGGCACTACTCTGGGCATGCTGGCAGCGAACGTTCCTGTTATTTGGCTGGGCAACCGGGTGCGCAACCCAACGCTCGAGCAATGGGCCCATCGAATCAGTGCAGTGCTGTTTATCGCACTGGGCGTGGCAACACTGATCTTCTAGGCTGATCTTCCAGGGACGGCCCTACAGGTCTTTCTGGTTAACGCGCTTGATTAGCTGTTCGGCGCTTTCCTTGCGTTCAGAGTATCGATCGACAAGGTAGTCGCTGCGGTCGCGGGTTAGCCAGGTGAACTTCACCAGCTCCTCCATCACATCAACAATACGATCGTAGTAGCCGGACGGCTTCATACGATCGTTCTCATCGAACTCAAGGAATGCCTTGGCTACCGAGGATTGGTTGGGGATGGTGATCATGCGCATCCATCGGCCGAGCACGCGTAGCTGATTCACCGCATTGAATGATTGCGAGCCACCGCATACCTGCATCACTGCCAGAGTTTTACCCTGAGTTGGCCGCACGGCACCGATCGATAGCGGGATCCAGTCGATCTGCGCCTTCATTATGCCTGTCATGGCGCCGTGGCGCTCCGGCGAGCACCAGACCATACCTTCGCTCCAGCTCACCAGATCACGCAGCTCCTGCACTTTTGCGTGGCTGGCGTCTTCGCTATCCGGTAACGGCAGGCCATGCGGGTCAAAGATGCGGGTTTCACAGCCCATCTTTTCCAGCAGGCGTGCGGACTCCTGCACCACCAGTCGGCTGAATGAGCGCTCTCGTAGCGATCCGTAAAGCAGTGCGATGCGCGGTGCATGGCTGGCGCGCTGTATGGGCTCAAGGCGCTGTTGATCAAGCATGCGGAAGTGGGCGTCTTCGAGGGCGGGGAATTCATTCATGATGTTATTCCGGGAACCAGTGGCGGGTGCGGTTAGCGATGGCAACCAGCGACAGCATTACCGGCACCTCTACCAGCACGCCCACTACCGTGGCTAACGCCGCGCCAGAGTTCAAGCCGAACAACGATATTGCTACGGCGACCGCAAGTTCAAAAAAATTGGAGGTGCCGATCATGCAGGCTGGGGCGGCGATTCGGTGCGGCAACTTCATCACCTTGGCCGCCGCATAGGCAATGGCAAAGATTCCGTAGGTCTGAATCATCAATGGGATGGCAATCAGCAGAATAACAAAAGGCTTGGCGACAATAGTGCCGGCCTGAAAACCGAACAACAGCACCACCGTCAGCAGCAAACCAATTATGGAGCCCGGCTTTATCCGGTGAATGAATTTATCCAATGCCTGTTCGCCACCATTAGCCAGAAACCGGTGACGCACCACAGCGCCAGCGACAAGCGGCAGAAGCACATAAAGGATTACGGATAACAGCAGGGTTTGCCACGGCACAATAATGTCACTGATGCCGAGCAACAGCGCCGCAATCGGCGCGAAGGCAAAGATCATAATGATGTCGTTTACTGACACCTGCACCAAAGTGTAGTTAGGGTCGCCCTTGGTCAGTTGCGACCAGACAAACACCATGGCGGTACAGGGCGCGACGCCGAGCAGGATCATGCCGGCAATGTACTCGCCGGCGCTTTGCGGATCGACCAGATCGGCAAACAGCACGCGGAAGAACACATAACCGAGCAGTGCCATGGTAAAGGGCTTGATCAGCCAGTTGATTACCAGCGTCAGCCAGATGCCCTGTGGCTGTTTGCGAATTTCCTTGATGGCGGCGAAATCGACTTGCACCATCATCGGGAAGATCATTGCCCAGATCAGTACCGCCACCACCAGATTGACGTGGGCGTATTCAATGCCGGCAATCACTGCAAAGACGTTTGGCAGTAGCAGGCCAAGGCCCACACCAGCGGCGATACACAGGCCCACCCAGACAGTCAGATAGCGCTCAAATAGACCCATTGCCATTGCACTCCTGCGAGTTCATTCAGATGTTTCCAGACGGCGCTGGATATCAGCAAGCGCTGCAACCAAGTCCGTCGGCTGCATGCTCTCTAATGGCAAAGTCAGCATGGCTTCGATGCGTTGTTTCATTTCATCGAACGTACGCTCAAAAGCGCGAGCAATGGTGTCCGCATCACCCTCTACGTGGGCCGGGTCCGCCACCCCCCAATGGGCGCGTAACGAGCTGCCCATCCAAACCGGGCAGGCTTCACCAGCGGCGGCATCACACACGGTAATGGCAAGATGAATGTTATCGTCCGCCAGCTCATCCCAGGATTTCGAACGCGGATTCCCCGCAGGCACCTGGTGCCGAGCGAGCACTGCCAGAGCACCGGGATTAACACTACCGGTGGGAAAGCTACCGGCACTAAATGCCACCAGCTTGCCGCCTCCAAGCTGATTGGCGAGGGACTCCGCTATGATCGAGCGGCAAGAATTTCCGGTGCAAAGAAAGACAACACGAATTGGTAATTCCATCAGATCACTCCGAGGCTCAACAACATCCGGAGCGCTGCTCCGGCTTGACGGGAAACTGTTTAGCCGCTGGAGCCTGCAGGCTTTGCAACACCTCCTGTGCCCATTGCGGCAAACCTTCATGCAAGCGGTAATAGACCCACTGGGCATCCTTGCGCACTGCCAGCAAGCCGCAGTCTCGCAGCTGCGCAAGATGTCGCGACACGGTGGGCTGCGGCTGGCCCAGTGTGTCCACCAGATCACAGACACACAGCTCGCCATGCTGGCGCACCCGCATAACAATCTTCAGCCTGGTTTCGTCCGCCAGACATTTGCATAGCTGCAATGGCGTCATAACCTCTCCATTACATTCGGATATCCGAATATACAGGCAAGTAAAAAACCGCGCCGAAGCGCGGCTTGATACTCGACTTACTTGGGTCGTGATACGTCGGCGTGACGCGCCACTTCATCCACAGAAATATGCCGCACATCCTTGCCCTTAACCATATAGATCAACTGCTCAGCGATATTCTTGGCATGGTCGCCAATACGCTCCAGCGCCCGTAGCGACCAGATAATATTCAGCACGCTGGAAATCGAGCGAGGATCTTCCATCATGAAAGTCACCAGAGCCCGCATGGCCGAGCGATACTCCAGATCCACTTCGTTATCTTCTGCGGCAACGTCCACCGCCTTTTGAACATCAAAGCGGGCAAAGGCGTCCAGTGCATCACCAAGCATGGTGCGCACATGGTTACCGATATGACGTACTTCCACATAACCGCGCGGTGACTCGCCCTGCTCCGCCAACTCCAGTGACATTTTTGCCACTTTAGCGGCTTCGTCACCGATGCGCTCCAGGTCAGACACGCACTTGGTTACCGAAATAATCATGCGCAGATCCGATGCCGCAGGCTGACGCAACGCCAATACCCGGGCACATTCGCCATCGATCAACTTCTCCAGCGAATCCACCTTATCTTCGTTTTCCAGCACCCGTTCAGCAAGCTCAGAGTCTGCCTGCAGCAAAGACTGCAGCGCATCAATAACCTGCTTCTCCACCAATCCACCCATCTCCATCAGGTGTGAACGGATGGACTCCATTTCATCATTGAACTGACTGGAACTATGCTGACCAAAATGCGAGCGATCCATAAAACTCTCCTGTCAGGATCAGCCAAACCGGCCGGTGATGTAGGCTTCCGTGAGCGCATGCTCCGGCGCGGTAAATACTGTATTAGTGTCATTCACTTCAATCAGACGACCAAGGTGGAAATAGGCAGTACGCTGCGACACCCGGGCGGCCTGTTGCATGGAGTGCGTAACAATGGCGATGGTGTACTGGCCGGAAAGCTCGTCAATCAGCTCTTCGATTTTGGCGGTGGCAATGGGGTCCAGCGCTGAACAGGGCTCGTCCATCAATACCACTTCCGGGCTCACCGCAATGGAGCGCGCAATACACAGGCGCTGCTGCTGACCACCGGACAAACCAGTACCCGGCTGATCAAGACGGTCCTTTACTTCGTCCCATAGGCCAGCCTTGCGCAAGCTGCTCTCAACAATCTCATCCAGCTCAAACTTCTTGTTCGCCAGGCCGTGCAGTCGTGGGCCATAGGCAACGTTTTCATAGATAGACTTGGGAAATGGATTGGGCTTCTGAAACACCATGCCAACCCGAGCACGCAATTCAACCACGTCCAGCTTGGGATCATAGATATTGTCCTGCTCAAGCATGAACGAACCTTTCACCTTGCAGATATCGATGGTGTCGTTCATCCGGTTCAGGCAGCGCAGAAAGGTGGACTTGCCACAGCCTGACGGACCGATCAGGGCAATCACTTCGTTCTTGCCAATATCCAGGTCAACGCCATAGATGGCCTGCGAATCGCCATAGAATACATCCACATTTCGCATGCTCATCTTCGGATCGTCGCACAGCGGCTTGCCGATGGTGCGTTCCGGATACGGGATTCTCTGATTCATTGTCTCGGGTTCCTGTGCCATGCGCGCTGCCGGATTAGTCTGGGCAGTATCATTCAACTTCTGTGCCGTTTCCATCTGTCACTCCTCCGTCCGGATTACCAGCGGCGCTCAAGGCGCTTGCGTAGCAGCACTGCCAAGGTGTTCATGGTGATCAGGAAAGCCAGCAGCACCATGATGGCCGCCGACGTCAGGGCGACGAACGAGGCCTCCGGGCTGTCTGCCCATAGATAAATCTGTACCGGCAGAACCGTGGATGCATCCAGCGGGCCACCTGGGATATCAACAATAAAGGCCACCATGCCGATCATCAGCAGGGGCGCGGTTTCCCCGAGCGCCTGAGCCATACCGATAATGGCGCCGGTGAGCATGCCCGGCATGGCCAGCGGCAGAACATGGTGCATCACCATCTGCATGCGTGAAGCACCCATTCCCAGCGCCGCTTCGCGGATGCTGGGCGGCACGGATTTAATCGAGGCGCGGGCGGAAATAATGATAGTGGGCAGGGTCATTAGGGTGAGCACCAAACCGCCTACCAGCGGCACTGAACGGGGCAAGCCGAACAGATTGATAAAGATGGCCAGACCAAGCAGACCGAAAATAATCGATGGCACCGCTGCGAGGTTATTGATATTCACTTCAATGAAGTCGGTAAAACGATTCTTCGGAGCAAACTCTTCCAGATAGACCGCCGCGGCAACACCGATGGGGAAGGCCAGCGCCAAGGTCACCAACATGGTGAAAAACGAGCCGGTTACCGCTGCCCAGACGCCAGCCTGCTCAGGCTCCCGGGAGTCGCCATGGCTAAAGAAAGATGCATTCCACTGAATGTCGGTTTGGCCATCACGCTCCAGAGCTTCCACCCAGGGACGGGCCACTTCCGGCAAGCGCTTGCTTTGCCGATCTTCAACATCTGCCTTGATAAATATATCTACGTCGTCATCAGCGAGAAGCCACTGGGTCTGGGTGGTGCCGAGCAGATCCAGGTTAGCTGCCAGTTGGTCGCGTAATTTGAATCCCGCACCGGAAGAAACCAGCTGATACAGCGCACGACGGTCAAGGCGTCCTTCCACTTCCGGGAAACGTTCGCGCAGCGCAGCCTTGATCAGTGCATCGTAATCAGCAACGTTAATCTGATCTGGATCAGTCGGATCATCTATGCCCAGCTCCTCCGGATCCCAGTGAATTTCCAGCTGGATATAGGTTTCAACGAATGCGGAGGTGCCCTTACTGATAATGTCAGTAAACAGCACCACCACCGCCAGCAACCCGAATGCCACCGCAGTGATGCCAAAGGCACGGAAACGCTTTTCCGAACTGTAGCGGGCTTTCAGTGATTTACGAACTTGCTCGGTCGTCTTACTCATATTGTTCCCGATATTTTTTGACGATCTTCAGGGCAATGACGTTCAGGCCCAGAGTGACAATAAACAGCATCAGGCCAAGCGCGAATGCGGCTAGCGTCTTGGCAGAGTCGAATTCCTGATCACCCACCAGCAGAGTAACGATCTGCACAGTAATAGTGGTCACCGCCTCCAGCGGGTTAGCGGTCAAGTTGGCGGCCAAACCGGCGGCCATCACCACAATCATGGTTTCACCAATGGCGCGGGATACCGCCAGCAGGATGCCGCCCATGATGCCCGGTAGTGCTGCCGGAATAACCACACGCTTGATGGTTTCACTCTGGGTGGCGCCGAGCGCCAGCGAGCCATCGCGCATGGCGCGCGGCACGGCAGTGATCACGTCATCCGCCAGCGAAGAAATAAACGGGATGATCATGATGCCCATTACCAAGCCTGCGGCCAGGGCGCTCTCTGACGCTACGGTAAGGCCCATGCTCTCGCCAAAGCCGCGAATCGCTGGCGCCACGGTTAGCGCAGCAAAAAAACCGTACACCACAGTGGGCACACCAGCGAGGATTTCCAGAATTGGCTTAGCCCAGGCGCGGACATTTCTGTGCGCGTATTCGGCCAAATAAATTGCCGACATCAGTCCGACCGGCACCGCCACGCACATGGCGATAAACGAAATAAGCAAGGTACCGGCAAATAGTGGCACCGCACCAAATGCACCGGTGGCACCGACCTGGTCGGCACGCAGGGCGATCTGCGGGCTCCACTGCAGGCCGAACAGGAACTCCACAGGGGAAACTTTCTGGAAGAAACGGATGGACTCAAACAGTACCGAGAGAACAATTCCCAGTGTAGTCAGAATGGCCACCGTGGCACTGCCCATCAGCATCCACTTCATTACTGACTCAACCTGCTGGCGAGCACGCAGGCGAGGCTGTACTCGGGACCAGCCCCAGACACCACCAAGCACGGCGATGCTTACGAAAGCGATGCTCATCATCTGCTGGTTGCGCGCTTGCATGGCAACAAGCTGCTCGGCCGCAGCGACCACTTCCGCTGGCACAAATGCCGGGTTCAGGGCACCGCCAGCCACATTGCGTATCTGATTAAGCAGCAGGTTGTAATCAACTTCGTTGGCAGGCTGAATCGAAGATGGCAGAGAGGCCATCAGGTTGGTGCGAATCACCGCATCATCAATTATCAGCCACAGGCCAAGCAGAGCCAGCGCGGGCAATACGCACCATACCGCCGCCAAAGAGGCATAGTAGCCCGGCAATGAGTGCAGATGACGGACGCCGCCAAGCGGCGCTGAAACCGCATAGGATCGGCGCCAACCGAAAAAGTAGAAGACTGCCCCGAGGGCAACCAACAGCAGTACCAGATTACCTGCCTGCATGAACCTTTCTCCGAATCTCTCAGCGCAAGGTGCCGTCGGACACCTTCTGCTGAAAAATCTGTCTACCTGTGGCGCAGCAAACCCGGCGCTAGCCGGGTCCGCATTCTAACCAGATGGGCGGGCTGATGCCCGCCCCTTGCCGCGACTGTCTTACAGTACGCTGCCATCCAGCGGAGTCAGCATCTTGATGGACTTGGCCATGGCCTTGCGGTCCGCCTTCGGCATCGGGATCAGACCCTTGTCGGTCAGGTAACCCTCGTCACCCCAGGCCTTCTCAGAGGAGAACTCGGCCAGATACTCTTCGATGCCCGGAATCACACCGATGTGAGCCTTCTTGGCATACACGTACATGGAGCGGGATACCGGATAGTCAGCAGAAGCAATGTTCTCAAAGGTCGGCTCTACGCCGTCAATGATGGAGCCCTGCACCTTGCCACGGTTCTGGTCGAGGAAGCTGTAGCCGAAGATACCCAGTGCTTTCGGGTTGGCGTCCAGCTTTTGCACGATCAGGTTGTCATTCTCACCAGCTTCGATGTAGTGGCCGTCTTCACGGATACCACGACAAACTGCTTCGAACTTCTTCTTATCCACCGCTTTCATAGCCTTGATCATCGGGATAGTGGCACAACCGCCTTCCATCGCCAGTTCGTTAAAGGCATCACGGGTACCGGAGGTCGGCGGTGGGCCGAGCACTTCGATCTTGTCCGCTGGCAGAGCCGGGTTAACGTCTTTCCAGGTCTTGTTCGGGTTCGGGATCAGCGCGCTGCCATCAGCATTCGGCACATCCTTGGCCAGAGCCAGGAAGATGTCCTTCAGGGTCAGCTTGTAAGCCTCGCCCTTGCTGGAGTTAGCTACAACGATGCCGTCGAAGCCGATCTTCATTTCAACGATTTCCTTTACCCCGTTGGTCTGGCAGGTATCGAACTCGGACTTCTTGATGCGGCGTGACGCGCCGGTCATATCAGCGTGCTCGGTGCCTACACCAGCGCAGAACAGCTTCATGCCGCCGCCGGTACCGGTGGACTCAACCTTAGGAGTGGCAAACTTGCCACCCTTACCGAAGCGCTCTGCTACGGTGGTGGAGAACGGGTACACGGTAGAGGAACCAACAATGGAAATGGTGTCGCGGGATGCTGCAATGGCCGGGGCACTGGTGATGGCCAGTACAGTTGCCAGGCCGGCAAGAGTGGCTTTCAGTTTCATGGGATCTAGCCTCCAATGGAAAAATCGTGCCGGTAAACGGCGTCTGCTTGTTGAGCAAAAACGAGTCTAGGAGGTGAATATGACAGCCCGGTGACATAAAGCCGTTATTTTCAGATTCTCACCCGGCCAGGCGGATCAGCAAAAGCGGCTGACCTTGTGGCACCGCCCTTCTATACTGCCCCCTGATTTTGGCGGCCTGCGGGCCGCGCCGTCGAGGGACAAGCAGGTGGATACTGCACACCGGATACTGCACCGGCTGGATCGCTTCAGCCTCGCCTTTGGCCACGCCGTGGCCTGGCTGGCACTGGGACTGGTTATTCTTACCAGCCTGATCGTTTTACTGCGCTATGCTTTTGGCTTCGGCAGTATCGCCATGCAGGAGGCCCAGCTGTACCTGCACGGTGCCCTGTTTATGCTGGGCATCGCCTACACTCTGCGCTGCGATGAGCATGTACGGGTGGATATTTTCTATCGCCGCTTCGGCCACAAACAGCGCGCCTGGGTGGACCTGCTGGGCACCCTGCTATTTCTGCTACCCCTGTGCGTGCTGATTCTGGTGACCTGCTTCGACTATGTGGTAGTCAGCTGGCAGCGCCAGGAAGGTTCTGCTGACGCCGGCGGCCTGCCCTTCGTATATGTACTGAAAACTCTGCTGCTGATCATGCCGGCACTGCTTATCGTGCAGGCTCTGGCCGAAGCGCTGCGCGCCACCCTCAAATTAGGCAGTCCAGCTGAGCCGGACGCCGATAAGCCGGCCGAGGAGGGCTCCGCGTGGAACTGATCCCGCTGCTGATGTTTGTGGTGGTGTGCGCCACCCTTATTGCCGGCTATCCGGTGGCCTTTACGCTGGGGGGCGTGGCGCTGATCTTTGCTCTGATTGGCATGGCCACGGGCACATTCCACGGGCAGGACCTCACCTTTATCCCCAATCGGCTGTTCGGCATCGTTGGCAATCAAAGCCTGATGGCAGTGCCGCTATTTGTCTTTATGGGGGTGATGCTGGAGAAATCCCGGGTAGCTGAAAACCTGCTCACCAGCATGGCCCGGCTGATGGGGCCGCTACCTGGCGGACTGGGTATTGCCATTATCGTAGTCGGTGCGCTGCTTGCCGCCAGCACTGGCATCGTCGGCGCCACCGTAGTGACCATGGGGCTGCTGGCCCTGCCCAGCATGCTCAAGTTGGGCTACAAACCGGAACTGGCCAGCGGCCTGATCTGCGCCACCGGCACTCTGGGACAAATTATTCCGCCATCAATTGCACTGGTGCTGCTTGGCGATGTGATCTCGACCTCCTACCAGCAGGCACAGCTGAAAATGGGCCTGTGGTCTACCACTACCGTGTCGGTGGGCGACCTGTTCGTTGGCGCGTTGATTCCCGGGCTGGTGCTGGTAGGCCTGTATATCCTCTATATGTTTGGCCATGCGCTGGTTCGGCCTCAGGACGCCCCGGCGGTGGACCGCGCTGCGCTGGGTCAGGAGCAGGGCCCCTTACTCAAGCAATTGATCACCGGACTGGTGCCGCCGTTGCTACTGATTTTTCTGGTGCTCGGCTCGATTCTCACCGGCAAGGCCACCCCCACTGAGGCTGCCGGAGTTGGCGCCTTTGGCGCCTTGTTGCTGGCACTGGTAAATCGCCAGCTCAGTCTGCTCACTTTACAGGAAGTGATGCGCGCCACCGTGCGAGTCACCGCCATGGTTTTCATGATTCTTATCGGCGCGTCGATTTTCTCTCTGGTATTTCGAGGCTTCGGTGGCGAAGAGGCGGTTCACCTGCTGTTCGAAAAAATTCCCGGCGGCGTATTTGGCGCCACCTTGCTGGTGATGGCACTGATCTTTCTGCTGGGCTTTATCCTCGACTTTATCGAAATCACCTTTGTGGTGGTGCCAATCGTGGCGCCAGTGCTGCTGGCAATGGGGGTCGACCCGATTTGGCTTGGCGTGATGATTGCCCTGAATCTGCAGACCTCGTTCCTGACACCACCATTCGGCTTTGCCCTGTTTTACCTGCGCGGCGTTGCCCCGGAGGAAGTTGCCACGATGCAGATTTACAAGGGTGTGGTACCTTTCATTGTTATTCAGCTACTGATGCTTGGGGTACTAGCACTGTGGCCAACGCTGGCCACTTGGCTGCCAACTCAGGTCTACGGACAATAACAAAGGAGTGACCATGTTTGACGACGATCAGGAACCGCTGCCAGCTGGCGAGCTTGCCCTGCAAACCATCGCCATGCCGGCGGACGCCAATTTCAACGGCGATATCTTTGGAGGCTGGCTGGTTTCGCAGATGGATCTGGCAGGTGCGGTAAGTGCGCGCAAGGTTGCCCGTGGTCGAGTGGCCACGGTGGCGATTGATAGCATGGCATTTTTACGGCCGGTTCCCATTGGCTCGGTAATAAGCTGCCACACGCAATTGCTTGATGTGGGGCGCAGCTCAATGAAAATTCTGGTAGAAGTGTGGATAACAGACCATAACGACCACCGCGCCAAAGTAACTGAAGGCCAGTTCACCTTTGTTGCGATTGATGAGACCGGTCGCACCCGCCCCGTGCCCAAGGACAACTGCGCGTGATTCGACTGGCATTCTTTCTGCTGATGCTCCTTGCCACACCGCTATCTGCGGAGGTGGTCATACGTCACTTCAGCGGTGAGCCTGCCGACGACGCCGGTAACGACTATTTCCTTGCAGTACTGGCTCTGGCACTGGAAAAGACCGCCGATCAAGGTGCATGGCGCCTGGAGCCAGCGGCACAAGCCATACCCCGGAATGAGGCACTGCAACGGCTCAGCAATAACGATGGCATCGATATTGTCTGGAGCGCGACCAGCATCGAAAGGGAAAAGCAAAATCGGGCCATCCGTATTCCTCTGATGAAAGGACTGACGGGCTATCGTCTGCTTATTATCCGTGGCGAAGATCAGCCCTGGTTCCGACGTATGCAGACCATCGACAAGCTGCTCGAACTGCGCGCCGGGCAAGGCCATGACTGGCCTGATACGGAAGTATTCAGAGCCAATGGATTATCGATTGAAGGGAAACATGATTACGACAGTCTTTTCCGTCTGTTACAGAAAGGCCGTTTCGATTACTTGCCGCGCGCCATCAATGAGCCATGGGATGATCTGGCCAGCAGAACAGATATGGGTCTGGCCGTGGAGGAGGGGCTACTACTTTATTACCCGACTGCCGAATACTTCTTCGTTAATTCACAGAATACGGAACTAGCAACGCGCCTGGAAAAAGGGCTACGTATTGCCATTGAAGATGGCAGCTTCGATAAACTTTTTCGTCAGCACCCGGTCAATGCCAACGCCTTTGGCAAAGCCAACATACTACGTAGACGAGTGATCCGGCTGGACAACCCGTTTCTGCCCGAAGACACGCCCTTCGCTGAGAAAAAGCTATGGTGGCCCGGCACCGGCAGATAATTACTCCTGCCGATGTAACTCAAGCAACTCAACACGCAAACGGGTTTCATCGATAAACGCCTGATTACCGATAAATGCGGCAATGGACCCACTGCGAAACTGATCAGCAGCCTCACGGGTAACTCGCTCACGTTTTTTCAGCCACTGCCGTTGCTCTTTCTTAAACTCCGACCGCTGCTCTCCGGACAGGCCAGCAAGCTGGTTAATGTAAATCTGGTAAAGCTTGGCATCATGAAGCACGGCTAAATTGGCAGACACCCGATTAATATGCTTCTGCTGGCTCAAGGTCTGCAGTAGTGCCTCCATTTCAGCAATCGGACCATCCAGATCAGGCTGCCAGGCTGCCAAACGATCCTTTGCCTGAGGCGCCGGATCATTTCCGCAGCCGGCCATGATCACCGACAACAACAGCAAAAAGCTCCAACGCATAACCCAACCCCCCGATAGAAAAACCGCTTACTGGCTGAAAGCCGTCAATCCCCGGCAAGCAACTGACGAGCATTCATATACGACAACTCGGCCACGTTGGCATAGTTGCGCACGCCTTTCTCAAAAGCGCGGAACGAATCATAAACACGACTGGCAAAGTCATTGTCCGCTACCAGATCCTTCAATACTGCATCACTTTCCACTTTCAGGCGCGCCAGCACATCATCTGGCAAGCGCCGCAGCTGTACTTTGTGTTTCTCCTGCAACTCGATCAACGCTGCATTATTGCGCGCGGTGTATTCATCAAGCATGTCCTGATTTGACCACATGGCGGCGGCACGAATGATGGCCTGCAGGTCATCCGGTAGCCCATCCCACATTTCCTTATTGATGATCAGCTCCAGCGTCGGGCCCGGCTCATGCCAACCCGGGTAATAATAGAACTTGGCGATTCGGTGAAAGCCGAAAGTAAGATCGTTATACGGGCCGACCCACTCAGCAGCATCGATTACACCGCTTTCCAATGCGGTGAAGAGTTCGCCGCCGGGCAGCTGTACCGGCACCGCACCGGCGCGCTTGATAACCTCACCACCGAGGCCGGGCATGCGAATCTTCAGGCCGGCTAGATCATCTACGGAATTGATTTCCTTGTTGTACCAGCCGGGCATCTGGGTGCCGGTATTGCCGGCTGCAAATGGCTTCAGATTGAAGCCCGCATATAGCTCATCCCACAGCTGCTGACCGCCGCCATGATGTAACCAGCCATTCATTTCCTGCGCAGTAAAACCAAACGGAACAGCGGTAAAAAACGGCGCCGCGGGATGTTTGCCCTTCCAGTAATAGGCGGCGCCGTGGCCCATCTCGGCGCTGCCCTGTGAAACCGCATCAAACACTTCGAACGGTGGCACCAGTTCATTGGCACCAAATACCTTGATCTCCATACGGCCATTCGACATGGCTTTCACCATTTCGGCAAAGCGCTCCGGGCTGGTGCCAAGACCGGGGTAGTTTTTTGGCCAGGTGGTCACCAGCTTCCAGCGATACTTACGCGTGTCGCCGCCGGCCTCTGGACCACAATCAGTTTGCCCACAGCCAGCAACAGCGGCCGCAGCCGCACCAAGACCCAGGGTAGAAAGGAATTTGCGACGATCCATCATGAACTCCTGTTAGCGCTGGTTACCGCGCGATTTTTTATATTACGTCCAGACGGGCGTACTGGCTCACCAGCCACTTGCTGCCGACCCGGTCAAAATTAATTTGCAGCCGGGCATTCGGCCCTTGCCCTTCAAAGTGAATAATAGTGCCATCGCCGAATTTCGGATGGGACACCCGCATGCCAAGACTATAGCCATCTGCAGAGCTCTTGCCCGTGCTGGTAGATGAAGCAGCCACCGGCCGACTGAAATTACCACGGGCACGCACTTCTTCCACCAGCGCCGCAGGAATTTCCCGGATAAAACGGGACGGTGAGTTGAACGTCTCGGAGCCATACAAACGACGGGACTCTGCCCATGTCATATACAGCTCACGCATCGCCCGGGTAATGCCGACGTAGCAAAGCCGGCGCTCTTCTTCCATGCGCCCCGGCTCGTCCGCAGACATCTGATGAGGAAATAGGCCTTCCTCCATACCGGCAATAAATACCACCGGGAACTCCAGACCCTTGGCTGAGTGCAGGGTCATCATCTGCACCGCATCTTCATGCTCAGCGGCCTGACCTTCTCCAGACTCCAGCGCTGCATGATCAAGGAAAGCGGTCAGCACATTGACGCCCTCCGGCACTTCATCATCATCAAACTCGCCGGTGGCGCTGATCAATTCCCGTAAGTTTTCTTCGCGCTGCTGACCCTTCTCCCCTTTCTCAGCTCGATGAAATTCGATTAGCCCGCTGGCATCAATGACATATTCGGTTTGCTCACGCAGCGACAGGGTCTGACTGTGTTCGTCCAGTCGGTTGACCAGATCCATAAACACACCGAGGGATGTGGCAGCGCGCCCGGGCAGCTGGCCGGAGGCGATCAGATCACTGGCGGCACGCCACAACGATGAGCCGGCGGCGCGCGCTTGCTCACGCACCAGCTCGATGGTCTTGGCGCCGATACCACGGGTTGGGGTATTGACCACCCGCTCGAAGGCGGCGTCGGCGTCGCGGCTGCTGATCAGACGCAGATATGCGAGGGCATTCTTGATTTCGGCGCGCTCGAAGAAGCGCTGCCCGCCGTAGATTCGGTAGGCAATGCCGGCTTGCAGAAAAGCCTCCTCAAGTACCCGGGACTGGGCATTGGAGCGATACAGTACGGCGCACTCCTGACGGTTAACGCCCTGGCCAACAAGACTCTGAATCTTGCCAGCAATAAAGCGCGCCTCATCCACTTCATTGAAGCCGGCATACAGACGAATCGGGTCACCATCGCCAATTTCTGTCCACAGCTCCTTACCCAGCCGATCGCTGTTGTGGTCAATGACCGCATTGGCGGCCTGCAGGATAGTGCCGGTGGAGCGGTAGTTTTGCTCCAGCCGCACCGTGCGCAAGGCAGGAAAGTCCTGCCCCAGCCGGCGGATATTCTCGATCTTGGCTCCACGCCAGCCATAGATCGACTGGTCATCGTCACCGACAATGGTAATGGCCGCGCCGCCACCGGCCAGCAGGCGTAGCCAGGCATACTGGATGGCGTTGGTGTCCTGAAACTCATCAACCAGAATATGCCGGAAACGTCGCTGATAATGGCCTCTCAAGTCGTCATTATCGCGGATCAGCTCCAAAGCGCGCAGAAGCAGTTCGTTGAAATCCACCAGCCCGGCGCGCTCGCAGGCCTCCTCATAGGCGAAATAAAGCTTCTGCATGGTTTTCAGGAATAAATCGCCGTGATGCTCAATATGGGCTGCCCGGATACCTTCGTCCTTCTGCCCGTTGATAAACCACTGGGACTGACGCGGTGGCCAACGCTGCTCATCCAGGCCCAGCTCCTTCATGACCCGTTTGATCAGGCTGAGCTGATCCTGACTATCGAGGATCTCGAAGGCTTCAGGTAGTTTTGCCTCCTGCCAGTGGGCCCGCAGCAGGCGATGGGCAATGCCATGGAAGGTGCCGACCCACATGCCACTGGCAGGCATCTCCAGCAGCTGCTCAATACGGCCACGCATCTCGTGGGCGGCCTTGTTAGTGAAAGTAACCGCTAACAAACCAAATGGGGTCACCTGCTCGGTGGCCACCAGAAAGGCAATGCGGTGTACCAGTACACGGGTTTTGCCGGAGCCAGCTCCAGCCAAAACCAGCAATGCGCGGTCATCTGCAGCCACCGCATCGCGCTGAGCCGCATTCAGACCATCGAGGAGTTCGCTGATGTCATTCATAGGGCAGGCATTCTACCGGAATCCACCGCGGACGCAGCGGCTTTGCAAAATCCTGTTTAACTGCCGCGAAAACAACCAATCTTGCAGGGAAACAGGTTCCCCCACAGCGGCTGCATGGCTAAACTGATTGCGGCGTTACTGATTACGGCGTTACTGATTACGGCGTTGAGCTGTCAGGCTTGGCCTGAAATGATCGGCCACCGGGGCGACCAGAGGACCTTAACGGGTGCATCAGAACAATAAAAATAATAATGCGGATCGCAATAATCTGCTCTCAGAGCAGACCCGACTGCTATTCAATGCCTTCCCGGTGATGAACATTCTGGAGCCGGTTTGTGCGTTGGTTATTGTCTGGTTGTATTGGAAACCCTATTCACAACTTTCCCTGATTGGTTGGGGCGCCATGGTCGGTGGCATGGTGTTCCTGCGCCTGGTGGCCAGTCAGCTATTCCATAATCTCTCTCAGGACATGGTTCGCCCGGATAGTTGGCGGTGGGTGGCCTTGCTGCTGATTGCACTCAGTGGTGGAGTATTCGGCTACGCCTCGGTCACCTTTAATCCCGCCGAAACACTGATGAGTCCGGAGTTGCTGCCCTCTCAGGCAGTGTTTGCCGCACTGATCATTGGCCTGCTAGTGGTCGCCATGACCACCTATGCCATTTACTTGCCAGCGGTAGCGGCCTATCTGCTCTGCGCAGTGCTGCCCGGCGCCTTGAATATCGCCCTCAGTGACACAGGCAACACCACAATGCTGGCGGTGCTGCTGGTGATCTTTGTGCTGTTCTTGCTACTGGCGGCGTCGGGCATGCATAGCTCGGTGATGGAAGCTCTGCGTCTACAGTTCAAGAATCTGGCGCTGATCGACTATCTGGATCGAGCCCGTGGCGACGCCGAGTCCCTGAATGAAAAGCTGACCCGGGAAATCTTTGAGCGCAAACAGGCTCGTCAGCATCTTCAGGAGGCTAATGACAGACTTGAAACCACGGTAATGGAGCGCACCCGGGCACTGGAAGAAGCCAACCACACTATGTCCGCCACCAGCCAGCGGCTCCAGCTGGCCCTGGATGCATCGAACATCGGCCTGTGGGACTGGAACCTGCAAAGCAGCGACACCTATCACTCCAACTTCGATCGCCTGCTGGGTTATGAGAAGAATCGCTTCAGTGGCTTTCTCAATGACCTTGAGCAGCTTGCCCATCCGGATGACTGGCCAAGAGTAAAGCGCGCCATGGTAGCCCACTTCAAAGGGCGCACACCGCGTTATCACGTGGTGTATCGCCTGCGCCACGCAAACGGCGATTGGCGCTGGATTGAAGACGAAGGCCGGGTGGTGGAATGGAATAACGAGGGCCGTGCGGTACGTATGATCGGCACTCGCCGAGACATTACTGATGGCAAGGAAGCGGAAGACCAACTGCGTCTGGCGGCCACGGTGTTCGAAAATGCTTCTGAAGCGATTTTGATTTTCGACACTGCCTTCCGCTTCCTGGCGGTCAACGACTGCTTTACTCGTATCGCCGGCTATGCGGAAGATGAAGTTCAGGGCCGCACCATGAAAGAAGTATCTCCGGCGGGCGAAAGCAATACCTCGCTATACAGTGAAGTCGCCCGCACCGTTCATCGTGAAGGTTTTTGGCAGGGCGAGCTCACTGAACGACGCAAAAATGGTGAGAGCTACCCTGTCTGGATGCAGCTTAGCGCGGTATATGACGACAATGGCCAGATTACCCATTATGTCGGCATGTTCACTGACCTGACTGCACGCAAAGAAGCAGAAGAAAAAGTTCAGTTCCTGTCTAACTATGATCGATTAACGGGCCTGGCTAACCGCACCATGTTCCGTGAGAAGCTGCATAAATCCATGGCCTTGGCTCGGCTTAACCGCGAACGGGTGGCTTTGGTATGTCTGGATTTGGATCGATTCCGCCCAATCAACGACTCGCTCGGCCATGAAATCGGTGATCGCCTTTTGCGCGCCACTGCCGAAAGGCTGCTGGCCATAGGCATTGAACAGAGCAGCTTCGCACGGGTCGGCGGTGACGAATTCAATCTGGTTATCGACAATTATCGCAGCAGCTCCGAGCTGGAAGAGCTATGCCAGGAAATCATCAATGCCATGCGCAAGCCGTTCAATATCAACGGCCATGAACTGCTACTCGGTGTCAGCATCGGCATCAGCGTATTCCCCGACAATGCCAAGGAAGCTCAAACGCTAATTAATCAGGCTGATCTGGCCGTGCATCAGGCAAAACGCATGGGCGGCAACAACTACCAATTCTACCGTGGCGATATGCGGGCCGCCTCGGTTGAACAGCTGGCGCTGGAAACCAGTTTGCGCAAAGCAATTTTTAAAAATGAATTCGTGGTTTATTACCAGCCTAAGATTGATGCCGTGACTCGCCGCATTCAAGGCGCCGAGGCGCTGGTGCGTTGGCAGCATCCCACCATGGGCCTGCTGCCACCAAAGGACTTTATCCCGTTGGCTGAAGAAACTGGCCTGATTTCCGCGATCAGCGAGTGGGTGCTGGAACGTGCCTGCCGTCAGGCGGCGCAGTGGTGCAACAACGGTCTGGAGATCCAGATGTCAGTGAACCTGTCCGCTCACCAGTTCCGCAAAGGCGACATCAGTCAGATCGTTGATCGGGTATTGCAAAATACCGGCCTGCCGGCTCGCTTACTGGAACTGGAGCTGACCGAAAGTCTGATCATGGAAGATCTCGACAAGAACATCGAGATTTTGGCCGGCTTGCGCACACGTGGGCTTGGCCTGTCACTGGATGACTTTGGTACTGGCTATTCATCGCTGAGCTATCTTAAGCGCTTCCCGGTAGACACCCTCAAGATCGATAGATCATTTATCGAAGAGCTGCATATCAGCCCCGATGATGCTGCTATTACTCAGGCAATTATTCAGATGGCCCACAGCCTGAGTATGCATGTGGTTGCAGAGGGTGTTGAAGAAGAGGCCCAGCTGAAAATCCTTCAGGATATGGGTTGCGATTCAATTCAGGGTTACCTGATCAGCCGCCCGGTACCAGAGGCTGACTTTCTCGAACTAGTGCGCCAGCAACATCCCGCCAGCGCCACCAATAAAGTGCTTTAAGCGGTCAACTAGAGATGGGCCAGCATGGCACTGGCGATGGCAAAATAAATCAGCACACCGCTAACATCAGCAATAGTAGTAATCAGCGGAGTGCTTGCGGTGGCCGGGTCAAACTTGAAACGCACCAGCACGAATGGCAACACCATGCCAATCAAACTACCAACCATCACCACTAACATCATGGTTAGCGAGACCACCAACGCCACATCAAACCCGGCGCGCAAATAGCCCACAGCCATCACTGCTGCGGACATGGTCAAGCCTAGCGCACCAGCAATCAGAACTTCCCGGCCCAGCAACTTTAGCGCATCACGACCTGCCACATCACCAGTGGCCAGACCACGTACCAACAATGTGGCGGACTGGGCGCCAGCATTACCTGCACTGGCAACCAGCAATGGTAAAAAGAACAGCAGCGCCAGATTGGCAGCAATCACATCTTCAAAGAAGGCGATGCCAGCGCCGGTAAAGATATTGGCGAAAACCAACACCACCAGCCAACCCACCCGTTTGCGATACAGCTCATTAATGCTGGCCTCACGCAAAGTGGTTTCCAGTCGGCCCACCGTGGCGCCTTTATGAATGTCCTCCGTGGCCTCGGCTTCGGCCACATCCATGGCGTCATCGTAAGTAACAATGCCGACCATGGTTTCATCATGGTTCACAATGGGCAGGGCAATAAGATCGTAGCGCGATATCAACCGGGCAACTTCTTCCTGGGTTGAATCCACATCCGCACAAACAATATCGCGCAACATCAACTCATCAATCAACTGATGCGCCGGCGCAAGAATCAACTGCTTTAGTGAAACAGTGCCAAGCAGGCGGTGGCTGGCATCGACCACATAACACTGATAGATAGTTTCCTTATCAGGTGCCGTGTTGCGCAGAATATCCAGCGCATCGGCGATGCGGGTGCCGGAGGGAATGCTGGCATAGTCGGAAGTCATCACCGCGCCGGCGCTGCCTTCCTGATAACTGGCCAGACGGCGCAAATCTTCCCGCTCTTCCCGAGCCAGGCGTTTGAACAGCGTATGACGCACGCTCTCATCAAGCTGCTTGACCAGATCAGCACGCTCATCCGAAGGCATCTCTGTGACCAGCTCGGCGAGCGCACCGGTGGATAGACGCGCAGCAATATCAGTCTGAGCAGTAATTGGCAGGTAGCCGAAGGTGTCGGCACGTCGCTGAAGATCAAGCGACATCAATAGGGGAATATCCAGCGCCTGTTCAGTAAGGGCTTCGATCAGGTCAGCAATATCCGCCGGGTTTAGTTCAGCTATCAAGCGCTGTACGGAGTCCTGATCGCCTTCGCGCAGGGCCACCGGCAAACCGGCCATCAGTACATCACTGACCATGGAGCCCCCTTTCCAGTATGCCAAGCGTTAGATGGATAGACGTTACTCTACTGTCACGGACTTGGCGAGGTTTCGCGGCTGATCTACGTCGGTGCCGCGCATAACTGCAACATGGTAACTGAGCAACTGCAGCGGCACCGTATATACCATCGGTATAAGGATTTCTGGCATCGGCGGCATAGCCAATACAATCATTCCCGGTTCGTCACTTACTCCAGCCTGACGGTCGGCAAATACAAACAGTTCACCGCCACGCGCTCTGACTTCCTGCAGGTTTGACTTTAGTTTTTCGAGTAACTCGTCATTCGGTGCCACGGCCACCACCGGCATGTCGGCATCCACCAGCGCCAACGGACCATGCTTTAACTCTCCAGCCGGATACGCTTCAGCATGAATATAGGAAACTTCCTTGAGCTTGAGAGCACCTTCCAGAGCCACCGGATACTGCGGGCCACGGCCTAGAAACAGCGTGTGGTGTTTCTCAACAAAGTGGCTGGACAGCTCATGGATGCGACCATCAAGCTGCAACACTTGCTCAATCAAACTGGGTAACTGACGCAACGAACTTATATGTGCTTCCATCTGCTGGTCACTCAGGCGACCCTTTACCCGGGCAGTGGCCAAAACGAGCAAAAGCAGGCCAACCAGCTGGGTAGTGAACGCCTTGGTAGAGGCGACCCCGATTTCCGGGCCGGCGCGCGTCAAAAAGGATAGTTCTGACTCGCGTACCAATGATGATGAGTCAACATTACAAACGGCGAAACGAGCAAGATAATCTTCTTGGTGGGATGCACGTAACGCAGCCAGGGTATCGGCGGTTTCACCAGACTGGGAAATAGTCAGCAGCAGAGTATTGGCCGGCACAACATGCTTGCGATAGCGGAACTCACTGGCCACTTCAACCTGACAGGCCACTCCGGCAATGGCTTCCATCCAGTAACGCGCCACCATACCGGCGTGAGAAGAAGTGCCACAGGCAACTATCTGCACCTGCTCCACCTTGCTGAGCAACTCACGAGCGTTGGCGCCAAAACTGGCCAGCAGTTCTGCTTCACTATCAATACGGCCTTCCAGAGTTTTTTGTACTGCGATCGGCTGCTCAAATATTTCCTTGAGCATGTAATGACGATACTCGCCCTTCTCCGCATCCTCGTGATTACCATCAAACTCGTGGACCGCACGCTCAACCGGCAAGCCGGCGTGGTCGGTGATCGATACCGACTCTCGAGAAACCTGGGCAACATCGCCTTCTTCAAGAAAGATAAAACGGGTGGTTACGGGCAGAAGGGCCAACTGGTCAGAGGCGATAAAGTTTTCACCAATGCCAAGACCTATAACCAGCGGGCTACCGGAACGAACAACAAGCAGGCTATCTGGCTCAGTCAGGGTCATTACCGCCAGAGCATAGGCACCCTGCAGTCGATCTACTGCAGCTCGTAGGGCGCCGGCCATATCATTACCGCCACGCAATGCACGATGAATAAGATGGACGATAACTTCGGTATCAGTGTCGGAAGAGAGCTCATAACCGTCAGCTTCGAGCTCGATCCGCAGTTCCTGAAAGTTCTCAATAATGCCGTTGTGAACCAGAGCAATATCATCTCCCGACATGTGCGGGTGAGCGTTACGCTCCAGCGGCTTGCCATGAGTAGCCCAACGAGTGTGTGCAATACCTGCCTGACCACTTATGGCACCGGCGTGGGCCGCGTCCTCCAACCCCTGAACTTTGCCTTCACGGCGCAAACGGACGATTTTGCCGTTGCTATTCAAGGCCAGCCCGGCGGAGTCGTAACCGCGGTACTCAAGCCGCTTAAGGCCTGCGATCAGAATATTGGTAACGTTACGCTCAGCAATCGCGCCAACAATCCCACACATGAATCAATCCTTTTTCTGCGGCCGCTTCCAGCCGGCAATATTGCGTTGCTTGGCACGTGATACCGCCAGCTGGTCATCGGGAACATCCGTTGTGACCACACTGCCGGCTCCCACGGTGGCACCGCTGCCGACGCTAACGGGGGCAACCAGGGAAGAGTTGGAACCAATAAAGGCATGATCGCCGATCAGCGTCTTGGACTTATTTACACCATCATAATTACAGGTAATGGTGCCGGCACCGATATTACTATGCGCTCCAATCTCAGCGTCGCCAAGGTACGTCAGGTGATTAGCCTTACTGCCCTCCCCTATGTGTGCATTCTTGGTTTCTACGAAGTTGCCCACCCGGGCGTGATCTGCCAGCTGGGTGCCAGGACGCAGCCGGGCGAAGGGCCCCACATGACAACCAGCTCCAATCGTCGCGCCATCGATTACCGAGTTCGCTTCAATCACCGAGTCCGCGGCAATGCTGGCGTTACGAATCACACAGTTAGGGGCAATGCTGACACGATCACCAAGATGAACCTGGCCGATCAGCACCGTATTGATATCCAGAGTAATGTCCGTGCCGCACTGCACTGCACCGCGAACATCCAGACGTGCCGGGTCAACCACGGTTACACCGGCACGCATCAAATTTTCTGCCTGCACGCCTTGATAGATTCTTTCCAGTCTGGCCAGTTGCACGCGATCGTTGACCCCGTCTACTTCCCAGCCATGGGCCGGCTGCATGGTGTCGATGAGCAAACCGGCCTGTACCGCCATGCTGATCACATCGGTAAGGTAATACTCGCCCTGTGCATTGTTGCTCTTTAGTTCTGGCAAAACATCCGCAAGAAATGCTCGCGGGCAGGCAAGGATGCCCGTGTTGACTTCTTCCACCGCCAGCTCGGCATCATTGGCATCCTTCTGCTCCACAATACGCGATACCCGGCCATTCGCATCACGGATGATACGGCCGTAACCTGTCGGGTTTTCCATGGTCAGCGTCATTAGCGCTATGGTGTTGGTATCGGCACGTGCAACGAAATCACGCAAGGTAGCGGGCTGGATCAACGGCACATCACCGTACAGAATCAGGACAATGTCTTCGCTAACAAACGGCATGGCCTGAGCGACCGCGTGTCCGGTGCCGAGCTGCTCGGCTTGCAGTGCCCAATTGAGCGACTCGCCCCCCAGTACTTCACGGACGTGCTCGCCACCATGGCCATACACCAGTGTGATCGACTGGGGCGCCAATGAACGGGCGGCATCCAACACGTGAGACACCATTGCCTTACCGGCAATGGGATGCAGCACCTTGGGCAGGGCTGATTTCATTCGAGTGCCCTTACCGGCGGCGAGAATGACAGTTGCGAGAGTCATGTTTTCAATCCCTGACAATGAACCCTGAGCGTAAAGCAAAAAGGGGCAGCTTCGCAGCTACCCCTTGTTTGCCGACACGCAATCCGGGCCAAATCAGCCGCGGCTACCTGTGCCGCCATATTTCTTCTTGAGCTGCTCAATGGTACGTAGCTGGCCCAACGCTTCCACCAACTGAGCCGCAGCCCGCGAGTAATCCATCTCTGAATGCTGGCCTTCCAGTGCTTCCTTAGCCTGCTGCTTGGCGCTTTCTGCCGCAACTGCATCCATATCCTCCGCCCGCATGGCGGTATCGGCCAGAATGGTGATGATATCCGGCTGCACTTCAAGAAAACCGCCGGTGACGTAATAAAGCTCTTCGTCTTCCTGCTGCTTCTTGATGATCCGCACCGGACCCGGCTTGAGCCGCGTCAGCAGCGGCGCATGCCCCGGCAGGATGCCGAGGTCGCCTTCCACGCCAGCCGCGACGATCATCTCGACGCGTCCAGAGTAGATCTGCTGCTCGGCACTCACGATGTCACAATGCATGGTCATAGCCATTCCGCTGCTCCCGGAGTCGTATTACTTGGCCGAGCGCTTGTTGTAAGACTCAAGCACTTCGTCGATGGAGCCCTTCATGTAGAAGTCCTGCTCCGGGATATGATCGTAGTCGCCGCTGAGGATGCCCTGGAAGCCACGAATGGTTTCTTTCAGCGATACATACTTACCCGGTGAGCCGGTAAATACTTCTGCAACGTGGAACGGCTGCGACAGGAAACGCTCAATTTTACGAGCGCGCGACACCACCTGCTTATCTTCTTCAGACAGTTCATCCATACCGAGGATGGCGATGATGTCTTTCAATTCCTTGTAGCGCTGCAGTACGGTTTGCACGCCACGGGCGGCTTCGTAGTGCTCCACACCAATAACCAGCGGGTCCAGCTGACGGCTGGTGGAGTCCAGCGGATCAACAGCCGGGTAAATACCCTTGGCAGCGATGTCACGGCTCAATACTACAGTCGCATCAAGGTGAGCAAAGGTGGTTGCCGGCGACGGGTCAGTCAAGTCATCCGCTGGTACGTATACAGCCTGGATGGAAGTAATAGAGCCGGTCTTGGTGGAGGTAATACGCTCCTGCAGAACGCCCATCTCCTCCGCCAGAGTCGGCTGATAACCTACCGCAGAAGGCATACGACCCAGAAGTGCAGATACTTCCGTACCCGCCAGGGTGTAACGGTAGATGTTGTCGACGAACAACAGAACGTCACGGCCTTCGTCACGGAACTTCTCAGCCATGGTCAGGCCAGTCAGCGCAACACGCAGACGGTTGCCCGGCGGCTCGTTCATCTGGCCGTAGACCATCGCCACTTTGGATTTCTGGAATTCCTTGACGTTTACAACGCCAGCTTCCTGCATCTCATGATAGAAGTCGTTACCTTCACGAGTACGCTCACCAACACCAGCGAATACGGACAGACCGGAGTGCTCGGTAGCGATGTTGTTGATCAATTCCATCATGTTTACGGTTTTGCCCACACCGGCACCACCGAACAGACCAACCTTACCACCCTTGGCGAACGGACAGATCAGATCGATAACCTTGATGCCAGTTTCCAGCAGCTCGGTGGCGGATGCCTGATCAGCATAGCTAGGTGCCTTACGGTGAATGGAGGCACGCTCTTTTTCGCCGATAGGACCGCACTCATCAATTGGGCGACCAAGTACGTCCATGATACGA
Organism: Alcanivorax sp. 1008; assembly: GCF_020667895.1. Lineage (GTDB taxonomy): Bacteria > Pseudomonadota > Gammaproteobacteria > Pseudomonadales > Alcanivoracaceae > PGZG01. Next base: position 401,543 of record NZ_JAFMPS010000002.1, read on the forward strand.
CCGAGGGTTTCAACACCTACCGGCACCATGATCGGGTTGCTGGTGTTGTCCACCGCCAGGCCACGCTTGAGGCCTTCGGTGGAACCCATGGCGATGGTACGAACAATGCCGTCGCCCAGCTGCTGCTGCACTTCGAGAACGGTCTCGGTGCCGTCCACGTTCAGGGCGTCATAAACCTTGGGAACGCTGTCACGCTCAAAAGCCACGTCGATGACGGCGCCGATGATCTGAACAATACGACCGCTACTCATGCTTGCTTCCTCTTTGTTTCCCGAGCGCCGCGGTTAGACCGCTGCAGCGCCACCAACGATTTCGGAAATTTCCTGGGTAATAGCTGCCTGACGGGCCTTGTTGTAAATCAACTGCAGGTCCTTGATCAGGTTGCCGGCATTATCAGTAGCAGCCTTCATGGCTACCATCCGTGCCGCCTGTTCACAGGCAAAATTTTCAACCACGCCCTGATATACCTGCGACTCGATAAAGCGAACCAACAGGACATCAATCAAGGCCTGAGCGTTAGGCTCGTAGAGATAATCCCAAGCGTACTTGGTGTTCATCTCTTCATCAGGCTTCAGTGGCAATAACTGCAGGCTGGTCGGCTTCTGCGTCATGGTGTTGACGAATTCGTTGTACACCACGAACAGGCGATCGATCTCACCCTTTTCGAAAGCATCCAGCATCACCCGGATGGATCCGATCATGCCAGCCAGATGCGGATTATCGCCCTGATTATTTACCGAAGCCCGAACCTCACCGCCAACAGAACGGAAGAAGCTCAACGCCTTGGTACCGACCAGGCAGTACTCCACTCTAACGTCCTGCTCGCTCCACTCGCGTGACTCGCGCACCACCTGCTTAAGCAGGTTGACGTTCAGGCCGCCACACAGACCGCGGTCCGAGCTGACTACGATGTAGCCGACTTTTTTGACCGGGCGATCCTGCATGTAAACATGCCGATATTCCGGATTGGCATTGGCCAAATGCGCAACTACCTGACGCATGCGAGTAGCGTATGGCTTTGATGCTGCCATACGCTCCTGCGCCTTGCGCATTTTGCTGGCCGCCACCATCTCCATCGCACGAGTAATTTTCTTCGTGCTTTGGACACTGGCGATCTTGGTTTTGATCTCTTTACCAACAGCCATCAGGGAACTCCCTTAAGCGAACGTGTCGATTACCAGGTCTGGGTTGCCTTGAACTTCTCAATGGCAGCCTTGATACCGGCTTCGATGTCGCCGTTGTAGTCACCCTTCTCGTTGATCTTGTCCATCAACGCTTTCTCTTCGCTGTCCATATAAGACAGCAGCGCCGCTTCGAAGCTACCGATCTTGTCCAGCGCCACATCTTTCAGGTGACCTTCATTAGCGGCATACAGCACCACGCCCATCTGTGCGACAGACTGCGGAGCGTACTGGTTCTGCTTCATCAGTTCGGTTACACGCTGACCATGCTCAAGCTGCGAACGAGTCGCTTCATCCAGGTCCGAAGCAAACTGGGCAAAAGCAGCCAGCTCGCGGTACTGGGCCAGTGCCAGACGAATACCACCGCCAAGCTTCTTGACGATCTTGGTCTGCGCTGCACCACCTACCCGCGATACCGAAATACCAGCGTTCATAGCTGGACGGATACCGGAGTTGAACAGGCTCGTTTCAACGAAGATCTGACCGTCGGTGATCGAGATCACGTTGGTGGGTACGAATGCAGATACGTCACCAGCTTGCGTTTCAATGATCGGCAAAGCAGTTAGCGAACCAGTTTTGCCTTTAACTTCACCGTTGGTGAACTTTTCAACGTAATCGGCAGAAACTCGTGCGGCGCGCTCCAGCAGACGGGAGTGCAGATAGAACACATCACCCGGGTAAGCTTCACGGCCCGGCGGACGACGCAGCAGCAGGGAGATCTGGCGATAAGCCACAGCCTGCTTGGACAGATCGTCATATACGATTAGCGCGTCTTCACCACGGTCACGGAAGTACTCGCCCATGGTGCAGCCAACAAACGGGGCAAGGAACTGCATGGATGCCGGCTCAGAGGCAGAAGCCGCTACCACGATGGTGTTATCCATCGCGCCATGCTCTTCCAGCTTGCGCACTACGTTAGCAATCGAGGACTGCTTCTGGCCGATGGCCACGTAGATACACTTAATGCCAGATTTCTTCTGGTTGATGATGGTATCGATGGCGATGGCGGTTTTACCGATCTGGCGGTCACCAATGATCAGCTCACGCTGGCCGCGGCCAACCGGAGTCATGGCATCAATCGACTTCAGACCGGTCTGTACCGGCTGGTCAACGGACTGACGCCAGATAACGCCGGGAGCAACTTTCTCCACGGCATCGGTCAGCTTGGTATTGATCGGGCCCTTGCCATCGATCGCATTACCCAGCGCGTCTACAACGCGGCCAAGCAGCTCCGGTCCAACCGGAACCTCAAGAATGCGACCAGTACACTTGGCCTTGGCGCCTTCGACAATATTCAGGTAGTCACCGAGAACTACCGCACCGACAGAGTCCTGCTCAAGGTTGAGGGCCATCCCGTAGATGCCGCCTTCAAACTCGATCATCTCACCGTACATCACGTCGGCAAGACCGTGGATGCGAACAATACCATCGGAAACGGATACGACAGTACCTTCGGTGCGGGCTTCGGTTGCGGTATCAAGCTTGCTAATGCGCTGCTTGATAATCTCGCTAATTTCGGACGGGTTGAGTTGCTGCATGCTCCAATCCCTCAAACTCTAGAGTTCAGTTGCTCCACCAGCTTATTCAGCCGGCCACGCACACTGCCATCGATCACGGTATCGCCAGCGCGAATCAGGACGCCGCCAATCAAGGACGGATCAACCTGTTTGCTGACACGGACTTCCACTCCCAGACGCTTCTTCAGCGCTGCCACCAGACCTGACACATCGGCATCTTCCATGGGAAATGCGGACACCAGTTCAACATCCGCAAAACTGCTCTCTACGGAGAGAAACTGATGGAAAAGACCACCAATGATTGAAAGCAGGCTCAGGCGCTTGTTCTGCGCCAACTGGTCAAGGTAATTGCGGAACGAGCTATCAATGGTGTCTCCGCAAATTTCCGCCAACATTGCTGCTTTACTAGAAGCACTCAATGCCGGATTGTCCAGCGCCTGGCCCACCCTTGGGTCAGCCATCACGGCAGCAGCCGTTGCGAGCATCGATTCCCACTGGGCCAATGCGTTCTGCTCTTTTGCAAACAGAAACGCCGCCTTCGCGTAGGGTCGTGCAATGGTGGTCAGTTCAGCCATGGTTTATCCGTCTGTCAAAGTTCAGCGGCCAGCTGGTCCAGCATTTGCTTGTGGGCCGCCGGGTTCACTTCAGTGGCCAGGACTTTCTCGGCACCGGCCAGGGCCAGCGCTGCCACTTCACTGCGCAGCTGTTCACGGGCGCTATTTATTTCACGCTCGATTTCAGACTGGGCCTGTGCAATCAGTCGCTCACCCTCGGTGCGCGCCTGACCTTTGGCATCTTCAATAACCTGGTTTGCGCGACGATTAGCCTGCTCGATAATCTCGGCAGCCTTGGCCTTCGCTTCGCGAAGATCTTCGCCTGCCTTCTCTTGAGCCAGCTCAAGATCCCGATTAGCACGATCAGCTGCGCTCAGGCCATCGGAGATCTTCTGCTTGCGCTCGTCCAGCGCAGCCGAAATCGGCGGCCAGACAAACTTCATGCAGAACCAGACAAAAATCGCAAACCAGATAATCTGGCCGATAAATGTTGCATTCATGTTCATACGAACACCTCACAACCGCGTTGTTGCTTCAATTTCCCGAACAACGACTGCCCGGATCGGGGCAAATCGATTATTGGAAAATCATCAGGAACGCGATAGCGATACACATGATCGGCACAGCGTCGAGCAGACCAGCGATGATGAACATACGGGTCTGAAGCATCGGAGCCAGTTCCGGCTGGCGAGCAACGCTCTCCAGAAAACGACCACCCATCAGACCGAAGCCGAGGCCGGCGCCAATTGCTGCGAGACCAGCAACGATAGCAGCTGCAAGCAGGTTCAGTTCCATTTCTAACTCCCGTTTCGTTGAATGACTAAAGCTAAAACCTTCAGGACTTACCGTATTACTCAGTACTGCATGTTACTCAGTGTTGCTCGCTGGCCATGCTCAGATAGACGATGGTCAGGATCATAAAAATAAACGACTGCAGCGGGATCACCAGCAAGTGGAAAATCGCCCACGGCACCGAGCCGACAAACTGCCAGTAACCCATCATGGCGGCCAACAGGATGAAGACAAACTCGCCGGCAAACATGTTGCCGAACAGTCGAAGTCCGAGCGATACCGGTTTGGCCAGCAGCGCTACCACTTCAAGAATCAGGTTCACTGGCACCAGCAAAAACTTGGTAATGCCTTGCGCTTCAAACGGATGGAAGGCCAGCTCACCAAAAAATCCGCCAACACCCTTGCTCATGATGGAGAAGGCAATCACCAGGCCGAGTACGGAGAACGACATGGCCAAAGTGATGTTCGGATCAACGGTGGGAACGATCTTCATGTAGCCCAGACCCAGTGCAGCGGCGATAGCCGAAGCGGTATCCACCGGCAGCAATTTGATGCTGCTCATGATGAAGATCCAGCAGAAGATGGTCATGGCCAGCGGGGCAATCAGCTTGCTCTTGCCGTGGAAGCTATCACGCACCGAGGTATCAACAAACTCAACAACCATCTCAACAGAGTTCAGCATGCCTGCCGGCACACCCGCGTGGGCACGACGGGCAACCATGGCAGCGACCAGAACAAAAATAGTGCCCATCAGGCCAGACCAGGCCAGAGAGTCGACATGAAACGCCATAAAGCCCATGGCATCCACCTGCTCATCGCAACGCGCCAGGATCCAGGAAGCCTGCTGAATGGTCTCGCCAGTCAGGTCGCCATGGGCGTCACAGACAGGGGTACCTTCAGGCACTTTGCCGTAGGTGAGGTTGGTCAGGTGGTGCTTGATGTATCCAGTCGGGGTATCCGCTGCCATTCTTGCCTGCCCGTGTTAACCGTTCCGGTTGGAATCAACGTTTGTTTCGCCCGTAGCCCGCGCCAGCCATATCCAACCGGCCAACTGCACTACGAAGAACCCTGCAAACAACATCATTGCCGTTGCGCCCTGTCGCGCCTCCGGCCAGTGCTTAAGCGTTAGCCAAAGCAATAAAAGCACGATGGCCACCCGTCCGATCTCGGCGCGGATAGCTGCAGTTGCAGCGCGATCCGCCTGCCGGTTCCCCGGATGAAGCCACAGCTGGAACCCTGCCCAGCCACTCGCCACGGTGGCTATGCCACCGCCTATCAATGCCGCCAGAGCAACGTCGCGCCCGCCCGGCCATGCCGCCAAAGCCGCAACCACTAACGTTGCCAAGCCCTGCGCGCATAAAAGACCCCGGAATAAACCGGGGCCATGAATCTCTGATTCCGCCACGTTTTTGCCTCCGGCCAACCGCTGAAAAACCGGGCCGGCGGGGGTCTTGGGAGGACCCTGTGCTTTGGGCCGCAGAGTATAGGGATATGGGTTTTGGGTCGCAACCGAAACCGGGCGAATTTCACACAATTGTCAGACCGGCGACGCTGCCTTCACTCTCAGCCGAGGCAGACCGGTCGGTCAGCCTGTCGTTGGCGGCACATTGGCTGCCACCCGGCTGGCAGGGCAATTAGTCGGAAAGGTAGTATTCCACCGTAGAAACCACTCGAACCTTCTTGATATGAGGGTTGTTTCTGTCACGCGGCTCAATGCTGAACTGCCCCTGACTGGCCCGGCGTATTTTCCCAAGAGAGCTTTTTGAGTCTGAAGCAAACTTCTCGGCAACCTCCCGCGCCTTGCGGGTGGACTCTTCAATCATCTCCGGTTTGATATCGTTGATTCGGGTAAATATATACTCAGTCTGAGACTGGTAGCCCTCGCCAATGAATACGATGCCCTGCTTGCCAAGGCTCGACAGCTCGCGCATCACCGCTCTTACCGCATCAATATCTTTGGAATATACGGTGACCGTCTGGGTGGCCGTATAGCGAAACTGGGCCCGATTGCCATCACCGTACTGCTGGGCAGACTTATCCGTAATAGCTGGCGCACCAAAGGAGATATCTTCTCGGCCTATGCCTTTGGCGGAAAGGAAGTCGATTATTTTGCTGGTGCTGTCGTCAATCAACACATAAAGGGCTTCGAGATCGTTCTGCGCAGCACTGAACTGTATCGGCCAGATGACGATATCGGCATCGAACTCTCTTTCTGACAGGCCCTTAACCGTTACTGTTCTTTCGTATTCCTTGAACTTGAGGGCCGAGCTACCCAGCAGATAGCCCAGTGAGGTCAGACCGAGGAATATCAGCAAGCCGAGGATCAGGGCGCTGGATTTATTGTTGGTTACCACTGGAGCCTCCTGGCTTTCCCGATTCTACAATCAATACAACCCATCTGGTGACGACCTCAAGAAGACCTTCTCTTCAACTTCGCTAAAACCCCAGATCGGAACTACATTATGCGCGAGATGGCGGACCCTCAGGAACACTCTTCTAACCGCAAGTATATTCTTCCAAGAACAGACATTGCGCCATACCAAACGCCCTGAATAGGATCATGGCGAAATAGATTCAACAATCCCTCATCCACTTCATAAGAAAGTGTGTTGAAATTCTTCACGAACTGCCTGAACTGCTGAGCATCTAGTTGCTTCACGTACTCATGAAAATCAAAATGTACATTTTTAACATTATGGACCAACCGATTTCGCAGCTCAGATAAGGCGCTAATAAATCGCCGGCAATCCTCATCCAAAAGACCCAGGGCGGAAACAAATGCCATTTTTCCGGTTCGCTTGTTACTAAGCTCCAAAGACGAGAAAATAGCATTCAAATCTTTACGATCTAATGAAGTTGCCAGCAAATCCGAGACTGCCGCCTCAATAAGGGCATGTGTTTTTATGATTAACGCCCAATCACTTTCTCCTTCGATCAGCTTATCGAAAAATCCGCTATCTAAGCCAAGCCTCTTTTCAAGCTCGGGAACAAGTGCCGAAAGATCCACAGACCCCCCCCATTTAAGCCCCTCCCTTAGACTCTAAAGAACACTCCATTCCTCAAGCAGGCATCAACGGAAGACGTTTTTCGTCCAAATGTCGCCGATCCAGCACGCAGCCATGCGCCGCTACGATCAATCAAGATGCACTTCGATATCCCGAATCTTGCCATCCCTCACAATTTTGAAAATAACTGACGCTTGATCATCAGGAACACTACGAAGGGCCTTTTGTGCATCCGCTACCGATGCAATAGGATTCAGGTCTATCTGAATAACAATATCATTCTCAACAATATTCGCCTTAAAAGCTGGGCTACCGTGATACACAACGTCAATCAGAGCGCCAGTATTTCTCTTGTAGCGAATACGGTCATCTGCTGACAGGCCCTTCCAGAGCACACCAACTCTATACTTCTTAATCGTTTTAACAAAGAAGTACGCCTTTTGGTTATAGCGACGATAAGAATATGTCTTTCCGCTATCATCTGTAGCAATGCCCGTATCAGAATAGGAGATTTGCACAAGCGCCATAATGGCGCCTATCTTTTTCGCATGCTCAGCAACCTTTCTTTCCCAGTTTTTTTGATATTCGCCATTAAATGAAGAATATCCGATTAGATCATATTGCATTGATCTTGCCGTTCTTAGATTGGAGTCTATGTCGCTAGTTTTGATTACCTTCGGCTCAACTTCTTGCGCTGGAACAAAAACATCATCTATATCAGCGGCATCGGCAATCTGGGTATAGAATGCTGTGTATGGATTAGACGCACACCCCACAATAAGACATATAAAGAAGAGCATGGACGCTCGCCCCAGAAAACCATTTACGCCAAAGGCTCTATCGCAAAACAACACGGTATATTCTCCTGAGACTCTCGGCTCAGCCAGACCGGCAATCGACCGAGAAGTATGGGCCTTTTTGTTATGAATTTAATACTGCGCTTCTATTTGATATGGGCAAGAATGCCGTCAAGTTCGTCAAGGCTTCCGTAGGCAATAACCAGCTTACCCTTGCCGCCTTTCTCCTGACGCAGCTGAACCGGAGCGCCAAGGCGGTCGGACAGATCACTGACCAACTGGCGCACGTTCGGGTCTTCCCGGACGATTTCCTTCACCGGCTTTTCTTTCTCGTAGTCGCGCACCAGCGCTTCCGTTTGGCGGACCGACAGGCCTTTGGCGACAACAGTTCGTGCCGCAGCAATCTGGTTATCTGTGGCCAAAGCGAGCAGAGCGCGGGCATGACCCATTTCCAGATCACCGTGCTCAAGCAACTTTTTAACTTCTTCTTCCAGAGAGATCAGGCGCAGCAGGTTGGTCACCATAGCGCGGGACTTACCAACCGCATCGGCTACCTGCTGGTGGGTTAGTTCGAACTCATCTTTCAGTCGCGCCAGTGCAAACGCCTCTTCCATTGGATTCAGGTCTTCACGCTGAATGTTTTCAATCAGCGCCATGGCGATGGCAGCTTCGTCCGTGACTTCTCGAATGACCGCCGGGATGGTCGGCAGGCCGGCCATCTGGGCGGCACGCCAGCGACGCTCACCGGCGATGATTTCAAAACGGGTGTCGCTGATCGGGCGCACCACAATAGGCTGCATGACGCCCTGGGCCTTAATAGACTCGGCCAGCTCTTCAAGCGCTTCCGGCGACATGTCGCGGCGTGGCTGATAGCGGCCTCGCTGCAGCAGCTCCACCGGCAAGCGGCGCAGCTCACCATCACGGGCCGGGTGGCTTGCGCTTGCTGGAATGGTCACTTCGCCGTCGTTATCATGCAGACTGACTTCTTCACGGGGCGGCATCGCACTACCTAGCAATGCATCTAGTCCCTTGCTCAATCCCCGCTTCTTTTTTACTGCCATGTTTTGTATTCCTCGGACGCTTTTCGCGGCCATAAGCCGCACCTACAATAATTCATCAAGCCGCTGCTGCTACGATTCGGCTTTAACTTCCTGCTTTGTCAAAGTTTGTTCACGACGCAGAATTTCACCGGCAAGCGCAAGATAGCTGATCGCTCCGCGGGACTTGGCATCATAAGTAATTACCGGAGCGCCGTGACTGGGCGCCTCCGCCAATCGCACATTGCGCGGAATAATGGTGCGGTAAACCTTGTCACCAAAATGCTGAATCAACTGATTGGACACATCATTGGACAGACTAACGCGCGGGTCATACATGGTGCGCAGGATGCCACCGATGTGCAGTTTCGGGTTCAAAACGGCACGAATTTTTTCAATGGTATTGATCAGCGCTGTCAGACCTTCCAAGGCGTAGTACTCGCACTGCAGAGGCACGATCACCGAGTCTGCTGCGGTAAGCGCATTCACCGTCAACATGTTTAGCGACGGCGGACAATCAATCAGAATGTAGTCGTAACGGTTTTTGACCCGTGCCAACGCATTACGCAAGCGAAATTCCTTCAGCTTCATATCGAGCATCTGAACTTCAGCTGCAGTCAGGTCTTCGTTGGCAGCAATCAGGTCAAAACCACTGGCTTCTGGAGTTTTGACAATGGCATCCTCGATTTCCACCTCGTCTATCAGGACGTCGTAAATAGTGTGCTCGACACCATGCTTGTCAACACCGGAGCCAGAGGTGGCGTTACCCTGTGGGTCACTGTCAATCAGCAACACCCGCTTACGGGTAGCTGCCAAAGAGGCAGCCAGATTGACGCTGGATGTGGTTTTACCCACACCCCCTTTCTGATTGGCGACTGCAAACACCGTGGTCACGAACTCGTCTCCTTATGCAATGTCATGCAACGTCGCTGGTAAGAATCATCAGCTGCCGACGCTCATCCAGCCCCGGCACTTTCAAAGTAATGCGTTCCGCTTGCCAGGGTGCCTGCACGCCTGCCATTTCCACATCGCTGAGCGCAGCTTTCATTGCCAGCATGCGACCACCGGGGGCAAGCAGATGGCCGGCCACATCAAGCATGTCTGGCAGCGAGGCAAAGGCCCTGCTAATAACCTGCGGTGAGGCATTACGGTACTGCTCTGCCCGGGCCTGCACAACCTCGACATTGGTCAGGCCCAGCTCCAGGGCCGCCTGTCTGGCGAAACGGGTTTTCTTGCCGTTGCTGTCCAGCAACGTCACCCTCAAGGAAGGCAAAGCAATGGCCAAAGGAATACCCGGAATACCGGCCCCAGTACCAACATCAATTATTTCAGTGGCTTGCACATGGGGCAGCACACTGAGCGAATCTAGCAAATGGCGTACCACCATATCGACCGGGTCACGCACAGCGGTCAAATTGTAGGCCTTGTTCCACTTACTCAGCAGGCCCACGTAGTCGAGTAGTTGCTGCTGCTGGAGCGGCGACAAATCGATACCGAGGGCGGTAATGCCGTCGGCAAGAGTGGTATCCAGATTCATGCCTGAACCTTACGCCCGGCGCTGCTTTTTTTCAGATAGATACGCAGTAGAGAAATAGCTGCCGGGGTCATGCCCTGAATACGGCTGGCTTGGCCCAGGGTGGTCGGTCGCACTTGCTCCAACTTCTGGCGCAGCTCGTTGGACAGACCGCTGACCACGGCGTAATCAAAGTCTTCCGGCAATGCAGTATTTTCGCTGGCACGAAGTTTTTCCACTTCATCCGCCTGGCGATCAATGTAGCCGGCATACTTGGCCAGAATTTCCACCTGCTCCGCCACTGCCGGAGCTTCCGCTTCAAACCCGGCGGCCTGCATCAACGGCAGATATTCCACCTCTGGGCGACGCAGCAGATCAAGCAAGCTGTATTCGTGGCTGATCGGTTTGTCGAGCAGGGCGTTGACCTTTTCCGCCTTGTCAGTACCTGGCTGAATCCAATTGGTTTTAAGGCGCGTCTGTTCGCGCTCCATACCTTCGCGCTTGGCGCAGAAAACATCCCAGCGCTGATCATCAACCAGGCCCAGCTCGCGGCCTTTTTCTGTCAGCCGCAGGTCGGCGTTATCCTCGCGCAGCAGCAAACGGTATTCAGCACGACTGGTGAACATGCGGTAGGGTTCGCGGGTGCCCAACGTAATCAAATCATCCACCAGCACACCGATGTAGGCCTCTTCCCGGCGAGGACTCCAGGGTTGGCGATCACTCGCCAACAGCGCCGCATTAATGCCCGCCAGCAAACCCTGCGCGGCAGCTTCCTCATAACCGGTGGTGCCGTTAATCTGGCCGGCGAAAAACAGACCCGGCACATGTTTGGTTTCCAGCGAGTGTTTGAGATCCTGCGGATTGAAGTAGTCGTATTCAATAGCGTAGCCGGGCCGCGTGATATGGGCGTTTTCAAAACCGCGAATGGAACGCACGGCGGCCAACTGGATATCAAACGGCAGTGAGGTAGAAATGCCGTTCGGATATAGCTCGTGGGTGGTCAGACCTTCCGGTTCGACAAAAATCTGGTGGCTGGTCTTGTCAGCGTAGCGATTGACTTTGTCCTCGATGCTCGGGCAATAGCGCGGCCCGGTACCTTCGATAACGCCGGTAAACATGGGCGAGCGATCAAACCCGGAACGGATGATCTCGTGGGTACGCTCGTTGGTGTGGGTGATATAGCAACAGATTTGCTGCGGGTGCTCTTGCGCACTGCCCACGTAACTCATCACCGGAATCGGTGTATCGCCCCACTGCTGTTGCATAACAGAGAAGTCGACGGTCTTGCCATCAATGCGCGGCGGCGTGCCTGTTTTTAAACGCTCAACGCGCAGCGGCAGTTCGCGCAGACGCGAGGCCAGAGCAATAGACGGCGGATCACCAGCGCGACCACCACTATGGTTGTCGAGGCCAACATGGATGCGACCGCCAAGAAAAGTACCTGCGGTCAGCACCACTGCGCGCGCATGGAAACGCAGGCCCATATTGGTGACAGCGCCGACGCAGCGCTCGCCCTGCATAATCAGGTCGTCCACCGCCTGCTGAAAGATAGTCAGGTTCGGCTGATCTTCCAGCATGGAACGAATCGCCGCCTTGTAAAGAATGCGGTCTGCCTGGGCACGGGTAGCACGAACCGCAGGCCCCTTGCGGGCATTTAGCACGCGAAACTGGATGCCGGCACGATCCGTGGCGCGGGCCATGACGCCACCCAGTGCATCAATCTCTTTAACCAGGTGACTCTTGCCAATGCCGCCGATGGCCGGGTTGCAGCTCATCTGGCCGAGGGTTTCGATGTTGTGGGTCAACAACAAGGTGGCCGCACCCATACGCGCAGCCGCCAGCGCCGCTTCGGTACCGGCGTGGCCACCACCAATAACAATGACATCGAAACGTTGCGCGAAATCCATCGGCTCTCGACCTGAAAGGACACTATATATAGTGGGCAGAGACGCCCAACGACACTAATTCTGCTCAGATTTTGAGCAAAGGGCGCGTAGTATACGCGCCCGGAGGGGAAATTAAAGGGCGTGGCGACGGCGGCCAAGCAAGAGAAGTAATGTCAGCAACCCTGCAGCGCTCCCGCCACCGTCACCACCTCCTTCCCGGGGTATCTCAACAAATATTCCCCCATACAAACCAAGCTCGTCCTCCACCAGGACACCCAGCTCAATGCGGCGGCGCAATATGCCTGCGGTGGACAAGATCTGGCCGGTATCGGAGTTGTAGAAAAGGGAACCCCTGAGCTCGAAGCAGGCCAACTCACCAGCAAATTTGGCATAGCCGCAAGCCGAAGCCAAACCCATTTCGAACGTATGTCCGTCCGGATCAATAATGTAATCGCGAAGGTTTAGGGCTACGAATTCATCATCATCCAGGCCTCGCAGCGTCTGCCGCCGATGGGCCAGAAACGCCTTATCGTCAAACGCTGGCAGCCGGTTAAACTCGATGGCGCCGATATCCAGCGCGTTACCAGTCAGGCGAGCGCTGCCGCGCAGGTCGGTCAGCGGTGTATCACCCACTCCCGGCACCAGCGCCAGATCGCCCGCATCACGCAGAGGGCTGTCAGGCGCGGGGGCGGGAGGCTGGCCTTCAAGGCGAGCTGCCTCACCCAGTAATGCCAGACTGGTTACATCACGTCCAACACTGCCACCAAGCCACTCAATATCGACAAGCGAGTACTGCAGGTCAGCGCTACCGGTGAGTGCAATGGATTGGCAACTGTTGTCTGCGATCACCGAATGGTACAAACGGATTTCGCCAGCCACCGTCGCACAGTTACCGGCACTGCTTTCGTTGCGCGTGACAGTACTGTGGCGAAGCGCAAGCAGGTCGCCATCAAATTGAATCAGAGGCTGATCGCCGGCTGCGTAGTCATACACCATTACCTGCTCAAGCAGCACCACGGGCGCCAAAGAGTCGTCTACCGAGGGCAGCGGGTTGGCCTGCAGGAATGCCGAAGCCATGCGGAACACGCCATTACGGACTTGCATGTCGATACATCCAGCCAAGGTGATCACACTATTCGCCGGGATATCATTTACTTGCCCATACAAATTGGACCGGATGCCATCCAGCTCCAGCCGGCCACCACACTCTGCAGCCTGCAGCTCGGCAAACGCGCCACGCACATCGATATTAGTGAAATTCAGGATGGCGGTGGAGCCAAGCTGGCCCGAGAGAACTATCTCATTGATAAGAAACAAGGCGCCCTCGACGGTTAAATCCACGGCTCCGCATTGCAAGTCCAGCGCCTTGCCGAATCCTTGGATCAAGCCGCCCTCAATGGTGAGCTCGGTGTCGCATAACTCAATGCCCGCACCCTCGGCGACAGGCCCGTCGTAGACCAGATAAACATCTTCCAGTCTGCTACCGCTAGCCTCAGCACCGACAACAATGGCGGTCTCCACACCCTCTAGCGCATAGACCACAGCCGTTACGTCTGCACTGGCAGCGGCTATGGTGACAGTGTTAGTCAACTCTAACGGTGCGTACAAAACACTGATGGGAATATGAATAAGCACTTCAGCCGGCTCATCGTCCAGGTTGGCCGCTGCGATAGCACCTGCAAGTGTGTAGTCACCGGTGCCCGGTTGGTCCGGCCCATCTGTGAGGGTGACGTTATAGGTGGCAGCTTGCGCCGCCGAGGCGAGGCTCAACATAACGGTAAAGCAGAAGGCGAGAAAGCCGGTTCCTGAGTGCATCGTAATTCCCGATCCATGGCATCCATTTAAGAGGGCCGGCATCATAGCCATTTCAGGATGGCCAGCCAAACATGGCCTTTTGATATCAAACAATCAGCGCGTGTCGTACCCACCTGACAATTTTGGCTAGCACGGCTATCCACCCCGACCTCTATCCAGAGGTTTCCGCGTATACTGCGACTTTAACCGGGAAGCCAACTTTTGGACGCTCTCAATCTGACACTGTTGATCGGAGCCAGCCTGCTGTTCGTGGGCTTGTTACTTGGCTCCCTGAGCCTGCGCTTTGGGGTGCCATCGCTGCTGGTATTTTTGCTGGTCGGCATGGCGGCCGGAGAGGATGGCATCGGCGGCATTCAGTTTGACGATTTTGAGCTCGCCTATCTGGTATCAAATATCGCTCTGGCCATCATCCTGCTTGATGGTGGCTTACGCACCCGACTATCCACCTTTCGCGTTGGCCTGAAACCGGCGCTGACGCTGGCGACGCTTGGGGTGGCACTGAGCGCCGGACTGGTTGGCGCCTTTGCCACCTGGTTGATGGATCTGGACTGGCGTATCGGCCTGCTGCTTGGCGGCATCATCGGCTCCACCGATGCGGCGGCGGTGTTTAATCTTATCAAGGGCACCGGTGTCACCCTGAACGAGCGGGTGGCCAGCACGCTGGAAGTGGAATCCGGCCTGAACGATCCAATGGCAATTTTTATCACCGTGCTGCTGATCGAGGTAATTACCACTCCGGCGTTCGGGCTAGGCCGGGAAAGCCTGCTGGCACTGGTTCAGCAGTTTGGCGTTGGCGCCCTGCTTGGCGCCGGTCTGGGCACCCTGCTGGCGGAGCTACTGCTCCGCGTGCGCAGCAAGGAGGGCCTGCATGCACTGCTGCTATGCGCCGGCGGTGCTTGCGTGTTTGCGGTCACCAATACCTTGGGCGGATCAGGCTTTCTGGCGGTCTATCTGGCCGGACTGATTGCCGGCAATCGTCGTGGCGGCGCCGGTGATGATCTGCTGCAGTCCATGGACTCGATGGCTTGGCTGGCACAGTCCGGCATGTTCCTGTTGCTCGGTTTGCTGGTGACTCCGTCCACCCTCGGAGTGCATGGTCAGGAAGCGATCATCATTGCCCTGTTCCTGATGTTTATCGCCCGGCCATTGGCAGTGTGGCTGTGCCTGTTGCCATTCCATTTCGACTGGCGGGAGAAACTGTTCGTCTCCTGGACCGGCCTGCGTGGTGCGGTGCCCATCGTGCTGGCCATGTTTCCACTGCTGGCCGGGATCAGCGAGACCAGACTGCTGTTCGACGTTACCCTGATCGTGGTGCTGGCATCGCTGCTGTTGCAAGGTAGCACCATGGGACTGCTGGCAAGAACCTTGCGAGTGTCGTTACCGCTGCTACCGAAACCGTTACAGGTATCGGCATGGCAGGGCGGCGGTCATCTGCATCTGGTCCAGTTTGTGGTCGAGCCGGGCGCCCGGGCGGATGGCAAGACACTGGCGTCACTGGCCGTAGGGGAGGCCCGGCCTTTATTGATTTTGCGCGGCGAGGAGCAGCTGCAGGATAGCGCCAGCCTGGTCAACGCTGGCGATCACGTCGCCTGGCTGGCACCACTGGATGAAGAACCCTCACTGGCAGCGCTATGCCAGACCGTGACACCGTCGATCAAACGCTTCTACGGCGACTTCACCATGCGCGGCGACGTTCATGTTGCTGACCTTGCCAGCGCCTATGGCATTCAATTCGACGATAACGGCATCGGCAGACTCACTCTGGATGCCCTGTTCCGCCGGCGCATCGGCCAGCCTGTGGTCGGTGACGCTCTGCGCATCGGCGGCCTGCGCCTGCGGGTGCGCAGCATGGACGGGGAGCGAGTCGACCAGGTAGGCATTCGCCTGCCACGGGATTAATCAGCCGGCTGCCTGTCGTTGGCGCCAAAACATCCACACTGCAACAACCAGTACCAGCAGCTGTAATCCCAACCCCTCCATACTCGGGTAGATGCCCAGCCATTCGATCCGTGGAATCGCCACATGATCCAGCGGCAGCCTGCCCGCCTCCTGCAGCGCAGCAACACCTTTGCCAACAAACACAAACGCCAACGCAATCATCATCCAGGCGCTGACCATAAAGAACTTTGTTAGCGGGATACGCAGGCCTACTCGCTGAATCATCAGTGTGATCCCGGCCAATACCGCCAGCGCCATCAACCCACCGGTGACCACGGAATGCTGTGCGCCCGCGTTGGTCTGCACCCATAGCGCCTGATAGAACAGGATGGTTTCGAATATCTCTCGATAAACTGCCAGAAAAGAGACCAGAGCAAATGACCAAAGCGCGCCGCGGCTGAGTGCGGTGTTCATCTGGCTGGCGATGTACTCACTCCACTTACGGGCGTTGGCTCGCGAATGCATCCAGAAGCCGACGTAGAAAAGAATGGCGGCGGCCACCAGCGCAGTAACCCCTTCGGTGACTTCCCGAGTAGCACCGCTGATAGCGAACATCCATGTGGACACGGCCCAGGTAGATACCCCGGCAACCGTTGCCAGCAACGCCCCACCGTAGAGCCAGCGAAGGCCCTCACGCTGGCCAGTCTTTATCAAAAAGGCCGCCATGGCGGCCAGCACCAGAATGGCCTCAAGCCCCTCCCGAAGTAAAATGATGAAGGCGCTCAGGAATGCCACCCCCGGTGACAATGAATTCGACTCGGCTCGCAGCTGGGCTTGTTCAAGTTGGGCAATAATGTTTTCTGCATGGCTTTGTACTTCGGCGGAGTCCGGCTTGTTATCAAGCAGCGCTCGGTAAGCCATCATCTCACCTTCAATGGTACGCACCGCGTCCGGCGCAACATTGCCAAGAGATGCCTCGGTTAACTCGAACCCCTCAAGGTATGCGGTGATTGCGTGGCGGCGCGCAGCCAGAAAGTCACCTTGCTGATAGCTCTGCACACTGCTTCGCAACTCCTGCTTTGCCACTGCCCATGGGCTCTGTCGACTGGCGAACAGGTCCTCCGGCTGGTGGCGAGCATGCAGCGCCAGCGCCTCGCCATTGTCTAAATGTGCGGCCAGCTCTGCCGGTGTTTCGGTTACCGCCTGATGCAGGGAAATGGACTGCGCTGCCCAATCAAGTGGCTGCGGGGAGGCATAGAAACCACCAACATAGAACGCCAGCGCCCAGCGATCTTCATCTGGCAAATCGACAAAGCCCTGCATGGCAGTTCCAGCGACACCGAGGGTAATGGTGTTGTAGAGCGCATAAAGGCTACGCACCCGGGCCCGCTCCGGGTCATGGAAATCCGTTGGCGCCGGCGATATGCCCGCCGCCAGCACACCATCGCCCTGCCCCTGCACGCCATGGCAGCCGGCGCATTGTTGCTGATAGATGGCGGCGCCTTGCTGCAGTGATGGCACCTTGCGTGGCAGCAGATCCAGCTGCAGGTGTGTCATCAGCTGCTGCCCGAGACGCTGACTGACATCCGCGACAAAAGCGGGGTCGGCGTAATCACGGACGCCCTCACTCAGTTCAGCGGCCAGCTGGTCCAGCACCGGCTGCACACCTGGCGGTGCTTTCAAAGCCCGGACCTCGTCCTCGATGCGATGGCTGAAGTCCAGCATCTCCTGATACTCGCTGGGATTAATGGCCTCGCCTGCCTGTACCGCGCCGGCATAATCCACACCGACGTAATCAACAAGCTGGAGCAATAAACGGCCTTCCGTGGCGGCGGCAGGACCTGCGCCGGCCAACATGATCAGCATGATCAAACAACGTTTCAGAATCATATCGCTCTCGCCAGAGGAGAAATTGGCCATTGGGGGCGGCCACTCTACGCCCAACCAATGCAAATGGGAATAATTCCTGTTCACATATGGGGCCATCTTATCTTAGCGGCATTCCCACTAGCGCCGGAGCAATCGGTTTTTCCGGTCAAAGCTTCGCCGCAGCCGTTCCGTTATAAATCGCCGCCATCGGGAGACAGGCGTTCGCCAGTTTGCCCAGACACACACTTTTTGAGGTGACCTATGCCACAGTACAAGGCCCCCCTGCGCGATATGCGCTTCCTGATGAACGAAGTATTCGACTTTGAAAGTCACTACAAGACCCTGCCGAACGGTGGCGAAGCCACCCCGGACATGGTTGAAGCCATCATTACGGAAATGGCCAAACTGTGCGAAAACACCATCGGCCCGCTGTATCAGTCCGGCGATGAAGAGGGCTGTAAGTTTGATAATGGCAAGGTCACCACGCCAAAAGGATTCAAAGAGGCCTACAACGATTACGTTGCCGGTGGCTGGCAGGGGCTTTCCCATCCGGTGGAATACGGTGGTCAGGGGCTGCCGATGTCGCTGGGCCTGATCAAGCAGGAACTGATGGGCACCGCCAACTGGCCATTCGCCATGTATCCGGGCCTGTCTCTGGGCGCCATGAACACCATCATGATGCACGGTACCGAAGAGCAAAAGCAGGAATACCTGACTCCGCTGACCGAAGGTCGCTGGGGCGGCACCATGTGTCTGACCGAGCCACACTGCGGCACCGATCTGGGCCAGATGAAATCAAAAGCTGAGCCCCAGGCTGACGGTAGCTACAAGATCACGGGCACCAAGATTTTCATTTCTTCCGGTGAACATGATCTGACCGAAAACATTGTCCATATCGTACTGGCACGCCTGCCGGACGCTCCCGCTGGCACTCGCGGTATCTCCCTGTTTATCGTGCCTAAATTCCTGCCGGGCAAGATCGGCGAGGATAATGGCGTTGCCTGTGGCTCCATTGAGCACAAGATGGGGATCAAATCCTCGGCCACTTGCGTGATGAACTTCGATGGCGCCACTGGCTTTATGATCGCCGAACCGAATAAGGGCCTGGAGGCCATGTTTACCTTTATGAACTCCGCTCGTATCGGCACCGCCATGCAGGGCGTATGTCACGCCGAGCTTTCCTTCCAGGGGGCCGTCCCTTACGCCCTGGATCGTCGTTCCATGCGCGCCCTGTCCGGCAAGAAAGATCCGGACTACGTCGCTGATGCGATCGTCCATCATGGTGACGTGCGGCGCATGCTGCTGACCCAGAAAGCCATCGCTGAAGGTGGCCGGGCCATGCTGTATTACACCGCCCAGTACGCCGACAACATGATCAGTGGCATTCTCGAAAACGATATGAAGAAGTACGAGCAATGGGATGACAAGCTCGGCTTCCTGACACCAATCCTGAAAGGCTTCCTTACCGAGATGGGTCTGGAAGCATCCAACCTGGGTATGCAGGTATTTGGCGGTCATGGTTATATTCGCGAGCACGGCATGGAACAGATTGCCCGTGATGCGCGCATCGCCACACTGTACGAAGGCACCACCGGCATTCAGGCGCTGGATCTTCTCGGCCGTAAAGTGTTGCTGTCTAGCCGTGGCAAGTGCGTACGCGAGTTCACCCAGAAACTGGTGGCCTTTGGTACCAGCAATATGTCGAACAGTGCAATGCGTCCCTATGCCTGGAAACTGTTGAAGATCGCCGCTCAATGGAACTACCTGACCACCCGCATCATGCTGATGGCCGCCAAGGATCGCGACATCGTCAGCACCTCCAGCAACGATTTCCTGATGTACTCCGGCTACGCCATGATGGCGTACTTCTGGGCCCTGCAGGCAGCTACTGCGCAGGACAAGCTGGATAATGGCGGCGCGGAACCGAAGGAGTTCTACCAGAGCAAACTGGCCACTGCGGAGTTCTACTTCGAACGCCTGCTGCCACGAGCCAAGGGGCATGCCGAGGGCTGTCTCAAGCCAGCCAAATCGACCATGCAGCTGGACAAGGACCTGTTCCTTTTCGACCAGTAATGCAAAGCGGCCTTCGGGCCGCTTTTTCGTTGTGCCCACCGCTTACCGCGCAGATATTCTTGCCGGCAGCCCATCGCGCTATACTCCCGGGCCGGAATTATCTCTATCACCCGATTCAAGCTCAGGAGGCACCGATGGGCGCCCAATGGAAAGTCAAAGGCAAAACCGAGGCCGCCGCAGCCAAAGGCAGACTGTTCACCAAGCTGGCGAAGGAGATCATGGTGGCGGCCCGAAGTGGCGCTGACCCTGAGATGAACGCCCGCTTGCGAATGGCCGTGGAGCAGGCAAAGAAGGCCTCCATGCCCCGCGACACGCTGGAGCGCGCTATCAAGAAAGGTGCCGGCCTGCTGGATGATGCTAGCCAATACGAATTGGTGACCTATGAGGGCTTTGCCCCGCATCAAGTACCGGTAATCGTCGAATGCTTGACGGATAATAAGAACCGCACCGCCCAAAGCATCCGCGTACTGTTTCGCAAAGGCCAGCTTGGCACCTCCGGCTCGGTAGCCTGGGACTTCCAGTATCTCGGTATTATTGAAGCCAGCGCCACTACTGAGGGCGTTGACCCGGATGAAGCGGCTATTGAAGCAGGCGCTCAGGACCTC
The DNA here is from genome assembly GCF_020667895.1 of Alcanivorax sp. 1008. Classification (GTDB taxonomy): domain Bacteria; phylum Pseudomonadota; class Gammaproteobacteria; order Pseudomonadales; family Alcanivoracaceae; genus PGZG01. The sequence continues at coordinate 422,065 of NZ_JAFMPS010000002.1, forward strand.
GAGGTCGGTGACGAAGGGGTGACGTTTTACACCGAGCCAACCGATCTCGACTCTGTTAGCCGGGCATTACCGGATCTTGGCTTCAGCGTACAGTCTGCCAAGCTAGGCTACCTACCGAAAAACCCGGTGCCACTGGAAGGTGAAGCGTTGGCAGAAGTGGAGGCATTTCTTGAGGCCATTGATGCCGACGATGACGTGCAGAATGTGTACGTCGGCCTGTCCGGCTGATCAGTTTATTCTGGAGGCGCTCCGCCAGCGGCTGAGCGTCTCCCCCATCAGCGCCATGGTCAATGGCTTGGCCAGATGATCGTCCATCCCTGACGCCAGACATTTCTCCCGGTGCTCCGCCAGCGCATGGGCAGTCATAGCAATAATCGGTAATGACTGTGCGCCATTTTTCATGCGCCGGATATGTGCCGTTGTCTGGTAACCATCCATGCCGGGCATTTCGCAATCCATCAAAATCAAATCACAACAATCAGGATTTTTCTGTAAAGCAGACAACGCCTCTTCCCCAGAGCCGACAATGTGAGACGATACCTCCAGCTTGGCAAGCATGGCCCCCACCACCATCTGGTTAACCGTATTGTCCTCCACCACCAGAACACGTAAGCCACTCAGGTCAACCTGCTGTTGCTGATGTGCGTCTGCGGCTACGTCACTTAACGGCAACCAGATAGCAAAGCTGAACCGCGTGCCCGCGCCCGGCTTGCTATTTACTTCAATCACTCCCCCCATAAGCTCCACCAGCTGCTTGGAAATCGCCAGTCCAAGCCCGGTACCACCGTAACGTCGTGAAGTTGAACTATCGGCCTGCTGGAAAGAGCTGAACAGCTCGCTTACCTGCTCCGCCGTCATGCCTATGCCCGTATCAATAACCTCAACGCGGATACGCACCTGCCGCTCACTTTTAAGCTCACAGTTTACCGCAAGTGTGACGCTGCCCTGATGGGTAAATTTTATCGCATTGCTAAGCAAATTCAGCAGCACCTGCTTGAGGCGCACCGGGTCACCATTAACACTTTCCGGCAGTTCAGGATCGAACTCCTTACTCATTTGCAGGCCCTTCTGCTCTGCGCTGGCGGACATAATGGTCATACAGTCCTGCAGTACCCGCGACAGGCTCATGCTACGCCGTTCCAGTTGAAGCTTTCCGGCGGCAATTTTCGAGTAATCAAGTACGTCGTTAATTATGCCCAGCAGGCTTTCACCAGCACTGCTAATGGTGCTGACGTAATTTTTCTGGCGACTATCCAGGTCAGTGTCGGCAAGCAGCTCTGTCAAAGCCAGCACCGCATTCATTGGTGTGCGTATTTCATGGCTCATACGAGCAAGAAATTCACCCTTTGCAGCACTTTCCGTTTTGGCGCGAACAATCTGCTGTTCATGCTCTAACGACTCGCGCTTGAGCTCGTTAAGTCGTGCGGCCAAGCCGAACGACAGCATCACCTGCTGCAATACGATACCGATATGCAAACCATGCAAAGTCAACACAATCGGCAGATCCGCTACCAGCCCGTATACGTTAAACGCCAATAGCGCCATCATGGCCAGAAATGTGCCCCAGGCAAGCACGAAGATGCGCGCCTGTCCTCGGCCTTGGTACCAACTGTATATGCCCGTGCTAATTAAAATCAGCACGACAGAGAGAGCCATCACCCCCATGTAGCGGGTAACGGTGCCTGGGGGCAGCAAGATTTGTAACGCGAGCAATGCTGATGAAGCCACAACAGTGATTTTCAGTAGTCGATCAAGCCCGGTCCACTTTGCTGTTTCCAGAAAATCCCGGGCAAATAGAATGCCCGAAATCAGCGATATATAACCAATTACATAAGGAAAGCTGTCTGGCTGACGCTCGGCAAAGGGCCAATACTTCTGACTAATGCCTTGCAACGTAGAAACATAGGCAAGGCTTGCACCAACGTGTACCACGTAAAATCGATAGATACGCTCTCGGGCAAAAATCCATAGCACCAGATGGTAACAAAACAAGCCAAAGCCGATGCCGTAAAACACACCAACCAGCCAATCATTGTTGACGTGGTGTTCAAGGAAAGCATAGTGACTGGACACAGTCATAGGTAACGACATGGAGCTGGTGGTCTTTACCCGAATCCAGTATTCGTTATCACTGCCCGGTAGCAGACGTATAGATACAGCGGGATTACGCAAGTTGAGCGGCAGTTGACGGTCCGGTGACAAATCACCCAGTACCCAGTGGCGCGCCTCACCCATATCCGGTCCGTAAAGATCAAGATAGTCGAGTAGTGCGTAATCAATAAGCAGCAGTGCTTCCTGAACGATGGCCGAGCTGTTACGCAATTGAAAGCGGAACCAGCACGCATCGCTGCGGTAGCCAAAAGTAATCTGGGCTTTATGCAAAGGGAGGAACTGTGCAACTTGCGCATCGGCCAGGGTGCTGTCGCCAGTCTTGTCGCACCAATACAGCACATGAGGGGCCAATATCTCACGGTCCAGCGATGGACCTACCTCTATGGCCGCAGAAGCGAACAACGACCAACCACACAGCAGCAATAGCCAGTAGCGGTATACAGACATGGGTCGATACTTCATCCCTGATTCCATCATGATCTCTTGTTGTTCTCAGCAGTATCCCCTGCTGGCAGAATACCCCTAGCATGGGCAGACGCCAATTGGCCCATGCAGGACGTCGCCATCACGCGCCATTCCGGCTAAGCTCCATTTTTCCCACAAACAAATACTGAGCCCCAGCATGCCCTATTTTTCCGGACTGAGAATACTTATCACTGGCGCCGGCTCTGGCATCGGCGCACTGATGGCTGAAAAGCTTGCCCACGAAGGCGCCGAAGTGATCGTCACCGCACGCCGTAAAGAAGCCGCCAGCGAGGTTTGTGAAAGAATCCGCCGTCACGGTGGTACAGCACACCCCATGGTGCTGGATGTCAGCAAGCTCGGCACCTTCAATGCCTTCCGCGAGCGCCTGCACAAGGCCCACGGGCCGGTAGATGTGCTGATCAACAATGCCGGGGTCGTGTTCGGCGGTGAGTTCGAGAAGGTCGACCTGAAGGACCACCTGAACACCTTCCAGATCAATGCCACCGGCCTGATGGCCCTGACCCACGCCTTTTTCGATGACCTTATCCAGAGTCCACGCGGCCATCTGGTCAATATCGCCAGTGCCAGCTCCTATGTTGGCCTGCCCTATGGCAGCACCTACGCGGCGAGCAAGTGGGCGGTGCTGGGCTTCTCCGAGTCCCTCAGACTGGAGCTGAAAGAGCGCGGACTAGACAATGTCAGCGTCACCACGGTGTGCCCGAGCTATATTGATACCGGCATGTTTGACGGCGTGAAGTCACCGCTGCTATCGCCGATGCTATCGCCAGAAAAGGTCGTCCGTGCCATTCTTGATGGCATGCGCCAACGGGAGCCTCTGGTGCAGGCACCCATGATCGTCAAGCATATTGACCTGATGAAGGGCACTCTGCCGATGCCGGTTTGGGATTTCCTTGCCAAGGCTACCGGCATGTCCACATCAATGAAAAAGTGGCGCGGTAAACATTAAGTTTCCCACTCCAGCAGCGGTTGGCTACGGAAGACAGATATAACAGGAGAAAGTGTAGTGAAGGCTCTTGGCCCGGTTGATCAGTTATTCCTTTTTCTCGAACGGCGCCAACAGCCTATGCATGTGGCCGGCCTGCAATTGTTCTCCTACCCGGAGGATGCAGGCCCCAAATACGTCAGTGAGCTGGCCGCACAGATGCGCGATTATTGCTGTCCGGTGGCGCCATTTAACCAGCGTCTGGCAAGCCGCTTTGGCCAGCCCATGTGGACCGAGGACAAACAGTTCGATATCGACGCTCACTTCCGTCACGAAGCACTACCCAAGCCAGGTCGTATTCGCGAGCTGCTTGCACTGGTATCAGCCGAGCATTCCAACCTGCTCGATCGCGAGCGGCCGCTATGGGAGGCGCATCTGATCGAGGGTATCCGCGGTCGCCGGTTTGCCATGTATACCAAGATTCATCACTCGCTGGTGGATGGCATCTCGGCCATGCGTCTTGGTATGCGCGCGCTGTCGCCAGACCCGGAGGTTCGTGATCTGGCGCCGGTCTGGGCTACGCCGCCGCGCAAGCGTCGGCCAGGCATGCCCAGCAATCCGGTCGAAGCGGTCAGCGGCCTGGCCCAACTGACCGCCGGATTATCCAAGCAGGTGGCCACCGTTCCGGCGCTGGCTCGGGAGGTGTACAAGGTAAGCCAGAAGGCCAAGAACGATCCCGACTATGTATCTATCTTTCAGGCGCCCCAGTGCATGCTCAATGAGCGGATTACCGGCAGCCGCCGTTTTGCTGCCCAGTCCTACTCCATGGCTCGGATCAAGAAAATCGGCAACGCATTTGGCTGCACACTTAATGACATCGTACTGGCAATCTGCGGTAGCGCCCTGCGCGACTATCTGATTTCACAAAATGCCCTGCCGAACCAACCCTTGATTGCCATGGTGCCCGTATCACTGCGTCAGGATGACAGCGCCGAAGGAAATCAGATTGCCACTATTCTCGCCAATCTGGGCACCCATATCGCTGACCCGGCCAATCGTCTGCGAGTCATCAAGGCGTCCGTGGAAGAGGCAAAGTGTCGCTATCGGCAAATGAGCCCGGCAGAAATCCTCAACTTTACCGCCCTGATGCTGGCTCCGACGGGCATCAACCTGCTGACGGGTATGGCGCCAAAGCTGCAAGCATTTAACGTGATTATTTCCAACGTGCCCGGGCCGAAAGAACCACTGTACTGGAATGGTGCAAAACTTGAAGGCATGTACCCGGTCTCCATCGCGCTGGATCGGATTGCGCTGAATATTACCCTGACCAGTTATGTGGACCAGCTTGAGTTCGGATTGATTGGCTGCCGCCGCACATTGCCATCCATGCAGCGACTGCTGGATTATCTGGAGAATGGCATTCATGAGCTCGAGGTCGCTGCCGGGATACGCTGACTGCCACTGACTTTGCCGGGGTTGACGGGACCTTCACGGAGCCGGCAAAAAAAGTGGCGCAGGAAAAAAAACTGCCGTAGAGTCAAAGATGCTGCGGCTTGAGCAGCGGTGGTTCAGGTAGTTTCCCCCCGCGCAGTCCTCCCGTCCTGTCAGCACTAAACGTCATCGATATCGATATCGGAACACTCGAGGTAAGTAACAATGGCAACTGGTACTGTGAAATGGTTTAACGAATCCAAAGGGTTTGGCTTCATCACCCAGGACGAGGGCGGTGCGGACGTATTCGTACATTTCAGCGCCATTCAGGGCAACGGCTTCAAGACTCTGGCAGAAGGGCAGCAGGTGTCATACGACATCCAGCAGGGCCCGAAAGGCCCGCAAGCCGCAAACGTCAACAAGGTCTGATCAACTTTGGCTGACAAAAAGGCCCCGCCTCGGCGGGGCTTTTTTTGCTGAAATTCCTGAGTCAGGGCTCAGTCGAATGGTTCGGTAGCAGGCATCATCGCGCGATGCAGTGGCGGTGTATTGGCATCAAATAGCCGCAAGCCCAACCACCGAAAGCCCTCGCCGATATCCACCCGCGAAGGACGGGAAACGGGCGCCATTGGCTGCACGCCTGTTGAGTCATGCCTGGCCACGGCAAAACTAAATACATAGTCCGGTTGCTGGCCCATGCGCAGATCAGTAATACGCACTTCGCCGTCATGCTCACTCATGGCAAAGAACCCTTTGCTAAACCAGCCTATTCGGGCGGTCTCCCAGCTTCCTTGCAACGCCTCAAACCAATATATGCGGCGGGAGAAGTACTCAAACTGTATTGGCCTGTCGCCATCCAGCAGCGAGTAGAAACCTTCCCCATAACCCTCCGGGGTAATCACTAGTACTCGCCATATCAAAGTATTGAACGGTGTCGGTGTAACGAGCTTCTGCCGCACTTCAACATCACTGGCTGCGATGGACTTCTCGGCCATCGCGGTCACATGCTGTTGAGCTAGCACGGTCCAGCACAGGTAGAGGGTGCTGATAATCAGGCCATTCCTGTTCGCATTCAGACCGCGCCGGCCACGCCACCTGATTGCCCAGAACAGGCCGCACAGCAATGGCACGGTGTACAGCGGGTCGATGATAAAGATGCTAGCCACACCCAGCGGAGTATCACTAAACGGTAACAGCAGCTGGGTACCATAAACGGTCATGGCATCGAGCAAAGTGTGGCTGATCAGGATCAGCCAGATGTTCAGCCACCAAATCCGGAAGCTGTCGGCCATGCCGCTCCATTTGGTACAGAACCAGGCAGCCAGCGGCGAAAACAGGGTCAACCAGAACAGGGCGTGGCTTTCGGCGCGATGAAAAGTCATGTTGCGAATCGGGTCACCATAATCAATGACCACGTCGAGATCCGGCAAAGTGCCGAAGGCAGCACCAATCACAGCAGCCTTCCACACCGGCATCCGTCGGCCAACCACCGCCACCGATACGGCGGCACCAAGCGCCATCTGTGATACAGAATCCATTGCCCTGCCTGAGTGAGTTTAGAGAGCGGTAAGCAGCAGCCAGCCAGCTAACAGGGTGCCGAGCAGTGCTACTACCAGATTCACCAGCATGGCCCAGTCAGTTCGATAGCCCCGCGGAATCTCTTCAGCATTCAGGGTGCGCAACACCACCCGGTGCTGCAACGTCGATAACACCGATACCAGTGATCCGAGCAGGATAAACAGCACCCCGAGCCATAGCGTGAAGGCTGGACTCAGACCGCCGGGACTGTTCGGCAACAAAAGCGCCACCAGCATACCGGCCCGTTCGATAACAAAACCGAAGGCGATCAATGCCAGGCCGGTACGATTCCACGCCAGCAGAGTACGCTCCGCAGCAAAGAACACTCTAGGGTCAAACAGGCTCGACATTCACTTTCCTCCCGGTGGATTAGGGCAAGACCATATTGCTAGCCCGTCAGGCCCGGTCAATGCTACCAGACTGGTTGACGGTGCCGGCCTTATGGCCTCTACTTTCCCACCGAACCCGCCATCCGGAGGCACTTGTGAACTCACTGGAAACCCTGCTGCAACGCATCCAACAGTCACCGGCGACCATCGCTTTTGACGAGGTCATTGCGGCGATCAGCGAGCATTACGATTACACCCCTACGGGTTTTCATAATGGCCTTGGTGACGATGCGCTATGGAATGAGGCCGGCACCAACGCTGGGTCCTGCAGGATCTTTGCGTTCGCTCAGCTACATCAGCTGGATGAGGACAGCACGCTGGCTTGCTTCGGTAGCTACTATCGTGATGATGTGCTGCGCTTTCCTGACGGCACCGACCACGGCAACATCCGCCGTTTTATGCGTGATGGCTGGAAAGGGATACGCTTTGCAGGCAACGCTTTGAAACCGGCTACTTCTGATCCTGCTGACTAAACAATCCCGACAGCCCACCCACTTCAGCCATTGCCAACATGTCAGCCGGAACATTGCATAAACTGAGTGTGCCACCCGCATGATTGGCAATTCGCATCCACCCCAGCATTAAAGCAATGCCAACGCTGCTACTGTACTCAACCTCTGCAAGATCGACCATGCAGTCCACCGGCATATTGCTATTAAGCCAGTCGGATACCTGATTATTCAGGGCAATTACCGAATCAAAGTTCAACGAACCAGAAAGATAAATCGTATCGTCCTGGTAGCGCGCCGCTGCTGACGGCAATGACTCTATAGATGCGTTTGCCGACATTATTATTGGCCCCAGTCATCAATGGTCTTATCCAGATCACCGCCAGCCTTTTCTACTTCGCTGGCGAACTGAGTGCGATATATCTGGCCAAGGTTGGCGCCATCAACAGTAAGATTGGTGACCTTCCAAAGATCCGGCCGCATTTCTCGCATGGTGTACTGAACCAGGTAGACCTTACCGGTATTGCTGTAGATTTCTTGATTAATGATGGCGCGATGTGGGGCGGCATCACTGCCCGGCGCTATGGACAGGGTGATCTTCTCTCCTTTAAATGACAGCACCGCATCCGAATAGGTGATAATCAAAATACGTTCAAGCTTGTCTCCAAAGCGTTCAATGCGCTGATTAAACTGGTTGCGCTCAGCATCAGTTTTCAAGGCATTATATTGCCGAGCACTGGCATAAGTTGCCATCACACCTCGGGCGAAGCCTTCAAAGTCCATCACTTCATTTAGTACATCACTGACTTGGCTGTAATAGCGATCCGGTTCTTTATCAATATAGCTGCGCGCCTGTGTAGATAGCTCGAGAATACGATTGGTGGCTGACTCCGCGGTCTTCAGGGCAATGCTGCTATCTGCCCGAGTCAGGGAGGGCAGTAGAAGTGCCATTATGGAAAATAAAATAGCGTAGAAATAATTGCAGCTCGCCGTACTCATTTCCCTTCTGCCTTTTTATCAAATAAATTGCTTAACACCGTGCCGATAATATCCTCTAGGACAAAGGCAGACTGGGTATCAAAGATCTCCCCACCATCAGCAAGTATTTCTTCACTTCCTCCCACGGCAATGCTTATATATTTTTCCCCCAACACCCCCGCGGTTTTAATCGACGCGATGCTATCGTCAGTAATGTAATTGACCCCTTTATCTATCTCCATTTCAACGCGAGCACGAACGCTGACTGGGTCCAGCTCGATGCTGGTAACGCGGCCCACCAATACACCACCAATAGTCACCTTGCCGCGCTCCGTGAGCCCGGACACATTGTTGAAGTGGGCCACCAGCTGATAGCTCTCTGCGCTATTACCACGCAAAGAAAGCCCACTAACCTGGAAGGACAGGTAAATCAGGGCAAGAATGCCCGCAAGCATAAATGCGCCAACCATGATTTCGATGTTGCGGTTTTGCATCAGTCCACTCCAAACATGACGGCAGTCAGCAGAAAATCCAGCGCCAGCACCGCCAAAGATGAATACACCACGGTACGGGTTGTTGCGGTGGCAATGCCGGCCGAGGTTGGCGTTACTTCATAACCCTGGTAGACCGCGATCCAGCTAATCACTGCACCAAAAACAGCTGACTTGATTACACCATTGAGTACATCTTCGCGAAATTCCACCACATTTTGCATATTCGACCAGAACGACCCGGCATCCACTCCAAGCCAGTGCACGCCAACCATGACTGCACCCCAGATGGCTACCACATTAAAAATCTGCGCCAGCACGGGCATCGCCAACATACCGGCCAACAAACGCGGCCGAACTACTCTTCGTAGCGGATCAACGCCGATCATTTCCATGGCGGCAAGTTGCTCGGTGGCTTTCATCAGGCCAATCTCGGCAGTCATTGCTGATCCCGCCCTGCCAGCAAATAGTAACGCCGCTACCACCGGGCCCAGCTCACGCAGCAGGGATAGTGCCACCAGTTGTCCCAGTGCCTGGGAGGCACCGAATTTCACCAGTACGGTGTAGCCCTGTAAGGCCAGCACCATGCCAATGAACGCACCGGATACAACAATGATTACCAGGGAATAAACACCAACAAAATAGATCTGACGCATCAACAGGCCAGGGCCATGACGCCAGTCCGGCACCCCTGAAAGGGCCTGCCACCAGAGCAAGGTTGCCCTGCCAAGCACTCGCAGCAATTCAAGCCCGGTGGCACCAAGACGCTGCAGCCAGGTCATCATTGGCGAGGCTCCAAACCGAGATCCTGATAATAATCCACGGCCGGATACTGAAAAGGTACCGGACCATCCGGCAGGCCCTGAATAAACTGCCGAACCCTTTCGTCATCACTGTTCATTACCGCTTCTGTTGGCCCCTGACCGCGGATCTTGCCGTCCGCAATCACGTGCATGTAATCAGCGATGGCGGCGGTTTCCGTAACATCATGGGAGACAATAATCGTGGTGACTCCCAGAGCCCTATTCAATCGGGCAATTAATGTAGCCAGCATGCCCATAGAGATCGGGTCCTGACCGGCGAATGGTTCGTCATAGATAATCAGGTCGGGATCAAGAATGATGGCCCGTGCCAAAGCTGCGCGACGGGCCATGCCGCCAGACAATTCCGCGGGCATCAGGTCTCTGGCTCCACGCAGGCCTACAGCATCAAGTTTCATTAACACCAGATCGCGAATCATGCTTTCCGGCAACCGGGTATGCATGCGTAATGGGAAGGCGACGTTGTCGTAGACGGATAGATCGGTAAACAGAGCACCCGCTTGAAACAGCATGCCCATACGGCGACGCAGGCGAAACAAGTCGCCACGCCCTAACTCGCTAACTTCCTTGCCATCCACCAGCACTTGGCCCGAGGTGGCTTTCAACTGGCCGCCGATCAGACGTAGCAAGGTGGTCTTGCCGCAACCGCTAGGGCCCATAATGGCGGTAACACTGCCGCGCGGAATATCCAGGTTAATATCGCTAAACAACGTGCGCTCGCCGCGGCGCAGGCTCACATTACGAATTTCGATCAGGTTCTCGGTCATAGTGCCCTTACATTAACTTGAATCCATACCTGAAAGCACTGACCGCCTCAGCGTAATGGCATCTCGTTCAGCTCCCGCTTTCTGCGCCGCCAGTCGGGCAGACATTGCGACATCAGGGCCTGGAACGCGGGCCCATGGTTCATGTGCTCAAGATGACACAGTTCATGGATGACCACGTACTCAATACTGTGCAGCGGCGTCTTTATCAGTTCCAGATTAAGGTTGATATAGCCAAGGCTGGAGAGGCTACCCCAGCGGCTCTTCATTGAGCGGATCCTCAACTGTGGCCGGATATGGCCGCGAACCGCAAAGAAAGGGAAGTGGTGATCAATTAACCGATTGAAGACGCCATCGGCCTGCTGGCGATACCAGCGTTCCAGCTGCCTGGCAATCCGCTCCGGGTTATCCGGCTCTGGCGCCAGCAGGCAGAGGCTGCCCTGCTGCAGCGCAGTCGCCGGCCGGGCCGCGCGGGCCAGAGACAGCGGATAGTGTTGGCCGAGAAACAGATGCTCCTCACCATGACGGTACTGCAAAGGGATTCGCGGCGGACGTAGCTGCTGCCCCCTCAGACGGGCTTGCAGCCAAGCGGACTTACTGGCGATAAAATCCTCAACCTCGCGTGCACTGGCCCGTAGCGGCACTCGAACTTCTATGCGGCTATCGGGATACAAGCGCAGCTCAAGCGAGCGACGTCGGCTGCGTATTACTGTGTAATCAGTGGTCTTCACCTGTGGGCAGCTCCCGATGCAGTCGCTCGGCAATGGCATTGGCCGATGATGCATAACCAGCTAGCCAGTTGTACAGCAGCGGGATGATGAACAAAGTCAGCACAGTGGCAAACAGCAAGCCGCCTATAATCACAATGCCGATGGATATACGGCTTTCTGCACCAGCTCCCACGGCCATAACCAGTGGCAAGGCGCCAAAAATGGTCGATATGCCGGTCATTAAAACTGGCCGGAAGCGCACCGTGGCCCCTTCAACAATTGCCTGGCTGACGGTACGGCCCTGATCGCGCAACTGATTGGCGAACTCGACAATGAGAATACCGTTCTTCGCCATAAGGCCCACCAGCATAATCATGCCAATTTGACTGTACACGTTTATTGAGTTGCCACTAAGCCGGATAGCGATTACGGCGCCAGCAATGGCGAGGGGTACGGTGAGCATGATAATCAAAGGATGAATCCAGCTTTCAAACTGTGCGGCGAGAACCAGAAATACAATAACGACTGCCAACAGGAAAGTAATATAGATGGCCGCCGAGGCAGATTGAAATTCCTCCGCCATACCTTTGTAACTGACCCTCGCTTCTGCTGGCAGAGTCTGCCGAGCAGTATCTTCGATAAAACGAATTGCTGAGCCCAAATCATAGCCAGGCATCATTGATGCGGACAGGGTAACCGACGGCAGTCGCCCTACTCGGCGCAGTTCAGGTGAAGCGCCCTGCTGGTGAAGATCAATGATACTGGACAAAGCCACCAACCCTCCGCCGTCAGCGCGCAAATAGATATTGTTCAGATCTTCTGGCGAAGCCCGATCAGCGGGAATCGCTTCCAGCATCACATCGTATTCCCGGCCACGGTCCAGATAGGTTGTTGCCACCGACGAGGCCAGCATGGCTTGTAAGGTCTGGCCCACGTCTTCGGCGCTGATACCCAAATCAGCGGCACGATCGCGCAACAGCCTGACATCCAATTGTGGCTGGGTTTCATCATAGTCCGTGGTGGCGCCAAACAAGCCGGGGTTGTCTTCCATTCTGGCCAGCATGGATTCACTCCAGGCAACGGCAGAGGCATAGTCCGGACCGGATACCACTACCTCCAGGGCTTGGCTGAACGCGCTCTGTCCCAGGCCCGGGGGATTGATTGCCACGGCCCGTAGTCCGGGAACCTGAGGTAATTTCTGCAGAACTTCTCTAACGATATCCTGCTGTTTGCGCTGTCGCTCGTCCCAATGCTTCAAACGGACAATGGTAAAGGCATTGGTCACCTGGCCACGAAAACCAACAATCGATAGCACTCTAAGCACTTCACCTTCATCAACCAACGGCAGAATAATTTTTTCAATTTTTGCGGCATGGTGCTGGGTGTAATTCGCCGTCGCACCTTGCGGCGCCGTGGCGGGGACAATAAACACACCCCGGTCTTCTGTCGGTGCCAGTTCACGGGGTATCTGTGCCCAGGCGAATATCGCCAACAGACAGCCGGCCAGAGCTATGGAGAGCACCGGCGCTGGGTGGCTCAAGGTGTAATTCAACGAGCGCTGGTATAGACCGGCCATATTTGCCAGTCGACGATCCAACCAGTTTGCTTCATTTTGATTTCTGTGTGGCCTGAGCCAACGGGAACACAGCATAGGCGCTAATGATAGTGCCACCACACTGGACACCACTACGGCGGCCGCCAGAGTGAATCCAAATTCGGCAAACAGGCGACCAACATCACCACCCATAAATGAGATTGGTACAAACACTGCAATCAAGGTCAGGGTGGTAGCGACAATGGCGAAAGCCACCTGTCGGGCCCCAAGAAATGCCGCAACTAACGGCTTCTCGCCCTCATCCATGCGCCGCTGAATATTCTCCAGCATTACAATCGCATCATCGACCACCAGGCCGATAGCCAAAATCAGAGCAAGCAGAGTAAGCACATTCAAAGAGAAGCCCAACAAAGCCAGCCCGGCAAAGGCGCCAATAATAGATACCGGAATGGTTACCGCCGGAATTAGCGTTGCACGCAGACTGCCAAGGAAAACCCATATCACCAGAATTACCAGGACCACGGAAATGGCCAGGGTAATTAATACTTCCTTGATTGAGGCACGAATAAAAATCGACTCATCATAATTTATGCCAAGACTAATATCCGAGGGCAGTGTTTCCTGAACTCGGGCAATCTCTTCCTGAACCAAATCGGACACCGCAACCGTATTGGCTTTCGATTGCCGAATGATTCCGAGGCCAATCGCCACGTCGCCATTTGCACGAAGCACCGTGTCACGGTTCTCTACCCCCAACTCCACCTTGGCAACATCACCCAGGCGAATAAGGTGGTCACCATCACGACGCACTACCAGTCGCTTGAACTCATCCACGTCAGATAAGCGGCTATCCGCACGGACGGTAAAATCCCGACTGGCAGACTCCACCTTGCCTGCAGGCAGCTCCACATTATTGGCCTGCAGAGTTTGCTGAATATCTGTTACCACCACTCCGTGAGCCGCCATCCGGCGTCGGTCCAGCCAGACACGCATGGCGTAACGACGTTGCCCACCAATGAATACGTCTGCGACACCATCAAGCACCGAAAAACGATCAACCAGATTACGTTCGGCGAAGTCGCTGAGCTCCTCCGGCGCTAATGTGGTGCTAGTCAAGGTAACCCAGATAATGGGACGCGCATCAGCATCCGTTTTGGCAATTACCGGGGATTCCGCGTCTTCTGGCAGGCGCCCTAGAACTCTGGAAATGGCATCACGAACATCGTTGGCCGCCGCATCCACGTCACGGTCAAGATTAAACTCAATGGAGGTACGTGCTGAACCGATACGGCTGCGCGACTCAATTCGCTCAACCCCCTCTACGCCGCTGATCGCAGCCTCAATAATCTGAACGATCTGGGTATCGATAACCTCCGGGGCGGCACCGCGATACTCTACCGACACGGATACCTCCGGAGGATCGATGTCCGGATATTCTCGTACCGGTAGCTTCAACAGACCACTAAGGCCAAAAACCACGATCAATAGAGAAATAACCGTGGCAAATACCGGACGTTTTATTGAGACGTCGGAAATCACCACGACTCAGCCCTCCTGATCGATGAAGGCACCGGCAGACTCGGGCAATAAAGCCCCGGGATCATCAACGACTGTTACAGGGGAGCCACTACCCAGGCGGGTGTGGCCGGTAATAATCACCTGATCGTTTTCGGCAATGCCGCTAGTCACTTCAACCCAGCCTTGCTGCCGGGTGCCAAGCGACAGCTGCCGTCGCTCTGCCTGACCATCCTTTACAACAAATGCAAAGCTGACCACGCCCTGAGTCAATATGGCCTGCTCCGGGATCATTAGTGCTTGATGCTCATCCACCGCCAGAGAGACTTGTAAGAACTGCCCTGGGAGCATTAGCTGCTCGTTGTTATCCAACAGAGCTTTAACCGTAATAGCTCGATTGGTTGGATCAATCCGACTATCAAGATAGGTAAGCTGACCGGAGAATACCTTCTCCGGCCAGGCATCACTGGTTACGGTTAATGACTGGCCGGGGGCCAGTGTTGCCAGATAGCGCTCGGGCACTGTGAACTGCACTTCAAGCTGTTCAGTATTATCCAGAGTGGTTATCAGATCCCCGGCGCGCAGATAGCTGCCCGGATCAATATTGCCGAGACCGATAACACCAGGGAAAGGCGCCCGAATCTGGTGATAGGATAATCTGGCCTCCGCTGCTTGCTGCTGTGCCTGGGCTCCCTGCAAGGCCGCCTTAAGCTGATCGACCTCTGCTTCCGAGATGGCTCGAGTATTTTGCAAACGCTCGGCGCGCTGCGAGGCAGCACGGGCGTCAGCCAAGCTGGCCTCGGCCTGGGCCAATTCCGCCTGAGCGGTTCTATCATCCAGTGACACCAGAAGTTCACCGGTCATCACGCGTGAGCCTTCTTTCATGGCTACCCGCACAACCCGCCCATCTACTTCGCTGGTTACGCTAACAGACTGCAGCGCACGCGCTGTGCCTACCGCTTCCACCCGGCGCTGCAAGGTGGTCAGGCGTGGGGCCTCAACATTGACCGCCTGTGGCGGTCGCTGACGCTGACCAGCTTTCTCGCCACCGAACTGCCAAACCGCAAGAAGCGCCAGTGAAATCAACGCAACCACGGCAACAAAGGCGCCCTGTCTCATAGCTTGATCTCCAGAAATGCTATGGCCAAATTAACAATCTTGCTAAATGACGCCGCTTTATTATGCACCGCGGTTTGTGCAAAAAATGTGAGGAGGGAGAGAAGGCCCGCCACACCAGATCGGTGTGGCGGTCTGGCAAGGTATCAGTCTGCCATTTCGGCACGCATCAGCTTCTTGTCCAGCTTGCCCACGCTGGTGCGCGGCAGGGCGTCAACAAACTTGATTCGATCCGGTACGCCATACTTTGAAATGACGCCCTTATTGGCGTAATCCATGACCAGATCCTTAATGCCCTGGGCTTCCACCTCGGCCCCCGGCTTCTTCACCACCAAAGCCAGAGGACGCTCACCCCACTTTTCATCCGGTACACCAATCACCGCACATTCAGCCACCGCCGGGTGATGCAATACCAGACCTTCCAGATCAATCGAAGACACCCACTCACCACCGGTTTTGATCACGTCCTTGATGCGATCAGCGATTTTCAACCAACCGTCGGCGCTCATGGTGGCAATGTCACCCGTATGCAACCAACCGCCGTGCCACAGATGTTCGGAGTTTTCCTTGTCATTCAGATAACCCTGAGTGAGCCAGGGTGCCCGAGCCACCACTTCGCCTTGGGCTTTTCCATCATGAGGTACGTCGTTCATGTTCTCATCAACAATGCGGATCTGCACCATTGGTACCGGGCGGCCTGTCATGGTGCGGTAAGTCACCTGGGTATCGATATCCGCCTTCTCCAGCTCCGGCGGCAACAGCGCCAGGGTCATCAGCGGGCAAGTCTCACTCATGCCGTAACCGGTGTAGATGTCGATGCCGCGCTCAAGCGCTCCGCGGGCCAAGGCGGGGGGCAATGCGGAGCCGCCAATGATTACCTTCCAGCCATTCAGATCGACGCTCTTGGCTGCTTCGGCGCCAAGCAACATCTGGATAATAGTTGGCACACAATGGGAGAAGGTAACCTTTTCAGTAACCAACAGCTTTAACAATGAGGCCGGCTCATAGCGGCCCGGATAAACCTGCTTCACACCCATCATGGTTGCCATATACGGGATACCCCAGGCGTGCACGTGGAACATAGGCGTGATCGGCATATAGATGTCATTGGCGTTGAACCTGCCATGGCCGCTGCCGCCCAGCGCTGCACGGCCAGCATAGGTATGCAGTACCAGTTGACGATGGCTAAAGTAGACACCCTTAGGCAGTCCGGTGGTGCCGGTAGTATAGAAAGTCGTAGCGCGGGTGTTTTCATCTAGATCCGGGAAGGTGAACTCACTGCTCGCCGCCTTCAGCAGAGCTTCGTATTCACCAGCCAAGTCAATCTGGCTGTCCTGCGGACCGTCATCATCATCCAGCAGCACATATTTCTTTACCGGCTCAATACGATCCTTGATGGCATCAAGGATGGGCAAGAATTCACGATTCACCAGAATTACGTCATCTTTAGCGTGGTTGATGGTGTAAAGGACCTGTTCCGGGGACAACCGCACATTCACTGTATGCAGCACCGCCCCCATCATCGGAATGGCGAAAAAGCACTCCAGGTATCGGTGACTATCCCAATCCATTACCGCCACGGTGTCACCCGGCTTGACTCCGAGATCGGTCAACATAGAGGCCAGACGGCTAACCCGCTCACCCAAGTCACGGTAGGTCATGCGCAGTTTGTCGGCGTAAACGATCTCCTGATCCGGCGCATTTTTCACCCCAGCTTCAAGGATGCTATTGACCAGCAACGGGGAAGAATAGGCTGACGGGGTACGGGTGATGCTCAGGTCCATGATCGCGTCCTCTGTTTGAATTGTTAGTTAGCTAGAAGTCGGTGCCACCGCGAGTGAGTTTGACCGGATCAAGCAGCTTTTCAAGTTGCTCACGGGACAGATCGGTCTTCTCACAGGCCACATCGATCACCGGCCGGCCACTGCTATAGGCTTCTTTGGCGATCTCCGCCGCCAGGTTGTAACCGACCAACGGATTCAGCGCCGTCACCAGTATCGGGTTTTTTTTGATGGATTCGGCCAGATGGTCACTGTTTATCTGAAAGCCGGACATGACTGATTGGTCAAGCATGCCCATGGCGTTCGCCAATATGGCCGTCATACCAAGCAGGTTATCTGCTACCAGCGGCAACATCACGTTAAGCTCGAAATTGCCGCTCTGAGCAGCAATGGCATTGGCCTGATCCAGTCCCATCACCTGAGCGGCCACCATGCACACCGACTCACAAATTACCGGATTAACCTTGCCCGGCATAATAGACGAACCGGGCTGCACCACTGGCAAGACGATTTCCGCCAAACCATGCTGCGGGCCGGAATTCATCCAGCGCAGGTCATTACAGATTTTCATCAGCACCACAGCAAGGCCACGCAACGCCGACGACAATGCCAGTGGTCGATCAATTGCGCCCTGACCGGCAAAGAAAGAATCCAATGGTTGAAAATGCTGGCCCGTTCTTTGGCTCAGGAGCAGGCAAAAGCGCGGCGCAAATTCACGGTGGCAGTTTACCCCCGTACCTACCGCTGTACCGCCCTGGGGAATACTCAGCAAACCATGTACCGCGCCACGCAGCTTTTCTTCGACATAATCGAGCTGCACTGCCCAACCATTCAGTTGTTGGGCAAACGTTATCGGCATGGCATCCATCAAATGGGTGCGACCGGGTTTTACTTCATTTTCAAGTTTCAGGGCACGATGGCGCACAGTGTCACGCAAGGTAATCAGTGCCGGCAGCAGTCGTTCTGTGACTGCCAGGATAGAAGAAAGGTGAATTGCCGTAGGAATGGTATCGTTACTGCTCTGTCCCAGATTAACGTCATCGTTAGCATGAATTGCCACGCCATCACGCTGACAGATATGCGCAATCACTTCGTTGACGTTCATATTACTGGACGTACCTGAACCAGTTTGAAACACATCTACCGGAAACTGGTCTGCGAACTCACCTGCTACAATTCTGGTTGCTGCCCGACTAATTGCCGAAGCTTTCTCGGCGGCAAGCAAACCGAGACCGAGATTCACCTCTGCTGCACAATCCTTAATCAACGCAATAGCTCGGATAAAGGGGTTCGGTAACGGCCTGGAAACGGTGAAGTTATTCACTGCTCGCTGTGTTTGTGCCCCCCATAATGCCTCTGTCGGAACTTGTACCTCACCGAGTGAATCTTTTTCCGTTCGGTAATGGCTCATTAATTATGCTCCGGTTTATCGCGCCTCGACCTTCTCCAAACCGCAACGCTGGCAACGCAAAACCGTCATCAGACGGCCCTGCTTTACGTCAAAGCGCTGCTCCTTGCATACCTGCCACTTATGGAAGCCGTGCTGACACAAGCCCTTCTTTTTTACAGCGGGCTTGCGAAAAGGCAGAACATCACCCATTGGCGGGCAACATTGCGTCAACCAGCTCCTCCGCGCTTAATACTACGGCATCGCCAGATTCTCCCGGGTTAACCGCCACCATAATATTGTCCGCGGTCAACCCTGGCACCCAGCGCTCAAACCATGCCGCCAAAGGAACCTCGCGAGGCACCAGAGCTGGATCATTGCTCCATAGCCGGGCAGACTCGGCATCAGCCCACAGTGGCAGGCAGTCCTCACCATCACTATTCAACAGGGCAAAAGATTCCCCATCGCTGAGCACCCATAGCTCTTCTTTGCCGGAAATACGCTCAATAAACTGGTCATAACGAAGCTCTGCATCAGACATCAGGATTCCCTATTAATTTCGATAATTTTAAGTGTGTTGGTGCCACCATGAACCGCCAGATAGTCGCCCTTGGTAAGGATCACCCGATCACCATTTTCCACAACGCCCATACTGATAAGCTGGTCGACAGCACGAGCATTAATTTCATCCGGATCGATTGCCGCGCTGTCAAAATGGACTGTTTCAACCCCCCGGTAAATAGCCAGTCGTCTTCGGGTTTGGGCATGGGGCGTGAAGGCGAAAATAGGCAAACCGGATCTGACCCGCGACATCATGCGCGGCGTGTTGCCAGTTTCCGTCATACTGATAATTGCTTTAACTCGCTCAAGTTGATTGGCTACAGACATGGCCGCCACCGCAATGGCTTCATCAATTTTTTCCAGGCCTTCCATTGCCCGTGCCTGCAGCATACGAATCTGGAAAGTACGTTCCGCCCCAAGAATAATCCGGTCCATGGCACGCACCGTAGCTTCCGGATGATCGCCCACCGCGGTTTCGGCGGAGAGCATCACCGCGTCTGTGCCGTCCAGCACAGCATTGGCAACATCGGAGACTTCCGCACGGGTAGGCTGCGGGCTGTGAATCATCGACTCCATCATCTGTGTTGCGGTGATAACAAAGCGATCTAACTCTCGAGCGCGCTGGATAATATGCTTTTGCACGCCAACCAGTTCCGCGTCGCCAATTTCCACGGCAAGGTCTCCGCGGGCAACCATAACACCATCAGATGCACAGATAATTCCGTCCAGAATCTCCGCCGTACTGACCGCCTCGGCACGCTCAATTTTGGCGATAATTCCACCTTGGCCTCCGGCGGCGCGGTAGCGCCGGCGGGTCTCCTCAACATCTCCCGCATCACGTGGGAATGACAGGGCCAGGTAATCAACGCCCATATCTGCCGCAGTTACGATGTCCGCAAGATCCTTCTCCGTAAGCGCCGGGGCTGTCAGACCACCACCCTTACGATTAACCCCTTTGCCATTGGAGAGCTTGCCACCGACAGTGACGATACAGTGCAGCTGATTGCCACGGATTTCATTAATGGCCATTTCCACCAGACCATCGTCAAGCAACAGGCTGTCACCCTCGCGACAATCGCTGACCAGAGCCTTATAAGTGATGCCAACCCGGCCAGAGTCACCGGCGTTTTCATCCATGGCAGCATCAAGGATGAAATGATCACCGGCATGTAGCTGAATGGGGCCATCACGAAACTTGCCAATACGAATTTTCGGCCCCTGCAGGTCAACCAGAATAGCCACTGTCCGCTTCTGCTGATCTGCCGCAGAACGAATACGCTCCGCCACGGCCCGATGGTCCTCAGCGCTGCCGTGGGAGAAGTTAAGCCGGAATACATTCACTCCAGCAGCAATCAGGCGGCCAAGCATGGCCTCGGGGGCGCTGGCGGGACCAATGGTGGCGACTATCTTGGTACGTCTGAACATAATGGTATCCGTGGTCAATGTGCCGACAAGGATACCAGCGGAATCTGTTACCGTTTGCCTGTGTAGAAAAATTTTCATTTGGGTGCTCAGCCGCTAAGCTGCTTACGTCGAGCCGGCATCAGGGATGCCCGCTGCAGGACCAATCAACCGGGACCACACATGAAGCGCATGAAGACCCTCGACGCCGCCTGGCTGGCGGTGGAATCCGATGACACCCCGATGCATGTCGGCAACCTGCAGATTTTCTCCCTGCCGGAAGGCGCGCCGGACACTTTCCTACGTGACCTGGTGATACGCATGAAGGAGGGCCGGGATTTCGCCCCGCCTTGGAACCACAAACTGCTAAACCCGGGCAAGATTGGCCGTACCCTGACCCCTGCCTGGAAGATCGACAACGATCTGGATCTGGACTACCACGTGCGGCACTCCGCCCTACCCAAGCCCGGCGGAGAGCGGGAGCTCGGCGTACTGATCTCCCGCCTGCACAGTCACCCTCTGGATTTCAATCGGCCCCTGTGGGAAAGCCACATCATCGAAGGGCTGGAGAACAACCGCTTCGCTCTTTACACCAAGATGCACCACTCCCTGATTGACGGTATCAGCGGTATGCGCCTGCTTCAGCGGGTGCTATCAACAGACGCCAATGCCCTCCACATGCCGCCACCGTGGACGGTACGACCAGAGCGCGTCAAGCTGATTGGAGGGGCTCCGGCCCATGAAGCCCATGGCCTTGAAGCGGCCATGGAAGCACTGCGTGGCCAGCTTAAGACTGTCCCGGCACTAATAGGCGCTCTCGGCAAGCTGGTCCGTCATCAGGAAGGTAGCCCGCTGGTTGGTCCCTTTGTCGGACCACCGTCGGTACTTAACAAGCGGGTCACGCCACAACGCCGTTTCGCCACCCAGCAGTACAGTATGTCAGCACTGCGAGAGCTGGCCATTCAGGCCGATGCATCGCTTAACGACATTGTCCTGTACTTGTGTAGCACGGCCCTGCGCCGCTTTCTTAAAGAGCAAAATGCCCTGCCAACGGAGCCGCTCACCGCCGGTATCCCGGTAAATATCAGGGCCGCCGATGACCAGGGCACAGGCACCTCAATCAGCTTTATGATTGCCAGCCTGGCTACTGACGTGGCCGATCCCCTGCGCCGGCTGGCAGCAATCAAGGCCTCCACCCGTAGCGCCAAGGAACACCTGCAGACCCTGCCGCGCAGCACTCTGACTCAGTACACCATGCTGCTAATGGCGCCCTACATGCTGCAGTTGGCCACCGGTCTCGGCGGTCGCACCAAGCCGGTGTTCAACGTCACCATTTCCAACGTGCCCGGGCCACGCGAGCCCTTGTACTTTCAAGGTGCACGCCTGGAAGCTATGTATCCGGTGTCGCTTATCGCCCATGGTGGAGCTCTGAATATCACCTGTCTGAGCTACGCAGACTCGCTTAACTTCGGCTACACAGGGTGCCGTGAAACCCTACCCAGCATGCAGCGTCTGGCGGTTTACACCGGTGAGGCCCTGGAAGAGCTGGAGCAGTTGTTAGGCGATATCTAAGCCCTTCTTTCTTGTCATCTCCCCAACCGCACTCCGCTTCAGGAGTGCGGTATTCAATCCCGCGCTAAAAAAACTCCCTATCCGAACGGCCGGACTTTGCCGCGCAAGAATAATAATCCCTGTAAAAACATAATCTTATGTCACATCTGTTAAAAAATTCTCAGACTTGAACTCAGCCTGTTTTCTGATACCGCTCGTCAGTTGGACGTTAGTACATGATTGACCACCTCAAATAATGGGATTATTTTCCCAATCTATGAATGACGCCATCAACCAAACCATACTTCTTGCGCTAGCTCGAATACTGCGACCCATCGTTCGCGTACTGCTGGCCAACAAGATCACCTATGCGACCTTCGACGGCATCGCCCGGCAGGTCTTTACCGAGGAGGCAGACCGCCACTTCGCCATTCGTGGCCGCAAGCAAAGCATCAGCCGCATAGCTCTGGTTACCGGCCTGCCCCGCACAGAAGTGCGCCGCATCAAGCAGGCCCCGCCCCTGGCGGACCATGATCTTGGTCAGTCCTTCCATCGGGCTGCCCGGGTGATCTCCAGCTGGTGCAGCAAAAGCGACTACCTGACTGAAAGGAACGAACCAAAGCCGCTGAAATTCGACGGCCCAGGCTCGTTCACTTCTCTAGTCAAGCAGATCAACAGTGATCTAGCGCCACGCTTGATACTCAATGAACTACGTCAGGCCGGGATCGTAAAAATGGATGCAGGACGCCGTATCTTCCTGATGCGCTCCGCATACATACCCAGTCGTGATGCGACCGCGATTATGAAGATCCTGGGTACCGATGTTGGCGATCTCGCTGAAACCATTTCTCACAACCTGTATGCGCCGACCGACCAAAGTCGATTCCAGCTAAAGGTCAGCTACGACAACTTGCCACATGACTGCTTGCAAACACTGCAACAACTGGTTTCCGAGCGCGGCCATGAAATCCTGGCTGAATTTGATTGCTGGCTACGCCGACACGACCGACACCTCAATCCATCGGTGTCTGGTGATGGCCGTGCTCGCGCTGGTGTAGGTATCTATTACTTTGAAGAGCAGGGGCAAACCGCATAGTCACACCGCCGCATCAGGCGGGCGGTCATAAGAGCACACACACAGCGCGTTTATTGCGTTGTTTTCTGGAGCCGTGCACGCCCTGTGTACGGCCCTTTTTTTCAGCGCACACAGGCTACTGGTCTGGCGCTAGAAGAACTTCACCGGGGGTCGGTGATCGCTGTCCGAGGTAGCAAGGAGTTTCGGGCAGATAAGAACAACCAAAAGAAACGGAGTAGTCATGATGAAAAAAATAGCCCGGATTCCGCTTGTCACGCTTATCGCAACCATAACGTCAGTTAGTAACATTGCCCACGCGGGAATGAGCAGTACCGCGACAACATTTGGCATCCTGCCATCCGATATCGCGTCCGCCCAGTCACTATCTCTTTTCAGCAATCAGGTATCAGCGACCTATTACAATCCGGCGTATCTGGCCCGCGATACCCGGGGTGAGCTTACAGGCGGTCTTTTTCACGCAGCGCCATCTTTGCAGGTGGACAGCTCTGGCGGTGTGAACGCGCCAACCCGTAGCGGGGAGGTGCTTGATGACACGCCGTCACAGCAGGTCCTGATTGGCATGAAAAAGGACCTGTCCTTTCTGACCAAGTACGACCACTCAATCATGTTCGGATTTATGGCCGGAGTTGAAAAGTTCGGCAAAGAAATGATGGCGTTTCAATCTGCGACTGCTAACGAAGGACAGTTCTTCAACTACGGTCGACAACCGCTTTTCCTCAATCTGGGTGTTGGCACAAATGTCTGGCGAGGTATTGATGTGGGCGCATCGTTGCGCATCACTCTGCATGCTGATGCAACCATGACCACGCAAAGCGATCTCGCCGGCAATACGGAACGGGAGAATATTGAAGTGGCAGCTGAACCCGTCATGGTTCCCATCATCGCCATCAATATGAATGCTGGTGAGACCCTATGCTCTCGCTCACCTTGCTGGATGGACAAGCTGGAAACCGCCATCGTTTATAAGAGTTACGCCAAAGGCGAAACCAATGTCTCAGCAAACGCCGTAATTCCAGGTACCATTCCGGATCCAGGTCTGGATTTGGTTATCAGCACTATCTCCGGCTTTACTCCTGAAATTATCACCGCGGGCGCCCAATATCAGTTTGGCAAATTGCGCATCGGTGCTACCGCCGAACTCCAGCATTGGTCACGTCTGGAAGATCAACTACAAAGAGACACCATCAAGGACCAGTCTAATCTGCGCTTCAAGGACATTGTCATTCCCCGTATTGGCATTCACTACCAACTGAACGAATCTCTAGCGCTTACTTCCGGTATCGCCTTTGAAGAGTCACCGCTAGAGAGCAGTAATTCTGATGAGGTCAACTATCTGGACAACGACAAGTACATCCTTGGTCTTGGCGGCTCGTTACTGGTGAAGAATCCACCCGTACTGGCCTGGCCAGTACAGCTCGACTTCGGTTACCAGTATCACTATCTGAAAGATCGCGATTTCAGCCTCACCGGCACCACACCGGACAACCAACCTTACCAGGAAGACGTTACTGCTGGCGGCGACGCCCATGTCTTCAGTGGTTCCTTCACGGTGAAATTCTGAGGAGAGCGGCCATGAATAATAAATTTATGAAAGTCCAATTTGCCTGGATCTTGGTAGCATCGCTGACCTTGATTAGCTGTGGCGGCGATAAGCAGAGCGTTGTATTCCCCGGTAGAGGCGGCGATGTGTTCTACACCTACCCTGACGCCGGGCAGGGTGGTGTATCGACACGGACGCCAATCATTGTGCGCCTTTCTGATCCAGTAACAGACCCGCTGCAATTGGATGACTCCGTGATTCGACTTATGCAGGAGGGTACTCCAATACCAACCGACGTAAGTGTTGCCCCAGGCAGTGACGATCGTAGCATTGTTATGCGTCCTATTGAGCCGTTGGCTACGGGGACCACCTACACGGTCGAGCTGCTCAACCTGACTACCACTAAAGGCCAAATAACTCTTCCGAATGACGGATTTTCATTTGCCACTGCGCTAGCTTCTAAAGGCCCCCGCGCCCACCAGGTGAGTGGAGATCTTTTCGCGGTCACCCGCATGTTCCCGGACGACAATGAATTCCCAATTCTTGACTTCACTTCCCTTCGTTTTCAGTTTAGTCAGCCCATTGATGTAGCCAGTGTCCGCTATGGCGACACTCTGGCGCTGAAGGATGATGAGGATCAGTTGGTTCCTGCTGTGGTACTCGCCAAGGGCCACTATCTCACTATTGATC
Source organism: Alcanivorax sp. 1008 (assembly GCF_020667895.1). Classification (GTDB taxonomy): domain Bacteria; phylum Pseudomonadota; class Gammaproteobacteria; order Pseudomonadales; family Alcanivoracaceae; genus PGZG01. The sequence continues at coordinate 447,389 of NZ_JAFMPS010000002.1, forward strand.
CCGTGCAGGACCTTCAGCCAGGCGACAGCTATACCCTGACCTTGTCCGACCAGCTGGCCAGTCTTTATGGGGCAACCCTTGAATTGCCATTTAGTGGCAGTAACGTTTTCAGCTTCTCCCCATTACCCAGCGGCCCGACTGAAGTGATGGCACTTAAAGCGCCGGCAAGCGGCATCCAATCTCAATTGACTGGACAACCAGTAAACCTGGTGCCAGTTATTGCCACATTGCTGGGCGAGGAAACACAGTCACAACAACAAGGTGATGTATTTGCTGAGCTGGCATTCGTTCCGAACTACCCCGTTACCACACCACTTCGCATTGCTCGCGGCAGCATGCTCACCGGTGACGAGCTTGTAGTGCGTATTGGTGGACAGATTCCGGCCGGATTCAACTCTGGCGATGTAGTAGTTCAGTTTATCTCTGACGCCACTGGTTACCTGTTGCCTAATCCGTATAGCACCTCCCCCCGCGCGCCTCGACAGATACGAGTGTTTATGGACGTGGCAATTACCACAGGCAATCCCGTTGCAAACTCATCTTTCAATCAGGATGTATTGCATCTGGAGCTAGTAGGTCAGGCAATAGTTGAGAATGGGGTGCTGGTTTCCGATGCACTGACGGTAGTGGAATCAGAAGTACTTGGCCTGGAAACCGCATTCGGTGTACTCAGCTTTCGTATGGAAGCCTATGCCGACCAATTAATTGCGCCGGAGCCAGTGGAGGATATGGCTCCACCATTCATTCAGTCATGGATGCCGGATCAGTTGGCTGCCAGCCATCGGCCCGGTGAGCCGATTGTCATTAATTTTAATGAGGCCGTTGATCCGGTTTCACTGACTGATCGGATCACTATTAGTCAGGACGGTGTTCCAGTTACACCGGAACTGATTCGTCAGGACGGCGTCTCCGTTATCATCACATTACCGCTCGAATACGGTTCTGATTACGATGTCAATTTACTTGACGGCATTACGGATCTAAGCGGTAACACGCTAGCGCAACAAACGTTGTCGTTTAGCATGCCATTCTACGCGGCGAGTCAGCCCGCCTCGCCGGTTGCATTACAAGCCTATCCCGGCTTTCCTTGCGCCACCGTGGCGCGTGACCTTGCCAACAGCAATGCCGGGCGTTGCAATGGTGGCCAAACCACAGATGACCGTCTTCCATTACCCTTAATGCCCGCAGATCGCAGCATTCAGGTGAGTTTTTCCCAGGTTATGGATCCGACAAGCATTGTCGCCGGTAGCACTTTCCTGGTTGAAGAGATCAATGCGACTGAAACAAGCATTGCAACCGTAGATGGTCGTCTTGAGGTCCGCGACAGAGAGATCGTGTTCACTCCACATCAGCCGTGGAGCGATGGGGCGTTATATCGGTATACGTTACGCTCCAATGGTAGCCCGTCATCCTCGGCCTGCAATCCAGGCACAGCCATCTGCTCCGCTGCGGGTTTGCCACTTAAGACCAGAGTTCTGTCTACCTCCCTGGGCAATACACCCGCCCTGAATGGCGGTGGTCAGGATCTGGAGATCTTTTTCCGCGGCGCACCTGCTAGCTCCTCTGTACTAACAAAGCTATCCAATCTTCCTACCGCGGATGTAAACAGCAACAGTCGTCGTGATCCGGGCGAGAAAAATGCGATCGATGAACCTGAGTACCTGAAGAATAGTGCCCGAATTACAGTAACCGGTGTGGGCGGTCAGGTTGCCGAAGCAAACATTGGCTGCCCCATCGGCGATAGCTGCCTGAAGGATTCCTATGTGTACGCCACCGGGACTCTGGGTGCTGAGGTCGTCGGTTTTCTCAACGCGGATGAAGCGGCCGCTATTGCCCGCAGTCCGCTACCGGCAGAGGTTGCCAATGGGGGCGGGATTCTAGTCTATCTCCACCCTACAGCCTTGCTTACCAGTAACTTTGTCGCCTATGCGAGGACAACCCTCGAGCCACTTACCACAGCGGACCCAACCGATAGTGGCGAGTTGATTATGCGCCTTCGTTATCAGTGCGACGCTCGAACAGGCGCTGCGGCACCATCGCCTGCAGAGTCGACGCCCCTTCGTCGCTGCGAGCCGGGTGAATCAGGGTTTGGTGAAGGGTGGATTGTAGAAGGCGTAGAAGGGCCTCGGTTTCTGGCAACTCTAAACGGCTATATCGATGGTCCGCGTCTTAATGCCATCGCGCGGGTTCTTGGCGTGCCGATACCTCTCTCTCATAACCAACGTAGTTATGGGTTTACCACCGATGTTCGCGGCGACGTTGAATTTATTGATGACGGGCGAATGAGTATCGCACTGGCTAACGAGACACCCATCGTCGTTCTGGTGAGTTTATCCGCCGCTGGTGTTCTGAACGCTGACGTAGAGTTAACGCTGCCCATGGGCGAGGTAGTGCTAAACGTACTCTCCGGGTCGGTGAAACGCTGATTTCACCACTACTCTTAACAATTAAGGGAAACAACAATGAAGTTTTCTAAACGTATCAGAATGACCAGTCTGATTTTTTTGTCCGCGACTTTCATATCAGGCTGCACGGTTGTTTACAAAGGTACCGGCGACGTTTTGGTTAGCTATGGCAAGAGCGAATTAGTACCCCACTTGATGACTTATCGGGATGTCGGCATGGCTTGTGCTACCGGTGAGTCACTCACGCCATTGCTAATGTCATTCAGTGAGGTTGGGTCAAAGCCCGACAAGATTGCCCCTTTAGTATTCGTGGCAGCCGCCACCTGCTCTGAATCAAAAGCTCTTGATGCCGAGTTACGTTATATGCGCGCCATGAAGCGTGGCGACGTAATCGAAGCACAAGACGCTCGCTCAGAGCAGAAAGCCCACGCCGAGCAAGCTGCAAGACGTCTGTATGAGGCTTATCGCCGCACCGTATCGGTCTACGGTGAGCCTGCTGAGGCTAGCTGCCCACGCCTGCGTAGTGATTTTGATGAGCTAGTCTGGATGGTCGGGCTGATCGCCGGCGTTCAATCTCTACTCAACGATGCCACTGCAGAAACTGCCGTGGGTGTTCCCAGAGATGTCGCCGCCAAAGTGGAGCGTGGTGCGGCCTGTCTGGATAACGAGAAGTGGTGGGGCGTACCGCAGGGCACACGTGCTGCTCTGTGGAATATTCTGCCTATGCTTGCACCACAAGGTGCTGATGCATGGCAGGAACTGGAAAAAGCAACTCAGATTGGATTCCAGAGCGGCATACGATTGGCAAGTGCATTGTATGTTATCTCCGCCTACAGCGTTGACAATCAACCTCAGCTTAGAAAAGGAATTCGAGAGTTTTCTGCTAACAACAGAAATCTTAACGAAGAGTACGCCTTGCTGGATGCTATTGCGGGTGAGCTGATTCTAGGTGTGTCTCACCGCATGTGGGCGGACGCTACGGGAAAACGCACTCCTTTCAAGTCATTGGGAACCTTCTGGGATGACGCGGCAAAAACCTCGCCGGTAATCGATATAGATGAACTGCTCTGATAGAGCACTAAAACGTTTTTCACGTAAGGAGATAGCATATGTTATCAAGAAAAATATTCCCTTTGTTATCAGCACTTCTGTTGCCCGTTTCCGCCGCTCTACACGCAAATTCAGTAGAGCGTACTATTTGCGTTTTTGACATTATTGGAACTGCTGGCGATCAGTACAATATCATGCGCGATTATGCCACTGCCGCTTCGGGCCAAGGCTATAAACTAGACCTTAAGGTATACACGGACGAGAGCATCGCCGCGGAGGATCTGAAAGCGTCGCAGTGTGACGCTGCAGTTCTCACCGGCATTCGCGGCCGGCAATTTAATAGTTTTACCGGCAGCCTGGACTCCATTGGCGCGGTTCCTGATTACGAGGCACTGCGTACGGTTATTCAGGTTATTGCCAGTGGTAACGAAAAGATCACCGCCAATCTCAAGCAGGGCGCCTTCGAAGTTCTTGGCGTCGGCCCCATGGGGGCGGCTTATCTTTTTGTTAAGGACCAGACCATCAATAATGTCAATGCACTGGCAGGAAAATCCATTGCTGTCATGTCCTACGATGAAGCTCAGGGTAAAATGGCATCTCGAGTGGGTATGTCCCCAGTGATGTCTGATATCACTAATTTTGCCGGGCGTTTCAACAATAATAGTGTTGATATCTGCTTTGCTCCAGTGCTCGCCTATAGCGCTCTAGAGCTCTACAAAGGCATGCAACCTGATGGTGGAATTATTGACTACACCCTGGGGCAACTGACCATGCAAGTTATTGCTCGACAGAACAAGTTCAGCGATGACTTTGCCATATGGTCTCGCAAGTACTTCGCCAATACGGTTTTTGAACAAGCCATGCGCGTTATTGAGACCGCGCAAAACGAGGTTGATGAAAAATGGTGGATCGATATCTCTGATGATGATCGACTTCGCTATGACGAGATGATGCGTGATGCGCGAATTGAGTTAACCGATCAAGGTGTATATAGCAAGGACATGATGTCTCTGCTACGCAATGTTCGCTGCCGAATGGATTCTGCTCGGGCGGAATGTAGTGATAGTAGAGAGTTGGCTAAGCGTTGAGTCTATTGTTTGACTTACCCGGTGCTGCACCCTCCTCCCCCACGCAGCACCGGGCTTTTTAAATTCTATTTTCCTATACAAAAGCTGGAAAATATTTTTCCCAGAAGATCGTCAGCGCTGAATGCCCCGGTTATTTCTTCCATGGCATGCTGTGCTGTACGAAGATCTTCCGCAAGCAACTCTCCAGCTTGATGCTCTGTAAGCTGGCTGGCACCGCGACGTAAGGAGTCAAGTGCTAACTCAAGAGCAGTAAGGTGACGGCGGCGCGCAGAAAATCTGCTTTCACTTGTAGCTTGATAGCCCACTCTTCTCTTTAGGTTTTCTCTGAGATCATTTAACCCAAAGCCGCTCTTTGCTGAAATGGCGATACTCTCCATCTCGGTTTTCGGTAAGCCTTGTTCCTGTAAAAGGTCCGTTTTATTAAGTATCAGAAGCGTCGGCATAGTTAGACCAGATAGGCGCTGGTCTTCATCAGGGAGCACATCAGCCAAGGAGGTAATGACAGGCCCGGTCTGATTAACGTCAGCAAGTACCAGTAGAATATCCGCTCTTTCAATTTCCGCCCATGCACGGCGAATACCTTCTCGCTCCACCACATCCGGTGATTCCCGCAATCCAGCGGTATCAATAATATTAATCTGCAGACCATCAATTTGGATGGTCTCTCGCAATACATCGCGGGTGGTACCGGCAATATCAGTGACGATAGCCGCATCATGTCCAGCCAGGGCATTAAGCAATGAGGACTTGCCGGCATTTGGGCGCCCGGCAATTACCGCCGTCATGCCTTCTCTTAGTAGCCGGCCATGTCTTGCTGTAACAAGGATCTTCTCGGTTTTCACAACCAGGTTTTCAAGATCAACACTGACCTTGCCATCACTGAGAAAGTCGATTTCCTCCTCAGGGAAATCAATGGCTGCCTCGACATACATGCGCAGTTGAATCAGGGCATCAATCAGTCCGTTTACTTCCTTTGAAAAGTCACCCTGTAAGGAATGCATGGCTGCTTTCGCGGCTGCTTCACTACCCGCATCGATTAAATCTGCGATGGCTTCCGCCTGAGTCAAATCGATTCTGTCGTTAAGGTATGCACGCATGGAGAATTCTCCAGCGCGGGCTTGTCTGGCTCCATAAGCAACACAATGACGAACAATCTGATCAAGGATAACCGGACCACCGTGGCCCTGAAACTCAACGACATCTTCACCGGTAAAAGAGTTCGGGCCAGGAAAAAATAATACGATGCCTTCATCAATCTGCTCACCATGGGAATCTATAAAGGCAGAAAAATGTGCATGCCGGGGGTGTAGGTTGGTGCCGGAAGGAAGAAGTTTAGTGGCGATTACTGACGCCTTATTACCGGATAGACGGACAATGCCGATGCCTCCCTTTCCGGGGGCGGTGGCGACAGCAACAATGGTGTCCTGAGAATCAGTCATGAGTTAATGGTTTCCCCTCCCCTGGCGGGGAGGGTCGACACATTCTATTCGTTTTCGATTTTTCGAGTGATAACCCATTGCTGAGCGATCGACAGCAGGTTATTGGTCAACCAGTAAAGTACCAGACCGGAGGGCATCCACAGCATGAAGACACTGAAGATCACTGGCATCCATTTCATCACCTGAGCCTGAGTGGGATCCGCCGGCGCCGGGTTCAGACGCATCTGGAACCACATCGATGCGCCCATCAACAAAGGCAGAATAAACCAGGGGTCCATGATCGACAGATCATTCAAATAAAGGAAGGTAGCCTGACGAAGTTCCACTGACTCTAGAAGAACGTAGTACAGCGAGATAAAAACAGGCATCTGCACAAGAACTGGCAAGCAGCCACCCAGTGGATTGATCTTCTGCTCCTGAAACAGCTTCATGGTTTCCATTTGCTGCTTCTGGCGATCGTTCTTGTACTGCTCACGAATGCGGGTCATCTCCGGAGCCGCCTTTCGCATTTTCGCCATGGAACGATAGCTCGACGCAGATAGCTTGAAGAAAAGGCCTTTAAGCAACATGGTCAGCAGAATAATCGCCACGCCCCAGTTTCCTACTCCGGCACCAAGGTCGAAGCTGTTGCCAAACAGGGTGATCTGACCACTTTGCAGGAAGATCAGCACGGCAAATATGGGCTGGGAAATAAACCACAACCAGCCATAGTCCACCGTCATATTTAAACCGGGGCTGATGCTTTCCAGTACATCTTGTTGTTTCGGTCCAGCATAAAACTCTGAATACAGTACCTGCTCGGTACCTGGAGCCACGTTCACCACAGGTGATACAAAGCGCAACAGGTATTCGTCAGTAGCTGATAGCCAGGTGGCACTGTAGGTGTGTTTTTGCAGGCGATCCGGCACCCAGGCGCTGAGGAAGTAGTGCTGAAGCATGGCAATCCAGCCAGCGTCCTCAGCTATTTTCAAAGATTCTTCTTTAATGTCTTTGAAGGGCAATTTGTTGTAAGGCTTTTCGCTGGACCAGTAAGCAGCACCCAAGTAGGTCGGCATCGGTACAAAGCCCGCTTTGGAACCACTTGGATCAGCGCCGCCATCACGACGAATCTGGCCATATAAAGCACCCTGCCAGGTTTCATCACCACTGTTGCGAACAATGTGTGATATGCGCACCAGATAGCTGCCCCGTTCGAGGGTGTAGCGCTTGACCAGGGTCACACCGCCGGCCTGCTGCAGGGTCAGATCAACATTGAGCTCATTATCACGTTCATCCAGACGATAGCTCGACTGGTTAGCTTGCCATACCGGCCTACCCTCAGAGGTGTCAGTGCCGTTCGGCCCGATCAGGCCACTTTGGGCTATGTATTTATGCGTGCTGTCACGCTGCATTAGCAAGAAAGGCTGATCTGGTGTTTCAGCATGCAGGGGATATTTAGGTAATGCCAGACGGACGATGTCACCACCCAGCCGGTCGATCTCTAGCTGAAACACGTCTGTGCTGACGCGTATCAGTCTGTCGTCCTCCACCGGTGCCGTAGCGGGAATCTGGGCTGGCGTCATGCCCATATCAGTTGTCGTAGCTACCGGGATGTCAGAGGCCTCTGGAACAGCCTCTTGACCGCCTTCTGGAAGCTCAGGTAGCGAAGATACCTGTTCCGTCGACGGAGTATTAGCCACCGTAGTAGCGTGACCATAATCACGCTGCCAGGCGAGGATCATCATGTAGGCGACCACGGCGATTGCGGTCAAAACAAGGGCGCGCTTGATTTCCATAGCGGGTTCAACATATCGGCGAGAAAAGCGGCGGGCAGTTTCTCAGTCCGCAGCACGCTTGGCAAGCAGCTTGCTCCAGACTTTGGCAAGTTGGGCCGTGAACACTGCTTTTTCGGGATGGTCGATGTTTGCACGGACCAGTATGACGATGTCCAGACCAGCCAGTTCAGGCCCCAGATGTCGGAATGACTCCCGCATCAGACGACGAAGGAGATTACGATCTACGGCTCGTTTGACCCGACGTTTGCCAATCACGATACCGAGCCGCGCAGCGGCGAGGCCATTTTCTGAAACCAGTAAAAGAAAATGCTGGCTGCTGGCTCGCCATTGAGGATTATCAAAAAGTGGCTTGAATTCAGACGGACTGAGCAGTCGGTGACTGCGAGGGAACTGCCTGGAACCGGGAGAATTCATGGCAAATACTGCCGGCAGGCTGGTGTTGCGAGTATATCTACCGCCCCGTTAGGGGCGGCGGAAGCAAAACAGGTCAGACAGCAAGGCGCTTGCGACCTTTGGCACGACGACGGTTCAGCACAGCACGGCCATTGGCGGTTGCCATGCGAGCACGGAAGCCATGGGTACGCTTGCGGCGAATATTGCTGGGTTGAAAAGTACGTTTCATCGTCAGTCTCACAGATTCGGGTAGTGCGAAGGGCGGCAATTCTAGGCAGACCCCGGAGGATTGTCAATGCAAGGGTTTCAGGTGTTTTCCCGGGTCCTTAATTATTAAAAGATATTTAAATTCTTTTCTTGTTTTTATTACTTATAAGGCAGGCTTATATCTGTGTATAACCGTTATTTGTTTATATAAATCAATAAATTAAAGACAAATGAACCCTGCGGATGAAGGCGGGAGAAAGGTCTGATAAGGGTCGTGGAACCGGGGATCAAATCACTATGTTCCCCGCAAGGGTGTTTTCTCCCCTGTTGTTACCCAGCGCTCAGGCGACCTTATTCACAATCTTATCCACAGGGGGAAATAGCCTGTTCTGTTTGCTGGCCGGGGGGTCTGAACAGAGTATAGAATGCTTTCTTCATTCGATTTCCCCGTAAGGCTTCTGAGACGTGTCTGAAGAACTCTGGCATCGCTGTTTGTCGCGTCTTGAAGACGAGCTGCCATCCCAGCAATTCAATATGTGGATTCGCCCCCTACAAGTTGTTGCGGGGTCGGATGGCCGCAGCCTGACCCTGTTCGCTCCGAACCGGTTCGTAGTCGATTGGGTGCGAGATAAGTATCTCGAGTTAATAAGGGAATTAATGGGAGATCTGGGAAGCGACGGGGCACCCAGTATTGAGCTCGAAGTCGGTTCATCGCGCACCGTTACCGAGGTCGTGCTTGGCAGGCCTCAGGAGGCCGCCAGGGAGCCCACAGTGGCAGTTCCGGTGCAGGTCTCTGCTTCCTCCGTATCATCAGAAGCACCGACCCACCAGCATCGGTCCAATCTGATCACCAGTTATAACTTCGATACCTTCGTTGAGGGCAAGTCAAATCGAATGGCATTTGCTGCGGCTCAGCAAGCGGCCGAGAACCCCGGTACCCAAGGCTATAACCCATTGCTGTTTTATGGTGGAGTCGGTTTGGGTAAAACCCACCTAATGCATGCTGTTGGTAATGCCATCTTGCAGCGTAAGCCAGGGGCAAGAGTGGTCTACCTTCATAGCGAGCGGTTTGTTCAGGATATGGTCAGTGCTCTGCGTAACAAGACCATAGACCAGTTCAAACGCTTTTATCGCTCCCTTGATGCTTTGCTGATTGATGACATTCAGTTTTTTGCCGGAAAAGAGCAGTCCCAGGAAGAGTTTTTTCATACCTTTAATTCTCTGATCGAGAATGGCCAGCAGGTGATTATGACCTGCGATAAATATCCGAAAGAAATCGTTGGTCTGGAAGATCGTCTAAAGTCCCGTTTTGGTTGGGGCTTGTCTCAGCCGTTAGAGCCGCCGGAGCTGGAAACCAGAGTGGCGATTCTTAAAAAGAAGGCGGAAGAGGCGAAGATCGATTTACCTAGTGAGGCAGCTTTTTTTATTGCCCAGAGAATTCGTTCCAATGTTCGGGAATTGGAAGGGGCATTAAAAAGGGTTATTGCGCACGTTCGGCTAAGTGGCGCGGTGGTGGATATCAATCTGGTAAGGGATGCCTTGAAGGACCTTTTGGCAAGCCATGCCAGACAGATCAGTATTGATAATATTCAGCGAGTGGTGGCGGAGTACTACAACATCAAGCTTAATGACATGTTGTCGTCACGACGTAGTCGTTCGATTAGCCGCCCACGCCAGGTTGCCATGGCTTTGGCCAAGGAGTTGACCAGCCATAGCTACCCAGAGATTGCCGACGCCTTCGGTGGTCGGGATCACACCACAATCATGCATGGCTGCAAGAATATCGGCAAACTGAGGGAATCAGATGCGGATATGGAGCGTGACTATCAGAATCTGTTGCGCACACTGACGTCCTGATGCCTAGTGGTAACAAGTCAGGTCAGACCAACAAAAACCGGAGTCGGGAAGGGATCATGAAATTCAGCATCAATCGTGAACAGTTGCTCAAGCCGCTGCAGCAGGTAGCCTCGGTGGTTGAACGCAGGCAGACTCTGCCAGTTTTGTCGAACGTCCTGCTCGAGGTCTCCGGTGACCGGTTGTCTATGACTGGTACAGATCTGGAATTGGAGTTGGTCGCTCATCTGGCAATTGGCGGGGAGGTTCGCGAAGGCGAAACCACTGTGCCCGCACGAAAGTTAGTGGATATTTGCAAGAGCTTGCCGGCAGAGGCCGATATTCGCTTCGAGATTGATGGTGAGCGCTTACTTATAAGATCAGGGCGTAGTCGTTTCACCCTGGCCACCCTGCCAGCAAGCGAATTCCCTAATCTCGAGGAGAAGACTGAGGGTTCCGTATTTGCTATTGCCCCAGGAGCCTTGCGCCAGCTGATCGATCGTACTGCTTTCTCCATGGCTCAGCAGGATGTTCGTTATTATCTCAACGGCATGCTGTTTGAGTTGCGTCCCGGGCGTTTGCGCACTGTGGCTACCGATGGTCATCGGTTAGCTATGTGCGATGCTGAGTTGGAAGCCATCAAGGATCAGGCCCAGGTTATTTTGCCGCGCAAAGGGGTTATGGAGCTTTCCCGTTTGCTGGGCGATGCCGGCGGTGAGGTGGAAGTTATCGTTGGCAAGAACCATGTTCGGGTTGTTGCGGGCGATATCACCTTTACCTCCAAGCTGGTGGATGGCAAGTTTCCGGAGTATGACCGGGTCATCCCGAAGAAGTGTGATCGTCTGGTTAATGCGGATCGGGAGACTTTGAAACAGGCGCTTAGCCGAGTGGCCATTCTTTCTAACGAAAAGTATCGCGGCATCCGAGTACAGCTAGCTGAGGGCAGTCTGCGCATTCAGGCGAATAACCCGGAGCAAGAAGAGGCGGAAGAAGAGGTTTCTGTGGATTACACCGGGGCTGCATTGGAGATAGGTTTCAATGTCAGCTATTTGCTCGAAGTCTTGAACGCAATGCACGGCGATGCCGTTGAGCTGCAGCTTGGAGACAGCAATAGCTCAGCACTGGTGGCCGACCCGGCTGCTCGCCAAGCGACCTATGTCGTTATGCCGATGCGTTTATGATCCTGTCGGGCGGACCAGTATTGGTCCGCCCATCCTGGATCTCATACCCGACGACTCCCCTCCCCTTGATGCTGCAACGCTTCCATCTCCACCAGTTCCGTAATTATCGCGATCAAGTATTCGTGCCGGACAGCGCTGTCAGCGTGGTAACCGGGGAGAATGGATCTGGGAAGACAAGCCTTCTCGAAGCCATCTATCTTCTCGGTGCAGGGCGCAGCTTCCGCACATCAAGAATGGCTAGTTTGATTATGGCTGATACCAGTGATTGCACGCTTTTTGCTGAAATCAGTGGGGATCAGGGTAGTCGTCGTATCGGCATCCAAAGGGATCGTCAGTCATTAATGGACGCCAGACTTGATGGCCAGCGGGTCTCCGGGCTTAGTGACATAGCAAGGTTGTTTCCGGTTCAGGTGCTGCACCCGGGCACGGTAGAGCTGGTGGAAGGAGGATCCTCAGCCAGGCGCCGCTATCTTGATTGGGTAATGTTCCACGTGGAACAGGATTTCATCAGTGAGTGGCGTAGACTACGGAGTGCTGTTGAGCAGCGTAATCGGCTTCTCAAGCAGCCCGGTTTGAAGCTGCGGGAACTGGCTGTTTGGGACCGGCAGGTTGCTGAGAGTTCTGTTAGAATCGACGCCATGCGAAGGCGCCATCTGCCCCAACTCACAGCTCTGTTTGAGGATGAGTTGGCGGCGTTCTCTGCGTCAGTACCAGCGGTTGGCCTTAACCTGAATTCAGGTTGGGCCTCTGGAGATGATATTGCTCAGGTTCTGGCATCGTCGCTGGAGCAGGATGTCCGTCGCGGCTTTACCGGCAAGGGGGCTCATCGGGCGGACCTGCTGTTGAGCGCTGACGGGGGGCCTGTTCGCGAGGTATTTAGCAGGGGGCAGCAAAAGATAGTCGCCTATGCGTTAGTGATGGCCCAAGTCCGGTTGATCCGTGAATTGGCTGGCCGGGACTGTCTGATGCTGGTTGATGACCTGACATCAGAGTTGGACCGGGATAATGCAGACAGGGTGATGGGTGCGGTTATCAGGGTTAGCAAGCAGGTCATTGTGACCTCTTTGGATCCTGCTTTGGCACCCTTGGGGAATGAGATTGATTACACAGTGTTCCACGTGGAACACGGCACCCTAAAACAGGTGCAGAAGGGATAAGAGACTCCAGGCAAGTAAAAGATCTGGAGCCATTTGATACTCAGGCAAGGGAAACTCCATGACAGAGCAGACTAGCTACGACTCCTCCAGTATCAAGGTCCTTAAGGGACTGGATGCCGTGCGCAAGCGCCCGGGTATGTATATCGGTGATACCGATGATGGTACTGGCTTACACCATATGGTGTTTGAAGTGGTGGATAACTCTATTGATGAAGCTTTGGCGGGGTTCTGCTCAGAGATCAACGTTATTATCCACCCGGATGAAAGCGTCACTGTTACCGACAATGGCCGTGGCATTCCTACTGGAATGCATGACGAAGAAGGTGTTTCCGCTGCTCAGGTAATTATGACGGTACTTCATGCCGGCGGTAAGTTCGATGACAACACCTACAAGGTTTCCGGCGGGCTTCATGGCGTCGGCGTGTCTGTGGTTAATGCTCTGTCAGAAGAGTTGAAACTTACCATTCGACGAGCAGGTAAGGTTCATGAGCAGATCTATCGCCACGGTGTGCCAGATGCTCCGCTGGCAGTGGTTGGTGAAACTCAGGGAACTGGAACGGCAATACGATTCCGCCCTTCTCCGGAAACCTTTACAAATATTGAGTTTCACTACGATATTCTCGCCAAACGCCTGCGCGAGCTGTCCTTCCTGAACTCTGGCGTTCGCATTCATTTGAAGGATGAGCGTAGTGGCCAGGAGGACCTGTTTGAGTTTGAAGGTGGCCTGTCGGCGTTTGTTACCTACCTGAATGGCACAAAGACCCCTCTCAACAAGGTCTTTCACTTCCAGTTTGATCGCGAAGACGGCATTGGTGTGGAAGTGGCCTTGCAGTGGAATGATTCCTATAACGAAAACATCCTTTGCTTCACCAACAATATTCCCCAGCGAGATGGTGGCACCCACTTGGCAGGCTTTCGCGCGGCCCTGACCAGGACATTGAACAGCTACATGGAAAATGAGGGCTTCCTGAAGAAGGAAAAGGTGTCGACCACAGGCGATGATGCCCGCGAAGGTCTGACTGCTGTAATTTCGGTGAAGGTCCCGGATCCCAAGTTCTCCAGCCAGACCAAGGATAAGCTGGTGTCCTCGGAAGTGAAGTCCGCGGTGGAATCCACCATGGCAGACTTGTTTAGCGACTATTTGCTGGAGAGTCCGGCGGAAGCCAAGCAGATTGTCCAGAAAATTATTGATGCCGCTCGAGCCCGTGACGCCGCTCGCCGCGCCCGGGAGATGACCCGTCGCAAAGGTGCTCTGGATATCGCCGGTCTGCCGGGTAAGCTGGCTGATTGTCAGGAAAAAGACCCTGCCCTGTCTGAACTCTATATTGTCGAGGGTGATTCTGCGGGTGGTTCTGCCAAGCAGGGCCGCAACCGCAAGAACCAGGCAATCCTGCCCCTGAAGGGCAAAATCCTTAATGTGGAGAAGGCTCGCTTTGACAAGATGCTTTCCTCTGCCGAAGTTGGCACCCTGATTACCGCGCTAGGCTGCGGTATTGGCAGAGATGAATACAACGTCGATAAGCTGCGTTACCACCGCATTATTATCATGACTGACGCTGATGTGGATGGTTCTCACATCCGCACCCTGCTGCTGACCTTCTTCTTCCGTCAGCTACCAGAGCTGATTGAGCGCGGCTATATCTACATTGCCCAGCCGCCGCTATACAAGGTCAAGAAGGGTAAACAAGAGACCTATATCAAGGATGATCAGGCCATGGAGGAGTATTTGACCTCTATCGCACTGGAGAACGGCGCTCTTAACCCAGGGGATGGCGCTCCGCCGATTACTGGCGAACGCCTTGAGGCCCTGATTAAAGAATACCGCAACGTGATGAAGATTGTTGATCGTCAGTCTCGAGTATTCCCGGCTACCGTTCTGGAGCAGTTGATCTACCTGCCTACGCTCAGCTCGGACAAACTGGGTGACCAAACCTTTATGCAGGAATGGTGTGCCAAGCTTGGCGCCAAGGCCAATGAAGCAGCTGACGATATCCATCGCTATGAAGTGGAAGCGGTTAAGGACCCCGAGAGAGAATGGTATCTTCCGGGTGTGCGAGCACTTGCTCACGGCGTACACCGTGACTACGTGATCAGCGCCGACTTTATCAGTTCCCGTGACTATCAGCAGATCAAGACCCTTGGGGAAAAGCTTGAGGGTCTGCTCGCTGCTGATGCCACTGTCCAGCGTAACGAGACCAAGCGCCCTGTCAGTGCGTTTGACGATGTACTGGAATGGCTGATGGCACAGGCACGCAAGGGGACTGGCATTCAGCGCTATAAAGGTCTGGGCGAGATGAATCCTTCCCAGCTGTGGGAGACCACCATGGATCCGGAAGTACGCCGGATGCTCAGGGTCACTATTGAAGATGCCATCGCCGCTGACCAGATCTTCTCTTGTCTGATGGGCGACGACGTTGAACCCCGTCGGGACTTTATCGAGACCAATGCGCTGTACGTGTCGAATCTGGATATTTGATCAGATTGAAGCAATAAAAAACCGGCATAAGCCGGTTTTTTATTGCCCTGCCTTATTGATGCGTAACTCCCCCGGATAGTTGGCGCTGATCCAGTCGACGTATTCCTGTTTGACCTGAGCTACGGTCTTGTCAGTTACCGAAATGGGCGTTCCGATTACCACGGTGATGGTTCCAGGAAATCGCCAAACAGATCGCGCCGGCCAGCAGTCGCCGGAATTATGTACCACCGGAACAATCGGAGTTTGCGCAGACACCGCCAGCGATGCGCCACCGCCGTTAAAGCGACCCAGACTGCCCGGCTGTTGCCGCGTACCTTCCGGATAGATGACTACACTAATGCCGCTTTCCAGACGTTGCTTGCCCACGCGTAAAATCGTCTTCAATGCTTGCGAGGCTTTCTTGCGGTCGATAGCAATAGGTTTGAGAAGTGCCAGCGCCCAGCCAAAAAAAGGAACCCATAACAGCTCCTTCTTTAGAATGGTTGCTTGTGGTGAACTGAGTATTTGCAGGTAAAAGGTTTCCCATTGGCTTTGATGGTTGGCCATGATCACGACAGCGCGATCCTTTGGAATATTCTCCAGGCCTTGAACCTCAATCCTGACGCCGCTGAGATGACGTAGCAGCCACATGGTGCCGTAGGTCCAGAGATTAACGAAGCGGTAGCGCTGTTCAAAAGTCTGAAACGGCGCCACCAGCAAACAAACCATGCTGTGAATGATACCCATCAGGTTATACAGCAAGAAAAAGGTAATACTGCGGACAGCAATCTGGGCATCGACCTTTCGGCCGGGCAACGCATTTTGATGGTGTTTCTGGTCCATTACTGTACCCATTTGCAGCGCCCTTCCCCTGAGGCGAGGAGCGCTGGGAGCTTGAATATCACCCCAATTCGGAAATATCGGCTACCTTGAGAAACAACCCGCGCAACTGGGCCAGCATCGCCAGACGGTTGTCTCGCAGCGCTACATCATCGGCCATGACCATGACTTTTTCGAAGAACTCATCAACCGGATGGCGTAGTGCCGCGAGGCTTGCCAGTACCGCCGCATAGTCGCTGACATTGGCGCTATCCGTTATGGCCTTCTGCAAGGCAGCGAACAATACTTTCTCTTCATCTTGCTGCAGCAAATCCTGTTTGATGAACTCCGGTGCCGGACCACTGAGCTTGCTGAGGATATTGCCAACCCTTTTGTTCGCCGCGGCCAGAGCAGCGGCTTCCGGGCGTGTACGAAATGCTGCTACGGCCTGAATGCGCTGCTCCACATCCTGTGGCTTGGTCGGGTTAATCGCCAATACGGACAGGATTACCGGTGTATCGATGCCCTGCTCCTGATACATGGCACGGTAACGACCCTGCACAAACTCAAGAACATCAGTTTGCAGGCTGTCTTTTGCCTTGAGCTCACAACCTGAATATGCCTGCGCAGCCTGATCAATCAGAGTACGCATGTCGAGGTCGAGTTTGTTAGCAATGATGATGCGTAGAATGCCAAGTGTGGCGCGGCGCAACGCATAGGGGTCTTTGTCACCGGTAGGCTTCTGACCAATGCCAAAAATACCCACCAACGTGTCAAGTTTGTCAGCAATGGCCACCGCCATTCCGGTCCTGGTCTGCGGTAGCACATCGCCAGAAAAACGCGGCAGATACTGCTCTCGCATAGCTTCGGCGACCTCAGCATTCAGGCCGTCATTCAGGGCCAGGTAATAACCCATTATCCCTTGCATGGTGTCAAACTCATACACCATGGCAGAAGCCAAATCCGCTTTACATAAAATGCCGGCCTGCTCCGCCAGTGCTTTATTACCGCCGATCTGTTCTGCAATAAAGCCCGCCAGTTTGGAAATTCGGCGGCACTTGTCTGCGACACTGCCCAGCTGCTGTTGAAATACTACTTTCTCCAGCGGCTCAGCGTGCTCCCTGAGTGTTTTTTTGCGATCGAGATCGTAGAAGAAAGCAGCATCGGACAACCGTGGACGAACTACCTTCTCATTACCAGAAATCACAACCGCAGGTTCCTTCGAATCAAGGTTGCTGATAAACACGAATGCGTTCTTCAGCTTCCCCTGGCCGTCCAGTACCGGGAAATATTTCTGGTTCGACTCCATGGTGGTAATCAGCGCCTCCTGGGGTACGCGCAGGAAGTCCTCTTCGAAATGACCGACCATGGCCACCGGCCACTCCACCAGTGCGGTTACTTCGTCAAGCAGGTCGGCATCAATAGAAGTAACACCGCCTTCCTTTTTACCGGCAGCGACGGCGTTCTCACGGATCATTTCCCGACGACGGTCGAAGTCGGCTATCACAAACCCTTCATTTTCCAGACGAGTTTCGTACTCGGCTGGCGAAGCCAGGCGAATAGAGGCAGGAGCATGGAAACGGTGGCCGCGGGATTCGCGACCTGCATTCTGGTCCAGCAAAGTGATATCCAGGACCTGATCACCCAACAGTGCCACCAGCCATTGACTAGGACGGACAAACTGCACCTTTCGATTGCCCCAACGCATTCGCTTTGGAATCGGCAGGCGCTGTAGGGATTGTTCCAGCATGGCCGGCAGTAGCTCCGCCAGAGGCTTACCCGGTTCGCGTACCTTCGCCACCAGCCAGGCGCCTTTGTCAGTCTCTAAAGTTTCCAGCTGATCCATGGTCAGTCCAACGGACTGGGCAAAACCGAGGGCGGCTTTGGTTGCATGTCCTTCTTCGTCAAATGCAGCTTTTACCGCCGGACCACGGCGCTCGATATCGCGATCTGCTTGTCCCACGGCAACCTGTTCAATGCGAAACGCCAGACGACGCGGCGCCGCAAAAACTTTCATGGCGCCATGCTCAAGGCCAGCGTCATCCATTTGTTTCAGCGTTTCGGTGGCGAAAGCTTCAGACAGTGCTTTCAGGGCCTTCGGTGGCAGCTCTTCGGTGCCAAGCTCAATCAACAAATCTGCGCGTTGCATCACTTGGCTCCTTTCTTGTCTTGCTTGGCATCTTGCTTTGCCAAGTCGGCAAGCACTTCATCACGAATTGTGGCATCAGCCAGCGGGAAGCCTGCGGCGCGACGGCTGGCCAGATAGGCTTCGGCCACGGCACGGGCCAGTTCGCGTACCCGCAAAATGAAGCGTTGACGCTCGGTCACCGAGATCGCCTTGCGAGCGTCCAGCAGGTTGAAGGTGTGCGATGCTTTCAGCACATACTCATAGGCTGGCAACGGCAGGCCGGCGGCAATCAACGCCTTGCTCTCGCGCTCGAAAT
This sequence comes from Alcanivorax sp. 1008, assembly GCF_020667895.1. Classification (GTDB taxonomy): domain Bacteria; phylum Pseudomonadota; class Gammaproteobacteria; order Pseudomonadales; family Alcanivoracaceae; genus PGZG01. Next base: position 465,635 of record NZ_JAFMPS010000002.1, read on the forward strand.
CGTCGAAATGACCGAACAGCATGGCCGTGTTGGCATGCTCAAAATTGAAGGTCGACATCTCCACTTCGTTCTGGTGGAACACGTCACCATAGGTGACCTTGCCGAATGGACCGTCGGACCAGATCAGGTCATAAACGGAATCAACGCCCTGCAGGTACATGGCGATCCGCTCCAGACCGTAAGTGATCTCGCCGGTCACCGGATAGCAGTTGATGCCGCCCACCTGTTGGAAGTAGGTGAACTGGGTAACCTCCATACCATTCAGCCAGACCTCCCAGCCCAGACCCCAGGCGCCGAGGGTTGGCGATTCCCAGTTGTCCTCGACGAAGCGGATATCATGCACGCTGGTGTCGACGCCTAGGCGGCGCAGGGAGCCGAGGTATAGCTCCTGAATGTTGTCCGGGGACGGTTTCAGTACCACTTGAAACTGGTAGTAGTGCTGCAGCCGGTTCGGGTTTTCTCCATAGCGACCATCAGTGGGGCGGCGAGATGGCTGCACATAGGCACTGTTCCAGATTTCCGGGCCGATGGCGCGCAGGAAGGTCGCCGGATGGAAGGTGCCAGCGCCCACTTCCATATCCAGTGGCTGAATAATGACGCAGCCCTGCTCGGCCCAATATTGCTGCAGGGCCAGAATCAGGCCCTGGAAAGTGCTGGTATCAGTCTTCGGTGTGTCCGACATGCGAGGTGTCCCGGAAACGGCTGAAAAATCAGTCGCGCAGTATAGCGGGGATAGCTTGGTTTTGCTGCATTGTGCCAACTGCGGTTGCGGCGCATTCTTCCTGCATTGTGTTCTGGGAGTTCTGTATGGCCCGTTGTCCCTGGTGCGGAGAAGACCCGCTCTATCAGCATTATCATGACCATGAGTGGGGTGTGCCGGTGCATGATGAGCACACCCTGTTTGAGTTTCTCACTCTGGAAGGCGCGCAGGCCGGGCTTAGCTGGATCACTATTTTGAAAAAGCGGGACAATTACCGGGAAGCCTTTGCCGGGTTTGATCCGGCCAAGGTGGCGCGCTTTACCCCGGCCCGCATCGAGAAGTTGTTACGCAACCCGGGGATCGTGCGTAATCGTCTTAAAGTGAATTCGGCAGTGAGCAATGCGCAGGCATTTCTGGCGGTGCAAAACGAGTTTGGTAGTTTCGATCGCTATATCTGGGGCTTTGTTGGTGGTAGACCAGTGGTTAACCGGTTTGCCAGCATGAATGACGTGCCGGCGCAGACCCCGATGGCAGTGGCTATTAGCAAGGATCTGAAAAAGCGAGGATTTCGCTTTGTTGGCCCGACCATTGTTTATGCGATGATGCAGGCTATCGGCATAGTGAATGACCACCTGCTGACCTGCCAACGACATGCGGAGCTGTCATGACTGAACGAAACGTGATTATTCTTATTGGCTTGGTCAACTTGACCTTGCTGGGTTTTCTGACGCCCCTGTTAGACGGCGATCTACTGGCTGCCCAGGATCCGCTATTTTTTAGTTGGCCTGGAGTGGTGATCATTGCCCTGTGGGGCCTGGCCTATATTGCCGTGGCACCGGTGTGGGACAAGGTGCCGTGGCTGTTACTGGTGTTTGCTCTTGAGAAGCTGCTGTTTGATCTGCGCTGGGTGCACTGGATTATCCACAATAAAGAAGCTCTACCAGCCTTATATGAGCAGGATCTGATGGTGGCATTGTTTTATTCCGGGTACGGCATCTGGGATGGTGCCTGTGCGTTGGTGTTCCTGTGGTATTTCATGCGCGCCCGGCAAAAGGCAGCTGTTTGAGCTGTTGCCTGAACTGAGCCCATGCAGCGGTTTGCCGCTGCATGGGTTGGGCATGTAGATCAGTTCTGTATGCCGAGTACGGCATTGATCATGGCGGAACCACGGGACAGTGGTGCCTGACGAATCATCTTCTCCTCAGCGGCCATGCGACCAAACAGGGCGTTCAGGCTCTGGTTCATCACTTCTGACTCAATATCCAAATTGGGTTTACTGGTCAGCGGCAACGCGTTGTAGGTATCCAGCATGGATTTGTACTGGCTATAGAAGCCGGTGTTTTCAAGGTTGCTGCGGATGATTGGCTGGAAGCGTTGGCGCAGCTGAGCTTCGGTTTGGCCACGGAAATAATCCGTCGCTGCGGTCTCCCCTCCGGTAGCTACATCCACCGCATCCTGAATGGTCATATTGGTGATGGCCTGCTGAAATACGGGTAAGGCTTCTGCTGCGGCCTGCTCAGCTCCGCGGTTCATGGCGGCGTCCACCTTGTCAAGATAGCCCCCCATACCGACCTTGCGAAGCGTATCGGCCACCGGCTTCAGGGATGCGGGCAAGGTCAATGGGTAGCCGCTGTTACGGTAACCGTCAGTGGCGGACAGGGAGGTGCCGGCGCGCTGGCTGCTAAGTTTAAGAACCTGCTTGAGGGCATCGGATGCCTGAGCTGATTCGCTAAGGCCGAATTCTTTAGCCATTTGTTTGCCGGCGCCATACCAAGGATTATCGCCGCCGGTTGCGCAACCGGTTAAAACGGCGATTAGAGCGAAAAAGGGGAGAAGAGCGAGCCGGGTCATATGACCTCCTGTTTCTTTTTATGTGAATGTGACGGGGATGCTAAGGTATCCGACTCCCCCATGAAACCGCACGGCCCAAGATGACTGATCAATATCGCCAGCAACACAAGCAGCGCCTCAGCTACATGCCGTGGCTATATCATTCTCTGAAACCGGTCCAGCGTGAGTGGGCCGAAGCCTGGCAGCAGCAACTGCAACGTAGTTTGATGGCCATGGAGACCATTCGTTTTGGCGAGGGCTGTTTTGTTGCCCCGGAGGCAAACCTGTTTGCCGAGCCGGGCCGTGACATCATCATTGGGAATGGCAGCCAAATTGCGGCGGGCTGCTTTCTGCATGGGCCAATCCGGATAGGCGATCACGTCAGCATTAACCACGGTGTCACTCTCGACGGTGGCCGCGCCGGTATTGAGATCGGTGATCACACCCGTATCGCCGCACGCTGTACCGTTTATGCCTTTAACCATGGTCTAGCCGTGGACCGGCTGATTCGTGAGCAGGCCGTATCATCGACAGGTATTCGTATTGGTCGCGATGTCTGGGTCGGTGCCAATGTCGGTATTGTCGATGGCGTGACTATAGGTGATGGCGCAGTGATCGGCATGGGATCGGTTGTTACCCGGGATGTCCCGGCAGGTATGGTGGTGGCCGGCAACCCGGCCAGAGTATTGCGGCCGCGTGGCTGACTTCTCTGTCCCTCTTTGTCCCACCCACACATGACCTGTTACAACCTCGTTATTGAACGATGTTTAGGAAATTGCCAATATTTGAACGTCGTTCAATAACGAGACACATAACCTGTGAATGATGTAACCGCCACTGGTGGCTTTTCCGTCTGTCGGCCCAGACCAGGCAAGTTGGATCCAGCTTATGGCAAGGCGTAATCAGCATTCGCGGGAAGAGCTGCAGGATCTGGCCGTGGCTGCGGTTCTGAAAATAGCCGAGCGAGATGGTGTGCACGCCGTTTCCGCTCGCAGTGTTGCCAGGCAGATCGGCTATGCCCCGGGCATGCTCTACCACCTTTTCGAAAACCGGGATGACCTGATCCTGCGGGCCAATGCCTGCACACTGGACACGCTGGCGGCGGCGATGGAAAACGCCTCGGCAAAGAAAGCCCCGGAAAAGGCTCTGTTGGCTATGGCGCTGGCCTATCTGCAACTGGCTCAGCGTGAGTCGCCACGCTGGAAGTTACTATTCGAGCATGTCATGGCAGATGGCGCAGAAGTGCCGGCCTGGTATCAGGCTTACAGTGAGCGACTGTTTTCCCTGCTTGAACAGCAGCTGCTGTTGCTTGCTCCAACCCGGGCACCGTCTGCTCGGCAACTGGCGGCAAGGGCTATCTGGAGTGGTGTGCATGGTGTCTGCCTGTTGGCGGTCACGGGCAAACTCGATGTGGTCAGCAGTGTTCGTGAAAAAGCTCTGGTAGAGTCTCTCGTTAACCATTATCTCACTGGCTGGCTGGCCGCATGAGGATGCTGTTATGAAACGAAGTCTGTCGCAATTGCTGGCCTCCCGTCGTTTTGGCCCTTTCTTCGCCACCCAGTTTCTCGGTGCCTTCAATGACAACGTTTTCCGTCAGGCACTGATTCTTCTGATTGCTTCAGGAGTGGTGGCCGGCGCCAGTGTCAATACGCTGAATAATATTGGTCTAGCGCTGTTTATCGTACCGTTCTTTTTGTTCTCGGCAGTGGCCGGCCAACTTGCCGACAAGTATGAAAAATCCATGCTGGTGCGACGGATCAAGCTTGCCGAGATTTTGATCATGGCCGTTGGTGCGGCGGGGTTCTTTTTCGATGCCGTGTATTTTCTTCTTGCGGTGCTGTTCTGCATGGGGTTGCAGTCCACATTTTTCGGGCCGATCAAGTATTCGATCATTCCCCAACACCTGAAACAGGAAGAGCTGGTATCCGGCAACGCGCTGGTGGAAATGGGCACCTTTCTGGCCATTCTGCTTGGTTCGATTTCCGGGGTTATCCTGAAAATGGACGGCACACCAGAGTGGCTGGCGCCAGTGGCGGTCATTGCACTTGCCATGTTGGGCTACTTTGCGGCCCGACGGATTCCATCAGCGCCGGCAGCCGACCCGTCCTTGAAAATGAACTGGAATCTGTTTTCGGAAACTGTGGATATTCTGCGTTCCGCCAAGGAGGTGCGTTCGGTATGGATGAGCGTGCTTGGTATTTCGTGGTTCTGGTTTCTCGGCGCGGCCTATACCACCCAGCTCAAAGTTTATGTTGATGACTACCTGAATGGCACAGAGGGCCTCTATGCCCTGCTCTTGGCGACCTTTTCCATTGGCATTGGTCTTGGCTCATTCCTGTGTGAAAAATTTTCTGGCCGCCGGGTCGAGCTGGGGCTGGTGCCGATCGGTTCAATCGGGTTGTCACTTTTCGGAATAGATCTGTTCTTCTCCTATCAGGGAATGGTGGGGATGGACCAGGTAGACATTGCTGCCTTGCTAGCCGAGCCGGCCGGCATACGGGTAATGATCGACCTGCTTGGTATCGGCGTGTTTGGTGGCTTTTATATCGTGCCGCTGTTTGCCATTGTCCAGTCCCGCTCCAACCCTCAGCATCTGTCGAGAATTATTGCCGCTAACAACATTCTTAATGCTCTGCTGATGGTTCTCTCCGCCGCGACCGCCATCCTGTTGGTTGGCGTGCTCGATGTGACCATTCCCCAGTTCTTCCTGATTCTGGCGCTGGCCAATGTGGTGGTTGCCTGCTTTATCTACACGCTGGTGCCGGAGTTTGTTATCCGCCTGATTATCTGGCTTCTGACTCGAACTTTGTACCGGGTGAAGTTGCAAGGTCTTGAGCAGATCCCTGATGATGGCCCCAGTGTGCTGGTTTGCAACCATGTTAGTTATGTCGATGCCTTGCTGCTGGCCGGTGCCATCCGCCGGCCGGTGCGCTTTGTTATGTTCAAGCCGATCTATGATCTGCCGGTGCTGAACTATATCTTTCGCACTGGCAAGACCATTCCGATTGATTCGAAAAGCAGGAATCCTGAGATCTACGCGCGTGCCTTCGAGCGGGTGAAAGAGGAACTTGATGCTGGAGAAATCGTCTGTATCTTTCCTGAGGGCAAACTGACCGGCGATGGAGAGATTGATGAGTTCAAAAACGGTATTGAGAAAATCATTGCCAGTAACCCGGTACCGGTAATCCCGATGGCACTGCGGGGATTGTGGGGTAGCGTATTCAGCCATAAGGATGGCAAGGCGTTGAGCAAGCCGCCCCGACGATTCTGGTCGCGGGTATCCCTGGTGGTCGGTGCTCCGGTGCCTGCTGATCAAGTCAGCGCGGCAGATCTGCGTCGGCGGGTTCAGGCTCTGCGCGGGGATGCCGCCTGATGACGAGGACGCACTGGAGAACACTCTGGCGGTTGCTGGCGGTGTTGGCTATCGCGCTCATCTGGATTGGCAGCTTGTGGCCGGCAGATGAACTACGCCAATTTGATATGCCTTGGTTTAACGACAAGGCGGGCCACTTTCTTGGCTACCTCACGGTGGCCTTGCTGCTAGCGCTGGGTTGGCGCCAGTCACCACCGTGGCTGCTATGGTTGATTGCCACCTTGAGTGGCGGCCTTGCGGAGTTGGCGCAGGGTTATCTAACCGCGACCCGTTCTATGGAATGGCTGGATCTGGCGGCTAACGCTGGCGGCGCGTTGCTTGGCATTATTATAGGTGTCAGCTGGTGCCGACTGGTGATGCCGTCAGGCGCCGAGGCCGAAAACTGACAGGCTGGTCCAGTCCACGCTGACAGTAACTGACGTGCGCCGATATCGCTGTTCAGCAGGTTTTTACCGAGCATGATTTCCTCTATCCGGAGGGCCTCACCATGACTCGGTATCCCATTATCACTGCATTTGTCGTCCTGTCATCATTTACCCCACTAGGCGCCGACACGCTTTACCGATGCCCGGGACCGGATGGAGTTCCCCTGTTTGCCAACCAACCCTGTGACGAGCACAGCAAGCCCCTGGAGCTGCCGGAGATTGGCGTTATCGGCAGTGATGACGGTGGTGTCGAGTTGCGCCGCCGGCTGCATGCCATGGAGCGTATTGCTGATTTGCCAGCAAGAAAGGAGCGCTCCACAGAATCCTCCCCAGGACTGACATTTGGCCAGCGTATGGCACTGCGCCAGCTGGAAATACGTCGCGACGGTCTGCAGCGAGATGTGCGCAATCAGGCTCTGGCTTCTTCGTTCCGAAAATCCCTCAGTAAGGAGCTATCACTGGTTAAGCAGCGTATCCGAATACTTGAAAAACAACGTTGAGCCACCGATGAGCGGGTCGGAAAAGACTGCACCCCGCCGCTATTTACCGTAAAATCAGTGCCTTGAACTATGGCTATGGTCGGCACACCGGATCGACGACGGGATAGGGGTAATGAATATGATGGCGTTGTTGGCACCCAAGTTTCTGGTGCTATATGCATTTGTTGCCACTGGCACCTATGTTCATTTTCGCGGCAAGGTGCGGCACAAGTTTTCTCGTCAGTTACTGGATCACTCAACCATCATGGCGCCGTATAACTGTTTCGCCTATGCAACCTCGGCGGTACCCAATACGCCCTATATCGCTCTTGAACACTTTCCTGAACTGAAGCTGTTACAGGATAATTGGGAAACTATCCGTGACGAGGCCGCCGGGCTGTTCGATGAGGGCCGTATCCGTGCTGCCAATGGTCATACCGACCTCGCCTTCCACTCCTTTTTCAAGTCCGGCTGGAAGCGCTTCTATCTGAAATGGTATGGCGACATGCTGCCTTCCGCTGAGCAGCTGTGTCCGAAAACAGTTGAGTTGGTTAACCGGATTCCGAGCCTGAACGCGGCCATGTTTGCCATGTTGCCACCGGGTGGTCGTTTGACTGCCCATCGTGACCCCTTTGGTGGATCTCTGCGCTATCACCTTGGCCTGATCACGCCGAATGATGATGAATGCTTTATTAACGTCGATGGAGAGAACTACTCCTGGCGTGATGGCGAGGGGGTGGTGTTCGATGAAACCTTTATTCACTCTGCCCACAATCGTACCGACAAGAATCGCATTATCCTGTTCTGTGATGTGGAGCGACCCTTCAAGTGGAAGTTTGCTGCAGCGGTTAACCGGTTCTTCAAGAAAATTGCCGTGGCAGCGTCTGCTTCCCAGAACGATGATAGCGAGAAGCTCGGCGTTCTCAACAAGCTATTCAGCTATATTTATCTGATTCGAATTCAGACAAAAAATTTGAAGAAGACTAATCGAACTCTGTATTACATCTTGAAGTGGTTGATTCTTGGTCTGGTGGCTTACTTCATCTTTTTCCACGGGTTGCTGGCCAATGCCTGAGGAAAAATCCGGCGAGATCAGTCTATATGAGGCACGGATCTCACCCCGTTCCGTCTTAAAGGGTTAGCTAAACCAGATCACAAGGGCGCCCTCGCGCTTCCTGTGACTGGATCCAGTGAATAATTCTGCCGCCCAGTTCGCGCCCAGTTGCCCGGGCGGCCAGCTTGATTACTTCACGCAGTGCCTGAATATCGATACCTGTATCCAGACCAGCCGCCTCAAATAAGTAGACCAGATCTTCAGTGGCCACGTTGCCGGTGGCACCGGGGGCAAACGGACAGCCGCCGAGGCCGCCAACCGAGGCGTCGAACTTGCGCACACCCAGATCACAGGCGGCCCAGGCCATGGCAGTGGCCAGTCCCCGGGTGTCGTGCAGATGGACGAAGAAGCGTTCGGCACCATATTGCTGAATTAGCGGTGCCATGATGTCTTTCATTTGCTGTGGATTGCCGGCACCGATGGTGTCGGCAATGGCAATTTCTTCGCTGCCCGCATCAATCATCTGCCGGCTTAAATCCAGCGTGACATCCACTGGCGTCAGACCGTCATAGGGGCAGCTAAAGGCGCCGGAAATATAGGTACGTGTAGCAATGCCGTCAGCCCCAGCAGCCTGAATAATAGACCGGCAGCTATCGATTGCTTGAGCCAGTGTCATGTTCAGGTTGCGTTGGTTGAAGCTATCAGTGGTCGACAGGACCAGCGCTACTGTGCGGTATCCGTTGTCGCGGGCTAGCTGGTAACCACGCAGATTGGGCACCAGCGCGGTGTAATGCAGACCATCGCCCTGCGGCAGCTGGCGGGTCAGCTGGGCGGCATCGGCCATCTGCGGCACCGCTTTCGGGCTGACAAAGCTGACCGGCTCAAGCCAGCGCACGCCGGCACCCACTAGCAGCTCGGCCATGCGCACCTTGTCCTCGGTGGTGACATGCTGGGGCTGATTCTGCAGGCCGTCACGCAAGCCGACTTCATTGATAATGATCTTTTCTTTCATGCTTTGGAGTCTTTTTTGGCTGGCGATATATCGGCGGGTGGAAAGTGTGCCATTCATCCGTCAGTGATGCATCCATGGGCAAAACTGTATGCAATTATTTTAGCCAAACCTTGTTGAACTCTATATAGACGGCTAGAATGCCACAAATTGTATGCAATCTGGAATAGCCGCCATGACCGCGACCACTCACTCTAGTGCCAGCCAGAATCACCAGGCAATGGCCCTCAAGCCACTCAAGCATATCCACCATATGGCTTTCCGCTGTCGCGATGCGGCACAGACGCGCTGGTTCTATGAAGAGGTGCTCGGTCTGCCATTGACTATGGCCATGGTGTTCGATGAGGAGCCGGGCTCCGGGCGCAAGGTGGACTATATGCACCTGTTCTTCCAGATGGGCGACGGAAACTTTATTGCCTTTTTCGATGCCCCGGACGATGCCGATGAAATGATGTTCCGGCCGAAGCATGGCTTCGATGTCCATCTCGCGTTTGAAGTGGATACGGAGGAAGAGCTGAAAGCGTGGCGGCGCCGTATCAATAAATCTGGCCGGCCCTGTTTCGGGCCAATTGACCATGAGTTTATTCACTCCATTTACATGTATGACCCGAATGGCATTCAGGTGGAGATCACCATAAAGGATAAGCAATACGACGCTATTGTTGAGGCGGACAAGGCACAGGTGGATGACGTGATGAAAGCCTGGACAGAGAAAACCCGGGCCCGTAAACAAGCAAGATTCGGTGACGCTCTGGATATGCGTGGCCTTGATACCAGCAAGGCGGACTTTTCCAAAGTGAAGGCAGACGCACCAACCCACAGCAAAGCCTGATTACCAACCGTGCCGGAAGACCACATGAGCCAGACAAAATTCGACTACGATCGCATACCTTATATGGTGGCCTTTGCCGAGAAATCAGAGTTCAAGGACACCTATGCCGGGCCCATGGATCTGGTGGCACTGGAAGCACACCTGCTAAAACCAAAAAATCACCCATCTAAATCTGTAATTGTGTTTATGCACCCGGTTGGCGGCGGTGCCTATCTGCCCATGGTCTCCGCATTGGCCAAGGCCGGCTTCCACGTGATCTATTGCAATAGCCGGTACCGTGGCGCGGATGCCCCTCTGATCATGGAAAAAGTGGCGGCAGATCTTGGTGCCTGCATACGTGATGCGAAAGAGCGGCTGGGTTATGACAAGGTGATTCTGGCGGGCTGGTCTGGTGGTGGCTCCCTGTCCATGTTCTATCAAGCAGAAGCAGAAGACCCTCAGGTTACCCACACTCCTGCGGGTGATCCCTACGATCTGACCGCACGCAAGCTGATCCCGGCGGACGGCATCATGCTGCTGGCCGCCCATGTTTCCCGGGCGGTTACCCTGACCGAGTGGATGGACCCTTCAGTACTGGATGAAGGCAATCCGGAAGTGCGGGACAGGGAGCTGGATATCTATGACCCGGCCTGTCCTAACCAGCCAGCGTATAGCGAGGCCTTTATTGAGCGCTTTCGTGCCGCGCAGATTGCCCGTAACCGCAAGATTACCGGCTGGGTACAGAACAAGCTGGAGGAGCTTCGCCACGCGGGTCGGCATCAGGAAGAATTTGCCTTTATTGTGCATCGGACGATGTGTGACGTGCGTTGGCTGGATCCAGCCATTGATGCCAATGAGCGCAAGCCGGGCTGGTGCTATCTCGGTGAGCCACAGGTGGTCAACAACGGCCCGGTCGCCCTGGCCCGATTTAACACCCTGCGTGGCTGGATGAGCCAGTGGAGCTTCGATCATTCCAATGCCAACGGCCTGACTGCCGCGCCACGCATTACTGTGCCTGCACTGGTGATTGGCAATACTGCAGATGACGCCTGTACGCCGAGTCACACCCATCGACTGTTTAATGCCTTCAGGCATGAAAACAAGCAGCTCAAGGAAGTCAAAGGCGCCAACCACTACTACTTTGGCCAGAACGATAAGCTGGCTGAGGCGGTCGGCCACTGTGGCAAATGGCTGCGCCAGCAAGGCCTTGCCTGACCGGATTGCTCAGGGCCTTGCGGGCTGGGCTTTGACTGGCGGCCAAAATGGGCCTAGTTTCTGCGGCTGCCATTTCTGGGGAAGGCTGCAATGTTATATCTGCTCAAGCTGCTGTTAGGAACCATACTGGCGATTACCGCCGCACAGACCCTGTTGATGTACACCGCCTGGTACTACGACCGTCGCAATTTCCCGGATACTTTGATGCCGGAAGAATGCCGTGAGGTGCTACTGCTCCCAGCGCTGTGGGGAATGTTCTGGGAGTGGATGGCAATCAGCCTGCTGGTGGTCAGTTATCCGTTACGCCTCGTCCATGATGCCTCGCCGGTACGGGCTCGGGTGCAGGGCGAAACCCCAATTATTCTGGTACATGGTTATGGCGGTAATGCGGCTAACTTTCTGACCCTGCAGTGGCGTCTCAAGGCCCGTGGCTGGGCTAACGTTTATGCGGTCAGCTATACCCCGCCAACCATTGATGCTCGCAAGCTCTCCCAACAAGTTGCCGACCATGTCAACCGCATTCTGGCTGCCACCGGTGCAGAAAAAGCTCATATTGTCTGCCATAGCATGGGCGGGCCGCTAACCCGCTATGCGCTGCATCATCTGGACTTGGCGGGCAAGCTGGATCGGGTTATTACTCTGGGCTCGCCCCATGCGGGTACGCGTATTGCCTCGCTTTTTCCGCCCATGGGTGCCGCCTTTCAGATGCGCCATCACAGTGATTTTCTCAATCAGTTGAATGCTCTTGAGGACACTCCAGGGGATGCCCAGTTCTATTCGATCTATTCCAACTTTGACAATTTTATCGTGCCGTCCTCCAGCGCCATGCTGGGGGGCAACGCGAAGAACATTCATGTGCCTTATTTAGGTCACTGCTCATTGCTTTATAGCCCCACGGTACTGGCCCATATCGAGCGCTGCCTGGCAGAGCCAAAATCCCGATTAACCGCCGAAGGTTGACCTGCGACAAGGTTGCCATCTGCAGAAAATCCGATCATGGTATTCGCGGACTGATAATGAAGGAGTGCACCATGAGTAAGTTCCAGCCCACCGTCAGCTGGCATCTGCAGCGCGGGGTTGAGTTTGATTATGAGCATTACAACCGGGACCACGAGTGGACCTTCCCGGGTGGTGAGGTAGTGCAGGCATCGGCATCGCCGACTCATGGCGGCAGTGCCCAGCGGGTCAATCCGGATGAGGCAGTGGTTGCGGCAACGTCCAGCTGCCATATGCTGACCTTTCTGGCCATTGCGGCCAAGTCGAAAAAGAAGGTGCTAAGTTATATCGACCGCCCCGAGGGTGAGGTCGAAAAAAATGCAGACGGACTTATGGCGATCACCAGCATCGTCCTGCATCCGAAAGTGGTGTTTGAAGAGGAAGTGGACGAAGCAACGCTAAAGAGTTTCCACGAAAGCGCCCACAAGTATTGTTTTGTGGCCAATTCATTGAAGACTCCGGTGACCATCGAGCCTCAGCTCGACTGATCTATTGTGCGTCTTCGCAACGGAGACGCGCACGGGCAGCCTTACCAACACGATGCCGACGCTGACTCTGCTTGGAGATCAGCGCCGGCGTTTTTTTATTTGCCGGTAGACAGAATTTACCCATAACCAGCAACAGCGTGACTCGCCGGTCCTCCACAACTGAAAAAGATGTATACAATAGCGCCATCTCGCCAATCCCGGCGGCCGATCCAGCGGAGAATCCAATGACACAGGCAGTACAACTCGATCAGGCAGAAATTGATCTGTTCCGCGACAACGTGCGCAAATTTTTTGAAAAGGAAATCGCTCCCCACTACGTCCAGTGGGAGAAAGAGGAAATCCTGCCACGCGAAGTGTGGACCAAGCTTGGTGAGAATGGCTTCCTGTGCGTTGATGTACCTGAAGAGTACGGCGGCTTTGGTGCCAGCTTCCGTCTCTCGGCAATTGTGGTAGAAGAAGCTTCGCGTTTTGGCTTCAGTGGGCTGGCCTCTAACCTGTCCGTGCACTCTGATATTGTCGCTCCGTACATCCTCCACCTGGGCACGGAAGAGCAGAAGCAGCGTTGGTTGCCGGGCATGGTCACTGGTGAGGTGGTTGGTGCCATTGGTATGACTGAGCCGGGCGCCGGTTCTGATCTGCAGAGCATGAAAACCCGAGCTGATAAAGATGGTTCTGATTATCTTATCAATGGTCAAAAGACTTTTATCACCAATGGCCAGCATTGCGACGTAATCGTACTGGCCTGCAAAACGGATCCGGCCGCCGGTGCCAAGGGTATTACCCTATTTACCGTGGATACTGCCCTGCCCGGCTTTGCCCGTGGCCGCAATCTGGAAAAGATGGGCCATCACTGTGCCGATACATCGGAACTGTTCTTCGAGAATGTCCGCGTTGGCGCTGACCAGATTCTCGGTGGCGAAGGACGCGGCTTTGCCAACCTGATGGATGAGTTGCCACGGGAGCGATTGATTCTTGCACTGGGCGCCGTAGCCGCGTGCGAAGGTATGCTGGAGCGCACCGTAGAGTATGTTAAAGAGCGCAAGGCCTTTGGTGTATCGGTATCGCAGTTCCAGAATACACGTTTCAAATTGGCTGAGCTGCAGGCACAGATTGCCGTGAACCGTGCCTTTACCACTCAATGTACTAACGAATATGACGAAGGCAAGCTCACCGCTGTGAATGCTTCGGTTGCCAAGCTGACTACCACAGAGCTACAGGGCAAAGTGGCTGATGAGTGTCTGCAGCTGTTCGGTGGTTATGGCTACATGCAGGAATACCAAATTTCCCGTGACTACGTTGATGCACGTATCCAGCGCATCTATGGCGGTACCAGCGAAATCATGAAAGAAATCATCGCTCGCTCGGTACTGGGTAAATAAGACCATCAGGCAAGGCTTGGCAGGAGACAACGTGTCAGATCAGGACTCCCGAACTCGCAGTCAATCTGTTGCTGATACCCTGCGGGAGCGCATTCTGGCGGGAGAGTTTGCCCCTGGCACGCGTATGCAGGAAATTGCCCTTGCAGAAGAGCTGCATGTCTCTCGTACGCCGATCCGTGAGGCCCTGCGTTCGTTAGCGGAAGATGGCCTGCTGGATTACGCGGCTAACCGCGGCTACCGGGTAAGAGAGTTTACTGCCCGGGATATCGTTATTTCATTTCGTGTTCGCGCCGCCATGGAAGGCTTGGGCTGTCGTCTACTGGCAGAGCAAGGCCTAAGCGAGGAGCAGTTGCAGCGCCTTGATGCAATCCTTGAGCATGGCGATGAACTGCTCGCCAATGGGGATTACGCGGCGAATGAGTATGCTCTGTGGCGGGAGCTAAATAGAAGCTTCCATGTTGCCCTGCTGAAGTTCTCTGAAAGTGTTCTGCTGACAAAGATCGCCCGTGACGCCATGACCTTGCCAATTGTTAATCATGGTGCCTTTCACTGGTACCGACCAGAGGACTTTCGTCGTTCCCATGAGCAGCATCATATGATTGTCAAATCCATTCGCGAACATGATGGCGAACGGGCTGAATGGTGGATGCGAGAACATATCCGGGCTGCCGGGGAAATCGTCGCCAAGCACCTGTAGGAGCGGCTAACGCCGCGATTTAATCTGGCGTTTGCATGGAGCTTCGCGGCCAACGCCGCTCCTACACAATGACTAAACCAACGCTACAACAAGCTGTTACTGTCTGGGTGCGTGTCGCGCTGCTCTCCTTTGGTGGTCCTGCTGCACAAATTGCCGTGATGCACCGCATTGTTGTTGAAGAAAAGCGCTGGGTGGATGAGCCCCGTTTTATGCATGCACTCAACTTCTGCATGCTGCTGCCTGGTCCTGAAGCACAGCAGTTGGCCACCTACCTTGGTTGGTTGATGCATGGTGTGCGGGGCGGCTTGATCGCCGGCACTCTGTTTATCCTGCCCGGATTTCTTGCCATCCTTGCATTGTCGTTTCTTTATGCCTACTTGCTCGATGTTTCACTGGTGGCGGCGCTATTCTTTGGTTTAAAGGCGGCGGTTCTGGCGTTGGTGCTGCTGGCAGTCAAGAAGATCGCCAGCAAGGCGCTGATTACGCGACCACTGGCTGTTATCTGCGCTGTTTCCTTTATTGCTATAGCCATTTTTGATGTGCCGTTTCCATTGATTATTGCCGCTGCAGCTTCTGTCGGCTATTTGTGGACCAAGCAGCGTCCAACTTGGCTTGGCGACACCCTGCTGCCCGCTGGCGGCTTGCGACCCCAAGCGGTCAGCATGATTAGCACCTTGCGTGTGTTGTTGATCGGCTGCTTTATCTGGGTGTTGCCGCTGATGTTGATGCTGCCAATGCTTGGCAGTGATCATGTTCTGATCACAGAGGCGTTGTTCTTCAGCAAGGTCGCCGTGGTGACCTTTGGTGGCGCCTATTCGGTATTGGCCTACATCGCGCAGCAGGCGGTTGATGTCTATCAGTGGCTGCTGCCCGGTGAAATGCTCGACGGGCTTGGCATGGCGGAAAGTACGCCGGGACCTTTGATTCAGGTGGTGCAGTTTGTCGGCTTTATGGCGGCGTTTCGCGATGCTGCGCCGTTCTCTCCGCCGGTGGCTGCTGTGCTTGGATCATTGGTGACGACTTGGGCAGTATTCGTGCCATGCTTTGTTTTTGTCTTTGCCGGCGCACCGCATATCGAGCGCCTACGCCATAATATGGCAATTGCCGGTGCATTGCGGGGCATTACGGCTGCTGTAGTTGGCGTGATTGCCAGTCTGTCATTATGGTTCGCCAGCCATGTGCTGTTTGCTGAGCACCGGGTGGTAAACTTCGCTGGCGCCGGTCTGAGCTTGCCAATACCAGCATCAATGGACTTTGTTTCATTGAGCCTATTGGCCGGCGCCCTATTGGCTTTGCTCAAGCTCAACTGGGGTATTGGCCGGGTGCTAATAGGCACTGTGGCTGCGGGTGCAGGGCTGGATCTTTTTCTGGGATAGATCAGGAGGTTTCCTATGAGCAAACAGATCGAATGCTTCTTCGATTTCGGCAGTCCGGCCACCTACCTTGTCTGGACCCAGCTGCCAGCGTTGGCCGCAAAACACAATGCCAAACTGGTATGGCGACCCATGTTGCTTGGCGCGGTTTTCAAGGCCACCGGCAATCAGTCACCAGCCATGAACCCGGCCAAGGGACGTTATATGCTGGTCGACTTCCAGCGCTATGCGGAAAGCTACGGCGTGCCGATGAAATTCAGTCCGTTTTTTCCGATCAACACCATGATGCTTATGCGCGGCGCCGTTGCTCTTCAGGAAGACCCGCGCTTTGATGACTATCTGAATACGGTCTTTACTGCTATCTGGGTTGAAGAGCAGAACATGGGGCAGCCCGAGGTGGTGGCCAGCGTGTTGCAGAAAGCTGGCTTTGACGCGCAGGTCCTATTGGCACAATGCAGCGACGAAGCAGTGAAAGAAAAGCTGAAGGCGAATACCGAGGAAGCGGTAGCGCGCGGCGCCTTTGGTGCGCCAACCATATATATAGATGGCGAGATGTTCTTCGGTCAGGATCGGCTGCCGATGATAGAAAAAGCGCTTTCATAACCGGAGAAAATGCCATGGCCGAACTGCATCTTGTTGCTCCCGATCTCTGGGTCACCACGATCCCGCACCGCTTTATCGGCCTGCATATTGGTACACGTATGACGGTAATCCGGCTGGCTTCTGGAGCGCTGGTTCTGCACTCTCCCGTGCCGATTTCGGAAGCATTGCGGCAGGAGATTGAGGCCATAGGCCCGGTGCGTCATATCATCTGCCCTAACCTGTTCCATCATATGTATACCAGCGATACCTGTGCTGCCTTCCCGGAAGCGCAGCTTCATGGCCCGCAAAAACTGCAGCGCAAGCGCAAGGATTTGAAGTTTGATGCGGTGCTGTCAGATATTCCTCACCCGGACTGGCAGGGCCAGCTATTGCCGCTCACCGTGGAGGGTTCCATGTTGCATGAGACCCTGTTCTACCACCCGGCCAGCAAGACCCTGATCAGCTGCGACCTGGTGGAGAATTTCAGTCACTGCGACCACGCTCCAACCCGCTGGTATCTACGCGCTGGTGGCATCTTCGGCAAGGTAGGCTGGCATCCCCTGCTGCGCATGGTGTATCTGAATCGGCGCAAGGCGCGGCAAAGTATTGAGCAGTTGTTTGAGTGGCCGTTCGAGCAGGTGATTGTGGCCCACGGGGATGTGATTACCGAGAATGCCCGGGAGGCGGTGCGCGGTGGCTTGGCCTGGTTGCGACTGGATGGCTGATCGCTATCACCAAGGTTAATCAAAAAGCCTGCGGCTCAATATCTTTCAAATGCCGAGACACAGCGAGCCAGGCCCCCATTAAGCCCAGCACACCAGCAAATACTGGTAAAGCCAGCAGGGTTTCCCAGCCTAATCCAGTCAAGCTGAATTCACTGCTATATAGTGCGCTCAACCGGTTCACCGGTCCGGACAGCCATAGCAAAGTGGACTGCACCAGCATCACTGCAGTCAGGCCGCCGAATAGGCCAAACCAGAAGCCGGTGTAAAGAAATGGCCGACGAACAAATCCGTCGGTGCCGCCGACAATTTTCACCACCACAATTTCCTCGCGCCGGTTTTCGATGGCAAGGCGAATGGTATTTACCACCACCAGAACCACGGCCAGGGCTAATGCCAACATCAAGGCCGATACTACGCGTTCGCCGACGGCGAGCATGGCGTGCAGGCGGCGCACCCACTCAATATCAAGAACTGCCTGATCCACATTGGGCTGATCGCCCAGTGACACTTTCAGTTGAGTTAGCTGCTCGGCATCGCTGCTACTCGGGTAGACGATAATCAGTGGCGGCAGCGGGTTGTCGGGTAGCGCGTCAAGCACCTCTCCAAATCCGGATAGCTCCTTGTATTCGGCCAACGCTTGTTCGCGGGTTACCACCTCAACCCGCTCGATATCATCGCGCTGTTGCCACTCGTCGGCGATACGTCGTTGGCTGGCCTCGCTGACATCAATATTGAGAAACACAGACAGGTGCACGTTGCCGTCCCAGTTCTGGGTTAGCGAGCGTGCATTTTCCAATAGCACGGATAAGCCGGCGGGTAGTGCCAGAGCGATGGCGATCACCAGTACAGTCATTACTGTGCTCACCAGACTCTGACGCATGCGCTTTAACGCATCGATGGCGGAATCCCGGTGATGCAAGCGCCAGGCGTCAAACCGATCTCGTAAGGTGGTGTTAGCCAGGCGAGCACTGGCCGCACGTTTAGCCGGCTTTGCTGTTTTGGGCCGCATTGGAGTGGCATTACGCGCCATCGCCATCCTCCCCGCGGTCGATGATCAGCTCGCCTTCGCGCAGCGTCAGAAGACGGTGGTTGTAGCGGGCAATCAGCGACAGGTCGTGGGTGGCAACAATTACCGATACGCCGACGCTGGCAAATTCTTCGAACAGATCCATGATCTCGGCGGACAGTTGCGGATCAAGGTTGCCGGTGGGCTCGTCGGCAAGTAGCAATGGTGGTTTGTTAACCACGGCGCGGGCAATGCCGACCCGCTGTTGTTCACCGCCGGACAGGGTAATCGGGTTAAGGCGCTCTTTGTCCAGCAAGCCAACCTTGTCCAGTGCGGCGCGCACGCGCTTGCCGATATCACCCGGTTTGTAGCCGGCGATAATCAGTGGCAGTGCCACGTTGTCATAAACAGTGCGATCAAACAGCAGATGATGGCTCTGATGGACCATGCCAATCTTGCGGCGCAGCCAGGGGATATCACGGGTGCCAAGGTGATTGAGATTTTCACTATCGACCATAATGTCACCGCTGCTCGGTCGCTCGATCATCATCAGCAATTTCAGCAGGGTGGACTTGCCGGCGCCGGAGTGGCCGGTCAGGAACGTCAGCTCACCGGGCGGCAGGCGGAACGAGACATTGTTCAGCGCCTCCTTACCGTTGGCGTAGCGTTTACTGACGTTGTCGAAATGGATCACCCGGTGACGTCCTCGAACAGGGCCTGAACAAATTCCTCAGCCTCAAACGGCCGCAGGTCTTCCAGTTTTTCGCCGACACCGATAAAGCGGATCGGCAGGCCAGTGGTTTTTGCCAAGGCAAACAGTACCCCGCCTTTTGCGGTGCCGTCGAGCTTGGTGAGAGCCAGACCTGTGACGCCCACCGCATTACGAAATTCCTTTGCCTGATTGATGGCGTTCTGGCCGGTGCCGGCATCCAGCACCAGCAGTACTTCATGGGGCGAATCCGGAATCAGCTTCTTCATTACCCGCACCACCTTGGACAGCTCTTCCATCAGGTTTGACTTGGTGTGCAGGCGGCCAGCCGTATCCGCGATTAGTACATCAACGCCCCGTGCGGTGGCGGCCTGTACCCCGTCAAAGATTACTGAAGCAGAATCGGCGCCGCTTTGCTGGGCAATCACCGGGATATGATTGCGCTCACCCCATACCTGCAGCTGCTCTACCGCAGCGGCGCGGAAGGTGTCGCCGGCGGCTAGCATCACTGATAGGCCCTCGCTCTGGAAGCGGCGCGCTAATTTGCCGATGGTGGTGGTCTTGCCGACGCCGTTGACGCCGACCATCAGAATTACATAGGGCTTCTTGCTGCGATCAATTACCAGCGGCTTGTCCACTGGCACCAGCAGTTTGCGCAGCTCATCTTTCAGGGCATCGTACAGGGCGTCCGCATGCATCAGCTCCTCGCGACCGACCTTGTCGGTCAGCGCCTGAACGATCACATCGGTGGCCTCAACGCCGATATCCGCGCTCAGCAGTTGGGTTTCAATGTCCTCGAACAGCTCGTCATCGATTTCCTTGCGGCCCACCAGCAGGTCAGCCAGGCCCTGGCCGAGCACCTTGTTGGTCTTGCTCAGACCTTCCTTCATCCGCTTCCAGAAGGACTCTTTCTGGGCAGCGGACTCGTCGCGGGAAACTTCGTCTGTCATGATCGGTCACATTTCCGGTTTCGCGTCCCGTTGGCGGGGCGCAGGGCAGATTTAAAAGTCCGCTATCCTACCATCTCCATGGTATTTCGGCGCCCTGAGCGGCGCTTTTGAGGAAACAACCATGCGTTTTTTGACAGTCCTGCTTTTTGTTGTCACCGGTACGGCGATGGCCGCCAGTGCCCCGGTAACCCATGACTTCACCCTCGATAATGGCCTGAGGGTGCTGGTTCGCGAGGATCATCGTGCGCCGGTGGCGGTGCAGATGGTCTGGTACAAGGCGGGTAGTTACGACGAGGCTCCCGGCCAGACCGGCATCGCCCATGTACTTGAGCATATGATGTTCAAGGGCACGGAAAACTTTACCGCAGGGGACTTCTCCAAGTTGGTGCGTCGCTTTGGGGGCTCCGACAATGCCTTTACTTCCTATGACTACACCGCCTACTTCCAGAAGTTCGAGGTATCTCGCCTGCCGCTAATGCTGGAGATCGAAGCGGATCGGATGGCCAATCTGGTCATTGATGAAGAGGAGTTCGCGCGCGAGTTGAAGGTGGTGCTGGAGGAGCGTCGCCAGCGTACCGACGATAACCCCGGGGCCCTCGCCTGGGAGAAGTTCGCCGCTATTACCCGGCCGGGCAGCGGCTATTCCAGCCCGATCATTGGTTGGCCGACGGAGCTTAATCAGCTTACCGTCAACCACGCTCGTGACTGGTATCAGCGTTATTACACGCCATCCAATGCGACCTTGATTATTGCTGGCAATGTCACTCTGGATCAGGTTCGGCCGTTGGTGGAAAAATTCTATGGCCGTATTCCCGATCGGGCCAAGGCTCCGGATCGCCCCCAGCCGCGCCTGGCCTCCCCAGCTGGTGAGCGCCGACTGACACTGCGTCTGCCGGTTCAGGTGCCGTCCCTATATATGAGCTGGAACGTGCCGACGTTGGCGACCCATCCGGACGATTTCTACGCCCTGACCATGCTATCGGCGGTATTTGATGGTGGCATGAGCGCGCGACTGGAAACCAATCTGGTGCGTGGTAGTGAGCTTGCCGCCGGAGCGGGTGCCGGATATGGCGGCATCAGCCGGGCCGATGGTTTGTTCACGGTGACGGCAACGCCAAAGGACGGCGTCACGTTAGCGAAGCTGGAAAGCGCGGTGCAGCAGCAGCTTGATCGGTTGCGCCAGAATCCGCCCAGTGACGAAGAGATGCGGCGGGTACGCGCTGGTGTGTTGAGCAGTCAGGTATACGGCCGCGACTCGCTGTTTGGTCAGGCCATGGAGTTGGGCCAGTTGGTGACCCTCGGGGTTGATTGGCGTCTGTCAGATCAGTTTATCGAGCGGCTCAACAAGGTAACGCCGGAGGATGTGCAGCGGGCGGCGGCCCAGTGGTTGGTGAATGAGCGTCTTGCGGTGGCGCATGTGTTGCCGGAGGAGGCGAAATGAACATGTCAGGACAGAAGATGCATTCTGTAGAGACGGCGCAACCGGCCACGGCCGGGCGCAGTCGCTCCGCGATAATCGCTTGGTGCACCCGGCCATGGCAGGTTGCGCCTTTGCTGCTGTTGGCGGCTATGGCTTTCCTTGCTGGCTGCCAGAGCTTTCCGACGACCTTGAAGCAGGTGGAGAAATCTGCACCCGCTGAGGTGGCGCTGGATATTCGTGAGTGGCGTACCGACGAAGGCACCCGGGTGCTGTTTGTGCCCTCGCCTACCCTGCCGATGATTGATATTCGTCTGACCTTTGATGCTGGCAGCGCTCGTGACGGTGACAAGTCAGGTACCGCGTCGCTGACTTCCAGCCTGATCGGTGAAGGCGCCCAAGGGTTAAGCGTCGATGATATCGCCAAAGGCTTCGAGGACCTTGGTGTCTCGTTTGGCAGCAGCAGCTATCGTGATATGGGCATTATTGAAATGCGAGCGCTGACCGCGGCGGAGTTCTTTGATCCGGCCATGGATCTGTTTCTGCGAGTGATTGGTCAGCCGACATTTCCCGCCGACGCATTGGAGCGTACTCGAAAGCAATATCTGATCGGGCTGGCCCGGCAGAAGCAGGTGCCGGGGCCGCAGTTATCGAAGCGGCTCGATGCGGTGCTGTTTGCCGGTCATCCGTATGCCGAGCCTTCCAGCGGTACCGAGCAGAGCCTGCCGCTGATTCGTCGTGACGATCTGCAGGCATTTCATCAGCGCTACTACAGCGCGCAAAACGCGGTGATTGCGATTGTTGGTGATCTGGATGAACCCCAGGCACGGGCATTGTCTGCGCGGATCACTGCTGCCCTGCCACAAGGTGAGCGTGCACCGAAGCTTGAGCGGGTAGTACAGGCTAATGATGCGCACATTGAACATATCGATTTCGATGCCAGCCAGACCCATATCAGCATCGCCCAGCAAAGTATCTGGCGCGGCCACCCGGACTGGGTGCCATTGTATGTCGGCAACCAGATTCTTGGCGGCGGTGGCTTTGCTTCCATCCTGATGGAAGAGGTGCGGCAGCAGCGCGGCTTTGTTTATGGCATCAGTAGCGGGATTTCACCGATGGCATTTGCCGGGCCGTTCGAGATCAATCTGCAAACAGCCACGGAAAATGCGGATGAGGCATTGCAGCTGACCCTGAAGCTGCTGAACGACTTTATCACTCAGGGGCCGACTGAAGATCAGGTGCAAGCAGCGATAGACAGCACTACCGGCTCCATGCCACTGGGTGTGGCAGAGAATGATGACATCGTCGCTCAGCTGGCATCGATGGCGTTTTATGATATGCCGCTGGATTATCTGCAGTGGTTTGATCAGCAGGCGCGCAAGGTGACCGCGGAATCGATCCGCAAAGCGTTTAGTAAAAATCTGAACCCGGATGCCCTGACGATTATTTCCATCGGCCGTGCGGCGCCGTCGCTGACACCGGTGGACCCGGTTGCGGTGACTACCGAAGCGCCCTGAGTAGTAAAGATATGAGCACAAGGAAAAGCACGGTCCGCATTATTGGCGGCGAGCATCGAGGCCGCCGCTTGATGTTCACCGACCAGAATGGTGACCTGCGGCCAACCGGTGACCGCATGCGTGAAACCCTGTTCAACTGGCTGCAGTTTGAGCTGCGTGACAAGCGCGTGCTGGACCTGTTTGCCGGCAGCGGTGCGCTGGGTGCAGAAGCATTATCGCGTGGTGCAGCCCATGCGGTGTTAGTGGAAAAAAAAGCCGAACGCGCTGCCGATCTGTCTAAACAGCTTAAACCGCTTTTCGCCGGGCGAGTGTTTGTCCAGCTGGCGGACGGACTGAAATGGCTGCCGCGGGCGACGGGGCCATTCGATGTGGTGTTTATCGATCCGCCCTACGATATTGGTGCCCAGCAACCGGCCTGTGACTTACTAATGCAGCACGAATTGTTGGCGGAAAATGCCTGGGTCTATGTTGAATCGCGCCGTCAGGATGATGCTCCTGACGTGCCATGGGTGCTGGAGAAAGAAAAAACAATGGGTGATGCCGTGGCAAGGTTATATCGCGCAATATGACTTTCAAGCCTGCTCTTTTACTTGCCAATCCCCATATCCAGACGCTCTGGCCAACATTGCGTCGCAAGCTTCCTCCGGTAGCACGGCGCGAAGAAAAGATGCCATTGCCCGATGGTGATCACCTCTGGCTGCATTGGGGCGGTGCCCTGCCTGACAATGGCCGCATCGTTGTGCTGCTGCATGGCATTACCGGCTGCAGTGATTCGCCTTATGCCCGTGGCCTGCAACATGAGCTGGATGAAATTGGCATTGCCAGTGTAGTGGTGAATGCCCGTGGTAATGGTGGCCGCCTGAATGATCGGCCGGAGTGCAGTTACGCGGGTGAAACCGATGATATTCATGCGGCACTGGAATATCTGCGCGAGCAGCATCAGGCCGGTGAGCTGATCGTTATCGGCTATTCTCTCGGTGGCTCGAGGTTGCTTAACTATCTGGTGGAGCAGCGGGCTTCGCCGTTAATCGTAGCGGCGGCAACGGTCTGCGTGCCGCTCGATCTTGGCGTCTGTGCACGTCGACTTGATCAGGGTTTTTCGCGCATCTACCGCAAGCACCTTCTTGGCCAGCTGTGCGATGATTTTGATGCCCGCCGGGCCCATCTGCGGGAATACTTTCCTGACCATGCCAAGCGCTTTGAAGATATTGGTCCGCTTGATGGTATCCGCAATTTTGTCGAGTACGACAACCGGGTTATCGCTCCGCTATACGGGTTTCGTGATGCTGACGACTATTACCGTCAGTGCAGCACACTGCCTAAGCTAGGTGGCATCAAAGTACCGACCCTGATGATTCAGGCGGCGGATGATCCGTTTATGACTAAAGCCGTGTTGCCAACCGCGCAGCAGCTGAGTAGCACCATTGAGCTTGAGGTGACCAGCCACGGCGGCCATGTCGGGTTTGTTGCCGGGACGGTGGGCAATCCGGTCTACTGGCTCGAGCCGAGACTTATCCAATGGATTGTCGGGAGCTTCCCGCGGGCCTGATAATGGCCTGCCAGCACTCTGGCGCTCAGTGCCAATAATAAAAAAAGAGGCAACCATGAAAGATCTTATTACCGATGCTATTAGTAAAAAATTCGCCACCACGCTGGAATCCATCGGCGGAGCCAAGGCCCTGTATGGCGATCCGATCGAGTTCAATGGTGAGCAGATCATCCCGGTTGCCAGAGTAATGGTTGTGCTTGCCGCTGGGGCGGACGGGTCCGGCGGCGGCAATGCTGGCCTGACCGGGAGCATTACCAACATGGCTAAAGGCGGCGGTGGTGGTAAGGCGGACGCGTCGGTTAATGTCACTATCGAGCCGGTGGGTTACTTGCGCAGCACGGCAGATGGGCCGGTATTTTGTCCTCTGACAACATGACTGAATGCTTGTGTGGCTCGGGGCTGCCAGCGAGCCAGTGTTGCTCCCTGTATCTGGCGGGCAAACCGGCACCCACACCAGAAGCGTTGATGCGTTCGCGTTTCGTGGCCTATGCGCAGCAGCGGCTCGACTACGTGGGTGATAGCTGGCACCCGGACACCCGTCCTGCTTCGCTGGACCCGGACACTGATACGCGCTGGCGGCGGCTGCAGATTCTGGCAAGTGATTCACAGGGCGATCAGGGCATGGTGCACTTTTGCGCCACCTGGCAGGCCGGGGAGAAATGGGGCCAGCTGGAAGAGGTGTCCCGATTTGTCCGGGAAAATGGCCTTTGGCTCTATCACAGCGGCGACGTTACCCATCACAATCTCAGTCCTGGGCGGAACGACCCTTGCCCCTGTGGCAGTGGCCGCAAATTGAAAAAATGTCATCAGGATGGGCAATCGTGAAATTTCTTGAGCTAAGAATCCCGCCGCCATTGGTTGGTGGGCTGATTG
The DNA here is from genome assembly GCF_020667895.1 of Alcanivorax sp. 1008. Taxonomy (GTDB): domain Bacteria; phylum Pseudomonadota; class Gammaproteobacteria; order Pseudomonadales; family Alcanivoracaceae; genus PGZG01. Next base: position 490,792 of record NZ_JAFMPS010000002.1, read on the forward strand.
GGTTGGCAATGTGGGCTTTAACCACCCACAGCTTGACTGGGTTGAGTGGCTCCGCACGCCTGATTGTTGCGGTGGTTCTGGTCCTGATGGGCGCCGGGGTAAGTCTTGCAGGGGTTGTGTCTTTTCGCCGGGCGCGCACCACGGTGAACCCGCTCAAGCCTGAAAAGACCTCATCGCTGGTCTGCTCTGGTATCTATCGGGTAACCCGTAACCCCATGTACCTGGGGTTTCTACTGGTGCTGATTGGCTGGGCGGTAATGTTGGGCTCCGCTTTTGCGGTGCTTGGTCCGGTGCTGTTTGTTGTCTATATCAGCCGCTTCCAGATACTGCCCGAGGAGCGTGTGCTGCAGAACCTGTTCGGTGATGAGTTCACAGCCTATCAAGCGAGGGTGCGGCGCTGGTTGTGACCGGCGGCTGTTTATTGTGGTTCTGCGGCACCGATTGAGATTGACACCTCTACCAATCCGCGTAAACTGATCTTCGCACGAGAAAACCAGTCCAAATATGCTCAACATGTCGGCCGCTACATCGCAGTTCCCGTCTTGTACACATACCTGGCTAACCCTCCCGCGCAAACAATCGCCCGAAAATCATCGGATTACCGCTGATTTGAAGAGGCTCAACCCAGTTCCAAGAAGGAAATTGCAATGTCTACTACTACCGGCACCGTAAAATGGTTCAACGAAGCTAAAGGCTTTGGTTTCATCCAGCAGGAGTCTGGCCCGGACGTATTTGTTCACTTCAGCGCTATTCAGGGCAGTGGTTTCAAAACCCTGGCTGAAGGCCAAGCAGTGAAGTTCACCGTGACCCAAGGTCAGAAAGGCCCGCAGGCAGAGAACGTTACTGCTGCCTAAGCTGTGCCCTTTTCCTGCGCGGCTTCGCCGCGCAGGAAATTCAGCTTCTCCCCTCCCCCTGTAGTACCCGTAATTAGTACTCCTAATTAGTACTCCTAATTAGTACCCGCAACTCCCCTAAAACTCGTCATCTGATGTAATCCTGGCCATCTTGGCTGCTTTGCCATGTCTGCCTTCGTGCTACCGTTGGAGGCGCGGAACTGGCCGGCCCTTGCTATACTCCGAGCTCCTATTCAGCCCAGACAGACCATGACCGATCAGAACCGGGATTACACAAGCTGGTTTCGCAACTCCTCGCCGTATATCAATGCGCACCGGGGTCGTACCTTCGTGGTCATGATTTCTGGAGAGGCAATCGAGCAGCCTGATTTTCACCATATCGTTCACGATCTGGCGCTGCTTAATTCGCTGGGTATCCGGTTGGTGCTGGTCCATGGTGCCCGGCCGCAGATCTCGGCGCGACTTTCTGCCCGGGGCGTGGCAACCCGCTTCGAGCATCATACCCGTATTACCGACAGCGCCTCGCTGGAGGCTGTTCTTGACGCGGTTGGTGCTATCCGCCTGCGGATCGAAGGCCTGTTCTCCATGGGCCTGGCTAACTCGCCTATGCACAACGCAAGCATTCAGGTGGTCTGCGGCAACTTCGTCATTGCCAAGCCGGTTGGTGTGCGTGGTGGTTTTGATTATCAGCACACCGGTGAGGTGCGGCGGGTACAGATTGAGGCCATTCAGAAGCAGCTCGATGGCGGCAATATTGTGCTGTTATCACCGATTGGCTGCTCGCCTACCGGTGAACTGTTTAATCTGAATTCCGAAGAAGTAGCCTCCACGGCAGCGATTTCACTGAAAGCGGAAAAAATAATTTTTATGGGCGACACCGCAGGTGTGACCGACGAACAGGGTGCTCTATTGCGCGAAATGTCGCCGCAGGAAGCCGGCCAGTTGCTCGCCCGGGATGTGATCAAACATGACAATACCGAGCGCCAGTTGACCGCTGCCTGCCACGCGGCCAGTAACGGTGTCGCCCGTGCGCATCTGATTAACTTCCGGGATGACGGCGCCCTGCTGCGAGAGCTTTTCACCCGTGACGGCTGCGGCACACTGGTGACCCGAGAAATGTATGAAAATGTACGCGGTGCCTATATTGAGGATGTCGGTGGCATTATCGAACTGATTGAGCCTCTGGAAACCGCCGGTACTCTTGTGCGTCGCTCCCGTGAGTTGCTTGAAAATGAAATCAAGCGCTTCACCATTATCGAGCGCGACGGCATGGTGATTGGTTGTGCGGCCCTGTATCCCTTTGATGATGGTAAGGCTGGCGAGCTGGCTTGTGTGGCGGTTCATCCTGATTACCGCAACAGCAAGCGTGGTCGGAAAATGCTTGAGCACATTGAAAAGCGCGCCATACAGCAGGGCATTCGTGAGCTATTTGTTCTTACTACCCAGACAGCGCACTGGTTTCAGGAGTTGGGCTTTAAGCCAGGTAGCGTTGATGATCTGCCTGGCGAAAAAAAGCTGCTATACAACTACCAGCGTAATTCGAAAGTATTCAGAAAACCCCTCTGAGGTCTGTTATGCCTGATTACCGTTCAAAAACTTCCACCCATGGTCGTAACATGGCTGGCGCCCGTGCCCTCTGGCGCGCCACTGGTATGAAAGATGGTGACTTCGGTAAACCGATTATCGCCATTTCCAATTCCTTTACCCAATTCGTACCTGGCCATGTGCATTTGAAAGATATGGGTCAACTGGTGGCGCGGGAAGTTGAAAAAGCGGGCGGTGTGGCGAAAGAGTTCAACACCATCGCTGTGGATGATGGCATTGCCATGGGCCATGACGGCATGCTGTATTCATTGCCCAGCCGCGACATCATTGCGGACAGCGTTGAGTATATGGTGAATGCTCATTGTGCGGATGCCATTGTCTGTATATCCAACTGCGACAAGATTACTCCTGGTATGTTGATGGCGGCAATGCGCTTGAATATTCCGGTAGTGTTTGTTTCCGGCGGCCCCATGGAAGCCGGTAAAACGGCTTTGGCTGAGCATAAACTGGATCTGGTTGATGCCATGGTGGTTGCCGCTGATGATAGCGTTGATGATGCCACCGTGGCCGAGTATGAGCGTAGTGCTTGCCCGACCTGCGGTTCCTGCTCGGGAATGTTTACCGCTAATTCAATGAACTGCCTGACCGAAGCGCTGGGCCTGTCTCTGCCCGGCAACGGCTCAACGTTGGCGACTCACTCTGATCGCGAGCAACTTTTCCTGAAGGCTGGTCGTCTTGCCGTTGAGCTTTGCAAGCGCTATTACGAACAGAATGATGAGTCCGTGTTGCCGCGAAACATTGCAAACGCCCATGCTTTTGAAAATGCCATTGCATTGGATATCGCCATGGGTGGCTCAACCAATACGGTGTTGCATTTGTTGGCGGCCGCCCAGGAAGGTGAAGTGGACTTCACCATGGCGGATATCGATCGTATGTCCCGTCGAGTGCCGTGCTTGTCCAAGGTGGCGCCGGCAACCCAGAAATATCATATGGAAGATGTCCACCGAGCCGGTGGCGTGATGGCCATTCTTGGCGAGCTGGATCGCGCTGGACTATTGCATAGCGATAATCCCACGGTTCACTCGCCCACCATGGCCGCTGCGCTTGAGCAGTGGGACATCATGCGCACCAAGGATGAAGCGGTGCATAAGTTTTACAGTGCCGGGCCTGCAGGTATTCCTACCCAGACTGCTTTTTCGCAGAGCACTCGCTGGCCGTCTTTGGATATGGATCGTGAAAATGGCTGTATCCGTTCGAAAGAGCACGCTTACAGTCAAGATGGTGGTTTGGCAGTGTTGTACGGCAACATCGCTGAGCGTGGCTGCATTGTGAAAACTGCCGGCGTTGATGAGTCGATTCTTGTCTTCAATGGCCGCGCCAGAATTTTTGAATCTCAGGAATCCGCTGTGAAAGCTATTTTGGCTGATCAGGTTGTTGCGGGTGACGTTGTGGTAATTCGCTACGAAGGTCCGAAAGGCGGCCCCGGCATGCAGGAAATGCTTTACCCGACCAGCTATCTGAAATCAAAGGGCCTCGGCAAAGTCTGTGCTTTGTTAACGGACGGCCGTTTTTCTGGTGGTACCAGTGGCCTGTCAATCGGCCATGCTTCTCCGGAGGCAGCAGAAGGCGGGGCGATTGCCCTGATAGAGGAAGGCGACAGCATCCATATCGATATTCCTGGACGTGCCATCTCAGTTCAGGTGTCGGATGAAGAGTTGGCTCAGCGGCGTAGCAAAATGGAAGCCCGCGGCAAGTTTGCCTGGAAGCCGAAGGAGATGCGCCCTCGGCGCGTTTCCACTGCCCTGAAGGCGTACGCGGCCATGACCACCAGCGCTGATCGCGGTGCGATTCGGGATCTGAAGCAGCTTGGCATTGAATAACGCCCAGGCGCTTGATCGGCTGTGGCAGGAGAAATGGATTGAGCCTGAAACGTGCACTGATGCCCTATGCTACCAAGTTGCTAACCAGTCAGCCGCTGGAGCATTTTCGTGAGAGGGTTACAACCCTGCTTCGTGATCTGCGCCGACAGCCTCGGGAGGCAGTGTTCTATTTCCGTGTCGATGATCCGTACAGCTGGCTGCTTGCTCAGCAGCTTTCCCTGCTTGTCCGGGAAACTGGATTACGTATCCGGCCGAGGACCATGCTGCAACTGCCGGCAGAAATGTATCCCGAGCCAGAGCTCTATCGGCAGTATAGTATTCGCGATGCGGCGTTGAGCGCTCAGTTGCATAATCTGAATTTTTCCACCACGCAGGTGCCTTCTCACAGCGACGCATTTGCGGCTAGCCGGATTCTTCTGGCCCATGAGGACGACCCCGGCTATCTATCGCTGGCTCAAACGCTATGTCGTCATTTATGGAATGGTGATATTGATGCAATTCATGTGCTCGGTACTCGCACTGCTGTGATGGCGGAGAAGCAAGCACGCAAGGAACTTGAGGCGCGCCGAGATGGCTTTCTCAAGGAAGGTCATTACCTGACAGGCACCTTGAATTACGGGGGCAGTTGGTACTGGGGGCCAGACCGTCTTGATCACCTGCGCGAACGGCTTGCCCGAGAGCGCGGAGAGTCGTTGCCTGTGAGTGCCTTGGAGTGGCGTAATCTGCGCCTGACACGGCCACCAAAAAGCACCCAAGGGGAGCCCCTGGAGTTCTTCTTTTCTTTCCGCAGCCCTTATTCCTGGCTGGCGCTGGAGCGAGTGCTAAAACTTACTAAACACTATCAATTGGGGCTGAAAATTCGTCCCGTGCTGCCGATGGTGATGCGTGGTCTTACAGTACCTAAAGCTAAACGGATGTACATCGTCCGTGACGCCGCTCGCGAAGCGGCTCGTGCCGGCGTACCCTTTGGCAAAATCTGCGATCCGGTTGGACCGGGTGTTGAGCGCTGCATGGCTATCTGGCCATTGGCAGAGCGAGAGAAAAAGCTGGCCCGCTTCGTTGGCGAGGCCGGGCTGGCGATCTGGGGCAAAGGAATAGATGTCGCCAGTGATGCGGGGTTGAGAAAGGTGGTTGAGGCTGCCGGGTTAAAGTGGTCCGATGCGCAGATTGCCTTAAAGGACGACGGCTGGATTGAGCAGGCCACCCGCAACCGTGATGATATGGTTGCGTCGGGTAGCTGGGGCGTGCCCACATTCCGTTTTCGTGGTGTTACCGTGTGGGGGCAGGATCGCCTTCCGGTAGTTGAAAGATTAATTCTTGAGGAAATAAAAACATGACTATTGCCTATTGGTGCGTGCTAGTTGCCATCTTTCTGCCCTATGCGTTTACTTTCTTTGCCAAGTTCCACGGTGATTTCGGGCCTAAGCAGAATCACAACCCAAGGGAGTTTCTGGAAAAGCTGACTGGCTCTCGCAAGCGTGCTCACTGGGCCCAGTTGAATAGCTTTGAGGTCAATCCTGCTTTCTTTGCCGCGGTAGTGATTGCCCAGCAGATCGGTAGCGCTGCTCAAGGTACGATTGATGCTCTGGCAATTGGCTTTGTTGTCAGTCGCGCACTTTTCGGCATTTTGTACATTACTGACAAAGCTCTATTGCGCACCCTGGTGTGGTCTGCCGGTATGGCCACTATCGTTGCCCTGTTTGTGGTGTCGGCGTGAAATTGCTGCTTATTGTCGGTGCTTTGAATGCAGCGCTGGCAGTAGTCATGGGGGCTTTTGGCGCCCACGGTTTGAAGGCTCGGGTTGATGCCGCCATGCTGGAAACCTGGGCGACCGCCAGCCTGTATCATTTCCATCATGCGCTGGCGTTGTTGTTGGTTGGCGTGCTGGCCCGGCAGTTTTCTGGCAGTGGTTTTATTGCTGCAGGCTGGACTTTATTTACCGGCGTGTTGATATTTAGCGGCAGCCTTTATCTGCTGGTGTTAACCGGCCAGCGCTGGCTCGGTGCCATTACACCCATAGGTGGCACGGCCATGATCGTCGGCTGGTTGATGCTGGCGTGGGCGGTATACCGGAATGCCTGAGCGGAATGCCTTGTGATGCAAATTACCCTGAACGGAAAACCCCATCGGTGTGACGCTGTAACCATCCGCGAGCTGCTTGACCAACTTGATTTACATGGTCGGTTGGCGGTGGAGGTGAATCAGAACATCGTGCCAAAAAGCGAGCATGCAACCTATCAGCTACATGATCAGGATACGGTTGAAATTGTACACGCCATCGGCGGTGGTTAAGTTTCCGCTATTCCGCACCCGCCCAACTCTATTTTATGAATTGAAGGCTATACCATGAAGGACGTTTTGAATCTTGCCGGTAAGACATATCAATCGCGACTACTGATTGGCACCGGCAAGTATAAGGACTTCGCTGAAACACGTGCAGCGATTGAGACCAGTGGCGCGCAGATTGTGACGGTGGCTATCCGTCGCACCAATATTGGTCAGAATGCGGACGAACCCAATCTGCTGGATTTCATCTCTCCGGATAAGTACACCATTTTGCCGAACACGGCGGGCTGCTATACCGCTGATGAGGCGGTGCGTTGTTGCAAGCTGGCCCGTGAGTTGCTGGACGGCCATGAGCTGGTCAAGCTGGAAGTGCTTGGCGACCAGAAGACGCTTTACCCCAATGTGGTGCATACCCTGAAAGCCGCCGAGCAGCTGGTCAAGGATGGCTTCAAGGTGATGGTATATACCAGCGATGATCCTATTGTTGCCAAGGAACTGGAGCAGATGGGCTGCGTTGCAGTAATGCCGTTGGGCTCGTTGATTGGTTCAGGTCTTGGCATTCTTAACCCGCACAATATTCGACTTATTATTGAAGAGGCCAAGGTGCCGATTATCGTCGATGCGGGAGTTGGCACCGCCAGCGATGCGGCTATTGCCATGGAGTTGGGTTGTGATGGCGTGTTGCTAAACACCGCTGTTGCCCATGCGAGCAATCCGGTGCTGATGGCCAGTGCCATGAAAAAAGCTATTGAAGCCGGCCGTGAGTCATTCCTCGCCGGTCGAATGCAGAAAAAGGCCTACGCCAGCGCATCGTCGCCGCTGGAGGGCATCGTCCGATAATGGGTTGCTGAGAAGTCAGCCGAACCGCACAGGACTTCAGCCGCATATTCTGTGGCTGAAGTCCGCACTGCAATTCAGATTTCTTCCAGAGCGTCCATCAACTCAAAAAATCCCATCGGCTCTTTGCCAGTGCGCCGCTCGATTTCGTCGAGCGCGAACTGCTCATCCTCGATCAAATTGCGCATCGCGCGATTGACCAGATCAGAGAGGGATTCGCCGCTTTCAGCCGATTTCAGGACCATGGCCTGATACAGGTCTGAGTCAAAGTGAATGGTCGAAGGTCCGGCCAGTCTGCTGTTACCCATGATGGCTCTCCACGGCTAGGGAACCACTGACTACTCCGCGACGGTGCCGCAGGAATTCCAGCGGTTCGTGAGGACAGCTCCATATCACCCCTTTTTCGCAGTGCGGTCAATCCCGAAAAGCGACAAACGGTAGATCAGGGCGCCGGAAAGGAGGTTGGCAATGGCCAGCGCAGCAAATACTCCGCTGACCTCAAACCAGATCGATGCCAGCCAGCCCAACGGCACATACAGCAGGGCCGAACGAATCAGGTAAAAGCCCATGGCCCTGAAGCCCAGTCCCAAAGCGTTATAAGCGGCAGAGGCGACAATGACGATGCCGTAGCCACCAAGGGTGATCGGCACTATATGCAAATAGCTGGTAATACCGGCGATTACGACGGGATCATCGCTGAAAAGACGGCCAAACCATTGCCCGCTGAGCCAGAATAGCAGGGCCATGCCGGCGCTCCACAGCAGGCAGAACAGGAAACTGTCGATCATTGCGGTACGAATACGATGGGGTAATCCGGCGCCGTGATTTTGCCCTGTGATCGGCCCGATAGAGGCGGACAGGGCCAGCATGGGGATGGCGGCCAGCGCCTCAATGCGACCGGCGACACCGAATGCGGCCACGGTCTCGCTGTTGTAGCGAGCCAGCACGCCGGTAATGATGGCAAGCGCCAGCGGGTTGATCATGTTGGCCAGAGAGGCTGGCAGGCCCACCGACACGACCTGTCGCCAGGAAGAACGTATTTCCTCCCAGGCGGCTCTTTCCAGCACGATCAGGCGCTCGCGGAAGATCAGTACTGACAATGCCAGAGCCATGGAAAAGGCTCGGGCTATTAAGGTAGCCCATGCCGCGCCTTCCATGCCCATGCCGGGTATGGGCCCGAGACCAAAGATCAGGATTGGATCAAGGATAATGTTGACCACGGCACTAAGCACCATGGTCAGGCTTGGAATACGGGCATCGCCGATTGCTCGCAACAGGCTACCAGCAACCATTGGCACTACCAGAAATGGCATACCGAAGTACCAGATATCCATATAAGCGATGACCAGATCGAGCACTTCCCCTTCAGCGCCCATGGCAGTGAACAGAGGGCGGCTGGTCATCCACCCCAGTATCGAAAGCACAATTACCACCAGCACGGCCAGTGCCAGGCTATCGGTGGCCAGACGTTTTACCCGGTGCTGATCCCCGGTACCAATGGCACGGGCGACAACCGACGAGGTGCCGGCGCCAAGACCGATGGCTACGGAGGAAATGGCAAAGGTGACCGGAAAAGAAAAACTGATGGCCGCCAGCTCGGCGGTGCCAACCTGACCAAGGAACCAGGCATCAACCAGACCAATGGACATGACCGCAATGATGCCCAGCGCCATGGGCATGCCGAGCCGCCACAGGTGGCCACGGACATCGCCGTTAGTCAGGTCCTGACGTTTCCTCACTGGGCTATTCTTGAGCCAGCGCCAGCAATGCGCGGGCGTAGGCATTTACATCAAAAGGCTTTTCGGAGGCGAAGGTAATGGCGATATGTTCCGCCAATGTCTCTGCCATCAGGGCCAGTGCAGCTTGCCGGTCAATTCCCTGTGCCAGTAAATCCATCAGTACCAGGCCGGCTTCCCTTGGATGGCCGTCAGCAACCTGATTCTCCACTGCTTGTATCAGCTTTTTCAGGGCGAAGTCGTCTTCTATCTCGTCCATTCCTTCCACGGCGCTCTCCGCTTGTCGATGGGCCCCCGCAGGGCCAGAGGCGCGCCATTGTACCCGCCGCGGCCCTGCGTCGCCTCCCCGATTACCGTACAATGCGCACCCCGACATCGGAGCTGACTGTCATGCTCGATTTTCTGAAACAGGATCAGGACCCGCTTACCGGCAAGGTGATGCGCAAGGTGCGCAGTTTTGTATTGCGTGAGGGGCGCCTTACCGCAGGCCAGCAAAAGGCGCTCGACTCGCTGTGGCCGCGCTTCGGTCTGGAGCGTTCAGGCGGAGTGCTTGATGCTCCGGGGGTATTTGGCCGTGACGCACCGCGGGTATTGGAAGTCGGCTACGGTATGGGCCACTCGCTGGTGCAAATGGCGACGGCAGAGCCCGACAAGGATTTCATTGGCATTGAGGTGCATCGTCCCGGTGTAGGCGCCTTGTTGATGGCCATTGAAGAGGCCGGCGTGACGAATTTGCGCAGCTACTGCGATGATGCAGTAGACATTCTTGAGGAATGTATTGCCGATGCCAGTTTGGCTCGCGTGCAGCTCTACTTTCCTGATCCGTGGCACAAGAAAAAGCACCATAAGCGTCGCATAGTGCAGTCACCGTGGGTGCAACTGGTACAGCGCAAGCTGAAACCGGGTGGCTTGCTGCACATGGCCACCGACTGGCAGGACTATGCCGGCCACATGCTGGTGATCATGCAGGCACAAACCGGTTGGCAAAATCTGGCAGGGGATCAGAATTTTGCCGCTCGACCGGACTGGCGCCCGGAAACCAAGTTCGAGCGTCGCGGCGCCCGTCTTGGTCATGGCGTTTGGGACCTGCTTTATCAGAAGCAGTAGTGTAGAGGGCAGCGCTTAAAACCACCCCTGCATCATTTTTTCAGGGGGCGGATGGTGACCGGCTGGCCAAGCATTGGCTCGTCCGTGGGATGATCACGTGGCGGCGCTTCGTCAAGATTGCGCTCCATGTTGCATGCGATGCATTCCATATAAATTCTATCGCCCTGCTCTACTCGGACGATCTTGTCCATGGCGCCACACTGGGGACAGGTGGCGCCGGCGATAAAGCGGCGCTTGATCACGCCGCGATTCCGCTATGACGCAGTAACGGCTCAACGCTGGGCTCCCGGCCACGGAAATCAATAAACAGTTCCATCGGTTCCTTGCTGCCGCCACGGGCAAGAATCTTCTCCCGGAAAGAGCGCCCGGTGTCTGGATTGAATACGCCCTCTTCCTCGAACTTTGACCAGGCATCGGCGGACAGCACCTCTGCCCACTTGTAGCTGTAATAGCCAGCTGCATAACCACCCGCAAATATATGGCTGAAGCTGTTCTGGAACCGATTGAAAGATGGCGGCTTGATGACCGCCACTTCGTCGCGCACTTCGTCCAATATCTGGGCGATGGTTTTACCGCCGAGGCCGGAGTGGATGCGCATATCGAAGATAGAAAATTCCAGTTGGCGCAGCATGCCCATGGCACTTTGGAAATTCTTTGCCGCCAGTAGCTTCTCCAGTTTGTCTTTCGGCAGTGGCTCACCGGTTTCATAGTGAGCCGACAACATGGCAACACCTTCTTCGGTCCAGCACCAGTTCTCCATAAACTGACTGGGCAGTTCAACGGCATCCCATGCTACGCCACTAATGCCAGAGACGCCGGACACCTCCTGCTCCGTCAGCATGTGATGCAGGCCATGGCCGAATTCATGGAACAGGGTGACTACCTCATCATGGGTCAGCAGCCCCGGCTTGCCGCCGGCCGGCGGAGCGAAGTTGCAGGTCAGATAGGCAACCGGCTTCTGCAGGCTGCCATCCCTGAGGCGAACACGACCAAGGCAGTCATCCATCCAGGCGCCACCACGTTTGCCGGTGCGGGCATACATGTCGAGGTAGAAGCTCGCCATCACCTCACCGCTGGCATCCACGACGTCATAGAAGCGCACATCTTCGTGCCATTTGTCGACGCCATCTCGCTGGCGGATATCAATGCCGAAGACTTTTTCAACAATGCCAAACATACCGCTGATCACTCGTTCCGCGGGGAACCAGGGGCGTAGCTCCTCTTCAGAAATGCTGAAGCGGGCTTCCCGCAGTCGCTCGCTCCAGAAGGTCAGGTCCCAGGGTTGCAGATCGTCCGCGCCCTGCTCGGCGGCATAGGCTCGTAACTCGGCCAGCTCTTGCTGGGCCTGTGGTTTTGCCTTAACGGCCAGATCATTAAGAAAGCCGATAACCTCTTCAGTGCTGCGCGCCATCTTGGTTTCCAGCGAGGCTTCGGCATAGCTGGAAAAGCCCAGCAGCTGCGCTTCCTGCTGACGCAACGAAATAATTTCATCCATGATTGCGCTATTGTCGTACTTGCCCGCGTCCGGCCCGGTATCAGAGGCGCGAGTAACATGGGCGCGATACATCTCTTCGCGCAGTTCCCGGTTAGTGGAATGGCACATCACCGCGTAATAACTGGGGAAGTCCAGAGTCAGTAACCAGCCGTCCAGATTTTCTTCCCTGGCACGATCCGCGGCACCGGCGCGAGCGACATCGGGCAGGCCGTCGAGCAGTGATTCATCGGTAACATGTTTTCGCCAGGATTGGGTGGCATCCAGGACATTGTCAGAGAATCTGGAAGTCAGCTCCGAAAGCTTTTTCGCAATCTCCATATATTCGGCCTTTTTGTCGGCCGGCAGACTAACCCCCGACAGACGGAAGTCGCGCAATGTATTTTGCAAATCCTTCTTCTGTGCTTCGTTAAGGGTGCTGTATTCGGCGCTGTCACGTAGTGCCTGATATGCGGCGTAAAGTTTTTCGTTTTGCCCCACTTCTGTGCCGTATTCGCTAATCAGCGGCAGACAAGCGTTGTAGGCATCGCGCAGGGCCGGATTTTGCGCCACTCCATTAAGGTGGCCGGCTGGCCCAAAGGCTTTGCCGAGGCGTTCGTCTTCCTCGTCAAGAGCTGCCACCAGGCCTTTCCAGCTGAAGTCGCCCTGAGCTAATACCTGCTCGATCTTCTTCCGGCCGGCGGCGATCAGTTGCTCAACTGCGGGCTGAACATGCTCCGGGCGGATTTTTGAAAATGGCGGAAGGCCGGTGTAGTCAATCAGCGGGTTATTCGACATGGTATCCTCGGTGGCAGTATGGCGCCGCTCATTGTCGGTGCCGGGTATTCAATAACCGGTGAGTGTATCAGATGGGGATTCGGTCCTTCGAAAACAAGCGGCCTCAAATTGGAGCGGGGACTTGGGTAGATGAGTCCGCTCAGGTAATTGGTGATGTGGTGCTCGGTATGGACTGCTCGGTATGGCCGTGTGCGGTTATCCGGGGTGACATGCACCAAATCCGCATCGGTGATCGGGTTAGCATTCAGGACAACGCGGTGCTACATATCACCCATGACTCGACCTTCAATCCCGGCGGTTACCCCCTGTCGATTGGTGATGACGTCACCCTCGCTCACCAAGCCATGCTGCATGGCTGCAGCGTAGGAAACCGGGTAATGATTGGCATGCAGGCAATCGTTATGGACGGTGCGGTAATTGAGGATGAGGTGATTCTGGCAGCCGGCTCTTTGGTGTCGCCGGGCAAGCGCCTGCAGTCAGGCTTTCTATACCGTGGTCGGCCGGCACAGGCAGTACGCCCGCTGTCCGACGAGGAGCGACAATTCTTGAGCTATGTGGCGGGTAACTATGTGAAGTTGAAGGACCGTTATTTGGCCGACTAGAGCTATCCCTGACTATATTTTCCTTCAGCTGCGCATTTGCTCGATGACAGCCTTTGTCTGCGGGCGCCAGCCGTGCCAGACGGAGAATGCCTCAGCAGCTTGCTCCACCAGCATGCCTAGCCCATCAGCCGTTTGCGCCGCTCCCTGCTGTGCTGCCCAGCGTAGAAACGGGGTGTCCCCATAGATCATATCGTAGCAACGGGTCTGCGGCCCGATAAGGCCGCCAGGGAGCTCTGGCATAGAGCCGCCCAGGCCCGCGGAAATGGCATTGATAATCAGGTCATAGGGGCCGGCCAGATTGTCCAGACCGCCTCCAAAAATGGGCACGCCGTGGCCGGCAAACATCAGTGAAAGCTCACGGGCTTTCTCTGCGGTGCGATTGGCGATGCGAATATGTGCGGGGTGCTCATCAAGTAACGGGCCGAGCACCCCGCGAACCGCTCCGCCAGCGCCGAGAATGAGAATGCGCTGATGGGCCAATGGCCAGTGCAGGTTGTCACGAATATCAGTCACCATGCCGATGCCATCGGTATTGTCACCGCACAGCCGACCGTCTTTCTGCCACAGTGTATTGACGGCGCCCGCGTGGCGAGCGCGGTCACTCAGCTCGTCGCATAGCTCCCACGCTTGTTCCTTGAACGGCAAAGTGACATTGGCGCCGACACCACCAGTACTAAAAAACTCCTGGACGCTGCCGGCAAAGTCGTTCAGCGGCGCCAGAATCAGGCGGAAGTCCATGGGCTGTTCGCGCTGCGCCGCAAAAGCCGTGTGGATCTGCGGAGAGCGCGAATGGTGAACCGGGTTGCCGAACAGCGCGAATACCATTAGAGCCAGTCCCTTGCTGGCAAGTACTTCTCATATAGTTCAGCTTCTGCCGAGCCGGGCTCGGGCTGCCAGTCATAGCGCCAACTCACTAAGGGTGGCAGTGACATCAGGATGGATTCGGTGCGGCCGCCGGATTGCAGACCGAACAGAGTGCCCCGGTCGAATACCAGATTGAACTCGACGTAGCGGCCACGACGATAAAGCTGGAACTGCCGCTCCCGCTCGCCATAAGGTGTGTCCTTGCGTCGTTGTAGAATCGGCTTGTAGGCCTCAATGTAGGCATTGCCAATAGAGCGCATCAAAGCAAAAGACGCCTCAAAGCCGCCTGCGTTGTAATCGTCAAAGAATAGCCCTCCAACGCCCCGCGCTTCACCTCGATGTTTAAGAAAAAAGTATTCGTCACACCAACTTTTGAAGCGTGGATAGATGTCGTCTCCGAACGGCTGGCAGGCTTCTTGAGCCGTGCGGTGCCAATCTCGCACATCACTTTCGTCGCCATAATAGGGCGTCAGATCGAAGCCTCCACCGAACCACCAGACCGGCTCTTCACCTTCTTTTTCGGCGACGAAAAAGCGCACATTAGCGTGGCTGGTAGGTGCATAGGGATTGCGTGGATGAATCACCAGCGATACGCCCATGGCCTGCCAGTGGCGCCCGGCAAGCTCAGGTCGATGGGCAGTTGCTGAAGGAGGTAGCTGGGTGCCGAAAACATGGGAAAAATTCACCCCGCCTTTTTCGATTACCGAACCATTTTCAAGAACCCGTGAGCGCCCGCCGCCGCCTTCGTCTCGCTGCCAGCTATCCTCGACAAAGCGCCCGCCATCCACAGCTTCCAACTGCGCACAAATATTATCCTGCAAGTTGAGCAGATACTGTTTGATCGCTTTCAGGTCGACACTTTCCATCTATTCAGGCCTCATTGGCGGGCATTTAACTAAACTTTATTGGCGCAGAATTGTTCCGCTCTCCAGATCGACGATGGTAGACGGACGCGCGGCCCGGTCGCATTGACCGGTGACAATAAAGTCCACTTCGCTGCCCAGTTGTCGCGCCACCTGAAAAGCGTTGCGGCATGCCGGTTGGCCGCCATGGTTGGCGCTGGTGGAAATCAGGGCCGTTCCAGCCAGTCGGCAAAGCTCGCTGGCAATCGGATGCTGGCTAACGCGCACGGCGACTTTAGCATGATCGCCACGGACCCAATCCGGGGTAAGTTCGCTACTGTTTACCAGATAGGTGGTCGCCAGAGGCCAGTGCTGCCGAAGCTGCTGCTCCTGCTGTGCCGACAGCTTGATAAACGGCAATAGCTGATCAATATCTGAGCCTAGCAGAATCAGTCCCTTGCCTACCGGACGTTGCTTGATCTGCAGCAATCGACGGACTGCCTGCTGGTCTAGCGGATCACAGCCAAGACCATAAACGGCCTCGGTGGGATAGGCGACCACGCCACCCTGTCGCAATGCGTGGGCAGCTGTATGTAGATGCATCCACATGCCAGCAATCCTGTGATGGCGGTTTTGTTCCCAGATAGATAGATGGCAAGTGTAGCGTAAAGATGTGCCTGTGACTGACCTTGCCTCAGGAAATTTCGTTGCCGGGGTAACGGCGGCAGTAACCTCCGGCAACGCGCTGGATATGACCGCTGATCTCCAGGCTAGATAGTTTGGATGTCAGGTCCTGAATGGCAATGCCACTGCGCTGGTGCAGTTGATCAATGCTGTTGGGGCCGGTGATGAAATGTCTTAGTAAGGGGTCGGTGTGGCGGCTATGGCCGCAACCTGAGCGCTCACTGGTGCTTTCGGCCAGCGAGGTCAGGCTGCTGAATACTGCCTGCACATCATGCAGAGACTCCAGCCAGTTGGCGCCGTCACGCAATAATCGGTGGCAGCCCTTGCTCAATGGGTTGTGAATTGAACCGGGAATGGCAAATACTTCCCTGCCCTGTTGCAACGCCAGCCGTGCTGTTATCAAAGAGCCAGAGTGCTCTGCAGCCTCAACCACAATGGTGGCCAATGACAGGCCGCTGATTAGCCGATTGCGCTGTGGGAAAAACTCTTTGCGGGGCGCCAGTCCCGGTGGAAACTCAGTTACCAGTGTGCCGCTGCCGTGGATGATCTGCTCCGCCAGTGGCCGGTTACGTGGTGGGTAGCATGGGCCAGGACCATGACCCAGCACGGCAATTGTGGTGCCTGCTTGTAGCGCGCCTTCATGGGCAGCGCGATCAATGCCAAGGGCAAGCCCGCTGGTGATGGTGAACCCGGCACCGGCAAGTACTCGGGCAAAACGCCGCGCATTGTCGAGCCCTTCCGCGGAGGCATGGCGCGCACCCACCATCGCCAGTTGCGGCCTGCCCAGCAGCTGCGCATTGCCGCGCACAAACAGCAGCGCCGGCGCCGCATCAATATCGACGAGCAATGGCGGCCACTCTGATGATGCAGCGGTTAATATCTGCCAGCCATCTTGTTCCAGTTGTCCCCGGACCCGTTGTGGCTCGCCGCACTTCAGCAGCTTCACCAGCCTTTGTGAGGTTTGTTCACGGATGCGCGCTCGCCGCCGTCGCGCCGGGCTGAGTAAATCGTTGATGTTGGCCGCCGGTTCGCTTAGCCAGCGAGCCAACTCATTACTGCTGCCTGCGCAGGCCAGACAGGCGCTGAGTACCAAAGTGTCGCGATCCATGCGAAGTATCCAGACATAAAAAAACCCGGCGAGGCTATCACCGGGTTTTTGCGTAGCAAATAGCCGATTGCTTACATATCTGGCAGGCTGCCAGCGGGGTTGGTAGCTATATCATTCATTCGAATCGGCAAAGAAGACTGCACGATCAAGCCATAGGATACCTTCTCGAAGACCCGGAAAAGAACCATGGTTCCGGCCTTTGTATCTGGCAGCTGGACCATGCTTTTGCTCAGTGGATCCTTGACTCGCTCGCCAGATTGATTGACCTCGAGAACGTGACCATCCCGAAGACCGTCGCGACTTCCCTTGTTAACTACCACCACATCGTTGCGGGCAACACTGTGCAGGCGATCGAAGAAGCGAATAATGCGTGCTTCAACCTTGGTATCCGGTGCTGCTGGATAGAAAGTTGACTGCATGCGACCTTCGCGGCTGGTGAAGAGGCGGTCCTGTGGACGGATGTCCTCCTGCGAAATAATGACGCGGAAAGTGGCGACATCATCTTTCTGGTCCGTGGTTCGTACGGTGCCAATTTTCAGCGCTTCAATACCAAGAATCTCTCTGGTCTCCGGATCTACGTACTGGTAGCCGACGCGGAACACACCATAGGACTGAATCAATTCCGCCCACTTGTTGACCGGGTCACGGGCGTACACGGTGTCACCGGAGGCGTACACCACACGGCGGTCAGAGCCGGCAATGATATAAGGCGCCTGAGAGGCTTCCTCTTTGTTGACTACCAAAGCTTCTCGCAAAAAGGTCTGGATGCTGCTCACTGGAATCATCGGGATGGCAGAATCAAGTGGCAGCTCACGTACCTGCGGCGACAACTTTACCAGCGAACCGTCAGTCATCATTTTGACGGTTTCTTTGCCTGCCGCCGCACCACGCTCAACTTGCAACTGCGGGCGGCCGTCGACGTAAACCATGCGAATCACGTCACCGGGGTAGATCAGGTGAGGGTTGCCAATTTCTTCATTGACGTGCCACAGCTCTGGCCACTGCCAGGGGCTTTCCAGAAACTGACCGGAAATATCCCAAAGAGTATCTCCCTGCTTGACGTAGTACACTTCCGGGTGCCCGTTTTTCAGGGTGACATTCGCCGAAGCCTGAAGGGCACCGAGACCGGCAACCGTCACCAGCAGTCCGGCGGACAGGGTGCGCAGGAGCGATTTCATCATTACCGGATTCCTTTTATCATTATTGGCGTGGTCCCAAGTTGCCTCTCCCGGGGGTGCTGAGCAAGCCCGATTCAGGCGGTATTTGGAACCGATATTAGCAACGTGATCATAGCGTTAGCAACCATATTTAGAGTGTTGTCGCAACTTCAGGGCCGGACCTATGGCATTACTTGAGATTCTTGAATTTCCGGATCCCCGCCTGCGTACCGTAGCAAAGCCGGTTCAGCAGGTGGATGACGGACTGCGCAAATTGATCGACGACATGTTTGAAACCATGTACGCAGCTCCTGGTATCGGTCTGGCGGCCACTCAGGTGAATGTCCATAAGCGACTGTTAGTGCTGGATGTTTCCGAGGACGGTGATCAGCCCATGGTGTTTATCAACCCGCAGATCACACCGATCGGTTCCGATACCAAGCCCTATGAGGAGGGCTGCTTATCGGTGCCCGGCTTCCACGAACAGGTGGTGCGGCCGGATCGCATCCTGGTGCGGGCGCTAGACCGACATGGTGAGCAGTTCGAGATGGAGGCTGACGGCCTGTTGGCAGTCTGTCTGCAGCATGAAATCGACCATCTGGATGGCAAGCTTTTCGTTGATCACGTGTCCCGGTTGAAGCGTGAGCGCATCCGGAAAAAGCTGGAAAAGGTCCAGCGTCACGCCTGATTCCCTGTTTTCTGGCTCCTTCACGAGGTCTGTCCGTTGCGCATTGTGTTTGCCGGCACGCCGGAATTTGCTGCTGAAAGTCTGGCGGCACTGCTTGCTTCTTCCCATCAGGTGATTGCTGTGCTGACCCAGCCAGATCGCCCCGCCGGGCGCGGTCGGGCGCTACAGCCCAGCCCGGTCAAGGCGCTTGCCCTGGAGCATGGCATCCCGGTTCTTCAGCCGGAAAACCTGAAGGGTAAGGCGGTCTGCGATGAGCTGGCCACCTTGGCTGCGGATGTCATGGTGGTGGTGGCCTACGGGCTGATTATTCCCCGTCATGTACTTTCCCTGCCACGGCTCGGTTGCATTAACGTGCATGGCTCTCTGCTGCCGCGCTGGCGCGGCGCCGCGCCAATTCAGCGTGCCATCGCTGCGGGTGATGATGAAACCGGGGTGGGCATTATGCAGATGGAGGCCGGTCTGGATACTGGCCCGGTATTGCTTGAGGCGCGCACAGCTATTAGCCCTGACGATACCGGAGGCAGTCTTCATGACCGCCTTGCCGAGTTGGGGGCCAAAGCGCTGGTGCAAGCACTTGCTGACCTTGAGAGCCTTCAAAATAAAGCCTCGCCCCAGCCACAGGAAGGTGTTACCTACGCCCACAAGCTGACCAAGGAAGAGGCTCAGCTGGACTGGGCCAAGCCAGCCGGCCAGCTAGCCCGTGAGGTTCGCGCGTTTAACCCCTGGCCAGTTAGTTGGGTGCCTCGTCCGGAAGGCCCAATGCGGGTCTTGGCGGCAACGGCTGCTGGCGGCGCCGGCCAGCCTGGTCAGGTGTTGTCGGTATCCCCGGCGGGCATTGAAGTGGCCTGCGGTGAAGGTAGCCTGCGGCTGACACGGATTCAGCTGCCGGGTAAAAAGCCCCTGCCGGTGGCGGACCTGCTGCGTGGTCATGCCGATCTCTTCTACACCGGGCAGGAGCTCTGATGGCTGACAATGTGCGTGTGCTGGCGGTGCGCGGCCTGCTTAAGATCCTGCCGGCGGAGGGTGGCGGTAAAAGCCTGCGCGAAGTGCTTGCCGACCAGCCGGTGCTATTGGCGGCAGAGCGGGGGCTGCTGGCGGACCTGATGTTTGGTGTTTGTCGCCACCAGCGGCTGCTCGATCACTGGCTCAATGAGCAGATGGACAAGCCCTTGAAAAGCTCCGCCAAGTCGGTACGTCTGGCGTTGCTGTGTGGCATCTATGAGCTGTGGTTCAGCGAGCGGCCGCAGCACGCGGTGGTCAATGCCTGGCCCGATGTCTGCCGGGCTCTAAATGCTCCCTGGGCCGCCGGTTTGTGCAATGCGCTAATGCGCAAAGCCAGCCGAAGCAGTGCGGCGGAAGTGGGCCGTCACCTTGATATTCCAGTGCGCTGTTCCTTGCCAGACTGGCTTTGGCAGCGACTTGATCAGGCCTGGCCAGAGCAGGCCAATGACATCGCCGAAGCTGCTTTGCTTGCCCCTCCTTTTACCATGCGTTTGAGCGATCCATCTGCCGAAGCGGCATTGGTCGAAGATGGTTTCCAAGTACGCCGTGGCTCTCTGGCCCCTCAGGCGGCCTATCTTTCGCCGGCGCGGCCGGTACAGCAGGTGCCCGGCTTTAAAGAGGGGCTACTGTCGGTACAAGACGAAGCGGCCCAGTTGCCGGCCCTGTTAATAGAGGCTCCCAAGGGCGGCCGTATTCTGGATGCCTGCGCTGCGCCAGGAGGCAAAACCGGGCAGCTGGCGGAGTATTTCCCGGATGCTGAGCTGATCGCACTGGATATTGATGGCAGCCGTTTACAACGGGTTCGTGACAACCTGAACCGGCTGCATCGCTCGGCAATTTTGCTTACGGGTGATGCGGGCAAGCCGGACAGCTGGTGGGATGGCCAGCCGTTTGATGCGGTATTGCTGGATGCGCCCTGTTCCGCCACCGGCATCCTGCGTCGCCAGCCAGACTTGAAATGGCACCGTCGCGATAGCGATATCGACAGCCTGTGTGGTTTACAGGCCCGCATACTGGATGCAATATGGCCGCTTGTCAGGCCGGGTGGCGTGCTGGTTTATGCCACCTGTTCGATACTTCCGGAAGAAAACGCCGGGCAGGTGCAAGCCTTCCTGGCAAGGCACGGGGATGCCCGCGAAGATACGCCCGTTGAGGCCCGTTCGGTTATCACTGCACACGGCTGCCAGTTGCTGCCTGTGGCGGATGGCCCTGACGGTTTCTTTTATGCCCGTATGCGCAAAACGGACTGACAGGGAAACTCCGGCATGAAGATCATTATTCTTGGTGCCGGACAGGTTGGCGGTACCCTCGCCGAAAACCTCGCCGGCGAACAAAATGACATTACCGTGGTGGACACCGATGGCGCACGTCTGGCGGAGCTCGCCGAGCGCCTGGATATCGGTACTGTCACTGGCCGTGGTTCCTACCCTGCCATTCTCCGACAGGCCGGCGCTGAAGACGCAGACATGCTTATTGCGGTGACCAACAGCGACGAAGTCAACATGGTCGCCTGTCAGGTTGCTTATTCATTATTTCGCACCCCTACCAAGATTGCCCGGATACGTGCTGCGGCCTATTCGCAGAAAGAAAAACTGTTCGGCAACGATGCCCTGCCCATCGATGTGATCATCAGTCCGGAGCAGGTGGTCACCGATTACATCAAGCGTCTTATTGAACACCCGGGTGCTTTGCAGGTGGTCAATTTCGCCGGCGGCCGGGTCCAGTTGGTGGCGGTGCGTGCCTATCATGGCGGCCCGCTGGTGGGTAATGCCATTCGCCAGCTGCGCAAGCACATGCCTAATGTGGATACCCGCGTGGCGGCAATTTTCCGTCACAATCGTGCGCTGCTGCCTGAAGGCAATACCGTTATCGAAGCAGATGATGAAGTGTTTTTCATTGCCGCCCGTAATGATATTCGTGCAGTAATGAGCGAGCTGCGCCGGCTGGAACATAACTACAAGCGAGTAGTTATTGCCGGAGGCGGCAATATTGGCTTCCGTTTGGCGAAAAGCATTGAGACTCGCTACAACGTCAAAATCATCGAGCGTAATGAAGATCGCTGTCAGGTTTTGTCTGAGCAGTTGCATCACACCGTCGTTATGCATGGCACTGGTACTGACCGGGATCGTCTGATCAAGGCAAATATTGAAAGTGCCGATGTTTTCTGTGCCCTGACCAACGATGACGAGGCAAACATCATGGCATCGCTATTGGCCAAACGCCTTGGCGCGCGCAAGGTGATGACGCTGATTAGTAATCCCGCCTATGTGGATCTGGTGCAGGGGCGTGATA
Organism: Alcanivorax sp. 1008; assembly: GCF_020667895.1. GTDB lineage: Bacteria > Pseudomonadota > Gammaproteobacteria > Pseudomonadales > Alcanivoracaceae > PGZG01. The sequence continues at coordinate 512,545 of NZ_JAFMPS010000002.1, forward strand.
TCGACATTGCCATCTCTCCGCAGCAGGCCACCATCGGTAGTCTGCTCACCCATGTTCGTCGTGGGGATATCGTCAACGTCTACTCTTTGCGTCGTGGTGCTGCTGAGGCCATCGAAGCGGTGGCTCACGGCGATGCTCGTAGCTCCAAGGTAGTGGGTAAGCGCATCGAGGATATTGATCTGCCGGAAGGCACTAATATCGGCGCCATTGTTCGTCAGGAAAAGGTGCTGATCGCCCACGACCACATTGTTATTGAGGCTGATGACCACGTCATTCTGTTCGTGATGGACCGCCGCCGCATCCGCGACGTCGAGAAACTGTTCCAGGTCGGGTTTACCTTCTTCTGATATGCATCTTGCGCTGATCATCAAGATCCTTGGCATGTTACTGATGGTGTTCAGCATCACCATGCTACCCCCTGTGCTGGTTGCATGGATCTATGACGATGGGATGGAGCTACCGTTTCTCAGTGCCTTCGCCATTACCTTTGCTTCCGGCATGGCTCTGTGGATGATGTTCTTCCGGGTGCGCGAGGAGCTTGGCGTACGGGACGGTTTTCTGATCGTGACCTTGTTCTGGACGGTGCTCGGTCTGATTGGTTCGTTGCCGTTTATTCTGATTCTGAAAGTATCACCTACTGACGCCATCTTTGAGTCCATGTCTGGACTGACTACGACGGGAGCCTCCGTGCTGTCTGGTCTCGATGATATGGCGCCATCCCTGCTCTATTACCGCCAACAACTTCAGTGGCTGGGTGGCATGGGTGTTGTGGTTCTGGCGGTGGCGATTTTGCCAATGCTGGGCGTGGGTGGCATGCAGTTGTACAAGGCCGAAATTCCCGGGCCGATGAAAGAGTCCAAGCTAACGCCCAGAATTGCCGAAACAGCGAAGGCTCTGTGGTATGTCTACCTGACGGTGACCATTGCCTGTGCAACAGGGTACTGGCTGGCGGGGATGAGTATCTTCGAGGCAATTTGTCACAGCTTCAGTACGGTATCCACGGGTGGCTTCTCTACCCGTGATGCCAGTATGGCGGCCTTTGACAGTGCCGCAGTGGACTGGGTGGGAGCATTTTTCATGTTCTTCTCAGGGGCCAGTTTCGCCCTGATGTTTGCGGCGCTGCGCCGCGGCTCCATCAAGACCTTCTTTCGCGACCCGGAGTTTCGCTTCTATACCGGGCTGATGTTTATCTATCTGACCATCGCCACGGTGACCTTATGGGCCGGCGGGCGCTATGACAGCTTTGAGGAAACCGCTCGCCATGCTGCCTTTCAGGTTGCTTCCTATGGCACCGGGACAGGGCTTAGTAGCACCGATGCGGCGGGGAACTGGCCGCTCACATTGCTGATACTGCTGATCTTCACGTCTTTTATTAGTGGCTGTGCCGGTTCTACCACGGCGGGTATGAAGGTGGTCCGGGTTGCCTTGATGCTGCACCAGAGTCAGCGAGAGCTTCGTCGCTTGGTCTATCCCCACGGTGTATTTTCCCTGCGTTTTGGTCGCCGCACTGTAAATGATCAGGTTCTGCAGTCGGTCTGGGGATTCATCGGAGTTTTCGTTACCATAGCCGTCCTTCTTACTCTGGCGATGATGGCTACCGGGATGGATCTGGTGACTGCTTTTTCGGCGGTAGCGGCCTCCTTGAATACGCTGGGGATGGGCATTGGCGGCGTATCTGCCGGGTTTGGAGACATCGCCACTGAGGCAAAATGGCTAATGTGTGTGGCCATGCTGCTTGGGCGACTTGAGGTATTTACCATTCTGGTGCTGTTCACGCCGATGTTCTGGCGCCAGTAATTCTGAGGAAATGACAACATGGCAAAGCATATTTATCCGCATGAAGGCGTGGTCAAACGTGAACATCGTGAGCGCCTTCTCGGCCAGCGTGGTGTTACCCTGTGGTTTACCGGCCTGTCTGGTGCTGGCAAGTCGACTCTGGCAGTAGCGGTGGAAGAAGCCCTGCATAAGCTTGGCAACCTGACTTACATTCTGGATGGCGACAATATTCGTAGCGGCATCAATAACAACCTGAGCTTCTCGCCGGAAGACCGTAAGGAAAATATCCGTCGTATTGCTGAAATCGCCAAGCTGTTTCGTGAGTCGGGCGTTATCACTCTGACGGCGTTTATTTCACCCTACCGCGAAGATCGTCAGCTGGCCCGCGATTTGGCTGGCAGCGATGATTTTATTGAAGTATTCGCGGATGCTTCGCTGGACTCCTGCGAAGAGCGCGACCCTAAAGGTCTGTATAAAAAAGCACGTGCCGGGCAGATTCCTGAGTTCACTGGCATCAGTGCGCCCTATGAAGCGCCAGAAAATCCGGAGATACATATTCGCACGGACCAGAACAGCGTCGAAGATTGCGTTGAAATGGTGCTGAGCTATCTGCGCGAGAAGAAATTGATTCAAGCTTGAGTCGTGGTACTTCGGATCAATAAAAAACGGGCCGAAAGGCCCGTTTTTTATTCTTTCGAACCAGCTTCCGATCAGGCGTTTGAAGCAATGTTGTTAACCCGCTTGTTCTCACGGAACAGCTGGTCCATCTCGCCCTGATAGTAGGCCTCAACCCGTGGATTCATTACCGCTTTCCAAAGTGGCGGAATCAGCGCCAGCACAAACATGGAAGCGTAGCCACCGGGCAGCTGGGGGCTTTCGTCATAGTGACGTAGTACCTGGTAGCGGCGCTTCGCATAAGCGTGGTGATCGCTGTGACGCTGAAGGTGGAACAAAAGCAGGTTGGTCAGCAGGTAGTTCGAGTTCCAGCTGTGCGCCGGAGTAACGCGCTCAAACTTGCCGTTCTCCAGCACCCGGCGATGCAGGCCGTAATGCTCGATATAGTTCACCACTTCCAGGGTCAGGCCAGCGAGCAGGCTCTGAGCGAAGAAGAACAGCACACCCATCCAGCCGAAGGCGACAAAGAACAGCACGGCCAGCAGTGCGGAGAAGCCGTACCACCAGATTAGCTCGTTGTCTTTGCTGAATGCCTTCTTGCCCTTGCGTTGCAGATACTCCTTTTCCAGGCGCCATGCAGCGAGAAAGTTGCGCACCAGCGCCTTTGGCAAGAAGTCATAGATACTCTGGTTGTAGCGCGAGGAAGAGGCATCCTCCGGTGTGGACACATGAACGTGGTGGCCACGCACGTGCTCTACCTTGAAGCCGGCATAGGTCACCGTTGCCAGCAACAGGCCGCCGGTCCAGTTTTCCAGTTTTGGATCCTTGTGGATCAGCTCATGGCCGACGTTAATGGCCAGTACGCCGCCAACAATACCGGTAGATATTACCCAGCCGAGCTGGCCCACACTATTGAACAAATTGCCGTCCACAAATACCCAGCCGGCAAAGGCAATCGCCGCCAGCTGCACCGGGAAGCAGATCAGAGTGAACACACGGTAGATCTTTTCTTCGTTCAGGCTTGGCACCTGGGTGGCCTCATCCGGGTTGGCCGCATCTTTGCCGATGATGTAGTCCAGCACCGGAACGATGCCGAAGATAAAGATCAGTGGGAAGAATGCCCAAAGATTGCTGGCGGCGCCGGGCTGGCTGGCCATGTACCAGGACAGTACCAGTGTGGCCGGGGCGATGAAGACCAGCAGGTAAGCCCACTTCTTCAGTCTGAGCATGGTGTTCGGGTCGATTTTCTCGAACATGATTTTTCTCCGATACAGATACAGGCAGCCAACAGGCTGTCGACCAGAACAGCTTCTTTCATTTCACCTGAAGTGTCAAACAATTCAGGTGTAACGAGATGGCAAAATCTGTATACCCCCCGTTATGTTCCGAGTGGTCTCCGGGCATAAAAAAGCCGGGCCACGTAGTGGCCCGGCTTTCAGGAGATCCTTTGACCTTGAGGGCCTATTCAGCGGTGGCGGCGATGTTATTGACTCGCTTGCCGGTGCGGAACAGCTGATCCATCTCGCCCTGATAGTAGGCTTCGACGCGGGGGTTCATGACCTTTTTCCACAGCGGCGGGAACAGCGCCAGTACATACATGGAGGCATAGCCGCCGGGCAGCTGCGGGCTTTCCTCGTAGTGTCGCAGCACCTGATAACGGCGCTTGGCATAAGCGTGGTGATCGCTGTGACGCTGCAGCTGGAACAGGGCAATGTTGGTCAGCAGGTAGTTGGAGTTCCAGCTGTGTGCCGGGGTGACCCGCTCGTACTTGCCGTTCTCCAGCACCCGGCGATGCAGGCCGTAGTGCTCAATGTAGTTGATGATCTCCAGTGCCAGCGCGGCAAAGAAGCTTTGACCAAAGAAGAACAGTACGCCCATCCAGCCCCACAGGGCGTAAAAGACGCCGCCCAGCGCGAATGAAATCCCATACCACCAGATCAGCTCATTGTCCTTGCTGATCACTTTCTTGCCCTTGCGCTTCAGGTAGTCGGCCTCGAGGCGCCAGGCGTTGACGAAGTTATGCGGGAAGGCGTGCAGCAGGAAGGCGTACAGGCCCTGATTGTAGCGCGACGAGGAGGCATCTTCCGGGGTCGAGACCATCACATGGTGACCACGCACATGCTCGACCTTGAAGCCGGCATAAGTTACTGAGGCTAGCAGCAGGCCGCCGGCCCAGTTTTCGATTTTCGGATCCTTATGGATCAGCTCGTGGCCAAGATTGATGGCGATGATGCCGCCGACGGTGCCGATGGACAGCATCCAGCCGAGCATGCCGAACCAGGAGTAATCATTGGCGATAAAGATATAGCCGCCCCAAAACAGCACGCCGAACCAGATTGGCACCATTAGCAGGGTAAACCAGCGGTAGGTTTTTTCCTCGGACAGCGAGGGCACTTCCAGCGCTTCGTCTGGGTTGGCAGAGTCCTTGCCAATAATGTAGTCCAGAATCGGAATAATGCCGAAGATGGTGAAATAGATGAACCAGGCCCAGTAATCCTGAGTGCCGGACTCGCGGCCTGCCAGCGCACTTAGCGGCAGGATCGGTAGCAGTGCCAGCCAGAACAGTGGGTAGCCCACCTTCTTTACCTTGAGCATGGTCTTTGGATCAACGTTCTCAAACATAACATGTACCCCGCAGCGTTCTCTTTTTATTGTGACATTGAGCAATGTCAAGGTTGCAGACTAGGCCAGCCTCACTGAGGTGTCAAACAATTCATGTAAAATGGTGCTATTCTACCGACCAGCGGTTGCCGACTCATGTGGGCGCCGGATTACCATCGGTACAAGCAGGAAAGGAAGCAAATGAACATAAGAGCTGCCAGCCTCAGTGAGCAGATCGCCCGCCATCTGGCGGATCAGATCGTCCGTTGGGAGTTGCTGCCAGGCGCCCACTTGCCCGAGCTTGAGCTGGCGAAACAGCTTGATGTGAGCACCAACTCACTGCGAGAGGCCTTTCGTCTCTTGGAGCGCCAGCACCTGATTGAAATCCAGCCGCGCCGTGGTGCACGGGTCTGCGAAGTCACCGAGACGCAGGTTCGTGATCTTTACGACTTCCTGTTCCTGTTACTGAGCGAGCTGGCTGCCCGGACAGCTCGCACTTGGCAGGGTGAGCAACTGGCCGATCTGGCCGCCATACTGCCGGAGTTTGAACGCTTCCATGCCAATAACGACATCGCCGCCGCCCACGATGTGGCGTTTGGTTTCGTTGCTATCGCAGTGAACCGTTTCTCGGCCAATCGGTATTTAGCCAACGACATTGAAGACCTGCTGCCACTATTACGTCGCTATTCCTACTTGGCGCTAAAGGAAGAGACCTCTGAGCTGAGCGTATCGCTGGTCATATTCCAGAACCTGCTGCGTAATGTGCTGGCCCGGGACGCTGAGGCCGCCGCAGCTGATATCCGTGAGTATGGCGATAAGCAGTGCCAGATCGTTCTGCGGGCGGTGGCCAAAAGGGCCGCGGCCTGACCTCTCCCCGCCCTGCCATGGGGGAACTCTCAGAGGGGTTAGCACTCAAAGCAGTCGAGTGCTAACATCCGGGTCAGATGACCCACGGGGGAAGCTATGAATACCCAGTTGAAGCCGCTTGAAACCCTTGCCATCGGAGTTCCGGGCGACAATCTCGATGCCTATATTCGCGCTGTTAGCAGCGTGCCGGTTCTGTCAGTGGAAGAAGAGCGTGCCTTGGCCGAGCGCCTCTACGCCGATGATGATCTGGATGCCGCCCGCAGTTTGGTGCTTAGCCATCTGCGTTTTGTTGTGCATATTGCCCGCAGCTATGGCGGCTATGGCCTGCCCGTGGGCGACCTGATTCAGGAAGGCAATATCGGTTTGATGAAGGCGGTGCGCCGCTTTGATCCGACCAAGGGCGTGCGTCTGGTGTCCTTTGCCGTGCACTGGATTCGTGCCGAAATTCATGAATATGTGATTCGCAACTGGCGCATCGTTAAAGTTGCCACCACCAAGGCGCAGCGCAAGCTGTTCTTCAACCTGCGCGGCCAGAAAACACGTCTGGGCCGGCTGTCTGTCGATGAGGCCACTAAGGTAGCGGCGGACCTTGGCGTAACGTTGGCCGATGTTCAGGAAATGGAAGGTCGTCTTGGCGCCTTTGATAGCACCTTTGATGCTCCTGAAAGCGGCGATGATGACAAGGTTGTGTTGGCCCCTGCCCAGTATCTGATTGCTGATGACGCAGATCCGTCCGAGACGGTTGACCGTGATCAGCTGGAGCAGCGCCATAGCCGGCAGTTGGCACTGGCTTTGAATAATCTGGATCAGCGTAGCCGCGACATTCTCGAGCGCCGCTGGCTGGCTGATGACAAGGCTACCCTGCAGGAGCTGGCAGACGAGTATGGCGTATCCGCCGAGCGTATTCGCCAGTTGGAGAATGGCGCCATTGGCAAGCTACGTAATGTTATGCAGGCTTGATAGGCAAAGTTTCAGCGTTCACAAGAAACCCTCGCAATGCGGGGGTTTTTTTTGCCTTGCCGGCGGGTAAAGTTGAAGCTGCGCCACCCGGCAACGTTGAATTGGAGAGAGTATGTCTAGCGGGCACAGAAAATCCAGCTATTGCGTAGACCATGAATGGTTGGGCCGTGCTGATTGCGCGCACTGTGCTGTTCGCAGCGTGATGCTGTTCTCCCGCTTGCCGCCCCAGAGCTTCGATCAGCTGTTACATCCTATTGATAATGAGCGGCACCAGGCCGGTAGCATCCTGTACAACGAAGGCACCTTGGGCAAGGAGATTTTTTCGATTCGCTCTGGTCTGGTAAAGTTGATCCGGCTGGGCCCTGATGGCAACGAAAGAGTTGTGCGCCTTCTCGGCAAGGGTGCGGTGGTCGGGCTGGAGCTATTGGATCAGGGCGAGGTTTACAAACATACCGCTGTAACTCTTCAGAGAGTTGATCTATGCCGCATCCCCAAAGTGACACTGCTTGATCTTGAGCGGCATCATCCGGAGCTATGCGTCACCGTGCGTCAGAAGTTGCAGTATCATGTGGACCGGGCAGATCACTGGATCGAGCATCTGAATACGGGCAAGGCCCGCTCACGGATTGCCGAGCTATTACTGCTGTTGGCAGATATCGGCGCCGATAGTAACGGAGATATTGAACTGGTCTCAAGGGATGATATGGCTTCGATTGCCGGCATCACCAAGGAAACAGCTAGCCGTATCATCGCCGAGTTTAAACGTCATCGGCTGCTCTACAAGGTAGCTGCCAATAACACCCACCGCATCCAGACAGTAATGCTGCGCGAGTTAATCGAACGCGAGTCCCAGTCCGACTAAGTCTAGGGCGCAGTCACAGACAGTGTGCTTATTATATCTGCTGAAGGAGGGGTCAGTGCGGCTGCGCTACGGAACTGGTTGATCCATTCATGCTCGCCTGTCAGCCCGGTAATAAATGATGGCCGTACGGCTTGATAATATAGCGCCACATCAATGTGCACGCTGGCCGGGTCAGTGGCGCTCAGATCCAGCAGATATGACACCGTGTCCGCCCCGCTACCAGAAACATTAAAGTCTCCATCTGCGTCCGTGCCGATCGGTGCAATCTCTTCCGGCACATTATCGTTATCGAAGCCGCGTGGCGGAATTCGGTTGTCCTTCAGGGTGTCACTGGCATACAGCAGTACTTGAGTGATACTTGCATCAGTGGCCGCAACCACAGCCTCATAAATCGGAACCTGCGCCGCCGAGTTTACTTGAGTGATGTGCGGCATAAAGCATGCTGAGGAGTCAAATCCGTCCGGCTTTTGGATTGCCGTACAGTCAGCCCCAGCGAATACTTGATCAACGGTTAAGCGGTGATCAGCATCCGGAATACCACTTTCAAAAAGGGTGGCGCCATTGCCGTCAGTAATATGTACGGCCAGCCATATGCGCCGTGATGGGTAGCCGGTTGGAAGTTTGTGGCCACTATGATTCTGGATAGTGATATCAAAGCCAAGTACGCCGTCAGTCAGATCGACATTACTCGCTTCAAGTGTAGCGGCGGCACTCAGAAGCTGCCGAGTAAGCTCTGCCTTGCGGGAAAAGCCGCCCTCTTCTGTTACCGCTTGCAGCCCCAGTTCATTGCGAAACTGCTCCATCAGATCAAGTATCCAGGCGTTGCCACCGACTAAATCGTGGGAAAAAAATGAGGGTCGCTCAGGCCAATTGGTATTGACACTCCCGTTCGGCTGAATCGCTATGCGGGTAATAAAATCTTCCGCCATTTTTCCCATATGGCAGTCCTGGCAGTGCCTTTCCCCAGCCCCATCCTGCGCATAGATACTGTGTTGCCATTCGGTAAATGGCAGCTGCTCAGGAAACATCTCGCCTGTGGGTGTGTTGCTGCCGACATCCAGAGTAGGCGTATAGAGATTATGGCAGTTAGCGCAGTGACTGGATTCGGTGATGTGTTCACCATACTGGGGAATATAGCCACTGCGATTAATCATTGGTGTGGCTACCGGGCTTTCGTACTGGCCAAAGATCACCTTGGCGCTATCGGAGATTTCATATTCGCCGGATTCGGCTTGCTTCGCGGTGATCTGATGGCAGGCAGTGCAGCTGACACCCTCCCGTGCATGAGCGTCATTAATGGCGCTGTCCGCAAGGTAACAACCGTCCTGCAGAATGCAGGAGGCATCAGCGGCTAGCGAGATGCCGGTTTGGTGTGCGTGTGTACGCGCCATTGGGCTATGGCACGAAAGACATTTATCTTCGATAAAGCTGGCCAGATGGGGAAATAGCTCCGTTTCATGTTTCATCTTGGCGCGGAAATAGGGGTCACTAAAAGCGTGGGCCATGGCAGAGTGGCGCCAGCCGTGCATTGGGCTGATATCTTCACCTTCCGAACTTGGTGTGCCTGCTGTTGGCGGACTAGGCGAACGCATAGCCGCTGGTGATATGCCTTCAGGGCTGGCGGTATGGCATTCGCCACAGATGCTGGCTGGGCTGAATACGCCAACTGACGCCCAGTTTTCCACCATCACCGGCAGTGAGGGTAGCGCGCCTGTCTCTGTTTCTGTATCAGGGTTGGACTTGCTGCTGCTAGCACCGCAACCCATCACAAACGCGCAGGCTAGCAGCACTACCAGTCCTGACGAGCGCAAAATGCCCATGCAGTTCTTCCCGGTTATTATTTTATTAGCGGAGTAAGAATTTCTGATTAGTTAAATCTAGACAGAAGCCATAAGGATTGGCTTGATATAAGTCAATTTGAGGCAATGCTCGCGCTGAGCCATATAGTATTAAAAAGAATATGCAGCAGTATCGGCACAAACAGATTGCCATAGCGCTCCCGGAAATGACCAAGTAGCAGAGAGGGAATCAGTACAGAAGCAGCCCAGAAAGGCGTCTGATGAACCAAGTGCAGGCAGGCAAACATAGCTGAAGCAAGCATATTTGCCCGACTGATACCAAAGTGTCGGACAGCCATCTTCTGTCGTCTGAGAAGCGCCCCCTGTATCACGCCACGGAAAAGTAACTCCTCCACCACTGGGTAAAGCAATACCACATTAAAGGTTAGCCAAAGACTGTTGGTAACGCAGCCAGTTCTTCGCCACCATCTTCAGCAAGATCTTTTACGCCTTTATAGCGAACGTCCTTCAGGCCAAGGTCGAACACCAGATCAATTGGCACATCAGGCTCCGTGACCACCAGCTTATAACGTTTTGAGCTGCCCTCAGGGTCGCTGCAGGTCTCGGGCACGATGGTTCCCGGGAACAGCGTTGACTCACGCTCGCCCGACGCCATGATGCAATTGTTCACCGGGAAATCGAAATCATCGGTGACCACCTGGAGGCCGGGTGCGCGGCCGCTACCGTCATCCAGCTCCCAGAAAATGTAGCCTACAGATCCAATGCCGTAGTGATCGACAAACGGGTCAAAGGTATCCCAGTCGATCAGGTCAGCATCACGAGTCGTCTGGTCCGGGTAGATGAAAGTTTTGCCGGTGGCGCCGGAAATGCCATCAACGGTCTGGGTATTAATGTTATTCCACTCGGTGAGCTGGGGTACGGGCACGTCCACATAAGTACTGGGAATTGGCTCAACCGCAAAAGAGGGATTAATAATCATGCCGGCGGTTAGCACAGCCACCGCCTTACGCGACGCGCTGCGCCGGAATCTTGCAACGGACATCTATCAGCTCCTTGGATGATGGATTCTCCGACTCCTGAAGCGCTATCAGGGACAGCCGGGGGATTTACACCTTCCAAGTCTGCATTCAAATTCAGGGGAGGCTGGTGACATAAATCAATTTCCCTGTGAGAGAAATCGATGTAAATGAGAACAATTAACACATACCCCCATCCCTATGCCGGAAGTGGGGAAAACCAGTCATCTGGACAGACTTAGTCAGCGACCGGTTACCTGCCCTTCAACTTTCAGCGTATTACCGAATCGTGCGCGGAAATGATCGCCGGGATGTAGCGCTGCAACCCCGGGCGGAGTGCCTGTCAAAATGATATCGCCTGGTTCCAGAGTGAAAACGCGGCTCATTTCTGCCACCAGTTGGAAAATGGGAAACAGCATCTGTGTAGTGTTGCCGCGCTGGCGAAGTTCGCCATTCACTTCCAGAGAGATCTCGATCGACTGTTTCCAGGACACGCCCCGTGAATCAATAAAGCCCGACACCGGGCAGGCGCCATCAAAGGCTTTGGCTCGCTCCCACGGTTGGCCTTTGTTCTTCAGTTCGTTCTGAATGTCCCGCAGGGTCAGGTCCAGACCAAGACCGAATCCGGCCATGCCCCAGCGAGCATCTTCAGCGTCACAATTCTGCAATTTTTCCCCAACCAGCAGTGCCATCTCGATTTCGTGATGCACTTCGCCCTGATCAACCGGAATAGAAAAAGAAGGCGCCATCGGCACCAGCGAGGTCGAGGGTTTGATAAACAGGATTGGTGAATCCGGTACTTCGTTGCCGAGCTCACGGGCATGTGCGGCGTAATTGCGGCCGACACAGACGACTTTGCCAACGGGAAGATCTATAGCGGAATCGTCAATCCAGCGATGTACATAATTCATGGGAGCTATTTCCAATTCCGGTGAAGATTACTGCCTCACTCAGTGAAGTGTCGCGGTTGAAGCCGCTCCTACAGGTCGAAAATCTTCCCGGGATTCATGATGCCGTTGGGATCAAACGCCGCCTTCACTGCCTTCATCAGAGCGATCTCTTCGGGCGAACGGGAATAACCCAGATAGGCCTTTTTGGTTCGACCCACTCCGTGCTCGGCAGAGATCGAGCCGTTGTACTTCTCAACAATCTCGAACACCCACTTGGATACATTGTTGCAACGGGCAAAGAACTCCTCTTTCGGCAGATCCGCGGGCTTGAGGATATTCAGATGCATATTGCCGTCACCGATATGGCCGAACCAGACAATCTCAAAGTCCGGATAATTGGCCTGCACGATGGCATCCACTTCTTCAACAAAGTCCGGCACTTTGGCAACGGTGACGGAAATGTCATTTTTGTACGGGGTATAAATTGAAATGCTCTCGGAGATGCGCTCACGCAACTGCCACAACTGCGACGCCTGGGTCAGCGACTGACTCATCACCCCGTCCAGCACCCAGCCTTTTTCTACGCAGTCTTCGAATAGCGCCATGGCGTCGTTCATCACTCCGTCGGAGCTGCCTTCAAATTCCAGCAGACAGTAGAATGGCGCCTCGCCGTCAAACGGTCGCGCTACACCATGGGCCAGCACATGGGACATGGCCTTGTCTGAGAAAAACTCGAATGCGGTCAGGTCAATCTTTGACTGGAACGCATGCAGAATGCGCATCACTTCGCGGAAGCCCGGCGCGCCGAGGACCAGCACGGTCAGGTTGTCGGGCTGACGGGCCAGCTTCACCGTAGCTTCGACCACGAATCCCAGCGTGCCCTCCGAGCCGATCATCAGGTGGCGGAAGTCGTAACCAGTGGCATTTTTTGCCAGACCCTTGTTCAGGTCGAGCAGTTCGCCTTTGCCGGTGACCACTTTCAACCCGGTGATCCAGTCGCGGGTCATGCCATAGCGGATCACCTTGATGCCGCCGGCGTTGGTGCCGATATTGCCTCCAATATTGCTGGAGCCGGCGGAAGCGAAGTCCACCGGGTAGAACAGACCCTGTTGTTCGGCGAATTCCTGAAGCTGCTGGGTGATGACCCCTGGCTGTACGGTCACGGCCCGATCAAAAGGGCTGAAATCCAGCACCTTGTTCATTCGGTCGAACGCCACAACAACCTCGCCATCTGCCGCCACGGCCGCCGCCGACAGGCCAGTACGGCCACCGGACGGCACCAGCGCAATGCGGTGCTCATTGGCCAGGCGAACAATGGCCTGCACCTCTTCGGTGCTCTCCGGCAGCAGCACGGCGGACGGTGCCGGTGCCCAGACCTTGGTCCAGTCCACGCCATAGCGCTTCAGGCTGTCTTCGTCAGTCAGGCATCGGGCGCCCAGCAGTGGGCGGAACAGGTCGGCAACAGCGGACATTGTCTTCTCCGGGAAAAATGCGGGACCAATCGGTCACCAGTACCGCAGGACTGGCGTGATCCGGGGCGCGCTATGTTACCATACGCGCCCTCTTTTCCAGCTACCGGGCAGCTACTCCATGGCCAAGACGTCTTTTGAAAAGGACAAGATCCGCATCGTGCTTCTTGAAGGCATTCATGAGTCCGCCGTGGAGCACATGAAGTCTCAGGGCTATACCAACATTGAGTCGATCAAATCGGCGCTGACAGGCGATGAGCTCAAGGCAAAGGTCCGTGACGCCCATGTCATTGGCATTCGTTCCCGCACCCAGCTCACCGAAGATGTATTTGACGCGGCAGAGAAGCTGATGGCGGTGGGCTGCTTCTGTATCGGCACCAATCAGGTTGACCTCGATGCGGCCTTGGTGCGCGGCGTGCCGGTATTCAACGCGCCCTACTCCAATACCCGTTCGGTAGCCGAGCTGATCATCGCCCACATCATCAATCTGATGCGTGGCATCGCTGAGCGTAATGCTTCCTGCCACCGCGGTGGCTGGTTGAAAAACGCCAAGGACAGCTACGAGATCCGTGGCAAAAAACTGGGCATTGTCGGGTATGGCAACATCGGCTCGCAGGTTTCGGTAATGGCCGAGTCCATGGGCATGAAGGTATTTTTCTACGATACCGTCACCAAGCTGCCGCTGGGTAACGCCACCCAGATACAGTCGCTCGACGAGCTGCTGGGCATGTGTGATGTGATCAGCCTGCACGTCCCTGATACCGCGGAAACCCGCTGGATGATCAAGGAGCCGCAGATCCGCGCCATGAAGAAAGGCAGCTACCTGATCAACTACGCCCGTGGCAAAGTAGTGGATATTGATGCGTTGGCGGCGGCCATCAAGGACCGTCACTTGCTCGGTGCGGCCATCGACGTATTCCCGGAAGAGCCGAAATCCAATGACGACGAGTTTATTTCACCGCTGCGTGAGTTCGATAACGTCATTCTGACCCCGCATGTGGGGGGCTCCACTCAGGAAGCGCAGGAAAATATCGGTGCTGAAGTGGCAGAGAAGCTGGTGCGCTATTCTGACAACGGCTCCACCCTAAGTGCGGTGAATTTTCCGGAAGTGGCGCTGCCCTCTCATCCGGATATGCATCGTCTACTGCATATCCACAAGAACGTTCCTGGTGTGCTTAGCCAGATCAACAGCGTGTTTGCTGAAAACGGCATCAATATTTGCGGCCAGTACCTGCAGACTAACGCCAAAATAGGTTATGTAGTAATTGACGTGGAATCGGGCTATAGCCAGCTGGCGCTGGAAAAGCTACGCGATATCGAAGGCACCATTCGTAGTCGTGTGTTGTTCTGATTTGCGCCCGCCCGGCGCCTCTGCGCGCCGGGCCTCCAAAGTTTGTGTCTCTGTCTGCCCCCATAACCGACTGGCACCCTGCCGGAGCCTGCCTTAGTATCGGTCGGTATCGTATTTGTTTGATACTTAATGACTGATGTTTGCCTTTAGGGGGAGTCCATGGAGCTGAGGATGCTGGCTTTGCCAGTGATGGCGGTCTGGTTGACGGGATGCGCGTCCGTATTCACCAGTTATCCGGCTCAGGCCGACAAATGGATGGTGTCTTACCAGAACGGTCAGACAGAGGCCCTTGTTACCGAACTAACTCCGAAGCTGGAGGACAACGACGGTTTGCTTTACGGCCTGGAGCTGGGCCGTCTGGCTCAGTTGGGAGGCAGTCCAGAGGCCAGTAAAGCCGGTTTTGAGGCTGCTTTCCTGCGCTTTGACCAGATTGACGAGCAGGCCAAGCTACGCGCTGGCGCAGCCGTCAGTGGCGCCGGTGCCATGCTCACCAATGACAATGCCATTCCCTATGAAGGCAAGGACTACGAGAGAATCTTTGCTCATTCCTATCAGGCCCTTAACTACCTCAAGCTCGGTGATGCAGAAGGCGCCGGGGTTGAACTGCGCCGCGCTAACCTTGAGCAGACGGTGGCGGCGGACCGAAGAGCCAAGGAAGTCGACAAGGCTGAGGAAGAAGCCCAACAGCAAGACGTCGACCTGAGTCAGCACGAAGGCAGCTTTGCCGGCCTGAATCAAGCCGCTGGCCGGGTTAAGAGCTCCTTCCAGAATGCCTATACCTTCTATCTTTCGGCGGTTTTTTGGGAGGCGTCCCGGGATTACAACGCTGCCCTCGTTGATTTGAAGCGCGCCTATGAGATTAATCCGGATGCCGTGTTTATCGAAGAAGATATTCGCCGGGTCCAGCGCCGTATGGGGGATCGCGTTCAGGCACAGATGCCGGGCCGCGACGAGGGCAGCCTGGTGGTCCTGTTCGAACAGGGCCGGGTTCAGCCTAAACGGGAGATCAGCCTGCCGGTTCCAACCATTCACGGCGCCTTTGCTGTGGCCTTTCCAACCTATGACCCTACGGATATGGTCGCTGCCGTGCCGCTGACTGTTACCGATGCGGACGGTGCCGGAGTGCTGCGCACTCAGGTGATTGCCGAGGTGGGCGCCATGGCCGCTCGCAGTCTGCGTGAAGACCTGCCTCGCATGATCGTCCGCCAGACCCTGCGTGCCGCTACTAAGTACGCCGCCCAGAAACAGGCTAATGACGCCAGCCCGCTGGCCGGCTTTGCAACTAATATCTATAACCTGGTGTCTGAACGGGCAGACCTGCGCAGCTGGTTGACCCTGCCGATGTATGTTCAGGCAGGCCGCTCCATTGTGCCAGCAGGAGAAAAACAGATTATGCTGTCTGGAGCCGGAGTGAATCAGGCGCTGGATATTTCCGTCTCTCCGGGCGGAACGACCGTTGTCCGAGTAATCACCACTGGCGGGGTGCCGGTGGTAGAAACTTACCGATTGTAAGGAGTGCAGTGATGAAGAAATGGCTGATTTTGTTGGCGTTGCCACTGGTGTTGACGCTGACGGGTTGTTCGGCAAGCAACATGTCTGCGATTGAAGAACAGGACGACGGCAGCCGTGCAACTTATCTGAAGTCGAACAACTCGGTATTGTACAGCCGCTTGGGTGTGCGTGATCCGAAAATGACCAATGCGGGTGATCTGCTACGTGCGCAGGCAACCCTGGAGAACCGTTGGAAGTTCAAGCTCGACTTCCAGTACAAGATCAAGTGGTTCAGTGCGGATGGTTTTGAAATTGCCCCAGACAGTCGTCCCTGGACTACCGTGATGATGCCGGGTCGTACCCAGCTGAATGTTCAGGCCACTGCGCCCAACCCAACTGCAACCCGCTTTGAAATCTGGGTTCAGGAATAATTGACTAGCACTAACTATAGAAGGAACGAGACATGAAAAAGGTATGGCTTGCTGCAGTGCTTGCTTTGGCCTCGGTAATTTCCGGTTGCGCCTCCGTTGAATATGGCGATGCCACAGCATCTGAAACCGTTACCACCGGATTTGGTTCTACTGATCTGCAGATGATCGCCTCCAAGATGGTCGATGATGTACTGGCTTTCCCGCCAGTAGTGCAGATTACTGCCCAGCGTCGCCCGGTAATGTTTGTTGATCGAATCAAAAACAAAACCACTGAGCACATCGATCTGGAATCAGTAACCGATACCATCGAAAGCAAGCTGATCAACTCTGGAAAGTTTCGTTTTGTTGATATGAGCGTCGTAGATCGGGTTCGTCAGCAGCTGGAATACCAGCGTGATAGCGGCATGGTCGATGACCAGCAGGCTATGGTGATGGGTCGTCAGATCGGCGCTGAATATATGCTGTATGGCAATATGTCCAGCATCGTCAAGCGCGACGGCAATACCAAGGACGTGTACTACAAGTTCACTCTGAAGATGTTGCATCTGGAAACCGGCATTATCGAATGGTCCGGCGAGAAAGAAATTCGCAAGTCGAAGAAAGGCGGCTGGATCGGTCTCTGATCCTGCTGGCGGAATGGGAAAGGGCGGCGTGGCCGCCTTTTTCATCTAAGGGAGAGGTGCGATGAAAAATGTAATCCATGCTTTGGTGGGCGCTTTGCTTGTATTGCTTACTTTGCCCGCATTGGCTGCCAGCACTACGGTGCCGGCCCGTGGTGAGGGGTTCGGCAATACTGCAGATCTGGCGGTGGGAAATGCTCTGGTTGAGGCTGTCCGTCAGGCTGGCGGCGTAACAGTTGCACTTGATCCAAATTTCCGTCGTGAAGTGCATGAGTTTGTTATGCAGCAAAAAGGTGATGCGGTGGTGTGGGAAAGTCATTCCACCAGCGTGCCGGAGCCGCAGATTCCAACACTGGGTAATGTGAAGTCCTACAAGGTCACGTCAGTTGAGCGTCAGGATGAGAAGTTGTGGCGTGCCGTGGTAGAGGCGGAAGTGCTGGTATATAAGTCGGTACTTGGTGATCGCACTAACTTGCCATCTATTGCCGTTGAGACCTTTGGCTCGACCAAGTCGCACTTTAACCTGAACAAGGACAAAGTCGTTGCGCTTTCAGTGCTGCCGCAGCTACGTGCAGAGCTGATTGATGCGTTAACTCAGTCCGGCCGTTTCCGCGTGCTTGACCGTGATTTTAATGCTGCCATCGTCCGCGAAAACACGATATTGCAGAACACTCTGGATCCTGTGGAGAAGGCCAAGCAAGCCCGTGAACTCGGCGCCGATATGATTGTTGTTGGCCTGGTCGAGGACTTCAGTGTTGGCACCGGAAAACGGGCTTTTTATGGAGCCAAGTTCAGTGATTTCCGGCCCCGCTTTCGGGTTCGTTACCGGGTGATCGAAACCGCCACCCGGGAAGTGGTGTGGAGCAGCACCTTTGTCTATGAGGCGCCAGAGGATTTGCTGCGCGAGCGTTATATCGGCATTGAGCGGGACTACCCCAATGAGCCGGAGCAATATGCTTACGCTATCTATCCCGATATTGCCCGAGCAATAAGCGGCGAGATAATTGATACGCTTTATCCGGTTCAGATTATCAATGTGGAAAGTGCAGAAGCCGTGTATGTCAGCCAAGGCTCTGGGCGCATGGCTGCTGGTGATACCTTCCATGTTCATCGCCGCGGCAAGACTATCAAGGACCCGGACACGGGCTTTGATGTCAAACTGGAAACCGAGTCGCTGGCCAAACTGGAGATCGTGTCTGTTGCCCAGGGATACGGAATTGCCAAGGTTATTGAGGGTGAGGCTGGCGCCCTGAGCAACGGTGACGTCCTGCGTCGCGCTGTTGCGGTGATGCCAGAAAAGAATCTGCCACCCCGTCGGGAAACTCCGGGGTCATCGGATGCACCGATCAAGTGGTAGTGTAGGAACGCATCAGCTGAAAAAAGCCCGGCATTGCCGGGCTTTTTTATCTGCTGAAATCAAGCAAGGTGTTTATCCAGAATCCGGTTTATTTTCTCTCGAAAAGCCGCTGACTCATTAGCCAGCTGATGACGGGCACCGGGTAGCAGATGAATCTCGGGACTGGAGAACTTATCTTCAATAACATTCAGGTTGTGGCGCCAGTCAACAGTTTCATCAAGGTCTCCCTGAATGATCACCGGCGAGATCTTGACCCGACTGGCACTCTCGAAATCCGGAATCCAGCGTTTCAGGGCAGATACCCAGCGAGCCGATAGTACCGGCGACTGCAATGGGTCCTGGTGCTGAAGAAAATGCACAAACTCCGGATCATTCGAATTGGTACGGAACACGCGTCGGACATTTTCCCGAAATGGCCGCACAACGCTGTGCAGCAATGCGCCATAGCGCCAGTTTGCAGGTCTTACCAGCGGCGCCAGCAATATCATCTTGTCGAACGGGAACGGCTCGCCGCGACCACCCAGATGCAGGGCGTAGTCCATGGCGATGGCGCCTCCCGTACTCTGTGCGATCACATGCCACGGCTTAGGGAAAGAGTTGGCCTTGCTGGCAAGGCACTGGCTCAGCACTTCCCGATAGATGGAAAAGTCCTCGATCGCGGCGCGAGGCCCGGAAGACAGACCATGGCCGGGCAGGTCATAGGCAAGCACGGCATAGTTCAGCTCGAGCAGGTGACGGATCACATGACGAAACAGGCCGACATGGTCAAAATAGCCGTGACAGACCAGCACCGAACCTTTTGGTGTGGCTGGTCGCCATGCATGCACCGAGATGGTATGGCCCGCTGCTTCGAAATAACCGAATGCATGCAGCAGATCAGGAAACTGGTTGGCAAAATCAATGCCGTAGAAGCTCGCATAGCGATGCGCTTCGCCGCTAATTGCCTGCGGCGCTTCCCAGGACAGTGGTTCCCAACTTTGCTGAATACGCTCTATGTTGAAGGGCACGCCGTCTCCCGGGTGATGATCAAGGGACTTTTGATAATACGGCCAGTACTTCCGCACTGCATCCTTTTGTCCCGATCACGTGTCGATAACGAGTATCACATTATAATCCAGCCAGTCTGCCGGAGCCGATCATGAAATTGACCCAGTCCGATCTTGATGCCCTGCCCCAGCGCCAGCGGGCTGCATTTATTAATTGCCTGTCTGGCTACAAGAGCGCCAATTTGATTGGTACGGTCGGCCCTGAGGGGCAAGCTAATCTGGCGATTGTCAGCTCCGTGGTGCACCTGGGAGCTAATCCGCCTTTGCTGGCCTTTATCAGTCGGCCGCCGTCAGTGGATCGGCATACTCTGGAATATCTCACCAATAGTGGCTACTTCACGATTAACCATGTTCATGCGGGTATTGCTGAAGCCGCTCACCAGACCTCTGCGCGCTATGGGCGTGATGAGTCGGAATTTTCTGCCGTGGGTCTTACCGCCGAGTATGGCGCCCTTCACCCGGCGCCGTATGTTGCTCAGAGCATGATAAAAATTGGTCTGGCGCTGAAAGACATCAAGCCCATTGAGCTTAATGGAACAGTGATGGTTATCGGTGAGATTGTTGAGGTATTACTGCCGGATAACGCATTGGCGGAGGATGGCTTCGTTGATCTGGCAGAAATGGATACCGTGACTATCGGTGGTCTGGATGGCTACTATCGCGTCGAGCCGTTGTTTCGTCTTAGCTACGCGAAGCCTGGCCTGCCGCCGAGACGGCTGTAGGACGCCAGTCGTAAATCCATTTAACGCGCTTGGCTGCCAGTGCCGGGCTGACCATAGACAACCCGCGAGCCACCAGATCCCGCCCATTTCGCAGCACGGTATTGCGATGGTGAAACAGGACCATATTATCGCGAGCCAGCTGCTGAACCCTACTGCAACGCTGCTCGCGCAGCGCTTGAAATTGAGCACCAACGTCGCCACTGCCGGAGGCGATCAGCTGACTCAGCACCCAGGCATCCTCAATGCCCATGGCCGCGCCCTGGGCCAGAAATGGAAGCATCGGGTGAGCCGCATCACCAATCAGTATCAGACGATCCTTGTGCCACTGGCTGATCGGGTCTCGATCGAATAATGCCCAGCGGAAGCAACTTTTTGGATCGGTGTGGGAAAGTAGATCAAACAGGGTCGGATCCCAGTCGGCGAAATCGTGCAACAGGTCGCGCAGTGAGGCCGGTGCATTCCACGACTCTTCCTGCCAGTCATCCTGTTCGCGTACCGCAACAAAATTAATCAGCTCGCCGCCGCGCAGGTAATACATCACCACATGGCGGCCTGGCCCCATCCAGATATTGGCCCAGCGTGGCGGCCTGAGTCGTTCCGGCAAACTATCGGTGCGCAGCAAGCCTCGCCAGGCAACGTTTCCGGTGAAACGGGGCGCGCTGTTATCGCTAACCACATAATCGCGGCAGCGCGAACGTATGCCATCGGCGCCAACCACCCAGTTGGCATAGACCGGTTCACCATGGCGGATAAGAAGAGTGACGCCATCCTGTTCAGCGACTACCGCTTCAACATGCTGATCGGTCAGCAGGCAGTCTGGATCATTGGCGAGCACCGCATCTAGCAGGGTCTGCTGCAGGTCGGCGCGGTGGACGTGTACATAGGGAAAGTCGAAACCCAGAGCAGCAAAGGGCACCCGGGCGATATCGTTGCCACTACGCCAATTAACGCTGCGAATACCTTCCGGCACGCTGCCGGTGTCCAGCAATGCCTGCTGCATACCGAGCTTGGCCATAACCGCCATGGCATTCGGACTAAGCTGCAACCCGGCGCCAAGCTGGCGCAATAGCGCAGCCTGCTCCAGGATCTTTGGGCGCAGCCCCCGCTGCTGTAGTGCCAGCGCACAGGTAAGGCCCGAGATGCCTGCGCCTACAACAGCTACGGAAGGGCGGGTGTCCACTGAAGCCAGTCTCCCTGAAAATCTGATTCTCTTTATACGCTGGATACTCGGCCGTTACACGGGTGAAAACGGTCTAAATTGATTCTCATCAGTTTTAGCTTTGATCCTGCCATACAAGAACATAAAAAAGGCCGGCATTGCCGGCCCCTTTATGAGTGGCTTACTTCACCCGCGGGTCCAGTTCGCCTTTGCTGTAGCGAGTAGTCATGGCATCCAGCGACAGTACCTTGATCTTGCTGGCCTGCCCGGCGGTGCCGAAGGCTTCGTAGCGAGCCAGACAAATTTCTTTCATCGCCTGGGTGGCCACCGCCAGATATTTGCGCGGGTCGAACTCGGCCTTGTTCTGGGCCAGGAAGCGACGGATGGCGCCGGTGGAGGCCAGACGCAGATCGGTATCGATATTGACCTTGCGCACCCCGTGCTTGATGCCTTCAACGATTTCTTCCACCGGCACGCCATAGGTTTCGCCGATTTCGCCGCCAAACTCGTTGATCACCTTCAGCCATTCCTGCGGTACGGAGGAAGAGCCATGCATCACCAGATGGGTGTCAGGAATGCGCGCATTGATGGCCTTGATGCGATCAATGGCGAGAATGTCGCCAGTCGGCGGACGGCTGAATTTATAGGCGCCGTGACTGGTACCGATGGCAATGGCCAACGCGTCCACCTTGGTCTTTTTGACGAAGTCTGCGGCTTCTTCCGGGTCGGTTAGCAGCTGACTATGATCAAGAACGCCTTCGGCGCCAACGCCGTCTTCTTCACCGGCGGTGCCGGTTTCCAGAGAACCCAGGCAGCCCAGCTCGCCTTCTACAGACACGCCGCAGGCATGGGCAAAATCCACCACGGTGCGAGTGACATTTACGTTGTAGTCATAATCGGTGGGCGTCTTACCATCTTCCCCCAGTGAACCATCCATCATCACTGAGGAGAAGCCCAGCTGGATCGAACGCTGGCAAATTGCCGGGCTGGTGCCGTGATCCTGATGCATTACCACCGGGATATGTGGAAACTCTTCAATCGCTGCAAGAATCAGGTGACGCAGAAACGGCGCCCCGGCATATTTGCGGGCTCCGGCACTGGCCTGCACGATCACCGGAGAGTCGGTCTGATCCGCCGCCTCCATGATGGCGCGCATCTGCTCCATATTGTTGACGTTGAAGGCCGGCACGCCATAGCCGAATTCGGCGGCGTGGTCGAGCAGTTGACGCATGCTGATCAGTGCCATGACAAGGCTCCCTTATTGACCGCGTGTTTCAAGAATGGCCACCGCTGGCAATACCTTGCCCTCAAGAAACTCAAGGAAGGCGCCACCACCGGTGGAGATATAAGACACTTTATCGCTGATGCCGTACTTGTCTACCGCTGCCAGCGTATCGCCACCGCCGGCAATAGAGAAGGCATCGCTTTCAGCGATGGCTTCTGCCAGCTCACGGGTGCCGTCACCAAACTGATCGAACTCGAACACCCCGACCGGGCCATTCCAGACAATGGTACGGGCTTCTTTCATTAATGCGGCAAACACGTGCGCTGTTTTTGGGCCGATATCCAGAATCATATCGTCGTCGGCCACATCATCTACATTTTTTACAGTGGCAGCGGCGTTAGCTGCGAACTCCTTGGCTACTACCACGTCCACCGGTAGAGGAATCTGCACCTTGGTGGCGATGCGCTTGGCGGAGTCGAGCAGATCAGGTTCATACAGTGATTTGCCCACCGGCTTGCCCGCCGCTGCCAGAAAAGTGTTGGCAATGCCGCCACCCACGATCAACTGGTCTACTTTGTCAGCCAGAGACTCAAGCAGTTCCAGCTTGGTCGATACCTTCGAGCCTGCAACAATCGCTACCAGCGGCTTTTCCGGGCTGCCCAGTGCCCGGCCCAGTGCGTCCAGTTCCTCAGATAAAAGCGGGCCAGCGCAGGCAATTGGGGCAAACTTCGCCACACCATGGGTGGAGGCCTGAGCCCGGTGCGCAGTACCAAATGCGTCCATAACGAATACGTCGCACAGAGCGGCGTATTGCTTGGCCAGATCTTCGTTATCTTTCTTCTCGCCTTTGTTAAAGCGTACGTTCTCGAACAACACCACTTCGCCATCCGCTACTTCGACGCCGCCAAGATAGTCACGAATCAGGCGCACTTCGCGGCCGAGTAGTTTACTGAGATGCTCCGCCACTGGGCGCAGCGACGCGCTGTCATCAAAGACACCCTCTTCCGGGCGACCCAGATGGGACATCAGCATCACCTTGGCGCCTGCATCCATAGCATGACGAATGGTTGCCATGGATGCCTGGATACGGATATCCGACGTCACCCGGCCATCTTTCACCGGTACGTTGAGATCTTCGCGAATCAGGACGCGCTTGCCCTTCAGGTCCAGATCAGTCATCCGCAGGATGGTCATGGTGTGTCCTCAATTACGAATCAAGAGATGTGTGTTGGTTATGTGCCAGCCAATCAACCAGATCCAGCAGCCGGTTGGCGTAGCCCCATTCGTTGTCATACCAGGCGACGATATGGACCAGGTCACCCTGAATACGTGTTTGTGTGGCGTCGTAAATCGCTGACTCGGGGCGATGATTAAAATCACTGCTTACCAGTTGTTCGGTGTTGTAACCGAACAGCTCGGGACTTTCTTCACTGGCGTCAGCAAACAGTTGGTCAATCTCAGCGACGGTCGGTGTATGGCGTAGCGTCAGGGTCAAATCCACCATGGCCACATTCAAGGTGGGTACGCGAATGGAATCGCCGCTGATCCGGCCAGCCAATTGCGGTAGAACTTTTTGTACCGCGCCGATGGCACTGGAAGTGGTTGGCACAATATTCTGTGCTGCTGCCCTGCCCCTGCGCGGATCGCGATGTACATGATCCAGCAGCGACTGATCGGAGGTGTAGGCATGAACCTCCTTCATCAGCACCTGCTCCACGCCGTACTTGCGGTCCAGCAGGGCTAACAGGGGGGTAATGCATTGTGTGGTGCAGGATGTGGCGGACAGCACGCGATCATTGTCCTGCAGCGCATTATGATTAACACCCCACACCATCAGTGCATCGGCATAATCAAACGGCACCGCACCTATCATCACCCGTTCCGCGCCAGCAACAAGATGCTGGGAGGCATTTTTATGACTACGAAACTCGCCAGTGCACTCCAGCACCAGGTCTACCCCAAGTTGTTTCCACGGCAGTCGTGACGGATCTTTTTCGTGAAGCAGCTGCGGGGCATGATTGCCAACGCGTAGCCGGCCATTAATCAGCTCGACTTTCTCCAGAAATACACCGTGGGCAGTGTCGTACTTGGTTAGATAGTGCAGGTCTTCAGCGGAGCCGAGGTCATTGATTGCCACCACGGCAAACGGAGCCGTCCAGCCGCTCGCTTCACGCTCCACCAGAGCGCGAACAAAAGAGCGGCCAACCCGGCCATAGCCGTTCAGGGCGATTTTCACGTCAGATCAGTTCCTCTACGGCGCTGACCACCGTATCTGCAGTAATACCGAAGTGTTTAAACAATGCCGGCGCCGGCGCCGAAGCACCGAAGCTGCTCATGCCGATAATGCGACCGTCGAGGCCAACGAAGCGGTACCAGTAATCCTTGATGCCGGCTTCTACGGCAACACGGTTGCGCACCGCAGACGGCAGCACTGCTTCCTGCCAGTCACGATCCTGTGCCAGAAACTCTTCAACGCAGGGCATCGACACCACCCGCACATTCCTGCCGGTGGCGCCCAGCTTCTCGGCCGCCTGCATGGCGATTTCCACTTCGGAACCGGTGGCAATAATGATCGCATCCGGTGTGCCGCTGCCGGTTTGTGTCAGCACATAACCGCCGCGAGCAATCTCAGCCAGCTTGCTTTCATCGCGCGCCATGCAAGGCAGGCCCTGACGGCTGAACACCAGCGCTGTTGGTCCGTCCGTGCGGACAATGGCCTGTTTCCAGGAAACCGCTGATTCAACCGTGTCACAGGGGCGCCAGGTGCGCATATTCGGGGTCATGCGCAGGCTTGCCAGCTGTTCAATGGGCTGGTGGGTTGGGCCATCTTCGCCCAGACCGATGGAGTCGTGGGTATAAACCAGAATATTTGGCTGGCCCATCAGTGCGGCCATGCGCACGGCATTGCGGGCGTATTCCATAAATACCAGGAAGGTACCGCCGTAAGGGCGCAACCCACCATGCAGCACCATGCCGTTCATAATTGCCGTCATGGCGAATTCGCGCACGCCGTAATGAATGTAGTTGCCGCTGGCGTCCTGACCGGTAACCGATTTGCAGCCTTTCCATACAGTGTTGTTTGAGCCGCCGAGATCGGCTGAGCCACCAGTCAGCTCCGGCAACAGCGGGCCAAATGCATCCAGCGTGTTCTGGCTGGCCTTGCGGGTGGCAACCTTTTCCATTTTTTCCTGACAGGCTTTCACAAAAGCATCCGCCTTGTCGGCAAAGTCCGCTGGCAGCTCGCCAGCCAGACGACGACGCAGCTCGGCACCTTCTGCCGGGAACTTGGCCTGATAGCTATCCATCAGCTTATTCCACTGGGCTTCTGTGGCATCGCCGGCGTCGGCGGCGTTCCAGTCTTTATAGATGTCCGCAGGGATTTCAAACGGGCCGTATTTCCAGCCAAGGGTTTCCCGAGCCAGAGCAATTTCGTCGGCGCCAAGTGGTGCGCCGTGACATTCTTCTTTGCCCTGCTTGTTCGGGCTGCCAAAGCCGATCACCGTGCGGCAGCAAATCAGAGTCGGCTGTTCGGTATTGGCGCGGGCGGTTTCCAGTGCAATGCGGATCTCCTCGGCATCATGACCGTCAACATGCGGAATAACCTGCCAACCGTAAGCACGGAAACGTTCGACGGTGTCGTCAGTAAACCAGCCTTCCACTTCACCATCGATGGAGATGCCATTGTCATCATAAAAGGCAATCAGTTTGCCCAGCCCCAGCGTGCCAGCCAGCGAGCAGGCTTCGTGGGAGATACCTTCCATCATGCAGCCATCGCCAAGGAAGCTGTAGGTGTAGTGATCGATTACCGGGAAGCCATCGCGGTTGAATTGCGCGGCGAGGATTTTTTCTGACAGTGCCATGCCCACCGCATTGGCAATGCCCTGACCCAGCGGGCCAGTGGTGGTCTCCACTCCGGGGCACTCATGGTATTCCGGGTGGCCGGCGGTGGGGCTATGTAACTGACGGAAGTTTTTCAGATCATCAATGGACAACTTGTAGCCGCTCAGATGCAGCAGTGAATAGAGCAGCATGGAGCCATGACCATTCGACAACACAAAGCGATCGCGGTTAGCCCACTGCGGATTATTCGGATTGTGTTTCAGAAAACCGCGCCATAGCACCTCGGCAATATCCGCCATGCCCATCGGCGCACCCGGGTGACCGGAATTGGCTTGCTGAACGGCATCCATACTCAGCGCCCGGATGGCGTTGGCAAGTTCACGGGATCGGGTAACAGCGGTCATCAAACACTCCTGCTGGCTGGGGCGGTCCCGAAGGGGGCCTGAAATGGGGCGCTATTGTCGTTGATGGCGGGGTGTTGGGCAAA
>NZ_JAFMPS010000030.1 GCF_020667895.1 Alcanivorax sp. 1008
GAAAATGCGCGACCTCACAGGGCCCGCCCTGTGAGGCATATCAGAAAAGGCTACGTAGCTCAGTTGGTTAGAGCACAGCACTCATAATGCTGGGGTCGGTGGTTCAAATCCACCCGTAGCCACCATCTGCACAACCTTAAGCAATCAGCAATCAGCAGTCCGCCAGCTCCCAGTTTGCGCCGTCAGCACGACTGACAAGGCAATTTTCAGCTCTAAACCAGTATCATCTCCGCCATCCCATCCAACCGCACTTTCTTCGCCTGCCACCCCGGGCAAGTGGCATCCAGCAACGCATAGAATCGCTTGCTGTGGCTATGCTCAGCCAGATGGCAAAGCTCATGAAGGATCACGTAGTCAATGCAATCCGCCGGCGCCTTGATCAAGGCCGCATTCAGAGTGAGCATGCCATTGGTCGAGCAATTACCCCATTGAGTTTTCATGGCGAGGACGCGCAGGCGGGGTTGTTCATTAACCCACAGCGCCTGCGGCAAGGCTTTCTCCAGCCTGGCATGGAAGACCTCACGGGCTCGCAGACGGTACCAAGCATCCAGGGCTGTTTTTACTGACTCTGGTTTGCGCTGGCGCACGGTGACTTCCAGTCGCCCTCTGAACATCCGCACGATGGCGGGCATGTCCGGATCGACCATAACCTTGAGCAGGTAGCGCTTGCCCAGATAGAAATGGCTTTCGCCACTGATATAGCGGCGCGGCTTAACGTGCTCCTGGAGCTTGAGGAATTCGCGGCGCCGGGTGTAGACCCAGCGGGCTCGTTTTGCCAGGGCCCGTGTCACCTCCTCGTCGCTGGCATCCTCCGGGGCCAGCACCTGAACCCGGCCGCCCGGTAGCACCTTGATCAGAACTCGTGCGGTAGCCCCAGGCCTTGGCAGGCGCTCGAAGGGGATGCGCTCGCCCGAGTAGTTAAAGCTGCCTGTGCGGGTGCCCGCGATGGTGAGCGCGCTCATACCACCCCGGCGTTCAAGCCAACCCGGGTCACCTGTACCACCCACTCAACAATCTTGCGGGCCTGATCCATACCGGCGCCGACAGCTTTGCATTCCTTGAACATGACCGGCATCAGGCCTTTGCGGATGCTCGCTTCGATGTTCTGCGGATTGATGGAATTTTCCTTCACCGACTGCTCGACCAGCTCATCCATCATGAAGGACAGGCGCACCCACTTGTCCTGCACCTGCTGATCCTGAATCTGGAAGGCCTCCGGCAGGACCTTTTTCATAATGCCGAAGTAGGCCTGGGCGTGGCGGTTGCCGGCAAAGGCATCGGGGATCTCGTCGAGCTTTCGAGCTTCGACCCTGTCCTCGAACTCGCGGAACAGCATGTACTGCTTCAGCGGGTGATCGAACAGCTTCTCGGCTTCTTCAATGGCCAGGCGCAACAGTTTGGAGAACGCTTCCTGTGCATAAGGGTCGTCACGAAGCTCCTGCTCGATCATACGGGTAACGCGGGTCTTGATGATGTCGGTCTCATTGCGGGTCTTGTCCTCGCTCCATTCTTCGGGCTTGGCCTGCTGGCCCATCTTGCCCACTTCGAAGACGCCTCCCGGCTCTTTTACCTCAACGCCAACCACATGCTTGTCGAGCAGCTTCTTCACCTGCTCGGCATATTCGTCGTAATCGACCCGCTCACCGGCGTCTTGCTGCACCAGCTGGCGCAGGCTGGAAAACTGTTTGACGGTTTCCTTGTAGTGGCGGCGATCTTCATCACTGAAGCTTTTGTCTTCAAAGAAGGTGGCGGACTGCAACGCCACCTTCAGGCAGCTGGCGAAGGCCGTCAGTGCCTCGTAGAAGTCTTCACGGACTTTCAGGTGAACATCCACCATCTCGCCACTTTCTCCCGACGCTGAAGGCTCCTGCTCGACCATGCGCGGCACCAGCACCTGGCGCAGCTGTTCGATATCGTTCTTGTTCTTCACGTTGGCGAAGATGGCCCACAGCTGCTTGTACAGTTGCGGCAGGCGCTTGTACTCGGTGCTCATCTGGTTGTAGAGCCCGGCAATGTCGTTGATGTCGTAGCCGCCCTGGGTGCGCGAGGCCAGATCCTGATATTTCTGGATGGTGGTATCCAGCTCGGCCAGGATGCCGCGATAGTCGATCAGCAAACCGAACTTCTTCTTCGGGTGCAGGCGGTTCACTCGCGCAATAGCCTGAATCAGGCTGTGCTCCTTGAGCGGCTTGTCGATATACAGAACCGTATTCTTCGGCTCGTCGAACCCGGTGAGCAGCTTGTCCACCACGATCAGCATCTTCAGCGAGTCATCCTTGTCGAAGCGCTCGATCAGATGCTTGGTGTAAGCCTGCTCGTCGTTGCTGCCGACATTGTCCTTCCACCACTTGCTGACTTCAGGCATGGCAGACTCGTCAACGGCCGTGTTGCCTTCGCGGGTGTCCGGCGGACTCATCACCACGGCAGATTCGAACAGCCCGGCCTCATCCAGATACTTCTTGTACTTGATCGCGGAGGCCTTGCTGTCACAGGCCAGCTGGCCCTTCAGGCCATCATCAATGTTCTTGACGAAGTGGTTGGCGATATCGAGCGCGATCAAGCGGATGCGGTCATCGGCGCCGTACACCTGCCCCTTGCGGGCGAACTTGCGCTTGAGATCGGTTCTCTGCTCGTCTGACAAGCCTTCGGTAATGCGGTCGAACCAGCTATCGATGGCGCGCTCGTTCACGTCCAAGTCGGGAATGCGTTCTTCATAGAGCAGCGGGGTCACGGCGCGGTCTTCGACGGCGCGCTGCATAGTATAGGCGTGAACAATGGGGCCAAACTTATTGGTGGTCTTGTCGTCCTTGAGCAGCGGCGTACCCGTAAAGGCAACAAAGGCGGCATTGGGCAGCGCCTGCTTCATACGGATATGGTTCTCGCCGCCCTGGCTGCGGTGCCCCTCGTCGATCAGGACGATGATGTCAGGGCTGGTGTTCACACACTCCGGCAGCTTGGTAGCCGTGTTGAACTTCTGGATCAGAGAAAACACGATCCGCTCAGTGCCCTTGCCGATCTGCTCCGCCAGGCGCGTGCCGGACGTCGCCATGGCCGCCTCCTTGTCCTTCTTGCCGGCCAGCTCACCGCCGGAGGTAAAGGTATTGCTGAGCTGGGTTTCCAGATCCACCCGATCGGTCACCACCACGATCCGGCATTGCTTCAGGCTCTCGTGCAGGATCAGGGCCTTGCTGAGAAAAACCATGGTGAAAGACTTGCCGGAGCCGGTGGTATGCCAGATCACGCCACCCTCGCGGCCGCCATCGGGGCGCCGGGTGTTGATGCGATCAATCAACCGCTTGATGCCAAACACCTGCTGATAGCGGGCGACGATCTTGCCGGCCTTTTTATCAAACAGGGTAAAGAAGCGTGTCATTTCCAGCAGGCGGGCCGGGCTAAGCAAGCTGATCAGCAACTTGTCCTGACCCGTGACGGCGAGAACACCGGCGGCCACCAGATTGTCGTACCAGGCGCGATCCGTCGCTGGCCGGTGGCCAAACAGATTGGCCAACTGCGCCTCGCTCAGCTTGCGGTTCTTGATCCTATGCATCTCGGCATCGGCGATGTCCTCTTCGCGCCAGGCTGCCCAGAACTTGGCCGGGGTGCCACAGGTACCATAGCGCCCCTCATTACCATTCACCGACAGCAGCAACTGGCTATAGGCAAACAAATGCGGGACTTCGTCGTGGCGCTGGTTGCGCAGGCTCTGTGAAATGCCTTCGTCGATGGTCGGGCCTTTCTTGGCATTACCATCCGGGCGTTTGGCCTCAATCACTACCAGCGGAATACCATTCACGAAACAGACGATATCCGGGCGACGTGACTCCACGCCGCTTGAGCGAGTAACCGTAAACTCCTCGGTGAAGACAAAGCTGTTATTGGCCGGATTCTGCCAGTCGATCAGAGCAACGGTCGGGTTGGCCTTTTTGCCATCAACGAACTCGGTAACGGAGATGCCGTAAAGCAGATGGTTGTACAGCTTCTGGTTGGCGGAAAGCAGGCCCTCATTCAGGGCGGGACTGCAGACCTCCGCAACCAGATTATCGATGGCCTTATCGGATAGCGGGTAGTCCTTACTAGCAAAGGTGAAGGTGCGCTTCTTCAGTTCGGTGCGCAGCACCTCGCGCAAGACTACTTCATCGGCCTTGCCGCCACGGGCTAGCAGTGTCTGTTCAGGAGAGAGAAAATCCCAGCCCAGATTGGTCAGCAGTGTCAGCGCCGGGATCTTGGCGCTGTACTCTTCCTGAAATTTGGGTGCTTGCAAGCTCATTAGCGTGTCCTGTAATCCTGTCGTGACGTACTTACCAGTAATCCGGCTTCTTGATAGGTTTCTTTTTTGTGGGTATCTGCTCGGGAAGCTGTGATTCTGTAAGTTCGTCATCAGTGATGTGGTGCCGGGTCCAGTCGGCAAATGCGCTTAGCTTCTTATTGCCTGGCCTGTGGCCATTAGATGACTTCGGATCACGAATGGGGAAAACCACGCCAAGCGTGATCTGACTACCCAGGTCCTCCTTCAAGGCCTGTAGGGCTGGGGCCAGGTCTGTATCATTCGAGACAAACACCTGCTGCCGAACATTGGTCTTCAGCGCGTCGCGATAGGCCTCCAAGGAAATGTTGACGTCTGTTTCCTTTTCCTCAAGACGCCACACATCCACTCGGCGAGATTTGTCTGGCGGTTGCTGGTACGCAAGGAGTGTGGCCTTTTCCAGGCTGTAATAGCCCTTGATGATCTTTATCGTGTCGGGATACAGCGTCTCCAGCGCCCGGTGATAGGACTGCTGGGCGATCTGGGCACTTTGCCCGCGCGTGGCGATCTTGGCGCGAATATCCGCAGTAAAGAACTTAATAGAAATGAGTTCGGAAGCCGGGTCTTGTACACGGACAACCCGCTCGAACAGTAGCTTCTGTATATCGAGCCATTTGTCCTGGCTGTGCTTCAGGCAGCCATAGAAGAGGTTGTAGCCATCGACGTAAATGATTGTCTTCATCGGCGGTGGCTCGTCAGTATTGCTTTGCCCCAGAAATGAGAAAACCGCCCATAAGGCGGTTTTCCCGCCCCAAGCAGCAGCCAACTGAATGACCCTGCAAGGGGGGAGTCGTGGACGCAATAATGCGCAACAATGCGTAGCCTGTCAACCAGTCGCAAAGTTGACCTCAGTCTCTGACCAATCAGCAACCAATTGATATTCAATGGTTTTTTACCTTGGGGATCCCCGCGACGATATCCCCCGGGGGGTATTGTTGGCGCGTCTGGTGGCCAAACAGGCATTCATTCAGGGCGGGGGTGCACACATCGGCAACCAGATTATCGATGGTCTTATTGGATAGTGGGTAGTCTTTGCCAGCAAAAGTGAAGGTGCGCTTCTTCAGCTCGGTGCGCAGCACTTGGCGCAGAACGACCTTATCTGCCTTGCCGCCACGGGCTAGCAGTGCCTGCTCAGGAGAGAGAAGTTCCCAGCCCAGGTTGGCCAGCAATTTCAGCGCCGGAATTTTAGCGCTGTATTCTTCCTGGAATCTGGGTGCTAGCGGTTTCATCTTGAGGAACTCCATAAGTGAGTAAGTCGTTCAATAGGCGGCCTGCCGGCTCCAGACAGCAGCCAACTGAGTACCGCTGCAAGGGGGGGGGATCGGGTGAAAATGGATCCCGGTGGCCGCTCCCCTGTCAGCTTTCATAAAACCTCCCTGAATTAAATCAAATCGTTGCTGATTAGTCCGGCTTAGCATCAGGATCGGGCCCCGCTTTGCCAATTTCTACACCATAGAGAGAGGCAAGCTTGTCAACTATTTCGGGATTTTCTCCATCGTCATCGTCCTTGGCAGCATTAAGCCTTGACGTCAGCGATTCGCTGGCCTTAGCTAAAGGAAAGTTTTGACTAAGCAACCACTCTAGCTTTTTCCAGGCGTCTTTACGGAGCCACAACTCTACCCTTGCCATAATCTGGGAAGCTGGAATTTTGGATAGCGTGGATGAGGAAACAACTTTCCCAAATTCGTTGAAATTGCTGTCGTCAAATGGGTCTATTTCAAGACAAAAATATTTCCTGGCAATGATTTCTATAACGTCTTCTTTATCTGGAAGCTTCTTATATATATTGCTCAAATTATTCCAAAAATCAGGAGATACTTCAGTCTTGGCTATGTCGGCAATTGCAAAGCTTGCAACAGCATCCTTGAACTCATGATTACCTTTTCCATCAAGAAGATCGAATAATTTCACTCCATTCTTAAGTGAAGCTTCCCAGCTTTCCGCAGATACGCTGGGAAGAATATCATTGACAATGGTTCTGCCCTCATCTCCGCCGTGGCTTATAAGAATCTTCATACAGCTAAAGTAAGATTCCGGATGTTCTATGTATATCTTTTTCACGAGGGGAAAAACATCATTTGAAACCAACTTTGCGCAGATATATTCTAGATCAGAATCAGTTGCCCAGTCATATTCATCGAAGTATATGGCGCCAGTGTCGATACAGAAAAGCTTATGGTTGTTTGAGTGCCTGATCGCAGCTATGGCGAATTTGTTTTCTGAAGATCTAGCCATATGCCAAATCGCAGAAAGCGAGTTGCCATCATCCATGATATTAATAACTTCCTCCATGAACCCATGATTAGGTTCGCTTTCGAAAAACGCCTTGATCTTGGCTGGCAAGGTTGCCTCGAGTAGCTTTGAATTATGCATAATTGCATACAGCGCCAACAAAGATGGGGTCTTCTCTATATTTTCTTGATCCGATCTTTGAATGAAGTTTTGGTCTGCAAAGACTTCCTTTATCTTGCTGTCGAGATCGTCTCCAAGATGAGATTGGCACATAATAAGAAGCGCATATGGAGCATCTTTTCCTAAACTGCGCTCGGGATTTAGTAGCCACTCATAAAGTTTCATGGCTATTTCTTTGCAGTAGGAATTCTGGCCGTAAATCTTCATTGTCAGAATGACCTTGTTGACTATTTCGTCACCAGCATTAACCGGATCAATGGACTCGATCATGGATGGGATTGCGGCCTTGTTGGGCAGAACTTCGGGGAAAGCAATACTGCCGGATTTCAAGGCCCCCAGCCATGAAATCCAATTATCTTTATTGAGGGAGTCATATTGGGCTTTTTCGAGTGGCAGGCCTTCTTTTTGGAGAAAATCCAAGAGCGCCCTGATTTCCTTTAGGGCAACAATGCTAAGCTGCTCTTTGCCTATTTTCTGAATACATGCGAAAAGCTCCTTTTTCACCCTGCCATTTAACCATGCAATGAAGTCTCTCCGGCGTTCACCGAGGGCTGATGAGAGTGCTTCGATGGCTTCGATGTAGTGGTGTTCACCCAACTCCCACTTTTCTTCCCTCGACTCCCACTCTGCAACCAGGTGGTCAACATCATGCTGCGCGCGATTTACATGGTTTTTAAGGCCATTACAGAGTGCGGTGGTAACGGCAATCCGATATTCCTCAACATGTCCTTTAGGTAGCAATCTCTCGCGAATAGCATGCCAAGCAATCCAAAAGGCTTCGCCATGCCTTGACGCCAGATCGGCGATTCCGTCAGCGTCCCCGTCACCTAGGGCTTTAGCGATTTCAGGGTCGAGAAGTAGCTGAATGCCTTTGTTCTTATCTACGCCGAAAAGCAATCCACAAAGTTCTGCCTTGAGGTTTGATGGATCGTTTGACCTATAGCCGTCGGGGAGCCCGGTACTCAGGAGCTCGGCTCGCATTTGGCGCTCAGATCGTTTGCCTCGCGCCAAAGCATATAAAGCCATTGCCTCTCCTGATACAGCGTCGCCCCAGCGCATGCCGAGCAATCCCACCTTATTTACAAAGCTTTGAATTTGGCGCGGTGTAGGGCTTCGCGAGAGGCTGCTTTCGTGGCTCTTATATGTATCGGTTACGGCCCTCCTTACGTCGTCAGGCCAGTCCGCTAAAGCTCTATTTACACATATTTCGCAGTATTCAGCCCACGAGGAGAGCACAGGCTCGGGGACTTCTTCTACAAGTTGAAAGCATTTTTCAAGGAATGAGTTGGCTACGCCGTAGTTCGACTCTTCAGAATCATTGGATTCATTATTCCCTCCCCATACTCTCGATAATCCCTCCCTGTCATAAGGAACCAAGAACCAAAGATGCTCCTTCCACCCTTCTGAGTAGGAATTTCCATGGCTCCGGTACTGGAAGAATGTCTGCAATATAGACCAGATAGATAAAGTCTGTTGTGGTTCTATCCGGTCAAGGTTGTCGACCACAATAAGAGCACGGTGATATTTTTTCCTCTCTCCAATGACATGATTCATTATCCGACCGAAAAAATGCTCGAACTCGATGGATGTCCTCTCCCCGTCCTCCGTTATATCCTGCGTGTAGCTCTCTTCAGACGAAGATTCAAATACGTCCCATTTCTTCTTCAGAAAGAATTTCTTGCCTGCCTTCTTGGGGTCGTCGTCCGAAAAAACTCCCCACATGCATAGAACCCACAAAGGAGAGAGAGCAAAGAACGATCCAAATATAAAAGGCCAGTGAATTTCACGGGAGGCCGAGAACCAATGCACTGTTGAGTAATCAATTGCGGATAAAAGCGCGGCTCCAAAAGGAACAAATATGGCAGACAGTGATAGAAAGCCGCCAAGCTTGCTTGCTGATTTTTTTGTCTTTACTTCAACGGTCTTTTTACGGCCTGATATCTCTTGCCTAATTTTTTGCAGGAATGTATCTGCCTCTTCAGGATCAATCTTTGCAATAAGACCCTCTAGGAATATGCGACGCAAAGGATCGCCGTCGTGCGCCCACGCATCAAACAGGTAGACCAAAGTCCTGCCTTGACTTTCAGATAGCTTATTTGTTAGCAGGTTAACTACGGTAGATTTACCTGAGCCCCATCCGCCCTCAAGCCCGATGGTAATAGCGGGCGTTGAAGATTCAATGATCCTATGGATATTGGAAGCAACTTTCTCGTGGGTCTTGTCCTCAAAATCGTCATTGTCGGACACTCTTTCATGTAATATCTCGAAGGTATATGAGCTCATTCCCTCTGCCCCTTTATCTGTTTTTGAATTTCTTCGCCATCTATGGCTGCCTTGGCGCCCTGGAAGCCAAATGCAAAGTCTTGTCAGTCCATTCGTTACTCCACTTTCGTTCTTCGCTTGCCGGTTAAGAGCTGCTGCATTAGCGCCTTCTTCTCTTTCTTTAACGTGATCAAATCTCTTCGCAAAGCCGTAATTTCCCGGTCTGCAGCGGAAAGAGCGTCAGATATTTTTTCCTGCTCCTCTAGTTCTGGATATGGAATCTTCAAGAATGAAAAGTCTTCGTAGCTGACCTGCTTCCCATCCCGAATACCAATCACGGCAACAGCCAAGTGACCAATAAAGTCATAGGACTTGTAATACTGCTTATAGAAATTGTCATCAATCTCCTTGATTGGCTCCAACACTGTATAAGCAGGACTAACCAAGCCTTGGTAGTTCGAGTACTCCAAACCGCCTTGAAATGAACGCAAACTGATAATGAAGTTGCCTGGAACAACAAGCTTGTAACCTTGAGTCGACCCATCTGGCATAACGACTCTTCTTTCAAGAAGGGATCTCGGCAATACACCTTGATCCTGCGTTACAGCCAATAGCTCTTCGGATTCAGAGTTATTTTTCTTTGATACCGCCTTGAACAGATCTCTTGCTTTGAGCCACTTCCACTCTCCACTAAACCTAACCCCATCCTTATCCAGTAGCCGTTTTTTGCCGGTGAGCAGTTGTTGCATCAGGGCTTTCTTCTGCTGCTGGCTGTTGACGAGAAGTTGTTCGGTGGTGGTGATGGCCTTGTCCCAGATGGAGAGGGTTTGTGAGATTTTTTTTTGTTCGGGCAATGGTGGCCACGACAGCTCGAGCTCTGCGAATCTAGAAACTCCCAGGTGCGCGATCGAGGTTGTCTTCTTGGAAATCGATTGGAATGTACCGTCGTATAGACATAGCAGGAACCTTTGCAGTGCATATTCCGCATCTACATTTTTATTTGCCTTAAACCGTACCAATGTATTCTGGAAGCAGCAATTTTCCGGCTTTCCTTTGTACATTGCCGGCCTACCAACTAACTCCGTACTTTGTCCTTCATTGAGAAGAATATCGCCCGGCTCAAGCTTGTAACGCTGATATTCCTTGTCAGTAAAAGGCATCTCGTTGACATCCGATGTGTCGATATATGCCTCAAAGACATTTGCAACCCTAAGGTATGGCCGCAACACCCCTTCCGTGAAACTCGGAGAGCGCTGCCTCCCGGCAGATATATCCCCACATTCCCTTACGGACGCACGCTTCCAGCCATCAGGCACCATATCCGAGCTCCTCCAGATACTCTGCCATCTCCGATTCGAGTTCGGCCAACTGGCTTTTCAACTTCTCTCGCTCAGCACGCACAGTCATCAGGTCGATCTCCTCCTCCTCCTCAAAGGTATCGACATAACGGGGAATATTGAGGTTGTAGTCGTTTTCCTTGATCTCAGCGAGACTGGCAAGGTAGGCGTACTTTTCGACATTCTCACGCGCACGATAGGTTTCAATGATCTTGAGGATGTTTTCATCGGCCAGCAGGTTCTGGTTTTTCCCGGCTTTGAACGTCCTGCTTGCATCGATAAACAAGACCTTGTCGTCACTCTTGGCTTTCTTGAAGATCAGGATGGCTGCCGGGATACCTGTGCCGTAAAACAGCTTTTCCGGCAGGCCAATCACAGCATCCAGCAGGTTCTCTTCAATCAGCTGCTGGCGAATCTTGCCCTCGCTGGAGCCTCGGAACAGCACGCCATGGGGTACTACCACACCCATACGACCGCTTTTCTGCTTCAGGGTCTCGATCATGTGCAGGATAAAGGCATAGTCGCCTTTGGTTTTCGGCGGCACGCCACGGCGGAAGCGGCTGAACTTGTCGTGCTCGGCTTCGTCATGGCCCCACTTGTCCAGGCTGAACGGCGGGTTGGCGGTCACGATATCGAACAGCATCAGGTTGCCGTTCTTGTCCAGCAGCTTGGGGTTGCGGATGGTGTCGCCCCATTCGATCTTGTGGTTGTCCTCGCCGTGCAGAAACATGTTCATCTTGGCCAGTGACCAGGTAGAGCCAATGGCCTCCTGGCCATACAGCGCATAGCTTTTGCTGTTGTGGTTGTTGCGCACCTTACTGCCGCACTTCATCAGCAGCGAGGCAGAGCCGCAGGCCGGGTCGCAGATGGTGTCGCCCGGTTGCGGGTCGAGCAGCTCGGCGATCAAGTTGCTGACTTCTGGCGGGGTATAGAACTCGCCAGCCTTCTGGCCGCCGCTCGCGGCGAAGTTCTTGATCAGGTATTCGTAGCCATTGCCGATTACGTCCAATGTGCCGACGCGGCTGGGCTTGAGGTTCAGCTCAGGCTTGGCGAAGTCTTCCAGCAGGTGGCGCAGGATGGTGTTCTTTTGCTTTTCTTCGCCGAGCTTGTCGGTGTTGAAGGAGATGTCCTGGAACACGCTTTTGCCGGCATCCTTGAGTTTGGTGCCGTTGGCTTCTTCGATGGCGTGCAGGGCCTGGTCGATACGCTCGCCGTTGCCGGGCTCGTGGCGGCGCTCATACAGGGCGTAGAAGGAGGCATCTTTCGGCAGCACGAAGCGCTCATTTTTCATCATCTCTTCGATCAGTTCCGGCTCGTTGCCGTACTGGGCCTTGTAGCCGTCATAGTGATCCTGCCAGACATCAGAGATGTACTTGAGGAACAGCATGGTGAGAATGAAATCCTTGTAGGTGTCGGCGCTGATGGTGCCGCGGAAGGTGTCGCAGGCATTCCACAGGGCCTTGTTGATGCTGTCCTGGTTGATCTTGTCACTCATTCTCTGACTCTCCGTGAATCAGTTTGCTGAACATGCCGGTCAGCATGGTCTCTCTGTTCTGTGCCAGGGCGGCGTAGAGCGCCCGTTCTTCGTCCCACAGGTGCTGCAGGCGCAGGATATGTTCTTGCACACCCGGCGCCGGCACCGGCACCGGCACCTGCAGTAGCGCCGCCTTGGAGATGGACGCGATACTGGTGCCGCGCCGATGCTCCGCTATCAGCTTCTGGGTGGGCGGGTAGTTCAGTGCCCAGCAAAGATAAGCAGGCAGCACTTGGGCTGCGCGCTTTACCGTCAGGATCAGGAACTGGCTGGAGGGGACTACCGGATAGCCGGACTGCGGGCCGTCGAATAATGCGGCCCGGTTGTGGTTGCCCTTGGCGGCCAGTAGTACCTCTCCTTCCTTGAGTGCCGGCATTTCTCCGGCGCCTTCCCATTGGGCAAGCGGCAGGTTGCCCGGTTGTACCACGGTCACGTCCCGCAAGTCGCCGATTTGTACCGCGTGCACGGGTGCTCCGGCTGCGCCCTCACGGGGAGGGCGGAAGGTGTAGCCAGTGCGGACTTCGGCAATGTCTGCGATCTGTGTGAGCAATTGCATCCTCTGGTGTCGTCTTTTGCCCTTGGGTTTGTGCGCTATAGCAGGCCTACAGAGCAGAGACTGCCGGGTCATATCAGCTTCGTCAACTAATTTTATCGCTGTAGCAAGGCTACAGTTTTGAGATTGCTACTCGTATGCACGCACTATTGCGCGTATTGGCGTTAAAGCAGACAATATGTCCGGTTTATGTATAAATATGACGGATCAATCATGATCGAGCGCACAGCTGCGGAGCAAATCAGGAGCGAAATCCTCAAGTCCGGCCCCGGGTCGGTCTTTACCGCCACGCACTTTAACGGGCTGGGGGCAGAGCCTGGCACCGTGGAGCGCACCCTTGGCCGTCTCGCACAGAAGGGCAGCATCCGACGCATTGGTCATGGGCTCTATTACTACCCGGAGTCCGGGACACTTTTTGGGGCGCTGCCCCCTAAGCCGGAAGCG
This sequence comes from Alcanivorax sp. 1008, assembly GCF_020667895.1. Lineage (GTDB taxonomy): Bacteria > Pseudomonadota > Gammaproteobacteria > Pseudomonadales > Alcanivoracaceae > PGZG01. Next base: position 12,846 of record NZ_JAFMPS010000030.1, read on the forward strand.
GTTGCCCGGGCATTGACCGAAGGCGCCCCGCTGGTGCCATCCGGACCAGTGGCGCTGCACCGGCTTGGCCTGACTACCCAGGTGCCCATGAAATACTCGTACCTGACCAGTCGCAGTCCACGAACAGAGCAGCTCGGCAAGATTCGGGTAGAGCTGCACAAGGTGCCGGCACGGCGCCTGACCGGTGCCGGCACCAAGGCCGGCGAGATCCTGAGTGCGATCGAGTATGTCGGCCAGAAGGAGGCCGGCTCTAACGAGTTCTGTGGCAAGATTGCTCGCAAGCTCACTGAGCAGGAGCTGCTGCAGCTGGAACAGGCTGCTGCCCCCCGGTTTGCCTGGGTGCGGAAGGTGGTGGAAAAAATTAGCAAGACATGGAGGTCGATGAATGAGTGCATTACTGGCACTTGACCCGGAACAGCGGGCAGAAGTCTTCAGGGTTGCCGAGCAGGATCTCGGTCTAACGGCGCATGTGCTGGAGAAAGATTTCTGGGTGACCTACCTGCTGGACGTTCTATTCCAGGAACTGAATCTGCCTGTAAGGATGATGTTCAAGGGCGGCACCAGTCTGTCCAAATGTTACGGCGTGATCGAACGCTTTTCAGAGGACATTGATCTGGCTCTGGATCGGGAGGATCTGGGGTTTGGTGGTGATGATGCGCCTGAGGCACAGACTTCCTCGACCAAGGCCGGGAAAAAGCTAAAGGCGCTAAAAGCTGCCGGGACCCAATACGTCGAAGACCATTTGCATCCTGCTTTGCAGCAATATCTGGAAGGCGATCTGGAGGAAGAGTTTTCCCTGGTCGTCGATGAGGACAATCCGGACAATATTCTCTTCACCTATCCGAGATGCCTCGACGATGAGGCCTATGGCGATGCCAACTATGTCAAGCCGGTGGTGCTAATCGAGACCGGTACAAAAGCTGCTCATGAACCGGTGGATGAGATCAGAATCTCCCCGCTCGTCACCATGTCCGAAAGTGTTACCGATGCCGTTCCATTGATTGCCGACGACTACACTACCGTTCGCACGCTACGGATCGAGCGGACGTTCTGGGAGAAGATTACTTTCCTGCATCAGCAGAACAGCAGCAATGCGCCCGATAAGGTCAAGGACCGATTGAGTCGGCACCTCTATGACATCGCTATGATTTCCGATTCCGAACATGGTGAGTATTGCCTTGGAACACTTGGCCTTCTGAAGGATGTCGCCGAGCACAAAAGCGTTTACTTCAAGCAAGGTGGCGTTGACTATATGGAGGCTTGCTGTGGTGGACTGCGGCTGGCTATGACGCCGGAGATGGAAGAGGCATTCCGGCTTGACTATGAAAGGATGGGTGAGATGTTCTACGGGGATCCACCGGAATTCGAAGTCATCGTTGACGAGCTTCGTCGCATTGAAGGGGTGGTCAACCAAGCCCTATCAGAAGCTGAGTAGATGTTTAGAAGAACAGAAAGCATCGAATCCTATTGGCAAGGCCATCACGACTACCGAGGTTCAGGAACTGATCCAGCTGGCCAAGGATATCCCCGCTGCCCTGGCTAAGAACCAATCGGCCCTTGAAGTTATGGGTGACGACAAGCTGAGGTGCTGTCGGCATCCTGGCAAACGACGCTTTGATGGATCTGACCGGGGACCGCCCACAAAAACAGTCGCACCGAAACACACCACGAAAAAGGGGCCACCAAAAGGCAGCCCCTTTTTTTACCAACTTACTGCTTGATCAGCATCACAATGTTAGTGAAGTCATAGATCGGCTCACCCTCATCGGTGACCGTATCTTTATCACTGAACACCAGCATGTTCGGGCCAGCCTTGTTCAGCACCACC
>NZ_JAFMPS010000031.1 GCF_020667895.1 Alcanivorax sp. 1008
AGCGTCCGGGAATGCTGGATATGGTTGGTCGGGCCAAGTACGACGGCTGGGCCAAGCTCAAGGGCATGAGCAAGGATCAGGCGCAGCAGAAGTATATTGATAAGGTGCAGGCGCTGCTCAAGTCACACAAGTAGCCCACATACCAGCCTTTTGGGGCGGCTTTCGCCGCTCCAGCCACCGCTCTGGGTGCTTTCTTGAGTCCCATAACTGCCTGAAGTTAAACAAAATCCACCATGTAGGACTTTTGTAATTATGCGTGCGCTGAGCATTGCCCAGGGTTACTGAGCGGGTGTAGCCTAATCTTTGGCAAAATAGCGTCTTGGGCGACGGTTTTGCTTGTTTAACAATAATAATGAGGCATACAAGTCGTGGCATTTAGGCGCTTTCGGAAGATTATCGGTGTATCTTTGCCCGCGTCGGTAATGGTCGCTTCGGTTGCCCACGGCATGTCTGGGTTGTCTGATGATGAGCTGGCTTCTGTGCAAGGCAGAGATGGCGTTGTCATTTCTGCCAGTCTTGATACATCAATCGATAGTATCGAATTTCGCTCTGATTTTGCTCAGCCCTCAGCGGCGTCCTTCTTTTTGGAAGATATTTCAATTCGCTCCACCCTCGGCGGGCCAGTAGATGTTACAACCGAATTTGATGTCGGAGGTAACGGAGCAGGTGATGCCTATGTTGTCTTGTCTTCTGACTGGACTGGGATGGATCTTCAAGTCCTCGGGGCTCGACATGGCAGCGCTCCGGGAACCTCGTTTGGGTCCTTTGCTTTAAAGGGCGACGGCTCCTTAAAGCTTGGTGTAGAGGGTGGACTGTTCAATTCCGGCGCTAACAACGCGTCGTTTGATTTGACTACTTCCGGAGACTGGATATTCCGCTCTGGGGCTGCATCCTCGCCGGAGCTTAGTCTGGGTAACATTAATTTCGGTGCCAGATTTACTGATGGGGCAGGCAACCCAGGCTTGGGGACATTCGGGCTGACCTCTGATGGTTTGGTGATATCTGCTCCATTTATGGATGTTGATCTGAACTTTGACTTGCTTTTCAAACCGGTGCCAACCGACTTCGATACGACTGGCCGTCAGAGCGCTATCTTGTTCGGGTGGGAAGGGGGTATTGAGGATGCCCTGATAAGAGTGGGAACTGGCGGTATTGGCTACGGCGCTGATATTGGTCCTAGTGGGTTGACGGAGTTTAATGTCGACGGCTCTATTCTCGGTACGCGCTCAGAAGGCTTGAATGTGCTTGCTGAGTGGAACTATGGAAGTGATTTTGCCTTTATTCTTGGTCAGGCAGGTGGAAATCGCACAAGAGTAAGATTTTTTGACTGGCAGAGACTTAGCGGTGCGTCCATCGATTTTAGAATGCCAATTATCGTGGACACCGTTAATGGTCCGGGAACTGGCCCCGGTGGAATCTGTTTTGGCGGCAACTTGCCCACGGCGGGGTCTCTGACTTCGCCTGATTGTGGCTCTGTGGGGGGTGTATTTGAAAACATTGCACCTGAAGTTGGTGCTCTGGCGGTCGTGATTCGTGACGGCAGGTTGCATGCATTCAACTCTCAAGTTGAAGTGATCGATCCGGGTACTGCTACTCCTAGCGAGATATTCAATTGGAGCTTGCTCTATACCTTTGGAAAGATTGATTCCAATATCTACCTGAGTGGTGTTCCGGGTGGCGGCATTGAGGCAGACATTCTGCTTGCTATGCAGTCCCCTGGCTATTGGTCTGCGGCGCAGACGAATTTTTCGGGCATAGCTGGCCCGCAGATTGGCGATCCGGCATTTGATCCGCGCGCAAGGTGGGGAACAAATACTCATTTCATGATCGCGGATACCAACACTGCGATAGATGTGACTGGTGATGGCATCGCTGGCGACCAATTCGGTATTGGTATCGTTAATGCGGATTTGCTCTGGCAGGCAGATGATTTAAGTATTGATATTACCAGTACGGGAGGGCCGGATCCTCGCGGGGTGCTAAGGTTGGAGACTTCAACGCTTGGCCAGTACAGGTTCAGGGGGCTTTTCGGGGGTGGCAGTTTGTTGCCGGGAGGGGCAACAAACGGATTGGAAAGGCCGGTTCGAGTGGCTTTGGTTGACGTGAATCTGCTTACATCGTTTTTCCGTTTTGATCTTTTGTCTGCACCGATTGGTGAAGAGTTTATGGGGTTTGCTTCCGTGTTCGACTTTGCGCCGGGTGCCTACCTGTCAATTGCAGAGCCGTCTCAGCCATCCTCTGACTTTCGGGTTCAGAATATTAGCGGCAGATTGGCTTGGGAGAATGGTGAGATTAAACTTACCTCTGCCTCCGATAATCCTAGTGACAACAAGCCTCGTTTGACGATTCTCAATGATATTACGTTTGGTGCAACGGCCGGTGGCACGCCGTTCCGGGCTGATATTGCTTTTAGTGGCGCGGCGCTGGGTTCCGCTGTAATTCCCGCGGGTCGTTGGGCGCAAGAATTCACCCTGAAGAAGCAGTAATGGAAAATTTTATGCGTGTCAAAATTCCCACTTTTTTGCTTTCGGTAATGACAGCGCTTGTATCAATGGCGGCTCATGGCAGCATGGCCTCCCTTGATGACGCTGAGCTTGCGAAAACAAATGCTCAGGGTATTGCGCTTGCCTTCGAGGACTTCCGCTTTCAGATGCATCCGCGAGATTACATCGAACAAATTGGCAGCACGCCTCAGAGTGCTTGTACAACCACGGGGTCCGGCCTCGGTAATCGCAATTGTTCCAGAACGGAGAATCTGCGGTTCTACGGACTTAGTATAACCAGCTCGGGTGCTGGCCAGACATTCAATGGTGCTGCTTGTCCTTCAGGTGAATCATGTCCGCTTGGAGCGGGGTCGATAGCGCGGCTGGCTTCCTTTGGTGATCCCTATCTTCTCCGGGCATTTTCAAGAAATGGCCTGAACTTCTTTGGTAATTCAGAGGATCGTACTGTTCTTGAACTACTCGGGCCGACCAGAACAGACGCTTTTAAATGGTCGTTCATCGGTGAAATTGACGTCTACGGCGGTGGCATCGCGCAGGGTAACGGAGTGCTGCAAAATCAGGTCATTATTCAGGGCAGTCCGACGGCGCGAACTCAGGGCGGTGCAGAGGCTACCCGACAAGGTACGGTGCTTCAGCTATTCAGGACAGCGGCCACCAACAACAATGCCAATGCCACGATTGGGAGGCCCTTTTCTGGTGATACACTTGGAATCGTTTGGCAAAGTCGTTTGAATGGCAGCTTCAGGTTTAGTGCCAGTCAGACAGGCACTGTCGGAGCTGGCTCGCTTGCTGGGCTGCCACTTTTTAATCAGGGGACAACTGATGCTAATGCACCGGGCCTCAAGTTTAAGCAAGTTGAGGCGTTTTTGCCGCTCGGTCAATTGCACTATCAGCCGTTGGTACTTGGTGCCACTCCTGCGAATGATGGTAATTTCCAGATTGAACTCACCCGAGTTCAGAACATCGCATCCATATATCAGGACTTTTACAGTTTGAATGCGGGCTGTGCAAACTCCGGAGGAACTGCCGGTAGGGCGTGTGGATACAATCGTACGGCTAGGCCAGCAAGGTATTTAGAGACCCACGGTTATGTTCGTTGGGGGCAGGGCTTTACCGGCGGGCCAGGAACTGATCCGACGATCAACTCAACTACCGATGGTATTATTTTTGCCGCGCCAGCCGGAGCTAACTTTACTGCTCGCTCGTCTTCCAATCCAACTAATGCTAATAACTTGAATGTCACCACTGTCACGGCGGCCAATCGCACCTTTGCCAACGTTGGTACTGCGCGAGCTGATGGTTTGCTGGTTCAGCATTTGAAGATTACATCTCTGGGGGCTGGGCCATGATGAACTGGTCAAGACTGCTGTATCTCAATATTTTCCTTTTCGCATCAGCGTATGCGCATTCCATGACCCCGCTTGATGATGCTGAGCTATCAAGAAGCACGGGGCAGGATGGCATCGCGATAGATCTTGAAGTTCGCTCCAACGTCAATGAATCCGGTGTGCCATTGACGGGTGTTGGTCAAGAGTGTGAAGGTGTGTCTGCCGCGACACGCTGCTATTTGGGCTTGCAGTGGAGTAGTCGGCCGAATGAGTGGCTGGTTTTCAAGGGCCTGTTCATGCAAGCGAGAGTCAGTGATCTGTACCTTGATGCAGCTTTTCGTCCGGCCGGGGTGATAGCAGGGAATACCATTTCCGTGCCAGGTGGGTACTACACGGGCTTCGGTGCGCCAACTTCGTCTTATTATAATGCGTCAAGATTTCAAGATGAGAGTAATAATTGCCTGCTAGCTGGCTGTAATCCGGGCGGTGACGCTGCGTTGAAGTTGTCGTATCCAGGTAATACTGCGGCATATACCGGGACAGGTTTTGAATCGGATTTTGAGATTGATTTGTTTATTCCAAGAGTGGCGGTTGAATTTGGTGCTACCGCATATAGTGCAGATAGCAATGGGTCCTTTCTTGGCTTGCGTATCGCCAGCTCGGAAGCCGGGCAGTCGGCAGCGCGTATAGACTTTGATGGACGCGTGTTGGTATTCGGATTTTGAGGCTCTGATTATGGTTGCTAATGGTTCTTCAGTCATGCAGAGAATCTGGTCTGCTGTTTATACGGTTTTTGTGATTACTTTTGCCTGTCCCATGCCTGTGGTCGGTATGACCTCAATGTCGGACGAGGATATGCAGGGTGTTGCAGGTCAGGGGCTTTTTGTGGGAGATAAAATCCTCGGCACGGAGTTGAATGGAGCTAATGCACTTTCCAATCCATTCACCTTTTACCGGATGGGAATGGACGTGGATCTTGAGCTGAATGCAAACATCGACAAGCTTCAGCTCGGTTGTGGTGGTTTGAATGATGGGATTAACAATGGAGTGTGTGATATTGATCTGGACTATGTTCGGTTTTTAGGTCGGTGCACTACGCCATCATGCGGCCAGAATTCTTTTGCCACTGATAATAGATTGGTTCCTGGTTCAGGCGCACCAGTAACGAGCAGTTTTTTGCTGAAGCGGCCCACTATTGAAGTTGCGGTAAAGAATGATACTACTGCGACTCTGAGAGAGGTTGTTGGTATTAAGATCGGTGCCGAGCGTGCTGATGGTTTCATCGGTATAGGTGGCTTTGAGGGGGGTACGCATACTGGTATCAATGCGGTAAGCGGCTCCTTGGGGGTTCGAATTACGGGTATCGTAAATGTAACCTCAGGGCTTGGTGGCGCAACGACTTGTATTGGCTCGCCGACAATTGAGCCAGACTGTGCGGCGAATGGCGCTCCGCCTTTCTTTAGTGTCCCAATCGCTCGTAGCACAGGAACACGCATGACAGAAGTCCGTAGCCCTAATATTCCGCTGACCGTAATCGGTGCGGGTGGACTTGTTGGCCTTCTAACTGGAGATGGAGACACCCTTTACTCTGATATTCGTTTTGAGCTTCGTCAGCTTCATGGTTTTGAGCTGAATAACACCGGAGATTTTTTCCTTTCTTTCCAGAGAGAGCAGATCGCATACCCTAGGTCTGATAAGTCTGGATATGCTGTTGCTGCGAATACGGGTTGGTGGATGAATGTGCCTCAGGTTGACCTGTTCAACCTAAACCCCCCTACTGTAAATCTTGGGTGCCCGGGGTTCTTTTGTCTCGGCCTTCTTGATGCCTTTAGCACGCCTGGCATTTTTGTGAACAACCCGGACCTTGGTTCCCGTCCGCCTCAGAACTGCTTTGGAAACTCATCATTTTGCTAGGATGATAGATGCGTCGTTTAGAGTGGCTGGTATGTGGCTTCTTGTTGCTTGCTGGCTGCGGTGGCGGTGGCGGTGGCGGTGGCGGTGAGTCGAGTTCTCCGCCGCTAGATGCCATTAAAAGCGCTTATCTGAATGACGCTGATACCGTATTTGATGAGCCTCCTTCACCTGATTCTGAACTCTTCTTTCTCGGCAGGCAGCTTTTCTTCTCCACCGCTCTCAGTGGCGACGGTACTGTTGCCTGTGTTTCCTGTCATCACCCTATGCTGGGTGGCGGCGATGGGTTGTCTCTGTCAGTCGGAGTGTCGGCCAAACACCCACGGGTCATCGGTCCCGAAAGAAAAATGGACCTCTCCAAGGACGGAGATCCGAAGTCGGTCTCCATCGGTGGGCCTGAAGTGCCTCGTAATGCTCAAACAATATTTAATTCTGCCTTGTACAAGCAGGCACTTTTCCACGATGGACGGCTTTTTGTTTTGGGATATGACCCCGATTCGGCCGAGGCGCTGGTAAGAACACCTGAAAGTCCACTCAGGCGCGTTCCTGATCTTTCTGCCAAAGGAGATCTTCTTGCCATTCAGGCCAGATTTCCTGTTACAAGCTTTCAGGAGATGCGTGGGTATGGAGAGTTCTACGGCCTGACGACTGACCAACTGAGGAATCAAGTTGCAGCACGATTGCGTGCTAGCCCGCAGTGGTTAGAGCGATTCAGGCAGGCCTACAGCGATTGGGAGTCCGAGCCAGAAAGTTTGGTGAGTTATGATAGTGTCGCTCGTGCGCTTGCGGAATATCAGTCAAGCCAGACTTTCGTAGATAATCCCTGGAATCGCTTTGTTCGAGGAGACAATACTGCGATTGGCGAGCCGGAAAAGCGTGGTGCATTGCTGTTTTTCCAGTCACGGGAGGAAGGGGGATTTGGCTGTGCATCCTGTCACCAAGGGGCTCGTTTCACGGATGAGCTCTTCCATGTCGCTGGATTTCCTCAAATAGGCCGCGGCAAACGCTCAGATGGAGATGATCCCGGTCTATATCTTGTTACTCAGGACCCCGCCGACCGATATAAATTCAGGACGCCAGGTTTGCTCAATGTCGGCGTGACTGGGCCTTATGGTCATGCCGGAACCTTTGATTCTCTGGAAGCACTAGTTCGTTATCACATGGACCCGATCTCCGGCCTTGAGTCCTATGACTTTTCTTTAGGATCCTTGCCCCAGTTTGCTGAAAGTGGTGGCGATCAGTATCCAATGGCCAAAATCTATACTGAAAAATCTGTTGCGCTTCTTTCCGATAAGATTATTCCGTCGCCCATAACTGATGGTGACTTGGCCGATATCGTCGCCTTTTTGAACTCTTTGACTGATCCCTGCGTCCTCGATCCGGTGTGTCTGGCTCCTTGGCTTCCGGGTCCGGAGGATGCCATCGATGAAAGTTTCCTTGATGTGACGTTCTCCGCTCCGACTGATCCGACTGATCCGACTGATCCGACTGATCCGACTGATCCGACTGATCCGACTGATCCGACTGATCCGACTGATCCGACTGATCCGACTGATCCGACCGATCCGACCGATCCGACCGATCCGACTGATCCGACTGATCCGACTGATCCGACCGATCCGACCGATCCGACCGATGTTATGCCGCAGATTACTGGGTACACGCTTTGCGGCAACAATGCGCGAACGGCGTTGCGAACCCCATCTCGGCTAATGTTTACCGAGCGTGCGGCGGACTTGGGTATTAACCACGAACACATTCTCCCGGATGAAGTCTGGCTTGACAGCTATGAGGGCTTCGAGGCGGCTTTGCTAGCTGGTTCGGTTGCTGCAGGCAACATAAAAGGAGATTGTTGGGTTGATATGGCATTTTCCACCGGGAAGGCCAGTCAGGCGCAGATTGCAATTTACGACAACCTTTCGGGAAAGGGCTTTTCTCAGGAGCTTTTTTATCATCAGCAGATACTCAGCCCTGTTGCTGCCATAGGCCTGGTGGATCTGGATGGTGACTATGGCCTTGATCTTTTGGCGGGCAATTTGCTTTCGGGAAGCCTTGTAGTATTGGATTCAGATCGGCAGCTTCGCCAATCTGTTGCAATGTCAAAGTCGACATTCGGCATGGCCTTCTCCGACTATTCTGGCGATGGTTGGATTGATGCATTTATGGCGCACTGGGATTCTGGCGCACGGCCCGGAGAGGCCCCGGCATTAATGAAGAATATCGGCAATGTTCCTATCGTTGCCCCTGTCGGTTCGTTGTATCCCGCCGATGCAGAGGCTGGCACCACCGGTGCAAATCTTTCACAGAACTTTAATTTGTCTCCCGGCTTTGTCGATATTAATCAAGATGGTATGTCAGACCTGTTAGTGGCATCTGATTTTGGTACGAGCGAGGTTGCCTTAAATAACGGGGATCAAACTTTTTCTGTAATAACAGATCGTGCTGTTATTAATGACGAGAATGGCATGGGAGCTGCCATTGCAGACTTTGACAACGATGGCTACTGGGATTGGTTTGTCAGTTCCATTCATGGGCCTGATGATGATCGGCAATGGCCATGGGGTAAGACAGGAAATCGCATTTACCGGGGGATAGATGGTCCCAATCCTTTCGAGAGCGATTTCTTCTCCGGTATGGAGGATGCGCGATGGGCATGGGGTGCTTGTGCTTCGGATTTTAATAATGACGGCCTTGTGGACCTGTTTGTTGAGAACGGATACGGACAACTGCCTGAATCTATTTTGAGTGAAGTGGGTGGTTTTATTGTAGATTTCATTCAGAGTACTTTGTACGACTATCGAAAAAATAGACCCAGACTCTATATTAACCAAGGTGGAGGGGTGTTTTCAGATCAGTCCGAGTTGTTCGGCATTGATGATTTAACCAATGGTCGAGGCATTGCCTGTTTTGATTATGACCGCGATGGTGATGTTGACATAGTCGTAGCCCAGAACATTGGTTCGCCACTTTTCTTTGAGAATCATGCTGCAGGTGAAGGGGGGCATGGGTTCTTGTCAATTAAGTTGCTTTCGCCTCCTCCGAATACTCATGCCATAGGCGCGGTTATTAGTATTGATGCCGGTGATAGTACGCAGATGCGTCAAGTTAGCGCAAACAGCAACTACCTTGGACAAAGCCCCTTGGAGGTTCATTTCGGCGTTGGGTCTGCAACCATAATTGACTCGCTCACCATTAAGTGGCACGACGGCCTGGAGCAGACCTACCTGAATGTTCCTGCTAACCGATTTTTGACATTTATGCATCCTGACATGAACCCGCTCGTTGGTTTTGATGAGGCTCAGGTTGACGCTGCTATCAGTGACGTTGGGGAGTATTTTCTCTCAGTCGCAGACTCTCTCGGTCCGGACTCATTGCTTCTTCAGATAATGATGGGGCGAATGTTTGGCTATGACCCTGGGTTCGATTTATTGGTTTCATATGAGAATCTGTATAACGAAGCTGTCGCAGATGATGATATTGCCAAGCTGAGCGCGCTGAACGCATACAAAAGGATTATTGATCCGAATCATGTCCTGGATGATCCTTCTTTTGCAAATTTGGAGAGTGTTGATCGTCTTACAATGCCGGCTCTTTATTGCGGCGTGATAGAGCTTCCTGATGATTACCGCTTGGCCTTTATGGATGAAGTCGATCGTGGTGGCTACTATTTAACCCATGCATTGCTTGCTTATTTTTGGATTGTTGCAAACGAATGCCATTTTCCACTTTCCTCTGCGGAGCTAAATCAGATTATAGAAAAGGTGATGATGCTGATCCCTGAAGAACCGGCTGACTTGAATGATCTTCAGCTGGAAGCGTTAGCGTTTTTGCTAACAGCAGGGAGATATGATCTTGTCCGGGCAGAGTGGGTAAACGCATTGCTTGCTTCTCAGCGCCAGGATGGCGGCTGGTCGATTCATAGAGCGATTGATGCATCACATGAGCACTCTTCGGCGCTAGGGCTGTGGGCGTTACTGTATCTTAAGAATTTTAATCAAGTGTATGAACCTGTCTTGCCCTTTCAGGATTAACGCACACGATGAAGTGCAGTGATTTATCAACTAATCGTGAATTTGTGATGTTTTTTCCCCTCTGATCATGCCTTTGATCACGCGGGTTCAATCTTGAAGTGCACTTTCGATCAAAGAATGATCAGGGGTGGGGTGCGCTAGAGCTCCCAACCTCCGATCGACAAATCGAGATTGTGCACATGGTCTATACGCACGTCACCCAAGAAGAACGTTGCCAGATTTATGCCCTGTGTCGACAGGGCGAAAGCCAGAAGTCGATTGCAGAGCAGCTGGGCCGGCTCCAGCAACAATCAGCCGAGAGCTCAGGAGGAATCGCGGTCTGCGCGGTTATCGGGCACAGCAAGCGCACCAACTGGCGGCTGAGCGGTAATCCCCCCCGAAAACTAGCGATGCTCAAAAGTAGAATTTTCTCGTAACCTATCACGAAGGAGATTCTGCATGAAGAAGTCACGTTTTTCGGACAGCCAGGTTCTGGCGATCCTCAAGCAAGCCAAGTCCGGGGTGCCTGTACCAGAGCTGTGCCGCGAGCACGGCATGAGCAGCGCCAGCTTCTACAAGTGGCGCGCCAAGCAAAGCGGAATGGATGCGTCCCTGATGGCTCGCCTGAAGAAGATGTATGCCGAGGAAAGGCTGAAGTCCGAGCTACGCAAGGAAGCTCTCGAAAAAAAGTGGTAAAGCCTTCCCTGCGACGCACGCTGGCGAGGGAGGCTGTCACGGAACGGGGCATCAGCATCCGGTTGGCCTGCGAGACCTACGGCATCAGCGAGACCTGCTACCGCTATGAGCGGCTGCTGAGCGATGAAAATGCCGAGATTGCCGACTGGCTGATCCGGCTGACCGCGAATCAGCGCAACTGGCGTTCGGCCTGCGTTTCCTGTTCCTGCGCAACGTCAAGAGGTACCTCTGGAATCACAAGCGTGTGTACCGGATACACCGCGAGGTGGAGCTGAATCCGCGGATCAAGTCGAAGAATCGGATTGTGCTGGAAAGGCCTGAGCCACTGGCGAGGCCTGACACGGTCAACGAGTGTTGGTCGATGGACTTCATGCATGACCAGCTTGAGGACGGCCGCAGCTATCGGCTGTTCACCGTGCTGGATGACTTAACCGCGAAGGGCTGGCAATCCAGGTGGATCTGCATCTGCCCTCGGAGCGGGTGATCCGCGCGCTGGATCAGGTTATCGAATGGCGCGGTCAACCCAAGGCACTGAGATGCGACAACGGCCCGGAGTACATCAGTAGCGCCTTGTCGGCATGGGCTCTGAATCGAGGAATCCGGCTTGAATATATTCAGCCGGGGAAACCGCAGCAGAACGCCTGTATTGAGCGCTACAACCGCACGGTGCGGTATGACTGGCTGGCGCAATACCTGTTCGAATCAATCGAGCAGGTGCAGGAGTTTGCTACACGGTGGCCTTGGACTTATAACAACGAACGGCCAAACATGGCCCTGGGAGGTGCGGTTAGTGGGGTGATAGGGCAGAAGTCTGCCGCCACCTGGTCAGGCTGTGGGAGGTATGGTCGGTGGCGCTATGGCAGGTTGAGGTGGAGTAGTTGATCAGATCCTGCATATAAAAAGCGAGTGCGCCGCGACAGGCGGCGCACGGTTTCCTTACCTGAGGTTAAGCCTCTTCTGTGAAATCACTTTTTCATTACCGTTCGCGGTGTCGCGAGCGCGAACAATGACGACGTAGTCCTTGCCTTGTTCAAGGCCCAGGCTTGTCGGGCTGATCACCAGCGAGGGACTGGCTTGCCAGTTCGAGTCGAACACTTGAGGGTTATTGGTCCCCTGGATACGTTCCTGGATGATAAAGCGATACTCGAATGGCCCGATGCCATTATCAATCTGGGCGTTGGCCGTCAGGTCGTTGGTATAAGAACGCGTCTGGCCTGGCGGATAGAAGGTCAGGGTGACGTCGAAGCCCGCATCGTTGGTTGCCGAGTCAGCGGAGAAGTAAAGCAGGTTGCCGGTGCTGTCGCCGAGCAGCAGTTCCGTTGCGTCGGGCGATATCACCATTCCCTGCAGCGTGGCTGACTCATAGCCGGGGACGGAGTTCAGCAGGTGCTGAAGGTCCATCGATTGGCCGGAACCAAGATCGTACAGCATGTGTGTGACAAACACGGCGGTGTTGTTCTGGATTTGTTGCAAGCCATAGTAGAACACGCCATTCGTGGTCAGCCCGCCAATGGTCTGGTAGGTGTCGTTGGTACCATCAATCACCAATGTCGGTGCGGCGCAGCTGTCGACTGACGGCTGGCAGGTATAAATGGAGTAGTCGTTGCCGATTAGCTGCCGCTTGCGCATCAGGATGCGCCCGTCATTGGCGCCCTCCGCGAACATTTTCGGCGGCACGCTATAGTCCTGCGCAACCCAGCTCGTGCCATCGTAACTGTAAATGCGCAACGTGGTGCTTTCGGTTGGCTCACCGAAATCGGTGATAAAGGAAAGCACTACATCGGGTGTCTCGCCGTTAGACACAACCGGCGAGGCGTATCGGGTTGAGTCCCCGGTCGGGAGATCACTGATGTCGAGCGATTGGCTGATGCCATTCGGGTCGGTGATGGTGATCTCCGAAATCACCGTCAGCGGGTTGTCCGCCTCATAGTGAACTGCCCAGCCGGTATCGTTCATTTGCGCCTGCGCCCATGGCGGGCTGGTGATCTGCAGGCGTCCAATAGTCTGGCATTGAAGGGCCGCTGGTGCGCCAGTCACGGGATTGATCGTAATCGTATCGATGCGACAGCGGTGAAACTCGTCGTCGGTGGAGCCCGGCTGGCCAACGAGGTAGTGGTTGTCGGCAGCCATATTGTTCTGCTGGAGCAGGGAAAAGCCAGGCATCAGTCCTTGTATGCCAGCTGCCACGGAGGTATCCGCCGCCGCATTGTAGAGCCAGAGGCGAGGCTGCACGCTGGTCGGGTCGGTTATCGACATTGCCATTACAATGCCATCATTGGTGATGTCGGTGGGTGAGCGGGTAAGGCCACTTGCGGTGATCTCGAGCAGCCCGCGGTTGTTAAGATCTCGAACGAAGCTGTACTCGGGAAGATCCGCATGTGCGGGGATGGACAAGGCAGTTGCCAGAATGCCGGCAGTGGCTGCGGCCATAAGGCGTGGTCGTTTTATCGTTATCACTATTCTCAATCTCCATATTGATTATTATCGACACAACAAGGTCCCCCCTGCTGCGCGCTCATGGTAGCAACTGTTTTCCTGGGGGTCTTTAGTCGATATTCGCCGCGCCGGGATGCCGCAGGCTCGGCGCTGTCGAGCCAGGAGCAAGCCTGAAGTTGTCTAGCGATCATGATTTCGGTGTTATGCTCGTTGCTCGTGAACCAGTTGTTGGCCAGCAGGTCTTCATGCTGTTCGTGATCCGCAATGCGCTTGTCCTCATTCCTGTGTTTGCCCTTTTGGTCGCATGCAGCAAGGCACCGGAAGACCCCGCCGATGTCATCTACCATGGTCGGCGCCTAGTCTCTGGCGGTGTGAGGCGGTCGGGTCGGCTGGCGAAATGGAGGCATTGCGAGCTGATAGCACGCGCGTGGTCAATCTTGACGGCAAGGCACTGTTGCCCGGCGTTATCGATGCGCGCGGCCATGTCGCCAATGTGGGGTTGCAGGCGCTGGCGGCCGACCTGTTGCCGCCGCCGGACGGCGAGGGCCAATCTGTTGACAGCCTGGTCTCACTCCTCACGGCATGGCACGCACAAATCAACAGCCTGTTCCAGGCCGCTGGCTGGATTATCGGTTTCGGTTATGACGATTCGCAGCTGGCGAGCGCCACCCGACGGCAGAGAGTGCTGATCTCCTGCTGTATGCAGATTTTATTAGTGCTCCAGAACATGATGTCGGCTGGGTTAGAGGTCGTCATCAGTTGCATGTTTTCGAATATAAGCTTTCCGCAGAACCGCAGCGGGGCTTCCGTGAAAAGCCAGTCATTAAACCGGTTATCCATTCCACCGCAGGAAATGGCTCCCTACCTGTGATATCCGGGTTATTGCAGTCGTCGCTTTAACCCCTTGGCTGCGAGAATGCGTGTTGAAATCTCTTCAATTGACATGTCCGTCGCATCCATAAACGGAATGTTGTGCTTGTTATATATTGCCTCCAGTGCACGAATTTCCATTTCACACTGGCGAGCAGAGGCATAGCGGCTTCCGGCCATGCGCTCGTTGCGGATGGCGATCAGGCGTTCCGGGTTGATGGTCAGGCCGAACAGTTTTTCCTTGTGCGGGATCAGGCATTCCGGCAGGCGCAGGTCGT
>NZ_JAFMPS010000032.1 GCF_020667895.1 Alcanivorax sp. 1008
ACCCAAGGATCGGGTCCGTTTCAATAAACTGCAGAAGAGACTGCGCCGTGAAGTGGGCAAGGCGATTGCTGACTTTAATATGATTCAGGATGGCGACAGGATCATGGTGTGCCTGTCGGGTGGCAAGTTATAGGATGTCTCAAATATTGCAGGACTTGCACGACTACTAAATATTCGGTATATTATTGATATATAAGAAGAAAATAATTTTTTCTGCTTTACATTTATAAGATTCTCTTGCTAGCTTTCTTGGGAGGCTGGTAGGCGAGCTATAAATGATGAAGGTGAAAAAATATAAGTTGGGCGGGGCTCAATTCGTTTCCCTTGTTAATGAGGACGACTGCCCATACGACCCGTACGTATCCTGCTATCTTAGGCAGAGGCTGGCTTCCCGCGCATTTAACACCGCCTTGCGTTCAGCCAATGAGTTGCTCTTCCTCTTCGCATATTTCGATTCTCGCTCCATTAATTTGACCGCTCGGATTTCCAGTGGTGAGTTGATATCCATTCCAGAGCTCACAGGCTTCCTTGAGCATAGCCTCAAGACAAGATCGAAGTCTGATGAAGACGTGATCCAGTTCTCTTCCGTCAAAAGCAAGGCATTTAGGAATGCCCTGGCAGCTAATCGTCGCCTGGAGAAAAAAGTGGCAGGGCCAACTGCATCAGGGCGACTACGTCAATTGCGGTTCTACATTGAGTGGCTATTTGATCAGTTTCATGGGGGGCGTAAATTTGAAGAGGCGTTGCTAAAGAGATTCAAAACTCTATTGAATAAAATAAAGCTATATGAAAACTCGCTTGGGCGAAGACATCCAAAAACTCGCCAAGATTTTGAAAACGCAATTCCCAAGGAAATACTTGAAAGACTGATCAGTATTGTTCTTCCAGAAAGCGAAAATAATCCATTTAGGATGTGTCGTTTGAGGAACTATCTAATTGTACATGTATTACTACAAACGGGTATTCGGAGAGGCGCGTTAGCGAAGCTAAAAATTTCTGATTGTGATTTCTTCGCAGGAAGAAATCTCTTGCGTATTTATAGGTCTTCAACCGATGGTGCTGACCCAAGAAATGATCGTCCAAACCAGAAATCTGGTAATCACATTGTAGAGATTAGTTCGGGTTTGGCGAAAAGGCTGAAGTACTATATAGACCAGGTTAGAGAAAAATATGACGGATCCAAGAACCATGATTTTATTTTTATTGCCGAATGCAACACTTCATGGTCGGCTGGGGCGCCGATTTCCGTAAAGCAAATTAATAACTTATTCTGCACTTTGTCGAAATCTCTTTGTTTTAGGGTTCACCCTCACCTTCTTAGGCATTACTGGAATGATGAGTTATCGGCTTTGGGTGAGAAAAATAAGATTGAAACTGCAAAGCTTGAAGAGCTGCGGCGGCAAGGTATGGGGTGGTCTGCGAATTCAGATATGAGTCGCATCTACAACGATCGGCATATGCAGCGCGAAGTAAATCAATTAATGCTTGAGCGGCAGCTTGAGGCACTCTCTGGGAATGGCGATGAATTCTAGTGCCTTAAATAACCTGGTCGGCGAATTTAGTCTACCTAAAAATGTGCCAGAAAAATTTATTTGCAGGTCAGGCCTGGAAGTTAACTCCCGTAAATTAATGTGGCGGTTATTGGTTAATTCTGGGAAAGGTCATACATTGGATCTGTCATGGCTTGTAAGTAGAAAAATACCAGGCCCAGATAAGGATAAAATTCTGGAGGTTATGCAGTACTATGCCCAAAACAGGAGTGCAGGCACGACAGTCACTGTTAATTATACGATAAAGGCCAATCTGAGTAAGGGAATTTTGGGTCTCACTGATGTTTGTAATCTTTGGCCTAGCCTCAAATCTGGGGCCAAGAAATCGCTTAATCAGTTCTATGGAACATTGGCTCTTCTTGGCTACGAAGAGTTCGAGTCGATTCATGAGTTTACCAGGTCATCGTTACCAACCCATAGATTAGATCCGTTGTGTCCGGACAAGGGGCGACTCCCTGATCTTCAGTACAGCTATCTATTCAAAAGGCTGATTGCAGATCTCTCTAGCTTTGACTGGTCGCCTGATAAGGAAATGTCCTATTTTTCGGAGCCTGGCGGCCGCAACAAATCAGGTTTCTCAACTGCCAGAAATCTGATTTCTCGAATGCTTTCATTTTGCACTGTTAGGCGACCGCTTCAGATATCGTCCCTAAAATGGTGTGATATTATTTCGTTCGGATCGACATTCTCGGATGATAGAATATTAAGAGAGAATGAAGTAAAAAGTATTGGATTTGGCGGACTCCAAATACGTTTTCACTACGTTAAAAGTGGGGGTGGATCAGTAAATATTCGAGAATATCCAGAGCCGTATCCTTTTCCAATTGCCGAAGATTTTTCTGTATATATCGACCTATATAAGCGCCAGTATGCAAGTGGATTAAGGCTTGTTTTGGATGCATTGGGGTCTGTGACTACCCCTGAAGTCGTTCTTAAGCAAATGCTGAATATGCCAGTTTTTCCAGACATCTCTTTATTTAATCAGGAAATATACGGAGAGAAATTTATTGATGAATTGTTTTCAGATAAGTCCCTTTTTTTGCATGTGTCGGAGCAAACAGTCAGCAAGGCTGTTGGCGAGGGGCTTGAGCGCGTTGGAACAAATCGACTCAGGCATACAGCGCTGACGAGAGCGGCGGAACAAGGTTTGGATGCCGCGCGCCTGTCTAAGATGACGGGAGTTACTGTCCCTGCTGCTCGCTGTTATGTTGACCTTGATTACGAAGCGAGGCGTAGAATCGACCAAAAATACCGCGCAAATGAATTCCTTTCGAATGTTTTCAATCCTCCGAGGTCTCTGGACGCTCCTATTTCGGAAGACGTCGTGTTAGATGGGGCTAATACTGTTGGTTCCACAATCCAGTCTTCAGGGTGTAATTCCTGCGCGGCCAGGATTGCTCGTCCTGTTTCCTGCTACGGATGTCAAAACTTCATTCCACTGCTAGAGGGAGATCACAAAGGACTGTTGGAGAAATTGGAACTGAAGATCAGCGCGAATCAGTCAAGAATTTCAGGGCCAGATCAGGACAGGGTTACAGAGGCTATGCAGATTCAGGCGGAAAAGATACGTGTTGTCATAGAGGCCTGTGACCAGGCTTTAGCCAATAGGCGTCATCTAGATGATTAACCGTTTCATTAGTAGCTTAGAGGCTCTTAACTCAGATTTATCCGAGGAGGTGCCTTGTTGCTTTGAGTCAAGTTATGGTAAGGCTGCATCCTGGGACGACCTTGTCTGGTATTACGTTGACCCATCAACTTCAAGGCGAACCAGATTCCTTTGCACAATTTTTTCTGGTCGCAAGGATATATCTGACAGCTCAATTAGCAAGGATCGGGCCTTGCCATCGCTGTACATTATTTTATTCAAAAAATTTCTTATTCGGTTGTGCTCTGAACCGGTTTCAGCTGGCTATCGACAAACAAAGGCGTTGGCAGCAAGAAAGATACTGTCTCTTCAGGGGCCTTTACATGCGATACCTGATTCTGCGTGGGCTGGCGAGCCATATTCCAAATCATTTTATGAATTTTGTGGCGGTCATGGTCTGGTTCCTTCATATCTAAAGCCACGTTGGATGTGCGATGACAAAAGGGATAGGACGGGGCATAACATAGTTCGATCTCGGGCACAAAAAATACCTGGTGAAGATGTCATTTCCGCAATTGGGAAGATATTTTGTACATCATTCGGGTTTTCAGAAGAGGGTTTTTCTAGAGCCAAGGTTGCGTGTGTGTCGGACGCCCTAGTATCCACTGTATTTCTTCTATGTTTGGCGTCCCCCAATAGGGCGGCGGCGGAGATCCCGATATTGCCTAATCAGCGCTTGAAGAGATACAGGCCCGATAAAAACGATTACGTATATTACCTAGACTGGAGAGGCAGTAAGGGCTTTGGAAGTTATAAGAATCATGTTCTGCGAAGCCTCTCGGCGCAAGTTGAAGTGGCTCTGGAATTTTTTTCTGAATATTGTGAGCCATTAAGGGTTCTTGCTAGATTTTATGAAGATCAGTCATTACCTCTTCAGGAATTACTTGGCGAATTTACGATTCCTTCAAGAAGGCTGAAAAATATTAATCTTGCCAGGCCGGCAAATTTGTTTGTGCTTGGGTACGCTCTGGGTTTTTACGAAGACAATCTTCAGATTTCTGTCGTTGAAGATGAGGCCGGAATTATTTCATGCCCTGTAAATTCCGGTAAAAAAAGGCGATTTCTTTGTAGAAAGAATATCTGGGAACTAGATTATGGGCATAAGGTCTGGATTTCAAAGAGTACTCATTCTGCTTTTCATGATCTTCTAATTCTGCCAAAAAGCTCCACTCCGCCTGAAGGCCTGGTGGGGGTTCTGTCCTTGGGTGATCTTGAGGCGTGGTGGTTGGATTATTTCAAATCCGTATTTTTCCCTTCGTTTCCGAACGGCTTTTCTAAGTCCGAGCAATTCGGACGTGTTAGAAATCTAATGTTTGTTTTTTCTTCTCGCCAGTTAAATATGAATTCCCCGGGAAATAGAAAGTACGCTAAGTCAGCCTTCGCTATCCTTGAGCCAAAGACGCTGTTTTCACACGTTTCGACTAGGGCTGGGTACTCAAAAAATCTTTCCTCTGAATATTCGATATTTGTTAAGCATGGTTATCCAGATTATCGGATTCGGCTTCATGATTTCCGGCACTATGCGAATACTGTTGGCTATGAAAGTGATATCGGAGTGGAAATTCTTTCCGCCTGGTCTGGCAGAAAAGATGTTAAACAAACCTATGAATATATTCACACTTCGCCTTCGGACATTGCTGGGATGGTTCGAGAAGTATTTGAGCGTGGCGGCGACCCTGAATGCTCTGATTCTCTCTTTTTGAGCGTCGATGAAATTTCTCATCTAGCAAAGCTTCCTGCGTCCATTACGTCAACTGGTATTTGTGTTCAGGATCTAAATATTACTCCGTGTATTTATTTAAACGATTTTGTTTCTCAATGCTTTATGTGTTCGTCATCATGTCATATTGCGGGTGATAACGAGTCAATAGAGTTTTTGAAGAAGGATGCTGAGCTTCAGGCCAGGCGGCTTGATTTGATTTCGGCTGATCCGCGGTTTGCTAGTTCAAGTGCAATGAAAAGTTGGTTTCACACGCACGATAAAAACGTGCAGATCCTAGGGTGTCTTGTGAAATTGATGGAGGAGAGAGAGCCGGGATCAGTTATTAAGTTTTCCAGGGAGCGAATGGCATTCAGCATTTCGCTTCCTGACGGAAGCAAATTTGAGAATCTGAGGATTCAAATGGCGAATTTTGGGAAAGATAAACCTTCTGATCAGTCGTGCTTGAAAATGTCTTACGATCGAGGTGAAAACAATGAAGATCTGAAAAATGTGCTTGGAAAATTTGGTCTGAAGTGCGGAGGTTAAGGTGGCGAATATTAAAATAACCCCTGAGTTTGAAAGCGAAATTGAGGTCATGATAAATGCTTGGGAAGGTAAGCTGACCTTTAAGTCTTTGGTTTCTCGTATTTTTGAAGAAACAGGCGTTTCTGTAACCCGTCAGGCGCTCGTTGAATACCAGTCAATACGGAAGGCTTATGATTCGAGAAAATCCTTCTTGAAAAGGGCGTCGAGCAAGCGCCGAGGGCAAGACTGTATATCCTCGCGCGACGGCGTTGCAATCAAGAGGTTGAGATCCGAAATCGAAATTTTGACAAGGAAAAACGCTGAGCAGCTTTGTATGATTGAGCGGATACTTGCCAATGCCTCTGAAATCCATGCAATCGATCTCCGGGACCTAGTAAAGGGTCGCTCTGAAGAGGCCTTGTAATCGTGTTGAACTCTCCCGCCGAAACTCTATTGCAGCCTGGTGCCAGAAGTTCGTAACATGCTGTCCTAAAAAGAAAATTGTGCCTATACATGGTGGTCGAGGGCGAGGTTATTGTCACCGTCGCCAGGAAATCAGCCCGTTACAGGCAAAAGTACAACAACCCGGGCAAGTCAGTGCGGCACTGGCAGGCCCGATGCAGGCAGGGCCGCGTCTGGTGTAGTGCCTAGAGATAGCCCAACCTTCGTAGTAGCATGCCCTTTTCCAGTCCCGGGCAGCGTCTGTCTTTGCCGTCAGGGCCGCCCGCTCCGGCCACAGGAAGGCAGCCCGGGCCTGTAGCAGTAGCCATAACAATTCAGGGAGTCTCCGTGAATACCGAAAACCATTCCCAGACCGCCGCCTTTATCTGGTCGGTCGCAGACCTCCTGCGTGGTGATTTCAAGCAGTCCCAATATGGCCGGGTGATCCTGCCCTTTACCTTGCTGCGCCGGCTGGAGTGCGTGCTGGAGCCCACCAAGGCCGCGGTGCTGAAGGCCGCCGAGGCCAACAAGGACAAAACCGACGCCGTGCGCGAGAAGCTGCTGCTGCGCGCCGCCGATCAGCAGTTCTTCAATGCCTCGCCGCTGTCCCTGGCCCAGCTCTCGGACACTCAGACCAGCGACGATCTGATGAGCTATGTGCAGTCCTTCAGCAAGGACGCTCGCGACATCTTCGACAATTTCCACTTCGAGGACTTCGTCCAGCAGCTGGGTGAAGCCGACCTGCTCTACCAGGTGGTGCAACGCTTCGCATCGATCGACCTGAGCCCCAAGCACATCAGCAACTTCGGCATGGGGACCATCTTTGAAGAGCTGATCCGCAAGTTCGCGGAAAGCTCGAACGAAACCGCCGGGGAGCACTTCACCCCACGCGACATCGTCCACCTGACCACCTCGCTGGTGCTCACCGGCCAGGACAACAAACTCAAGCCGCACAGTATCGTCACCATCTACGACCCGACAGCCGGAACCGGCGGCTTCCTCTCGGAAGGGGACGAGTACATCCAGCAGGTTAGCAAGCAGGTCACGGTGTCGCTGCATGGCCAGGAGCTGAACCCGGAGTCCTTCGCCATCTGCAAGGCGGACATGCTGATCAAGGGGCAGGACGTCGGCAACATCAAGCTGGGCAACACCCTGTCCGACGACCAGCTGGCCGACACCCGTTTCGACTTTATGCTCTCCAACCCGCCGTTCGGCGTGGAATGGAAGAAGGTGCAGAAGCAGGTCACCGACGAGCACAAGCTGAAAGGTTTTCAGGGCCGCTTTGGCCCCGGCCTGCCGCGCGTGTCCGATGGCTCCTTGCTGTTCCTGCTGCACCTGGTCAGCAAGATGCGCGACCCGCGTGAGGGCGGCTCCCGCATCGGCATCATCCTGAATGGCTCGCCACTGTTTACCGGCGGCGCCGGCAGCGGCGAATCTGAAATCCGCCGTTACCTGCTGCAGAACGATCTGGTGGAAGCCATCGTCGCGCTGCCCACGGATATGTTCTACAACACCGGCATCGCCACCTATGTGTGGGTGCTGAGCAACAACAAGCCCAAGGCGCGCAAGGGCAAGGTGCAGCTGATCAATGCGGTGAACCGCTACAGCAAGATGCGCAAGTCCCTCGGGTCCAAGCGCCAGTACATTGACGACGCCAATATCGACGCCATCGTGCGTCTGTACGGTGACTTCAAGGAAAACGAAGAGAGCAAGATATTCCCGGTGGAAGCCTTCGGCTACCGCCGCATCACCGTCGAGAGGCCGCTCAAGCTGAACTTCCAGGCCAGCGCCGAACGCATCGCCAAGCTGGCTCAGGAAACTCCGCTGGCCAAACTGGAGCAGGACGAATTGCAGGCCATCACCCGAGCCTGCCAGCGCCTGAATGCCGACAAGCTGTACCGCAACCGCGACGCCTTCCTGAAGGATCTGAAAAAAGCCCTCAAGGCCGAAGACGCCAAACCCGGCGCGCCCCAGCTCAAGGCCATTCTCAATGCCCTGTCCGAGCGCGATGACGACGCCGACATCTGCACCGACAAGCACGGCAACCCCGAGCCGGATACCAGTCTGCGCGACAACGAGAACGTGCCGCTGGGCGAATCCATTCACGACTACTTCGAACGCGAAGTGAAGCCCCATGTGCCGGATGCCTGGATCGACGAAAGCAAATGCGATGAACAGGATGGCGAGGTCGGCATTGTCGGCTTCGAGATTCCGTTTAATCGCCACTTCTACGTATTCAAGCCGCCGCGCCCGCTGGACGAGATTGATGCCGATCTGAAAGCCTGTACCGACAGGATCAAGCAGATGATTGCGGGGCTGTCGGCATGAGTTTTTCTGCTTATCCGCAATACAAGGACTCTCGGATCGTATCCCTCGGAGAAATTCCGAGTCATTGGGTCGTGACGCGGCTTCCCTACGTCATATTTGAAAATAATGCCGGCGAGGTGATTGATAAGAATTTCTGGGGCGACGGATCAGAGCTTCTTTACACATGCGCCAAGCAGCCACTACTTTCTGACTATAAAGATTTTCCAGACAGGAAAAGAACGAGAGCAAATGATCTGCTCCTTACAAGGAATGGAACCCCGTATGTTCATCTTCCAAGTCCCGGAGCTATTTACTCCAACGTAGTTCAGCGCGTCAGCCTCATGCCTGGCATTGATCAAAAATTTTTGAGGTCCGCTATAGATGTGGCTACACGGGATCTTGTGGGCTATGGAGTATCAATCGCAAGTTTCAACTATGAAATGTGGGCTGCGCTTCGTATACCGTTGCCTGATTATGATGAACAAATAAAAATTGCTAGCTTCCTCGACCACGAAACCGCCAAAATCGACGCCCTGATTGCCGAGCAGCAGCGCCTGATCGAACTGCTCAAGGAAAAGCGCCAGGCCGTCATCTCCCACGCCGTCACCAAAGGCATCAACCCCAACGCCCCCATGAAAGACTCCGGCATCGAATGGCTCGGCGAAGTGCCGGCGCATTGGGAGGTAATCAGATTAAAGCAATGTTCAAACTTTATTACTTCAGGGCCGCGAGGATGGTCTGATTTTATCTCCGATGATGGGGGGAGTGTATTTCTTCAAAGCGGTGATTTGGATGATGAGCAGAATGTGCTTGTAGAAAAGGCAAAGCGCATCTCACCTCCTGAGGGAGCGGAGGGTGTCAGAACAGAAGCGAGATCTGGTGATGTACTGGTGTGTATTACTGGTGCAAACACAGGGCGAGTGGGGGTAATCAATGAGGTCTCGGATACAACCTATGTCAATCAGCATCTTGCATTGATTCGGATCGACCAAGGGAAGGCTTGCCCCAACTTTGTTGCTTTCTCTTTGTCCAGTCATGAAGGACAGTCATATTTTTCGGTGGTGCAGTATGGGCTTAAAGAAGGGCTATCTTTGGCAAATGTAGATAATGCCCCTCTTTGTCTTCCGCCCCTGTCTGAGCAGCATGCAATTGTTGAGATAATTAGTACGCGACTCTTGGAAATATCTGATCTTTTGGTTGAGTCTGAGAAGGTGATTCAGATTCTGAAGGAGCGGAGAGCTGCTGTAATATCAGCCGCTGTAACTGGCAAAATTGACGTCCGCAACTGGCGGTCGCCTAACGTTAAAGTTGAAAGGGATGCACAGAATCTAGATATGGAGGTTTCATTTTGAGCCAAGGACGCAGCATCCGGCTTTTTCTGGTGGACGGCACCCCGAACGGATTGCTGACCGCTGAAATCATGAACTGGACGGGTCACGCCCTGACCGGTCCGCGCAGCAAGCTGCCAGAGCTGGTGCAGCGCCCAGAGTGTGCCCGTACCGGCATCTACTTTTTGATTGGCCCTGATCCTGACAATGCCATTCGCCCGTTGGTGTACATCGGCGAATCGGATGATGTGGCCAAACGTCTCAAGCAACACAACCGGCCTGAAGATCAGGGCGGCAAAGACTTTTGGGAAAAGGTGTGCCTGATTACCAGCAAGGATCAGAACCTCACCAAAGCACACGTTAAGTACCTTGAAAGCCAGCTGATTGCGCTGGCGAAGCAGTCCGGACGCTGTGGCCTCATGAATGGCACGGCCCATGACTACACCATGTTGCCGGAATCCGATCAGGCGGATATGGCATTTTTTTCCGAACAGATAAGAACGATCCTGCCCGTGCTGGGGTTCGATTTCCTGCGAGAGCGCCAGAAGGTGTCTGCTACCTTGGTGGAGCAAAAGACAGCGCAGGAAGCGCCGGTATTCTTCGAGATGGAGCTGCCCAAGCATGGCATTACAGCAAGAGCGCGAGAGGTTGATGGCGACTTTGTTGTGCTTGCTGGAAGCAAGGCCCGCAATGGCTGGGTCAGCAGTAGCGACTACACAAGCTACCGGCCCCTGTATCAACAACTGACCGCAGATGGCGTTCTGGTGCCGGATGAGTCCGGCAATGTGCGCTTCGCTCAGGATCAGATATTTTCCAGTCCCAGCGCTGCCGCAGCAGTGGTTTCGGGGCGATCTGCGAACGGACGTCTGGTTTGGATTGAGCGTCAGACCGGCAAGCCCTATGGCCTATGGCAGAGCGAGCTGGTCGATTTACAAACAGTAGATCAGGAACAGATCAACCCGTCCTAGATTTTTATCGCAACACGGTTTCATAACAAGGGAGTACGCAAGCAATGGCAAAGCAGAAATCTACAGCACTACAGAGTGTCCTGGTCGCCTTTCTTTTCGCTTCACTTTTGGGATGTTCTTCACCCATTCCTGAACAGGACTTTCTGTCACTGGAAGCAACGTACAGCTCGCGACATGGGGAACTCGGGCTTGATGGTATTAGCGTTGGGAAGCTCCTAAGGGGTATCGATCCCAATGCAGAAGTACATTGGGAGGAGCTGCCCGGCAAGTCATGGAAGTATATCGCGGAGACCGGCGTCACGAAAATGGAGCTTGTTTTTGCTGAAAAGGACAACCCAAAGAGAGCTGTACTGACAACAGTAGTTATCGATGGTGAACAAATGCCTCTTGCGACCATGACAACACTGGTTCCGAATATGGCATTCGCCGCCGAAGAGGCTGGGAATTAAGCTCAGTAGAATATTGCTGTGCTGCTGGCAGCGCAGCAACACGACATAGCACTGTGATAAATAGCTCAGACGAGGGTGGCATGGCAGACAGCCGCGAAGCACAGTTTCAGCAGGACATCATTCAGGCTATGACCGCCAACGGCTGGCTGACCGGCCCGGCCAGCGGTTATGACCGAATTCATGCCCTCTACCCTGAGGATCTGGTCGGCTATGTGCGGGAGGCTTGGCCGGAGCGCTGGGACAAGTTCTGCAAGAACCACCCCCAGAATCCAGAAGCTGCCCTGATCAAGGCCGCGGTGCGGGAGCTGGAGCGCCACGGCACTCTGGAGGTGCTGCGTCATGGCTTCAAGGTGCCGGGGGTCAAGCTCGACCTGTGCAGCTTCCAGCCGGACCATGGCATGAACCCGGAATCTCTGGCCCGCTACGGCGCCAACCGGCTGCGGGTGGTGCCGGAGGTGTCTTACTCGCCCCACGCACAAGAGGGGAAGTACAACCCGCGTCTGGATCTGGTGCTGTTCGTTAACGGCATCCCGGTGGCCACGCTGGAGCTGAAAAGCGGCTTCAAACAGCCCATCGAGAATGCCAAGCGCCAGTACCGCCAGGACCGCCCCACCCGCGACCCGCTCACCCGCAAGCCGGAGCCGCTGCTGACTTTCAAGCGCGGCGCGCTGGTGCACTTCGTCGTGACTCAGGACGAGGTGGCCATGACCACCCGGCTGGCCGAGCAGGCCACCTGGTTCCTGCCCTTTAACATGGGGTCCGAAGAAGGAGGCGCCGGCAACCCGGCCCCGGCGGATGAACATCACTACGCCACCTCCTATCTCTGGGACCGGGTGTTCGCCCCGCATGCCTGGCTGAAAATTCTCGGCCGCTTCCTGCATTTGCAGAAAGAGGTGAAAGAGGATTTCGGCGGCAAGCGCATCACCAAGGAAACCCTGATTTTCCCGCGCTTCCATCAGTGGGAGGTGGTCAACACGCTGCTCGACACCACCCGGCGCGAGGGGGCGGGCAAAAAATATCTGATCCAGCACAGCGCCGGTTCCGGCAAGTCCAACTCTATTGCCTGGACGGCGCATCAACTGGCCTCGCTGTATGACGAGGCGGGCAATCGCCTGTTCAACTCGGTGATCGTGGTCACCGACCGCACCGTGCTGGATAGCCAGCTGCAGAACACCATCTATCAGTTCGAACACGCCAGCGGTGTGGTGCAGCCGATCAGTCGCGATATTGGCAACCAGAGCAAGGCCGAGCAGCTGGCTCAGGCACTGGCGGATCAGGTGCGCATTATCATCGTCACCATCCAGACCTTTCCGGCTCTGTACGATGCACTGGACAAGCGCCCGGAGCTGGCCGGTGGTCGCTACGCCGTGATTGCCGACGAGGCGCACTCGTCACAGACCGGCAGTTCCGCCACCAAGCTGAAGGCCATTCTTGGCGTCGATACCCCGGACAAGGAAGAGATCAGCGCTGAAGAGCTGCTGGACGCCGCTGTATCGTCGCGCAAGCCCAGTGAGCGCATCAGTTACTACGCTTTTACAGCGACGCCGAAGGCCAAGACCCTTGAGCTGTTCGGTCGGCCGCCGAATCCCGAGCTGCCGCCCAGCGCCGATAACAAGCCGGAGGCGTTTCACTTGTACTCGATGCGCCAGGCCATCGAAGAAGGTTTTATTCTCGATGTGCTGAAGTGCTACACCACCTACAGCACTGCCTGGAAATTGTCGCACCCCGATGCTGACGACACCGAGGTGGAATCGAAAAAGGCCTCTGCCACGCTGGCGCGCTGGGTGCGCTTGCATCCGCACAATATCAACCAGCGGGTAGAAGTGATTGTGGAGCACTTCCGTGGCCATG
>NZ_JAFMPS010000033.1 GCF_020667895.1 Alcanivorax sp. 1008
ATCGACGGTTTATGCCCGGTTACCTTGGCAATGGTGTGCCAGTTCTACTAATTTCTCTTGAGGACCAATCAGGTAGGCGTCAGGATCTTATTTCGAGGGGTATTCCCGAGAGCTGGGTGCACTCATTTTTTCCGGCAGTCGATTTGAGAGATGCACTGGAACAAGATATTGCCCCCATTGCTGATCTTGTCGCATTCGAGGAGAAATTTTCCAGGAGAATGAGGGCTGCGGAAGTTGGCTGTGCAATGTCCCACAACGCGGTTGCTGCCTGGTTGGTGTCCTCTCCGTTTTCGATAGGGCTTGTTCTTGAGGATGATGTGATACCGCGGACGCCAGATTGGCTCGATCAAGTAGCTACTATTGCGGACGCGTTGTCCCCTCATGCTCAAAGCGGGGCTGCCTTTATTTGTCATTTGGGAGCTCCATCTAATCAAGTTGGCCCCGCGCTAAAGCGAAGGGTAACTTGGCGAGATGGTCGGCCACCTACCGATATGCCACAGATTTTCCTGCATGCCGACCCCGCAAGCGGTCTATGGCGAGCGCATGCTTATCTTATATCGAGAGCAGCGGCTGAGCGTAGCTCAACTCAGGAAACTCCGATCATGACGCTTGCAGATGATTGGTGTGAGCGCAGGCGCCGAGGCTGGCTTGATGAGATTTTTTTTACGCAATCAGCCTTGATTGGTCAGGATGAGGATCGACCGAGCACAATCAGGCCTTCTGATCATAACGACTGCATTAAAACTAAGACTGGCCAGGATTCGTTTTTGGCACGAGTTGGGCGGTCGCTAGCTAATCGAAATTTCTTAAAAAGTCTATATGGTTCTTTACGGTTTAGGGCGGCCATGGCGCTAGCTCGATTTTTTGCAAAAAGGGATTACAGGGTCAGTCTCACGGTTCTACACAAGTAGCACCGTTTTCATGTGGAACTTTGAGCCTTATCAGTTCGGTGTTTCCTAAAAGTTGATACTTTGCCTCGGAAGACTCGATGATCCTTCTAAGTTTGATAAAAACACCGAATTATCTAGAATTTCGTAATGGCTTTGAGTCTCAGTTTATTGAGTATTTGTATGCCGATTAATAACATCAAGCAAAAACGCGCGTCTGGAAAAATACTGCATATTGCTAGTTGGTACCCCAATCCATGGGATGGAGTCGAAGGCAACTTTGTGCGTGATCAGATTCGCGTATTCAAGAAAGAGCTCGATGCTGAAACTATTGTTGTACAGGTTCGACCATCTCCTAATCGCTGGCCGAGGTTCCAGGTTATTTCACTGGATGAGGGCGCAAGAGGGTACTTTATGTTGGCGGCGGTGAAGCCAGGAAAGGCCATGGAGTGGTTGTCAACTGCTTTTCTATTCTTTGTGCTTTTAAAAGAGCGAGCTTGGCGCTTCAACTGCTTCCACTTCCATATTGCCTATCCGCTATTGCTCCATTCAAATCTTTGGAGGTGGATATTCCGAAAGCCCATCCTGATTAGTGAGCACTGGTCTGCATACCACTACAATTTCTACCTGCCAGAGAATTCCAAGGATATTGATATACTAAGACGTCCCTTTCAGAACGGCTACCCGGTTATTGCTGTTTCCCAGGCTCTTGCGAATGATATCTTTTCATTTTCTAAGAGGCATGACTTCTCTGGATTTGTTATTCCAAATTTTGTCCCTCTTCATGGTGCTAGAGCAGATAAAAACACCATTCCAGTTTTCTTTAGTGTTAATACATGGCGTTCAATTAAAAATCCAATGCCGATGCTTCAGGGGCTGAATAGGGCGTTGGTAGATGGTCACCATTTTAAGCTGGTGATTGGTGGTGCCGGGGATATGATTGACAAGATGAGATCGTTTGTGGGCGGTACCGCCCTGGAAAAGTGTACGATTTTTCTGGGCAAGATGACGAAAAATGAGATAGCCGATCAATTAACTAAAAGTAACGGATACTTATTCTCTTCTGATTATGAAACGTTCTCGGTTGCTTGTGCTGAGGCGCTAGGAGCTGGCGTTCCCCTAATTGGGCCATATATTCCAGCTATTGCTGAATATGCAAGTGATCAAGAGTGGGTCAAGGTTGATTCTAGTGATTCTGATGGTTGGAGTGCCGCTATTTCAAGGTTTCTAAGACAATGGCAATTGGGATGCTGGGATAGTGCAATTATTGCAGAACGTGCGGCGTCTCGGTTTTCAGAGGATGCATTGCGAGCTAGTTACATTTCTGTAATGCAAGCGATTTGGCGCGACTTAGCGTGAGCCATGAGGTGCTACGCGAGTGATTGTGGCTCTGTGCATAGAGGGCTTTTCCTTCTTTGGGTTTCCTTTGAGGTGATAACGTGAAGGCGGTACAGGTTTTTCTCCGCGCACTTAAGCAGCGGCTTGACAGGGTCAACGATGTTTCTGCGGCTGCACAGGTCGATGCCAGAGCTTGGGTTTCCGGTTGTACTTTTGGGCCGGAAGTACGTATTCATGAGGGGTGTAAGATATATCGCGCTGAATTAAATGGGCAGGTTGATGTGGCGCGCTTCACCTCACTTTGGGGGCCAGATATATACATATCCGGGCCAATTGACGGTGTCAGAATAGGATCTTTCTGTTCCATAGCGCATCACGTAGCGATGCATGAGAGCTTTCATAACTCACAACGGACAACGACCTATTTTGTCGAGCGTAACTTGCTACGTACGCCCGCTAGTCCCGACGCGGAGATTAGCCGTGGCCCGATTGTGATAGGAAATGATGTTTGGATCGGTGCTGGTTCAAAAATTCTTTCCGGCGTTCGCGTTGGTGATGGTGCGATTATCGGTGCTGGGACCATAGTAACTCGAGATGTGCCAGCTTTCTCCGTTGTGGGGGGTAACCCTGGGCGAGTGCTAAGGGCGCGTTTTTCGCCAGAGGTAACGGATCGATTGCAATCAAGTGAGTGGTGGAACTGGTCGGAAGAGCGGTTGCGTGAAGAGGCGGGCTTTTTGGTAGAGATTCATGCAAGAGGGCGTTGATGTATTTCGAGAGATGTCGCTAGCGTGTTTTTACTTGGTAGTTGCCATTTATTTTTCGTACTTGGCCGTTTCTGATTCTATGGAGGAGCCGGCGAGCTATATATTATGAAAGCTGTAATTTTGCTTGCTTATGAGTTCCCGCCTTTAAATGTTGGCGGCTCTCAGAGACCATATCGGTTTGCTCGATACTTAAAAGATGCCGGTTATTATCCTATTGTGATTACTCCGCAGCCAGAATTGCATGGTGGTCGCATTGATCCATATTTTCAGGACTCCGATATTTCACCCGAAATCTGTAGGATTGTAAGGACGGGATTGGGTGTGCCTCGGCATGGGCGACTTAAGAGATCCGGATACCTGAGCATTGTTGGCGACGAGGCGAAGCGCTGGCGCGACTATTGCATTGAAAATGTATTAAAAATTTCAGAGAGTTATGATGTTGTAGCAGTAATTACAACGGTTCCTCCTTTCTCGGTGGCTGGCCTTGGTTGATCTTCCCCCGATAAAATGGACACACTTCATTTCACGCAGCCATTCTCTCGAATTCCATTGGGCTCAGATAGCCCAAGGCCGAGTGCAGCCTGCTTCGGTTGTAAAATTGGTTGATGTATCCGGATAGCGCCAGTCGTAGCTCCGTTTCATTTCTAAACTCCTCTCCGTGGATTAGCTCCGCCTTCAGGCTGTGGAAGAATGACTCCATGTGTCCATTGTCCGTGCAACGGCCGGGTCGATTCATACTACAACGAATGCCGTGACGCTCAAGCTCATTCTGCAGTATGTGTGCGCCATACTCAGAGCCGCGATCCGAATGGAAGATCATGCCCGACTTCGGCACCCTTACCTTCAATGCCTGCTTCAGTGCACGCAATGTCAGCTCTGCTGTCTTGTTCTTGCCCAGAGACCAGCCCACGATCTTTCTCGAGTACACATCCATTACCGTGGCCAGATAGTGCCACTCTCGGGCGACCCTGATATAGGTAAGGTCCGCAACCCACTGCTGATCCACTGCCGTCGGCGGGCCGGCATCCACCCTCAGGTTCTGATGGCGGGCAAAGAACTTCTCCAGGCCGGGAATCCTCCGGTACAGCGTTGCCGCCCGACCCACCAGTCCTGCATCCCGCATAATGCGCTCCACCCGCTTCTCGCCGACCCGGATGCCTTGCCGGGCCAACACCTTATGCACCCGCGGGCTACCGTAGCGGCCTTCACTTTTCTGATGAGCCCGCTCAATACGTCGAGAAAGCCAGCGATCTTCAAGCGCTCGCGCACTCGCAGGACGCTTTAGCCACGCATAGTAGCCACTGCGGGAAACCCCGAGCCATGTACACAGGTATCTGACGCCTAGTTCTCGTCCGTGGACTTGGATGAATCCAAATCGCTCTGATGTTGTTCCGCCAGATACCGTTGCCACTTTTTTAGGAGATCGTTCTCCTTCTTGAGGCGATCGTTCTCCCGCTTCAGCCGAGCCATCTCGTTGAGCTCTGCAGTACTGGGGGTTTTGGGATTCTTCATCACTGATACACGCTTGCGGCCGTCAGATCTGATCTTGCCCTCCCGGTACTCTTTGCGCCAGCGCGACAGCATGAAGGGGTGAATACCCAGTCCCTCGGCAACCTGCTGGATCTGAATCCCTTCCTGGTAACTCATTTCCACGGCACGAATCTTGAACTCGTCCGCGTAACGCCAGGTCTTTCTCGGATTGTTGTACTTCGGCATTTCTACACCTCCTCGGTTAGGAGAAGGTGTCCACTAAATCGGGGGAACTACAGGTGCAGATGTGGCTGGTTTGTTAGGTCGGCCTCTGATTCTTGATATGAGAGATGCATGGAGTCAGTGGGCTATAACGCCTTATGCTTCGATTCTGCACTATCATTTTACAAAGAGGCTGGAATTTAAGGCGATCGAGCTTGCCAGTCAGGTTCTGGTAACGTCTGAGCAAACACGTCTGGATCTACTAAAAACTCACCCGAGTGTTGATGAGAGAAAAATTTCTACTATTACCAATAGCTTTGAAGAAGATTATTCATCGGTAGAGGCAAGTCGTAATGGAATTCGTTGTGATGCTTTTAAGATTGGGTATGTCGGCTCATTTTACTATGAGCCATACCAGCGAAAGATGATTTTTTCTCCATGGTGGAAGAAGAAGATACATCATATTTTTCAATATTCACCTAAGAAAGAGGACTGGCTATATCGGTCGCCAGAGTTTTTTCTTCGGGCTGTTAGTGATCTGAGAATAATCTCCCCTTCTGCGTATGAAAAATTGGAGGTTGAGTTTGTTGGTGCAATTCCCAGCTGGCTGCCGAGTATGATCGCTAGATATGACGTTGGCGATAAAGTTCGTTTGCTAGGACCGGTAAGCCGGGTGACGTCGCTGGAGTTCCAGAAGGGGTGCGATGCTCTTCTTATAACATCTTCAAAGGTTGTAGATGGTCGAGATTATAGTATTGCTGGAAAGACATTTGAGTATGTCGCTATGGGATTACCAATTATTGCTTTTGTTTGCGATGGTGCTCAGAAGGATATTTTAAATAGAACTGGTTTGGCAAAAATATGTGATCCAGAGAATCGTGACGAGGCTGTAGAGGGTTTACGCCAGATTATAGAAGGTGAGTTTGTTTTGCGTCCTAATCTTGATGAGATTAGAAAGCTTTCTATAGCTGATTGTGTGAAGCAGTTGGCAAGTGTAATTAGAGAAGTTGAGATTAAGCCATGAAAAACTTTAGACAGATTCTTCTTGTTGCCGGAGCAAGGCCGAACTTTATGAAGCTTGCTGGTCTTTATCATCGATTAAAGTCGGATGAACGCTTCGATGTAAAGATATGTCATACTGGTCAGCATTTTGATTCCAATATGTCTGATGTGTTTTGGAATAGCCTGAAATTGCCAGTGCCAGATTATTCTCTGAATATTCGTGCTGTTGGGGTTGCAAGTACGATTGGGGAGACCGCTGCCAAGCTTTCTTCTCTATTGTGCGAAAATGAATTTGACGATGTCGTTGTTTTTGGGGATGTAAGTGGCACTGCTGGAGCGGCTATAGCCGCTGCTCATAGTTCCGCCAGGCTTATTCATGTAGAGGCAGGGTTGAGGAGCTTTGATCGTGATATGCCAGAGGAGCTTAATCGGATTACGGTTGATCATCTATCGGATTTGCTACTTGTGTCTGAACAATCCGGTATGGAGAATCTTCATAAAGAGGGAATTCCGTCAGATCGTTTCTATCTTGTCGGGAATCTAATGATCGAGTGCATGCTTAATACTCGCTCAGAATGGCACACGCCGCAACGCACTGGTTCTGAGGCCTTTGGTGTCTGCACGTTTCATCGTCCGGAGAATGTTGATGATGAAAAGGCGCTTACTATTTTGGTTGACAGAGTGCTAGAGATTTCCGAATTAACTCCTCTCGTTTGGCCGTTACATCCCAGAACCCGACTACGTCTTGATTCATTCGGGCTTCTGCGAAATTTGGAAAACTCGCTTGGTGTTACAATTACTGAACCTCAGGGGTATCTAGAGTTTTTAAATCTTGTTAGTGCCTCAAAGTTCGTGCTCACTGATTCGGGCGGCATTCAGGAAGAGACATCATATCTCGGAAAGCCCTGTATTACGGTGCGAAAGAATACTGAGCGTCCCATTACTCTCACTTTGGGTACTAATAGGCTTCTTAGCCTGATGGCAGATGATTTCGTATCTCAAGTCATGCGACATGTTAAACATATATCAGAGAAAGTCTTAGAGGAAATTCCCTATTGGGATAGTTTAGTCAGTAAGCGAATTTCTGATATTTTGGCTGACGGTGGATGTAAAAGTGACAATAAATAGTGATAAGGGTAAAGTCATTATATTCTTGTATAACCGTCTTTTCGATCCATTGATTCAAGGAAACTTCTGGCTCTACATAAATAGTTATCTCAATGATCCCGCTAGCCCGGTTAGGTTACACGTGATTACTTATGAAGATCCGAGACATCCGTTAACTGACGAGCAAAAGGCAATTGTAGAGCAGTGGAAATCGCAAGGCATGGAGTGGACATCCCTAAGCTGGCACCCCGGGATTGGTATGAAGCAAAAGCTGGCTGACTTGGTCGCCGGTTTTCTTGTTGCTCTACGTTTGCGCTTTAAGGGCTTTCGGCACATCGTCACTCTTGGATCTGTTGCAGGCACTTTTGCCTGCTTGTACTCGATTCCGCTTGGTCTACGTCAGTTCTTGTACCAGTATGAGCCGCATTCTGAATATGCCGTTGATAATGGGATGTGGCCGGCGAACAGCCTACAGACTCGCTTGTCCCGTTTGCTTGAGAGGCGCGCGGCACAGGGTGCTGTTGTAGTTGCTTCTGGTACTCGATTTATGGAGGAAAGAGTCAAGCAAGTTTGGCACTCTCAAGCTAAATTCGTCAAAATCCCGACGGTTGCGAATGATCAGAAGTTTATCTTTGACCCGGAAGTCAGAAAGCGTGTTCGTACACAGCTTGGTATCACGGAAGACCAGAGCGTGCTGTTCTATCCGGGTAAGTTTGATGGCCTGTATTATGGCGATGAAACGGCATTTATGTTTCGCTGGCTGCTCGATATGGACTCTAGTCTGCACTTTCTGATAGTGACGCCCCATGATGACGATGAGGTCCATGGGCGTTTCGATCGGGCCGGAGTGTCGCGTGATGCCTACACGATTTGTCATTCTGATTATGCCGGGATACACCCTTATTTTTTTGCCGCTGATTTTGCAGTGATTGCCGTGCCTCCCGGTCCATCCAAAAAGTTTATATCCAACATCAAAGTGGGTGAGTATCTCTGTGCCGGGTTGCCTTACTTGATTACTCGTGGTGTCTCTGAGGACTATCTGTTCGCCGAAGAGAACGATGTTGGTGTTGTGGTAGATGATTTTACGGAGTCTGACATCAAGGCTGCCTGGCCGAAAATTCAGGATTACCTTGCGCGTGATCCAGATGAGCGGCGAAAGCACTGTCGGGATAAAGGCCTTGGCTACCGGGGCTTTGACACACTAAACCCTCGATTTCGGCATGCAATTGACATCTTGACGGGGCATGACATGGATGAATCCTATGATCGCTAAGCATCTTTTGGTAACCGGAGGGGCGGGCTCCTTTGGGCGCGCTTTTGTTGAACATCTATTGGCCTCTCCCGAC
Source organism: Alcanivorax sp. 1008 (assembly GCF_020667895.1). Taxonomy (GTDB): domain Bacteria; phylum Pseudomonadota; class Gammaproteobacteria; order Pseudomonadales; family Alcanivoracaceae; genus PGZG01. Next base: position 8,137 of record NZ_JAFMPS010000033.1, read on the forward strand.
TGCCCTGAAGCTATTACAGTATTCTCTCGCGATGAGCATAAGCATTATGAAATGGCGCACCACCTCGCCAGGTACGCCAACAGGTTACGTTTTGTTATCGGCGATATCCGCGATGCGAGCCGAGTAGATGAGGTTTTGGTCGGCGTTGATGTTGTTGTTCATGCGGCAGCTATGAAGCATGTGCCCGCTGCCGAGGCTAACCCATACGAGTGCATTCGTACCAACGTAGAGGGCGCGAGAAACCTTTCTGTAGCAGCAAATCGTCATGGCATCAAGAGAGTCGTAGCGCTGTCTAGCGATAAGGCGGTTTCGCCCTCTACGATCTACGGAGCGTCCAAGTTCGCCATGGAGCGCGTGTTAATACAAGCCGGGCTTGCTGGGCACACACGCTTTAGTGTGGTCCGTTACGCCAATGTATTTGCCAGTGGCGGCTCGGTTGTTCCGTTCTTTCTACGGATTAAAGAGCAGGGGTTTCTGCCTCTCACTGACCCATTAATGACTCGGTTCTCAATCACTATGCAAGAAGGAATCGAGCTGGTTCTGTTTTCACTAAAAGAGGGGTTGGGAGGCGAAATTGTTGTGCCTATCGCTCCTTCATATCGTGTTGGGGATGTTGCCATGGCAATAGCTCCTGACGCTGAGCATCGTATTGTTGGCGCAAGACCAGGCGAGAAAATGCATGAGTCAATGTTTTCACTTACTGAGGCGCCCTTTGTTGTAAGAAACGGCCGGTATTATGTTGTCTTGCCTCAAAGTGGGCCGATGACGCTGGCAGACTATCTTGCTGCTGTGCCCGCAGCAAATGCTCTTGATAAACCGTTTGAGTATGATTCAGGTTCGAACACCACCTGGTTAAGTATCGAAGATATTCGGTTATTACTTCGTAGTGAGTTAGGCGTGGAGTGCTAGTTTAAGATGTTGTTGGTTGGCCTCTGAGGAGGTGGCTTGAAGATTTCTGTAATCATGCCTGTTTTTAATGGTGAGTTTATTATTGATTCGGCGATACAGTCCGTTATGGCTCAGACCTTCCGGAACTGGGAGCTGATCATTATTAATGATGGCAGTAATGATGATACCGCAGCCATTCTTGATGCATTAAATGATTCTCGCATTCGAGTCGTTCATCAAGCCAACAGTGGGGCTAGTTCGGCGCGGAATGTCGGCCTGGTGCTCGCGCGGGGCGAATACGTGACCTTTCTGGATGCTGATGACTGCTTACCCCGTGATGCTCTCAAGTCTCGGGCCGCCTTCCTCGATAAGCACCCCGAGGTCGATATTGTTAATGGCAGCGTTAATGTCATGTCCGCTGGAAATCTGATTCGAATCTATAAGCCTGATCTGACTATTGGGCCTTTGCTGGATCGCCTGGCGGTTCTGGATGAAGGTGTATTTTTTAATCCAATGTATATGCTGCGACGTAAGAAGATAGGTCTACAGCGCTTTCCTGTCGGTGTTAGCCACTGCGAGGATATTATCTTCTTCTTGTCGCTCGCTCATCAGGCTAACTTGATTTACGGTGCCGTCCCCGATGTGGTTTATGAGTATCGTATTCAGCCCGGTTCGGCCATGGCGAATCTTGATGGCATCGAACGTGGATATCTTGAGCTGTTAAGGCGTGCTCGCGAGATGTCTCGTATCAATGATGCCATGCGCAAGGTCCAGCGACGCCGTGTGCGTCGAATCCTGTTCCGGTCATGGTTGCGTCGTGCAAGGCCTCTGCGCGCCATCGCAGCGCTGGCCAAAATCTACCGTATGGCCTGAGTGCTGCATGCCTAATAGCCGGATTGTTTTTTTCACCAAGTACACTCGTGCCGGCGCCAGCAGTCGCTATCGTACCTATCAGTATCTGGACGCTTTTCGCGCCGCCGGTTTGGCTTGCGTGGTTAAGCCGCTGTTCGATGAGGCCTACCTGGCCCACAAGTATCGACATGGCAAGGCCTCCTGGTTCGGCGCTTTTGCTGCGCTTGTCGGTCGGCTTTGGGCGGTGCTAACGGTGCCGGCTCGCTCCATCGTGATGATCGAGTACGAGTTGTTGCCCTATTTTCCGGCCGTGCTTGAGCGTTGGCTGGTATTTCGCGGCTGCCGGATGCTGGTGGACTATGATGACGCACTGTTCCATCAGTATGACCAGCATGGCAGTGTCTGGGTGCGGCGCCTTCTTGGCGGCAAGATCGCCACGGTGATGCGACTGGCTCATACGGTGGTTGCCGGTAATGAATACCTGGCTGACTATGCAAAGTGCGCAGGTGCAAGGCGAGTAGAAATTATTCCAACGGTAATCGATTTGCTTCGTTATCCGGCGCGTCAACAGGCGCATGCACAGCCTGTTTTTACCATCGGCTGGATTGGCTCACCCAGTACGGCAAATTATCTGTATGAAATCGCTCCTGCGCTGGCCGAGTTCTGCGCTCGGGTGCCAGCCCGTGTTCGCCTTGTAGGATCAGGTCCGGTGGCTTTGCCCGGCGTGCCGGTGGATCTGGTGACATGGCAGGAGCATACCGAGGTCGATGAGATATCCGGCTTTGAGGTCGGCATTATGCCGTTGCCAGATGAGCCATGGGCGCGCGGAAAGTGTGGATTCAAGTTGATTCAGTATATGGCGTGCGGCCTTCCGGTGATTGCCTCTCCTGTTGGTGTCAACGCGCAGTTGGTCGAGCATGGGGTAAATGGCTTTCAGGCATCGACTGTAGAGCAGTGGCTGGCGTCGCTTCACGACCTATATCAGGATGCGGAACTGCGTCAACGTCTTGGTGCAGCCGGCAGGCAGCGTGTTGCGCAGCAATATTGCCTTGCGGTGACCACGCCAATCTGGCTTGGTTTGCTGGGTGATGCTCGGCTTGGGCGCTGATTGGACGGGATGATGATTGCATGTGTGGTTTAACCGGCTTTTGGCTGCCCCGGCCTGAGCTGGATGCCGGGGACTTGCAGGCATTTACCCGGACAATGACGCAGCAGCTGAATCATCGTGGACCGGATGACCACGGTGTTTGGGTGGATGCCAATATCGGCATTGCACTT
>NZ_JAFMPS010000034.1 GCF_020667895.1 Alcanivorax sp. 1008
ATCGTGGAGATCCAGCGGCGGACAATCTGGCCCGGGCCATGCGCGCCAACCGATCGTTAGGCAGAGAACTGGATGCGGCGCTGCGCCAAGGCGTTGGCCCGGACACTGATGTGGCCGCTGAAGTGGCGGATTTTGTCGGCTCGGCAGAGCAGATTCCCGATTTTATCGATCGGCAAAAAGTCACCGAGGGTGGCCGGGTGTTTCGCTCCAAACTGGATCTGTTCGGATTGATCACCTATGGCTTGCCGGTGGGTATCTACCTGCAGGGCATGGTGCCGGCCATCACCATGGCGGTGCTGTTTACCAACCGACCCACTCAGGAGTCGGCAACTATTGAGCAGGCCCTTGCCAGAAAAGAGAGCAAGCGGCGCGGCATTGTTCGGGTGCTGGAAACATTTAAATGGTTTAACGCTGTTGCGGAAAAAGGTGCCGGCGATCTTTACACCGAGGAGTTCCGCGAGAACTGCCGCATACGGCTAGTGCATGCCCATATTCGCGCGGCCATCAGTGGGCACCAGAAGGAATGGAACTACCAGCCACCGTTAGCATGGGACGAGTCAGTGCTTGGTGTGCCTATGTCTGCGGCCGACGGGGCCATTGTGGTTGCCACCATCATGGTCACCATGCTTGGTATGCGCCGGCATCTACACAAGCCTATCTCCGATGAGGAGCTGGATGCCCTCAATCACTGGGTGAACTACTTGAGTTTCCTGCAGGGAGTGCCGGAAGAGCTGCTTTGCCAGAGCTGGGAAGAGACAGCAACAAAGCTGGCGGCCTTCATCCTCTGCATGGATCCAAACACTTGCCATAGCCCGATGCGCAGCTTCATGACCGAGCTACAGGATCTGGGTTTGGGGCGTGGATTGTTCGGCAGATTCAGACTGCTGGCGCGACTACTCGACGGTGTCGGAGCAGCAGCATTGACCCGGGTCTTTGACGACGAACTCAGGGCACATTTTGGTATCCGGCGGGCATCGGCGGGCGATCGCGCCGTCTACGCGCTGCTGCGATCCAGCGTGTCGCTGATGAATCAGGCCGCTGGCTTTTCCTCCAGTTTGAATCGCCGGCTTGACGGCCAGACTGTCAAATTGTGGCGCACGATCATGCCGGAGGCAGAGCGTATTTTAAGTCGCCTGCATGGGCGGGTGGTCAAATGATGATCAGCCCTTGATGAACGGAGGGAGGCAAGCCGGTCGGGAGCGACTGCCTCCTCTGGCTTGCTACCGGTCTGTTATCAAGATACGGGAACCGTCCATTTGCAGAGCCGATTCAATCGTCGGCTCGAAGTGAGATTCGATCTTATCCCGCTTGATCTTCATTGTGTGAGTCAGCAGTCCGTTTTGTATAGTCCAGGGATTGCGGCTGACTATCATGTGGCCGATCTTCTCATGATGCTCAAGTTTGGCATTGACGATTTGCAACAGGGATTCCAGGTTTTTCACCAGCTCAGGTTCATCAGTTGTCATGCCTTTTGGCGACAGTGTGGCCAGCATCATGGTGCTGACTCTTCCTGATCCGATCAGACATAGCTGTTCCAGAAGGGGCGATTCTGCAAGTCTGGCCTCGATAGGAGCAGGCGCAACGTACTTGCCCTTCGATGTTTTAAAGATCTCTTTGACGCGCCCTATCAGGCTAAGATAGCCGTCTTCATCTATAACCGCCTTGTCGCCGGTGCGAACCCAGCCATCAACGAGTGTACGATGCGTTTCTTCAGGCTGTTTGTAGTAGCCTGACATAGCGCTTTCAGATCTCATCAGCAATTCGCTGGTGTCAGGATCCAGCTTGATGTCAGTATTCAGGAAAGGTCTTCCGATAGTGCCGATCTTGCGAGCGCCTGGCATATTCGCGCTGCCAGTAAGGATCTCTGACTGCCCGAACATATCGTATAAAGGCAAGCCAATCGCTTCAAAAAAGCGGTGCAAAACCGGTGCTGTTGGCGCTGATCCGGTTATCAAAATACGGGTGCGGCCAAAGCCAAGTGCATTGCGAATCTGCTCCGCTATGGCTCCGCCATTATGAGGATCCGTAATTGCTGCAATAACCGATTCCTGGCTGCCGAATTTCTCAGCGACCCCGTAGGCAAACTTCTCCCACAGTCTGGGCACAGCAAAGAATACAGTGGGTTTGGCCCGCACTATATCCTTGGCAAAGGTTTCAAGCCCTTCGTTAAAATATACCTGGCAGCCGGTATAGTAGGTCTGCGCCATGATGATGGCCCGTTCCGCCATGTGGGCCAGCGGTAGAAAAGACAGCAGTACCTCATCCGAGGTGGCCTGTAGTCCACGCACCAGATTGACGCCGATGCTGCGATAGGCGCGATGACTGATCATCACCCCTTTGGGAACTCCTGTGGAGCCTGAGGTGAACACCAGGCTGTAGATGCTTTCTGCATCCGGGATGTTTATCTCGGCCAGAGGGCTTGTCTGGCTAACGACGTCATTCCATTGATAATGACAACGTCTTGAGGTGTTTCCCGGCAGGCCAATGACGAGGACGCCTTCGTCGATCTGCTCATCGAGCACTCCCGTATTCTCCGCAGGACCAACGAAAATAACCTTCGCTTCGGAAAGCTGCATGACATGGCTGATGTTGTTCTGGTCCATGGTGGTGAAGATAGGCGTGACAGTCACGCCGGCCATCTGCAGGGCAGTGTCTGCCATAAACCAATGGGCACTGTTAACGGAGCAGATTGCCCCATGATCTCCGGGCCTGACCCCCTTGGACAAAAGAAATGCGGCAACCTTTCTGGACTCATCAACTGCTTCAGCCCAGGTCCAGGTGCGGATAACGCCATTCACGGGCTGATGAAGCCACGCTTCAGTGCCACGACATTCCGACCAATGGAGCACCATTTCAATGGCGGTGGGAAAGGATTGTGTGGATGCTGACGGGTCTTCCTTGAAAGATTTCAGGTAGTCAGGGGCTGCTGCGACGTTCATGGGCAGTCTCATAGATTAGTCAGAAGGACGTGGCGGTGAATTCGTAATGCCTGCTGCCTGGCAATTCAGGCCTGTTCGATGGTAGACGCTTATAGTGGGGTTAGGTGAGTTGACAGTTTCAAGGGTCTGTTAACTCACCTGGCTGGCCCCTTGCTGGTTATCATCAGTGCAGATTGATCCGGGCCAACCACAACAAGGGGCCAGGCTTCACGCTCAGCGGCCCCGTGGCCGCATATCGAAAGTGTACTGGTTTGCCCATCGGAGGCTATTTTGACCCACGCCGATTTGATCGAAGTACTGCAGATGCAGAGAAGCGCGTATCTGAGTGCGCCGACAACAACTTATGACGCTCGGATAGCTAACCTCCGGACACTCAAACGTATGCTTGCCGAGAACCGGGAGGAGCTGACGCAGGCAATCTGCGCCGATTACGGAAACCGTTCCTGGCATGAGTCAACATTTGCCGAGTTTATCTCGGCGATGGGGGCGATTGATTACATGGTCAAGCGGCTGAAGAAGTGGATGAAGCCGCAAAAGCGTCATGTTGATCAAACCTTTTTCCCTGGCGGGAAAAGCCGGGTAATCCCGCAGCCCCTGGGGGTGGTGGGTATTATTGTTCCATGGAACTTCCCGATTAACCTTTCAATGGTTCCTGTCGCCACGGCGCTTGCCGCCGGTAATCGAGTGATGGTGAAGTACTCGGAAAATTCCAGAACTCTGGCCGCAAAACTTATCGAGATTCTGCCTCGATACTTCCATCAAGACCAGTTGGCAATATTTGATGAGACTGGAGGTGTAGGAATCGAGTTTTCGAAGCTGCCTTTCGATCTGATGATGTTTACCGGGTCAGTGGAGACCGGCAAGTCCGTGATGGCAGCAGCTTCCAGCAATTTGACCCCGGTTATTCTGGAGTTGGGTGGAAAGTGCCCGGCGGTAATAGACTCTGAGTACCCGATAAAGAAAGCCGCAGAACAGATTATCTATGCCAAGCAGTTTAATGCCGGGCAGGTCTGCCTGAATGTGGATTATGTTTTTATTCCGGAACATCGACTGGCCCGGTTTCTGGAAGACGCCAAGGTGGCTGCCATGGCTCTTGTTCCGGATATTCACAGCAAGGACTACAGCAGCATTATTGATGACAAATCCTTCGATCGGCTGCAGAAAATGCTCAGGGATGCTCAGGCAGGCGGCGCAAGGATTGTTAATCTCAGCGCTCAAGATCCTGAGAAGGAATCAAGAAAATTCCCTTTGCACATAGTTGTCGACCCTGCCAGTGATATGCAGATCAGTCAGCGCGAAACCTTCGGGCCTATTCTTACCGTGCGAACCTATCAATCCGAACAAGATGTTATCCGGTATGTGAATGCACATAACCGGCCATTGGCTCTTTATGTGTTTACCCGGGATAAGCGGCTCTCCGACAGGTATATTGAAAACATCATGTCGGGCGGCGTGACAGTAAATGAAGCCATGCTCCACGTGTTTCAGGACGATATGCCGTTCGGAGGCGTGGGCCATAGTGGGATGGGGCATTACCATGGCTACGAAGGCTTTGTATCCTTTTCCAAGTTGCGCCCGATATTTTATCAGCCAAGATTTAGCGCGTTCAGCTACCTTTACCCGCCCTATACCGCGACGTTAACAAAGCTGTTTGCATGGATCGTGAAATTCAAAAGTAAAGCTCGTTGATTTTTATTCCTGCCCGCGCGCAGCGAGGGTTAGATCCTGGTGATCAGGCGCTCAGTTTGACCAACTCCCCCAGATCCACCTGCCGCGCTTCCTCCAGATCATAATCCGCCTGCAAACCCAGCCAGAACTGCGGTGAGGTGCCCAGCACATGGGCCAGCCGCAGGGCGGTATCTGCCGTCACCGCACGCTGCCCGTGGACAATCTCGTTGACTCGCCGGGGCGGCACGCACATGGCCCGCGCCAGTCGGTTCTGGCTGATGCCGAGCGGCTGCATGAACTCTTCGAAGAGCACTTCGCCGGGATGGACGTTGGCTAGTCTGGCCATGTTTAACCTCGGTGGTAGTCGACGATCTCAATGTCGTTCACTTTGCCATCCTGCCAGCAAAAGCAGATACGCCACTGATCGTTGATGCGAATGCTGAAACTGCCGGCCCGGCTACCGCGTAAAGCTTCCAGCCGATTTCCCGGCGGCACTAGCAGATCATCCAGTGTCTGGGCGTTGTGCAGCATCCGCAGTTTTCTGCGAGCCGTGTTCTGGATGTCGGCGGGCAATCGGCGGGAAGCCCGCCCCGACCAGATGCCAGCTGTTTCCGGGCAACGAAACGATGTGATCGACATGGCGGACTATAACGCCTCTCGGTATATAACGCAAAGCGTTATGGTTGGCTTGGTGTGGGAATTCCCAAGGGCATTTATCGGGCGACAGGCAGCCCTGTGCTGGTATCGGCGATCAGCCAGACCTGGCGTACGCCAGAGGCAGTGCCATTGATATCAATCTGATATCCAAAGGAATTTCTCGTACCATTTGGCCATCCCTTCACCTTCTGGTACCTTCGCACTACTCAGGAAGAACACATAAGAACAGGGACCAGGATGTCATTCCCCGCCACCGTCGGCTTGATCTCTCGTTTGCGCCGGGCAACAGATCCCGCGCGCTCAGTTGCCGTGCCCCTCATTCAGTCGCAATCCAGCGCCCGCGCCGGCAGAAAGCCGGAAGTGATCAAGCTGCCGCGCTTCGAAGACAAACTCAAAACCGTGATCGAACCCTTCCAGTCACAGGAACGCGAAGGCTGGCACTCCAGCGACATGGCGCTGGTGTACCGCTACCAGTGGCAGGCCGACCAGGCAGAAAAACTGTTCCAGCGCTGCGGCATCCCTGTGAAGTGGCTGAAGCAGGCCAACAAAGCCAAGGGCAGGGCGCCCGCGCCGCAGCAAGCCGATGCCGTCAACTTTGTCGCCATGCATTCCAGCAACGGGCTGGAGTTTCCGGTGGTGGCGGTGGCGGAATTGCCGGATGTGGAAAAGTTGCTGGAGGAGAAGCGGGAAGATGAGGTCAGGTTGGCTTATGTGGCGATGACTAGGGCGACGGAGGTTCTGGTGGGATTGCGTTCTTAGGCACTCCCAATCCAATTTATGTGCTGACAATTATGCTTTCCCTATGTGATTTTCCTGTACTTAAAAAGAAGATGGATGCTCTATGAATATTGATCAAGGTAAAAAAAGTATATCATCCATAGTTTCTCGGTATTCCGATGCTAGAGATATGAACGAGGCTCAAACAAGATTTTCTATAATTGATGGCTTGATATCTGACTGTTTGGGCTGGAGTCGCGAAAAAATTTCTGTGGAAACGCGAGATGAAGATGGGCTCTTCTCAGATTATGAGCTCGGTGATCCGCGCGTCGTAATATGGGAGGCGAAAAGAGAGGGAATTGCTTTTGAGATGCCTCCTGGTGCTACCAAGAAGCGCATTGTTTCTATTCAATCACTTTGCATTATTTCGAAGGATGTTAAATCGGCTATTGAGCAGGTTCAGGGGTACTGCTCACGAAGAGGTGTTCAAATTGCTGTGGCGACAAATGGCCATCAGTTAATTGCTTTTATGGCGACAAGGCATGATGGTGTCGCGCCGTTGAGTGGTAAGGCGCTAGTTTTCTCGTCTCTTGGTGATATGCTGGAAAACTTTAAAACGCTTTGGGAGATGTTGTCTTTTGATGGTGTTCAGGAGAGAAGGATAGTTAGATATCTATCTGTTGGGGATTTTTCTATTCCAGCAAAGTTATCTACAAAAATTAGTGGGTACCCAAAGGCAAAAACTCCTTCTGCGTTGCAGGCCAATCTCAGGCAGCTTTCTGAGCTTTTGATTCAAGATATAGTCGAATCTGAAGAGATTGAAGAGATTTTTCTTAAGAGATGTTATTCGGATAGTGGTGCACTTTCGCATTATGCTAATTTGAGTAAAACGATTCTTGACGCAAGATACTCTGCTATGTTCTCGCAGTCCGAGGCGTCTCCAAAGGTGATTCCAGTTATCAGGGATAGGAAGTCTGGAATTGATCCGGATTTGATGTCAGAAGCTATGGCAAAAAGGCCAATTGTTTTAATTGGTGATGTTGGTGTTGGAAAAACATCCTTTGTAAAAAATCTGATTTATAACGAGGCAAAGGAGGAGTTGAAAAATTCCCTTTATGTGTATATTGATTTGGGGTCAAAGGCATCTCTTTCTCAGTCTTTAAAATTGTATGTACTTCACGAAATCGAGGGTCAGCTTCTAAGAAGGTATGGTGTCGATGTTCAAGAGTTTTCATTTCTTAAGGGGGTTTATGCATCGGAAATGACCAGATTCAAGTCTGGCTTGTGGGGTCAGAAAAGAGAAACCGATCCTGATATGTATGAGAATAAGCTTCTGGAGATGCTTGAGGAGAAAATGTCTTCTAGGGATGAGCATTTGAAGCGATCTTTTGCTCATCTTTCTAGGGCAAGAAGGCAGCAAGTAATTGTGTTTATTGATAATGCCGACCAAAGAGATTTTGAAATTCAACAAGAGGCATTTATTATATCGCAAGAGCTTGCAAAAGATTGGAACGCATTTGTTTTTGTTTCGGTTAGACCTCAAACATTTTACAGATCCAAGCACTCTGGTGCTCTCACGGCTTATCCTCATAAAGTCTTCACCATAGCGCCTCCAAGAATTGATGTTGTTATTTCTAAGAGGCTAAGGTTCGCCATCGATATGGCCGAGGGAAAAGTTCCAATTGAACTTTATGAGTACGTAAAGCTCAACTCAAAGAGCTTGTCCATCGTTTTAAATATTATGATTGATTCTCTCTCTAGGAATGAGGAAATTAATGAATTTCTGGTGAATATAACTGGCGGGAATGTCCGTGCTGTTGTGGAGCTTGTTACAAAATTCATTGGCAGTCCAAATATTGATTCTGAGAAAATGATTCAATCCGTGGAAGAGGGAAGGGGTTACATTGTTCCTATACATGAATTAATTAAGGCGGCACTGTACGCTGATTTCTCTTTTTATAGTCCTTCGGTGTCAATAGCATGTAACTTGTATGATGTGTCAACGCCTGATCCTAACGAACATTTTCTTTCTCCTTTGCTTCTTTCATTTCTTTCTCGCGATTCTGGGTATATAGATCGTGATGGATTTGTTTCTTCCTCTTCGGTTTTTTTTGAAATGCAAAGCGCGGGCTTCTCCGTTCATCAGATTGAGTTTTCAATTCGCAGGCTAGCAAATAAGAAGCTTATTGAGGCGCCGCAAAGAGTGACCTTTGAGGAGGACTCTTCTGGGCTGGTTGGTGATATACCGTCTGCTTTGAGGGTGACAACCGTTGGGGCATATCATCTTCAAAAATGGGCAACAAACTTTGCCTACATGGATGCGATCCTAGTTGATACTCCTATCTTTGAGTCTGCCGTCACGGATTCTGTTTTTGAGCATCTTGAGTCGTCTAGAATTGAGCATCGGTATAATCGTGTATTCGCGTTTCGTGATTATCTTAGCAGGTGTTGGGCGTCATACTCTGGCGCTCAAGATTATTTTGATTTCTCTTTGATGGTTTCTCAGGGGGATCATAGTTTTGATCGGGTCAAGGATTTTCTTATTAGAAATAGGCCTGGCTCTGTGTAGTTTCTTCAATCTATTTGCGATTGATTTTTTTGGCCGGCGCAGGAAAAGAGTAAGTGGCCTATATATATGTATTGTCAAATAAGGCAATTCCAGGTCTTCTTAAGGTCGGGATGACAATGGGGGAGCCGGTTGATAGGGCGTCCCAGCTTTCGACCACGGGGGTGCCAGCGCCATTTATTGTTGAGTGTCAATGGCTTTGCGATGATGAGCTTGTCCGGGAGCATGAAAAGAGCATTCATGATCTCCTTGATCGGTTTAGGGAGTTTGGAAATAGAGAGTTTTTTAGAGCTTCCGTTTCTCTGGTTGAGTCGGCTATTAGTCGATACTTTAATGAAGATGATATATCCATTAATGAATTGGTGATGGTTGAGTCCGCCAGATTGAATGGTATCGAGGCTGAGAAAAGCTTGGTCCGTAGCGTTAGATCGAGTATCAAATACAGTCATGATTCCATGCGTCAGGATTTCTTAGGTGGCGTGGAGGTTGAGAAGCGAAATATAGCTGGCGCATTTTCTGAGAGATTTCCTCCTTCTGCTATTTCTCAATCCGATTCCTTTCTTTTAAAAAAACATATTAAAACAAGAGTGGTTTCTAATTCTGGATGGAGGTTATGTTTTTCAGTTATAAGGGTGAAAGACCCTTCCTTTTTGCGAGGGACAAGAAAGGCGGATTGTTTAGTTTTTTCTATTGATTTGGTCATAAAACCTTTTTGGGGGAAAGAGTCTACCGTTCCAAAACTTGTTCATATTGCCTATGAATTAAAGACGGGGAGTATTGTTTCTGGTCATGATGACGCCAATTTTATCGGTAATCTTTTCTCATTTGATTTTCCTATGACGATCTTGGATGTCTTTGCCTTGTCGTCTACTCCTGGTCTGAGCGAAAAATGGACGGCTTTATTCGGAGATGCTGCCGAGATCAAGCGGGTTGTTGATCAGGGAATGCCTTGCCCGGCTTGCTCTTCTGGGGTTCTTGTTATTCGTCATCGAAAGCGTGATGGACGTTCGTTTTATGGTTGTGACCAGTGGCCTCAGTGTAGTTTTACTTATGATGCTGGGGATGAGTTGATTCTTGGTCGAGGGAAATCAGGTTCTTTTCTAAAAAAGCCTGCAGGTCGAGCGCATGCTGAAGCTGTTCCGAGGGCCTCCTCGATCATTGCCGCCAAAAAGGTCCAGCCTGCAAAGAGAAAGGCTTCCCCAGAGAAACCTCTCAATTCTATTAGGTATCATAGCGTTGTTTCTTTAGACGGAGAGGGTGAGTATCTAGTGCAGTCAGTCAGTAGTTGCTACATCTTTATCCAGACAAGGAGAGGCGTTAAGAAGGTCGAGGCGCATAGATGCAGATTGATTGGTCAGTAAGGCGTCCATAAAAAGCCCGGCTTCCGCCGGGCTTTTTATTACAACCAAGAGCAAATCCCCAATCAGCTCACCTGAGCCACCGGAATCTGCACCTTGTCCGCCACGTCGGTATATTCCTTCATCTGATCGAAGTTCAGATAACGGTAGATATCCTTCGACATGGAGTCGATGGTGTCGGCGTACTGCATGTACTCTTCCACGGTCGGCAGTTTGCCGAGAATAGAAGCCACAGACGCAAGCTCCGCAGAGGCCAGGTACACATCCGCGCCCTGACCGAGACGGTTCGGGAAGTTACGGGTGGAGGTGGACACCGCGGTGGACTTCGGCGCGATGCGTGCCTGGTTACCCATGCACAGCGAGCAGCCCGGCATTTCGGTGCGGGCACCGGCGCGGCCGTAGATGTTGTAGTAGCCTTCTTCGGTCAGCTGGTGCTGGTCCA
>NZ_JAFMPS010000035.1 GCF_020667895.1 Alcanivorax sp. 1008
ATCGACGGTTTATGCCCGGTTACCTTGGCAATGGTGTGCCAGTTCTACTAATTTCTCTTGAGGACCAATCAGGTAGGCGTCAGGATCTTATTTCGAGGGGTATTCCCGAGAGCTGGGTGCACTCATTCTTTCCGGCAGTTGATTTGAGAGATGCACTGGAACAGGATATTGCCCCGCTTGCTGATCTTGTCGCATTCGAGGAGAAATTTTCCAGGAGAATGAGGGCTGCGGAAGTTGGCTGTGCAATGTCCCACAACGCGGTTGCTGCCTGGTTGGTGTCCTCTCCCTTTTCAATCGCGCTTGTTCTTGAGGATGATGTGATCCCACAGCCGCCAGATTGGCTTGCTCAAGTGGCAGCTACCGCGGACGCGTTGACTCCTCACGCTCAAAGCGGGGCTGCCTTTATTTGTCATTTGGGAGCTCCCTCTAATCAAGTTGGCCCCGCGCTAAAGCGAAGGGTAACTTGGCGAGGTGGTCGGTCATCTACCGATATGCCGCAGATTTTCCTGCATGCCGACCCCGCAAGCGGTCTATGGCGAGCGCATGCTTATCTTATATCGAGAGCAGCGGCTGAGCGTAGCTCAACTCAGGAAACTGCGATCATGACGCTTGCAGATGATTGGTGTGAGCGCAGGCGCCGAGGCTGGCTTGATGAGATTTTTTTTACACAATCAGCCTTGATTGGTCAGGATGAGGATCGACCGAGCACAATCAGGCCTTCTGACCATAACGACTACATTAGAGACACGGCTGATCAGGATTCTTTTTTGACACGAGTCGGGCGGTCATTGGCTGATCGAATCTTTCTAAAGCGCTTGTATGCGTCTGTACGGTTTAGGGTGGCTATGGTACTTGCTCGCTTTGCTGCAAAGAGGTCCTACAGTGTCAGTCTTACAGTTCCACGTGAGTAGCGCCGTTGCAACGTGGAGATCCGATGCTTATCAGTTCGATATTTCCTGAAGGCCGGTATCTTGCAGTTGAAGACTCGACGGTCCTTCTAAGCCAGACACAAGTTTCTAATTGGCTAGCATTTCGTAATAGCCTTGAGTCTTAGTATATTGAGTGTTGGTATGCCGATTAATAGCGTCAAGAATAAGCGTACTTCCGGAAGAATTCTGCATATTGCCAGTTGGTATCCGAATCCATGGGATGGTATCGAGGGGAACTTTGTGCGTGACCAGATTCGTGTATTCAAGCGAGATCTGGATGCAGAGACTATTGTTATACAAGTTAGATCATCTGGCAGCCGATTGCCCCGGTTCCGGATAGTTGGGTTAGATGATGAGGCGAGAGGGTACTTTCTTCTGGCGGCAGTAAAGCCGGGTAAAGTAATGGAGTGGCTATCGTCTATCTTCTTGATCATTGTACTTGTTAAGGAGCGTGCATGGCGGTTTAATGCCCTGCATTTTCATATAGCTTACCCGCTTCTGTTGCATTCAAGGCTTTGGAGATGGATCTTTAAAAGGCCAATTCTGATTAGTGAGCACTGGTCAGCCTATCATTATAATTTCTATTTGCCCCAGAGCTCCAAATCGTTGCTTGTGCTTAGAAAGCCTTTTCAACAAGGTGACGCTGTTTTGGCAGTGTCGCAAGCACTTCTTGAGGACGTTTGTCGATTCTCTTGTTGCGATAATTTCCCGAAATTCGTTATTCCCAATTTTGTCCCCCTTCATGGGGTTTCGGCTAGCCGGCGCGTGGTTCCAACATTTTTTGTTGTGAACCGATGGCAGTCGATCAAGAACCCGATGCCCATGCTAGAGGGGCTTGAGATGGCGGCTCGGCTAGGAGCTGAGTTTAAGCTGGTTATTGGTGGCTATGGTGAACTCATTGATCAGATGACTTCTTTCGTGCAGGGCAGCTCATTAAATGACCGTACTACCTTTGTTGGCAAGATGACAAAGCCCCAGATTGCGGATCAACTTGCCAGCAGCGATGGATATCTGTTTTCTTCCGACTACGAGACATTTTCAATCGCCTGTGCGGAGGCACTTGGAGCTGGCGTCCCTCTGATCGGCCCTTACATCCCTGCAATCTCCGAATATGCCAGTCATCTCGATTGGGTCAAAGTTAAGTCCCGTGACGCTGAGAGCTGGAGCGCTGCGATCGCGACCTTCCTTGATCGACGCAATGCTGGCGAATTTTCTGCTGATTCTATAGCGAGTAGGGCTGAGCAGCACTTCTCCGAGGATGTCATACGGCGCCGCTATCGTGAGGCAATGACACTCCTGAAGATCATGCCTTAATGATGATGGGAGGTAGCATATGAAGTTCCTTCGCTTTTTACTCTTGGCCCTGCGCCAGCGGCTTAATCGAGTGAATGCTATCCACAGCACAGCAAAGATTTCTCCTGAGGCCTGGGTTTCCGGGTGCACCGTTGGTCCAGATGTTAGTGTGGCCAAGGGTTGCAAGCTGTATCAGGCTACATTGGTGGGCAAGGTTTCTGTATCTCGATATACATCTCTCTGGGGGCCGGAGATTTATGCAGGTGCTGGAGTGCATGGCATCTCAATAGGATCATTCTGTTCAATTGCCCATCATGTAACGTTTCAGGAAGAATTTCATAATCCGCAGCGAACAACTACGTATTTCTTTGAACGCAATGTGCTGAAGACGGCAGAGGGCGCTGATGCGCAAATCAGCAAGGGGCCAATCCGTATTGGTAATGATGTCTGGATAGGCGCGGGTGCACAGGTGCTTTCCGGTGTCAGCATTGGTGATAGTGCTATCGTTGGTGCCGGTGCCATTGTTACTCGCGATGTGCCGCCCTATGCGATAGTTGCGGGTAATCCAGCTCGCCACATCCGTTATCGTTTCGCTCCTGATGTTATCGATGAACTGCTCAGGCTGCAGTGGTGGAACTGGAGTGAGGAAAGGCTGCGGTCTGAGGCTGCCTATTTGACAAGAATCCATAGTAAGCCTGTATGACCACTATTCTTGTTATCTCTCCGGAGCCGTGGGACGGGCACTTTGTCAGTAAGCATCACTATGCGATGGAGCTGGCTCAGCAGGGACATGATGTGATTTTCTATGGCCCACCTGCTATCCATAATGAAATTCGGCTTGAGGATATTTCTGTCACCAACGGTCGTCTTCGAATATTGCATGCACCGCGGGTGGCCCGTGGGTTGCGGCGCCTTCCGGGCTTTATACGACGTTTCCTTGAGGGGCGGTGGCTTGCTCGGCTAGAGAGGTTGTTGCAGCAGCGCATTGAGATAATCTGGAATTTTGAGAACTCTCGATTTTTTGACTTCGGCTTTGCTGGGAATCGTTTAAAAATCTATCAGCAGGTAGATCTGAACCAGGACTTCGAGCCAGATATAGTCGCCGCCACAGCAGATCTTTCAATAGCGATTTCAGGCCCTATCGAGAAACGTCTGGAGCCAGTAGCACAGCAGCTTATTCGGATCACTCATGGATATTCGCCGCCACGGCGCAGGGTTTCTGGTCCCCCTGATATTGATAGCATCTTTGCGAACTTTGGCGTCAACGTCGTTTTGACCGGGAATCTGGATATTGCCTATCTGGATGTAGAGCTTCTGACCCAGCTTGTTAACACTAACCCGAATGTGCAGTTTCATTTTGTCGGCTCCTATGCAACTGGCAAATGTCTGCATGCGGCGACAGCATCTTCTGCTAATGTTGTCTTTTGGGGTAAACACCCGGCGGATGTGCTGCCACACTTCCTGGAACTTGCGGATGTTCTGCTCGTCGCCTATAGGGAGGACATGCACCTTGAGCAGCTTGCCAACCCTCACAAGATGATGGAATACCTGGCCTCGGGAAAGTGTGTTCTGGCGACGCGGACTCTGGAGTATGAGGGAAGGTCAGACTTGGTGGAGATGCCAGCAAGTCGGGAAGAGTATCTTCATGTCTTTGCCACGATTAGCAGAAATCCTATGGCGTGGAATACTCCAGAACTCATCGCACATCGCCAGGCCTTCGCTCTTGATAACTCTTACTCACGTCAACTTGACCGTATTGCCGTAGCGCTCGGGCGTCGCGGTGGCTTGATTAGCTGACTTATAGGCTTAGCAATGACCACAAAATCTCCTATCATTATTTTTCTTTACAATCGCCTTTTTGACCCGCTAATCCAGGGTAATTTCTGGCTCTATATCGATAGCTATTTGAATGATAGTGCTAGTCAGGTACGGTTTCACGTCATTACTTACGAAGATCCGAAGCATCCGTTAACTGACGAGCAAAAGACAATCGTAGAGCAATGGAAATCCCAGGGCATGGAGTGGACAGCGTTAAGCTGGCACCCCGGAATCGGGATAAAGCAGAAGCTTGTAGACTTGATCGCTGGCTTTCGTGTTGCGCTACGTTTGCGCTTTAGTGGCTTTCGTCACATCGTCACTCTTGGGTCTGTTGCGGGCACCTTTGCTTACTTGTACTCGATTCCGCTGGGTCTACGTCAGTTCTTGTACCAGTATGAGCCGCATTCTGAATATGCCGTTGATAACGGGATGTGGCCGGCGAACAGCCTGCAGACTCGCCTGTCCCGTTTGCTTGAGAGGCGCGCGGCACAGGGCGCTGTTGTAGTTGCTTCTGGTACTCGATTTATGGAGGAAAGAGTCAAGCAAGTTTGGCACTCTCAAGCGAAATTCGTCAAAATCCCGACGGTTGCGAATGATCAGAAGTTTATCTTTGACCCGGAAGTCAGAAAGCGTGTTCGTACACAGCTTGGTATCACGGAAGACCAGAGCGTGCTGTTCTATCCGGGCAAGTTTGATGGCCTGTATTATGGCGATGAAACCGCATTTATGTTTCGCTGGCTGCTCGATATGGACTCTAGTCTGCACTTTCTGATAGTGACTCCCCATGATGACGATGAGGTCCATGGGCGTTTCGATCGGGCGGGAGTGTCGCGTGATGCCTACACGATTTGTCATTCTGATTATGCCGGGATACACCCTTATTTTTTTGCCGCAGATTTTGCAGTGATTGCCGTGCCTCCCGGTCCATCCAAAAAGTTTATATCCAACATAAAAGTGGGTGAGTATCTCAGTGCCGGGTTGCCTTACTTGATTACTCGTGGTGTCTCTGAGGATTATTTGTTCGCAGAAGAGAACGATGTTGGTGTTGTGGTAGATGATTTTACGGAGTCTGAGATCAAGGCTGCCTGGCCGAAAATTCAGGATTACCTTGAGCGTGATCCGGAGGAGCGGCGAAAGCACTGTCGGGATAAAGGCCTTGGCTACCGGGGCTTTGACACACTAAACCCTCGATTTCGGCATGCAATTAACATCTTGACGGGGCATGACATGGATGAATCCTATGATCGCTAAGCATCTTTTGGTAACCGGAGGGGCAGGCTCTTTTGGACGTGCTTTTGTTGAGTATTTATTGGCCTCTCCCGACTGCCCTGAGGCAATTACAGTATTCTCTCGCGATGAGCATAAGCATTATGAAATGGCGCACCACCTCGCACGGTACGCCAGCAGGTTACGTTTTGTTATCGGCGATATCCGCGATGCGAGCCGAGTAGATGAGGTTTTGGCCGGCGTTGATGTTGTTGTACATGCGGCAGCCATGAAGCATGTGCCCGCTGCAGAGGCTAACCCCTACGAGTGTATGCGTACCAACGTAGACGGTGCGAGAAACCTCGCAATGGCGGCAAATCGGCATGGCGTCAAGAGAATTGTAGCGCTGTCTAGCGATAAGGCGGTTTCGCCCTCTACGATCTACGGAGCGTCCAAGTTCGCCATGGAGCGGGTGTTAATACAAGCCGGGCTTTCAGGGCGCACACGCTTTAGCGTGGTCCGTTACGCCAATGTATTTGCCAGTGGCGGCTCGGTTGTGCCGTTCTTTCTACGGATCAAAGAGCAGGGGTTTCTGCCTATCACCGACCCATTAATGACTCGCTTTTCAATTACTATGCAAGAGGGAATCGAGCTGGTTCTGTTTGCATTAAAAGAGGGGTTGGGGGGCGAAATTGTTGTGCCTATTGCGCCATCATATCGGGTTGGAGATGTTGCCATGGCGATAGCTCCTGACGCTGAACATCGTATTATTGGTGCGAGACCAGGTGAGAAAATGCATGAGTCTATGTTTTCACTTACTGAGGCCCCCTTTGTTGTTAGGAACGGTCAATATTATGTTTTCTTGCCGCAAGGCGGGCCGACGACGCTGGCAGATTATTTTGGTTCTATGCCTACAGCAAACGCTCTTGATGCTCCATTTGAGTATGAGTCAGGATCAAATTCAAGTTGGTTGAATGTAGATGATATTCGTGCGCTCATTCGCAGTGAAATGGGGGTTGAGTGCTAAGTTCTGGGCTGCCTTTGCATCGACTTCCACTGATTCTTCGTAATCGTTCAATTGGTTTTTTCCGAAGGATCGGATTTTCACTTGCTGGCCCAAGAAACACGCTTCGTGCTGAAGATGCCATATTAATTTGTGCTGATCCTCGAGGCGGATCAACCTGGCTTTATGAAATGCTGTCTCGTATTAACGGGGTCGCCGGATTGTGGGAGCCGCTGCATATAGGCCAGGTAAGCCATTTTCGCAAGATTGGATTTGGCTGGAGGCATTATATTGCAGAAAATGAGGCTGTGCCGGAGGCAAGGAAAGCTTTTGATGATCTTTTTAGAGGTCGTTGCCGCGAGTCATATATACTACATCGCACGTCTTTCAATGGTTTCCGCGACGCTGAATTGTTACTTGTGAAGTTTTGCAGAGCAACCCAGCTTCTACCATGGCTTAGTCGAGAGTTTGGCTTTACACGAAGGCCTGTCCACCTCGTTCGACATCCATGCGCTATAGTGGCTAGCCAAATTAAGTATGGTGCCTGGGATACGGTTTATCCCGGATTTTCAGAGCAAGATATCCTGTCCGATCCTCTAATGCGGCCGTATGCTGACGTTCTTCTACGCATTAATACTATTGAAGCTCGCCTTGCTGCAGTTTGGGCAGTGACAAACCGGGTTGCCTTGAGTCTCCGCAGCGTAATCAACGGTGGTTGACTGTTAGCTATGAAGCGCTTGTCTCTACTCCTGTTGATACTCTGTCAATGGTGTTGAGTGATTGGGGGCTTTCTCTGGATGCAGGTATTGAAGAGATCATCCTGAAACCTAGTAACACGACCCTCAAATCCAGCCCCATCTCACTCGGTGAGCAAATGGCTCAGCTGTCATATTGGCAAAAGTCACTTAGTCCCAGTCAGATAAGAAGCATTCTCGATACTGTTGAAGCTCTTGGCGCAGGGATATATGACGGCGGAGTGTATCCGAGATTATGATTGCGCCTTGTGCGGATAAAAGCATCCTGTTTTCAGGAATTATTCTTGTCATTACAGGATTTTTACTATGTGATTGTAAGGATTTCCTTTTGTGAAGGTATCTGTCGTCACACCTGTTTTTAATGGTGAGTCTGTTATTGATTCCGCCATTCAGTCGGTCATGGCGCAAACCTTCCAAGACTGGGAGCTGATCGTTGTTAATGATGGCAGCAGTGATGGCACTGCTTCCATTCTTGATGGATTAGATGATTCTCGCATTCGAGTAATTCATCAGGCCAACGGCGGCGTTAGTGCTGCGCGGAATGTCGGGCTTGAACTAGCGCAGGGCGAATACCTCACCTTTCTGGATGCAGATGACTGTTTGCCCCCAGATGCTCTCAGGGTTCGGTCCGCTTTTCTGGATGAGCACCCCGAAATTGATATTGTTAATGGCAGTGTTAATGTCGTGTCCGCTGGAGATCTGATTCGAATCTACAAGCCTGATTTGGCTATTGGGCCTTTGCTGGGTCGTCTCACAACGCTGGATGAGGGCGTTTTCTTTGGCGTGAACTACATGCTGCGGCGTGAGAAAATCCAGCTTGCGCGTTTCCCTGGCGGTGCTAGCCACTGCGAGGATATTATCTTCTTCTTGTCGCTCGCTCATCAGGCTAACTTGATCTACGGTGCCGTTCCGGATGTGGTTTACGAGTATCGTATTCAGCCCGGTTCGGCGATGGGCAATCTTGATGGCATCGAACGCGGATATCTTGAGCTGTTAAGGCGTACTCGCGAGATGTCTCGTATCAATGATGCCATGCGCAAGGTCCAGCGACGCCGTGTGCGTCGAATCCTGTTCCGGTCATGGTTGCGTCGCGCAAGGCCTCTGCGCGCCATCGCAGTGCTGGCTAAAATCTACCGTATGGCCTGAGCGTTGCATGCCTAATAGCCGGATTGTTTTTTTCACCAAGTACACTCGCGCCGGCGCCAGCAGTCGCTATCGCACCTATCAGTATCTGGATGCTTTCCGCGCCGCCGGTCTTGTTTGCGTGGTTAAGCCTCTGTTCGATGAAGCGTACCTTGTTCATAAGTATCGACATGGCACGGCCTCCTGGCTCGGCGCTTTTTCTGCGCTTGTCGGTCGGCTTTGTGCGGTACTTACGGTGCCGGCTCGCTCTACCGTGGTGGTTGAGTACGAGTTGTTGCCCTATTTCCCGGCCGTGCTTGAGCGTTGGCTGGTGTTTCGCGGTTGCCGGATGCTGGTGGACTATGATGACGCACTGTTCCATCAGTATGACCAACATGGCAGAGCCTGGGTGCGGCGTCTTCTTGGCGGCAAGATCGCCACGGTTATGCGGCTGGCCCATACGGTGGTTGCCGGTAATGAATACCTGGCTGACTATGCAAAGCGCGCCGGTGCCCGGCGAGTAGAAATTATTCCAACGGTAATCGATTTGCTTCGTTATCCTGCGCGTCAACAGGCGCATGCACAGCCTGTTTTTACCATCGGCTGGATTGGCTCACCCAGTACGGCAAATTACCTGTATGAAATCGCTCCTGCGCTGGCCGAGTTCTGCGCTCGGGTGCCAGCTTGTGTTCGGCTTGTCGGGTCAGGACCCGTGACCTTGGCTGACGTGCCGGTGGAGCTGGTGGCGTGGCAAGAGCATACCGAGGTTGATGAGATATCCGCTTTCGAGGTCGGCATTATGCCGTTGCCCGATGAGCCATGGGCGCGCGGAAAGTGTGGGTTCAAGTTGATTCAGTATATGGCTTGCGCCGTTCCGGTGATTGCCTCTCCTGTTGGAGTCAACGCGCAGTTTGTGAAGCATGGGGTAAACGGCTTTCAGGCATCGACTGTAGAGCAGTGGCTGGCGTCGCTTCACGACCTATATCAGGATACGGAACTGCGTCAACGTCTTGGCGCAGAGGGTAGGCAGTGTGTTGCGCAGCACTATTGCCTTTCGGTTACCACGCCAATCTGGCTTGGTTTGCTGGATGATGCTCGGCTTGGGCGCTGATTGGACGGGATGATGATTGCATGTGTGGTTTAACCGGCTTTTTGCTGCCCCGGCCTGAGCTGGATGCCGGGGACTTGCAGGCATTTACCCGGACAATGACGCAGCAGCTGAATCATCGTGGACCGGATGACCACGGTGTTTGGGTGGATGCCAATATCGGCATTGCACTT
>NZ_JAFMPS010000036.1 GCF_020667895.1 Alcanivorax sp. 1008
ACTGCGGCAGTACATGCTCCGGAAAACCTGGCTGTTTCTGGTCCAGATTAACCGCGACCAGCTCAAAATTAACCGGAGCTGTAACCTGCAGATTGCGCAAGATATCCAGCATGGTGTAGGAGTCCTTCCCTTATAGGACATCTAAGCGACAAAACTCACAACAATCCCGTTTATTATCAGCACATTACACGATATTTACCTTGCATAATAGCTCGAAAAAGTTAATGTTGGAAAAAGAACCACAGTTTCGGAGTCCGTTTTGGTCATATTTTGATCACCTCATCCCCTCAAGGCTGGGCAGGAGATGAATCAGGATGCCATGAAAAAGCCTAGGAATATGACTGGTATAAATAAAAAGCACATTCGTCGTGCTGCAATTATGGCGGTCCACTTCATCAGGAACGCCCAGTTTTACCTAGCGAATTAAACTGAATCGGACACAACCTCTTCGTTACATGTTTTTTGTTTTTGAATATATCAAATCAACCAAATTACACATTGGAGCAATATGTTGGAAATATGCCGTTAAATATTGACAGTCGCTATGCGAGAAAAATGGGATGAAATTTCCACCCCTGAATGTTCAGGGCTTGCTCTTTCCTCATTCCTATTAATCTTTAAATTAATGAAATCAAAAAGGCTTCGGTCTGCTAGTTGGCTTAGGCTAATGTTTTGGGTGCTCTTAAATACCTGATAGACAAATCCTGGATTCTCCCGTTCCATGCCGGCAAGCATGGCCTTGACGTTTTGCCTGGCGAGATTTTCCTGAGATCCGCAAAGATTGCATGGAATAATCGGATATGAATTAGCTCGCGCTAATTTTTCGATATCCTTTTCACGGCAATACGCCAACGGACGAATGACAATATTTCTTCCATCGTCACTAAGTAACTTAGGAGGCATTGCCTTTAGCTTTCCTCCGTGAACCATGTTAAGAAATAGCGTCTCAACAATATCATCCATGTGATGTCCAAGAGCCAATTTTGTAGCGCCAATCTCTTCTGCGAAACCGTATAAACTTCCCCGACGCAACCTAGAACATAGTGCACACGTGGTTTTTCCCTCTGGAACCTTTTCCTTAACAATAGAATATGTGTCTTTATCGATTACAAAATAATCAATTCCCTGGCTTTCGAAATATTCAGGCAAAACATGTTCTGGGAACCCAGGTTGCTTTTGATCTAGATTGACAGCAACTACATCAAATGAAATTGGCGCAACGCGCTTCAAATGCAAGAGAGTATCAAGCATCACAAATGAGTCTTTCCCCCCACTGACGCAAGCCATAATTTTATCGCCATCTTCTATCATTCGATAATCTTCGACAGCACTTCCAACAAGGCGCCGCAATCTCTTCTGTAATTTGTTGGCGCTCTTAATGGGATCTTTCATTGTGACTAAATACTCCAATGCTGGATTAGAATGCCTAACAGCACATGAATTTGAAAAATGAATGCCCGAATGGAAATCAGATTTTAAAGGCTTAGGCCATTGTTTGTACACACGGCCAAGCTTCCGTCGGGCAAGATGTTGACACAGCTCTTAGTACGGACGATTCCTTATGCCTATGATTTTATTGAACTATTTTCCTCATTCTAGCGCATGGATCAACCTGCACCTTCAAGGGAAACATGATGCAAATATCAGACAAAGAAAATCAGGCTGAATTTTGTGAAGCACATTAGTCCCTGGGCGAGGCAGGCATCAATCCGTCGGTGGGCAGCCAAGGCGATCGCTGCGATAACGCCCTAGCCGAGACCGTTAACGGGCTGTACAAAGCGGAACTGATCCATCGGCGCAACCCCTGGAAGACTATGGAATCCGGAGAGCTGGCCACACCAAGGAAGAGGCATCACTACGGTGGACAGTTAGCATTAGAAGGCGATAATTCCAAGCATGAAATGCAAAGAGCCGAAATTTAAAGGGCAACCCACATGACCAGAAAGCTTATTGGCAAAAACACTAAAATATTTCCTAACCTTATAGAGACCGATGAATTACAACTCGATGAGACGCTAAATCCTATACCGAAATCTTTGGCGATAACGGGTGTAATTCGCACAAAAGGCGGAACCGGAGAGTTTTCTCAAGTCGAGTCGCTCATATCGGCCAGAAAAAAAACAAAGACTCTGGTCGCAACATTAAACCCAGACTCCCGATACACCACGCTTGGACTTAAGCAACAATCCCTAATTTCAAATGATTATCAAAATGGCAGCGCCATAATCTGTGAAGACTGGATGAGAAACGATGTCCTAAATCGAATACTCAAACATATTGAAGAGAACGATGTAGATCATCTAATACTCGCGGTCGGAACTGGATCAGGAGGAGGGTTATTAGAAAGATTAAAGAGAGTCGAGATGATTGCAGATACTATATATATCACCATTGATTCGAAAATCAATTATTGCGTTGATATGAAAAGAATGCTCATAGAGCACAACATAATGCAAGGAGAAAGAATAAGGTTTGTTGACCTACATAACCAATTATAGCCATGCACTACCAGCCTCAGGAGAAGGTCTTTTCACCAACCTTCTTGCCGGGGTTCATGCGATCTCCGGAGGCTGGTCGGAACGGACCCAATTATGCGAAAGTACGGGAGTTTTTTCAGAGCTTCCCTAGGCATATAAAGCCACCGAATTATGGCGAGTTCATAACCACCCATGAGTTAGTCGATTTGCGCCAGAACTAACTCGCGCTGCGCTGCGTAATAATCAGCGGATAGTCCACATCTGGCCTACTTGCCTCGAGTACTACTTCGCCTAGACGATTCAATACCTGCCGCCGAAAGACGATTCAAATAAATCGAGATGCTCGATCGATATAACCGCAAACATATTTTTATCTTCACCTCTTACGACGAGGGGCCACTCTCCAATACCTGATCAAGGGCATCTATGTTGCTTACAAAATCATCAAGTCCAATTGAGATCATTCCTCTGCCCCATTGAATAATTCATCGTCGCTCAAGGGCGATCACGTACTGCTAACCCGATTTTATGCGCTCTATGACCCCACGAATCACCTTTATGTCTCCTGTCTTACTGTAGTACTGTAGCGGGCTAGCGCCGCTCAATGCGGGCAAGCTTCGTGATATCCAGTTAACCGCCTTGCGTGGCTCGCCCCGATAGAGACCAAACGCCCAATCCATGATGGTTCCAATATCGTAGAGAGCCCTACCAAACCGAAATGGAAGCGTGTTTGCCTCTCGCCATTCAACAATGTCCTTTTCAGAGGCGCCGATGAGAGTTTTCAATTCCGGTTCAGTCCGACTAAGAAGAAGATCCATCAGAACAAAACGATAGTATAATAAGCCTTTCCTGAGGGCTCTTTCAGTCGCCTGACGATTATCGACTCCCAAACCGGTAAGACGCGACCGCAGCGGCACAGGCACGCCGTGCCGGCCGGGATGGCAGATTACTTCGGCCAGCACATTCGGCCAGTCTGGATAGTCATCGCTGCCGAAGTGAATAAGCCGGCCTCGAAAAAGATCTTGCCCCTTCCCACGGTTGTTGTCGTCAATCAAAATATCTCCATCAAAGAAGTCCTTCCTTGGACTAATATGAAGACGTTTCACAAATTCGTATCCTAAATGCTCCGCCACCCAGACCCGCTTCTCTGTGTAACTGAGTGGGTTTCGTGGACTTGGCGCAGTGAGGATATGAATGTCCATGCTACTGATTTCAGCCAGAGCCTTGACCGCTTCAATTGCATTCTCGACTGGCTCAAGTTCCGTAAAGAACCCCTGTCTTGATTGAGGCCACTTGCATGCAGGGTTATTTTTAAAATCCCGCGCGAACGCACCCTTGAAGTTGGTGATCACATCATCCATGTCTACAAAAACCCGGAGAACCTCATCCATGTCTTTTCTCGAATACGGGTCTCGGGTATGGTCAGCACAAGCAGTCCGGAAGTATCCATCAGTGGCACACCATTCGCCTGGCTTCCCGCATTGCTCGCAGGTACTCCAAGCCATGCGCTCTGCATGCTCAATAAGCCGTCGCTCAATTTCGCCACATTTTCTTACCTTCACCTTCAGCCGACCAAATCGCGTTTCGGCACCCTCTACCAGAAATTCAGATTCGTGATCGTCTTCACTCAGTTTGGATAATGAACCGAATAATGCATCCAGCACCCAGAACCAACCATCTCCAACCGAGAAGCTTCCCGCACTACATAGACTCAGAACCTGCGGATACTTGTCGATAAGACTGATTTCCAATTCTTCCCTCACGGTTGACGCTCCCTGTCAATTACGCCCCGCATTTCCCCAACACCCGCAAGGAGTTTGTGTCGGTCAATAAACGGTAGCAGTCTGGCAACGTTTCGAGCATCGTCGACACCACGGTGATGAACACCCTCAAATTGCATCTGGTGAAATTCAAGCGCGCCAAGAAGGCCTGTACGCGCCGCACCGGTTGTCTTGCGCCAGGCCTTTTTCAGGTTGACATGTTGCATGTCCAAGAAAGTGCTTCCGCTGGGAATTCGTCTCTCTTCCGCCATGAACTGCCGGAAATCATAGTTTCCCCAGCTCCCCCAAGTGCCAGGCCGTTGCGAGACCCACTCATCAAGAAGTGCTATTGCCTCACCATATGAAGGAGCCGTATCAATATCTGCCTGATGAATCGACGTCAGTCGTGTGCAGAATCTGCTAAGAATTGGTTCCTTAATGGGTCTTACGAAGGTACAAAATTCGTCGATAACGCAACCGTCTGGTCTTGCCAAGACAGCGCCGATTTCAATAATTTCCATTTCATCGACCGTGTATTCCCGGTCTTCCCAGCAAGTTGCCTCAAGATCGATTACAAAGATTGGGCGCGCCATGGCCGCCTCCGTAATATTAGGTTATTTTTTGATTGCCGCCTTCAACCCAGTAGCAATCAAATCTAGACTTCAATCACTTTCCCTGGGTCGAAGCCCAATATCTCGCCGGGATACCCAACCGGATTTGAGACCACCCGTGTGCCGTCTAGCAGTTCGTCAAAACAGAAATGGGTATGCCCAAAACACCATACCTTAGACAAGCCAAACAGATGATCGAGGTGCGAACAAAAGGCCTTGGTCATCGGCCCTTCAGCAAAGCGCCTGTTGCGGCAAGTTAAGCTCGGGGCATGGTGCGTAATGACAACCGTCCGCTCTGCATCTTCCTTGCTGAGATATGACTCGAGGAACTGGCAGGCTGATTCGTGCATGCGGCTTACTCTATTCGGCGTAAGTAACTCACCTTCAAGTCTTACACAGTGGAAATCAGACATGTTTCGTCTGGCCCTATGGGCGGCAGCCCGATCCATCACCCCCGACCGGTCCTTAAATGAGGTCCAGAGAGTTGCACCAGCGAACCGATATCCATTGAGCTCTATAGTATCTTCCTCGAGGAAATGGATGCCTAGCTGGCTTGCCCTTCGCTCCATTCTCAGCAGGTTTTCAATAAAATCTGAATCGTAGTACTCGTGGTTGCCACTGATATAAATCAAAGGCTTAGCGTGTTTCTGGGAGAGATCTGCGGCCCACTCAATTCCCAGGAGGCCTTCGCCGATGTCGCCAGCGAGCACAAGAATGTCAGCGTCGGTTTGTTGAATTTCGATACGGTGATCTTTGCGATGCTCCAGATGAACATCACTCAACAGCTGGATTTTCATGATATACGCTCATTTCTGAATTCGAAGATCCGGGTTAAACCGGACAATTCAACGGCCAAAGCCGCAAGCCTGCTTCAGGCAGATATTGAGCGTGATATTCGGGAGATTAAGGTGGGGCGGGAAAACAAATGAGCGCGCGCAACGTCCATGCCGGCCTTTGATGCCGGGAAGACGCATACTGCATTTTTTGCGGGGAGGTTGCTCATAGCCAAATGCTAGTTGGACACCAAGAGAAATACAAGTCGCCGATGAAGCACTTCACGAGGAGCTAGATGCAGCCTTTTCCAGATGCTTCTCGATCACCTCGCGGCGCAACTCATCTGGGTCAAGCTCGCCAGCAATAATGGATTCGAGCATACGCTCCCTCTCAGCGGAAACGCGGAACCCTGAAATCCGCATGGATCCTGCCGTCTGGGCAGCCAAAAACTTGGGTGTAAATGGTTGGCGTTTCATGTCTGCGCCTCGAGGCAACTATAAGTGATAGCTTACAGCCATTCCCCGGTTTTCAAAGAGGATTTCGCGCGCTCCCGCTCTATGACCGAGCAAGCCATCCGGCCCAGCGATTCTGGTGTGAACGGGAGCGCTGTTTCGTCGGTCAGCGCCGGCTCTCCCCGCTGGGGATTCTCGGCTGGAAATTTCCTGAGGAAACTCGCTTCAGCCAAAAAGACAGCATCCCGATGAAAATTGTGTCACGTGACACAATTATCTGAGTTCCTAGCTTTCTCATCTGTTGCCAATATTATTTACCTACACCTATGGGGCTGGCTATGCTGGAGACAAGGGTTGTACGTAAATGAGTAAGTCTTAACTTGTGTCATGTGACACAATTTTTGCCGAATAACTTTCTTTTCATCAAAACCTTTTGCTTGTCATGAAGTAATATTGTTGTGCGAAATAATTGATAAATCATTGTTTTATATTAAATTAAGAGCTTATTTGGAGGGTCGTCACACTTCTTTCCAGGCCTCCACTGCCCTTCCTTTGAGTATGAAGCGGTGATATTTCTGGGTTTCTAGTGGAAAGAAGTGCTGTCGCCGCACGGACCGATGATATTTCGCAAGTTTCGGTGAAAAGTTGCTACGAAAGAAACTCGGGGGAGCCCCAAAAGCTGTCCCAGGAATCGGGTGGTAATCCTTTAGGCAGTCTTTCAGCGGAGGCGCCACCCAGTTCCTCATGCTGTAGCTGAGCCGCTGCAATAAAGGCCATTGATAGATCTGGGGTTCCATGGAAATCCGGGGCTGTCTATATTAAAGTCGATTATAATTTGCCTCTAACCAGAGTGAGCGAGGAAAAGACATGGGTTACTTGGCAAAGGTTATAATGAACAGCTTCCGCCAGATCAACAAAGGCGACTCTTACTACCTTGCAGAAAAGGCCGACGAAGTTGAGGGGCTTTCGAATTGGGATGCGCTCGCCTACCTCCGGAGCCTTGACGAGGAGCATCGGTGGTTCGTCGCTGACACGCTCGG
Organism: Alcanivorax sp. 1008; assembly: GCF_020667895.1. Classification (GTDB taxonomy): domain Bacteria; phylum Pseudomonadota; class Gammaproteobacteria; order Pseudomonadales; family Alcanivoracaceae; genus PGZG01. Next base: position 7,115 of record NZ_JAFMPS010000036.1, read on the forward strand.
GCTTCGGTTGGCGGACCTAGAAAGTGCGCTGAAACTATACAGCGCCGTCTGGAATGGCCGGGCTATGCCCGTCAGTGATGAGTTACGAGCGCGCATAGACGCACTGATGGGTCACGTTGACTTAGGCTGAAACGCCAAGTTCTCGACTGAGGTTAAATAATATCCTCTATATACCGATTAAAATCCCTTGAATAGTTGATTCACACGGCGATCTCATACATCCGACTTCACTTGATCGAGTTCTGGCTGGGCAGACGAAGGCTTCGCATGTTTGTTTGAAGATCTGCCGCACCAGCATAATGAGACACAAAGCGAGACCGTGAATGCTCTTGGCATAGCCCCGCAATCTGCCAAGCTAGTATACGATCTGATCTATTGAACCGAACACTGTTCTTCTTCAAGTAGTTTAGGAAGAGCTTTATGCGCATTTGCCACTCTTCAATAAATGGATTGAAAAATAATAAATAAATGCTGAGGGCTTAACGGCTATATGCAACCAAGCTGGATGCGAACCAGATGTCGGGCATATAATTGCATTACCAATGGCGGGACTCTGGAGCACCAGTTTTCCCCAGTCTTTCCGCGAGCATTCTGAGAATCACCAACGCAAACTCCCTCTGCGTATCCTGGCTTTCCAGAATCGGCACCGATAGCTTCTCATGATCTCCAAGGGCATCCAGCACTGCATCCGTGACCCGCTTCGGAAAAAGCCCATGCATGACCTGCTCGGCGCTATGCGAACGCACCTGCTCCATAACTTCTTGATCTCGACCAATGCGGTCGGCAATGCCATTAGCGAAATGCAACTTGTCCTGTTCGGTGACTTCAAGCCCAAAAAGATCATTCAGCTTTTCAATAATTTCGGAAAGGCGCTTCTTCTCCGGGTCATGGGGATTGCCTGAGCCCACTTCACTGAGCGGCTTGAGGCCATACTCACCATCCTCTTCCTCTAGTCGCAGCTGGTGTTCGGCGCGCTTGGTTAGGCGGTAGTGCGTCAGTTGCAGCTCGGTCACGTCTACCTTTTCCTCATCCAGTCGGTCCACGCGCAGCAGCGGGTGCAGGTGTTTGGCGTAAACGCACAGCTGCTCCAGATCAGCATCATCGTAGTGAACGATCTGAGAGAGGAATTCATAAGCCCGGACGAAACTCTGCAGGTTCTTGCGGAACAGATCCAGGGAGTCCTTGCGCTCGCCGGCTTCCTTCAGCTCCTGCTCGGCGCGCTTGCTGCGGGCTTTGTCGCCATTACGCTCTGCTGTCCGAAGGCTCTCCCGCCACACACGAATATCATCCAGCGCGGCCTTGTAGCGGATGGCGAATCGCTCCTTGGCCGGGTGGCAGTAATAGCTGAGCTTGCTGCTGGCCGCCTTCGGATCAAAGAACGCCAGGGCAAACTCGCGCACTTCTTCCCAGTGGTAGATCTGCTCCTGATCCAGGGTCTTCTGCAGGTCATAGACCACATTCACATCAGACACATTCTCCAGCTCGGCCTTGTTGTAGTAAGGCGCGAAGGCATCGAGGATGTCCTGCGGATCGTTGTAAAAATCGAGAATGAAGGTTTCCTTGCCAGGGAAAGTGCGGTTCAGCCGCGACAGGGTTTGCACGCAGTCCACGCCCTGCAGTTTCTTGTCCACGTACATGGCGCAGAGCTTGGGTTGATCGAAGCCGGTCTGGTATTTGTTGGCGGCGATCATCACATTGAAATCGTCGGTGTCGAAGGCCTGCGCCAGATCGCGACCATGCAGGCCGG
>NZ_JAFMPS010000037.1 GCF_020667895.1 Alcanivorax sp. 1008
CTCAGTGCCGCATCCGCCGGATCAAGCACACTAAGCACCTCCCAGTCGCCGAGCCCATCACCGCGAATATTCAGACTATCATCCAGCCGGGCACCAGCTTCAAAGGCCAGCAAATCATCCGCCGCCTTCGTAGTGAGACCGTCACCTTCAATTCCGAAAAGGGCACCTACACCAAGCACACTGCCATCAGGCATGACGATAAACGGCAAAATTATATTCAGATTACTGAACGGCTCATCGGGAAATGCAGTGGCATAAGTGACGCCATCATGTTCCAGGGAGAACAGGCCGATACGAGTACGATCCATCGCCGCCTGAGCCAGTGCCTCGGCGTCTGCCGAGGTAGCAGGCAAGGCCAGAGTCGTTGAGTAAGCCGCATTAATGGAGGCCAGCCAGTCCGCCCAGGCCGCGCTAAAGACAATATAATCTTCTTCCGAGAAGTCGGAATCCGGGTCACTAACAGGGGTCGGAGCATTGCCGGCCAGGTTAGTGGCGCCACTGGACACTTTCAGCACCAGCGGATCGGGATCAACATCCAACGCTGTTAGCAAGGCAACTCGATTACGTACCTCTGCGTCACTGGCCAGCCGCCGAGCCGGGGCGGAAAGTGGCAAGGGATCGGGATCATCTGTCGAACGTGGACGCGGCACCAAGTCAGCCACGGCCACCTGAAAGAAGCCGCTACCACCGGCACAACCAGACTGCCCTGCTGAGCCCTCGCTACGGCCGGTACACATGGGCAAGTAGGCGACACCAAATGAGATACGCGGATCACCTTCGCCAGAACCACCAACAAAAAACTCTACCGATCTGGCACTAGTTGCGCAGCGCGCAAGATATGCGGTGTCGCCGGAGGCCTTTACCTCGCCTACTGACTCGGTACATTCATACTTGATATGAGCCACATTGGCAGTACGCACCATACCGCCAACATCCGAAGCCACCACCAGCTCGATCTCAAGGGCATCCTCATCATCGGCTGGCAAATCAGCTGGCTGCGGCGTGTTATCAATGATTGGGCCGCCAATATTGACGTCGCCGAAGTCTTCGCCGGCATTGCAGCCACTAAGCGACACTGCGGCAACAGCAACAGAAAGCGCCAAAGCGTACAAGGTAACGTGTTTCATAACAGATCCTGAAAATGACTGATCACAGCCTTACACGGCTGCACAACAAGTACCATTATGCGCCGCCCGGCGGCACAATACTGCCGACAAAACAGAAGGCCTTTCATACAGTTACAAACTAACAACGACCGATTACACGGGGCCTACTGCCCCGGCGGTGCTCTTAAGGCCCGCACCACCAACTCCCCTTTGAGAGCCAAAGGCGCGGAAGGTTCAGCCCAAAGGTATTCCCCCGGCACCAGTTCCGGCCGGCCGCTGTCAGACACGCCGGCATAGCCCAGATACAGAACCAGCCAGGCAGCGCCCTTCTCAACCGGCAGCTCGCCTTCCAGATAACCCAAACGACTCCAGGTTTCCGGATAACGTCGGGCAAACAAATTGTCTACAAGCAAGATAGGCACGCCGTCCTGATCAAGGAACGCAGCCTGTGGGTGAAGATAGCCAACTCCGGTCAAAAAAGTCTGCAAGCGTAATGCAGCGATACCCGGCTCAACACGAAACGCCACCGCGGGGTGGCGTTCAGGCATAGACACCCAGTACCACGGCGGGCTGAAGGAGACCAACTCCTCCAGTCCAGGCCTAAGCGATACTGCCTGCTTCAGCGGGCCGTCACAGCAGCGCTCCGGCACGGCCTCCACCCGCTCAATGTAAGCATTAGAGGTGTTTCCGAGCACCTCATAAACCGGGGGTTTGCTTTCCTTGGCTTTGCGTGCAGCAACCACATCCACTTGCTCTGTAACCTGATAACCAGAAGCATCGCGATAGATAACAAAGCGATCGCGCTCTGCGTCCTCGATTTTTTTCTGCACTTGCTCGTCAGTCTGGTACTGCCCCTGTTCATCCAAAGATGTGGCATCCAGTTCATCCAGACGTGGACGTTCCACAGCAACCGGCTCCGCCGTGGCTTGCAAGGTTTCTGTGGACGACTTGCCCCCCTCTGGCGACTGTCGCACCACCGTAACCAAATTGCCCTGTGCATCAACGTAGGAGTAGAAACCGCCCGAGTCCGGGCGGTTAGAGGTAGTGCAGGAAGAGATCAAAGCAAGCAGCCCGATCAGAACAACCACTCTCATCAGAAGGCCGTACGAAACGCAAGACCGACCATATTGATGGTGGTTTCGGTCTTGATATCAAGACCCGCGTAAGGGTTGTAGACGACGTTATCGATACCCTCACTATTGCCCAAGGTACTGGTATTGGCCGGGATATTATCCCTGCTCCGCATGGTGGCAATAGCCAAGTCGATATCCGTGTCCTTATCCCACTTGTAGCCCAGACCAAGACTGTAATAGCGAGCTTCGTTGATTGGCACCATCGGGTTACGGCGATCTGTGGGGATAGCCGATGCACGCGGCTCATAGCCGCCACGCAGTTGCAAACGGCCGGTCAGGTCATACTGAACGCCGAACGCCAGATTCCAGGTGGACTGAAACTCCAGAGGAAAACGCAACCTGGTGGGAGTAGAGCCCGGTGAAAACAGTCTGGCCAGAGCAGTCACCGCGGTAGCTTTATTAAATTTGAAATTGAACGCATCCCACTGGTCGTAGTCCACCCACACGGCGTCCACATTAAACTGCCAGCGCTCCGTCGGACGGATTTTTATACCGGTTTGGAAATGGGCCGGCATGGTCAAATCCATGCTGATCAGGCCAGTTTCCGAACTACCAACGCTGGATGGAATACCCAATACCGCCAGAGCAATCGCACCGGTAGCACTGCCGCCGATACCATTGATAGTCTGCTCCGTGGCGTTGGAATAGTTCACGGTGAAGTCACCGGTCATGCTCACCTTGGCCTCAGAGTGCCACACAGCTCCCCAGGCAAATCGGTCGTTTGGCTCCCACAGAACCCCCAGGTTATAGCTGGGGCTGAGACGCTGATCCATGGCCACATCAAGGGAAGCCAGGTTCTTGAACGGCCCCAGACCCTCTTCCGGTCGGCAGATACCAAACAAGATGAGATCCAGAGCAATATTACTTTCACCCTTGAATGGCGCGCACACACTCTCATCAAGAATCCGTGCAAAACCAGTGAGCTCGTTCGGTGCACGGAAATCGGTTTCCAACATCACCGCCTGATAGGAAAGGCCAACCGACGCCCCCAAATACAGGGTATCGGTAGCCTGAAAGCCCACGGACGGAGACAGGTAAGTAATACGCTCGAGTGCCATGCGCCGGCCCATGAAGTTACCCGGATCATCATCGGCGCGATACAAACCGGCTGCCATGGGCAGGTAGGTTGCCGTAGCAAAAGTAAACTTGGAGCCCGGCGGACGAATGGAAAAAGATGGTATCGGGCCAGCAAGCAGCGGCCCCGGTGGCAAGTCCACGCCGTCATTCAGAATCGGGATATACAGGCTAACGCCTTCCACGGTGCTCTTGCCGGTACGAAACTCACGGCAGAAGTCCGCACCATTATCCGGCGCATCCGCACACACCACCGGATCATCAGAAAAGCCAAATACGTTGTAATCCGGCGGCGCAGTAAACTCCGAGTTAATGCCGAAATCGACACCAACGAATTGCAGGTCCATACGACGACCACGCAGCTTGCCAAGGCCAGCAGGATTAAAGTGAATCGCCATGATGCCCGGCGGATCCGCCGTCACCGCATGGGCCATACTCATCGCCCGGACGTCCACGGCCAGGTTAGTCGCAAGCTGCGCAGCAGACGGACCGGCCAGTAGCAGACTTAACGCTGCTACCCCGCCCCCGACTTTGCGCACTACTGTTCTGCCTGTTTTGATTGTCATTCTTTTCTTCCGGCTACAGCCATTATTTCCGGAATCAGGCGCCCGGTTTGAAGCCGGCGAAATCCACCGGAACGTTGAAGCCCATCAGGACATCAGGAGAGTCTTCGGTCAGGCCGAAACCAAAACTGAAATTGATCACCCGGTTGGCAGCGGTACGCAGACCCAGCGACATATTCACCACACTGGAAGTAGCGTCCGAGCTTCCTACGCGAGGCTTAATCAGGTCACCATCATCATTCAGCTCTGGCTTAAAGTTAAAGAAAGACTGGAAGCTATAGGACTGCTGGTAGCTGGCGCTGAGCGATACTTCATAGCTAAGCGCATAGGCCAAACCAAAAGAGAAGTTAACGCTATCACCGGTTTCCACACCGGTCAGCGTGCGGCTGCCGCGATCCTGATTAACCCCGCTTACGTCAAAGGCATGGGTGTAACCGACCGAACCGAACAGCACCACCGGGTCGATTACCTTGCTCATACTTACCCCGCCACCCAGCGAGTAATAACCTTTACCACTGGACACTTGATTACGGGTGTCAATCTTGTAAGGGCTATTGCCGGTTGCCGTGGACAGGGTGGTATACAAAGTAGTGTTGGTCGCACCTGCCTTAATTGGAAAAGGCTGATAGCGCAAGCCGATTGACACATCCCCCAGAGCCGCCACGGAGACGTCTTTCTCAGTATCATACTTGTACGAGACTGGCAGATTGGTATTCAGTGTCAGGTTATCCCAGATACCGTAGTCCAGCGACAGGCTGGCGCCAAACGAATGCTGGGCATCATTCTCGATCTGGAAGTTAGTAATCTGGCCCTGCTCAATAGCAATATTGATCCGGTTGTCACGAAAGTAGCTGTAGCTTGCGCCAAAGTTCATCGACATCTCACCAGAAGGTAGCAGCGAATACTGCTTCTGGGCAGCCTGGAATACCTCTTCCAGATTACTTTCTTCGGTGACATCTGATTCCTTCTGCTGCAGGGCCTCCCTTGCGTCCTCGACGTCTTCTGCCTGAACAAACCCGGCCGTAGCCAGCAAGCAGCACAGCAGCGCCCCGTTAAGGATGACACCCCCTTCAGTTTTCATCAGTCTGATCCTTTGTTGTTCTGCTACAGCCATATTTTTATCGATCATTTCTGGTTGAAATAGGTTCGGGTCGGCACATTAATTATGCGTGTTTCGCCCCACTCATCTTCGATACGCACCCGCACCAGCGAGGCCGCCCGATCCGCTTCATTTTCCAGCGTCTTGGTAAACACCGGGAACTCCTGATAAACAATGTGACTAATCGTCTTTTCGTCCACCAGGCGCATATCCCAGTCTGTTAATGCCAAGCCATCCTGCGGCTCAAAACCGTTAGGGAAGATAATGAACAGTACATTGTCAGTCCAGATCTCCTGAAACTTGGTCTCGGTAAAACTAATGTTACCCAATGCCGGATCGGCCACATAGAGGTGGCCATCACGGTATTCCTTAAGCACAACAAAGTGCTTAAAGCCACCGTAGTGGATAGGCACGATGGCTGGGTGATCAAGTGTTTTTATGTCTTCGAATTTAGCCCGAAAACCACCACTGGGGTGACCCAGAGCGGTGGCCAGACGCTTCATATCCAGCAGGGAAAAACCACGCCGCTCAACGATCTTTTCGGTTTCACCAAAGCGCAGCAGACCTTCCATAATCTGACGCTCATCAAACTGACGGCCCAGATACTGGTTAAGAACCGTGGTAAACGCAGCGGAACCACAAGAATAATCGTAGGCCTGGCGAGTCAAGTTCTGATATTTGAAGTCCGATACCGGTTTAACCACGATACCGCGCTCATACACCGCACCCATATCGCCAACCGGGTGTTCGTAGTGGACATAACCCTTCGGGTACTCCTCCACCACCATGGACTGGTTCACAGCCACAAAAATCAACCCTACACCCAGAATAATTGCCAGCATTGGAGGCGGCCCGGTCCTTTATTGTTATGAATACGCTGTCGGATCGAGAAACACGACTGGGCAATGCTAACCGCCTGAACGTGCAGTGTTTGTAGGGATTTTGTAAAGGGTGCCCGGCTATTCCCGGACACCCTCCTCATAGCCCCATAGCAGTCGATATGGCTGCAGCGGCTTGAAGGCGTCGCCAAGCAAATGCTGATAGCTGCGCCAACGGCCCGTTGGCCGACTACGCAGGGGCTCCACCACAGCCTGATAGCTCGGCGTGGCAATCGTACCGCGCCGCGCCGCGTGCTCCCTGTAATGCTCAACCTGCTGATGCCAGCCCACACCGAGGAACTCCAGCACCGCGCTAACAGTACCCTGCCAGTTACTCACCAACTGCTCGTAATGAACGAAGTGCAGCCTGTCCTCCAGCGGCAGAGCCTGCCGATAGCGCTCAAACAGCCCCATCACATCGGCGTAAAAGCGGGCCCCTCCTTCAAGGGACGTGAGGCGATCCATGGCTGGATTCCTCTCAAAATGCTGCATATACCCGCTAAGCACGCAGTCCGCAGGGTCTCGCAGCGCGAAAACAAACTTTGCCTCAGGAAACAAACGAACAATAAATGGCAGATGGACAAAATTCAGCGGATTCTTGTCTACCAGTAGCGCGCCTTCAGGCCAATCCACAGCGGCCCTGACCACATCAAAATAAACCGTGCGGATTGTCTCAAGCTCATTTTCATCCGCTCGACTAATAGCCATCAGCAGCTCGGCCAGCTTATCTGGCAAGGAACCCGCTGCGGCCACAGACTCCCTTACCTCTGCGCGCTTCTGGATAAGCTGTTGAGCCGCGGCTAACGCCCTCTCGATGGTAGGTCGCTCCTCCAGGGCACAGATACCCGGGTGAGCATCCAGCGCCTGCTCCAGCAAGGTGGTGCCTGAACGAGGAAAGCCGACTAGAAAAACAGGGGTGGGCCCAATGTAAGAACTCGGCGAGCAGGACTGAAAAGGCTGCAGGGTTGCTTCACGGCCCCATGCTGACAGAAATGCGGCCATGGCATCGCTTTCCATATCCGTCTTCGGTCCCAGCTCATTGCCACGGCGAAAGCATGCCATTGCCTGGTCAGGCTGGTCCAGATGATCATAGGCTTGGCCCAGAGCTTTCCAGCAGCCCGCATAACCCGCGTACTGCTGATCAGAGCTACCTTCTAACCAGCCGCCCAGCTCATCCACCAAAGTCGAATAGGCTTTCATTCGCAGCCAAACCCGGCCGCGCACCGCCCAGGCCTTGGCAGCCAGTGTCTCGGGCCACTGGCCCTCAAGCACATCCAGAGCCTCCTGCTGCTGCCCAAGCATCTCCAGCAAGCTGGCCTCTGTCAGGCGCAGCTGGTCATCGCGATCGCCTAGCGCGTAACAGCGGCGAATAGACGCTACTGCTGCCGCCCAGTCATGCAGGTGGCGATCGCATAGCGCCGCAACCCGCCAGGAGCGGGGATCACGCGGACGACTATGCACTGCCTTGTGGCGCAGCCTTTTAAGCAGCTCCGGCTGACCCTGGGCAGCTTCAACGGTACGCATAAGCTCCGCATAGGGCGCCTGCCCCTGAGCAAGAGCTTGCAGCAATGCCGCAACCACCGGCTCAATCTGGCCGCGACGCAGAGCCTCATCAATACTGACTTTCATGTTTCACTCTGAGCAATATGGAAAGGCGAATTAGAAGGCATAAAAAAAGGCCCGGCAAGCCGGGCCTTTTCTCGGAAAAGTAACTTTCCGAATTACTTACCGCTGATGGTAATAGTCTGAGCAGAAAGGTCCAGACCAGTGATGTAAACATCACCCATAGCAGCACCGCCGCCCAGGATCAGATCATTAATAGTGATGTCTACAGCGTTCAGAGACGCACCAGTAACGATTTCCATGCCGGTTGCAGTCAGAGCAATGGTGGTGCCAGTCACGTCCAGACCGCTGATATCAATCTGGGTGGAGCTCAGAGCGCCGCCGCCAGCAATATCATTCAGGGCAAAGTTGGTGATGGTCAGAGTACCGATATCACCAGTCAGCTCTGCGAAGTTGGCTGCGCCGTCGCCCAGCTGAACTTCCAGATCCAGACCGCTAGCGAAAGCAACGTTGACGCTATCCAGAATGGCAGTGGTCGGCGGAGTATTGGCGCCATTGCCACTGGAATAGGCACCCGAGCCTGCGGTGGTATCTACCGCATACAGGTCGCCGGTGTCGATGTTAAAGCCGTTGGCCAGAGCAACCTGAACAACCAACACACCGTCAGTAGCATTACCACCAGCATCGATGTCGATGGTAGCAGTACCAGTGATGCCCATGTTCTGGATCAGGATACCACCAGCTGCGGTATAGGCAGCCGGACCAGTACCAACATCAAGACCGTCGGTGTCGTCGATCAACACGTTCATGGTCTGGGTCAGGCTCAGGCCAATCTGAATACCAGTCTGACCAGTTACGTCAGACAGGGTGGCGTCATCGAGAGCTTCCATAGCGAAGCCGCTCATCGGCAGAGCAGCTACGGCGGTAACCAGAGCGAGTTTCTTGAACCCTTTCATTTGTATTCTCCTCGTGTGCACACACGCGTTTATTATGGGGTTATCTATCTTTGGTGGCGCTGCAACAGCGCACAAACAAACAGTAACACGGTGATTACACAGACGTCAGCCGGAATTTCACTTTACAATCACCCCCCACAGCCCCTCTAACATCATGTTATTTAATGCTTTTTACCCATTAGATCAAAAATCAACCAGATTTATAAAACCGCCCATTATATGGCCCTTGCGCCGCACTGTTACCGTGCGTAACACCAGCCATATATTTCAGTTACATAGTGTGACGGGATTCTCACTCCCCTGCCCTATAATGGTTCGCCTCTGTTTCAGGTGCAGGAAATGACCCAGTACGCTCCCCTTTACAGTGCTATCTGGCATGCCAGCGGCAAGCACCTGGCGGCCAGCCGGCCAGTTGCCGTGCTGCAGGCACACGGCGCTACCG
>NZ_JAFMPS010000038.1 GCF_020667895.1 Alcanivorax sp. 1008
CGAGCAGAGGCATAGCGGCTTCCGGCCATGCGCTCGTTGCGGATGGCGATCAGGCGTTCCGGGTTGATGGTCAGGCCGAACAGTTTTTCCTTGTGCGGGATCAGGCATTCCGGCAGGCGCAGGTCGTCAAAGTCTTCTTCGGTGAGCGGATAGTTGGCAGCGTAGAGGCCAAACTGCAGGGCAAGGTAAAGGCTGGTGGGAGTTTTACCGCTGCGCGATACACCGATCAGGATAACGTCCGCCTGATGGTAGTGGCGAGTGCGGGCGCCGTCGTCATTGTCCAGAGCAAAGTGTACCGCATCAATACGGATGCGGTAGGCCTCATGATCCTTGATGGCGTGGCTTTGGCCTACGGTGTGGCTGGAGCGTACTCCCAGCTCCTGCTCCAGCGGGCCTAGAAATGCAGCAAACATATCCAGCACCAGAGCCTTGCAGCGAGCCAGAATTTCCCGGTGCTCGTCATTAACCAGAGTGGAAAAGACAATCGGAGTAGTGCCATCGCGCTGGCCGGCTTGGTTGATCTTTTCTACAACACTGTGTGTGGTTTCATTGCTTACCACATAGGGCAGGGTGACATGTTCGAACTCAATGCCCCGAAACTGACTGAGCATGGAGTGGCCAAGTGTTTCTGAAGTAATGCCGGTGCCGTCAGAGACGAAAAAAGCGGTGCGTTTGGTTGACATTAACGATCCTGTCAGCGTGAAGCGATGGCGTCTTCTTCCGCGTAGTGGCTGGCGAACTGCTGCCGATAGCGCGGTAGTAGCGAGTTGATTTTCTTGACGTAGCCCTGAGTTTCTTTGAACGGTGGAATGCCACCATGACGGCGTACGTTACCCTCGCCAGCATTGTAGGCGGCCAGCACCAAATCAAGTGAATCGAACTTGCCAGTGAGGTAGTGCAGAAACTTGCTGCCGCCAAGAATATTCTGGCGGGCGTTAAATGGGTCATCGACACGCAGGAATGCGGCGGTTTCAGGCATCAGCTGCATGAGCCCTTGGGCGCCTACCCGGGAGACAGCGTGAGGATTGAAATGTGATTCCGCATGGATCACCGCTTTGATCAAAGCGGGCTCTAAAGCAAATCGCTGGGCGGCGTATTCAATGTCGCCATCGTAGCGGTCCCGTTTCTCGGCGGTCAGTGGGCCGAGCTTCTCTTCCCAGCCCTTGCGTACACTAAGAAGTACATGATCGCGGGACACCCGGTCAGTGGCCTGATCAGTAAACAGCACCCCGCCGCCAGGTTGGCGGTATTGGTAGATGGTGTCGGCGCTGGCCATGCTGCAGAGCAGGGTGGTCAGCAGGATCAGGTGTCTCATTGTTTTTATCACGGCTGAAGCCGCTCCTACGGTGTCAGCAGGCCGGCCTGACATCATATCGCAGGATAGACGCTCGCCGCGAATGGTTTTGCCGCATGACACGTACTACATGGCACGCACCACATGACAGGTGTGCTTGAGTGTCAACTTCACGTGTCTGGTAAACAGGTTGTCTCTTCCGGGGCGCTCGGGTAGCTTTGCTGGGAGTCTGACTGACGCCTCTTAATGGCCCTATATAAGGGAGCTTTAATGACAACAAAACAGCAGGCTGATGCCGCGGTTGCGCCGCTGGCTGGCCTTTCCCGACGCAAATTCATGAAAACGGCCCTGTGGGGCGCGGCGGGAGCCGTTGCTGTGCTGGGTGGTGGTTTTGCCTGGCTGCGTCGCTCCCCGGTTGACAGTCTGCCGGCACCGGAGCACCTGCAGCACCTGAGTGCGTCCGAGTATCACCTGTTTCAGCGCGCCATTACCGTACTGCTGCCCACGGATGGCACGCCTTTAACACCGGCGCAGCAGGTTCCGGTGATAGACAATATTGACCATCTGCTTGGTCTGGTGGACCCGGTGATTCGCAAGGATCTGGGTGCTGGACTGGGGCTGTTTGATAACGCAGCAGTGCTTTCCTATGGGCGCCGTTTTGTCGATCTGGAGCTGGATGATGCCATTCGCTTTCTGGATGACTGGTCCCATGGCAATACTATTCAGCGCACCCTGTCATCGGTGGTGAAGAAGTTCGTCTATGTTTCCTACTGGCGCGACCCCGCCACCTGGGGCCCGATCCGCTTTGATGGACCCGTTTCCGATCGCTGGGGGATTCCGTCGTTGGGCAATACGCCCCTTCCTGTTGAGTCTGAGGAGGCTTCGGCATGAGCCGTATAGATACTGTTAATGCCGTGCCGGCCCATGGGCTGCAGGTGATTCAGGCCAGTGATGTGAGCAGCGGCAAGCATGAGATGCGCGCTGATGTGGTGGTGATTGGCTCCGGTGCTGGTGGTGCTGTGGCGGCCTATGAGCTGGCTCGCAAAGGGCTGGATGTACTGATTCTTGAAGCCGGTCCCTATGTGCCGTCTTCGCAGTTTAGCGAGGATTTCAACGAAAGCCTTGAGCGCCTGTACGAAGATTTCGGTGGTCAGACTAATAAGGAAGGCGATCTGCTTCTGCTGCAGGGCCGCTGTGTTGGAGGCTCCACCGTGGTCAACGGCTGCGTATCATTCCGCACGCCGGATTTTATTTTGCAAGAGTGGGGCCGGGACTTTGGCTTGACCAATCTCAGCCCGGAGGCCATGCAGCCATGGTTCGAGCGGGTCGAAAAGCATCTGTCGATTGAGGACAACGCGGAGCATGAAATTGCCGGTCACAGTCGTTTGGTGCGTGACGGCGCCCGTAAGCTTGGCTGGTCGGTGAAGCCGTTCAAGCGCAATATCCGTGACTGCGCTTTGACCGGGCATTGCCTGTCGGGCTGCAAAACCGATCGCAAGCAATCCATGTTGGTGACTTACCTGCCATGGGCCATGGCCCACGGTGCCCGTCTGCATGCCGACACGAGGGTGACACGGATTCTGCAGAACGGTGGTCGGGCGGTGGGTGTTGAGGCCGAAGTGATTGGCCATGATGGCATTAAGGTGGCGGATATTCGTGTCGATGCCAATACCGTGGTACTGGCTGCTGGCGCAGTACAGTCGCCGCTATTGATGCAAAAAAGCGGTCTGGGTAACAGCTCTGGGCAGGTTGGCAAGAACTTCGCCTGCCATCCCTCCATGTATGTGGCGGCCAAGTATCCGCATGAGGTATTTCCCTGGCGCGGCGCGCTGCTGGGTGTCTATGTGGATGAGTTCCTGCTGCCGGAGAAGGGCGGTTTCGTTCTCGAGGCGGGTGGTCTCGGTGCCGTTGAGATGACCATGCTGAACGAGCCGGGCACCGGCAAGCCATTTATGAAGTTTATGGAGGAAGCCCGTTATAAGAGCGGTATCGTGACGTTGATCCATGATCATAATGTTGGTGAGATTCGCTGGGAGGATGGCCGCAAGGTGGTCGACTATCAGGTCTCCGACAAGGACTTCCCGTCCATGCTGGCCGCATTGAAAGCCAGTGCCCAGATTCATTTTGCCGCCGGCGCAACTGAAGTGTACGTGCCCAGCGTCGAGAAGCTGGTTATCCGTCAGGAAAGTGACATTGATGAGGTGCTGGCCAAGCTGGAGAATAAGCCGCAGCGCTTGCGGCTGGTGTCCTATCACCCGCAGGGCACTTTGCGCATGGGCAGCGACCCGGCGCGCAGCGTAGTGGCCCCCCATGGCGAGAGCCATGATGTGAAGGGCTTGTATGTCACCGATGCCAGCTTGCTGCCGACGTCGATTATCGTTAACCCGCAGGTTACCGTTTATGCCCTGGCCAGCTATATCAGCCAGGAAATTCTCAGCAGGCTCTAGAAGGGTTTATCATTTGCTCGGGTTTCAGCTAGACTTCAAAAGTTGAATAACAATAACGAGGGGCCAGAAGGCTCCCGGAGCAGGGTAGATGACCCAGAAAAACGACATCCCGCCAGCGTTGCTGGGTGGCTTGGAGCCGCTCTCGCGCCGCAGTCTGTTACGTCTTGCTGCTGTTTCCGGTGTCGCTCTCACCGCAGGGTGCGCGCGGGTTTTCGGCCGTCGCGACGCACCTGAGGCGCTTACCTACGTCAACCTGACGGAGGATGAAGTGCGGGTAGTCACCCAGTTTACCCGGGCGGTACTGCCCACCAGTCGGCACGGCTTGCCGGACTGCATCAACGAAATCCCCACTATCAAGAATGTCGACATCATGGTCGGCAATATGGACCCGACCCAGCGTCAACTGCTGGCTTTGGGTCTGTGGGTCTACGAATACCGTCCCATGGCCAGTTTCAAATTCAAGCGCTTTAGCAAACTGAATGAAGAAAAGGCACATGCTTATGTGGTGGCCATGCAGGAGGGCGCTTTCTTCGAACGCGGTCTCACCACCACGCTGAAGGCGCTGGTGACATTGAACTACTGGCGTGATTCGCGCACTTGGTCGGCGTTGGATTATTGGGGCCCAGTGACTGAACGCTGGGGTGTCCGTCGCCTTGGCAACGCCCCCCTGCCACAGGCCTGACGCCGGAGATTAGCGGTATGCGCATGATCACGATGCAGCGCGAAGGCGTTGCGGTTACCCAAGCCAAAGACATTGCCCGCGATGCATCGCTGGGTCGCCAGTTCAGTATTCAGGCAGATGTGGTGGTGGTTGGCTCCGGTGCCGGAGGTTCTGTGGTGGCCTACGAAATGGCCAAGGCAGGCAAGAAAGTGCTGGTGCTGGAATCCGGCCGTTATTGGCCCAGCGCTGAATTCACTGAGTCCCTCGGCGACACACTGAGCAAGGTATACCGTGATCAGGCGGCGCAGGCCAACACCACCACTGACGTACTGTTTCTCGAAGGCAACTGCATCGGTGGCTCAACGGTCATTGGTGCTGGAGTGATGCAGCGCCCACCGGATGAGATTTTCAAACGCTGGTCCGAGGACCTGGGGCTGACAGATCTCAGCCGTGAAAAACTGGAGCCCTATTACGCCCAGGTGCAGAGCTGGCTTAACGTCAATACCAACGAAGCGCATGAGATTAATACCACGGCCCATAAGGTCATTCAGGGCTGTGAGCGGATGGGCTTTAGCTGGCGCCCGGTAGCCCGTAACGTGAAGAATTGTGCTTTGACTGGCCATTGTCTGGCCGGTTGCCCATCGGACCGCAAGATGTCCGCGCAGGTTACCCATTTGCCTTGGGCTGCAGCCTATGGTGCGCGCATATTCTCTGACACTGAAGTCAGCCGTGTGCTGATGAAGGGTGGCCGTGCCACCGGCGTGGAAGCGGTGATCCGTGATCCGGATACGGGTAACGTGGTGTCCAATGTCCGGGTGGACGCGCAGGTCGTGGTGCTGGCCGCTGGTGCCATTCACTCTCCGATGATTCTTCAGCGCAGCCAGGCCCCGGATCGTGGCGGCAACATTGGCGCCAATATGGCCATTCAGCCTTTCACTCAGGTGCTGGCTACCTTTAAGGAAGAGCTGTTTGGCTTCCAGGGCGCGCTGGTGGGTGTGGAGGTTGATGAGTTTATGAACTCCGATGGCTTCACCTTCTATTCGGCCTTGGCCGAGCCTGAGCAGCTGATGGCTGTGGGTGAGCAGGAAGCGGGCGATGAACATATCAAGTTCATGAAGTCCTACAAGCATATGGCCGGCCTGAACGCGTTCGCCATCGACGAAGGCAATGGCCGAGTGGTCTGGGAAGGTGATCACCTTGGCGGTCGCAAGGTGATCAAGTGGAGCCCGACACGGGCGGATTTCGAGCGCATGACTCGGGCCACCTCAATTGCCTCCCGGATTTTCTTCTCCGCCGGTGCCGAGCGAGTATGGCTGCCGACTTTCGAGAAGATGCATGCCGATAACGTGTTTGAGTTGGATCAGAAACTGGCTCAGGTGAACTACGGAATCAACGGCATATATTCCTACCGGATGAACAGCTTTACCCCGCACGGCACCTGTCGCATGGGACTGGATCCTTATACTTCGGTGGTCAGCGCGGATGGTGAAGTACACGGCGTCAGCGGCCTGTATGTGGCAGATGCGTCCATTTTCCCGACTCCGGTGCCATCGACTCCGCACTGGACTGTGCAGGCTCTGGCCACCTACGTCGCCGGTCGCATTAATGCCCGCGCTTCCAGCCACTTCCTGTCGTAGCTGGGAAATGGCTGACAAGCCGCTGGGAAGTAGCCGTTACGCAACTAAATAGTAGCGACCAAAAAAGCAGCATCTGACCAGATTTTCCCCCGAGCCAGTAGCAATCCGGAAAAATCTGACTACAATACGCGCCATCGGAGTATAGCTCAGCCTGGTAGAGCACTACGTTCGGGACGTAGGGGTCGCAGGTTCAAATCCTGCTACTCCGACCAGACTTAAAAAAAGCCGCTGAAAAGCGGCTTTTTTTATGGCGCCAACGGTGAATCCAACATATGTCTCTTGCTGATCGAACCTTTGTGCATCCTTTTGGCTCGCTGCAGCTGCGGCGCTGGCCGCGCCTGTCTGATGATCCATTGCGTGGTTGGGATGGCGCGGATCGCTATTTGCTGGAAGTACTTGCAGAGGAGTTGCCGCAGGTTGCTCCCCTGTTGGTGCTTAACGATCAGAGCGGCGCTCTGACGCTGGCGCTAGTCAATGCTGCTGACGTCGATGCGGGTCCAGCAAACCAGCTGGGATGTCAGGTGTATGCCAGTGGCGATTCCTTCGTTGCTTATGCGGCGCTGCTAGCCAACGCTAAAGACAACGGTATTGAGCCGAAAAGACTGTCATGGAGTTGGGCAGACCAGCCATTGCCCGGTGGCGCCAAGGCAGTGTTGCTGCGGGTGCCAAAGGAGTTGTCTTTGCTCGAGTGGCAGCTTGCTGCGCTAAGCCAGGCATTGCCCGCTGGCGTACCCTTGTTGATTGCAGGAATGGACAAGCACCTGCCGCGCAATCTTGTTGAGGTGTTGGGTCGCTATCTGGATGCGCCCAGCGCCGGGCTGGGGCGACACAAGTCACGAATTTTTCGCGCGCGCATTGCCGCGCAGGAAAAAGCGCCGCCGCCGCCAAGCTGGCTAACTTTGCCAGAACAAGGCTGGCAACTACGCGTCGATGCGGGAGTATTTTCCAGGCAGCAACTGGATATCGGTGCGCGCTTTTTCCTTGAGCATATTCCGCAGGGCATTGATGGTGATATCTGCGATCTGGGCTGTGGCAATGGTGTGATCGGCATGATGGCGCTGCAGCAAAACCCGTCGGCGCGTTTATACTGTTGCGATGAAAGCGCATTAGCCTTGGCCAGTACCCGTGACAACATTGCCCGGACATTTCCCGATCGGCTGGTGCAGTTTCATTTGGGTAATGGGCTGGACGGGCTGGATCAGCAGTTTGATCTGGTTCTGCTAAACCCGCCATTTCATCGGGGTCATGCGCTGGACGACAGTGTCGCCCGAATGTTGTTTCGCCATGCGCGCCGACACCTTAAGCCCGGTGGTGTTGTCAGAGTGATTGGCAATAGCCATCTTGGCTATGGTGCGCTTCTAAAGGATCAGTTCGGCAAAGTAAGTCAGGTCGCCCGCAATGCCAAGTTCATTATTTATGATGCCGGGCTGTAGAAGCTGCTTCTAAGATAGGGCATCCATCAGCTTTTCCACTTTGAACAGGCTTTCCTGATATTCCTGCAAGGGGTCAGAGTCGATAACAATGCCGCCGCCACCGTGGCAAAAAATCTGCTCGCCACTGGTCTGAAATGTGCGGATCAGAATGTTGGACTCCAGATTGCCCTCACTATCCAGACTAAATTGCGTGCCGCAATAAAAGCCACGGGGCGCAGGCTCAAGCTCGGCAATAATTTCCATGGCCCGTTTTTTCGGTGCGCCGGTGATCGAACCGCCGGGGAAACAGGACAACAAAGCGGCAAGCGGTGAGACGTCGTCGCGCAATGTACCGCTGACGGTGGATACCAGGTGCTGGACGTTAGAAAACTTGCGCAGCTCGAACAGAGGCGTTGCCTTGACCGAGCCGGGCACGCACACCTTGCCGAGATCATTGCGCAACAGGTCGACGATCATCAGATTTTCCGCCCGATCTTTTGGGCTATCCAGTAGCGAGTCTCCAAGGGCGCGATCCTGTTGCGGATCAGTGCTACGTGGCCGACTGCCCTTAATGGGTTCGCTGATTATCTGGCGCTGACGTATTCGCAGAAAACGTTCCGGCGAAACGCCGAAGACGCAGTCGCCGTCGGGTAATTGAAAGAAGCTGCCGTGGGGCGCCTGATGGCGGCGCACCAGTTTTTGCCAGGCTGCCAGCGGGCTTCCGGAGAAGCGGGCGCTAAAACGGCGGGCAAGATTGACCTGATAGCAGTCGCCTGCACGCAAGTAGTGCTGGATGCGCTCCAGTGCAGACAAATAGCTGGTCTGGTCCATGTCACTGCTAAATGGGGTGGCCAGGGCAAAGTCATCACTGCTCAGTTCTGCTGGCTGGTGGGCTGGCACTTCCCGAATGTCTGCCGGATCAAATATCTGCACGGCTGCCGGGCCGGCATCATAGGCAATCAGGCCGACAGCCTGTTGTCCGGGTTTTAGCAGGTCAGCCAACCGCTGCGGCAGTCGGGCCAGCTCGGTAGCGCCGTGTGCCTGCAGCACGGCAACTGGCCGGCTGGCCGCCAGGTGCTTGCCGCTGGCATGCCAGATAGCACTGTAAAGGGGAGCGTACTGGGTCATTTCCTGCACCTGAAACAGAGGCGA
>NZ_JAFMPS010000039.1 GCF_020667895.1 Alcanivorax sp. 1008
TGGACCAGCACCAGCTGACCGAAGAAGGCTACTACAACATCTACGGCCGCGCCGGTGCCCGCACCGAAATGCCGGGCTGCTCGCTGTGCATGGGTAACCAGGCACGCATCGCGCCGAAGTCCACCGCAGTGTCCACCTCCACCCGCAACTTCCCGAACCGTCTCGGTCAGGGCGCGGATGTGTACCTGGCCTCTGCGGAACTGGCGTCCGTCGCTTCCATTCTCGGCAAACTGCCGACCGTGGAAGAGTACATGCAGTACGCCGACACCATCGATTCCATGTCGAAGGATATCTACCGTTATCTGAACTTTGATCAGATGAAGGAATATACCGACGTGGCGGACAAGGTGCAGATTCCGGTGGCTCAGGTGAGCTGATTGGGGATTTGCTCTTCGTGGTAATAAAAAGCCCGGGGGAAGCCGGGCTTTTTAATTTACAAGCAACTGATATAGCGGTCGCGCATGAGCCAGTACTAGTGGTGGAGGCAAAGCATTACCTATCATCTGGGCAATTGACTCCTTCCCATGAGATGTTAGAAATTTGTACCTCAGAGGAAAACCTTGAAGCAGCGCGGCCTCCCTTAATGAAATGGCTCTATCTTCCTCGGGATGTATGAACCGGCCCCTGGAGGGGTTATAGCACCCTCCGGTTATGGTAGGCGATACATCATCCCATGCCATGCGACCATATACGTCAAAAAAACCGTTCATCTTCATATGGCAGTCAAGTTTTAGACTATCTGGAAGCTGTGTCCGACTTCCTCCATTCTTCGGGATGGCTCTGATAATCCGCTCCACCTTCTCGGAGCGCCTCTGTGGCATGTTGTGTAAATCATCCTCTACCAAAACTGAACGAGTAATGGCTGAAAATGTCTGCCTCACCGAACTACGACTTGCAGAGGGCATCGGCCAATCCACATTGGAAATCCTAGAGGCCAACATGATTAATCGTTTTCTTCTCTGCGGGACACCGTACTCAGCCGCATCATGGACCGCATCAATCACAGAGTAGCCCTTGCCTTCAAGGAAAGCTTTAAGATCCGAAAAATACTGATGCTTTGAAAGCGCCGGCACATTCTCCAGCATCACGCATTTCGGAAAAAATTCGTCGACATACTTCTTGAACTGAAAAACCAACGAGTTCCTAGGATCGATATCTCCATATTTCCCGTTCTTTGTTTTAATTCTCGAGAAACCTTGACAAGGAGGGCATCCAGCCAAAAGATCAAGTTCACCTTTACGTAACGACAGGCGCCTTCGTATGGCGCGAGCATCTATCTGGGTGATATCCCCAATAAATAGCTCAACTTCAGGATGATTCAATTCATATGTGGCCGCAGCCTTAGAACACAACTCTACCGCCCCACCCACAAAAAAACCCGCCTGCTTGAGACCCTCAGTTAGCCCCCCGCATCCAGAAAACAGGTCAATTGCCAGGGGCTTCTTACTTTGCATTTCCTTAGACACCTTCACTCCTGTTCCGCTTTTATGATGCTCTTAACCAAATCAAGAATGGCAATTATATCTGTGTTTTCAGATAAGTCTGCCTTGCCAAGCTTGTATTTACATACCGCCAATATATCGGCCGCCGAGCCTCCATCTGGGGTGGCGAGCTCATCATAGAGCACCGCTTTCGCCTCTTCAGAGCTCATAGACCCTAACTTGCCTTCGTCGTGCCCAATAATGGCCAACACCACATGCTCTGGGCTCTTCCTAGGCAAAAATGACAGGCGCCCCCTTATCCAGCCTAAATATGATCTCAAAGCCTTTGCTTTATTCGCAGCCTGCGAAGGATCATCACCTCCCGAAATCAACAGCTTGGGAGAAACCCCCAGACTTTTACTACAAATCTCGTCCAACTCTTCGTCCTTAGATGCTGGAAGATCATCAGGATCAGGGATTTCATTACCGGTTGATTGATCGCCGTCCATGAAAAAATAGACATTTTCATTCTGGTGCTGAGCCACAGGCCCATAAGTTCCCAGAATGCTCGAAGCACCTCCTGGAACCACAGAAACATCAACCACCTCTCGCTCTCCTTCATCCAGCAAGGAAATTGCTCTTCGCACTAAAACGGCGGCCAGCTCATCCTCCACCACCACACGTATTCGATCGGTGGGTATTTTCTGAAGTCTATGAAATGCGATATATGGACTACACTCGTTTGAAATAACTACCTTTTTATCAACATTCTCGCTCAGGACTTTTATGGCTTTTTGGGGAAGTCTTTCAACAATCTCTGGAGAGTGAGTTGAAATAACGATCTGGTGCTTCTTGACTTTAATCTGCTTGAGTAAGAATTCAAGAAATCTAACTTGTGCACCAGGATGCAAAGATGTTTCCGGCTCATCAAGGAGAATCAAAGACTCATTATTTGCAGCCATTATTTTAACAACCGCACTAACAATAGCCACCTCGCCACTTCCAGCGAACGCCTCCGAGTATTCGAATCCCCGATTAAAAAGCACGCTGATATCCTCTCCCCTTCCCCCTGGATATAGCCTATGCCTTACAAGCCTGGCAGCCTGATATTCTCGGCCGAGTATCGTTGAAATGGCATCAATCTCTTTATTTGAGAGATCTCTATTCTCAATAATTTTTTCATAGCCATACAATGTTAAAGAAGAAAGATTCTGACATATTACTTTTCTTATGCGTTTTGCTTCCCTTCGCATGTCTCTGTGATTTTCATCTAGAGTCCTACCAGTATCAAAGTAAAAGTATTTATCGAATGATCCAAATTCGCACTTAAAATTAATGTACACAACATCCTTCTCAGGAGGGTTCCATCTATCTTTTGATAGCCCCGTGATTCCTGGCTTAACGGGAGGAACCTTCTCCATATGATCACCGGAGGTACGCTTTGTTGGCTCCCAATAGTCCAATCTGGCTGGCTTAGACACTCTGGCTTTTCTTGTCTCAACAATCTTTGATACCGAATCATTCCAATGACCAACAATGTACCGTGATGGATTTGATTTATTATCCGAAATTGGATCCAAATCGGTAGAGAACCAGAATCTACTTGTACTCTGATCTTTTGGAGCGCCATACAAAGCATGTAGTATTGAGCTTTTGCCACTTCCATTGGCCCCGACCAAAGCAATCAGTGGAAAATTCAGTTTTAGCTCTTCATCTTTCGCAATGTTCTTAAAGTTCGGAAAACGAATGTGAGAGATATACCTCAACATCGGCGCGCCAGGATAAAACCCAGAAAGCGTCGTTACCAGCCTCTTAATGCTTACATCTGCACTAGATGACACACAAACCCCCAACCAAAAGTATTAAACGCATACAGTAGGCATCAGGCCTGCCACATGATGCTAACAGATGTCAACTTTTAGACCTGTCTCCGCCGTCGAATAGGCTAACGAACTGAGATACTCTAGCAACCCAATGTTTACCAATATTCACTTCCCGATCGAAGAACAAAATTAACCTTGCAAGACAATAACCATTAGCTTAATCCATAACGATAAGAGACTTCCCTTTATACTCAAACTCATTGCAAAACTCTTGAATACTCAGAAGAAATCGACTTGCTTGATTCTCCTTATCAGAAGTGTATGTCAAATACAGGCTATCGCACGCACGAGTCATTGCCACATAAAGCCTAGAAGCATCTCTTGCAATCTCATCATCCTCCAAACCCTTTGCTGGAATAACTCCTTCTTGAACGCCAACTATGAAAACATAACGAAACTCATGCCCTTTTGCGGTCTCAATGGTGCTAATAGAAACACTATTGCTCTCATAATCACCCGCGTTAATACGGAGCTCCTTAGCCGCCACCCCTTCGTCTTCAAGAGCCCGCTTTACAGCCTCTCGAATCCTTGAATTCAGACCAATAACACATATCTCAGGACATCCATTAGGATCATCATGCAGAGCCCGATAATCCCCCACAATTTCGGATATTCTTCCTGAAATAAATTCTATCTGAGAATCTACCGACCTACACTTCACCAAAGCCGGGCGCTCGCCTGTCCTGGCGGGAAAATCCGGCTGAGTAGGACTAACGACATTATCTTCATCAACATCAGCATACTGATAGTCTTTGATCAAAGCATAAGAAGCAGCCATTATCTCCCTTGTATTCCTGTAGTTCTTCTTAAGAACAAAGCTTCTATTTGCAACGTTCACCCCACAAGACTTCAACACAAACCCCTTTTTATAAATAGTTTGAGCTCCATCCCCAACTAAAAACAGCCCATCCTCAGCAGAAGATATTCTCCCACCTCCAAACACCGGCATCTTACCAAGCATGCTTATCTCAATCTGAGAAAGATCCTGGACCTCATCCACAAGAATCGCTCTAAATGGATGGTATTCGGATAACCTAGAATCCAACTGCTGCATATCGATATCTCTCCATCCTAGGGCGGCAAGAGACTCTTTGTCTTTTGAAAGAAGCGCAGCCGCAGCAACAACAACAGCCTCATAATCTAGTTGAAATATTCCCTTAATCTGCTCATCTTTGTATCTTGCCGCTTCAAGAAATATTTCTCTTTCAGCCAACCCAAGCCCCGACCCGCGACCTATACGCCGGAATTTTTTTGCATCAAGGTAATCGTCGTATTGGGATGGCATAAGTCGCGTTCTAATATGAGATATTTCATCTTCAACAAACTTAGAAAGACCGCTCCCAACAGAGAACTTATATGCTTTCGACCCAATAATTTTTCCTTGAACGAAAGACAAAACACTCTTTGATACTGACACATCGTCACGAAGACGAGTAAAAGCACCAGCACCTTTTGGGTGCAAATCATGAATTACTTTCTCAGAAAAGCTATTTATAGTGAAAGTCGATATGTAAGAAGATTCCACCCCGCACAATTCTTTGACAAGCGAATCCAATAGCTTTCTCATACTTTCCGTCAGAGTCACAAGAACTATTGGCTGCTTGTACTTCTTAACAAGGTGCCGAGCACGATGAAGCATAACGCATGTTTTTCCACTGCCAGAAACCCCCCTAAGCCTAGCCGGGCCATTAAAATTCTTCACCGATATTTCTTTCTGCTTTGGGTGAAGAAAAAGCAACCAGTCAGCCCATGAAGCATCATCTGGAATACCAACAACATCCTCCCAAGTCACAAATATTTCACTATTGGAGGAGCTTTCGATTGCCTCGGCCATATCATCAGCCCCTGCCAGCTTATAGTCCCCCAAAGCTAGCTCAATCCTAGTGAGAAGCTCTTGATACTTTTTATCATGCGAAAGGGAAAAAAGATCAATGTAAAGAATCGCAGAGTCAGAGCCATGAGCTCGATCGATATAATCAATTACCCCTACTGAATCCTCCTCCCATTTTTCAGAAGTAATTGTGAACGCATAATCGACAAGATCGCTATCACATATTTTGAGAAGCTCATCTTTCTTAGCATGACGAAGAAGAGGAAGGGACATCATCTCAATTGGAGTCTCAAGATCCAAATTCATTGGAGAGGATATTGATGATGGCCCAGAGGAAACCTTTACAAACTCTAAAGTCTGATCTTTTGGATTCATTATCCAATGATAATCTTTATGAGATTCAAGCCAGTTCTCAGCATCATCATGCGTCCCAGCAAAAAGAAATGCCCGAATCTTTTCTTTGCCATCTACAAGCTGAACAACCAACCTATAACCGTCGCCCAAATCGTACTTCTCTGCGTTCGGGATTCTGGACTCACCATGATTAGTTCTTTTGAGAGACGTAATTTCACCCTCAGTTCCTGCCTCAGACATAGCAGCCCTGACTTTTGTAATAACGTCCTTTCCTTTCTTTCCAGACCTACTCAAATCACGAAAGCATTTGTTTAGCGCCTTTACCTGAATTACCTTCATAACCCACCAAAGAAAAATAATTAATATTGAAATCAAAAAACTCTCGATCACGAATAACTGGAAAATCTATTACGCCACAACAATCCGAACCGGAATCAGGCCTCATAATCCCCAACACCCAATATCAGTGAGCTTGAAGGGGGCAAACTCACCTGATCATCCATATCGTCAATATGACTCTCCAACGGCGGATCAAGCACATCAGCCTCACCCCCTCTTCCGCCACATAGGCGCGCAGATGCTGACCCACATCCTTGTAAAACCGTGGCACCGCTTCTTCCAGCTGCTCAATAAAGGTTTTCGCGCCGCTGAACTTGGCGGCCATGTCATGCACCAGCATCACTTCGAATGCCACTGGCGCCAGCGTCTTGTTGCCGCCTTCGATTAACGCCGGATCTTCGCGCAGGTCATTAAGCAGTGCCTGGGTGAT
This sequence comes from Alcanivorax sp. 1008, assembly GCF_020667895.1. GTDB lineage: Bacteria > Pseudomonadota > Gammaproteobacteria > Pseudomonadales > Alcanivoracaceae > PGZG01. Next base: position 6,259 of record NZ_JAFMPS010000039.1, read on the forward strand.
GGGCGCCCTGCCGGGCCAGCTGGCGCGGATATAGCCGTTTTCCGGGGCGGAGGTTTTCTTTTTGTCTTTGGGGGCGGTCACGCTCATATAGATGCAGACACTGCGGCGCACTAGATCGGCGACCACTACCAATGGCGCGGCGGCATCGAGAATATCCAGCCGGGCGTAGAGCTTGTGGTTCTTGACCAGATGCTCGCAGTCGTCACGCACTTCCTGATGCCAGGAGGAGACGGACGCTTCCGCCGAGGCATCTGTTTTCGGCAGTACGGCGCCGGCAGCGCGCGCGGTTAGTCCCCGGTGCACGGGGAAAGTAAAGCCAAGAGTGGCGGGGAGTGTCATCCGGGTCCCTGTTTTTATATGTTCTTCCTGAGTAGTGCGAAGGTACCAGAAGGTGAAGGGATGGCCAAATGGTAAACGGAGGAAATTCCTTTGAATATCATAGTGATATCAGTGGCGGCCAGTGACGTGCTGTATGCACCACCGCCAGAATCCGCAGCTGCTTGCCCGACATGTCGTACACGAGCATGTAGTTGCTGTGGACGACAAGCTCGAAGGTGCCTTGCACTCTTCCCTCTCGCCCACTGTGCGGGTGGTCCACGAGCATTGCAGCCCTGGCTGAGAACAACTCGTCTAGCGCCAGAGCGGCCAGCGGTTTATCCGCTTCGATATAGTCGTAGATGTCGTCTCGATCCCGGATGGCCTCGGGAGTCCAGAAAAGCTCCATCACTCAAATGAAGCTAATCGAGCACGGGTTGCGGCGCGCCGGGCAGCGAACTCGGCCTCAACGTCGGCGGCTGGAATCAGGTCACCTGCCGCCGCCGAGGCTCGCGCTTGCGCTACCTTATCGGCCAGCCAGGCGTCGTAGTTCTGGGCTTGCTGTTGCTCGGCCACGTAGTTACGCATGAAGTCACGTAAAAGCTGGGCTCCGGTACGATCACGGGTCTTGGCCGCATAGACGAACTCGGCCTTCAGGTCTTCATCAACCCGGAAGGTAAAGGTGGCATCGCTCATGGCTTGCTCCTTGATGTGTTACAGGATCAGTGCATCGTAGCACACAGATGGCCCGAGCCAGAACCGGCTGGCGCGGCCATGTGCCAAACACTCAACCTGTCACGCAGCGAGTTGCGCGTCACTCCACCACCCGCCCATGCAGGCGACTCAAAATACGCTCTGCCTCCGGCATGATCGTGCGCCACAGTTTCACCGTCTGCCCGTCCAGGCCGCGATTCAATGCGGCAGAAAATCCGGCCGCCCGATTCATCATCGACACGCTGGCGTGCAGCAGTGCATAGGTCGCGCGCTCACCGGTTGATGCCGTGCGCAGACCATAGTGCGTTCTGATCTCCGCATCGAAAACCTGGCTTAGCGCCGCCGTGCCCACTGCATCAAGCAATCGCGCCAGCGGCCGGATTCGGCCAAACAGACCACGGCCGAGACCAAGGTCCTGCAGCTCGGTCATAAAGCTGCGCAGCGGCGCATGGCAAGTACCTGGATCCATGGACAGGATAAAGGCGGCAAGCTGTGTTGCTGTGTCCTGCCAGTGTTTGCACAGCAACTCCTCAGGCACGCCCTGCAGGAAGCTGACATAGTTGATCCAGTGATTAAGTGCTTCCAGTTCCTGATCGGAGATCGGCTTGTGCAGATGGCGGCGCATGGCCAGCATGGTGACCATGATGGTGGCCACCACAATCGATCCATCGGCGGCGGACATGGGCACGCCCAGCTCTGCTTCATCCCAACTCAGCGGCGGTTGATAATTCCATGGCTCCTGATGCCCGCGGATGGCGCCACGAATATGACCATGGACCAACCGGATCTTGCAGTTCTCGCGGAACTCGTCGCTGTACAGATCACCGGCGCCACTTTCCGCCACGGCGTTAAACCAGCGGAAGGTTTCCAGCACGCGGACAAAGCCGCGCCGCTTGCTCTCTTTTCTGGCAAGGGCCTGCTCAATGGTGGCCGGCACTTTTGTCGGGCGGTTGGTAAACAGCAGTGCCATGGTGATGGCCGGCACCATGCCCTGCAGGTAGATACCCACCGGCAAGCCATAGGTGATCAATCCGAACAGGTCGAGCTTGGAGCGAAATACCCGCCCACCCTCGGTGACTTTTTGCCGATCGATAAAATCCGGAATCTGCACTGCCGAGCGGACAAAATCAGCCACTTCAGCGGCCACATCAGTGTCCGGGCCAACGCCTTGGCGCAGCGCCGCATCCAGTTCTCTGCCTAACGATCGGTTGGCGCGCATGGCCCGGGCCAGATTGTCCGCCGCTGGATCTCCACGAT
>NZ_JAFMPS010000003.1:0-1485 GCF_020667895.1 Alcanivorax sp. 1008
GCTGCCCCGGCCTGAGCTGGATGCCGGGGACTTGCAGGCATTTACCCGGACAATGACGCAGCAGCTGAATCATCGTGGACCGGATGACCACGGTGTTTGGGTGGATGCCAATATCGGCATTGCACTTGGCCATGCTCGTCTGGCAATCATTGATCTCTCTCCGGCCGGTCATCAGCCCATGCACTCTGCGTGCGGGCGCTATGTGATGGCGTTTAACGGCGAGATCTATAATTACCAGACGCTGAGAAGCAAGCTTCAAGGGCACAGTGGGGCGGGGAATGGCTGGAGAGGTAACTCGGATACCGAGGTGCTGTTGTCTGCCATAGCTACATGGGGCCTGCAGTCCGCACTCGAAGCTGCCGTGGGCATGTTCGCTATTGCCCTGTGGGATCGTCAGCAACAGACATTGACACTGGCCCGGGACCGCTTTGGTGAGAAGCCACTTTACTACGGGTTTGCCAGTGGCGGACGTGGCCCGCTGTTGTTCGGTTCTGAACTGAAGTCGTTGATGGCGCATCCCCATTGGCAGGGCACGCTGGCCACCGATGTGCTGGAAGATTACCTGCGTTTTGGTTGTGTTGGCGGTGTGGCGAGCATTTTTCGGGGTGTAGCGAAACTGCCGCCGGCTAGTCTGTTGACGGTGTCAACTGCCGATGTGCTGAGTGGGCAACTGCCTGCACCGATAATCTGGTGGTCGGCAGAGCAGGCAGCCCGTGACGCCATGGCGGCGCCGATCAGCGATCATGGTGCAGCGATTGCTGCGGTGGAGCAGGCGCTCAGTCAATCTGTACGTAGCCGCATGCTCGCCGATGTGCCACTAGGCGCCTTTCTCTCTGGCGGCGTCGACAGTTCGTTGATTGTGGCATTGATGCAGCAGCAGTCTGACCGGCCGGTGCGCACATTTTCCGTGGGCTTTGATGACCATCGCTACGATGAATCCGGCCATGCCGAAGCGGTGGCAAAACATCTCGGCACCGAGCATCTGACATTGCAGGCAACTTCTGCCATGGCGCTGGATCTGGTACCTGGTCTGGCGGATCTTTATGACGAGCCGTTCGCCGATTCATCTCAGTTGCCCTCTGTGCTGATTTCAAGGCTGACCCGTGAACACGTTACCGTAGCTCTATCTGGCGATGCCGGCGATGAGCTGTTTGGCGGGTATAACCGTCATCTGTGGGTGCCACGTATTTGGCGCAAGCTGAGGTATTTGCCACTGCCAGCGCGCCGCGCACTGGGCATTATGCTCAAGACAATTCCTGTGGATGCTTACGACCGCCTGATGCAACGCGGTGGCAGGTTTTTGCCGGGGCGGCTGCAGATGCGCACCTTCGGCGAGAAGCTGCACAAGTTGGCGGCGGTGCTGGAGAGTACTGACCAGCAGGCACTGTTCGCGGGCGTCGCGTCGATGAACCGTGAGCCTGCAAGCCTGCTGCAAGGTTCGGGAAAGGGCAAATCCCCGGACGCACTGTTTCCGGCTTTACAGGG
>NZ_JAFMPS010000003.1:1585-249160 GCF_020667895.1 Alcanivorax sp. 1008
CTGGTTAACTGGCTTGTCGCCCAGTTTGACGGTCCCATTTATTGGGTGAACCTGATCTGCGGCGCCATCCTTATGATTGGTGTGATGTCTTTTTCTCGTCGCCAACCCCTGCCATGGCTGGCGCTACTGGTATCGGTGCCATATCTGATCATCGTGGTGGGTATGGGCTACACCCGTCAGGCGGTGGCGCTGGGCTTTTTGCTGATCAGTCTGACCTCACTCGGCAGGGGCAAGGTCGGATGGTTTGTATTCTGGGTGATGCTGGGTGCGACTTTCCACAAATCTGCAGTATTGATTCTGCCGGTGACAGCTCTTGCCTCAACTTCAAATCGGCTATGGAATTTTACCTGGGTTGGACTGATGTTTTTGGTGGGCGGTTATCTGTTCCTTTTCGATTCTGCCGAGCACCTTTGGATCAACTATGTTCAGGCGGACTACCAGTCTGAAGGTGGCTTGATCAGGGTGTTGATGAACGCGGTTCCAGCCGTGCTGTTTTTCCTGTTGCACCGGCGTCTGAGTTTGTCTGAAGCCGAAAGAAAGCTTTGGTTATGGATGTCCTTGCTGGCACTGATTTGCATTCCCCTGGTTGTTGTTTCATCCGCTGCAACGGATCGAGTGGCGCTTTATTTGATTCCTTTACAGATTTTTGTGTTTTCACGCTTGCCAATGGTTTCCGCCAAACCACATTCTCGCGGAGCCATTGCTCTTGGTGTGGTGGGCTATTACGGGCTGGTGCAGGCTGTTTGGCTATTTTTTGCTACACATTCCTTTGCATGGGTCCCATACCAGAACGTTCTATGGTTTGGTGGCTGATGAGATCCGTTTTCTTGACATCAAATTCATCCTGGTATCTCTACAACTTTCGCGCCAGTACTATTCATATGCTTCGCGAGCGAGGTTTCAGGGTTGTCTGTCTTGCTCCTTCAGATGAATTCAGTTCGCGTCTGGTTGATGAGCTTGGCGTTGAGCATATCCCCGCGCCCCTCGACGGCAAAAGCACCGGAGTTGTTCAGGAGCTTCGCAGTCTCTTTTTTATTTGGAAGGTGATGTGGCGACGCAAACCTGACTTCGTTTTCAACTTTACGGTAAAGATGAATATCTACAGTGGTCTGGTTTGCGCACTGCAAGGGCTCCCGTTTGCTAACAACATCTCGGGCCTTGGCACTGCATTTATTCACGACTCCTGGCTATTTCGTCGTGTGCGGCAGGCCTACGGGCTGGTGAATCGCAGAGCACAGCATCTGTTCTTCCAGAATGAGGCAGATCTTGCTGTGTTCAGGGATAGCGGCTTGTTGGGGCATACACCGGTTACGCTACTGCCCGGCTCTGGAATCGATTTATGCAGGTTCCAGAGCTCGCCTTTACCTCAGGGTGGCCCGGTGACCTTTATTATGATCGCCCGGTTGCTGGGAGATAAGGGGGTGCGCGAATACGCCGAAGCATGCCGCCGGCTCAAGGCGGATGGCCTGCAGGTGCGCTGTTTGCTGGTTGGGCCCTTGGGGGTGAGTAATCGCACGGCGATCTCGTCACAAGAAGTTAGTCAGTGGCAGGAAGAGCAAGCGCTTGAGTACCTTGGCGCCGTGGACGATGTGCGCCCGCTAATCGAGCAGTCTCATGTGCTGGTATTGCCTTCCTATCGGGAGGGTATGCCTCGCACGGTGCTAGAAGCTGCCGCCATGGGCCGCCCTGCAATTGTCACGGACGTGCCGGGATGTCGGCATGCTATCGAACCGGAAGTTACCGGTTGGCTGTGCAAGGTGCGTGATGGGCAATCTCTGGCCAAGCAAATGGGGCGGCTGGCGCTGATGAGCACCGCTGACATACAAATGGCGGGCAGGGCGGCTCGCCAGCGGATGGAGAGCTTGTTCAGCGAAGAGCGTGTTGTACAGGCATACTTGAATTGCCTGATTGAACCTTAGGGATGATACCGGGATAACCCTATTTCCCCAGTTTTCGTATTTCGTTCATGGTCATCGACTAACCTTCGCTTGAGACGTCCTTCACAGGCATCGTCACATTAGTGTTAAATGCACTACTGTTTTGCCCGATAGCTGGAGCCGCCGTTTATGTATCCGTTGAACCTGATGTCCGACGGTGCGGCTGGTCCAGATCAAGGAGAGTAGGCATGGATTTGATGACTACAACAGGGCTGTTATCCGGGCTTTTTGCATCCGTTTCTCTCGTCTTTCTGCGGCCTGTAGCCGTTCGTGTGGGCCTGCTGGATATTCCGGATCACCGCAAGATGCACCGTGGGGCAGTGCCTCTGATCGGTGGTCTCAGCGTTTTTGCTGGTCTTGCCTTGGCGTGGCTGATTGTCATGCCGTTCAACCGGCCTTATGGCATTTATCTACTGTGCTCTCTTTTTCTGGTGGCCCTTGGGGCACTGGATGATGCCCGTAATATTCCGGCCCGCTTCCGTTTGTGGGCGCACGTGGTGCTAGGCACTTTGTTGGCTCTGGGTTCGGGCGTTTACCTGAACACCTTCGGTGATCTGATCGGTTTTGGCGTGATCATGCTCGGTTGGCTGGGGCCGGCAATCACTATCTGTGCGGTAATTGGCGCCACCAATGCATTCAACATGATGGATGGAATTGATGGGCTGGCTGGCAGCTTGAGCCTGGTGTCACTGGTTTCGCTGATCATTTTGTTTGTGCTGGCCGGGCCGGGCTTCTCCACTGAGCTGGTGCTGGCAGTGGCCCTGACTGCGGCCATGGTGCCGTATCTACTGGCCAACCTGTCCATCGGCCCGTTCTCCCGCAAGGTCTTTATGGGCGATGCCGGCTCCATGTTTATTGGCTTTTCCCTGGTGTGGTTGCTGGTTAATGGCACTCAGGCGGGAGAGCTCGCATTCCGGCCTGTGACGGCGCTGTGGATCATTGGTCTGCCGCTGATGGATATGCTGGCGGTTATGTTTCGTCGCTACCGCAAGGGGCAGTCGGTGATGATGCCGGACCGTGATCACCTGCATCATATTTTTCTGCGCGCCGGTTTCAATGACCGGCAGGCACTGGCCATTATTACGGGGGCAGCCTCCATTCTGGCGCTTCTCGGTATTGCCGGGGAGGTGATTGGTGTGCCGGAGTCGATCATGTTTCTTGGCATTCTGGTACTGTTTGTTTTGTATAACTTTGCCCTGAGCCATATCTGGCGTGTGACCGCTGTGATTCGCAAAGGCCTGAAAATGTAGGAGCGGCTTAAGTCGCGAATAGTCTATGAAAAAGAGTTCGCGGTTTAAGCCGCTCCTGCCGGTTATTTTCTCTCTTCCGTATGTGGTATCTGCTGCGGATGATCTGGCATTGCCCGGTTACAGCGGTTTTCTCAATGTCCCCTCTGCCACGGTGCTTAATCACGTTCAGGCGGATGTACAGTATTCTGATCAGGCGTGGGTTGCTGGTGAGTATGGTCATTACCGTAATGTGGCCGGGGTGGTGGGAATCTTCCCGTTAGTCGAAGTGGGCGGGCGTATTGCCTGGGAGGAGACCCAGTCCAATCTTTTTGCTAACGGTAGCGGGCCGCGAGATCTGTCAGCTAATTTCAAGGTGCAGGCGCCGCTGATCCCGGAAAGCTGGTTCACACTTGCCGCCGGGGCTCAGGACTTCGGAGGCTCGGCGAATAATTTCGAGTCCTACTATGTGGTGGCTGGCCGTCAATTCGGGCCTGTGGAAATGGCTGTTGGCTATGGTCGCCCGGAAGAGGCTTTGCGCTATTTGGATGGTGCTTTTGCTGCCATCTCTTACCGGCCCACCCGCTGGCTTAATCTGATCGCTGAATATGACGCTGCGGATGTCCGCCTTGGCGCCGGCTTGACCTCCCCCAAAGGCTGGCTACCCGGTGGTCTGCAGGTGAAGGGCAAGGTGATGGCCTATGACCGTGGTGATAGCGACAACGGCAGGCAGTTCTTCTCCTTGGGGCTATCCATTCCGCTGGGCCGGGATACCGCTCGATCCACCACAGGGGCGGCTTCAGCTGTGGCAACGGAGGCGGCTTCAGCACCGGTTACTGGTCAAGAGTCAAAACAGTTGGTGGACGAAGGCGCGGCTACGACGACTATTGGAGAGATTCTGGTAGCGGCGGGCTATGAGCGGGTTTCCGTGGGCTCGGCCGGCAATCAGCTGACAGTACGCTTTGAGAACAACCTGTTTAACCGTGATGAGCGACAGGCCCTTGAGGATGTGGCCCAGCGGTTGCACGCGGCGGGCTTGCCGACCGGCTCAGAGGCGGCGACCAGCCTGCGTCTGGTGCTGCTCAATCAGAATATTCCGGTGATGACACGCCAGCTGTGGCTGGATGGAGAGCAGCCACGGCTGACCTCTGCCAGCGAGCAGGAGCCGCCACAGCAGTGGGACTTTCAGGGCAGTGCCGGGCCGGTATGGCGACCACGTTTGACCCTGAGCCCAAATCTGACCACAGGCGTGGCCACTGAGTACGGCGTGCTGGATACCTCGCTGGCGCTGGGCTCCGAGGTGTCGACATCGCTATGGACTGGAGCTCTTGCGTCGGCAACCTGGAATCAGGCGGTTTACGCCAGCGAAGACTTTGATCGGGGTGGGGTGTTCTATAACAGTCGCCAGCGCACCGGCCTGAAAGAGGCGGATTTGCAACAGACTCTGCGGCTCCATCCACAGTTCTTTACTACCTTTCATGCGGGGCGCTACAACACTGACTATTATGGCTGGTTGAGTGACTCCTTGCTGGTTAGTTCCGATCGCCGCCATGCCCTTGGTTTCCTGAGTGGCAATTTCCGCCATGTGGACGATTCAGCCAGAGAAGCGCGGCAGATGCTGGGCCGCTATACCTATAGCCATCCGGGGCGTGACGTACAGCTTACCTTGCATGCCGGGGAGTTTTTCGAGGGTGACACAGGCTTCCGGGTGGATGGCCGCTTCTGGTTTGGCGACTACGCCATGCTGCTGACCTACAAGAACACCGATGCTGAGTTTGTTGGCCTTGGGGTAATGATTCCGCTGACGCCGGTTAAGGACCGCCAGTTCCGCTACTTGCAGGTGCGCGGCAATCCGGATTGGAGCTATACCGTGCAGACCCGGATTAACGAAGATGCCAACGTAGTGTCATTTGGCGGGGCTACCATAGTGCGACCAGCGAACACGCTGGAGCGGGTCTACTTGAACCGTCTGCGGCCGGGTCTCTAGGGGCCAATTCCTTGCAATTACAGGGGCTTCCGCTATAGTGACTGGCATTCACGCCCGTGGTGCCGACGCCAGATTCAGGGAGTTTATGATGACCGAAAGTAATAAGGATGCAGTAATGCGTAATCTGATTGCCGTCGCCATTTTGGCTCCGCTTGTGGCGCTTGCCGGCTGTTCTGATAGTACTAATTTTCTTGGCAAAAAATCGAAAGGTATCGTCTACGACGGCTATCTGGCAGGTGCCAAGGTTTGCGTTGACCAGATCGTTAACCGTCAGTGCGATGATCCGCCGGAGCCGGCAACCTTTACTGATGCCGATGGCGGCTTTCGCTTGACTGCTCTAACCCCGGAGCAGGCACGTTATCCACTCGTTGCCGAGGTGGTGCCAGGTACCACCATTGATCTGGATACTGGTTTGCCGGCGCCTGCTGGGTTGAAGTATCTGGCTCCGGCCGGCAGTAACTCGATCAGTGCTTTCAGCACCATTGTTCAGATCAGGATCGAACAAGAGATTGTCGCAGGTCTTAACGTTGTGCCGATTGTTGTTCCTGACCTGGTCACCCTGAAAAAAACCGTAACAGAGGCGCTGACAACAGAGCTTGGTTTGCCAGCCAACATTGATCTGACCGACTATGATCCGATTAAAGTGAAGAACAAGGGCTCGGCTAGCGCGGCGGCGCGCGAAACGGCGGCCAAGTTGCATATCGTTAACCAGATACTGACGGCTCAGATCGTTGAGTTTCTGCCTTTGGCGGTTGCTAATGCTAACCCACCGAGTCAGGAGTCTGCTGCATATCCTGCTTTGATTGCGAAGTTGGATCCGGCTCAGGTGCTGGCTGAGGTAGAGGCCTACATTGCGGCCAACACCCTTACGCTGGCGGATCTTCTGGACCCAGCCTTTGACCCGGCCATAATTCCGGTGACAGACCCGGCGGTGCCTACTCAGGCTGAGATCTTTATTCAGTTCGAGAACGACGTGAACATTGCTCAGTCCATCGACAATCTGGTCAATGGCGGTCAAGCGGTTACCGGTGGCACCGGCGGCACGCCTTGATCAAGTGCTGAGATAGACAGGAAGGGCGGCCAAGGCCGCCCTTTTTTATGTTGCGGCAGGAATGCTCCCCCAACAGCAGCCCACTAACAGGGAACAGGGTATAATCACCCCGTTTTCTTTTTCGTTCAGGGACTTTTATGAATATCACCATTTTCGGCACCGGCTATGTGGGCCTTGTGACCGGTACCTGCCTGGCTGATGTTGGCCACAATATCCTCTGTGTCGATGTGGATGCAGCCAAGATCGAAGGCCTGAAGAATGGTGTCATTCCGATTTACGAGCCGGGCTTGGAGCCGATGGTCAAGCGCAATGTGGCCGAGGGCCGGTTGAACTTCACTACTGATGCTGCTCAGGCAGTGGCCTTTGGTGAGCTGCAGTTTATTGCCGTGGGCACGCCGCCAGATGAAGACGGTTCCGCGGATCTGAAATATGTATTGGCAGTGGCACGTACCATTGCCACCCATATGACTGATTACAAGGTGGTGATTGATAAGTCTACCGTGCCAGTAGGTACTGCCGATAAGGTTCATGCTGCTATTACCGAAGTGCTGGCCCAGCGCAAATCGGCCATTGAATTTGATGTCTGCTCTAATCCCGAGTTTTTGAAGGAAGGGGCGGCCATTGAAGATTTTTCCAAGCCGTCGCGCATCGTCATTGGTACGGACTCGCCGCGCGTGGAAAAACTGATGCGCGAGTGCTACGCGCCGTATAACCGCAATCACGACAAGATGATTGTTATGGATGTGCGCTCCGCCGAGCTAACCAAGTATGCGGCCAACGCTATGCTGGCCACCAAGATCAGTTTTATGAACGAGATGGCTAACCTGGCGGAGCGTCTTGGTGCAGATATTGAAGCAGTGCGCATCGGTATTGGCTCCGATCCGCGCATTGGTTATCACTTTATTTATCCAGGGGCCGGTTATGGCGGCTCCTGTTTTCCCAAGGATGTGCAGGCACTGGCTCGCACGGCCACACAGGTGGGTTATGCGGCGCCGTTGCTGAATGCGGTGGAAGCCGTCAATGACGCCCAGAAGGAGACTCTGTTCGCCAAGCTAAGCAAGGCGCTGGGCTCTGTGCAGGGCAAAACCATTGCCGTATGGGGTCTTTCGTTCAAGCCAGAAACCGACGATATGCGCGAAGCACCATCGCGGGTGTTGGTAGAAGCGGTATTGGCAGCTGGCGGTAAAGTGCAAGCATTCGATCCCCAGGCGGCCCATGAAGCTGGCCGGATTTTTGGGGAGCGCGACGGGCTTAGTCTGGTTGATAGCCGCAATGATGCTGTTGCCGGTGCTGATGCATTGGTGATTTGCACCGAATGGAAAGCATTTCGCGCAGTGGACTTCGCCTGGCTGAAGTCGCAACTGAAAAGCGCCGTGGTGATCGATGGCCGCAACCTTTACGACCCGGAGCAAGTCGCCGCCGCCGGGCTTGAATATTGGGCCGTAGGTCGCGGGCGGAGCATTCAATGATTAGAAAAGCTGTCCTTCCTGTCGCTGGCCTTGGCACCCGGTTTTTGCCAGCCAGCAAGGCTATACCAAAAGAAATGATCACCGTGGTCGACAAGCCCGTGGTGCAGTATGTGGTGGAGGAGGCAGTAGCCGCCGGTATCACAGAGATCGTGCTGGTTAACCATTCGCTAAAGAAAGCGATCGAAGATCATTTCGATGTTCATTATGAACTGGAAGCCGAGCTGGAGAAGAAAAACAAGACCGCCTTGTTGGAAGTAGTGCGCGGCATTGTGCCCGCGGGAGTGCGGGTCATCAGTGTCCGTCAGGGGCGGCCATTGGGATTGGGTCATGCGGTGTTGTGCGCCCGTGAAGTTATTGGCGATGCACCTTTTGCTGTGCTGCTGCCGGATGTTTTGGTGGATGCAGAGGGTGTGACTGGCGGCAATGACCTGTCACGCATGCTGCAGGCCTTTGAGGCTCATCAGGCTGCCCAGATAATGGTGCAGCAGGTGCCTATGTCGCGGGTCGATCAGTATGGTGTGGTATCGCTAGGTGGCCCGGCTCCAGCAGCGGGGCAAAGCGTACCGATGACCGGAGTGGTGGAGAAGCCGAAGCCAGCAGATGCGCCTTCAGATCTGTCCGTGGTGGGCCGCTATGTGTTGCCGGCTCGCATCTTCGAGCTGCTGGCAAGCACGGCGCCGGGCGCCGGCAACGAGATCCAGTTGACCGATGCCATTGCTGCATTGATTCAGGAGCAAAGCGTGGAGGCCTATCGCATGCTGGGGGCGACCTATGATTGCGGCAGCAAAATAGGCTACCTTGAAGCCACTTTGCGCTACGGCCTGCGCCATCCCGAACTCGGTGCCCCGTTCCGCGATCTGATTAACAACCTGTAGCAGCGGCTTCAGCCGCGAACCGGAGAGCCATCAATGCATCTGGATGTTTACGGCGACACCCTTACCGCGCTGGTTACCGCTGCGGCGTTGTCCTCCACCGGACATCAGGTGACGCTGCGGGTGCCGGCAGGGCAGGTGGCAGATGATCTGAATGCCTATCGCATGCCATATCAGGAGCCGGGCCTGGAGTTGATGCTGGATCAGCAGCAAAAGGCTGGTCGGCTGTGCACGGGTTCTGCCGAAGATATGCCGGAAGATTGTGTGGAAGGGGTGTTTCTGGCCCTGTCTCCAGCGGCGCAGTCTTTTGCAGAATCCTTGATTGATCAGCTGGCAGCTCGTCGCGGCCATAGTTGGCTGGTGGTTAACCAATCCAATTTCCCGGTGGGCACCACAGAAAGTTTGCAGCTGCGTTTGCGTGATGGCGTCGACCCAGGTGTAGATCGCGCGGTAATCTGCATGCCGGAGATGCTGCAGGAAGGCGCCGCACTGCAATCGTTTATGCGCCCATCCAGCATTTTAGTAGGTTGTGATAGTGACTGGGCGGAAATTCATATTCGCGAGATGCTGCGGCCGTTTAACCGCTTGCGCGATGTAATGCGCTTGTTGCGTCCGCGTGAAGCGGAGTTTACCAAACTGGCGATCAACGGCATGTTGGCCACTCGGCTGGGCTTTATGAATGACATGGCATCTTTGGCCGATGCGCTGCATGTAGATATCGAGCAGGTACGCATGGGCATGGGCGCGGATCCACGAATCGGTGAGGCGTATCTGTATCCCGGTTGTGGCTTCGGAGGGATGAACTTTTCCCGCAACGTGATGAGCCTGGCGGATACTCTGGAGTCATCCGGAGTGGGCTCCGAGTTGCTGGAACAGGTGCTGCTAATTAATGAGCGACAGAAGGAAGTTCTGTTTCGCAAGCTATGGCAGCACTACCACACCGAGCTGAATGGCAAAACTGTGACCCTGTGGGGCGCCGCATTCAAGCCGGGCACTGGGCGTATTGATAACGCACCAGCGCTTAAATTGATGGAAGCGCTATGGGCGCAAGGTGTCACCGTGCGGGTGCATGACCCGAAAGCACTGCCAACCCTGCTGGCACACTATGGTGAGCGTGCTGATCTTGTTCTTTGTGATGATCCCTACGAGGCTGCACGTGGTGCCGATGCGCTTATGCTGGTAACTGAGTGGAAAGATTACTGGAGCCCGGATTATCGGCGCCTGCGTACACTTATGGCACAGCCGTTGCTACTTGATGGGCGCAATATTCTGGACCCGGACTTTGTCCGCAGCAGTGGCTTTGTTTATTACGGTATTGGCCGGCAGTAGTGCGGGCAGCGAAAGTGGCAAGCGGAGTTTTGGTGCATGCGTAGTCGAACAGGAGTGCCTGCAGATACGGTTTGGCAGCAGCTGAGCGAGCAGGCGGCTGCCTTGCAGGATATTCATCTGGCTCAGATGTTTGCCGATCAGCCGGACCGTTTTGCCCGGTTGTCTCGTCGTGCCGGTCCGTTGCTACTGGACCTGAGCAAGCAGCGTCTTGATGTACGTACGCTGGATTTGCTTGGCCGGCTGGCCGATGCCCGCGATTTGCGCGGCTGGATTAACCGCCTGTTCGCTGGCGAGTCAATCAATCACACCGAGCAACGTGCCGCCATGCATTGGGCATTGCGGGTGCCGCCACAGCAGCCTTCGCCGGTTCAGCAGCAGGTGCAGGAGCAGCTGGATCGCATGACCCGCATAGTTGAACGCATCCATGCCCGTCAGTGGCGTGGCGTCACCGGTGAAGTGATTACCGATGTTGTAAATATTGGCGTGGGTGGCTCTGATCTGGGCCCCATGATGGTTTGCCGGGCACTGGATGATGCTGCCGATGAGCGGGCAGTGCGCACCCATTTTGTCTCCTCCATGGACGGCAGTCAGGTGTCCCATCTGCTGCATCAATTACGTCCACACAGCACGCTTTTTATTATCTCTTCAAAGTCTTTTACCACCATCGATACGTTGTACAACGCGGGCACCGCCCGGGCCTGGCTGCAGCGAGCCCTGGGCGATGACCCGGCGGTGATTGGCTGTCACTTTATTGGTGTGTCATCCGCTGTGGACAAGATGGAACAGTGGGGCATTCCGCGCACTAATCAGTTGGCGCTTTGGGACTGGGTGGGTGGTCGTTTTTCGCTGTGGTCATCCATCGGTTTGCCCATCGCTTTGCGCATTGGCATGAAAGGCTTTCGCGAATTGCTGGCCGGAGCCAATCAGATGGACGAGCACTTTCGCAGTGCGCCATGGACTGAAAACGTACCGGTGCTGATGGCACTGACCGGCGTCTGGAATACTAATATTCTTGGTATTCATGCCCATGCGGTGTTGCCCTATGACGGCCGCCTGAAATATCTTCCGGCGTTTTTGTCGCAGCTGGAAATGGAATCCAATGGTAAGTCGGTGACCCGCGATGGTGAGCCGGTGCCAACTGGTACTTGCCCGGTTTTGTGGGGCGAAGTGGGGCCTAATGCGCAGCATGCTTTTTATCAGTTGCTGCACCAAGGCACTGAGCCGGTGACCTGTGACTTTATTGCGCCCGCCCGGCGCTACCATGAAGTGCGCCACGACGCGGCGGCTGCCGAGTTGATCGGTCAGCACCATCTGGCCTTGGCAAACTGCTTTGCACAGTCGCGGCTGTTGGCATTTGGTGAAGCCGCTTTGCCGCCCGGCGAGCAGCTGCCCATGTATATGCGTTATCACGGCAACCAGCCGAGCAGCACATTGCTACTTGATCAGCTGGACCCATTCTCGCTGGGTGCCTTACTAGCGGCCTTCGAACACAAGGTTTTTGCTCAAGCGGTTATCTGGCAGATCAACCCGTTCGATCAATGGGGCGTAGAGATGGGCAAGCAAATCGCCACCGAAACCCTTGAGCTGATCAACGGAGGAGTGACATCCAGCAGCATGGATTCATCCACCGATGGTCTGATTGCTGCGGTAGGGGCAGCTTCAGCGGCGAAAGATTTATAAGATTCCTTGCAGTGCTGTGCGCAGGTTGTCCGGAATCGGTGTTGGCTTGCGACTATGCCGGTCAACGAATACATGAACAAAGTGTCCCTCCGCTGCTGCCTCGTCGTCACCTTCGCGAAAAATTGCCAGCCCGTACTCTACGGATGAATTGCCGAGCCGGTTGACTCGCATGGCACCCTGCAGTTTCTCCGGGTAGGCCAGTGCCTTGTGATAGCTGCAGCAGGAGTTCACCACCAGACCGATAATATTGCCGTTATGGATGTCCAGGTCTCCTTCGTGAATCAGGAAGTGATTGGCGACAGAATCGAAGTAGCTGTAATAGATCACGTTGTTTACATGACCATAGATGTCGTTGTCGCTCCAGCGGGTGCTGATCGGGGCGAAGTAGTGGTAGTCGCTGCGTCGGCCGATGGCTTTTTTCTCACTCACGCCGGTTACCACGCAGCTTTGTAGATGGCGATAGCGTCTGCTTCTGTGACTTCACGAGGATTATTTACCAGCAGTCGTTGCTGCAGCATTGCGTCACTGGCCAGCCGTGGGATGGCGTCTTCGTTGATGTCCATTTCGCGCAGACGGGTCGGCAGTCCCAGCTCCCCGCTAAGGGTGCCCAGCCAGTTGATCAGGGTGGTGGCGGCCTTGTCTCCCACCAGTGTGCCGCTCGGCAGCACGCAGCGGGCCAGCTCCGCATAGGCCTTTTCTGCCTCAGGCAGGTTAAAGCGCATGACATGGGGCAGAACCAGTGCATTACTCAGGCCGTGAGGAATGTGATAGATGCCGCCCAGCGGGTAGGCGAGGGCATGCACTGCGGCCACCGGTGCGTTGGCAAAGGCCTGCCCGGCGAGCATGGCGCCGAGCAGCATATTGCCGCGCGCTTTCAGGTCACTGCCATTGTTGACTGCGGTTTCGATATTGGCACTTAGTAGTCTCAGCGCTTCGCGGGCGAGCATGTCCGAGTAGGGGTTTTTGCGATGCTTGCTGGTATAGGCTTCGATGGCGTGAACCATGGCATCAATGCCGGTGGCGGCGGTTACCGCGGCCGGTAGGCCAGTGGTCAGAGTGGCATCCAGCACTGCCACATCCGGCAGCAGTTGCGGCGCCACTACGCCCATTTTGGTTGTCTCGCCGGTGGTGACGATGGCAATCGGTGTCACTTCCGAGCCCGTGCCGGCGGTGGTTGGTATCTGGATCAGCGGCATGCGCTGACCTGTGGCATTACCAACGCCGTAAACCTGCTGCAGGGTCTGCTCGCCGGGCACCAATAGGGCCACCAGCTTGGCGGTGTCCATGGCGCTGCCGCCGCCAAAGCCGATTACCCCGTCGCAGCCGGATTCGCGGGCCACCTGCAGGGCTTGCTCTATAACGCTCTCTGGCGGGTCGGCTTGCACATCCTTGAATACGGTGACAGCCAGACCGGCTTGCTGCAGTCGCGTTACCAGCGGCTCCAGCATGCCACTATTGGCAATGCCGCCATCAGTCACCACGCAGGGGTGGCGCATGCCCAGATCACTGGCGATTTCGGCCAGTCGCTCACTGGCGCCAGGCTCACAAATCAGGCTGCGGGTAGTAGCAAAGGTAAAGGCAGTCATAGCATCATCCGTATAGAGCGGTTATCGCGATAAACAGGGAGGAGATTATGGGTAAACCCACCGCAGAACAACTGGAGCAGGCTCTGGCGCAGGCCGCATGGCTACGCGAGAACGATGTCGACGAGCATTTTGTTGGCAAGTCACTGCTGAATCACAACTATCGTCTGCACCTGCTGGAAGATGTTCTGGTTAAGGCCAAACACTACCTGCACTCCGGGCAAAGCGCCCAGGGCCACCGGGAGCTGATACAGGCCATCGAAAAGGCTGAGGCCGCCGACCCGGACATGTAGGAGCCGCTGTTACGGGGTGCTACCATGCGTTTCAAACGTTTGTTTGGGAGGCGCTATCATGGCTGGGCGAGGGGCTGAACGAGGCACGGTGGACCGGATTCTCGACACTGCCGAGGTGTTGTTTGCCCAGAAGGGCTTTGCTGAGACCAGTCTGCGCGCGATCACCAGTAAGGCTGGAGTCAATCTGGCGGCGGTGAACTACCACTTCGGCTCGAAGGAAGCCCTGATACAGGCGGTCTTCGAGCGCTTTCTGGATCCGTTTTGTGCCCGTTTGGATGGTCTGCTGACGGAGCTGGAGACTAACTCCGGGAGCGTTACTCTGGAGCGCCTGCTGGCCACGCTGTCGCAAAGTGCGCTGGCGGTGCAGAAGGGCGAGCCGCACAGGGTGGCTATCTTCTTCCGTCTTAGCGGTCTTGCTTATAGTCAGGCTCAGGGGCATTTACGCCGCTTTTTTCGGGAGCATTACGGTGAGGTGTTCCGGCGGTTCCTGGAGCAGCTAGCACTGGCGGTTCCGGAAGTGCCGCCGATGGAAATGTTCTGGCGGGTTCACTTTGCTCTAGGGGCGACCATTTTTACCTTGTCCGGTATGGATCCGTTGCGTGCCATTTGCCGCAGTGACTTTGCCGTTGAGGTGCTGCCGCAGCAGGTTGAGGAACGGCTACTGGCATTTCTTGCCGGTGGTATTCGCGCGCAGCTGCCGGCATCCTGAACGTTATGGCTATCCACGTTTCCATTGCTGATCAGACCCTTCGCTTTATGGACGCCAGCGGCGCTGAGCACCGCTATTGCGTCTCTACTGCATTGAATGGCCCGGGTGAGAAGCAGGGTAGTGGCTGCACGCCTCGCGGTAGCCATCGTATTCGGGCAAAAATTGGTGCCGGCCTGCCTGTGGGGGCGGTACTGGTAGGGCGTCGTTTTACGGCGGAGATATGGTCTCCGCAGCTTGCCGAACAGTATCCCCAGCGTGACTGGATTCTGTCGCGAATCCTTTGGTTGTGTGGCAATGAGCCAGGCCGCAATCGGTCGGGTCGCGTGGATTCCATGCGCCGCTTCATCTATATTCACGGCACGCCGGATGACCAGCCTATGGGCGTGCCGCGCTCGCATGGCTGTATCCGAATGCGTAATGCGGATGTGATTGAATTGTTCGACCTTGTCACGGTCGGTTGTCCTGTCCTGATTGAATAATTTCCGGGGAAATTTCATGTCTGCCCAGCCCCTGCTGATGCTGGATGTTGCCGGCCAGTCGCTGACCCATGAGGATCGCGAACTGCTACGCCATCCGGGCACTGGTGCTTTAATTCTGTTTAGTCGTAACTACGCCAGCCCCGCCCAGCTTAGTGAGCTGGTAACGGAAATTCGCACCGAAAGTCCCGATATTCTGATCGCAGTGGATCAGGAGGGCGGTCGGGTGCAACGCTTTCGTGAGGGCTTTAGTCGTATCCCGCCCATGCGTTGTCTGGGTGCATTATATGATCGTGATGCGGACGCAGCGCTGGCAGCCTCTCGTGAGATGGGTTTGTTGATGGCGGCGGAGCTGATTCCGCACGGCATAGATATCAGTTTTGCCCCGGTGCTGGATCTGGATTTTGGTGCCAGTTCGGTGATCGGGGATCGCAGTTTTCATGCTCATGCCGATGCGGTAGTGGCTTTGGTAGCTGCTTTTATTGATGGCATGGCGGCCGCTGGCATGGCTGCCACAGGCAAACACTTTCCCGGGCATGGTTTTGTGCAGGGCGACTCCCATCTGGAGTTGCCTGTTGATCATCGCAGCCTGGATGAAATTCGGGCCCAGGATATGGTGCCATTTATCAAGCTGGCGGACAGTCTTGCCGGCATGATGCTGGCGCATATTGTTTATGATCAGGTGGATGCCGAGCCGGCTGGCTTTTCAAGATTCTGGTTGCAGAATATCTTGCGAGGTGAGCTGGGTTATCGTGGCCTGATTTTCTCTGATGATCTATCCATGGAGGGCGCCGCTGCCGCTGGCAGTTATGCGCAACGTGCCGCTGTGGCACTGGATGCCGGTTGCGATATGGTGCTGGTATGCAATAACCGCGCTGGAGCTATTGATGTGCTGCGCTATCTGGAGCAGCGACCTGCTTCTCAGGTGGTGCCTGCATCCTCTATGCGTGCGCAGCAACATCAAGTGTCAACGGCGGCTCTGCAAGCTGCCCGCAATACCGCCATGCGTTTGCTTGAGGAGGCGAAGTAATGCTGGAGACAGTACAGACATTCTTTCAGGAGTCCACCGACACAAAAGTCTGGCTGACGCAGGTTTTTGTAGTGGTGTTTATCACTGTGTCGATCAATTTTATTTTGATGCGGCTGATTGATATCGCCGAAAAGCTAGTGGGAAAGACCGAGTCATTATGGGATGACGCTCTGCTGGAGGCGGCACGTATCCCGGTGCGTTTGTTTGTCTGGACCATTGGCCTTACCTTTGCCGCGGCTATTCTCGATAACGTGACCGAAACCGCGTTGTTTGGATATTTACCTCAGGCCAGAAGTATTGCCTATATCGTTATCCTGAGCATGTTTTGCACCCGGTTCATCAGCTATGCGGAAGTAAATATCGTAAACCCGCAGCGTCTGGCGAAACCGATGGATCAGACCACGGCGCGGGCGCTGGCAAAACTGCTGCGTATGTCGGTGATGATTACTGCCGGGCTGATCATTCTCCAGGAGCTGGGCTATTCGGTGTCCGGGGTGCTGGCCTTCGGCGGTGTCGGCGGTATTGCCATTGGTTTTGCGGCTAAGGATATGCTGGCCAACTTTTTCGGCGGCATGATGATCTATCTGGATAAGCCTTTTAAGGTGGGTGACTGGGTGCGCTCGCCGGATCGCCAGATTGAAGGGACGGTAGAAGATATTGGCTGGCGTTTGACCCGCATTCGTACCTTCGATAAGCGGCCGCTATATATTCCTAACTCCATGTTCTCGACTATCGTCGTGGAGAACCCGTCGCGCATGACTAATAGACGAATCTATGAAAATCTGGGTATTCGTTATAGCGATGGCCATCTGATGAAGGTGATCTGTGACGACGTGCGCGACATGCTTAATGCGCATCCGGATATTGATCAGGAGCAAACTATCATTGTCCACTTTAACCGCTATGGTGACTCCTATCTCGAGTTTATGCTGTACGCATTTACCAAGACAAGTGAGTGGGTGCCGTTCCATGCGGTGAAGGAAGATGTGCTGCTGAAAGTTATGCAAATTGTTGAAGGTCATGGCGCTGAGTTTGCCTTCCCGACTCGGACATTGCATATCGCTGCTGATGGCCATCCTGATGAAGCAGCTATATTGCAGACCGTTACCGAGCAGAAAAACAGGGAGGAGAGACGCCCATGACCCCGGAGTTTCGTCAGCATCTACTTGAAGTACGAGCTAATGCTCGGCAGTTGTATAGCGCTGAACAGATTGATCAGGCAATTACTGGCATGGCTACGAAGATTAATCGCGACTATGCCGAGCAGGATCCGTTGATGTTGACCATCATGAATGGTGGTGTGGTACTGATGGGTAAGCTGCTGCCACAACTCGACTTCCCCTTGCAGATTGATTACCTGCACGCCACTCGCTATCGCGGTGAAACTTCAGGCACTGAGATCGAGTGGATTATTACGCCGGGGACTTCGCTGAAGGATCGTAACATTATTATTGTGGACGATATTCTGGATGTGGGCTCTACCTTGTTGGCTATTATCGATGCCTGCGAAAAGCAGGGTGCCAAGTCGGTGGCCACGGCGGTGCTGGTGGATAAGGTGCATGATCGCAAGGCGCAGCCGGGAATGAAGGCGACCTACACCGGTATTGAGGCGGAGGATGCCTACCTGTTTGGTTGCGGTATGGATTATCGCGAATACTGGCGTAACGCACCGGGTCTATTTGCGGTGGAGGGACTGTAATGCTGGCTTTTATCGGTGGCACCGGGTTGACCCGTATGGCTGGCCTGACGGTGATCGCCAAACATGGCATTACTACTGAGTGGGGAGATCCTTCGGCAGCTGTTGTGGAAGGTGAGCTAGCGGGCAAGCGTGTGCTTTTTCTGGCCCGTCATGGCGACCCCCATGTGCTATTACCACACCAGGTTAATTACCGCGCCAACATTGCTGCATTGAAGCAGGCTGGTGCCTCCGAGATCGTTGCCGTGAATGCGGTTGGTGGGATTACTGCTCAGGCACCTACTGCTGCCATCGTGGTGCCAGATCAAATTATTGATTATACCTGGGGCCGTGAGACGACTTTTTTTGACAGGCGCGTGGCGCCGGTTGTGCATGTGGATTTTTCCTGGCCTTTCAGCGTGTCCCTGAGGCAGCGCCTGGTAACTGCTTTGGCAAGTGTTCATGCCCACGCCATCAATGGTGGCTGCTATGGTGCCACTCAGGGGCCAAGGCTGGAAACCGCTGCAGAAATTAGCCGCATGGAGAGAGATGGCTGCGATATTGTGGGGATGACGGGTATGCCAGAGGCCGTGCTCGCCCGCGAGCTGGAGCTTCCCTATGCCATGCTGTCGCTGGTGGTTAACCCCGGTGCGGGGAAAAGCGATGTCGAAATTTCCATGGAAGAAATCGAAGCGGTGATTCATGCCGGCATGGGCAAGGTCTGCGAGGCGCTGACTGCCATGGTGTCCGCTGCTTGAACGATGTTGATGTGTTGGTTATCGGCGCCGGGGCCGCCGGTCTCATGTGTGCCTCTGTGGCCGCATATCGAGGCCGTCGGGTACGGGTGCTGGACCACGCCAACATGGCCGGTAAGAAGATTCTGATGTCTGGTGGTGGTCGTTGTAACTTCACAAACCTGAATACTGCTCCAGCAAATTTTATTTCAGTGAATCCCCACTTCTGTATTTCTGCGTTGAAGCGTTATACCCCCCAGCACTTTGTTGAGCTGGTGGAGCGCCATGGTATCGATTGGGTGGAGAAAGCGCCGGGACAACTATTTTGTGCCGATAGCAGTCGTGACATTCTGGATATGTTGTTGCGGGAATGTGAGTGGTCACAGGCGCAGGTATCGCTAAAGGTTTCCATCGAACAAGTGGAGGCGGTGCAGGGTGGATACCGAGTGCGCACCTCCGATGGTGTGATTCGTTGTGAGTCTTTGGTGATCGCTTCCGGTGGTCTGTCTATCCCGACGCTCGGTGCTAGTGGTTTTGGTTATGATATTGCCCGCCAGTTTGGCCTGCCGGTTTTGCCCACCCGCGCTGGGTTGGTGCCGTTTACCCTGCAACCCGCCCAGAAAGAAAAGTTAGCGCCACTGTCGGGGCTCAGTACGCAAGTGCGGGTGCATTGTCGTGATGCCGAATTTGCCGAACCGATGCTGATCACCCATCGCGGACTTTCCGGGCCGTCCATGTTGCAGATTTCCAGCTATTGGCAACCTGGTGATGAACTGGATATTGATCTTGTTGCCAGCGCTGAGGGCGGTAAGGGGTTCGATATTTCTGTACTGCAGCAATTGCGCGCAGCCTCACCCAATGCGCGTCCGGAAAGCTGGCTTTCCAGCATGTTGCCAAAACGATTGGCCCAGACCCTGTGTGAATGGTTCGATTGGCAGCAAAGCTGGCAGTATTTCGATAATGCTCGGTTAGAGTCCATGGCGGATCAGCTTCAACACTGGCGCATCAAGCCATCGGGCACGGAGGGCTATCGCACCGCCGAAGTGACTCTTGGCGGCGTTGATACCCAGGCGGTGTCATCCAAATCCTTTATGGCTAAAGACCAGCCCGGCCTGTTCTTTATCGGCGAAGTGCTTGATGTCACCGGTCATCTTGGCGGGCATAACTTCCAGTGGGCCTGGGCCAGTGCCCAAGCGGCCGGACAGTTCGCCTGACCTCAGGCTCCTCCTGCAGTCATTTCTATCGGATCTGCTGGGCTTTGAGGGCTTCGTTGAGTTGGTCGAGCTTATCTTGCTCAGGATGATTCCACGGGGTGATTCGTACCAGTAGGCCAAACAGGGGATGGTCGAGGTAGTGCAGCTCTTCACTGCGCATGCGCCGTTTCTGGTCAATTTTGACCCACACTCGCTGGCCTTCAGCGGTGTCGCTGCCAAACCAGAGAATGGGCTCGATGTGCAGGTACCGACTCAGATGAAAGCGCAGGGCCCCTTGCAACTCGTGGATTGCAACGGGCTCTTCGCTGCTTTCCAGGGTTTCAATCTGTGGCAGGGTGGTGAACTGGCCGCTGCTGTCCATGGCGGCGTAGTCGTCAGTGGTTGGTGCTAATTCGCCTTCTTGGGGCATTGCTTCGCTGGCAACGGGCTCCGGCAGGATGTCGCCGCCTTCTACCAGCACCGCAAAGGCATGGGCCCGTTCGCGCACTGGCTGGCGCCAGGCTTGATGTAGCAGGATTCGGTGGCCATCTTTAGCCATTCTTTCGGCGGCTTGCTGTAATGGCAGATCGCTGTCGATAATCTTCCAGGCACCGTAGGCAACGGCACTGATGTCTATATTGTCGGCGTGCTCCGGGATGCGCGGTTCGCTGCTGTCCAGTGCGATCAGGGCAGAGTGGTTCAGGTCCGGTTGCTGGTCGAGACGCCAATATTCGTCGCTTAGAGGGCTTTGCCGGGCAAAGGCGACTACTTCGATCTGGTACCACTTTTCTTGCATTACCTTGGGCAAGTCGGCGATAGCCCGGCGGATTTCCGGTGCACTCATTTCGGCATAGGGGTTGGCCATTGCCGGTGCGGTCAGGCTCAGTAGTAAAAGTGGCAGCATGATGTAGCGCATGGTTTCTCCTGAGCTCTTATACCAATATTGCGGTTAAAGCCGCTTCTGCATTATTTTCCGGCGAGGGTGTCGAGCAGCTTGTTTACCACTTCGATTTTTTCCTCGGCTGTATCAGTGTTGATGGCAAATTTCAGGGCGGTGGCGCCATCCAGTTTGTAACGGGTCGAGGCGGACTGTACCAGCTTTACCAGACTGAGGGGATTGACCACAGTCTGCTCGGAGAATTCCAATCGGCCCCACTGGCCGCCGGCATCGATCTTGCGGATGCCGATCTGTTCGGCCCGTTGACGCAGGGCGGTGACGGCGAACAGGTGCTTGACCTGCAGCGGCAAAAGACCAAAGCGGTCGATCATTTCGACCTGCAGTTCGCGCAGGGCCTCGGCGTTGCGGCAGCCGGCAACGCGCTTGTACAGGGTCAGGCGGGTAAACACATCTGGCAGGTAGTCCTCCGGAATCAGCGCCGGGATGCGTAGGTTTACTTCCGGGCCGCCGGAAAGAGGCTTTTCCACATCCGGCTGTTCGCCGCGCTTCAGCGCTTCCACTGCCTGCTCAAGCATTTCCATGTAAAGGGAGAAGCCAATCGATTCAATATGGCCGTGCTGCTCGTCGCCGAGTAGCTCGCCAGCGCCGCGTATTTCAAGGTCATGGCTGGCCAGTTGGAAGCCGGCGCCGAGATCTGTCGCGGTTTCGATTGCTTCAAGACGCTTTTGTGCGTCCTTGGTCATCACTTTCGGCGGTGGCGTCATTAAATACGCATAGGCTTGATGGTGTGAGCGCCCAACCCGGCCGCGCAACTGGTGTAGCTGGGCCAGACCAAACTTGTCGGCACGATCAATGATGATGGTGTTGGCGGAGGGAATATCGATGCCCGTTTCGATAATGGTGGTAGATACCAGCACATTAAAACGGCGGTGATAGAAATCAGACATCACCGACTCCAGTTCGCGTTCACGCATCTGCCCGTGGGCAATGCCAACCCGGGCATCCGGTACCAGTTCGCGGATTTCGTTAGCCGTGCGGGTCATGGTGTCGATATCGTTGTGCAGATAGTACACCTGCCCGCCACGCAGCAATTCACGCAGAATGGCTTCTTTAACCAATGGTGCGTCGTGCTGCTGAACGAAAGTCTTAACAGACAGGCGTCGCTGTGGCGGAGTGGCAATAATGGAAATCTCACGTAGCCCGGCGAGCGACATGTTCAGTGTACGAGGAATGGGTGTGGCGGTCAGGGTGAGCATGTCGCACTCGGCGCGCATTTGTTTCAGACGCTCTTTGTGACGCACACCGAAACGATGTTCTTCGTCGACAATAATCAGGCCAAGGTCCTTGAATTCGATGCCTTCCTGTAGCAGCTGATGGGTGCCCACCAGAATATCTACCTTGCCTTCTTTAAGACGTTTCAGCGCATCGGTTTTTTCTTTACCGCTACGGAATCGGTTGAGCACTTCCACACTGACTGGCCAATCGGCAAATCGGTCGCTGAAGGTTTCAAAGTGCTGTTGGGCCAGCAAGGTAGTGGGAACCAGTACGGCTACTTGAGTGCCATTTTGCACTGCGGCAAAAGCGGCACGCATGGCCACTTCGGTTTTGCCGAAGCCAACGTCCCCACATACCAGCCGATCCATCGGCTTGGCAGTGCGCATATCCTGCAGCACCGCTTCAATGGTTTGCTGCTGGTCCGGGGTTTCTTCGAACGGGAAGCCTGCAGAAAAGCGACGATATTCTTCTTCGTCAAGTTTGAACGAGCGGCCTTTCTTGGCTTCCCGTCGCGCCCAGGTGTTGAGTAGTTCGGCGGCCACGTCATGAATTTTTTCTGCCGCTCTTTGTCGCGCCTTGCTCCATTGGTCGGAGCCGAGTCGGGTCAGCGGCGCATGTTCCGGATCACCGGCGCCGTAGCGGCTGATCAAATGGAGACTGGCCACAGGTACATAGATTTTGTCGCCGCCGGCATACTCAAGCAACAACAACTCATGCTGCTGGCCGTCGATCTGCATATAGGTCAGGCCATGATAGCGACCGACGCCATGGTCTATGTGTACTACCGGCGTGCCGGGAGTCAGCTCGCCCAGTGAGCGGAAGGCATTTTCCGGGGCGCTGGAATCCGAGGTTTTACGGCGTCGGCGTTGCAGAATTCGCTCGCCGTATAGTTGTGACTCAGCCAATACCAATATGTTGTCTTTGCTTGACCAGAAGCCGCGGTCCAGTTCACCAACGGTCAGTTGCCAGGATACGTTTTGCTGAACAGCATTGTGCAAAAAGTCCTGCCAGCCGTCGGCCATTTGAGGCTGCAGCCCGGCTTTTTGCATAAGCGGCAGTAGTGCTTCACGTCGCCCGGCGGTTTCTGCGCAGACCAGTACCCGCAATTGCGGATGTTCTTCAGTAAAGCTTTTGATCTGTGCAAATGGGTTCTGGTCGCTGTGTGCATTGACGGCAAAATCCGGCGGAGCATCAAAAGCAAAGGCAATGCCGTCATCGTCACAGATGCGTGCCCTTGGCCGTGACTTCAGGCCGCCGTTCAGTTCGTCAGGGCGTAGAAAAATCTCTACCGGGCTAAGAATCGGCCGGCGGATATCGTGACGCCGGCTTTCGTAGCGGCTGCCGGTTTCTTCCCAGAAATGATTGGCAGCTTCTTCGCAGCCGGCCATCTGCACGATGCGGGCATTATCGGGCAGGTAGTCAAACAGGCTGGCCAGCTGATCGAAGAACAGCGGTAGGTAGTATTCCAGACCACCGCTGGCCATGCCTTCGGAGACGTCCTGGTACAAGGTGCATTGACGATGGTCGACATCAAAGCGTTCCCTAAAGGCACTGCGGAAATGGCTGATGCCGTCAGTGCCGAGGGGGAATTCTGCCGCCGGCAACAAGGTAATGTTTTTTACGGTTTCACTTGAGCGCTGGGTGTCCGGGTCGAACAGTCTCAGGGACTCTACTTCGTCATCGAATAGTTCGATGCGAAAAGGCTGTTCTGCGCCCATGGGGAAGATGTCCATGATGGCGCCGCGCACTGCAAATTCGCCATGCTCGAAGACGTTGTCACGCTGGCGATAGCCGGCCGCGACGAGGCGCAGCCGGGTGTCTTCCATATTAAAGCGCTCGCCAACCTTGAGAACAAAGCTATTGCCGTCGATATGGCTGCGCGGTGCCAGGCGTTGCATCAGGGTGCTGACCGGGGTGACCAGTATGCCGCTCTGTGCAGTGGGCAGGCGGTGCAGCACTTCTATGCGGTCGCTGATGATGTCCTGGTGGGGGGAGAACAAATCCCAAGGCAGGGTTTCCCAGTCGGGGAACAGTCGTAGCGGCAGGGCTGGGTCGTTGTCGAGATAGAAGGCGAGGCTGTCATGCAGTTGCTGGGCACGGCCGGAGTCCGGCGTGACCAGCAGGATCAGGCCGGGGGTCTCGCGAGCCAGGGTGGCGAGGGTGACGGCCAGGGAGCCGTCGTCCAGTCCGCGCCAATGGCGGTAGTTTTCCGCTCCGCTGGGGAACAGTTTTTCGTCAGGAAGCAGGATCAAAACGGCGGCCCCTATAAATCAGGGCGCCGATTCTACCGCAATAACCTGGTTGAACCACCTTCACCCCCGTGCCCGGGCGCAACCGCCGCCAGCTGGTAAATCTCTGGTTGGGCAGTGAACCTCACCGGTTCTGTCACCTGTTCGGGGTTTGCGGGACACGCCGTGAACCCATCCCTAGGGGCTTGAGTAACAGGCGCCAGAACCTCGCATCCTGCTTTTTCAAGCTTTTCGGCTTCATCCCTGGCCCTCGTTGGCTCGGTGCCTCCCTTAGGCGTGAACGCCACCATAATCCGGAGGGTGACTCAGCGTAGCGGGCACCCCGGAGGATTATGGCGGCGGTTGCGCCCTGGCACGGTGGTGGCGGTGGGGGGTTAAGGTACAATCCGGCTTTCTGTTTTCTAGCGAGGTGCGGTTAATGCGCCAGGTTGTTCGTGAATTGCTCGATATCCTCCAGCTTGAACCGCTGGAGCAGAATCTGTTTCGTGGTCAGACCCGGGCCACCGGGCAGCGCAGTATCTTTGGTGGCTTGGTGGCGGGTCAGGCACTGATGGCCGCATCCCGTACTGTACCGGCGGACCGCCCGGTGCACTCCCTGCATGCCTATTTCCTGCGCCCGGGTGACTTCAGTCTACCTATTATCTATGAGGTCGACCGCATTCGTGACGGCGCCAGCTTTACCACCCGCAGGGTCAATGCCATCCAGCATGGCAAAGCGATTTTCTCCCTGGCAGCCAGCTTCGCGGTGGAAGAGGAGGGGGTTGAGCACCAGAGCGCCATGCCGGATGTGCCGATGCCGGCGGATCTGGAAAATGATGAGCGCATTCGAGGTCAGGTGGCGGCCAATATTCCAGAGCCCTTTCGCAGCGCCTTTTTGCAGGAGCGGCCGGTGGAGTTTCGCCCTGTAAAGCCGCGCAACCCCTTCGATATCACCCCGCAGAGCCCGGAGCGCATGTCCTGGTTCAGGATTCCGGAGGTTCTAGATGTCGATCAGGCCACCCACCGGGTGTTGCTGACCTTTTGTTCGGATTTTAGCCTGATGGGGACTGCCATGCTGCCCCATGGCATGCACTTCTTTCAGCCACAGCTGCAGGCGGCGAGTATTGATCACGCCATGTGGTTCCACAAGCCAATTCGTGCCGATCAGTGGCTGCTCTACTGCACCGACAGCCCGCGGGCTTCCGGTGCCCGGGGTATCAATCGCGGCCTGATCTATGCAGAGGACGGCACTCTGGTTGCCTCGGTGGCTCAGGAAGGGCTGATGCGCTTGCGGCCGGGGGAAATGCAAGCCTGACCATGGGGTATTACGGGTGGCACAGGGCGGTGCTTGCAGCTAGAATGCGCGCCCCGAACCCCCCACCTTGAGAGGCTGCCCGTGAACAAGCTGGAAGATCACTTCGGACGCTGGAAAAACCGTGAGGAAATCGCTGAGACGATGATTCCGATGATCGGTCGTCTGCACCGCGAGAAGAACCTCACCATCACGGTTTACAGCCGCTCGCTGCAGAACCAGTCCGTTATCCAGATTCTCAAGGCGCACCGTTTCGTCAAGCAGATTGAAGACGCCGAGCTGTCTGTGGTCGAGACTTTCCCGGTGCTGCAGGAAGTGATGAAGCTGGACCTGCATTCCCTGCGCATCGATATCGGCAAGATTGCCGTGGCCTTCAAGAAAGATGACCGCGGCCAGAGTATCGAAGAGTTTGTCCGTCAGGAACTAAATGGTGCAGTAGAGGCGGGTAGTGCGCCGGCTGAGCCCACTGATGTGGTGCTTTATGGTTTTGGCCGTATCGGCCGCATTCTGGCGCGCCTGTTGGTAGAAAAAGTTGGCGCCGGCCACGGTCTTCGTCTGAAGGCTATTGTGGTACGTGAATCAGGCAAAGGGGATCTGGCCAAGCGTGCCAGCCTGCTGCGCCGTGATTCGGTGCATGGTCCGTTTGCCGGTACCATTGCGGTGGATGAAGAAGACAGTGCGATCATTGCCAACGGCAATTTCATCAAGGTGATCTACTCGAACGATCCGACCACCGTGGATTACACCCAGTACGGCATCAAAAACGCCATTCTGGTGGACAACACGGGCAAGTGGCGTGACAGCGAAGGCCTGTCCCAGCACCTTAAGTGTGCGGGTATCAGCCGTGTGATCCTGACCGCCCCAGGTAAGGGCGATATCAAGAACATCGTTCACGGCGTGAATAACGACATTATCACCGCTGACGACCAGATTATCTCCGCAGCCAGCTGCACCACTAATGCCATCGTGCCGCCGCTGAAAGCACTGAGCGACAAGTTCGGCATTGTTCACGGTCATGTGGAAACGGTGCACTCCTACACCAATGACCAGAACCTGCTGGATAACTTCCACAAGGGCAACCGTCGCGGCCGCGCCGCACCGCTGAACATGGTGATCACCGAAACCGGTGCTGCCACCGCTGCAGCCAAGGCGTTGCCGTCACTGGCAGGAAAGCTGACTGGCAACTCTATTCGTGTGCCAACGCCGAATGTGTCGCTGGCGATTCTTAATCTGACGCTGGAGAAGGAAACCGACCTGGAAGAGCTGAATAGCTATCTGCGTTGGGTGTCCCTGCATTCTCCGTTGCAGCGCCAGATTGACTACGTGAAGTCGCCGGATGCGGTTTCTACCGACTTTGTTGGTGCTCGTCACGCTTCCGTGATTGATGCCGAGGCTACTATTGTCAACGGTAATCACTGCGTGCTCTATGTCTGGTACGACAACGAGTTCGGCTATAGCTGTCAGGTGGTACGTATCCTGCAGCAGATATCGGGTGTGGAATACCCCTCCTTTCCGAAGGAGTGATGTACCGGCAGCGGCGTGTTTAGCTGGCAACCCTGAGGGGCTGTCCCTATAATGTCGCCCGCTGCAACCCGGCCAAATGGGTGTTAATGCAGCCGTTCTTCCGGAAAAGTGCCCTGAAAAGGGCCTTTTTCAGCACTGCTTCACCGGTTCGGGCGCAGGCCCGGACGTAATCCGGAACCATTAAATTGGGCAAGAAGCTATGATCAAAATCAGGCGGGGACTTGAACTTCCCATCAGCGGATCACCGCGTCAGACCATCACTGACGGAGCCGCTATCCGCACCGTGGCCATTCTCGGCCCCGATTATCCCGGTATGAAACCCACCATGGCAGTTCAGGAAGGCGACCAGGTCGAAAAGGGCCAGCTGCTGTTCACTGACAAAAAGTGTGAAGGCGTGAATTACACCGCCCCGGCTGCCGGTACCATCAAGGCTATTCATCGTGGCGCCAAGCGCGTCCTGTTGTCAGTGGAAATCGAGGTTGCAGAGACTGAGAAGTCAGTCAACTTCGGCGCCCACGACCGCGCTGCACTGGCAGGGCTGTCCCGTGAAGCGGTGCAGCAGCAGTTAATTGAGTCCGGCCAGTGGACAGCAATCCGCACCCGCCCATTCGGCAAGGTGCCGGCGCCTGGTTCGGTGCCAAATTCCATCTTTGTCACTGCCATGGACACTAACCCGCTGGCTGCTGACCCTGATGTGATTATCGCAGAGCAACTTGATGCGTTTCGCGATGGCCTGACTGTGCTGTCAAAACTGACTGCCGGCCCCGTTTGGGTATGTCGCGCTGCGGCTTCCAAACTGCCGTCGTTTGCAGCTGGCCAGATTCGTGAGGAATCTTTTGCTGGCCCGCATCCGGCCGGCAACCCGGGTACCCATATCCACTACCTCGATCCGGTCGGCGCCAGCAAATCTGTCTGGACGGTGAGCTATCAGGAAGTGATCGCCATCGGCAAGTTGTTCACCTCCGGCGAGCTGTTTACTGACCGAGTGGTATCTCTGGCCGGCCCGCAAGTGCGTGAGCCCCGTCTGGTACGTACTCGAGTAGGCGCATCCACTGTTGAAATGACTGCTGGCCAGCTGAATGGTGGTGACAACCGCGTTATTGCCGGCTCCGTGTTTAATGGTCATAACGCCCGCGGCGCGATGGCGTTTTTGTCACGGCTGTCGCAGCAGGTCACCGTATTGCTGGAAGGCCGTCATCGCCAGATGTTCGGCTACCTGTCTCCGGGTATCAATCGTCACTCGGTGCTGGGTATTTATCTGTCAAAACTGATGCCGGGCAAAAAGATCGCCATGACGACTACCACCAATGGTAGTGAGCGGGCCATGGTGCCGGTGGGCACCTATGAAGCAGTGATGCCGCTGGATATTCTGCCTACTCAGTTGCTGCGCGCATTGATTGTCGGCGATACAGACTCGGCTCAGAAGCTTGGTGCGCTGGAGTTGGTGGAAGAAGATCTGGCGCTGTGCACCTATGCGTGCGTCGGCAAGTATGAATACGGTCCGATCCTGCGGGATAACCTGACCCGGATCGAGCTGGAGGGCTGATATGAGTCTGCGACAGTATCTCGACAACAAGGTGGCGCCGCATTTTCACGAAGGCGGCAAGCTGGAAAAATATTACGTTTTCTACGAGATGTTCGACACCATGTTGTACAGCCCGTCTTCGGTAACGAATACGGCTGCCCATGTGCGTGACGGCATCGACTTGAAGCGGGTGATGATGACGGTATGGTTTGCAGCCATGCCAGCGTTGCTGTTTGGTCTGTTCAACACCGGTTATCAGGCCAATATGCAAATCACAGAGTTTGGCTACCAGCCCATCGAAGGCTGGCGTACCGCCATCGTCGCGGCTCTGACGGGCTTTGATCACGGCAACGTGTTCGCTAACCTGCTGCACGGTGCTGTGTATTACATTCCGATTATGATCGTGGTGTATGTCGGCGGCTTTATCTGGGAAGGCCTGTTCGCCTGGAAGCGCGGTCACGAAGTTAACGAAGGTTTTTTTGTTACCGGTATTTTGTTCACTTTGATTCTGCCGCCGGCGATCCCGCTTTGGCAGGTATTCCTTGGCATTTCTTTCGGGGTTGTCATCGGTAAGGAAGTGTTCGGTGGTACGGGCAAGAACTTCCTTAACCCGGCGCTGGTTGGCCGTGCGTTCCTTTACTTCGCGTACCCGGCACAGATGTCCGGCGATGCGGTATGGACTGCGGTGGATAACTTCTCCGGAGCCACCGCGCTGTCATTGGCTGCCGCAGGGCAGATCGATTACAGCGTAGGGCTGACTGAAATTGCGTACACCAGCGGCAACGTGGATTTGAGCTGGATGAGTACTGCGTTGGGCGGCATTCAAGGTTCAATTGGGGAAACTTCGACGCTGGCCATCGCCATCGGCGCCGCAATTCTGTTGCTTACCCGGATCGCCAGCTGGCGCATCATGCTCAGCGTGATTGTTGGCACAGTGCTGATGTCGTCGATCTTCAATGCCATTGGCAGTGAAGGGAATCCCATGTTTGCCATGCCCTGGTATTGGCACCTGACCATCGGTGGTCTGGCATTTGGTCTGGTGTATATGGCAACGGATCCGGTGTCGGCATCCATGACCAATACCGGCAAATGGGTCTTCGGTATCATCATCGGTGTCATGACTGTGATGATCCGGGTAGTCAATCCGGCTTTCCCGGAAGGCATCATGCTGGCGATTCTGTTCGCTAACCTGTGCTCACCATTGATCGATCACTTTGTCATGCAGGCGAATATCAAACGCCGCATGCGTCGTAGCGGAGGAGTCGCCTGATGTCCGCGAAAAATGATTCGGTTCTGAAAACTTTCACCGTCGCACTGTTGGTATGTCTGGTGTGCGCAGTGGTAGTTGCCACGGCGGCTGTGATGCTGCGCCCGGTGCAGGAGATTAACAAGCTGCTGGACAAGCAGGTCAATATCCTGATGGCGGCGGGCTTGTACAGCGAAGGCATGGATGTAGCCCAGGCGTTTGAAAGCATCGATCGTCGCTTTGTGGACCTGGAGTCTGGTGAGTACGTCGATATGCCGGAGAGCTATGACCAACGCCGTGCTGCGAAAGATCCAGAGGCCAGTGTGCGTCTGGACGGCAAGGTGGATATCGCCAGTATCCGCAATCAGGCCAAGGTGGCAGAGGTCTATCTGGCCAAGGATGAAGACGGCGAGCTGAGCAAAATTATTCTGCCGATTCATGGATACGGTCTATGGTCGACCCTGTATGGCTTTCTGGCACTACAGCCGGATGCCAACACTATCGCTGGCCTGGGCTTCTATGAGCACGCCGAAACCCCGGGGCTTGGCGGAGAGGTCGATAATCCGAAGTGGAAAGGTCTCTGGCCGGGTAAGACACTGTTCAATGAGGAAGGTGAGCTGGCCATCGCTG
The DNA here is from genome assembly GCF_020667895.1 of Alcanivorax sp. 1008. Classification (GTDB taxonomy): domain Bacteria; phylum Pseudomonadota; class Gammaproteobacteria; order Pseudomonadales; family Alcanivoracaceae; genus PGZG01. The sequence continues at coordinate 31,468 of NZ_JAFMPS010000003.1, forward strand.
TTGTCAAAGGCACCGTTGATAGTGGTGCCCCTGATGCGCAGCACAAGGTGGATGGGCTGGCTGGAGCGACGCTGACCACCAATGGCGTGAATAATCTGGTGCGTTTCTGGATGGGTGAGAACGGTTTTGGTCCATATCTGGATTCACTCAATGCACAGGCAGCCGCTGAGCAGATGCCAGTTGAAGAGCCCGTCGAAGACGAGGAGGTGAGTAATGGCTGAGCAAGGTAAAACCAAAGAACTGCTGTTTGGGCCGATCTTCGACAACAATCCGATTGCCCTGCAGATCATCGGTATTTGTTCAGCGCTGGCCGTAACCAGCAACCTGAACACTACTGTGACCATGTGTATCGCGCTGACCTTGGTGACCGCGTTCTCTAACTTCTTTGTATCAACGATTCGCAACCAGATTCCATCGAGCATCCGGATCATCGTGCAGATGACCATTATTGCCTCGCTGGTTATTGTGGTGGATCAGTTCCTGCGCGCTTACGCCTATAGCATTTCCAAGCAGCTTTCGGTGTTTGTGGGTCTGATCATTACCAACTGTATCGTGATGGGTCGCGCCGAAGCCTTCGCTATGAAGAGCCCGCCAATTCCTTCATTTATCGATGGTGTAGGTAACGGTCTGGGTTATAGCTTCATCTTGCTGGTGCTTGGTTTTGCCCGTGAGCTGATTGGTGCTGGCAGCCTGTTCGGCGTACCGATTCTGACCAAGGTCACCGACGGTGGCTGGTACATTCCCAATGGCATGATGTTGTTGCCGCCGTCCGCATTTTTCCTGATCGGCTTCATCATCTGGGGTATTCGTGCGGCGAAGAAGGGTCAGGTAGAGAAAGATACCTTCGCCATGGCTCCGAACACCCGCACCAGTGAAGCCTTTTAAGGGGAGCGCACAACAATGTTTGAACATTATCTGAGCCTGTTTGTGCGAGCTGTGTTTGTCGAGAACATGGCGCTGGCATTCTTTCTGGGCATGTGTACGTTTATTGCGATCTCTAAGAAGATCGAAACGGCCATTGGTCTGGGTATTGCTGTGGTGGTGGTGCAAACCATTACTGTGCCGGCAAATAACCTGATCGTTCACTATTTGTTGAACGAAGGCGCGCTATCCTGGACCGGCATTGAGGCTCTGGCCAAGCTGGACCTGCGTTTTCTTGGTCTGCTCAGCTTTATCGGTGTGATTGCGGCCATCGTCCAGATTATGGAGATGGTGCTGGATAAATATGTGCCGGCTCTCTACAACGCGCTAGGCATCTTTCTGCCGCTGATCACCGTGAATTGCGCCATTATGGGCGGCTCACTGTTCATGGTTGAGCGTGACTACAACTTTGGTGAGTCGGTGGTATACGGTCTCGGTTCTGGTGTGGGCTGGGCGCTAGCCATTACCCTGCTGGCCGGCATCCGGGAAAAGCTCAAGTACAGCGATGTACCGGATGGCCTGAAGGGTCTCGGTATTACCTTTATCACTGTCGGCTTGATGTCGCTGGGATTTATGTCTTTTTCTGGCGTCCAGCTGTAAGCGGAGGGAGCACAGACCATGAATTTTGAAATTGCGTTCAGTGTGCTGATGTTTACCGCCATTGTTCTGGCGCTGGTGGCGATTATTCTTGCCGCTCGCTCCCGTCTGGTGAGCACCGGCGATGTGCATATCGAAGTGAACGAGGATGCCTCTAAAGCCTTGACTGCATCCGCCGGCGACAAACTGCTGCAAACCCTGGCAGGGCAGGGCATCTTCCTGTCCTCGGCTTGCGGTGGCGGCGGTTCCTGCGCCCAGTGCAAGTGCCGCGTACTGGAAGGCGGTGGCGATATCCTGCCAACTGAGGAAGGGCACTTTACCAAGCGTGAAATCCGCGACGGCTGGCGCTTGTCTTGTCAGGTTGCAGTAAAGCAGGACATGAAGATCGAAGTGCCTGAGGAAATCTTTGGCGTGAAGAAGTGGGAGTGCGAGGTTATCTCTAACGATAACGTGGCTACTTTCATCAAAGAGCTGGTGCTGAAGCTACCAGAGGGCGAGGTGGTTGATTTCCGTGCCGGCGGTTATGTACAGCTGGAAGCGCCGCCGTACGAAATCGACTTCAAGAATTTCGATATCACTGAGGAATACCGTGCAGACTGGGATCGCTTCAAGTTTTTCGATCTGAAAACCAAGAACCCGGAAACCGTGATTCGCGCCTACTCTATGGCCAACTATCCGGAAGAGCGTGGTCTGCTGAAGTTCAATATCCGTATTGCCACTCCGCCTCCGGGCCGCACCGATATCCAGCCAGGCCTGATGAGCTCCTATGTGTTCAATCTGAAGCCGGGCGACAAGGTCACCGTATTTGGTCCCTTTGGTGAGTTCTTTGCCAAGAAAACCGAGGCAGAGATGGTATTTGTCGGTGGTGGTGCCGGTATGGCGCCGATGCGCTCGCATATCTTCGACCAGCTCAAGCGACTTGGATCGAAGCGAAAGATCAGCTTCTGGTACGGTGCGCGCTCGCTGCGAGAAACCTTCTATGCGGATGAGTACGATCAGCTGGCTAAGGATAATCCGAACTTTGAGTGGCATCTGGCGCTGTCCGACCCTCAGCCGGAAGATAACTGGGACGGGCTGACCGGGTTTATTCACAACGTGCTGTTTGAGCAATACCTGAAGAACCATCCCGCACCGGAAGACTGCGAGTTTTATATGTGCGGTCCGCCGATGATGAACGCGGCGGTGATCAAGATGCTGGTAGATCTTGGTGTCGAGCCTGAAAATATCCTGTTGGATGACTTTGGTGGCTAACGCTCTTCGTATCAGAGCAGAGCGTTTTGCTCACCACTTACAGGGCCTTCGGGCCCTGTTTGCGCTTTGCCTGATGGCGTTGTTGCTGAGTGCTTGCCGGCAGCCCCAACAGATTCATCTGCTAAGCGGCTCCACCATGGGTACCACCTGGTCGGTGAAGGTAGTTGATCTGCCTGAAAATACCACCGTGCCGCAGCTGCGCGCAGACATTGAGCTGCTTCTTGAATCGATTAATCGGCAGATGAGCACTTATCAGCCGGAGTCTGATATTTCACGGTTCAATCGGGCTGCAGCCGGGACATGGCAGGTGCTGCCGGTGGACTTCTGGCGAGTTGCCAGCTATTCATTGAAGCTGGCTCAGGAGACCGGTGGAGCCTTTGACCCCACGGTGGGGCCTCTGGTTAATCTGTGGGGCTTTGGCCCGGATCCAAAGCGTGACCACCCCCCAGAGGCGGATAAGCTGGCCGCAGTGCAGGCCCGTGTTGGCTGGGCTAAGGTTGCCATGCGCGCCGAAGATCAGGCTCTGTATCAGCCGGGCGGCGTGTATTTTGATCTTTCCGCGGTAGCCAAGGGCTATGCGGTGGATAAGGTGGCAGACCTGCTGCTGGGAATGGGCATAGACAACATGCTGGTTGAAATAGGTGGGGAATTGCGAGGCCATGGCCGCAAACCAGGCGGCGAGCTTTGGCAGGTGGGTGTTGAGAAGCCGTTGCCAGGAGTGCGTGAAGTGGCCCACGTAGTAGCCTTGAGGGATTTGGCTATTGCCACTTCAGGGGACTATCGTAATTACTTCGAGGAAGGTGAGCGGCACTACTCCCATATTCTTGATCCGCGTACCGGATATCCTGCGGAGCACAGGGTAGTATCGGTGTCGGTGTTGCATGAACGTTGCGCTGATGCGGACGCACTGGCCACGGCCCTCACGGTAATGGGGGCAGAAGAGGGAATGATTTGGGCTGAAGACAGGAAACTGGCGGTTCTGTTTATGGTCAAAGCAGATCAGGGTGTAGAGCAAAAAATGACAACGGCATTTCGCCGCTTGGCAATGCAGGAGACGACCCAATGATTGAAACCATTCTTGCCAGCATCGTGGTAATGGGCGGCTTGATTGCTGCTATGGCAGTGGGCGTTATTTTTTCCAATAAGCCGATCAAGGGCTCCTGTGGCGGGCTCAATGCGCTGGGTATGAAGGAAGGTTGCGAAATCTGTGGAGGAGAGCCGAGCAAGTGCGACGAGCAGGTCAAGGCCTCCTCAGGCAAGCCAGCCCCCATGGCCTACGACGCCAACAAACAACGTTAGTTCTGACCACTGGCTGCATCTGGCGGCTCAGGGAGCAGCGTGTCACTGCATAAAAAGAAAACAGGGTTAATCCTCTCCGGTGGTGGCGCAAGGGCCGCCTATCAGGTCGGTGTGCTTATGGCTATCGCCGATATGGTACCGCGCGGCACGCGCAATCCTTTTCCGATTATCTGCGGTACTTCCGCTGGCGCTTTGAATGCGGCAGCTCTCTCTGCCAACGCGCATAATTACCGCATGGCAGTAAAGGGGCTGGAACGGGTCTGGTCGAACATCACTGCCGAGCAGGTTTATCGTACTGACCTTTATGCTTTTGTTCGCTCCCTTTTCCGCTGGGCACTGAGTGGCGTGCTGTCTGGTAGTACTCCGGTCAATAGCGCCTTGCTGGACAGCACGCCGCTGCATAAGTTGATTGATTTGGTGATCAATTTTCAGCGCATTGAGCAAAGTCTGGAGCGTGGTGATCTGGATGCTCTATCGATTAGTGCCACCAGCTACGGAAGTGGCGAATCAATTGCTTTTTTTCAGGGACGCGAAGGAATTGAGGGGTGGCAGCGCGCCCGCCGTATTGGTCGGCCCACGCGTATCGCAGCGCATCATCTGTTGGCTTCCGCGGCAATTCCGATTCTGTTTCCTGCGATTGCTCTGGAAGGGCGATATTTTGGTGATGGGGCAGTGCGTCAATTTGCCCCAGTCAGCCCGGCCCTGCACTTGGGCGCTGAGCGGGTCATGGTTATCGGTGTATCTGGTAACACCAGTGCCAGTCATCAGCGTGAAGTCACGGGCTACCCTTCACTGGCTCAGGTGCTTGGTCACATTCTGAATAGTGTGTTTGTCGATACTTTGGAAGGGGATGTGGAGCGGCTTGAGCGCATTAACAAGACCTTGTCTGCTATTCCGCTGAAGGAGCGAGAGAAGCAGGGCGTTAGTCTGCGTGAAGTGGAAGTATTGAAGATCTATCCCTCTCAGCCAATTGATGAGATCGCTGCGGGACATATTCAGGAATTGCCACGTACGCTGCGATTCTTCTTGCGTGGTTCCGGGGCTACTCGTTCGCCGGGAGCGGCGGCGGTGAGCTATCTGCTATTCGAGCCTGGGTTTACTCGCAGCTTGATGTCGCTCGGGTTTCGTGACGCCAAAGAACGTGAAGAGGAAATCCGGGCCTTTCTTGGCATCCTTTAAAGCGGCAATTACAGCCGTGCTACCCGGCTGCGCAGGTGGCTCAGGAAGCCGGTGGGGAAATCGGTGATGATCGAAGTTACCCCCAGTGAGATGAGTCGTTCTGCTTCCTTAAGATCGTTCACCGTCCATACAGAAATGCCCAGATCATGTCGACGTACGTGATCCATCAAACTGGCGCTGACCAGTCCATGATGGCAGATCAGCCAGTGGCACTGCAGGTCAATGCAGCTTTGGATCGGCTTGTTGCGACGGAACTGGCATACATAGCCACGGTGAATTTCCGGAGCCGCGTGGCGCATCATGGAGAGAAAGCGAGAGCTGCTCGACGTCACCACAACACGTTGCTCCAGAGCCTGTTCACGAATCATACGCGCCAGTCTGTCGGCGGTGCGCTTTAGCGGTGCTTTGCCGTCTGCTTTAACTTCAAACTGAAATCGCATGTGATCTGGGCAGCTGTTCACCACCTGTTGCAGCGATGGCACCAGGCAAGGCGTGGGCCACCCCGGGATGGCTTGACGGGCATCATGGGCCATGGCGCTGGCCAAAGGCAGTTTGTGGGCGTTGCCGGCGTGGCCTGTAGTCCGTTTCAGGTCTGCGTCATGCAACACAAAAAGTTCATCGTCTCTGGATAAGCGCACATCCAGCTCGATTTCAGTGACGCCGGCAATCACCGCCCGCTCAAAGCTGGGAAGGGTGTTTTCCGGTGCCTCACCACGAGCGCCGCGATGGCCGACTATGGCTGGCAGCATACTGATTCTCCCTTGGTCTGTGGCGCGAGTATGCCGCCGCCTTGTGCTACCGTCTATCGCTGACCGAGGTCAATGTCGGCTGGTTGTGGTTAATGCATAGTGCCATCCAGTCAGGGAGCCACCCGGCTAGGGAGTCACTATGGCAGAGATCGTTTTTCAGGCCCACGGACTGACCAAGGTCTATGGCGATGGCGACCTCGCCGTGCATGCATTGCGCGGCGTTGATATGCAGTTATATGCGGGCGAGATGGTTGTGTTGCTAGGGGCTTCCGGCTCCGGCAAGTCTACCTTGCTGAATATTCTCGGTGGGCTGGACAATGCCACCAGTGGCACGGTGCGGTATGGCGATATTGAGCTTGGTCAGGCGTCCGAGCGCCAGCTGACCCGTTACCGCCGACACCATGTCGGTTTTGTTTTTCAGTTTTATAACCTGATTGCCAGCCTCACAGCGTTGGAAAACGTTGCTGTGGCCACGGAAATTTCTGCGGACCCCATGAGCCCGGAGGATGCTCTGGGGCTGGTTGATCTGGGTGGCCGAGGGCATCACTTCCCTGCTGAGCTGTCCGGTGGGGAGCAGCAGAGGGTGGCCATCGCCCGAGCCATTGCCAAGCGTCCTGCTGTGCTGCTGTGTGACGAGCCCACCGGTGCACTGGACTCGAAAACTGGCGTGCGCGTGCTGCAAGCGCTGGCCAAGGTTAATCAGGAGATGGGCACGGCCACAGTAATCATTACCCACAACGCCGGCATTGCCGCCATGGCGGATCGGGTCATCACTCTTAGTGATGGTCGCATCAGTGAGGAACATCGCAATTCAACTCGTGCTGATCCAGCAGGACTAAGCTGGTGAACTGGCTTTCGGTGCTGGATCGCAAGCTGCTGCGCGAGCTATTTCATTTACGTGGCCAGGTATTGGCCATTGCACTCGTGGTGGCCGGTGGCATCGCTGTGTGTGTGATGTCGCTGGTTAACTACGCATCGTTGTCTGAAACCAGAAGTCACTACTATCGTCAGCATGGCTTTGCGGATGTCTTTGTTGACCTGACTCGAGCGCCGCGCCATATGCTGGCTCAGGTGCAGCGGCTGGATGGTGTGGCGCGGACAGAAGCACGGGTGCAGTCGTCGTTGCGATTGCAACTGGAGGGGGTTACTGATCCGGTTAGCGGCCGGGTGCTGTCATTGCCAGATCAAGGGGAGCCGTCCTTGCATCGTCTTTTCCTGCGGGCTGGACGCATGCCGGACTCGCGCCGCAGTGACGAAGTGGTTGTGATAGGTAGCTTTGCCGAGGCGCATAACTTGAAGCCCGGCGACTCCCTGAGCGCGATTATCAATGGTCGCTGGCAGGCGTTGCGTATTGTTGGTGTGGCCGAGTCGCCCGAGTTTATATATGTGATTCCACCGGGCAGCATGCTGCCGGATTATCGCCGCTATGCGGTTCTGTGGATGAGTGAGCGAGCGCTGGCGGCGGCCATGGATATGCAAGGTGCGTTTAATAATGTGCTGGTATCTTTGCAGCCAGACGTGCCAGAGGAGATGGTGATTGATCAGCTTGATGAGCTGTTTCGTGGCTCCGGCAGTACGGGTGCCTACGGCCGCGATGATCATTCATCTGACCGATTTCTTAGTGAGGAGTTGGCGCAGCTGCGTACCATGGCGCTGCTGTTTCCTGCCATCTTTATGGGCGTGGCAGTGTTTCTTATCAATGTGGTAGTGGGCCGCCTGGTGTCCACTCAGCGTGATGTGATTGCCGTACTCAAGGCATTTGGTTACAGCAATCTTCAGGTCAGTGTGCATTTTGGCAAGTTGGTATCCCTGATCATGTTGCTGGGAATTCTGCTTGGCATGATTGGTGGACTGGCACTGGCCCACGCATTGACCGAAATGTATATGCAGTATTTTCGTTTTCCGACTTTGTTGTTTTCGGTGCCCATGGCGCAAACCCTGCTGGTTGCAGTGATCGGTTTGCTGGCTGGCGTTGCCGGTGCCTACGGTGCATTACAGCGCGCTTTCCGGTTGTCTCCGGCGGCGGCCATGGGGCCAGAGCCGCCGCCAATTTATCGCCGTGCACGACTTGAAAGAATGTTCTTGCTGATCCGTTTCAGCCAGCCTGGCCGTATGATTTTGCGCAATATCGAGAGGCGGCCGTTACGCTCTTTAATGTCCGTGCTTGGCGTAGCCATGGCTACAGCCATTATTGTGCTGGGTACCTTCCAGTTTTCCGCTATTAATTTGATTGTTCACAGCCAGTTCGCCCTTGTGCAGCAGGAGGATATGACAGTCACTCTTGTTAACCCGCGTACTGTGAATGCGGCTTATGAGCTGGCCGGTATCAATGGTGTCCGTGCTGTTGAAAGTAGTTTGGCAGTGGCCGTACGTTTGCGATCCGGTCACCGCAGTTGGCGGGTTGGTTTGATCGGACTACAGCCGGATGCGCAACTTAGTCTGCGGGTGGATACTGCGCTTGAGCGCATTGCGCTACCGGAGAAGGGCTTGTTGTTAACGGAGTTTTTGCTGGAAGAGTTGCAGGTGGGTGTGGGTGATTCATTGACGGTGGAGTGGCTCGATGGCAGTGGCGAGCAGAGCGAAGTGACTGTTGCAGGAGGCTCAAGGGAGTTTGTTGGTGTTGGTGCCTGGATGTCGCTACCTGAGCTGCAGCGTTTGCGTGGTAGAGGTGCAGAAATTAATCAGCTGCAATTGACAATAGATCCACAAATGCGCAGTGCCGTGTTGCAGGCACTCCAGGAGCGTCCGCAAATTGCCGGTGTCAGCGAGCGCCAGGCCATGCTGACCGCATTTAATGAAACCATTGGCCGCAGTTTTTTGACCTATACATTTTTTATTGCCTTGCTGGGAGGCGTGATTGCCTTCGGAGTGATCTATAACACCGTGCGTATTTCCCTGGCGGAGCGAGGTCGAGAGCTGGCAAGTCTTCGTGTGCTGGGCTATCGACCATCGGAGGTGGATCATATTCTGCTGGGTGAGCTGGCGCTGCTGTTACTGCCTGGCATCCCGCTTGGCTGGTTAATCGGCCAGCAGTTGGCTTGGTTGCTGGTCCATTTGATGGAAAGTGAACTGTATCGGATTCCATTGATTTTCACTGCTCAAACACTGGGGCTTGCTGCCACAGTGGTGATACTGTCCGCCATATTGTCTGGCGTGGTGGCGGTAAGACGAGTGGCGAAACTGGACCTTATTGAAGTTCTGAAAACCCGCGAGTAAAGGAGACACAGGTGAGCGTTAAAAAAAGAAACTGGCTCGGTCGTGGTGTTTTTTGGGGGCTGATTGCGCTGGCAGCGCTATTTGCGGTTCTGACCACCCTGCGCGAACAACCGGTATGGGTGGATGTTGCTGTGGTATCACGCCAGCCGTTGGAGGTCACCATTGTTGAAGAAGGCCGCACCCGTGTGCAGAACCGTTTCGTAGTCTCCGCGCCGGTGGCGGGTTATGTGCGTCGTATCGAACTTGAAGTAGGTGAGCGGGTGGCCCAGGGGCAGCTGCTGACGCGACTGGAGCCGTTGCGTAGTGAAGTGCTGGATGCGCGCTCCCGGGCTGAAGCAGAAGCCATGGTGGCCGCTGCACAAGCATCGCTGGCGGCGGCTGAGCAACAGGTGGCGGCTGTACAGGCGGACCAGCAACTGGCGGCCAGTGAGTTGAAGAGAATTGCTCAGTTGGCAGAAAAGCAGTTGGTGTCTCAAGAGGTGCTTCAGCAAACTGAGGCCGCCGCCGCCCGTACCGATGCAGCGCTGCGTTCTTCCCGCTTTGGCGTGGATGTGGCTCGTCATCAACTAGAGGCAGCGCGCATGCGTGTGTCGGTTTCTGCTGCCAGCAGTGGCGCCGCCAGTACGGACTTGGTGGACATTACCGCACCAGTGTCCGGTGCTGTGTTGCAGCGCCTGCGACAGAGCGAAGGTGTGGTAATGCCCGGTCAGTCATTACTGGAACTGGGCGACCCGGCAGCACTGGAAGTGGAAGTGGATGTGCAGAGTTTTGATGCGGTGCGTATTCAGCCCGGCACAGAAGTGCGCCTGACTGGCTGGGGTGGCGATGCGCTCATGGCGATTGTCCGTACCGTCGAGCCGGTGGGGTTTACCAAGGTGTCGGCACTGGGTGTTGAAGAGCAGCGTGTTCATGTGGTTCTGGATATTACTGCGCCGGCGCAGCAGTGGGCTTTGCTTGGTGATGGTTACCGGGTTGATGCGCATTTTATTTTGTGGCGCGGTGACGATGTATTGGTGGTGCCGGAGTCAGCCCTGTTTCGTCGTGGAGATAAGCGTTATGTGTTTGTTGTCGACGGCGATATGGTCAAGGAACGTATGGTTGAAACCGGCAACAGTGACGGCTTCCGTATTGCCGTGCGCAGCGGCTTGGAGGAGGGCGAGCAGGTGGTGCGCCACCCTGACAACAGTCTGACTAATGGCGCACGGGTACGCAGCCGGCTTTAACGTCGGAAGCGCTTGGTCAGGTCACCATAGGCATCAATGCGGCGATCGCGCAGATACGGCCAAATGCGCCGAACTCGTTCGGTGCGGGCCATATCAATATCAATCAATAGCACTTTATCGCCATCCTCTCCGGTCTGACCGAGAATCTCGCCCTGCGGGCCGGCAATAAAGCTGTTGCCCCAGAACTGGATGCCGCCTTGACCAGTGGGTGAGGCTTCAAAGCCGGTGCGGTTGGCAACCATAACGGGCAGACCATTGGCTACACCATGGGCCCGTTGAATGGTGATCCAGGCATTCAGCTGGCGCTGTTTTTCGTCTTCATCGTCGGCCGGGTCCCAGCCGATGGCGGTGGGATAGAGCAGCAGTTCTGCTCCGGCTAGCGCCATCAGGCGCGCAGCCTCCGGGTACCACTGATCCCAGCACACCAGAATCCCCAGACGACCCACTGAGGTGTCAATGGGAGTGAAACCACTTTCTCCATCAAGACGCTCTGCGTCACCCGGGGTAAAGAAAAACTTTTCGTAAAAGCCAGGGTCGTCCGGGATGTGCATCTTGCGGTACTGCCCGGCGATGGAGCCATCTTTTTCCAGGACCACTGAGGTGTTGTGATAAAGCCCGGCGGCACGCTTTTCGAACAGGCTGGTGACCAGCACGATGGCCAGTTCCTTGGCCAGTTTGCCGAAACGTTCCGTGGATGGGCCAGGAATGGTCTCCGCCTGATCGAACACATCGGTGTCTTCGGTCTGGCAGAAATACAGGCCGCGATGCAGTTCTTGCAGTAGCACCAGTTCGGCACCCTGACTAGCCGCTTCACGGATCAGCTTTTCGGATTTTCGCTGATTGGCTTCGAGATCGCCGCTGTTGGATTGCTGGATCACTGCTACCCGCATCGTGCTCTCCTGTTTCCTGTTAATCCGTTGAGGTTGTTTTACGCAGGCCATGGGGCAATTGCATAGTCACACAATGCAGGCTGCCGTGCTGCCAGGTCAGAGCCAGACAGTCTATCGGCACTATTTCATGGTGTGGAAAGGCTTTTTTCATTTGGCTAATGGCCATCGCATCAGTGTCACAGTTGTATACGGGCAGTAGTACGGCACCATTTATGATCAGGAAGTTTGCATAGGTGGCCGGCAGTCGATGGCCATCGTCGTCGAACAAGGCTGGGGTCATCGGCAGGGGTACCAGTTTGAGCTGGTATTGAGCAGCCAGTGCTTGCAGCTCCAGCTCCATCTTTGCCAGCTCGTCATAATGACTATCGGTTTTGTCTGTACATTGCACATAGGCAATGGTGCTGTCGTCGCAGAATCTGGCCAGGGTATCGATGTGAGCGTCAGTATCGTCGCCTTCGAGGTCGCCGTGACTGAGCCACAAGACCTGTGTCACACCAAGATGATGGGCCAGTTGCGCTTCGATATCCGCCTGACTCAAGTCCGGGTTGCGGTTCGGGTTCAGTAAACAATAGCGTGTGGTTAGTAGCTGGCCGTGGCTATTGATTTCCAGAGAGCCACCTTCCATTACCAGCGGCACACTTTCTACCGGCGCGTTCCAGTCAAGTTTGCCTGTAGTGGTGTTGTCTAGCGCCGCTTCGAATTTGCCGCCCCAGCCGTTGAAGACAAAGTCCTTGATTAACAGGTCGCCGTTACGAATTACCGATAGCGGGCCGAAGTCGCGAGCCCAGGTATCGTTGTAGTCGAGTTGACGCATCTGCAGGCGCGATCGATCCACTTGGCCGAGCCGCTCGAGAATATGTTCTTCGTGGGCCTGATCACGGCACAAAATAAGCAGATTTTCTCTTTTCAGAATGGCTTGAGCCAGTGCCTGATAGGTGGCTTCTGCCCGGTCCATAATGTAAGCCCAGTCAGTATCCGGGTGAGGCCAGGCAATCATGACTCCCCATTGCGGGTGCCATTCAGGCAGCAGTCTGCTCATGTTGGTTCAGTGACTCCGTAAAAAAGAAAACCGGATCAGGATCCGGCTTTCTGTGGGCGCTAGAAGGTGGGAGCTATATTACCACTGAAGGCTGAATCCACTCTCACCTTGCTCTTCTTTTTTCTCGCTATTTTGCTTCTCAGGTTGTGCCGCTGGCTTGGCCGCGGACTCCTTGGCGGGCTTCGCAGGCGGCTGCTCTGCTGACGGCTTGGCCGGCTCCTGTGCAGGTTGCTCTTCGGCAGGCGCTTCCTCTGCTTGCTGGGCTGCGGGCGCAGCCTCTGGCTCTGCAGCAGAGGCGGGCTCTTCCATCACAATGCGGCCGGTCGCTGGGTCAAAACGGAAACGGGCTGCCTCTGCCGGAGCCTGAGCAGGTGCTTCTGTGGCAGGAGCCTCCTTCGCAGGTGCAGCTGGCTCAGCCGGCTTGACTGGCTTGGCGGCTGGAGTGGCTGGTTCCGGTGTGGCAGCAGCTGGCTGGGTCTCTACCGGAGCTACCGGTTTGCCATCTGCTCCGACCTCGATCATCCGCCCGGTGGCAGGATCAAAGCGCATACTAGTGGCAGAACTTGCAGGGGCGGTGGCCGGGGCAACCGCTGCCGGTGCGATGGCTGCAGGGGCAGTTTTCTTTGACTCTGATTTCTTTGGCTGCTGTGGCTCGGCAGCCGGAGCTTGCTCTGCTGCGGGAGCAGGAGCTGGCGTGGCCTCAGTCTCGGTCTCGATCTCAGCCTCCGGTACGGTCTGCGCTGCCGGTGAGCGGACGGGCTTGCCATCTGGGCCGATCTCGATGATTCGACCGGTGGCCGGGTCGAAGCGGAAGGTGCTTTCTGCCGCGGCAGGAGCGCTGTCTGGCTCAGCTTCTTTGGCTGCGCCGGCTTCCGCCGCTGCGCCGGCCTTTGCCGGGGCCTCTGTTGAGTTGATTTCTTCAATCGCCGGCGGCTGCTCAGTGACTTCCGCCTGAGGCGAGGTTTGCGAAGCTTCTTCAGGCACAGGAGCCGGTGCAGGAGGGGGAGTAGTCAGCGTTTGAGCATGCTGAACTGCATGAATGGTGTATTTGCCTTCGAAATAAACGGTGAAATCGTCATATACCCACCGGCTGATGGGTGGCGTGCCGACGGGTGCCACCTGGCTCGCCGGATTGCCGAACTGCTTGCGCACGGCATCCTGAGTCATGCCGCGATCAGGCAGCTGGCCGGCGGCAAACAGGCTGGAAGTCAGGCCCAGCAGGCCCGCGGCCAGCAGGGCTGTTGTTGTTATACGCATTCCTATTCCCCCACAGGAGGTGCAATTTCAAGTGATATTAGAAAGTTAGCGCTGGTTATTCAACTACTTTGCCAAATTGTGCCCCCGCTCATGTTGCAGACATGGGAGTTAATCAGAGTGTACAGATCATCTTTCTAGGCGGCATGGTTTAGTGCTTAAATGCGCGCCATGCTGAAACCATTCTCCCTATATGTTGGCCTGCGTTACACAGGCGCCAGAGCCCGCAATGGCTTTATCTCAGTAATCACCCTGATTTCCGCACTGGGCTTGATGCTCGGCGTGGCGGTGTTGATTACCGTTTTATCTGTGATGAACGGCTTCGATCGCGAGCTGCAGACGCGGATTCTGGGCATGGTCACCCATGTTTCGGTGACTGGCCGCGAGCCAGTGGCGGATTGGGAGTCATTGGCTGCGGTGGCCAATCGTCATGATGAAGTGCTGGCGGCGGCGCCGTTTCGGCAGATGGAGGGCATGCTAAGTCATCAGGGGCAGGTGGCCGGGGTAATCGCCACCGGGATACTGCCTGAGGCGGAGCGTCAGGTGTCTATTATTGGCGACTTCATTGATAGCGGTGATCTGGACTCGCTTCAGTCCGGTGAGTTCAACGTGGTCATTGGCTATGGCTTGGCGCGGCGACTGAATGCCGCTCTGGGCGACAAGGTAACTTTGGTATTGCCTGAGGCGACCCTGTCGCCGGCCGGCGTGATGCCGCGCTTCCGGCGTTTTACCGTTACCGGTATTTTCCGGGTGCGTGCGGAAGTTGATGGGATGCTGGCTTATATCCATGTGGATGATGCGGCTCGCTTGGCGCGAGCCCCCGGTACGGCAGAAGGCATTCGCCTGCGCCTGAAGGATTTATTCGAGGCGCCGTATATTGGCTGGCAGCTTGAGCGGGAATTGGGACCGGACTACCACAGCAGCGACTGGACCCGTAGCCATGGCAGCCTGTTCCAGGCAATTCGTATGGAAAAAACCATGATGACGCTGTTGCTGTCTTTTATCGTTGCAGTGGCGGCTTTCAATATCATTTCCAGTCAGGTGATGCTGGTCACCGAGAAACGGGGCAACATTGCCGTGATGCGTACTTTGGGCGCCACGCCCGGTATGATCATGCGGGTGTTTATGGTGCAAGGTACTTTGATCGGCTTTGCCGGCACTGCGGCGGGAACGGCACTTGGCGTGCTGCTTTCCACTAATATCAGCGCCATCGCCCGATGGCTGGAAGATACTTTTAATGCGCAGATGTTTGATGCCTATTTCGTCAATTATCTGCCTTCCGAGCTGCAGTGGGGCGATGTGACCACCATTGTATCCATTGCTCTGGCGATCAGTTTTAGTGCCACTTTGTATCCATCCTGGCGGGCCAGTCGTGTACTTCCAGCGGAGGCGCTGCGTTATGAGTGATGCAATGGCTGAAACTCGAGTTCTGGATGCGGCTGGCCTGAGTAAAACATTCCGAGAGGGTAATAATGAGCTAACCGTGCTCAGCGATGTCACGCTGCATTTGCAGCGCGGCGAGCGTGTTGCGGTGGTGGGCAGTTCTGGCAGTGGTAAGTCCACTTTGCTGAATTTACTTGGCGGACTGGATGCACCTAGCCATGGCAGTGTCGCGGTATGCGGTCAGGTGATGCAGTCGCTATCTGAAAAGCGTCGTTGCCAGTGGCGCAATCGGCACATCGGTTTTATTTATCAGTTTCATCACCTGCTGCCTGAGTTTAGTGCACTGGAAAATGCTGCCATGCCATTGCTGATCCGTGGAGACTCACCGGCACAGGCCAGTCGTACGGCAACAGAGCTACTTGAGCGAGTAGGGCTGGGGCAGAGATTGCGTCATAAGCCAGGCATGCTCAGTGGTGGTGAGCGCCAGCGAGTCGCTATTGCCCGGGCGCTGGTCACTTCGCCGGCGCTGGTGCTGGCAGATGAGCCTACCGGTAATCTGGATGAGCGCACTGCGGCCTCAGTGCAGGGGATGATGCAGGAGTTGAATGAGACGCTCGGTATTGCATTTCTTATCGTGACCCACGACAACGCCTTTGCGGATCGTTGTCAGCGTACTCTGACCCTTCATGAGGGACGGCTTTCATCCTCCTGAGCGGCGGCCTTGGCCTGTTCTGAACGCTCTTTCTTGCGACGACGCTGGTCTTTGCGCAGGCTCCAGGTTCGAGCTACGGCCATGCGCCATATCAGTTTGATTACCGCCCACGACAGACCGCCGAATACTACCCCACATAAAAGTGATCCAAACCATAGCGGGATCATCTGCTCAATCAGCCATGCAAAGCTGACATGACTGGGTGGTGCCACAGGCATGCCCAGAATCCAGGCCCCCACCCGGTAGGTGAAATAGAAAACCGGCACGATGGTGAGCGGGTTGGTAAACCAGACCAGAACCACAGACAGCGGCAGGTTGCACTTGAAGCGCACTGCCAGTGCAGCAGCCAGCAGCATCTGAAGTGGGATCGGTACCAGAGAAGAAAAAATGCCTATGAAGGCAGCGCCAGCCAAAGAGCGGCGATTTATATGCCAGAGATTCGGGTCGGATAGCAGTGCGCCAAGAAAGCCAAGTGATCTGTTCTGTCGGATTTTGTCCGGCGAGGGCAGATATTTCCTGAATAATCTTTTCGGCATTGGCTTACCTTGGCCTCGCATTGGCGCCGCTATTATGCCTGTGTTTGGCTGCTGAGTGCACAGGGATGTGGTGCCTGCCGGTAATAATGATTGCGCTGTGTTTCGGTCAGGCCTGGTGTTGGGCTCTGGCGGCGCTGCTATGGCTGTATGGCGGTTGGTATGCGGGCTGGCGCCGTGCCATTCGTTATCTTCCCTTGATGATGGTGCTGGCGGTATATACCCAGAGTCAACTGGAGGGGGCCCTCGGCGCCAGATTGCCGAATGCATTAACCGGTGCAGAGATGCAATTTCAGGCTAGGGTGCAGGGTCTGCCCGCCCGGCTGACACTTGCACCTCGCGGCTCAGCCTCTACCTCAGGCTCCCAGCCGGCGGTAGAGCAGGTGCGCTTTATGGTTGAGGCCCAGTCGCTTGATCCGCGTTGGCCCGGGAGCCATCAGCTGGTACTTGTCTGGTATAGCAAAGACACCTCGGCGGTACAGCCCGGTGCGCTGCTGGATTTACATGTTCGCCTGAGGGCGGTGCGTGGCCAGCTCAATCAGGGCGGCTTCGATGCTGAGCGACACGCATTGGCGAGAGGCATTGTTGCGCGCGGCACGGTTCGCGCTCTGACGCGGCTGGAAGAAGGCGGTGGAATTGACCTTTGGCGTGAGCGGATAGCCAGTCGGATTGCTCGGCGAGTGGAGCATTATCCTCAGGCGGTGGCGCTGTTGCCGGCCTTGGTGGCCGGTGATCGCCGTGGCTTGAGCGGTGATCACTGGAGCGTGCTGCAGAGCACTGGTACTGCCCATCTTGTCGCCATTTCCGGGCTGCATATCAGTTTGGTGGCTGGTCTGGTGTGGTGGCTGGGACGTTGGCTGATCAGCGGTATTCTGGCGGGCAGCGCCGGCCGCATTACGGCCCAGCGACTGGCAGCGTGGCCGGCATTGCTGGCGGCGGTCGGCTACGCGGCACTGGCGGGGTTTTCCCTGCCCACTCAGCGAGCGTTGCTGATGACAGTGCTGGCAATGCTGTTGCTGTTAGCTGGACGCTCTCGCTCACCCTGGGACAACCTGCTGCTGGTGGTCTTGCTGGTTACCATTCCAGCGCCGCTGGCGTGGCTGGACAGCAGCTTTTGGCTGTCGTTTGGCGCCGTGGCGCTGCTGTTGCTGGTGCACAGTGCCGGGCATGGCGGGCTGGTCCGCCTGCAGCTAACCCTGACGTTGGTGTTCGGTGTGCTTGCTGGCCAACTGTTTGGACTTTGGAGTCTTTCGGCGCTGCCAGCCAATCTGATCTCAGTGCCGATTTATTCCTTTTTGTTGGTGCCAATGGCATTGCTCGGAGCACTGCTGGACAGTAACGCGTTGCTGGGGATGGCGGCATGGCTGGCCAGTGTAAGCTGGGACCTGCTGCGCTTTATGGCGGCATGGCCGTCGCTGCCGCTGCCATCTTCGTGGTTGGCGGGCCTGCTGCTGGCACTATTCCTGCTCAGGCTAATGCTGCCCGCGCTACCTGGGCCACGCTGGCTGTTACTGGGTTGTCTGCTGCCATGGTGCTGGCCGAAGGATCTGCGTCCCGCTATGGGCGAGGTTGAGTTGGTGGTGTTTGATGTGGGCCAGGGGCAGATGAGTGCCTTGCTTACTCGCAACCATCTACTTCTTTTTGATCTGGGGCCGGGCTGGGAGGACGGTAATGCCGCCAGTAGTGTGTTGATTCCCTGGCTGCGCCGGCAGAGGCGCCAGCCGGATTTGGTTTTTGTCAGCCATGGCCATCAGGACCATGCCGGTGGCGCGGCGCTATTCCACGACCAGCGCTATGATGGCCGACTGTTTGCGGGTGAGCCTCAGTCCCTGCCCGGCAGTCAGGCCTGTTTAAGGGGGCAGCGCTGGAAGTTTGATCAGGTGTCGGTTGAAGTACTGTGGCCGCCGGCCGGAATGGCGCTGCTACACAGCAATAATCGCAGCTGTGTAGTTAAGGTCAGCGCAACCAATCAGAGCGTGTTGCTGACCGGAGATATCGGTCGCCAAGTTGAATACTGGTTAGCCCAGCATGACGATCTGCAAGCGGATGTGCTGCAGGTGCCGCATCACGGTAGTGGTTCCAGCTCATCCTATACGCTGCTGCGGGCGGTGAGGCCCAGGCATGCCTTCATTAGCGCGGGGTATGCCAATGCTTTTGGCCATCCGGCAACGGAGATTGTGCAGCGTTATCGACAGGCTCAGATTGAGCTGGCTAACACCGCTGACAGCGGAATGCTGATTTACGGTCGGGCGGACACATTATCGCCACTGCGCTGGCGGCAAGTCTCGGCTTTCCCGTGGCGAGCCGGCGAGCCTGTGGTAGAGTAGCGGCCGTTATTCCTTCGGAGTTCTGCTGTGCTGGAAATTGTCCAATCCGGCGGCTGGTTGATGCTGCCCATCTTGATATGCTCCCTGGTTGCCATGGCAATTGTTGGCGAACGCTTCTGGACATTGCGACGCGGCCGACTGGCGCCTGAGGGCCTGGTAGGCAGGGTTCAGACCTCGCTGAAGAAAGCTTCCCCGGACAAGGCCATGCTTCAGCAATTGGCCAGTGATTCTCCCTTGGGTCGTATTCTGGCAACCGGACTGGCGAATGCTGGTCAGGGTCGCGACATCATGAAAGAAAGCATTGAAGAAGTTGCTTCTCAGGTGGTGCATGATCTTGAGCGTTTCCTCAATACATTAGGCACCGTTGCTGCGATCACGCCGATGCTGGGCCTGCTTGGTACCGTGGTCGGTATGATCGATGTATTCAGTGCCATCATGCTGCACGGTGCCGGAGATGCAGCTCTGTTGGCAGGTGGTATTTCCAAAGCCCTGATTACTACAGCAGCCGGTCTTTCGGTGGCCATTCCAGCCATGTTCTTCCACCGCTTTTTTGTACGCCGTGTAGAAGAAATCACCGTGGCTATGGAACAGCAGGCCATTTATCTAGTCGACATGATGCATGGCGACAGGGTTGAGGTGCCGCAAGTCAGTAAGGGTAGTAAAGCGTGAAGTTTGCCAGAGCAAAAAAAGAGAACGTGGAGGTCAACCTGACTCCACTGATTGATGTGGTTTTCCTGCTGCTGATCTTCTTCATGGTGTCGACCACCTTCACCCGGGAAACAAGGCTGTCAGTGGAGTTGCCGGAAGCCACAGGAGTGGCGGCACTGAGCGCAGCAAAAATGATAGAAGTCAGTGTCGCCGCCGACGGTACCTATGTAGTGAACGGAGAGCGCTTGACCCGCAGTGATCGCGATACCCTGCGTACCGTGCTGTTGCCGTTGTCCCAGCAGGGCACTGACCTGCCGTTCGTGATTATAGCTGACGCCGCGGCCACCCATCAGGCGGTGGTAACGGTGATGGATGTGGCTGGCAGGTTGGGTTTTGCCAACCTGAGTATTACCACTCAGGAGCCGAAGAAATGAAGGGCACCCGAGGTAAGCCACCGGAGGATGTGTGGCCAATTTATCGGCGCTTGCTCCGCTATACCCGGCGTTACTGGTATGCACTAGTGATCAGTGCGTTGGGCTTTGCCCTCTATTCATCCATGCAGCCAGTCACTGCCCATATGATGCAGGTGATTGTCGATACTTTTGAAAATCCTACGCCGATCATGATTTTGGTGGTTTCACTGGCGCCGTTGATGATCGCCCTGATTAACGGTATCGGTCAGTTTATTGGCTCTTACTCTGTGGCCTGGCTTGGTCAGCATATTGTTTTCGAAATTCGCAATGAAGTATTTCATCACGTGCTGGCGTTGCCGCAGCGCGTATTTCAGCGCAATGCCACGGGGCGGATTACTTCTAAGCTAGTGTTTGATGCTCAGCAGATTACTGCGGCAGGCAGCGAGGCTGTTGTGATTATTATCCGAGAAGGCCTGTCAGTGATTGCCTTGCTTGGTTACTTGCTCTACCTGGACTGGAAGCTGACCTTGATTCTTTTCACGGTGGCGCCGGCAGTGGGTGCTGTGGTGAATTATTCCGGCAAGCGTTTTCGCGCTATCAGCAGGCGTATGCAGGGCAATATGGGCAATATTAGCCATTACGTGTCTGAAGCCATCGATGGCCAGCAGCCAGTGAAGATATTTGCTGCTCAGGATCAGGAGCGAGAACGCTTCCACAAGGTTAGCCGTAGCTTCGAAAAGCAGAACGTCAAAATGGTGGCAACCAAGGAAGTTGGCACCATGCTGGTTCATATGGTGATTTCGGGTGGTGTCGGCCTGATCATCTATCTGTGTTTCGTGGTTATGAACGAAAACTTTTCCATCGGCTCTTTTTTGACCTTCTTTACTGGCGTGGGCCTGATCCAGCAGCCGATAAAACGGCTCACCGAGGTTAATGTAAAAATCCAGCGTGGCTTGACCGGTGCCGCCTCCCTGTTCGAGTTGCTGGATACCCCGCCGGAGCAGGATGCAGGTACGCGCTCGCTACAACGTGCTCGTGGAGAAATTGAGTTCCGTGATGTCAGCTTTGGTTATGAGCAGGATCAGCCGGTTCTCAAGGGATTATCGTTTTCCGTGGCGGCGGGAGAATCCGTGGCGTTGGTTGGTCGCTCCGGTGCGGGCAAGACCACCATATCTTCATTGTTACCCCGCTTTTATGATGTTGATGGTGGCCAGATTCTGCTTGATGGCCATCCGCTGACAGAATACCGGCTAGCCGATCTGCGCAGGCAGATCGCCATGGTTAGCCAGAAGGTGGTCCTGTTCAACGATAGCGTGCGCAATAACATTGCATATGGTGAGTTGCGTGATGCCACTGATGAACAGGTGATCGCTGCGCTGGAGGATGCCCATGCATGGGAATTTGTGCAGGCACTGGATGGCGGGCTGGATGCACACATTGGTCAGGATGGTACGCAGCTGTCCGGAGGTCAGCGGCAGCGTCTGGCCATTGCCCGGGCGCTGCTTAAAGATGCACCTATTCTGATTCTGGATGAAGCCACATCCGCGCTGGATACCGAGTCTGAATTTCGCATTCAGCAGGCGTTGGAGAGGGTTATGGCGGGACGTACTACGCTGGTCATTGCACACCGTCTGTCCACCATTGAGCGGGCCGACCGCATCATGGTGCTGGATGAAGGACATTTGGTGGAGAGCGGCTCCCATAGTGAGCTGCTGGTTAAGGAAGGCGCTTACGCACAACTTTACCGGATGAACTTTGAAGAGCATTGAGCAGCGATTCAGCACACTGGCGGCAGCAGTGCAGGCAGCCTGGTACCAGGGCGCTGGCTGGTTGCCCCTGTTGTATCCGGCGGCCTGGTTAGTTGGTGGCATTGCCCGTTTACGTTTCCTGATGTTCAGGCGCCGCGCTGCCGTGCCGTCGGTGCCGGTGCTGGTGGTTGGCAATATCACCGTCGGTGGCACGGGCAAAACGCCGTTGGTTGCGGGCATTTGTGATTACCTCGGTAGCCGCGGTTTGCGGGTGGCAGTGATCAGCCGTGGTTACGGTGCCCAGCCGCCGCAGTATCCTTGGCCAGTGGAGCCAGAGCAGAGTTCGGCAGAAGCGGGGGATGAGCCCCTGCTGATCCGTCGTCGCACCGGCGTGCCAGTGGTTATTGATCCAAAGCGTGCTCGCGCTTTGCAGTATGTTATTAGCCAGTATCAGCCTGATGTGGTGATCAGCGATGATGGGCTGCAGCATTTTGCCTTGCCGCGTACTGTAGAAATTGTAGTGCTTGATTCGGATCGCGGACTCGGCAACGGGCGCTGCCTTCCCGCGGGCCCGTTGCGTGAGCCGTCATCACGGCTTGATGACGTGGATTTTGTGGTGCTTAACGGTCGCCCGGATGCGCGTTGGCCTAATGCGCAGGTTATGGTGCTGCAATCGGATGATCCGGTTAATCTGAAAACCGGCGAGCGTATGCCGATGGAGGAATTCGCTGCCCGTCATCCGCTAGTACATGCCTTTGCTGGCATCGGCAATCCGCAGCGCTTTTTCTCCTCCCTGAGCACCTGGGATATTCGCGTTACTGGTCACGCTCTGCCGGATCACCATGCTTTCACTGCTGAGGATTTCGCTGGGCTGGAAGGTCACACCATTATCATGACGGAAAAGGATGCGGTTAAGTGCGTTGAGTTTTCCGGGGATAACTTCTGGTACTTGCCCGTTAGCGCTCGACTGCCGAATGTATTTCTTGATGATCTATGCAATCGCCTGCAACGGAGTGTGCAATGAGCTTCACGGTTGTGATTCCTGCCCGCTACGAATCAACCCGTTTGCCCGGTAAGCCGCTGGCTGATATTGCTGGCTTGCCGATGGTCATTCGAGTGATGCAACGTGCTCGGCAAAGTGGGGCGGCTGCCGTATGTGTGGCCACCGATGATGTGCGGGTATATGAGATTGTTCGTGAGTATGGCGGTGATGCGTTGATGACTCGCGCAGATCATGCTTCTGGCACTGACCGGTTACAGGAAGTGGCAGAAAAGCTTGGTTTGGCAGACGACCATATCATCGTCAATGTTCAGGGGGATGAGCCATTAATCCCGCCTGCCGTGATTGATCAGGTCGCGCATAATCTGGCCTCTCATTCGAGCTGTGGTGTTGCCACCCTGTGTGAGCCGATTGACCGTCGTGACGATTTGTTTAATCCGAATATTGTGAAAGTGGTGGCTGATGAGCTTGGTCATGCACTGTATTTCTCCCGTGCGCCGATTCCCTGGCATCGTGATGCTTTCGCTCAGCCAGGGGATGATTTGCCGGCCGGGCAGTGGTGGCGACATATTGGCATTTATGCATACCGTGCGGGCTTTCTGAAGAAGTTTGTTGGTTGGCCGCCGGCTCGTCTTGAGTTGACGGAATCCCTTGAGCAGTTGCGTGCAATGGCCAATGGCATTGCCATTCATGTGGCCCCCGCTAGTGAGGCGGTTCCGGGTGGCGTCGATACTGGGGAGGATCTGGAGCGGATGCGGGCGCTGCTGGGATGAGTGTTCGTATCTTGTTTGTTTGCCTTGGCAATATTTGCCGTTCACCCACCGCTGAAGGCGTGTTTCGGCAACGTGCCGCCGCCGCTGGCTTGTCGCTGGTAAAGATCGATAGCGCGGGCACCGCCGGCTGGCATGTGGGCAAGGCGCCGGATGCTCGTACAGTAAAGGCGGCAGCGCGCCGGGGTTATGATCTTTCCATGCTACGTGCGCGCCAGGTTGGTGTGGATGACTTTAATGCTTTTGATTTTATCCTCGCCATGGATGAGCAGAATCTTGCTGAGCTGCGGTCTATTCAGCCAGCTCAATCCGTGGCTGAGTTAGGCTTGTTTCTTGAATACGCGGAGGGCCCCGTTCCGCGTGAAGTGCCGGACCCTTATTACGGTGGGGATCAGGGCTTCCAAACCGTTCTTGATCTTGTAGAAAGTGCCAGCGATGGCCTGATTCGCCGTTTGCGAGGAGTTGGGTCATGACTCTCCGCGGGCATGCTGCACTGGTAAATACCCTGGGTTTGCCTGCCTCTGCCCAGTGGTATGCGGCGCTCGACGATATTGCCCAATTGCCAGCGTTGCTGGCCAATCCCAGCGTGACAAATTTGCCGCTGACGGTGCTCGGGGAGGGCAGTAATGTTGTATTGCGGGCTGAGTTACCCGGTTTGGTGTTGAGGCCGCAAATGCGAGGCATGCGCATTGTTGAATGGCGGGGCAGTCAGGCGCTGATTGAGTGCCAGGCGGGAGAAAGCTGGGACGCGCTGGTTCAGTGGTCTTTAAAACAGGGGCTGGCCGGACTGGAAAATCTGTCATTGATTCCGGGCAGTGTTGGCGCGGCACCGGTACAGAATATTGGTGCCTATGGTGTAGAGCTGGCAGACCGCTTTGATTCGTTGATCGCCTGTTCATTGCAAAACGGTAAGCCGCGCAGCTTCTCGCCTCAGGAATGTGCCTTCGCGTATCGCGACAGTTTTTTTAAAAGTGTCGAGCCGGGAGCCTGGATGATTAGTTCGGTGCGCTTGTTGCTGGATCGTGATCTGGCGCCAGTGCTGGGTTACGCAGATCTGGCCAGTCGCTATCAGGCGCTGCCGGATGAGCAGCGCAATGCCACCGGGCTGCGTGAGTTGGTTTGCTCACTGCGCCGCAGCAAGCTACCGGACCCGGCGCTACTGCCGAATGCGGGTAGCTTTTTCAAAAATCCTGTGGTGCCTGCGGAGCAGTACACTTCGCTGCAGCTGCGCTATCCAGATCTGGCGGCTTACCCGCAGGCTGACGGCAGCTATAAGCTGGCCGCCGGCTGGCTGATCGAGCGTGCTGGCTGGAAGGGCAAGCGAGTCGGCAACGTCGGCATGCATGCGCAACAGGCGCTGGTGCTGGTGAATTATGCCGAGGCCACGGGAGCAGAAGTGCTGGCTTTTGCCGATTTAGTGCGCCAGTCCGTGGCGGAAATGTTTGATGTTGTTCTGGAGCAGGAACCAATCATCCTGCCCTAAAAGGAGCGGCCGTAGCAGCGGCTTAAGGCGCGGGCATTGATATCAAATTGCCGCCAGTAGATAGCATTAATGATGACGTTTCTACATGTCATTCTATCTGGTCGTGCGAATGTATGGCTCTAGCGATTTGGCCTGATTCCTTTTTTAAGCTCTCAAGATTACGGAGTTTTCAATAGTATTTTCCGTTGAAATATTTTCTTGCTTTGGAACTTCTTTGTCGCGTATTTTCCACTTGGCCATGTCGGGGGAGGCATGGTTCACCAATCGCACGCCTTTGGTAAGTGCTTTTACGTGAGCATGCTTTGGATGCTGCTCATTGCTTGCTATTGAGTCCTAAAAAATTTCGGCCTGACTGGGGGACATGGATGAGTTCGTTCGGGCGTTTTCTTGTTCTGACATTTGTTCTGACGCTTTCGGCTTGCAAGCTTGAGGTATTTGTTGAGGGGCAGGGTGCCGTTTCAGCAAGTCCACAAGGCAGGGCTTGTAGTTCTACTGCCCAGCTTTGTTACGAGTATGGATCAAGCACCGCTGTCAGTATTACTGCCATGCCAGCGCCAGGGTATGTTGTTTCCTCCTGGTCATCAGCAAGCTGCGGTGACGCCGAAACGTGCCGCGTCACTGTGGATGATGATATCCAGATTACCGTTACGTTCTCATCTGTCGAAGAAGATGGAGATGGTGACTCAATTGCCGATCCGTATGATCAGTGCCCCGCGACCAGCCCCGGTCTGCCTGTCGATGAGAACGGTTGTGCAGATAATCAGAAAGATAGCGATAGCGACGGCGTAACGGACGATTTTGATATTTGCGCCGGTACGCCTGCTGGCGCAAGCGTCAATGCACAAGGTTGTGCGCCGTTCCAGATAGATAGTGATGCCGACGGTGTCAGTGATGCATTTGACATCTGTCCACTGACCGAGCCTGGGCGCCCTGTGGATGCCAATGGTTGTGCTGCCAATCAGAAAGACAGCGACGGAGATGGCGTCAACGATGCAGCGGATCAATGTCCTGCAACTCCACAAGACATGGATGTTGACCAGTTTGGTTGTTCTGCTTCGCAAAAAGACGTTGACGGAGACGGGGTGAGTGACGCGCTGGATGAATGTCCAGCCACGCAGCCGAATGTGCCGGTCAATGATCGGGGCTGCGCATTGAACCAGCTGGATGCTGACGGTGACACTGTTAATGATGCGCTGGATCAATGTCCGGCGACGCCGCTCGGAGAGTCCGTTGACGAGTTTGGTTGTGCTCAATCACAAAAAGATGATGACCTTGATGGCGTGAGTAATCTGCTGGATCAGTGTCCGCTGACTGAGGCAGGTGTTTCCGTCGATGCGCAAGGCTGTGCAGAGAATCAGAAAGATGACGATGGGGATAGTGTAAACAACGCGGTCGACCAGTGTCCTGCCACACCATCCGGTGAGGCGGTAGATGGTGCGGGTTGTGCGGCATCCCAGAAAGACGAAGACGGTGACACCGTTATTGATGACCTTGATCAATGCCCAAACACTCAGCAAGGAATGGTTGTTGATGCTAATGGCTGCGCCTCCAATCAGAAGGATGATGATGCGGATGGCATTAACAATGATCAGGATATCTGTCCAGATACTGTCTCCGGGCAGTCCGTCAATACCCAGGGCTGTGCCCTAAGCCAGCTGGACTCTGACGCAGATGGCATCACTGATGACCTTGATCAATGTCCTGATACCGCTGTTGGCGCATCGGCCGATGCCTCAGGTTGCAGCGACGATCAGAAAGACACCGATGGCGATGGCATAAGTGACCGGTATGACCTCTGTCCCGCTACCGAATCTGGCTGGGATGTGGATATGTTCGGTTGCGCCGAGAATCAGAGAGATGGAGACGGTGATGGCGTACCCGATAGTCTGGATCAGTGTCCTGATACAGAGGCAGGGTTGGCCGTCAATGTACAAGGCTGCGCGCTGAGTCAGTTAGACAGTGATGGAGATGGCGTCAACGACCAGCTGGACTTGTGTCCCGGCACACAACAGGCGCTGCTGGTCGATGCCAATGGTTGCGCTGAAGATCAGCAAGACACTGACAGCGATGGTGTGAACGACGCACTGGATCAATGTCCAAACACTCCATTTGCCGCTGCCGTGGATGTCACGGGATGCTCCGCAGGCCAGCGCGATACTGATGGCGACGGTGTAAGTGATGATCAGGATATTTGTCCATCAACCGAAGCCGGACTCCTCGTCAACGCGGAGGGATGTGCCGCTACCCAGATTGATACAGACGCTGATGGTGTTTTCGATGCCTACGATATTTGTCCGGGTACGATTGCTGGTCATGCGGTAGATATTCTGGGTTGTTCCGCAGAGCAGCGTGATGGGGATGGTGACGGAGTCAGCGATGCTCTGGATCAGTGTCCTGCCACGCCGGCAGGGGAGGCTGTAGACGCCGCCGGATGTGCGCAGAGGCAACTTGATGGGGATGCAGACGGTGTGCCCGATGCGCAGGATGTATGTCCGGCAACCGGTGCTGGTTTGCCGGTTGATGCAGATGGCTGCGCAGATGATCAGAAAGATACGGACGGTGATGGCATTGCGGATGCACTGGACCTTTGCCCTGCAACAGCAAGTGGCGCATCTGTGGATGACGAGGGCTGTGCAAACTCCCAGAAGGACTCCGATAGCGACGGCGTGAGCGATGCTCTTGATCAGTGTCCTGCTACGGCACAAGGGCTGCCGGTGGATGATTATGGCTGTGCCAGCAGTCAGAAAGACAGTGACAATGATGGTGTGAATGACGCGCTTGATCAGTGCCCCACGACTGAAGCAGGTCAAGCTGTAGATTCGCAAGGTTGTGCTACTAATCAGGGCGATGAAGATGGTGACTTGGTCGATGACGCGCTGGATCAATGCCCGAATACGCTGGTAGGTGACCTAGTAGATCAGTATGGCTGCTCGGCAAGCCAGAAGGACTCTGATCAGGATGGTGTGAGCAATGCTCTGGATCAGTGCCCGGTGACGGAGCCGGGGCTGGCGGTTGATATGCACGGCTGCGCAGAAAATCAGCGTGATGCAGACCGTGATGGCGTAAACGATGCGCTGGATCAGTGTCCCGGCACGCCTGCGGGGGTGATTGTTGATGCATTTGGTTGTGCTGATAGCCAGAAAGATACTGACAGTGATGGCGTGCCTGACAGTGTGGACCAGTGTCCTGCAAGTAGCCCACTGTATCCATCTGATGAATACGGATGCGGAGATAATCAGCGCGATGATGATAACGATGGCGTCGTAAACTCAGGAGATAGCTGTCCTGCCAGCCCGGCGGGCGCGATCGTCGATTACTCCGGTTGTGGTAATCGTGAAAGCGATACCGATGGTGATGGTGTAGTTGATTTAAACGACGTATGTCCTGGCTCACATAACTATCAGATCGTCGACAGCGATGGTTGTGGTCATCATCAGCGCACTGGCGAGACCATGCTGAGAACTAATGCTCATGAGGCATTCGAGAACTTTGACGATGGCTACTATCAGGCGGGTGCTCCGCGTCATTTCGAGCGGGATACAGACACAGGCATCGTTTATGATCGAACCCTTGGCGGCGCCTGGGCAGATGTTCCTCTAGGTACGTCAGGTAATCATGATGCAAGTGCCATGGCTTGCGAAAGGCTTGAGCTTGGTGGAATAAAGAACTGGTATCTGCCTTCAGAGTGGGAGCTTGCCAGCTTGATGGATTACTCGCGCGTGGGTTATCCCAATGGAGACGGGCTCCTGCCCGATGCTTTCGTTAATCGCCATACTGGCAACTTGTTCTTCAATAGCAGTAATAACACTGCTCTCAACTTTACCAGCGGGCTGCTCAGGCAGAACGTTTCCGGTACGGCTATTTGTCATGCGGGCACTACGATTCTCAGCCCCAGATTTATTGCCAAAACATCGCCCGATACCATTGTTGACGAGCGGCAACATCTTATGTGGCAGGATGATGCCAGCTTCCTGAGTCAGACATTTACCTGGTCTGAAGCCTTGCAGCAGTGTGAGAGCCTCGTTCTGGGTGGCTACGATGACTGGAGGTTGCCAAACGCAACGGAAGCCTATTTTCTCATGGCTGCGATCATGGGCAACTCGCGCATACCACTTGAATACAAGAGTGGTTATCAGGTGGAGTGGTGGTCGTCTACTACAGCGCCCAGCAGTACTAGCAGTGCAATCAGTATGTGGTCGATGTTCGGAATAGCGAATCACCGGCATTCGTCAAAAGGACTGAAGAAGCTAGCCCGTTGTGTGCGGACTATGGATCATGAGTTACCCGTGGTGGTTCATCAGGGTGACGTGTCCATGCTCAGTGATGAGACAATTACGCTTGACGGGTCTGCCAGCTACTCCAGCGATGGTGCTATTACGAGTTACCAGTGGTATAGCCCGACACTTTCTATTTCATCATCCGGTTCGGCGACGCCGAGCATTGTTAGGCCTCCGGTTGGTGAGCACCTTGTCAGACTGACGGTAACCAGTAGTCAGTATGCGGAGGCCACAGGTGCTTTTATCGTAACGGTGGAGCCTGCCAATCAGCCGCCAGTTGCGGTCTTCAATCTTCCAGAGCCGGTTTACTACGGTGATGTTGTTCAGCTTGATGCTGCGCAAAGTCATGATCCTGATGGTTATATCAGTCAATACCGGTGGTACGTGAATGGAAGCATTCTGTCCTACTCCCAGATGATGTCGCTGTCTTCCGGCTACTATCAGCCGGGAGAAAACACCGTACGCCTTCAGGTTCGCGATAACGAAGGGGCATACAGCGAATCGATACTTACCTTTGTTACCCTGATGGATTCAGATCGAGATGGTATTCTCGACGAAAGCGATCTTTGCCCGAACACTTCTCCTGGAGCTGTCGCAGACCAGTATGGCTGCTCAGTCAGCAACGCACTGACAACTTGTCCAATCAATCCGATACTAAGCGACGATGAGTTCAGGGATAGCTATCCTGAAAACAATATTGATTATATCGGGCGCAGCTATCATGCGGTTAGTGACATTGAGCGAGCTTTCAATTATGCGCGCCAAAAGGACAAGACGGCCGTTCAGTATTTGAAGATGCCGAGCCAGGCGCAATGGGATGCACTAACGGTCCAGGAGCAAGGCCTGTTTTTAATTAACACCGAACGCAAGTCGCGTGGGCTGAAGCCAATCTCGGGTATCAGTAATGAGGTGGCTCAGGTTGCCCAGCAGTACGCCGACCTGATTCGGGAAGGCAATGCGGTTATCAGTCACTACTATGTGGATGCCAACGGCAACCATACACCCCATGACCGACTGGCTCACAATAACACCATTGCCCAGTATCAAGATGCGGGAATCTTCCCTGAAAGTATTTATGCCATGCTGAATGAAAGTTCCGTAGCCAGCTTTACCAAATCAGAGCTGCTCGTGTCGGCAATCTACGGCTGGATCTATGAAGACATGTACCCATTATCAGGTTCTCCCTGGGGGCATCGAGATCAATTGCTTCAGGTCGGGCTTAATGAAAATCATGGTGATGCATCTGATGAAGGCTTGCTCGGCTTTGGTCTTTCAGTTGGCGCGTACGACCCCGACTATAACAGTGGTAATTATGGCGGCGTCGCTGTCCTGAATATGATCGACCAAGGAGCTAGCTGGCCGGCGCCCCTTACCAGTGTCGATATTAACGAGGCGCAACAGTGCAACAACTATGTGTCCCTGAGCTTCGGCGATTATGATCTGGCCGCCGCTGGTATCAGCTCCATTATCATCTCGCCTTTTGATTTTAACCTGCCGATTGGCGGCACCCAATCACTGATTGTCACCGGTGAAACGGTAACTGGCGGATCTGTTGATCTGACGCCCTATGCCACATTCTCTGCAGATGATCTTTCGATTGTTGAGGTCAATGCCAGTACGGTGACTGGCCTGAATACGGGCTATGCTTACCTTTCTGCCAACGTCGATGGCATTCGCTCCAATCGCGCACGGGTAACCGTGGGGCATCCGGTTGACACGGCCAGTCTTACCGGTACTCGTGCGGAACAGTTTCTGGGCGCGATACCCGATGATGCTACCGTTCAGGGCTACGACCCCAGGGCCGTTACAGTTTATGCAGGCACGGTGTACGACGCCGACCGCCTGCCTTTGGGCGGCGTTACTGTTTCCATCCTGAATGCCCCCGAGTTTGGTACTGCTGAATCATCCTCCTACGGTGATGCCGGCCGCTTCCGGCTGCTTGCGAAGTCTGGCCGGCAGACGCTGGTTTACCGAAAGCAGGGCTATCTGACAGTTCACAGAACCGTTGTCGGAGGGAGTTCCAGCTGGGCAGCCGCACCAGATGTTGTCCTGCTGAAGCAGGACTCCAGAACCACTGAGATTGATCTCACATCGGGTGTGCCCGAGCGTCATACCTCGACCTTTATAACCGATGTTTTCGGTACCCGTGCGACCACCCTTGTGTTCAACGATGTCACTCGTGCCACCGTAAAGGCAAAAGATGGCTCATCGTATGAACTGGACAAGTTCCTTGTGCGCGCGACCGAGTATGTACTGCCGGAATCCATGCCGGCTGAACTGCCTGAGGCAACGGCCTTCACCTATTGCTCGGAGCTGGAGCTCGACCTTGTACGCGATGATGAAGAGGTGATTTTCGACAAGCCGGTCATCATGTATGTCGATAACTTCCTCGGTTTTGCGGTCGGCGAGATCGTCCCGATCGGCTACTACGACCGCAACGATGCCGAGTGGAAGGCAGCGCGCAACGGTGTGGTGGTGCAGTTACTTGATGCCGACAACGATGGTCTCGTAGACGGCCTGGATTTTACGGGCGATGGTGTTGCCGATGATTATGACGGCGACGGGCAAACCGCCGATGAAGTGGCCGGAGTAGAGGACTTTGTTCCGGGGACAACCTACTGGCGCGGTGCGCTTGACCATTTTTCGCCGCAGGATTTCAACTGGCCAGACACTGGCGACGACATAGGCGCCACGCCGGATGAGAAGCCGGATGATAACGGTGAGCTGGAATACAATGACGAGGCCGCCTGCACCGGCTCCTACGTGAAGCCCAATCAACAGTCGTTCCATGACGACTTTGCTATAGCAGGTACTGAACTGTCGCTGCATTACACCAGCCAACGCACCTCCGGCTATCACCACAAGTTATCCATACAGGTCAGTGATGATGAGATGCCGTCCTCGGTCATTGAGATGGTGGCGACGCTTGAGATTGGTGGCCACAGGTTCACACAGACTTTTGCGCCAGAGCCAAACATCGAAGCTGTGTTTTACTGGGATGGTCGCGATCCGGACGGCAACCTGATCGAAGGCGAAGTCAGTGGCACCCTTTCTACTGGCTACAAGTACCGCATGCGGTATTCAAGTGCTGGCAATGTAGCCAGCTCTGGCATTCCAATTAACGATTTTGCTGTGAAATGGGCGGTAGAAGGGGAGTCCGACACCGGTATTTCTGCCCGCGACGACTTGGTCGTGCAACGTACCCAGCCGGTGTTGCTCAAGAATTCCTATGATGCGCAGTTTGCTCCCGGCTGGTCCATCTCGAACTACCATGAGCTCGGGTCCGACGGCACTCTTTACCGTGGGGATGGGGAAGTCGAGGAAAACTATTTCAAGTCGGAAATACTGAGAACCGGTATCACTACCAGTCAATATCCGGGCGACGATGGTAGCTATCGTAAAGGTGGCAGTGATATCGACTACCGTGTCGCAGGCGATGGCATGCTCGTTGATACGGTCACCGGGCTTGCCTGGGAGTATACGGAAACCCCGCCAAAGTTCCGCAGCGTTGTCGAAGCTCGTAATTACTGCGAGTCACTGGGTGCCACCTCAGGTTCAAACTGGCGCCTGCCCTCCGAGAAGGAGGCGATATATACGGTTGACAAATCCAGGGGCAATCATGATGCCGCCATGTATAACGTGGAGGCCCTCGGTTACTGGCGTGATACTACTTACAATCCCGCAGGCAATCCGCTGCCGGTTGTCTGTGTAAACGGCGATCTGTTAGACGAGACCACTATCGACGGCCTTGTACGAGATGCGACGCGCGAAGTAGTGATCGACAGCAAAAATGGACTGATGTGGCAGGATGATATGTCCACTACATCTGTAGAGCTGCCATGGGCGAGTGCTATTGACCACTGTGAGGCGTTGACTCACGCAGGCTTTGATGACTGGCGCTTGCCCAATATCAATGAGCTGGTCTACACCTTGCCGAATACGGTGTTTGTCAATGAAACCGAGATTGACACGTCAATTCCATGGACCTATGCGGCGGGGCATCGTATGCCCTATTGGAGTTCCACACCGAACTTCCAGATCGCTGACACTTCCTGGGCGGTTGAAAGCGTCGGCTTTTCCTCGCCGCGATTCAGCCAGAATGAAGCCAACCATGTACGTTGCGTTCGCGACGACCCGTCTGCTTTGCCGGTGCCCTATATTTTTGACGAGTACGGTCGCCATATCCGTACCATTGACCTGAATACTGGCGAAACACTCGTCACCTTCAACCACGATGCCGGCGGTCAGCTTGTTTCCATGACCAACCAGTATGGGCAAGACATCACTCTGCAACGTACAGGTTCAGTGCTGACGGGTATCACTGGCCCGTATGGCCATGAAACGACTATCCGGATGTCTGGCGCGCAGCAGATCAGTGCCATTGAGTACGAGGACGGCGGGTATAACAACTTCACCTATACGGGTGATGGTTCGCTGCTGACACGCAGTTATAAGTCCAGTTATTCGTCTTCGTATGAGCGCTTCTACGATCAGCATGGCCGTGTTACCCGGGCGATTGATCCGGAAGGTGGCGCATGGGACTTCTTCAGTGACAGGGTTGGCCTTAAGCAGGAGCGTTACGGCTACAGTACGGCTGAAAACAGTATCTATCAGACCGTACGCAGTGTGCTGGATGGCGGTGATATTGAAAAGGTCACGACCCAGAAGAATGGCACAATCGTGATGGATACCATGCAGGCGGATCGCCTGAAGCAAACCACCGAGGTTTGCGGTGCAACCACGGTGATCGACAGTGTGCGCGACACCAAAACCCAGGAGGAGATCCCGTCTGTTGTGACGGTTACCCAGCCAAGTGGCTTGCAAAGCGTTACTCACATCACCAAGCAATATGGCGACAACGGTGCAAATTACCTGCAGCAGGTCATGAGTATTGATGCCAATGGCAGGACATCAAGCATTGCTATGGACTACGCCGCCGGAGAAAGCGTGGCTACGTCCGCAGAAGGTCGCATCACTCGCTCCGAGTTTGATCCATCTACTGGTCGCGTAACCCTGCGGGAAACCGATGGCTTGCTGCCGGTCGTCACGGACTATGACAGCGTTGGTCGTCCGACCACGATCACCCATGGCGCCCGCTCCACCCGCTACTACTACCACAGCAATGCCCAGGGCCAGATCAGCAGCATTGAGGCAAGCGATGGCAAGACCACAGAACTTACCTACGATGCCCTCGGCCGCATCGCCACCATGAGTTACCCGGGCGGTGGCAGTGTGGCTTACGAGTACGACCTGCGTGGTAACTTGACTCAGGTGATCGTACCCTCCACCGGCGAGTACGACTTCACCTTCAATGCTGTCGACAAGCCAGACAGCGACAGCAGCCCGCTTGATGAAGCCACTGTCCTGACTTATGACAAGGACCGCCGCCTGATCGATGTCGCCTTGCCATCAGGTGGCCATATCACCAATACCTACACCAATGACCAGCTCAGCCGTGTTGTCACGCCTGATACCACCATTGATTATCGGTACGCCTGCAATGGCAACGTCAGCGAGATCAGCGAAGGCAGCGAAGTGCTGGCATTCTCCTACGATGGTGACCTGCTCACGGGTATCCAGTACAACGGCCAGCTGAATGCCACGATCAGCCAGCGCTATAACAGCGACTTCGTCATCGACCAGATGAGCTACGCCGGTGCCAGCACCAGCTACGGCTACGACGACGACCTGTTGCTGACTCAAGCCAACGGCTTTGCCATCAGCAGAAACGCCCGGCATGGCTTGCCGGAGGCGATTACCGCGACAGGCTACCAGCAGCAGCGCAGCTACAATGCCTACGGCGAACCACAGAACGTCAGCACCCGCGTAGCCGGCAACACCGCCTACAGCTACAGCCTGACCTACAACGACCTGGGCCTGATCGTCGGCAAAACCGAAACCCTGCACGACGGCAGCAGCCACCAGTACGTCTACAGCTACGACGACAACCGCCGCCTGAAGAGCGTGATGAAAAATGGCGTGCTGGCTGAGTCCTACGCCTACGACCACAACGGCAACCGTACCAGCCAGACCAATACGGCCCGCGGCATCCCCGGGCAAACGGCCAGTTACAACATCGCCGACCAGTTGACTCAGGACGGTAACGTCACCTACCAGTACGACGCCGATGGCTACCTGACCCGCAAAACCGACGGCAGTGATATCACCTACTACCAATACAGTCGGCAGGGCAGGCTGCTGAGCGTACAAACCCCGACCGATCTGATCGAGTACCGCCACAACGCCCTGGGCAATCGCGTGGCCAAACTGTTCAACGGGCAAATAACAGAAAAATACCTGTGGCTGGACAAGACCACGTTGCTGGCGACCTATGATGGCAACAACAACCTCAAGCAGCGCTTCGAGTACACACTGGGGCATACACCGACCAGCTTTACGCAGAATGGCAATCGTTACTACATCGCGACCGATCACCTTGGCTCAATGAGAGCGATCAGCGACGCCAGCGGCAACATCGTAAAGGCTGTCAGCTACGACAGCTATGGTAATACACTGAACGACAGCAACCCCGCGTTCAGAATCCCGTTCGGCTTTGCCGGTGGCTTGCAGGATGGTGATACCGGACTGATCCGATTTGGGTTCAGGGATTATGATCCGAGTGTTGGGCGTTGGACGGCTAGGGATCCGATTGGGTTGGGTGGCGGGGATAACGTTTACGCATATGTTCAGAATGATCCTGTTCGGTTGATTGATCCAGCAGGTCAGTTTGGTTTGGTTGGGGGAGCGGTAGGTGCGGTTATAGGCGGTGTTGGCAATGCTGTTACTACGGGAATGACAGGTGGTAGTGCTGGGGATATTGCGATTGCATTCGGCGTAGGAGCATTAACCGGTGGGGTTATGGGGGCAACTGGAGGAGCGGCGGGAGGCCTTCTGACATGGATGCTCCCAGGGGCGGTTGGCGGTGCTATAACAGGCGGATTAACCAGCTTTGCCACTGGGGGGTCAGGATCTGATGCAGCTTTGGCTGCACTTTTGGGCGGATCTATAGGGGCGCTTGGCGGTGGAGCCGGTAATGCTATGGCTTTTAAGAATGCTCTTGCAGCTTTTAGGAAGGGGTTAGGCGTTAACGGTAGTATTGCTCGTGGTGACATAGCTGGAAAATTGTCTGATTTTCTTGCAAGCTTGAGTATTTTTTTTACCGCCGAGCAACTTCAGCAGTTAATTGAAAATATGGATTTGTATGAAGGCGACGGCTGTTGAGAATAAGCGACGGGGTTCAAATGGTGTATCTTATATCAGTGTTTTTGGGGCTGGCTTTGGCTGTAATTGGCATTTATGTAATCAGGTGGATTTTGAGTTATAAGAATAAAAAGCAGTTTCATCATATTCGTCTTTTAGGCATCGTGATCGTTTCTTTTGTTGGGCCTTTTTTTATTTATGTGCTTAGACTTATAGAGGGTAGATTGGGAATGGATGGGCTTCAGAGTGGCATTTTCTTTTCTATATCTGTTTTGGTCGGAATGTTAATGGTTGGATGGTACGTGAATCCATTTAACAGGGGTCGATAAAGGTAGGTCATGTAAGCGATTTTGAATGTGTGGCAGTGATTTCTAGGGATGGAGGCCGTCGACTTGCCTACAATGCCCTAGCCGCATCGCCACCATGAGTTAACCGCGCGGCAACCTGGTTGAATCCTACGGCTACGACCACAACGGCAACCGTACCAGTCAGACCAATACGGCCCGCGGCATCGCAGGGCAAACGGCCAGCTACAACATCGCCGACCAGCTGACTCAGGACGGTAACGTCACCTACCAGTACGACGCCGATGGCTACCTGACCCGCAAAACCGACGGCAGTGACATCACCTACTACCAATACAGCCGACAGGGCAGGCTGCTGAGCGTGCAAACCCCGATTGACCTGATCGAGTACCGCCACAACGCCCTCGGCAATCGCGTGGCCAAACTGGTCAACGGGCAAGTAACAGAAAAATACCTGTGGCTGGACAAGACCACGCTGCTGGCGATCTACGATGGCAACAACAACCTCAAGCAACGCTTCGAGTACACGCTTGGCCATACGCCGACCAGCTTTACGCAGAATGGCAATCGTTACTACATCGCGACCGATCACCTTGGCTCAATGAGAGCGATCAGCGACGCCAGCGGCAACATCGTAAAGGCTGTCAGCTACGACAGCTATGGTAATACACTGAACGACAGCAACCCATCCTTCGTGATCCCGTTCGGCTTTGCCGGTGGCTTGCAGGATCGTGATACCGGACTGATCCGATTCGGGTTCAGGGATTATGATCCGAGTGTTGGGCGCTGGACGGCGAGGGATCCGATTGGGTTGGGTGATGGGCCGAATATTTATGCTTATGTGAGGAATGACCCTGTCAGATTTGTTGATCCGACTGGTCGGTATGCGCATATTATTGCTGGAGGATTGATTGGCGGAGTAGGAAATGCCTTAGGAACTTACTTTGCTGGTAACAGAGATGCATTTTCTTTGGTAACTTCTTTTGCAATTGGTGCTGGTACAGGAGCGGCTTTTGCAGCAACTGGTGGTGCTGCCGGTGGTGGAAGTGCGCTGGCATGGATGAAAAATGGCTTAGCTGCAGGAGCAATAACCGGAGGTGGTACTGAGCTTGCCTTGAACGGACTTTCATCTGACGTTGCAGTGCAAACTCTTATGGGGGCTTCGGTTGGTATTTTAGGTGGAGGCATAGGAAATGCGGCTGCATTAAAGAGTGCCTTACAGCAATTGCATAAAGGATTAGGTAAAAATATATCACGATCTGATTTAGCAGGAGCTCTGACTGATTTGTACGCTAGTTTATTCATATCATTTACAGCCGATCAGCTGGCTCAGATTATTGACCAATATTTAGAGGCCGGCGGGTCTTGTAATTAAGGAGTGAAAATGCATTATCTTGTTCCAATAATTCTTGGAGTGATATTCTCATTTTTTACTATGTTTATTATTAAATGGATTATTGATAAAAGAGAGCATAAGAACATTGAGAATATAAGATTGTTAGGAATAGTTGTGATATCCAGCAGTGGTCCTTTATGTATCTATTTACTTAGAGTTTACTTAGAGAATTTTGATCTTGATAAAGATGTTTACGGTATTGCTTTTATGATCGTAGTGATAGGAGGGCTATTTACATTTTGGAACGTTTTAAAACCTTATAAGGATATTAATAAGAATAAGGATTAGTTCGTTTTGGTTATCGTGACTATGATCCAGCGATAGAGTAGTGGACAGCGCGGGAAGTGTAATCCCCTGCCATCAGCTATAGCTACGACGACAACCGCCGCCTGAAAAGCGTGATGAAGGATGGCGTGCTGGCTGAATCCTACGGCTACGACCACAACGGCAACCGTACCAGCCAGACCAATACGGCCCGCGGCATCGCCTGGCAAACGGCCAGCTACAACATCGCCGACCAGTTGACCCAGGACGGTAACGTCACCTACCAGTACGACGCCGATGGCTACCTGACCCGCAAAACCGACGGCAGTGACATCACCTACTACCAGTACAGCCGACAGGGCAGGCTGCTGAGCGTACAAACCCCGACCGACCTGATCGAGTACCGCCACAACGCCCTGGGCAATCGCGTGGCCAAACTGTTCAACGGGCAAGTAACAGAAAAATACCTGTGGCTGGACAAGACCACGCTGCTGGCGATCTACGATGGCAACAACAACCTCAAGCAACGCTTCGAGTACACGCTTGGCCATACGCCGACCAGCTTTACGCAGAATGGCAATCGTTACTACATCGCGACCGATCACCTTGGCTCAATGAGAGCGATCAGCGACGCCAGCGGCAACATCGTAAAGGCTGTCAGCTACGACAGCTATGGTAATACACTGAACGACAGCAACCCCGCGTTCAGAATCCCGTTCGGCTTTGCCGGTGGCTTGCAGGATGGTGATACCGGACTGATCCGATTTGGGTTCAGGGATTATGACCCGAGTGTTGGGCGTTGGACGGCTAGGGATCCGATTGGGTTAAATGGGGGCTTAAATGTTTACGGGTATGTTGGCGGAGATCCTTTGAGTTCGGTTGACCTTTTGGGGCTCCTTAGTCAAACGCAAATTGGAGGGATCGGCGGTGCTATTGGTGGCGCAATATCGGGTGCGATATCAGGTGCTGGGATTGGTGCTGCTGCAGGTATGATTACCGGTCCCGGAGCTCTTGCGTCAGCCGCGGTTGGGGGACTCATGGGGGCCATCGCTGGTGGTGCAAGTGGGTATATTGCTGGTTCTGCTGCCGCGGCTTCTCCGCTGATTGGTGGTCCGTTAGCTGCGGCCGGTATGGGCTTGATTGCAGAAGGGCCGTCCGGTGCGATTGCTGCTGGGGTCGGTGCTCTGGCCGGAGGGATGATGTCGGGTTTGCCGGAGCCGGCCGCATCAATGGGCGGGGCGGCTGTTGGTGGTGCTGTTGTTGGAGGAATGATAGCAGGAGGCGGGTGGATTGGTGGCGCTATAGGAGGGGCTGTAGGTGGCGCTGTGGGGGCAGCCCTTAATTGTGGCTATGGCTATTGCACGCCTTCGCCAGATCGACCTCGCTGCCCTAATTAGTTAATCCTTCCCGTATGGAAAAGTTGGGCATTATTATGATCCTGAAAAAAAACCATATTTTTATCTTTTCTATTATAGCTGTTGTATTTTCGGCGTCCCTTCTGTGGATGTATTTCTCAGTGCTTATATTCTTGAGGCATGGTTTTGATGTAGTTCTATATTCTTTGATCTTGCCAACTTCTTTGCTATTTATATTTTTCATCCTTGTTTTTAATGAATGCTCATTTTTCATTGATGAGGGCGGGGTTGGGAAAGGTGTTTTTATAAAGAAAAAAATTGAATGGAATAAAATTAATTCCATTAAAATGGTGAGTAATAGGCCTTACATTGTCGAGATTTCTGGGCCTCAATATATTATTCGAATTAATATTTTATTTTTTAAAGACTTCTCTCGGGTTGTACTTTCTTTAGAAGAGGAGAGGGCGCGTAGGGGAAATTATTGAACCTGATCGAGTACACGCTTGGCCATACGCCGACTAGCTTTACGCAGAACGACAATCGTTACTACATCGCGACCGATCACCTTGGCTCGCCGAGCGCAATCAGTGATGCCAGCGGCAACATCGTCAAGGCTGTGAGCTATGACAGCTATGGTAATACACTCAGTGACAGCAACCCCGCATTCACCATTCCGTTTGGCTTTGCCGGTGGCTTGCAGGATAGCGATACCGGGCTAATCCGGTTTGGGTTTAGGGATTATGATCCGAGTGTCAGGCGATGGACGGCAAGGGATCCGATTGGATTGAATGGTGGGTTAAATGTTTACGGGTACGTTGTCGGGGATCCGGTCAATCTGGTTGACCCCGAGGGCCTAGAGCCAGCTTTCCCGGGGGTTTCGTTTGGGGGGGGGCAGATTTTGGTGGGCTCAGTCCATGGGGGGGTGCTAGTGCGGGGTATCGCGTGGCCGGCAATGTGGGTGGTGCTATTGATGGGATCAAATGTCATGTTCAATGCTCTAGGTAAGGTGTGCCTCCATAGGTTTCCCCGGCTAGTCTTTTTTGTGCCCATTCTTTTTTTGGGCGCATGTGGCGAAAGCCCCAATGGTGGTATGCAGGCGCTTATCTACGGTAACAGTGACTCCGGCCATAGTGACGAGGTGTTGCTGAAGAAATATAAGGAAGTGCTTGAAGATGCTCACTATGTAGTGGTGGAAACAGATGGGCTGAATCCTGAAGCGGGTGATTACGTTGAGAAGGTCTACAAGAAGCTGTCACTCTGTCGTTACTCAGAGTGTAATGACTATATTCAGGATTATGCGATTCTAGCTAAACTTATAGATCAGATTACCAGCAATGTTGTTTCGGAGTCTGAGCTGGCTCACTTTCGACCGTGGTCCATATACTACAGTGCGATGGAGATTTTTACCTCTGAGTGTCGCCGTAGGACTGCAGCAAATAGCCGTTCTCTTGAAAAACGTATTATTGAGCATGCAAGGGGGCTTGAATCTTATATGGGGGATGTTGTTGGCGTGCATGAGAAGATACTTGCTGCTTCATTGGAGGAAGACCATGTGTATCTCAATGCAATAAAATCATTTGATGCGCTATCTATAGATTCTCTTTGTGACGGCAATCCTGTTTATTCTCCCAAGGTCTTTGATGTTAGTCATTCGATGGTAAGAAGCATCGTAGAAAGTCGCATGACTGATAGGATTTATTCATTAGAAAATAGATATGGCGTGGCGATTTTTCAATCGGAAATGTATTGCGGAAGCTCATATTTGAGGCGTCTGATTCCTCTTCATAGGGAGTCGCTTTCTTGTGGAAACGCAGATGAATTTTGAAGTTTTACTATCATCTGCGTACGGTGCGGCATATGGAGCAGCATTTGCGGTAATATTGGTTCCTTTGTATTCATGGGCTTTACGTCAAAGGGAAAACGTGCGCATA
The DNA here is from genome assembly GCF_020667895.1 of Alcanivorax sp. 1008. GTDB lineage: Bacteria > Pseudomonadota > Gammaproteobacteria > Pseudomonadales > Alcanivoracaceae > PGZG01. The sequence continues at coordinate 72,831 of NZ_JAFMPS010000003.1, forward strand.
TTGACTACTACCTTTGTTGCGTGTTTAGGGCCTGCTTTCATGATTGCCAACAAAAAAACCACCGAATTTCTTATGATTCCTGAAAACGAAGACTGGAGTGGAATATCTTTTGCGCTTCTAGGCGTCATGATTTTCATTTTTTATGGAATAAAGTTAAAAATTTTTAGCCGTAAACCACGGCGGGATTAATTTCTGTATTACATGAATGGTCAGTGAATCGCCCGAGATGAGCTACGCCGGCGCCACCATCAGCTACGGCTATGACGACGACCTGTTGCTGACTCAGGCTAACGGCTTTGCTATCAGCGGCTTGAGACGCGAATTGTTTTTTAAAAAATCGATCGCGGCTGAAGCCGCTCCTACAGCCGCTCTCTTGGAAAGACTTTCCTACAGAGATCAGGCCCAGCTGCTACGAGCCTTGCCGGAGCGTGAGCGCATCAGCCAGCCAATCAGCCAGCCGCCAATCAGAATAGACGCGCCTACCATCCACATGCTGGAGGTTTTGTCGCTGCGCAACAGGGCATTCTCCGCGGTGACGCCATTCAGTTCGGTGCGCAGTCTGCTTAGTTGCTCGTTCAGCTCACGGTTGGCCTGGTCCAGTCGAATCGGGTCGGCGGCAACTTCCTGCAGTCTTTCTACTTCTTCGCTACGCGAGCTAAGGTCTCCACTGAGTCGCTGATTGTCCTGCTTCAGTTGATTGCGCTCACTGGTTAATGTTGTCAGTTGCTGGCGTGCTTCGCTGAGCTGTTGGGTGACTTTCTGGTGCTGTGCTTCCAGCTGTTCAAGGCGGATCATGGAAGGGGCGGAGCGCACAACATATTGGGAATTAATATAGCCCTCAGTGTCGCCGTAACGTACCTGGGCCCAGTCGGAGCCTTCTTCCATGGCAATGATTTCCAGTCTTGTGCCGCTCTTCAAGCCACGGTGAATGATGCGGTACTCGTTGCCGGCGCCAGAGCGCATGGGCACATAGAGGGTGTCACTGATCCAGCCCGGGGCGGCCATGGCGGAAGTGCTTGCCATGGCTGACAGAGAGGCAACAACCATCAGAAGTGCTGAGAAAGTTACGCGCATGGGGTAAAACTCCTTGAAATCAATCAGGCGAAGTCTGGGGGATTTCGCCGCAGAAAAGCGTGCGGTATTTCACTGGCCGGTATTCGTGCGGCGCTTCAGAACACCCGCTTGAAAGGTTTCACCGTAACCCGGGCATAGACGCCAGCATCCAGATAGGGGTCCGCATCGGCCCATTGTTGCGCCGCATTCAGGGAGGAGAACTCGGCGACAACCAGTGAGCCGGTAAAGCCCGCATCACCGGGGTTGTCACTATCGATTGCCGGATGGGGGCCGGCAATTATCAGGCGGCCAGCCTCATGTAGTGCTTCAAGGCGGGCCAGGTGATCTGGCCGGGCAGCCAGTCGCTGCGCCAGAGTGCCGGGATGGTCTTCGCTGATGATGGCGTAGAGCATGTTATTCCGCTTCCTTTTGCTGGTTTTCCGGCGCGTTGGCCGAAGCAGGTTGTTTATCCTCGAAAAGTTTTTCCCGTTCCTCTGGCGACATACAGCGGTACAGATAAAACAGCACCCCACCATAGAAAAATATGCTGAGGATGGAAAAGCCGATGGCCTTGAATAGCACCCAGAAGTCAGTGCTGAAACTGAACGCGATGTAGAGGTTGAGCACTCCGACAAACAGGAAGTAGCCAACGAAGACAAGATTGAGAATGCGCCACTGCAGCGGTTGCAGGGCGATGATGTGGCCAAGGCCGCGTAGCATTAGTGCTTCGAGCAGTCGTTGCAACAGATTGCGTCGCAGGAAATGTCCGGCTAATAGCACACCGGCAAACAGGAAGTTGATAATGGTCGGGCGCCATTTGATAAAGGTGTCGTCGCGCAGCAGCAAGGTCATGCCGCCAAATACGGCGGTAAGCAGAAACACAAACCAGTGCATCTTTTCCAGCTTGCGCCAGATCAGCCAGCCGGCACTGACCTGAATCAGGCAGCCGATCAGGATTGCCCAGGTGGCGGTGTAGATATCGCGGCCGCTGATGAAATAGGCGCCGAAAAAGGCGATCACCGGCAGATAGTCAAAAAACTGCTTCATGGTCTGGCCCGCAGGGATGGAGCCGCGATGTTACCCCGTTCCCCGGCGCGGGCAAAACCGCCGATTCGCTGCGCCGGGTGGAACGGACTAGAATGGGGCCTGCGGACTTTGCCGACCTTATTGAAAACTTTACTGAAGAGTGCCGTGACTGATTGTCGCTTTGATTTTCATTGCCATAGCCTTGCGTCCGATGGCGCCCTGACGCCGACCGAGCTGGTCGAGCGGGCGGCTGGCGCTGGTGTGCAGCTGCTGGCGTTGACCGACCATGACACCTTGGCAGGGCAGCATGAGGCGCGCCAGGCGGCGTCGGCGGCTGGTATCCGCCTGATTGCGGGGATTGAGGTGTCGGTGGGTTGGGATGGTCGTGAGCTGCACCTGGTGGGGCTCGGCTTTGACCCGGATCACCCGGAGGTCAGTGCGCTGGTGGCCTCCCAGCAGCAGGCCCGGACCCTTCGTGCGGAACGTATTGGTGGTCGGCTGGACAAGGCTGCCGGGCTTGCCAACAGCTATCAGCGCACCGTGGCACTGTCCGCTCAGGACGCGCCGGGGAGGCCCTGGTTCGCCAAGATGTTGGTCGCAGCGGGCAAGGTTCGCGATGAGCAGCATGCCTTCAACCGCTACCTTAAGCCGGGGCAGTCCTGCTTTGTGGCCACCCCATGGGTGTCCATGGACGCGGCCGTGGCGGCTATCCGCGCCGGCGGTGGGGTTGCTGTATTGGCCCATCCCACCCGCTATAGCTTTACTCGGCGCAAGCTGCGCCGTTGCCTGGATCACTTTGTAGCCGCAGGGGGCGCCGCATTAGAGGTACTTACCCCGGGACTGAACCCCCAGCAACAGGCATTGTTAGCTGAGTGTTTGCGGGATTTTCCTTTGCATGCGTCAGGGGGGTCTGACTTCCATACTCCCAAACAAACCTGGCTGGAGCTGGGGCGTCTGCCCCCCGTGCCAGCGGATATGCCACTGGTACATAGCCTGATCGGGGCCTAGAATCCGCCCCCATGACGCAAATCTTCCATATCCATCCTGATAACCCGCAGCAGCGCCTGATTCGTCAGGCAGCAGATATCGTCCGTAAGGGCGGGTTGATCGCCTATCCGACGGACACCACCTATGCGCTGGGCTGTGCCATTGGCGAAAAGGCGGCGCTGGACCGGCTGATCCAGCTGCGGCGGCTGGATGACAAGCATCAGTTCTCCATTCTCTGTGCAGATCTGTCCGGGATTGCCACCTATGCCAAGGTCAGCAACACGGATTACCGGCTGATCAAGGCCCATACCCCCGGTGCCTATACCTTTATCCTGCAGGGCACCAGCGAGGTGCCACGCCGCTTGATGCATGAGAAAAAGCGCACCATCGGCATCCGTGTGCCGGACAATGCCATCTGCCAGGCGCTGCTGGAGGAGTTGGGGGCGCCTTTGATGACCTCGACTTTGCTGCTGCCGGGGGAGGAGATGCCGCTGAGCGACCCCTATGACATCGAGAACGCCCTGGGGGGTCGGGTCGACCTGATTATTAACGGCGGTTTCGGCGGCATGGAGGAAACCACCGTGGTGTCATTGGTAGATGAGGGCGGCCCTGTCATTGTTCGTGAGGGTGCCGGGCCTGTAGATCGTATTTTCTGACCGGCCAACCCGCTATAATCGCCACTTTCGTCAAGATCACCGGAGTCTGTCTTGAGTTCTGTTGTTTCTTCCCAGCGCGTCCTGTCTGGCATGCGACCCACAGGTCGGTTACATCTTGGTCACTATCATGGCGTGCTGAAGAACTGGGTAAAGCTGCAGCACGAGTATGAATGCTTCTTTTTCGTGGCTGATTGGCACGCGCTGACCACCGAGTATGAAAACCCGCAGAATATCGAGTCATCAGTTTGGGAAATGGTGATTGATTGGTTGGCGGCGGGCGTTAACCCGGGCTCTGCGACCATGTTTATCCAGTCGAAAGTGCCAGAGCATGCTGAGCTGCACCTGTTGCTGTCGATGATGACGCCTCTGGGTTGGCTGGAAAGGGTGCCGACCTATAAGGATCAGCAGGAAAAGCTCAAAGAGAAAGATTTGGCTACCTATGGTTTTCTCGGCTACCCGCTGCTGCAGTCTGCGGATATCCTGATGTATCGTGCCGGTTTGGTGCCGGTTGGCGCCGATCAGGTTGCCCATGTGGAGATTACCCGTGAAGTGGCCCGCCGCTTCAATCATTTGTACGGTCGTGAACCCGGGTTTGAGGAGGCCGTAGAAGCGGCGATCCGCAAGATGGGCAAGAAGCAGTCGAAAATCTACCTCGACAGTCGCCGTAAGTATCAGCAGGATGGTGACGAGAGTGCGCTGGCGCTGGCTCAGGCGCTGGTCAATGATCAGTCCAACATCACGCTGGGTGATAAAGAGCGCCTGCTCGGTGACCTGGAAGGTGGTGGCAAAATCATCTTGCCTGAGCCTCAGGCGTTGCTGACGCCGGCGTCAAAAATGCCGGGACTGGACGGTCAGAAAATGTCCAAGTCCTATGGTAATTACATCAGCCTGCGAGAAGAGCCGGCTGATGTGGACGAAAAAATTCGCAAGATGCCCACGGACCCGGCCAGAGTGCGCCGTACTGACCCCGGCAACCCCGATAAATGTCCGGTATGGCAGATGCACGAGGTGTATTCTTCCGAGTCGACGAAACAATGGGTGCAGGAGGGGTGTCGTAACGCAGGTATTGGTTGTCTCGACTGCAAGCGTCCGATTATTGAGGCCGTGCAAGCTGAGCTCGAGCCCATTCGCAAGCGTGCACAAGAGCATAGCCGTAATCAGGACTTGGTCCGCAGTATTATTGCCGAAGGCTGTGAAGACGCTCGCGAGGCAGCGCGCGACACATTGGATGAAGTGCGTCAGGCCATGGGCTTGAAGTATCGTTCGTAAGCGGTTGATTTACCGTGCGTGAGCACCGTGAAAGAGGATGATGTAATGAGTGGACCTGAGGTCCCTGAAGATACTCTTGAAGCGCTGGAGCAGCAGGCGGATCGTCTTGCTGCAGCTCAGGAGCTGCTAGCCACCGTCAAACCCAAGCAAAGCGAAATGCCGTTTGGTCTTATGTACGGCAAGGCGATCACCAAACTACCTGATGATCTGTATATTCCGCCAGATGCACTGGAGGTGTTCCTCGAAGCGTTCGAGGGGCCACTGGATTTGTTGCTGTATCTGATCAAGCGGCAGAATCTGGATATTCTCGATATTCCAGTGGCGCAGATTACCACCCAGTACATGCAGTACGTTGAATTGATGAAGTCGCTCAATTTTGAGTTGGCTGCCGAGTATCTGGTGATGGCGGCCATGCTCGGCGAAATCAAGTCGCGCATGTTGCTGCCGCGACCGAAGGCGGAAGAGGGCGAGGACGAGAACGATCCGCGCGCCGAATTGATCCGCCGTTTGCAGGAATACGAACGCTTCAAGAAGGCGGCGGAAGATATTGAAGCCTTGCCGCGTCTGGAGCGGGATTTCTGGGAAGTGAAAGCCAAGCGACCGGATTACACCCGCGAGCGGGCCGAGCCGGATGTGGACATGAAAGAGATGCTGCTGGCTCTCAAAGATGTCATGCATCGCGCCGACATGTTCGAGAGCCACCATGTTTCACGGGAGAAGCTGTCTACCCGAGAGCGGATGGCGGACGTGCTGGACCGCTTGCGTAGCGGTGAGTTCGTTCCCTTTTTTACCCTGTTCCGACCGGAGGAAGGCCGCGCCGGGGTAGTGGTGACTTTTATCGCCATTCTTGAGTTGATCAAGAGTTCACTGGTGGAAGTGATACAGAGTGAGCCATTTGCACCGCTCCATCTGAAAGCCCGCACCGTGCTGCTGGAAGACGAGGACCGGTTGCCTTTTGAAGTGAGTGCTGCCAATGACTGAAGACGTGAAAGACGAAGTGTCTGCCGAGCAGGAAGCGGCCAGCCAAGCCGTGCCTGAGGAAACTGCCCAGAGCGGGGAAACTGCCCAGAGCGAAGAAGAAAAAGTTGCCGCTCATATCGATACGGTGCTCATTCGTCGGGTGCTTGAAGCAGCCATTCTGGCTGCTGATGGGCCGATTGATCGGGACACCATGCTGTCGTTGTTCGATGAGGCAGAGCGTCCTGACAAGGACAACCTGAACCTGATTCTGGCGGAGCTGGCGGAAAGCTATGCGGGCCATGGCATCGAGCTGAGGGAAGTGGCCTCCGGGTTCCGTTTTCAGGTGCGCAGTGAAATGGGCCCATGGGTTAGTCGCCTGTGGCAAGAAAAGGCGCCACGCTATAGCCGCGCCATTCTCGAGACCCTTGCCCTTATCGCTTATCGTCAGCCCATCACCCGTGGTGAAATTGAAGAAATTCGGGGCGTGGCGGTAAACACGCAGATTATTAAGACGCTGCTGGAGCGCAACTGGGTGCGCGTGGTCGGTCATCGTGATGTGCCCGGCCGCCCGGCCATGTTTGCTTCCACCCGACAGTTCCTTGATTACTTTGGTTTGAAGAGCCTGGAGGAGCTGCCGTCGTTGTCCGAGATTCGTGATCTGGACAAGATCAACGAAGAACTTGAGCTTGAAGAGGCCGCCCTGGCCATGCCACGGGGTGAGCAGGACGAAGAGGGCGGTGACGAAACTCGTCAGGTCACCATCATGGAAGCAATTGACAACAACGAGCCGGAAATTGATGAGTCCACCCTGATGAGTCTGGAACAGGTGGATTCTGTGCTGTCCAGTTTCGAGTCGGAATTCCGTCGCAAGCCGGGACAGACCGAGGAGCCAGAAGCAGAAGCAGAAGCAGAAGCAGAAGCAGAAGCAGAGTCTGTTACAGATGAGCAGGGATCTGATAGCGAATTATTCCCCGATGTCGATCAGGAAGATGAAGACCTCTCGCAGGATGACGACGTGAACGGGATTGAAACAAAGCATGAGTGAGAAACTGCAGAAAGTATTGGCTCGAGCAGGCCTGGGTTCCCGCCGTGAGCTGGAAACCTGGATCGAGTCTGGCCGAGTGTCCGTTAATGGCAAGATCGCCACTTTGGGCGATCGGGTCGAACCCGAGGATGTCATTCGCGTGGATGGTCATATCACCAAAACCAAAGCCCCGGAAGATATGGTGCGTCGTGTCATCGCCTACCACAAGCCAGTGGGTGAGGTGTGTTCACGCAATGATCCCGAGGGCAGGCCTACAGTATTCGACAATCTGCCACGCTTGACCGGTCAGCGTTGGGTGCAGGTCGGCCGTTTGGATATCAACACCTCCGGGCTGTTGTTGTTTACTACCGATGGCGAGCTGGCCCACAGGTTAATGCATCCATCGAACGGCTTTGTGCGTGAGTACGCGGTTCGGGTGCGGGGTGAGCTTACCCGGGAAAAGCGCAAGGCGCTGCTAGACGGAGTGATGCTGGAAGACGGTATATCGAAGTTTGACACCATCACAGATGCCGGCGGTGCCGAGGAGGCGGCCAATCATTGGTACAAGGTTTCCCTCAAGGGCGGCAAGTACCGTGAAGTGCGTCGTTTGTTTGAATCGCAGGAGTTGGAAGTGGCGCGCTTGATACGGGTCAGCTTCGGTGAAATCAATCTACCGCCACAGCTTAAGGCTGGACGTTGGATGGATCTTACTCCCGACGAGATGAATCAGCTGGCGGGCAAAGTTGATCTTCGTGGCAAGCAGTACACCGGGCTATATGGTCGGGCCCGTCTACGTGGCCAGAGGGCAGACAAGAAGCCGCCTTCGAAAGCACGTCGTAATCCCTACCGCCGTTCGTAGGTACCGCCCTGGCGCTGCGGCCTATATCCGGAGATTATTTTGCAACGAGTACGCGTCAAAGTTTGTGGCATTACCCGCGTTGCTGACATGCAGTCAGCGGCCCGTTTGGGGGCGGATGCTATTGGCTTGGTGTTTTATCCGCCGAGCCCGCGTTTCGTGGGTATTGAACAGGCTGCTGCTATCTGTGCAGCGACACCAGCTTTCGTTACTACCGTTGGGTTGTTTGTGAATCCAACCTACGAACAGGTCTGCGAAGTGCTGGAGCGAGTGCCGCTTGATATTCTTCAGTTTCATGGCGAAGAGCCGGAAGTATTCTGTTGTCGTTTTGGCCGGCCTTATATGAAGGCCCTGCGTATGGCAGATGATCTGGATGTGCTGGCCGCTGCTGAACAATACCCGGCAGCCTGTGGCCTGTTGCTCGATAGTCACGTTCCCGGTGTCCCGGGCGGTACAGGTACAACCTTTGATTGGCAGCGCATTCCGGCGCAACTCAGCCAGCCGCTGATTCTTGCCGGCGGACTTGACGCTGCCAATGTCAGTGATGCCATTGCCACCGTGCGCCCCTGGGCGGTGGATGTCAGTGGTGGTGTAGAACAGCTCGATGCGGATGGCCGTCGTCATCCCGGCATCAAATCCGAGGCCGCTATGGCCGCTTTTATCGAAGGAGTTAATCGTGTCTGAGAAGATCGACTTTGCCGCCTTTCCGGACCCCCGCGGGCATTTCGGGCGTTACGGCGGTCGCTTCGTTTCTGAAACTCTGATGGCAGCGCTGGAAGATCTTGAGGCGGTGTATAACCGGCTTAAGGATGACCCCCAGTTTCAGGCCGATTTTGATTACGACATGGCTCACTATGTGGGTCGTCCTTCACCGCTATATTTTGCCGAGCGCCTGAGTAAGCAGGTTGGCGGCGCTCAAATCTGGCTGAAGCGCGAAGATCTTAATCACACCGGTGCCCACAAGGTAAATAACACCATTGGTCAGGCGTTGTTGGCCAAGCATATTGGCAAGCGCCGGGTGATCGCAGAAACCGGTGCCGGCCAGCACGGTGTGGCCAGTGCCACCGTGGCCGCGCGACTGGGTTTGGAATGTCAGGTGTATATGGGCGCCGATGATGTTGAGCGGCAGAAGCTCAACGTCTACCGGATGAAGCTGCTCGGCGCCGAAGTAATCCCGGTGACGTCCGGCTCGCGCACCCTTAAAGATGCACTGAACGAAGCGATGCGTGATTGGGTGACCAACGTTGATCACACTTTCTACATTATCGGTACCGTAGCAGGCCCGCATCCTTATCCCATGTTGGTGCGCGATTTTCAGAGCATTATTGGCCGCGAAGCCAGAGAGCAGTGCCTGAAAATGAATGGTCGATTGCCCGATGCGTTAGTTGCCTGTGTTGGTGGTGGTTCCAATGCCATTGGTCTGTTCCACCCATTCCTGAATGATGAATCAGTTTCCATGTATGGTGTTGAAGCCGCCGGCGATGGCATTGAGACCGGCCGTCACTCGGCGCCACTGGCGGCCGGTCGTCCCGGTGTATTGCACGGTAATCGCACCTATCTGATGGAAAACGACGACGGCCAGATTATCGATACACACTCTATTTCTGCTGGTCTGGACTATCCGGGAGTTGGCCCTGAACATGCCTGGCTCAAGGACCTTGGTCGGGTCAATTACGTGGGGGCTACGGATGATGAGGCGCTGGCCGCGTTTCGCACCCTGACCCATGTTGAGGGCATCATGCCGGCTCTGGAGTCTGCCCATGCGGTGGCCTATGCCATGAAGCTGGCCGCTACCATGTCGGAGGATCAGATTATTGTGGTGAACCTGTCTGGTCGTGGTGACAAGGACATTCTGACTGTCGCCGCTCTTGACGGTTTTACTTTCTGAGGTGGGTTTATCCATGAATCGTATTGCCAAACGTTTTGCTGATCTGGCCGCCTCTGGCCGTAAGGCTCTTATTCCTTATGTAACCGCCGGTGATCCGACCCCAGATGTGACGTTGCCATTGCTGCAGGCCATGGTGGCAGCAGGCGCAGATATCATTGAGCTGGGCATGCCGTTTTCGGACCCCATGGCGGATGGACCGGTTATTCAGCTGGCCTGCGAGCGATCGTTGGCCGGAGGCACCTCGGTGCGCTCCTTGCTTGATACCGTGGCGAACTTTCGCAAGACCGATGATGACACCCCGATTGTACTAATGGGCTATCTCAACCCGGTTGAAGCGATGGGTTATGAAGTGTTTGCCCAGCGCTGTGCCGAGGTGGGCGTTGATGGCGTGCTGATTGTTGACCTGCCGCCGGAGGAAGCACTGGATGTGGCGCCGACCTTCCGTGAGCACAATCTTGATCTGGTATTTCTGGTTGCGCCGACCACTACTGATGAGCGTATGGAGCTAATCGGCAAGGCGGGAAGCGGCTATCTGTACTACGTGTCACTGAAGGGTGTCACCGGTGCGGCCACCCTGGATCCGGTCGAGGTGCGAGGCCGGGTGGAAACAATTCGCAAACACACCAAATTGCCCATTGGTGTGGGCTTTGGTATCAAGGACGCTGAATCCGCCCGACTGGTTTCACAGGTGGCTGATGGGGTTGTGGTGGGCAGTGCGCTGGTACAGCAGATTGCCGATAATGCAGCCAACCCCGTAGTGATCCCGGAGAAGGTCGCCGCAGTGTTGCGGTCGATGCGTGAGGCGATGGATAACGGCAAGGCAGGTTGAACCGGCCTTTGCAAATAGACGGAGCAGGGCAACATGAGTGGTGGTAACTGGCTGGAGAAAATTCTTCCTTCGGTGCGCAAGGGCGACGCGGATAGCCGTCGTGCCAGTGTGCCAGAGGGGCTTTGGCGTAAGTGCCCGCGCTGCGACAGTGTGATTTACCGGCCGGAGCTGGAGCGCAATCTGGATGTCTGTCCCAAGTGTGAACATCATTTGCGTATCAATGCTCGAACCCGCCTCAGCTTGTTTCTGGACGATGGGCCGCAAAGTGAAATTGGTGCGGATATCGAGCCGGTGGATCGGCTCAAGTTCAAGGATTCTAAAAAGTATAAAGACCGTCTGACCGCTGCGCAGAAAGACACCGGCGAAAAAGATGCGCTTATCTGTCTGCGTGGCAAGGTAAATGGATTGCCGGTGGTGGCGGCGGCTTTCGAATTCGGTTTTATGGGCGGCTCCATGGGTTCGGTGGTGGGCGAACGCTTCCTGCGCTCAGTGGACGTCTGTCTGGAGAATCGTCTGCCGTTCGTTTGCTTCGCTGCCAGTGGTGGAGCGCGCATGCAGGAGGCACTGTTCTCATTGATGCAGATGGCGCGTACCAGTGCAGCACTGCAGCGGATGCGCGATGCGGGGCTGCCTTTTATTTCCGTGCTGACTGATCCGGTATATGGCGGTGTGTCCGCCTCGTTGGCCATGCTTGGCGATATAAACGTTGCCGAGCCTGGTGCCTTGATCGGTTTTGCCGGTCCGAGGGTGATTGAACAGACTGTCCGGCAGAAGCTGCCGGAGGGTTTCCAGCGCAGTGAATTTTTGCTCGAGCATGGTGCGATTGACATGATCGTCCACCGGCGCGATATGAAAGATACCCTGCATCGTCTGTTAGCTAACCTGACCCATGCGCCGCTGCCCGCTGCCTGAATGAATCTGGATGACTGGCAGGCGCGTATAGAGCGTTTGCATCCGCAGGAAATCGAACTTGGCCTGGGGCGAATCCGTGCCGTGGCCGAGCGTCTTGAGGTAAACGTTTTTGCCTGCCCGGTGATCACTGTGGCGGGCACTAATGGCAAGGGTTCCACCGTCACCCTGATCGAGCGACTGGCCCGCGCCGCCGGTCGCAGCACTGCACTTTATACATCTCCTCATTTGCATCGTTTCAATGAGCGGGTGCGTCTTGATGGCGAGCCGGTCAGTGACGCCATGCTGTGTCAGGCCTTTGAACGGGTGGAAAGCGTTCGTGGCGATGTCGCATTAACCTATTTTGAGTTCACCACCCTGGCTGCTTTATGCGTATTCCAGCAAGCCGGTGTCGATCTGGTTGTTCTTGAAGTTGGCTTGGGTGGGCGCCTGGATGCGGTCAACCTGATCGATGCGGATATTGCAGTGATAACTTCCATCGGTCTGGACCATCAGGACTGGCTCGGCGATAACGTGGAACAGATTGGTCGAGAGAAGGCCGGCATACTGCGCGCAGGTCGACCGCTGTTGTTTGCTGCCATGGATATGCCAGAGAGCATTGCTCAGGCGGCGGAGCAGGGCGCAGCCCGGTTGATCCGCGCTGGCGAGGTTTTCGGTGTCCATGGCTCGGCGATCTATTGGCAGCAGTCCGGTAGTCATCACCTTGAAGTGTCTGATCCACTGCCGCTGGGCCGGGATAATCTGGCGGCAGCGGTACAGGCATTGGCTCTGCTGGATATGTTGCCGGCTGATATCGCTGCGGTGGCCGCCAGCACTATTTTGCCAGGACGTTGTCAGCATAAACGTATTGATGGTTGTGACTGGTATTTTGATGTGGGTCACAATCGTGAGGCATTGCAGCGCTTTCTCAGTCTGCTGCCGGCTGTAACGGGGCGTCGCAGGGCGCTCTGTGCCATGCTTGCGGATAAGCCGGCGGAGCAGGTGCTGGCAGATTTTCAGGCTCATGTGGATGACTGGTATCTGGCGGGCCTTGGCGGAAGCCGCGGCCGGTCTGCTTCGGCCCTGGCAGGGTTGCTACCCGATATTGTTCCCAGACAGATCTTTGCCAATGTGGCTGAGGCCGTGGCGGCGGTGCGGGAACAGCAGAGTGGGGAAGATCAGGTGCTGGTGTTCGGTTCTTTTTACACCGTTGCTGAAGCAGCAGCGGCCCTTGCTGTGGAGCTGTGATGAGGTTTTCGGTACGTCACCCTCTGGTGGCGATTCTGCTGATTGTGCTGATCTCGGCCATCGTGGCGCCATTGCTACTGCGTCAGGAAAGTGTGGTGATGCGACCGCTGGATATGGAGTTGCCAGCAGTGCCTGAGCTGCCTACGCCAGACGCGCTGCCGCCGGTATCGACTAGCGAAATAGAGCTAGCGGAGCAGGCCATCAATGATGCCCGTGAGCAATTGCGGGGTGGCTCGGCTAAGCCTTCGCAGAATGACCCCCTGCCCGTGCCGGCAGCTTGGGCTGTACAGGTGGCAGTGCTGGAAACCGAGCAACAGGCGCAGGCTGAGAAGCAGCGTCTGCTGGATAGTGGCTACCGGGGCTATTTGCGCATGTTGCCTGAGAATCAGGGCTGGCAGCTGTTCGCCGGGCCGGAGTTGGAGCGAGCCGCGGCGCAGGCCACACTGGAGCGCCTCAAGATTGACCCACAGTGGTCCATTGAGACAGATATTCAGACCCCTATCGTACCTTTCAGCCCCTGACCGTCGCCGTCTCTTTCTGCTACCATGCGCCCTTCTTCGCTGCCGTCCCGACAATGAATGTAGCAGACGCTGTAATCCTGCTGGTGATCGCCATTTCGGCGCTGCTCAGTCTGCGCCGCGGCTTTACCCGTGAGGCATTTTCCCTGCTTACCTGGGTGGCAGCCTTTATTGTTGCCCGTCTGTTCGGACCGTCGCTAGAGCTGATGCTGGAGGGCGCCATCGAAACCCCCAGTGCCCGTATGGCGACAGCGTTTGGCGTGCTGTTTGCGGCGACACTGGTGGTCGGGGCACTGATTAATCATCTGCTTGGCGAGCTGATCAGGGTAACTGGCCTGTCCACCACAGACCGTTTGTTCGGCATGGTGTTTGGTGCCGTGCGTGGGGTGTTGTTGGTGGTCGTGCTGGTGGCCATCGGGGGACATTTGTTTTCGGGCGACAGCTGGTGGCGCGAGTCGCTTCTGGTGCCGCATTTTGCTTTGCTGGAAGACTGGACGCGGACAGTTGCAGCGGAACTGGTCAAGTTCATCATCCAAATTGGATCAGCCTAGGGGACAGGTCACATGTGCGGAATAGTCGGTATCGTTGGTCGCTCATTCGTCAATCAGGCGATTTATGATGCTCTCACCGTGTTGCAGCATCGCGGCCAGGACGCTGCTGGCATTGTTACCTGTGAGGGTGACCGGCTTTTCCTGCGCAAGGACAACGGTATGGTGCGTGATGTGTTCCAGAGCCGCCATATGCGCCGTCTGGTGGGTAATATGGGCATAGGCCATGTGCGTTATCCCACCGCTGGTACAGCCAGCTCCGCCGAAGCACAACCTTTTTACGTCAACTCCCCCTATGGCATTACCCTGGCGCATAACGGTAACCTGACAAATACCACGGCGCTGGCGGAGGACATCTACAGAGCGGATCTACGCCATATCAATACCTCGTCAGACTCTGAGGTGCTGCTCAACGTGTTTGCCCATGAGTTGCAGCAGATGGGAAAACTGATTCCTCAGCCGGATGATATTTTTACTGCGGTAGCGCGTGTGCACCAGCGTATTGAGGGCGCCTATGCCGTGATCGCGATGATCACCGGGTATGGCATCCTCGCGTTTCGCGACCCCCATGGTATTCGTCCGGTTTGTTATGGCCGTCGTGATACGGAGCAGGGCCCCGAATATATGATCGCTTCGGAAAGTGTTGCGCTTTCTGGTTTGGGTTTCCATCTGGTTCGCGATCTGGCGCCGGGCGAGGCCATATACATCAGCGCTGAGGGAGAGGTGTATACCCGTCAGTGCTCGGAGAATGCGCAGCTGAGTCCATGCATCTTTGAGCAGGTTTATCTGGCTCGCCCGGACTCTATTATTGACGGCATCTCGGTATACAAAGCGCGCTTGCGCATGGGCGAGAAACTGGCCGAGAAAATCCAGCGTGAGTGGCCTGATCATGATATCGATGTGGTAATACCAATTCCGGATACCAGTCGCACCGCGGCTTTGCAGATGGCTAATATGCTGGATGTGAAGTACCGCGAGGGCTTTATCAAGAATCGCTATATTGGTCGTACCTTCATCATGCCTGGGCAACAGCAGCGAAAAAAGTCTGTGCGCCAGAAGCTTAATGCGATTGAGCTGGAGTTCTCCGGCAAGAATGTACTGCTGGTCGATGACTCCATTGTGCGCGGTACTACCTGCAATGAGATTATTCAGATGGCCAGGGAGGCCGGCGCCAACAAGGTGTATTTTGCCTCTGCCGCACCTGCGGTGATCTATCCCAATGTCTACGGCATTGATATGCCGGCGGCTCAGGAGCTGATTGCCCATGGTCGTACTAATGACGAAATCTGCACGCTGATCGGCGCTGACAAGCTGGTTTATCAGGATCTGGAGGATCTGGTCGCCGCCTGTCGCGAAGGCAACCCGGATGTCGTCGAATTTGACTGTTCCGTATTTGATGGCCGCTACATTGCTGGCAAGATTGACCGGGACTATCTGGACTCGCTGGAGAAGCAGCGTAACGATGCGGTGAAAAAGCCGAAAAATCTGGCCGCTGCATTGGCCAGTAATGAAGCGGTTGATCTGCATAACTCAAATTGAAACAGGATGAGTGAATGAGCAAGCGGCGCCTGCCTGAGAATCTTTCTGTCGAAACACTGGCTATTCGCGCCGCCGAGTTGCGCACCGATGAGATGTCTCACTCGGAAGCACTCTTTCTGACATCCAGCTTTGTATATGAAAGTGCGGCGCAGGCTGCTGCCCGGTTTGCGGGCACTGAGCCTGGCAACATCTATTCGCGCTTCAGTAATCCTACAGTGCGTTCGTTCGAGGAGCGTTTGGCTGCCCTTGAAGGCGGCGAACAATGTGTGGCTTTTGCTTCTGGTATGGCTGCCATTACTGCTGTATTCATGGCCAGTCTCAAGCCCGGTGATCATATTCTTAGCTCTCGTAGTCTGTTTGGTACCACCCATGTTTTGTACGAGAAGTACCTGCGCAAGTTCGGCATAGAAGTGACCCTGGTTGATATTGACGACCTTGACCAGTGGCGTGCAGCCATGCGCCCGGAAACCCGATTTCTATTTGTCGAAACGCCATCCAACCCGCTAGCTGAAGTGGCAGATATCCCGGCGTTAGCGAGCATCGCCCATGAAGGTAACGCCAAGCTGATTGTTGATAACTGTTTCTGCACACCGGCCCTACAACGGCCGCTGCAACTGGGAGCAGATATCGTCATTCACAGTGCCACCAAATATCTGGATGGTCAGGGCCGTTGTTTGGGTGGGGCAGTAGTTGGCCAGGCACAGGATATGGCCGAGGTGTATGGCTATCTCCGCACTGCGGGCGCCACCTTGAGCGCTTTTAATGCCTGGGTGTTCCTCAAGGGGCTGGAGACCCTGTCCCTACGCATGCATGCACATTCCAGTAATGCCCTGGCAATGGCTGCCTGGCTGCAAACCCAGCCGGGGGTAAAGCGGGTTCATTACGCTGGCTTGACGGACAACCCGTATCATTCTTTGGCGGCGAGGCAGCAAAGTGGCTTTGGCGGAGTGCTGTCGTTTGAGGTGGTTGATAGCGAAGGTAAGGAAGACCGTCAGGCAGCGTGGCGTTTTATAGATGCCACTCGTCTGGTATCGATCACGGCCAATCTGGGAGATGTGAAGACCACTATTACCCACCCTGGCAGCACGACTCATGGGCGTCTGGCTGACGAGGACAAACGTCGCGCAGGTATAAGTGAGAATCTGGTCCGACTGGCTGTTGGTCTGGAAGGTATTGAAGATCTCAAGGCAGACATGCGCAGGGGGCTGGCAGCACTCGGCTTCTCAGAGTAAATCGTAGAATAAAGCGCCAGCTTTCGGAGAATAATAATGTCAACGACGATCAGTCGGGCGATTACTGCAGTTTCATCGGTGGTGCTAGGCAAGGACGAGCAAATCAGGCTGGCTGTGGCATGTATGCTGGCCCGTGGACACTTGTTAATTGAAGACCTTCCCGGCATGGGTAAGACCACATTAGCTCATGCCCTCGCCAGAGTGTTTTCTCTCGACTACCGTCGGGTGCAGTTCACCAGCGACATGCTGCCGGCGGATATTCTTGGTGTCTCCATCTACGACCCGGATACCCGCCAGTTCCAGTTGCGACAGGGCCCTGTGTTTGCTCAGTTATTGCTGGCCGATGAAGTCAATCGGGCGACTCCGAAAACTCAGGGCGCACTGCTGGAAGCAATGGAAGAGCGTCAGGTAACGCTGGATGGTGTGTCGCGGCCGCTGCCAGAGCCATTTTTTGTGATTGCGACGCAGAATCCGGTCACTCAAGCGGGTACTTTCCCGTTGCCAGAGTCGCAACTGGATCGTTTTCTGATGCGTATTTCACTGGGCTACCCCTCTGCGGAAACCGAGTTGGCATTGCTCAGTGGTAGCGACCGACGCGACCACGCGTCAACTATGAAGCCTGAAATCAGCAGCGCAGAACTGATGCAGCAGATGGCACTGGTTGGCAAGGTGCACGCCTCTGCTGATCTTATCGATTACGTGCAGCGCCTGTTAGCTCACAGTCGTGATAGTGGTTTGTTTGTGGTTGGTCTGTCGCCACGGGCGGGGTTGGGTCTATTGCGTGCTGCTCGCGCTTGGGCATTACTGGCAGGCCGCGACTATGTCACTCCAGAAGATGTTCAGGTGGTACTTGGCCCGGTTACAGCCCATCGCATCCAGGCCAGTACTGGAGGCGCCAGTGCCACCTCCACCCAGCAGTTACTTGAAGCCGTGCCGGTGGTTCGGCGCAGCTGATGAAGCGCTTCGGGCGGATGGTCAGGCAGCGCTGGCAGCGCTGGTTGCAGCGGCGCATTCCACCGTCTCGCAAGGTGACGTTGGATCAGCGGCGCATATTTATCTTCCCAACGGGTTATGGGTTCCTGTTTCTGCTGATCGCCGCACTTCTTTTTATTGGTGGCATCAATTACGAAAACAATTTGCTACTTGGCTTTTCCTTTCTGCTGGTCGGTCTATTCCTGATCGCCATTTTGCATACCTTTCGTAATCTTGCTGGCGTGACTCTGGTCGCTGGCGGTATGCGGCCGGGCTTTGCTGGCGCCCGAGGTGCTCTGGAAGTGCGAGTTCAGGGCGGTGCGCATGCTCACCGTAGTTTGTGGCTTAGGTGGCCTGCTGCGGTGGCGGAAGAAGTATCGGTGGAGCCTGGGCAGCAGCAGAGTCTGTGGCTGAGTGTTCGGCTGAGCCATCGTGGTCGTCAGGATCCCGGCCGGCTGCGCGTGGAAACCCGTTATCCACTGGGATTGTTGCGTAGCTGGAGCCTGGTAGACCTGGATCACCTGTGTCTGGCCTGGCCCAGGCCATTGCCGGGCGGCGAGTGTCCCGCCAGCGGTGGAGAGAATGATGCCGGGCAGCAACATCAGCGCGGAGGTAATGAAGAGTTTGAGGGGCTGCGCAGTTATGTGGCTGGGGACTCGCTGCGTTTGGTGGACTGGAAAAGTTATGCCCGCGGGCGTGGTTTGAATACCAAGCAGTTCAGTGATCCGGCAGAGGGGCGTTTGTGGTTGGAGTGGCAAAGGCTGCCTGGGCTTGACCCGGAGAGCCGCTATAGCCGCCTGTGTTTCTGGGTTTTAGAGCTGGACCGTGCAGCTGAGCGGTATGGCTTGGTATTGCCCGACGGTTCGCTGGAGCCGGACCTCGGGCCGCTGCAGCGCGAGCGCGCGCTGGAGATGCTGGCATTGTCTGGCGAGGGGGGCGGCTGATGGCCCGGGTCTATCAGGTTCCCCGTCATGCATTTCCATGGTTGCTGGCCGGGGCCCTGTTGGCGTCATTGCCGCACCTGTGGCGTGGTCCGTTATGGCTTGCGGTGGCTGTACCGGTTCTACTTGGCTGGCGCACGCTGATTCAGCGTGGCCTGCTGGCGATGCCCGGCAAGCTGATTCGTTTTCCCCTGCTTCTTGCCGTCGTTGGTGCCACGCTTTACAGCCATGGCACGGTGCTCGGGCCAGAAGCAGGGGTGACTCTACTGGTGGCCGCATTCGCTCTGAAGATGCTGGAAATGTTCCGATTACGTGATGCTTATGTGGCGATTATTTTGGCCAGCTTTGTGCTCGCCACTACTTTCCTGTTTTCCCGTGATCCACTTACCACCTTGTATATTGGTTCGGCGCTGGTAGTAGTGATGGCTGCGCTGGTTGGGATTAATGACCCGGAAAGTGGAGTCTCTCCCTGGCGTCACCTGCGTCAGTCCGGGGTGATGGTGTTGCAGGCACTGCCGTTAATGTTGGTGTTTTTCGTGCTTGTGCCGAGAATGCCGCCACTGTGGAATTTGCAGGTCAATCAACAGCAGGCTAAAACCGGCATGAGTGACTCCATGTCACCGGGTGAGATTAGTCGTTTGTCGCGGCAAAGCGGTATTGCCTTTCGAGTGGAGTTTGACGGTGAGGTGCCGCCGCCGGCCCAGCGCTACTGGCGTGGTTTGACCTACGGTTGGTTTGATGGTCGACGCTGGAGTCAGGCTCTGCCGCCGGAAGTCAGACAGCAGGAATACCTGCATTTTGCCAACGGGCCGCCGCCAGAGTGGTACGAGCAATTACTTGCAGAGCGTGGCGAGCCAGATTGGCGCTATCGAGTGGTGATGGAGCGTACTGGCCAGCAATGGTTATATGCGCTTTCTGTGCCTTTCAGTAATCGGCAGGAGGTCGGGCTGGCGCGAGATCTTCGGCTGGTGCGTAGAACCGATATTGAGTCCACATTTGATTATCAGGTCGACAGTTACCAGATGCCGGTGGCTCGTCAGGGCTTGGCGGACTGGGAGCGACGTTTCTACACCAGTTTGCCGCAGCAGGGTGGCAACCCAAGAGCAAGGCAAATGGCCAGTGAATGGCGTGCCGGTGCTAGCGGTGATGCCGCATATATCACCCGACTACTGCTTTGGTTCAATCAGGAAGAGTTCTATTACACTCTGGAGCCGCCTTTGCTTGGCGAGAACACGGTGGATGAATTCCTGTTTCGGACCCGACGTGGCTTTTGTGAGCACTACGCATCCAGTTTTGCCTTTATGTTGCGTGCTGCAGGTATTCCCGCCCGTATTGTTGCCGGTTACCAGGGCGGTGAGTTGAACCCGTTGGGTAACCACCTGCTGGTGCGGCAATACGACGCTCATGTCTGGGTAGAAGCATGGTTGCAGGGGCAGGGCTGGGTCGAGTTTGATCCTACCGGGGCGGTAGCGCCCACCCGTATTGAGCAGGGCCTGGATGCTGCACTGGCTGAGTACGGAGAGAGCGCGCTCACTGGTCTGGCTGGCGCTCTTCGGGGAGTGCCGCTGTTTGCCAGGTTAAGTCTGCTGGCCGACTACATTGAGTTTGGCTGGGCAAAATGGGTGCTTGGCTACAGCCAGCAGAATCAACTCGAGTTTCTCAGTCGCTGGCTTGGCAAGGTTACGCCGCAGCGTATGGTAATGGCGCTGGCGGCGGTGGGTGGCGTCATCATGCTGGCCATGTTGCTATGGATGCTGTGGCGGGTACGACGGCCCCGTCTGGTATGGTGGCAGCGCGAGCACCGCCGCATGACTCAGATGCTGTCGCGCCGGGGAGTGCCGCTGGCGCCACATCTGACCACTGCCCAGATTGTGCAGATTGCCAGCCAATATTTTCCCGCTGCAAGCCAGCCATTACAGGATTGGCAGCGTTGCTATGACACCATCGCTTATCGTAAAGAGATCACTGAGCCGATGGTGCTGCGTCGCCAGTTGCGTGGTTTACGCCGACGGGTGGGGCGTCGTTTGATCCGGCCCATGAGCCTGAATCCTAACCCAGACCAGCAAAGAGAAGCTTGATTCGCTATGGCCCGACTGCACCCGATGCTTAAGCAGGCTTTGCCACTATTGCCAGAAAGTGTGCCAGTGCATCTGTTTACCAGGCACTCAGTACGCGAGCTGGCCACGGATGGCTTTGCTGACTACCGCTTGCCGTTGACTCCTGAAGGCATTGCCATGGCTCGAGATTGGGGGGCTGATCTGGGCAGGCCAATCAGTCGCTTCAGCAGCAGTCCGGTGGGCCGCTGTGTGGACACTGCAAAGGCGATGATGGAGGGTGGTATTGAGGCCGGGCTGCTGGATAAGCCGGTGGAGATTGAGCGCAGTATGGTACTGGTTGAGCCGGGCTGCTACGTGGAAGACGTTGCCCGGGTAGGCCCCCATTTCCTGAAAATGGGGGCGCTGCGCTTTATCAACCAGCACTTGCGTGAAGGAATGGACGGCCTGCTGAGTCCACAGGCGGGGCGGCAAAAGCTACTTGCCTTCATGCGTGAACGAGAGCCCCAGGCTGGCGGGTTGGCAGTGCATGTTTCCCACGACACTATTCTGATCGCCTTTGTGGCCAGCTTACTGGGTCTTGATCAGGTTGCGGAGAAAGACTGGCCATGGATGATGGAGGGCTGCTGGTTGTGGTTCGATGAAAACGAGTTGCACTGGATCTGGCGCGGTGACTGGCATCGCAAGCCGTTGCAGCAGCTGCTACTTGAGAGCCCCTGAACTTCTTAGTGCTACAGCCCTGAGTCCGTTTGAGATTCAGCTTTGGCCTGGCCGCTTCTGATATAGTGTTTGCCCGTCATTAATTGGAGGTTTCTGCACCTTGTCTGCCGCCCTTGTATTGCGCGATGTGCGCAAAACCTACGCCAATGGCGTAGAAGCCCTGAAGGGCATCAGTCTGGAAGTTCAGGCTGGTGATTTTTTTGCTTTGCTGGGCCCCAATGGGGCCGGCAAGTCCACCACCATCGGGATTATTAGCTCTCTGGTGAACAGCAGCGGGGGTTCGGTAGAAGTATTTGGCTACGATCTTGACCGTCAGCGGGTATTGGCCAAGCAGCGCGTCGGTGTGGTGCCGCAGGAGTTCAATTTCAATCAGTTCGAAAAGGTCTTCGATATTCTTATCTCCCAGGCTGGCTTTTATGGCATCCCCGCAGGCAGGGCCGCTGAACGCGCCGAGCATTACCTGCGCAAGCTGGGTTTGTGGGATAAGCGAGAGAGCCAATCTCGCATGTTGTCTGGTGGCATGAAGCGTCGCCTGATGATTGCCCGGGCGCTGGTGCATGAGCCTGATCTGTTGATTCTGGATGAGCCCACAGCGGGAGTGGATATCGAATTGCGTCGATCCATGTGGGATTTTCTTATTGAGCTGAACCAGCAGGGCAAGACAATCATTCTTACTACCCACTATCTGGAAGAGGCGGAGTCCCTGTGCCGGCGTATCGCCATTATTGACCGAGGCCAGATCGTCGAAAATACGGATATGAAGTCTTTGCTGGAAAAGTTGGATGTGGAAACCTTTGTACTGGATCTGGCCGAGCCGCTAAGTGAAGCGCCTTCCCTTGAAGGTCTGGAGGTACGTCTGCGTGATGCGCGCACTCTGGAAGTGGCAGTGCCAAAAACCAGACCGTTGAATGACTTGTTTGTGGCGCTTGGGGAAAAGGGTATCTCGGTGCTGAGTATGCGTAATAAGAGCAATCGTCTGGAAGAGCTTTTTTTGCGTTTGGTAGAGCGCAACCTGCCGGCCGGAGGTGGCGTATGAACGTATCTTTTCAGTGGGTGGCGTTTAGTACCATTGTTGCCAAGGAAATACGTCGTTTTGTCCGCATTTGGCCCCAGACTCTGCTGCCGCCAGCTATCACCATGACTCTCTATTTCGTTATCTTCGGTAACCTTATTGGTAGCCGCATTGGTGATATGGGGGGCTTTGATTATATGCAGTTCATTGTCCCGGGTCTGGTGATGATGAGCGTGATCCAGAATAGTTATGGCAACGTGGTTAGCTCGTTCTATTCAACCAAGTTCCAGCGCTCGATTGAGGAGATGCTGGTTTCCCCAATGTCCGCCACCACTATTCTACTAGGCTATATCGCTGGTGGCGTGGCCCGTGGCTTATGTGTTGGTGTAATTGTCACTCTGCTGTCGCTGTTCTTCACCCACTTGCAGGTGCAGCATATTCTGGTCACGGTGCTGGTGGTATTGCTCACTGCTGTGCTGTTTGCAATTGCCGGTTTTATCAATGCAATTTTTGCCAATAAGTTTGATGACGTGGCAATTATTCCAACCTTCGTACTGACCCCGCTGACCTACCTGGGCGGGGTGTTTTACTCAATTGACCTGTTGCCCGAATTCTGGCGCATGGTGTCGTTGCTTAATCCGGTGGTTTATATGGTCAACGTGTTTCGCTACGGCTTGTTGGGCGTCAGCGATGTGAACGTGGTCGCTTCACTGGCAGCAATTGTTGTGTTTACTGGTGGTCTGTTTTTCTGGGCCCTGTGGTTGCTTAAACGGGGTGTCGGTATTCGGCACTAATTGCAGATCGGTTATTGGTTTTCGGAGAGTCACCTATGGCCAATCCGTTTGATGAAACGCCGCTCGGTCGGCGTACTGATTATATAGACCAGTACACTCCGTCTTTGCTTTGTCCTGTGCCGCGCTGGGATGCCCGTGAGGCGCTGGAGCTTGATCCTCAATCCTTACCATTCCATGGTGTG
Organism: Alcanivorax sp. 1008; assembly: GCF_020667895.1. Lineage (GTDB taxonomy): Bacteria > Pseudomonadota > Gammaproteobacteria > Pseudomonadales > Alcanivoracaceae > PGZG01. Next base: position 96,027 of record NZ_JAFMPS010000003.1, read on the forward strand.
GATCTTTGGACCGCCTACGAGGTGTCATGGCTGGATAATCGGGGAAAGCCGGTCGTCGCTATGGCAGAGTTTGCCGTGCCTTGTAATAGCCGCAATCTGGTTGAGTCCAAATCCCTCAAGCTATACCTCAATTCCTTCGCTAACAGCCGTTTCGGTTCGACGAAGGATGTTCGCACGTTGATGGAGAAGGATCTCACTGATTGTGCCGGTGGTCCGGTGGATGTGCGACTGATGTCTTTGGATGAGGCAGCGCGAGAGCCATGGCTGGAGATCAGGGGCCAGTGCATTGATCTGCTTGACATTGATATTGATGATGGCGCGCAGCAGGTGACGCTGCTGGCCGATCAGGGGGCGGAGCGGAGCGAGACGCTGTATAGCCATTTGTTGCGCAGTCTCTGCCCGGTCACTGGACAGCCGGACTGGGCCACGCTGGTGGTACGTTATACCGGTGCGCCGATTAGTCAGGTGACATTGCTGCGCTATGTGGTGGCGCTGCGCAATCATCAGGGTTTTCACGAGCAGATTGTTGAGCAGGTGTTCAGCGATATTCTCAAGCAGTGTGAGCCGCGCCAATTAAGTGTTTATGGTCGGTTTACTCGCCGTGGTGGGCTGGATATCAATCCATTTCGCTCCAACTTCGAGGATCGTCCCCTCAATCGCAGAGTAGTCCGTCAGTAGGTTTTAGTTCGGGCCAAGGGGCAAACCGATGCTTAGCCAAATCGCCAGCAGAGCTGTCCAGCTTAACAGCAGGGCCAGACTGTAGGGCAGCATCATTGCCATCAGCGTACCAATGCCGGCATCACTCTGATGACGGCGGACAAAACCCAGCACCAGGGCAAAGTAAGGCATCAGCGGAGTGATGATGTTGGTGCTGGAATCACCAACGCGAAACGCAGCTTGCGTGGCTTCCGGAGAAACCCCGGCCAGCATCAGCATGGGTATCAGTAGCGGAGCCAGCAAGGCCCACTTTGCAGAGGCGCTGCCGATCATCAGGTTAAGCATGGCTACCAGCAGTACCAGTCCGGTCATCATTGCAGCGATAGGCAAATCCGCCGCTGCAAGTAGTGCCGCTCCCTTCACCGCAAGCACCAGGGCAAGGCCGGTCCAGTTGAACCAGGCAATAAATTGGGCGGCAAAAAACATCAGCACCAAATAACCAGCCAACTGGGTCATGGTGCTTTCCATGGCGGTGATAACATCCGCGCCATTTTTGAAACGGCCACTGCTGCGCCCGAAAACCAATCCGCAAATTGCGAATCCCAGAGCAACGATAATCACAATCGAGCTCATAAACGGTGAGCTAAGCAGGGAGCCGCTATCGGGGTGTCGCAGTGGAGCATCAGTGGGTAATGTCAGCCAGGCCAGGGTGGCCAGATAGATTAGTGCGCTGGCCGTGGTAAGTAATTTCGTCCGCCGCGTGGCTGATGCATTGTCATCATGTAGTGCTGAGGGCCGGCAGGTTTTCTCTGGCTGGAGGGCGGCGACCAGACTGATCACTGCCGTGACTAACAAGGTGGAAGCCAGCATAAACCAGTAATTGGCTGCGGCTGCTACCGTCTTGGTGGGATCGATGCTGTGTGCCGCTTCAGTGCTGATGCCCGCAAGCAATGCATCAATTGGGCCCAGTAGCAGGTTGGCACTGAAGCCACCAGACACGCCAGCGAAGGCCACTGCGATGCCGGTTAATGGTGATCGACCGGCCCGTTGAAACAGCAGGGCGGCGAGCGGAATCAGCACCACATAGCCTGCGTCCGCGGCAAGACTGGACAGAACGCCTGCAAGGGCCACCAGGGGTGTAAGCCATGCCTTGGGTGCGAGACGAACCACGCCGGCAAGCATACTGCCGAGCAAACCAGACTGTTCGGCAAGACCAATGCCCAGCATGGCCACTAAAACCACCCCCAGTGGTGCAAAGCCGGTGAAGTTACTAACGGCGCTGGTCAGCATCCAGCGAATACCTTCGCCGGATAGCAGTGACCGCACTTGCAGGGGGTCGCCACTGATCGGGTGCAGGGCGTCAACGGGGAAAAGCTGAAACAGGAGGCTGATCGGCAGAATCAACAGGCTTAACCAGACAAAAAGCAGAGTCGGGTGGGGCAGGCGATTGCCGATTCGCTCTACCTGCGCTAACCAGTTAGATGTCGACACGATGCGCCTCAAACAATCAGACGGTCTTTAACCGTCATGGCGGTTTTGCCGAGCACTTCCATGATTTTGCTACGATCGCGGTCGCGCATCTTGCTGCTGTCAACGTGCAGGGAGAAGCCTTCGGTTTGTAGATCGACCTTGGTCTCTTCAGTCTTTTTCAGCCCGGTGGCAGCACCGGCAAGGCCAATCAGAATGCGCTTCTTATCAAAGTTGCGTACCTTTGGCAGGTCCATAAATATGGCAAAGCCCGGGGCTTCCAAAGACAGGAAGCCGGCACCACTGCCCGCGCGGCTTTTCATTTCCAGTACTTCATAAACAGGAATAGGGCGGTTGAAGCCCTTGGCCTGAATGTCACCCATTGCCCGGCACAGGATGCGGTCCTTGACCAGCTCATAGGTTGTCTGGGAGATAAGGATATGACTTGGTCGGCAGGCGGACTCCAATCTGCTGGCCAGGTTTACGTCGGTGCCAAGGATGGTGTAGTCAAGCCGTGTGTCAGTGCCGAAGTTACCCACGGTGCAGTAGCCGGTGTTGATGCCGATGCGGATCTCCAGCTTGTGCTCTATCCCTTCGCGTTTCCATTGCTGCCGCAATAGCTTCATCTGCTTTTGCATATCGATGGCCATGGCCACGCAGGCAGTGGCGTCTTCCTTGGAGCCCTTGCTGCTTGGGTCGCCGAAGAACACCATCACGGCATCGCCAATAAACTTGTCTACGGTGCCGCCGTGGCGGCTGGCAATGCGGGTCATTTCGCTGAGATAAGTATTCAGCATCTTAGTCAGGGTATCGAGAGGTAGCTCTTCCGACATGGCGCTAAAGCCCTTGATGTCAGAAAAGAACACGGTAAGTTTTTTACGCCGTGTTTCAACTTTTGCATCACGTTTGCCAGAAAACAGGGAGCCCCATATTTGTGGAGACAGATATTTGGCTAGCTTGCGTGATAGTTCTACGGCCTGCTTTTGCTGGTTGGCCATCTGTGCCTGAGCAGATAGCAGAATGCGGGTTTGAGAGTGGGTTTGAAATGAGGTGGCACCTACGAATAGTCCAAGGCCAACCATGGACATCATCGATAGCAGCACCGGTGTTTGTTCTACCGGCAGGATGTGGAAGCCCATGATCAGTGCGCCGGCCACGGCGCCCACTACAGTGCCGAAAATATTCATTAGCCAGATGTACAAGCCACCACTGGTCACCGCGTTGGCATGGACAATGATCAGTAGTGCCAATGCGGGCACCATTGAGAAGTGCAGGGCGGCAATGGCTATACCAACCATGACGGCATCGACCTGCACTAGTACCCGGCTGGTTTCCTGCTGTCGTTGCCCTTTGCGCTCCATATGGGCAGCGATGATCTGGGCAATTAATGGGTAGGCCAGTAGTACCGCAAGAATGATCAGGTAATCGAATGGATAGACGCCATGCTGAATGCCCACCGATAGCAGCAATACGGCGACCACGAACTCCAGCATACGGATGTAGTTGGCCATCCGCCGGGCATGGGCCTGCGGGTCTTCATCAATACGGCGACGTTTGCCGGGGGTGGGGCTTGCCTTCATGGTGCTCGGGGTCACTCTTTTACCGGCGAATTAGGCTGTAAAGGTTAACCGTAATGAAGATAAGAAAGAAGGCGTAGGTGCTATTCTGCCCATCTACAGGGTGGCTCCGCTACAATGCGGGCACTTCATATGGCAGCGAGTTGAAAAACATGGATATGGAAACAGCCATCCGGGAACGAGTCTCCTGTCCGCGGCTGGATGGTCCGGCACCCACTGCAGACGAGCTTGAGCAGCTGCTGGCGGCGGCTATCCGAGCGCCTGACCATGGTCTGCTGCGGCCGTGGCGATTTATCGTTATACAGGGTGAGGAGCGGGTGCGTTTCGGCGAGATGCTGGCCCAGTGCTGCCGCGAGGACCAGCCCGATCTTAGTGAAGCACAGTGCGAGAAACTACGTCAGGCGCCACTACGGGCGCCGATGATGCTGATTGTGCTGGCCGAGGTAACAACGGGGCATAGGGTATCAGTCATTGATCAGATTATGGCCTGTGCTGCTGCAGTGCAGAACTTGCTGCTTTGTGCCCATTCCATCGGTGTTGGGGCCATGTGGCGCACTGGCGCACCAGCCCTTAGCCCGAGCCTGAAAACACGGCTGGGTTTTTGTGCTGAAGATGAAATCGTTGGCTTCGTCTATCTGGGTACTCCCTGTGGAAATGGCAAGGAACCTTCTGTCGATACGCCGGCAAGCTATATGAGAACCCTGCCAGATGCCTGATCTCCTGCAGTTGGCTGCGCGTGTCCGCGAGCATATTCCGCTCACCCGATATATGGATTTTCGGTTGCAGGAGTTTGCCGCAGACCAGCTAATTCTGTGCGCTCCCTTGGCGCCGAATATCAATGATAAGGGCACCATGTTTGCTGGCAGTCAGGCGGCGCTGATGGCTTTGGCAGGCTGGTGTCTGACCACTTTGCAGGCTGAGATGCAGTTGCCAGACGCGGATGTGCTGGCGATGCAAAATAGTTTGCGCTACCAGCGCCCGGTTACCGGCGAGCTGACCATCGTGGTGACAAGTTCTGCTGAATCATTGGCCCATTTCCGCCAGCGGCTCGCTCGCGGCGAGCGGGGCGTTCTGGAGGTTGTGGCGGAGGGGCTCAATGTGGATGGCAGTGTGGCCAGCGTCTATCAAGCGCAATATATGGCCAGAGGCCTGTGATTGCTCAGTAATTGGCCATTGGACCCGCTTTTCCCGTTGCTACCCCTGCACGCCTCGGGTAACCTACGCGCCTTCAAAAAACCGGCTTCAGTGCTGTTTTTTTGATCCAGGTTCCGGTGAGGTGGCCGAGTGGCTGAAGGCGCACGCCTGGAAAGTGTGTATACGTTAATAGCGTATCGAGGGTTCGAATCCCTCTCTCACCGCCAGATACCAAAAGGCCCCGCAATGCGGGGCCTTTTGGTATCTGGCGGTGAGAGATGAAATGATTCGACCCTCCGTTCGACAAGCCGCGCCAGCGGCGCAGGGGTTGACGAATCAATCCTGATGCCCGACGTCCTGTAATAAGCTTATAGAAAGTGTCGGCTCCATGGCCTTTTGTTTAGGGTTCGTCCGTATCACCTCTTCATTCCCCGGAGCTAAACGCCTCACTCAACGCCCCAAGCATCTCCCGTAAAACCCCACCTTGCAAAGCAATCCGCGCCATCATCTCGGCCAGCGCGTCCTCCTCATCAACTCCGTCAAGGCTCTCACGAATCACATCCAGCGCCTTGACTCGCTTGATCTGCATTTCTTCGGTTAGGTCAAACTCAAGCTCGTCGCGAAAGCCAAGGTTCAGCTTCACCACCTGCATGCCAGCTTCGATATGGTTGAGGATGTCTTCCTTGCTCAGATCGAATGAAGTAAAGCGCACGCTGGCGGCTTCTTCGCCAGTGCCTTTCAGTTCGCAGCGATCGCCCAGGCCGAAACCGTGAGGCAGTTGTTCTGGGTGCTTTAGCCATTCCGTCATTAGCATGGCGGGTGACGTTTCTGCGTCGGCACGGCTGACCGGCAGGCTGCCCAGAGCTTTACGCAGGCAGGAAATAACTTGCTCGGCACGGTTGTCAGATGAGCTATCTACCAAAATACGTTTTGTATTGAGGTCAATAAGAAAGCCGATGCGCCGCTGGCGGGTAAATGCGCGCGGCATCAGTTCGAAGGTAATCTCGTCTTTTAATGCGGCTTTTTCCTTGCGGCCGGGGCGACGACCATCCCGTGCTTCGATAGCGTCCAGTCGCTCCTCCAGTTCTTCCTTGATGACACCACCGGGCAGCAACCGGCTGGTTTCCTGCCAGACGCCATAGAGCAGGTTGTCGGTGGCGTGGATCAGGTTGTCATAGGCTTTCAGCGGGGCTATGAATCCATCTACGGTAAGTTGTTGCTGGCTGATTTTTGGGCAGCGCAGGGTGGTTAATTTTTCTTCAAGCTGTTGCGCGGACCAGGGAAAGGGTTCGGCGCTTTGGTAAACACAGAGATTGCGGATCCACATGGGGAGATAAACCGAGTTGCTGTGGGAGGGTGGCCACCATAAAGGAGTGACGGGGGTGGCTCAACCACCTTGCTAAAGGAGTGGCTTTAACCGCCGAATTTCTGGTTGGGTAGTGAACCTCCCCGGTTCTGTTACCTGTTCGGGATTTGCGGGACACGCCGTGAACCCATCCATGGGGGCTTGAGTTCGGCATCCATGCCTCACACAGTCCCGCAAACCCCAAACAGGCGCCAGAACCTCGCATCCTGCTTTTTCCCGGCTTCACCCCTGACCCTCGTTGGCTCGGTGTCTCCCTTAGGCGTGAACGCCACCATAATCCGGAGGGTGACTCAGCGTAGCGGGCACCCCGGAGGATTATGGCGGCGGTTGCGCCCGGGCACGGTGGTGAAGGTGGTGGGGTCAGGCTTGTTTGATGCCCGCCAGCTTTCTGGCATGCCACTTTTTCTTCTCCACATCCATGCCGCGCATAATCTGGATGCGCTGGGCCTGTGGGCTGCCCGCGCCGTGCATTGATTCGGTCAGGTAACCGACCGCATTACGGCCCAAAGTCATGTTCTCGATCAGGCGCAGAATACGCATGCGGTCTTCCACCGGCAGGTCGTCGCGGCCCTTGAGGAACTTTTTGATGATCTCACCGGCTTCCTCGTGCTGATAATCTGCCTCGCTGGGCATGGTCACCATGATGCCGCCGGCCAGATCCTGAGCCAGTCGGGAAATTTCGTAGGGGAAGCGGGTGACGTTGTGCTTGCACACATTGGCCAGCATTGAGTCATTCATATAGATTCCACTGGCCAGTTTTTTTGCTTCATGGGAGCTGGCAATTCCGCTGGAGTAAATGGTTTCGTTGAGGTGCACCATTTCCACCAGCTTGTCGCGGATATGACTGACCTTGTCGAGGCCGTTGTATTCCGCAATGGAGGCGGCAGCACCGACTAAAACATCGCCAAGGCCTGTTTTGCATACATAGCTGGCGCGATGGTATGAGGTAAAGCGTGCCACCATGTCCTGAGCGAACTCGTACTCACCATCCATCAGTACGTGCTCCCACGGAATAAATACGTCGTCGAAGTACACCAGCACTTCCTGGCCACCGTACTCGGCGTTGCCAGCATCAATATCACCCGCTTCCATAGAACGGGTGTCACAGCTCTGGCGGCCATATATATAGGTCAGGCCTTCGGCATCGCCCGGGATCATGCCGACCACGGCATAGTTCTTGTCTTCTTCGGTTAGGTTCATGGTTGGCATCACACAGATCCAGTGCTGATTCCAGCCGCCAGTCATATGCGCTTTGGCGCCGCGCACAAAAATGCCTTTGTCATTACGGCCGGAGACATGCATAAACATGTCCGGATCGGCCTGCTCGTGGGGGCGCTTGGAGCGATCACCTTTCGGATCGGTCATGGCAGCGGCAATCAGTATATTTTTGCGCTGCGCCTCTTTTAGCCACTCCAAGTAGCGCTGGTGATACTGGGTGCCATGCTTCTGGTCGATGTCATAGGTGATCGAGTGCAGCACGGAAATGGTGTCCAACCCGGTGCAGCGTTGAAAACAGGTGCCGGTAATTTGACCCATACGGCGCTGCATTTTGTTCTTCATCACCAGATCATCCGGAGACTCAACAATATGCAGGAAGCGATTGACCTGAGCGTTGATCAGAGGCGAGTAGGCAGTAGCCAGATCAGGGTCCTCAATGGCCAGATCGTAGCTGGCGCGCAGGGCATTGATCGAGGGTTTGATCATCGGGTGATCGGCCGGCTCATCAATCAGCTCGCCAAACAGGAACATCCGGGTGCCACGGCCGCGCAGGCTCTGCAGGTACTCCTCACCGGTGCCAATGGTGGGCATGCGAGCCCAGCGCTCGGCGGCGGACTCTTGTCGGCGGGCTTTGATCGGGGTGACGGCGTTCATCGGGCTCTCCGGTTTTTGTTGTGGGCGGGGCAGGGCTTGTCGACAAGCGAGTGACCCGGTAGTCGCTCCATGTTAGACGGCGCGGCAGGGAAGGCAATGTCCTCAGATGACAGCTGGCCTTCTCTTTTGGTCGCTGCTAGTGCTCTTATTCACGTTACGGGGTCGCCAGCGGGGTGGGGCAATCCGCTATAATCGCGGCCCCAACCGAGCTAACCGGAGCCAGTCATGACGGTCATTCGCCAAGACGATGTGATCCAGAGCGTCGCCGACGCCCTGCAGTACATTTCCTACTATCACCCGCAGGATTTCGTTGAGGCGGTGCATGAGGCATATCAGCGCGAAGAAAGTCCGGCGGCCAAGGATGCCATGGCGCAGATTCTGGTGAATTCGCGCATGTCGGCCATGGGCCATCGACCAATCTGTCAGGACACCGGGATCGTCACTGTGTTTTGCAAGGTCGGCATGAATGTGAGCTTTGAGGGTGATATGTCGCTAACAGACATGATCAACGAGGGCGTGCGGCGGGCGTACAACCATCCGGACAATGTCCTCAGGGCTTCTGTACTGTCCGATCCGGATGGTAAGCGGGCCAACACCAAAGACAACACTCCGGCGGTCATTCACTACGACATCGTACCGGGCGGTACGGTGGATTTTCAGGTGGCGGCCAAGGGTGGCGGTTCGGAAGCTAAATCCAAGTTTGCCATGCTTAATCCTTCCGACTCGGTGGTTGACTGGGTGCTGGAGCAGGTGCCGAAGATGGGTGCTGGTTGGTGCCCGCCGGGTATGCTGGGAATCGGTATCGGCGGAACCGCGGAAAAGGCCATGCTGCTGGCTAAAGAATCGTTGATGGAGTCCATCGACATTCATGAGCTGAAGGCCCGTGGTGCGCAGACTCGTTCTGAAGAACTGCGTCTTGAGTTGTTCGAAAAAGTGAACGCGCTGGGTATCGGCGCGCAGGGTCTGGGCGGTCTGACCACGGTGCTGGATGTCAAGGTGTACGACACTCCGACTCACGCTGCTAACAAGCCGGTGGCGATCATTCCCAACTGTGCTGCAACTCGTCACGCCCACTTTGTTCTGGACGGTTCAGGTCCGGCGCACCTTGAAGCGCCAAAACTGGAAAACTGGCCAGAAATTGCCTGGGGCAATGATGGCAAGTCCAAACGAGTCAACCTGGACAGTATTACCCCGGAAGAAGTGCAGAGCTGGAAGTCCGGCGATACCCTGCTGCTCAACGGTAAACTGCTGACCGGTCGTGATGCTGCGCACAAGCGTATGGTCGATATGATTAATCGAGGTGAAGCGCTGCCGGTGGACTTCACTAATCGCTTTATCTACTACGTTGGTCCAGTTGACCCGGTTGGCGACGAAGTTGTAGGGCCCGCTGGCCCGACCACGGCAACCCGCATGGACAAGTTCACCCGTACCATGCTGGAAAAAACCGGCCTGATCGGTATGGTCGGCAAAGCCGAGCGTGGTGATACTGCGATTGATGCAATCCGTGACAGTAAGGCGGTCTATCTAATGGCCGTCGGTGGTGCTGCATATCTGGTGTCGAAGGCAATTCGTAAATCTCGAGTGGTTGCTTTTGAAGATCTGGGCATGGAGGCAATCTACGAGTTTGAGGTGGAAGATATGCCGGTCACCGTGGCGGTGGACTCCAGCGGCGTATCGGTTCATAAAACCGGACCGAAGATTTGGCAGGCGAAGATCGCCTTGAAGGAAGAAGCCTGAAATATCTGACGAGTACACAGGTATGACCAGCTTGCATGATAATGCCAGTGAGCTGGCTCAACTGCGCAATGGAGATGAAGCGGCCTTCGCCAGGCTGGTGCGCGCTCATCACCGTGCTTTGCTGGCGCTGGCCCGGCCCATCGTTGGCGAGTCCGAGGCCGCTGAAGTGGTACAAATCGCCTGGATCAAGGCCCACGCGGCATTAAAGGATTTCGAAGGCCGCTCTGCGCTGCGTACCTGGCTATCGCGCATTGTCATTAACGAGGCACGGATGATGCTGCGCCAGCGCAAGCGTGAAGTGTTTCTCGAGGACATGCAGGCGGAGGCCCCGGGACCGCTTGTAGACCGATTCCGCAGCGATGGCCACTGGTCAGTGCCACCGGTGAACTGGCATGCAGACAGCCCGGACAGCCTGCTGACCCGGGAGGAGTTGGCTGATTGTTTGGCCGCTCTACTGGATAGCTTGCCGTCGAATCAGCGAGCCTTGCTGGAGCTGCGCGACAGCGACGGGATGCCGTTTGATGAGGTGTGTAACATGTTGGGCGTGTCCGCATCCAATGCCCGGGTATTGTTGCACCGCGCCAGAAGCAGATTATTTGCGTTGGTGGACCACTTTGAGGAGACGGGCGAATGCTGAAGTGTCGTGATGTTCCTGCAGAAGCAGAAGCGTTGCTGGACGGCGAGCTAAGCCTTGGTCGGCGGGTGGCGCTGCGCTTTCACTTGTTTATGTGCGGTAATTGTCGGCGCTACCTGGGCCAGCTACGCCTGTTGCTGGGAGCCGTTCCGCAGATGCACGGTCAAGCCTCGGACGAGGAGGTGGACCAGGTGCTTAAGCGTTTACACGATCACTCGCACTGAAGCTTGTAACAAGCAGGGCGCTCACGCATCTGAGTCTGAACCCGATGCAGGAGCTAGCTATGTCGCCATTGATCCAGTTGTTCAGCCGCCTTCACTCTCTGTTTAATCACACCCGCAGGCTTGATTTCCTTGCACCCTTGCTACTGCGCCTGTTTCTGGCTCCAGTGATGATTGCGGCTGGCTGGCAAAAGGCGGGTAGTTTCGAGTCTACCGTCGCGTGGTTCGGCAATGACGACTGGGGATTGGGACTGCCGTTTCCTGCACTATTGGCGGCGCTTGCCATCGCTACCGAGTTGTTCGGGGGCATCTTGCTACTGGTCGGGCTGGCAACACGCTATGTGGCCGTGCCACTGATGATCACCATGCTGGTGGCGGCGCTCAGTGTGCATTGGCAGAACGGTTGGTTCGCAGTGGCACCGTCCAATCCGCAAACCAGCATGGCCCGACCGCTAGCAGTATTGGGAATTCCGGCGGCGCAGCGTAGTCTGGAGAACAGCGCGGAAGTGGGGCAGCGTCTTCAGGCGGCTAAAGGCCTGTTACGAGAGCATGGCAATTACAGCTGGCTGACGGAAAAAGGAAGTTTTGTTGTTCTGAATAACGGCATTGAATTTGCTGCAACCTATTTCGTTATGTTGCTAGCCCTGTTTTTTTATGGCGCTGGCCGCTGGCTAAGCATGGATTACTGGATTGAACGGCGTTTCCACTTGGCCCCGGAGAGTCAATAACATATGAAGCTGAAATCCTTGTTTATTTCGCTTTGGATAGCACTGCTGGTGCTGGGGGTTGGCCGCAGCGGCTGGATCCTCTGGCAGCAACCGGCGCAGGGGGCGGCTTGGGGCGTAGCTGTTGCGCTGCTGCCCGCACTGGTGTTTTTCATGTGGTTGCTGGTGGCGCCCGTGGCGCGCACCGGCGCCACACTCTGGCCGTTGACTGCCGGGCCACTAATTGGCTTGTTAGTATGGCTGCTGTTGGACCCTGTCAGTCTGATGCCTCTGCTGCATATTCTTGGCACAGGCTTGGCCGGCGGCTTGCTTTACCAGTTCTGGTATTCGCGTTTTAACCGTGAGCAAAGTGACGGGCTGACGGTGGGGCAGCGGCTGCCCTCGCTGCAGTTTGCTGGTGGTGATGGCAAAGCGGTGCGTACCGATGAGTTGACTGGGCCGTTGTTGCTGATTTTCTATCGTGGCAACTGGTGCCCCCTGTGTATGGCTCAGATTCGTGAGGTGGCGGGGCAATATCGTGAACTTCACGCCCGCGGTGTTACTACCCTTTTAGTCAGCCCCCAGCCCCATGAAAACACTAGCAGTCTGGCGGAACGCTTTGATGTGCCATTTTTGTTCCTGGTGGATGAGGATAATCATGTTGCCCGGCAGCTTGGCATCGTCGCCGAGAATGGTTTGCCAGCGGGACTGGCAATGCTTGGTTATGACAGTGATACGGTAATGCCGACAGTGGTAATGACGAATGCGGACGGGGTGATTATCTTCTCAGATCAGACAGATAATTACCGGGTCCGTCCGGAGCCAGATGTATTCATTCGTATTCTTGACGAAGCGGGAGTGAGTTAATGCGGGAAGATGTGCGCGAGTACTACGGTCAGACATTGCAGAGTAGCAGTGACCTGCAGACCAATGCTTGCTGCGATCAGATACCGCCAGACTGGCTCAAGCCTGTGCTGGCGCAGCTGCATGATGAGGTAGTCAATCGTTATTATGGCTGTGGCCTGGTGGCGCCGCAGTTATTGGAAGGCATGCGCGTACTGGATCTCGGTTGTGGTAGCGGCCGTGATGTCTATGTGCTTTCGGCGCTGGTTGGTGAGCATGGCGAGGTGGTCGGTGTGGACATGACCCCGGAGCAGCTTGAAGTAGCCGAGCGCCACAAGGACTTTCATCGGCAGGCATTCGGTCATGGTAAGAGTAACGTCCGTTTTCTGCATGGCTATATTGAGCAGCTTGACCTGTTGGGGCTGCCGGACAACTACTTCGATATTGTTGTTTCGAATTGCGTTATCAATCTTAGTCCAGACAAGGAGAGAGTCCTGCGCGAAGTGCACCGTGTGCTAAAGCCAGGCGGCGAAATGTACTTCTCCGATGTCTATGCGGACCGTCGTATTGCAGAGCCTTTGCGGCAGGACCCTGTGCTATACGGCGAGTGCCTCTCCGGTGCGCTTTACTGGAATGATTTTATTACGCTATCCAAAAAGGCGGGCTTCGCCGATCCTCGGCTGGTGGAGGATCGTCCAATTACCATCGCCAATGATGAGATCGGAGCCAAGCTGGCGCCGACCAGGTTCTGGTCCGCCACCTACCGGCTATTCAAGCTTGAGGGGCTGGAGCCAGCCTGCGAGGATTACGGTCAGGCAGTTATCTATCGCGGCACGGTGCCCGGTTCTGCCCAACAATTTATGCTTGATGGGCATCATTTGATTGAACGGGGCAAGGTGTTCCCTGTTTGTGGTAATACCTGGCATATGCTCAGTGGTACTCGCTTCCGCGAGCATTTCGATTTTATCGGCAACTTTGACACTCATTACGGCATTTTTCTGGGTTGCGGAACCAGTGTGCCGTTTTCGGATGATGCGGGCGCCAGTGTGGGTCCTTCTTGCTGTTGAGGCACGATTATGCAAATGATTCGTACTGAAAGCTGGTATCGCACGCCGAACGACGATCCGCGTGGCTACATTGAAAGTGACTCCCTGCGAGAACTTTGGTTTCACACTGGAACTGCCTGCAATCTGGCTTGCCCATTCTGCCTTGAAGGCTCGAAGCCGGGGGATGACCGCCTTGGTTTGATGACACTGGATGATGTGGTGCCATTTATTGATGAGGCCTGTGAGCTTGGTGTTGGGCAGTTTTCTTTTACTGGTGGTGAGCCCTTCGTGGCCAAGCAATTCCCTCGAATTCTCCAGTATGCAGCGGCGCGCAAGCCCTGTTTGGTTCTTACCAATGGCACACGGCCGTTGCTGCAACGCATGGATGAAGTGCTGCCGCTGGCCGAAGCAGCAAATCCGGTGTCATTTCGCATCAGTATCGATTATCCCGATGTGGTCAGACATGAGGCAGGTCGTGGGGATGGCACTTTTGTGGAATCTTTGCAGGCTTTGCGCGAATTAAGTGCAGGGGGTTTCGCTGTGTCGGTGGCGCGGCAGTGGGAGCCTGATGAGAATACTGTAGAGGTTGAGCAGGCATACCAGAAAATTTTTGCTGATAATGGAATTCCTGATGCGATCCGTCTGGTTTCCTTTCCCGACTTTGCCACACCAGGTACTGAGCGTGTGACACCGCATATAACCGAAAGCTGCATGACCACCTATCACACGGCGGAAAGTCGTGCCGGTTTTATGTGTGCCTTCAGTCGAATGGTGGTCAAGGATAAGGGCAAGATGCGGGTTTATGCCTGCACCCTGGTGGATGATGATCCGAGTTATGATCTCGGCGCTACCTTGCGGGATAGTCTGAATCAGCGAATTATGATGAAGCATCACCGCTGTTTTACCTGCTTCAAGTTTGGTGCTTCCTGCAGTGAGCTGTGAAAACACAGCTCCATAGAATCAGGCCAGACAATCAAGCTGGATATTCAAACTCCCGGATGACCTCAAGAAACTGGCCGCCAAATCGCTCCAGCTTGACGTCACCCACGCCACTTACACTAAGCATGGCACTGGCAGTTGTTGGGCGTTGCTCAAGCATGTCGCGTAAGGTGGCGTCGTTGAAAATAACGTAGGGTGGAACACCGTGCTCTTCGGCCAGACGTTTGCGGCAACTGCGAAGTGCCTGCCACAGCTCGCGGTCAGCAGGCTCGATATCCTGATGACGGCGTTTGCTGCTGGCAGCTGCAATAGGCACGGAGACCTTGTCACGGCGCAGAGAGATTTTTTCTTCTCCCCGCAGAATGGCCCTGCAGCGCTCTGTTAACCGCAGGGTGCCAAAACCATCCGGGTCCACGTCCAGATAGCCCTGAGCGACAAGCTGGCGCATGATTGCCCGCCACTCATCCTGACCGAGTTCGCGGCCAATGCCCCAGGTGGATAGCTTGTCATGGCCAGCGCTGGTGACTTTCTCACTGCTACTGCCACGCAGTACCTCAATCACATGGATAGCGCCGTAGCGTTGGCCGGTGCGATAGACGCAGGACAGGGCTTTCTGTACCGCTTCTGTGGCGTCCCAGGTATCCGGTGGGGTCAGGCAGTTATCGCAGTTGCCGCAGGGTTTCGGTAGTTCATCGCCGAAGTAGCGTAACAGTGCCTGACGTCGGCAACTGGTGATCTCACACAGGCCGAGCATGGCATTGAGGCGCTGCTGCTCGTGCCGTTTGAATTCTTCACTCCCCTCCGAGCCTGCCATCATCTGGCGCAGCTTTACTACATCTTCCAGGCCATACAGCAACAGGGCGGTGGCCGGATCGCCATCACGCCCGGCGCGGCCGGTTTCCTGATAGTAGGCCTCGATACTTTTCGGCAGGTCCAGATGAGCAACAAAGCGTACGTCGGGTTTATCGATGCCCATACCGAAAGCAATAGTGGCCACCATGATGACGCTGTCTTCGCGGAGAAAACGTTTTTGATGGGTGGCGCGCAGGCTGGCGGGAAGGCCCGCATGATAGGGCAGGGCAGTGAAGCCTTCGCCGCTCAGCCATTCGGCGGTTTGCTCGACTTTCGCCCGGCTCAGGCAATAGACGATGCCGGCATTACTGCTTTGCTCCTCACGCAGGAAGCGTAGCAACTGCTGGCGAGGCTTGTCTTTCTGACGTATGCGGTACTGGATATTGGGCCGGTCGAAGCCGCTAATGAATTGTTGCGCCTTGTGCAGTGACAAGCGCTCGGTAATCTCGTCACGGGTGCGGGCGTCGGCGGTGGCCGTCAGTGCAATGCGAGGGATGTTCGGGAACTGCTCCTGCAAAACGTTCAGGCGCAGGTAGTCGGCACGGAAATCATGCCCCCACTGGGCCACGCAGTGGGCCTCGTCGATGGCGAACAGGGCAATCTGGCAGCTGGCAAGCAAGGCAAGAGTGCGAGGCTGGATCAGCCGCTCCGGCGCTACGTAGAGCATGTCCAGCTCGCCTTGTTGCAGCGCTTGCTCAGTCTGCCATACCTCGGCAGCGCTCAGTGTGGAGTTAAGGAAGCCAGCCCGGACCCCCAGTTCGCGCAGGGCACTGACCTGATCTTGCATCAGGGCAATCAGTGGGCTGATCACTACACCGACGCCCTCGCGGGCCAGTGCAGGAATCTGGTAGCACAGTGATTTACCGCCGCCGGTGGGCATCACTACCAGCGCATCACCGCCACCGATCAGACTATCGATAATCGCCTGCTGGGGGCCGCGAAAGCTGCTGTAGCCAAAGGTGTGTTGGAGAATATGGTGGGCATCAGTCATGGGGGGCGAGTATAGCTGTTGCGAGCGCCACATGCAGAACCGCGGCGAATCAGGTATAAAGCCAGCGCTACAAGGTTGTCGCACGCTACAGAGCAAAGACCGTGCATGGTTCACGGTGTTCTTGCGCCGTATGGCCGAGGATGCTCACACATTGGTACTGCCCGAGCTGCACAGACGTATGGTTTCTGTCCTTCCCCGCTGGTCGACGATTGTCTTGACCTCCTTTTGCCTGCTGGCAACTGGTTGCACAGCTTTGCGCGAAAATGCCCCGGATTCACTGGCGGCACTTATTGACCGAGCTATGCCGCCGGCGCAAGTGGCCGGGCTGGATTTTCAGTCAATTGAGACTCTGGGTGTCCATGGCTCCTGTGATGTGCTGGCCGAGATGTGGCGGCAGAACCGAACTGTCCCGCGGCGTGAGCTGGAAGGCCGTTTACTGCCAACCTGCGAGGCTGACGTGCAGGCAGCGCTTGCCCGTCAGCGCGAGGCGCAGCGTCTTGATGGGCTGATTGAGGAGGCTTGGCAGGCACTGCTGGCCCGTCGCGAGCAGCAACGCTTGCTCACGGAGCGTCGTCAGCTTGAGGAGGGTCTGCGACGCCGCCAGATGCAGAAGCAGCAAGCCAGAGAGGAGCAGATCAAGCAGCAAATGGCCACGCGGCAATCTCGTATTGAGTCATTGGCAGTGGCCTTGCAGGCGGCTGCAGTTCATCAGGCGCTGGCCGAGTTGAACGTGCAGGACAAGTCATTGGCTTACAGCGCTGGACAGGTGTCAGAACGTAGCTTGAGTAATTTCCTTGCCTGCGTGGAAATCGCTTACCCGAACCAAGGTTACAAGATTCGCCGCGATGGTCGCCGGCTGGTGGTGATCGCCGAGAAGGCGGCCCTACCCAGAGGGCGCATGCCAATAGAGCTGCGCTTTACCGAGAATGAAGGCTACTGGTTGCTGACTTTTCTTAAGGTGGCAGAGATTACCGCCAGTAACGCTCAGGACCGCTTCATCCTGGCCCAGAATCTGGTGGCCCAGAGCTGTTATGGCGAAGACGGCCTGCTCTAGCCATGCAGCTTGAGCTTGCCAGCCAGTTCAAACCATAGATGACGGTAAGCGCGCGCAGCCGGAGTATGGCTGGCAAACTCACCGACAGGCGCCCGATGCTCGCCCATCTGCTCCACATGGGTGGAGTAGGGGATGTAGGTCTGCAGGCCTCCGCGCATGGCGGCCGGCGGTTTGGCGATCATTTCCAGATGCAGCAGGCGGCGCCGGTCGACCATGTTGAAAAATGGCAGCACCTTCAGGTTTCCGTAGTTTTTCTCTTTCAGCCATGTCCTGACCTGTTCCAGCGAGCGTAGTGACAGGTGGCTGGGAATGACCGGTATTACCAGCACATCGGCGGCGGCAAATATGCTTTCTGCCAGTGGGCTCAGGGTGGGCGGGCAGTCCAATAGCGTTAGTCGATAGTGCTCGCCAAGGGGTTCGATGAGCTTCTTCAAGGCGCTACGAGGGTTGCCTGCCTCACTGAGTTTGATGTCCAGGTTGCGCAGGGTGATGTCCGATGGGATCACATCCAGGCCTTCCCAGCGCGTGCCGACCTTGAGCCGGCCGATCGGCTGGCGACCCTTGAGAAGACTGCCCGCTTTATAGCCCTTTTCGTTATCCGCTCCCAAATAGAAGCTGGCGGCGCCCTGTGGGTCCAGGTCCCACAGTAGGGTTCGGTGTTTCCAGCGTGCTGCGTGCCAGGCGAGATTGACGGCAGTAGAGGTCTTTCCGACCCCACCTTTCAGGTTATAGAAGGCAATGGTATGCATGCTGCTCCTTGCTCTGCGGCCCCTTTTTCTTGGCAGGCTAGCATGGCCGGCGGAGGATGTCCGCTCCTGTTCGGGTTGTGGATGATCGGCAAAGGGGATTAAATACACGCCTACCGCCGCATTAATGTGATCTCTCCCCGGGGCTCTTCGTGACCAGCGACAAGAAGTATCAGGTGTTTGTCAGCTCAACCTTTGCAGACCTGCAGGATGCCCGGCAGGAGCTGATGATGGCTCTGCTCTCCATGGGTATGATTCCCACGGGGATGGAGCTCTATCCCTCTGAGCAGAATAACCAGTGGCCGATGATCCAGAAGGTCATCAATGAATGTGACTACTATGTTGTGCTGGTGGGTGGGCGTTATGGCTCGTTGTCGCCCATTGGCCTGAGCTATACCCACCGTGAATATGTCTATGCAGCCACCAAGAAAAAGCCGGTGATTGCCTTTCTACACGACCATCCCGAGTCGTTGACGCCTGATCGTCGCGAAACCACTCGCGAGGGCGATGTGCGGTTCCGTGATTTTCGCAAGCTGGTGCAGGAAAAGGCCGCCATTTTTCGTCACTGGAGCAACCCTGCGGACCTCGCCGAGGTGGTGCGCAAGTCCATGCCGGTATTGATTCGCCAGAACCCGGCCCCCGGCTGGGTGCGTGCAGGTCAGGTGGCAGACCTATCTCAGGTACGTGAAGTTCAGGATCTGAAGAAACGCATTGAGGATCTGGAAAGAGAAAAAAGTGAATTGACTGCCGGCTGGCGGCCACCGCTGGACACACTGGCTCGCGGCAGTGACAGCGTAACCCTTCAGTACAGTTGCAACGCCTATATTAAGGGTGACTGCAAGGTCACCATGGCCGACAGCAAGATGACCTGGGACCAGGTGTTTGCGGCAGTGGGCCCGCAGATGATGAATGAAGTGCCCGAGGCCGTAATGCGCGAGGCATTGGAGGAAGCCATTGCCGCTCGGGCTCTGGTCGATGTCCAGCAGTTGATGCCGAAAGCACATGCGGTGCGCAATGTGGTGTTGTCTACGGCATCATTCAATCAGGTCAAGATTCAATTACGGGCACTGGGCCTGATTCGTAAGAATCCGGCGCGTGAAGCCACCGGCCAGATCTGGTGGCAGCTGACGCCGCATGGTGATCACACCATGACACAGGTGCTGTCGCTTATTCGTAGTTAAATCTGGCCGCCCCGATTTATTGATTTAGTTCGGGGCGATCACGGAAGTACTGTAGCGCCTCCGGGTTGGCCAGTGCACCCTGATTGGTTACCGGTCGGCCATGAATCACTTCTCTCACTGCCAGCTCGACAATTTTCCCGCTGACGGTTCTCGGAATAGCTTCCACCTGAAGGATTTTAGCTGGTACATGGCGTGGACTGGCTCCGTCTCGTATGGCTCTGCGAATCCGGGCCTGTAGCTGTTCGCTCATTTGATATTCCGGTTGCAGTACTACAAACAGCACTACCCGCACATCACCTTGCCAGTCCTGACCAACTACTATGCTTTCACGAATTTCCGTCAGAGCTTCTACCTGCCGGTAAATTTCCGCCGTGCCAATGCGTACCCCTCCCGGGTTTAGGACGGCATCACTGCGACCATGAATAATGAGTCCAGTGTGATCTTCATGGGGCCGTGTTTCTGCGTAGTCACCATGGGCCCAGACATTTTCGAAGCGGCTGAAGTAAGCACGCTGGTATTTGCTGCCGTCTGGATCGTTCCAGAAACCAATCGGCATGGAGGGAAATGGGGTGCGGCAGACCAACTCGCCTTTTTGATTATCTACTGATATACCGGCGTCACTATATACGGCCACATCCATTGCCAAGCCAAGACATTGCAGTTCGCCACGGAATACCGGTAATAGAGGGTTGCCCAAGGCAAAGCAGGAGACGATATCCGTACCCCCGGAAATCGATGCTACCAGTAGATCGGCTTTCACATCTCGATAGATATAATCGTAGCTTTCATGCAGTAGCGGTGAGCCCGTGGAGAACAGGACTTGCAACGTTTTCAAAGAATGCTTCTGCATAGGTTTCAAACCAGACTTTTCCACCGCCTGAATAAATTTGGCGCTGGTGCCAAAGTGACTGATCTGCTCGGCATCAATCAAGTCGAATAGCCTGGCGGTGTCTGGCCATGCCGGGTTGCCATCATAGAGCACGATACTGGCTCCGGCCTGTAAGCCCGACACCAGCCAGTTCCACATCATCCAGCCACAGGTGGTGAAATAGAAAAGTCGGTCTTTGGCGCCGATATCACTGTGAAGTTGCAGCTCTTTGGCATGTTGAAGCAGGGTGCCACCGGCACCATGGACGATGCATTTCGGTACCCCAGTAGTGCCAGATGAATAGAGGATATATAGCGGGTGTTCGAAGGGTAAGCGAACAAACTCCGGAATGCCGTCAGTATCGTCTAGCCAATCCTCCAGCGTCACGCTTGGAACCGTAGTGGGGACTGATGTCTGCGCCACACAAACCAGACACTCCACCTGTAACTGATTGGCAATCTCAGATACCCGGGGAGCCAGATCGATAAGTTTGCCGTTGTAGTGATAGTGATCTGCGGCAACCAGGATACGCGGTTGTATCTGGCCGAATCGATCGAGTACCGCGCTGACACCAAAATCAGGCGAGCAGGACGACCAGACAGCGCCGATCCAGCTGGCGCCCAGCGCCGCAATCACAGCCTCAATGCGGTTGGGCATATAACCTGCGATACGGTCACCTGGAGCAATGCCGTGACGTTTCAATGCAGCGGCAAAGTGTCCAGCACGTTCATATAGCTGATGCCAGTTCAGCTCAGTGCGGCTGCCGATTTCATCCACCGCAATAATTGCCAGATCGTTATCGCGACGCTTGAGCAAGTTCTCCGCAAAATTCAGTCTTGCCTCGGGAAACCAGTGACTGTCCTGAAAGCGCTCGCCGCGCTGAAGTACGGTTGTGCCCGGGTTCTCACCAACGATGTCGCAGAATTTCCAGATATGCTTCCAGAACGCATCCGGATGTGCGACGGACCAATGATGCAGTTCCTGATAGTTATTAAGCGTGCAGTTGTGCAGTCGTTCGACGCTTTCCAGAAAGGCCTGCATGCGGCTGGCGTTGCGACGCTCTGGCGACGGGCTCCACAGAGGCATTTGCTGAGTCATGGCTGCTCCGCTTGCCCGGGCTCGAACTGTGCCAACAGGGCACCCTCGCTGACCTGCTCGCCAATGCTGGCGAGCAGGTCACTGATTATGCCGTCCGCCGGTGCTCTCAGGGTATGCTCCATCTTCATGGCCTCCATTGTAACCACGGCAGTCCCCGCGCTCACCGCTGCTCCCGGTGCCACATGCAATGCCACCACGGTGCCGCTCATCGGTGCGGCGAAGGGAGCGTGGCGGCTACCGTGTTGTTGTTGTCCGCGGCGGCTGTCCACATCGCTGATGGAGATGCTGTCCGCGCATACATTCAAAAGTACACCGTTATGCTGATGGATAAATTGTGCCTTGAGTGTGTCGCTTCCCCAGGCCAGAGATACCTGCTTTTGATCCTTGTGCCAGTGAAGGGTACGCTGCTCGCCGTTAACCTTTGCGCCGCATTGGTGGCCATCAACATTAATCTGCACCAGCACGCCGTTGCCATCGACCATCAACTCATATTGCTGTAGCTGCCTGGCGAATGGACGCCAGCCATTGAGTGATTGC
Source organism: Alcanivorax sp. 1008 (assembly GCF_020667895.1). Classification (GTDB taxonomy): domain Bacteria; phylum Pseudomonadota; class Gammaproteobacteria; order Pseudomonadales; family Alcanivoracaceae; genus PGZG01. The sequence continues at coordinate 117,551 of NZ_JAFMPS010000003.1, forward strand.
CAAGGATCGCCACCTGGCTGGGTATCTGTCAGTGCCGCCGCCGCCGCTACTGCTACCAGCTCAGGCTGGAGGTGGGGCTTTTCCATTAGCTGAGCATGTCGCTCCAGCAGACGTGTATCCAGCTCGGCATTGGCGAAAGCGGCGCTACCAAGTACCTGATAAAGAAACCCGCAGTTGTGATGAATGCCGTCGATCATGGTGGTAGATAGTGCTTGCATCAGTTTTTGGCGCGCTGCGTCGCGGTCTTCACCATGACAAATGATCTTGGCAATCATTGGATCGTAGAAGGATTCAACCCTGTCACCCTGTTCATAGCCACTGTCTACTCTGGCATTACCATGGGGCCAAACCAGTGTGTTGAGCAGGCCAGAGGAGGGCATAAAGTTCTGCCATGGATCTTCCGCATAGATGCGCACTTCCATGGCAGCGCCATGAATACGAAGCTCATGCTGCCGCTTGGGTAGCGGGTTGCCGGAGGCAACACAGAGCTGCCACCAAACCAGATCCTCGCCGGTGATCATTTCAGTTACCGGGTGCTCCACCTGCAGGCGCGTGTTCATTTCCATAAAGTAGAAATGACCATCGGCAAACAGGAACTCCACGGTGCCGGCACCAACATAATCGATAGCTTGGGCGGCTTGCACCGCAGCTTCTCCCACCGCGATGCGCTGGCTCTCGGTTAAACCCGGTGCAGGCGCCTCTTCGATGATTTTCTGGTGACGCCGCTGCACAGAGCAATCTCGCTCGAACAGATGCAGGGCCTGACCATGCTGATCGGCGAACACTTGCACTTCGATGTGGCGGGCGCTGGACAGGTATCGTTCGAGTAGAACGCGGTCGTCGCCAAAGGCTGCCTTGGCCTCGCGGCGGGCACTATGCAAGGCTTCGATGAAGTCTGCTTCGCGGTGCACTACTCGCATGCCTTTACCGCCACCGCCGGCTACGGCTTTGACCAGAAGTGGGAAGCCTATCTGTTTTGCTTCCTCCAGTAGCTGGTTGTCATCACGGATATCCTGATCACAGCCTGGCAGGACCGGGACGCCGCTTTCCGTCATTAGCTTGCGTGCTGCTGCCTTGTCGCCCATCAGTTCAATGGCTTTCGCCGGCGGACCGACAAAGATAATTCCAGCCTCGGTGCAGGCTGCGGCAAAGGCGGTGTTCTCGGAGAGAAAGCCGTAGCCGGGATGAACCGCATCGGCGCCGCTACTGACCGCTGCGGCCATCACTTTGCTGATATCCAGATAGCTTTCCCGAGCCGGTGCTGGGCCAAGTCGTACCGCCATATCCGCTTCGCGGACATGGGCTAGATTAGCGTCGGCATCAGAATACACGGCAACTGTTTCAATGCCGTTGGCTCGACAGGTGCGAATAATGCGCCGGGCAATTTCACCGCGGTTGGCGATCAGAAGACGTTTGATCATGATGCACTCCAGCGCGGTGTGCGCTTGTCGAGAAAGGCGGTTAGGCCTTCGCGGCCTTCATCTTCGGTGCGCAGGCAGGCAATCAGATCGGCGGTGTACCCGATTACGTCTGCATCAATGGGCCGATCAGCCACTTGTTCAATCAGGTCGCGGCTTTTCAGTTGTGCCAGCGGTGCGCCCTGACGCAGTGCCTGAATAATCGCCTGAATACGCTCATCAAGCTGATCGGCGGTTGCTAGCTCGTGAACAATACCCAGTCGTTCGGCAACGGCTGCTGGAATGATCTCTGCGGTCATAAAATAGCGCTGCGCCTGACGGGGGCCCATGGCACGCACTACATAGGGAGCAATAACCGCAGGCAGGATGCCTAGTTTGACCTCGCTGAGACAGAAACGGGCGTCGTCACTGGCAATGGCGATATCACACGCGCAAATCAAGCCCAGAGCGCCGCCGAAGGCAGCGCCCTGAACCCGACAGATCACTGGTTTGCCTGCCCTATCGATGGTTCGCATCAGCTCCGCCAGGCGCAGAGAGTCGGCCCGGTTTTGTGTCCGGTCCAGTTCTCCCATGCGTTTCATCCAGTTCAGATCCGCTCCTGCGCTGAAGTGCTTGCCGTTAGCGCCAAGAACAATGATGCGTACATTGTCGTTGGCGGAGGCTGCATTGAAGGCACTAATCAGCTCTTCAATAATGGCATCATCGAAGGCGTTGTATTTTGCCGGGTTGTCCAGTGTGATCCGTGCCAGATCCTTTTCCACTGTCAGGGAGATGCTCATGGCTTTTTCCTTACATGCGGAACACGCCGTAGCGTGTTTCGCTGATCTCTGCATTGAGGCTGGCCGACAAAGACAGGCCGAGCACATCGCGGGTATCTGCGGGATCAATCACGCCGTCATCCCACAAACGTGCACTTGCATAAACGGGTCGCGCCATGGTGTCGTAGCGATCGACCATTTCTGCTTTGAATGCTTCTGCTTCTTCCTTGGTCCAGCTTTTCCCCTTATTACGCAGAGAAGCGCCCTTGACTTGAGTGAGCACGCTGGCTGCCTGCTCTCCACCCATCACAGAGATTCGCGCGTTTGGCCACATAAACAAAAAGCGCGGATCATAGGCGCGGCCGCACATGCCATAGTTTCCGGCACCAAAACTGCCACCAATCACTACGGTAAATTTTGGCACCCGTGCACAGGCTACGGCGTTGACCATCTTGGCGCCGTGTTTGGCAATGCCTTCGGCTTCGTACTTCTTGCCAACCATAAAGCCAGTGATGTTCTGCAGGAAGATTAGTGGGGTCTTACGTTGATTGCACAGTTCGACGAAGTGCGCTCCTTTTAACGCGGATTCAGAGTAGAGCACACCGTCATTGGCGACGATCCCCACGGGAATGCCATGTATGCGAGCAAAGCCAGTGACCAGGGTTGTGCCATAGCGGCTTTTGAACTCATCCAGATCAGAGTCATCCACAATTCGGGCAATGATTTCCCGCACCGGCATGGGTTGGCGGGTGCTGGGCGGAATAATGCCCAGTAGCTCTTCCGGGTTAAATGCGGGTGGTCGGGCAGGGCGAATGTCGAGCTGCTCGGGCTTGCGCCAGTTTAGTCTCTTGATGCACTGACGAGTCAGTTGCAGAGCGTGTGGCTCGTCTTCGGCAAGATGATCAGCAACTCCCGATTGTTCGCAGTGCAGTGCCGCGCCACCCAAATCTTCCGCTGTAACTTCTTCGCCGGTGGCCGCTTTGACCAGCGGCGGTCCGGCGAGAAAGATGGTGCCGTTGTTGCGCACCATAATGGTTTCATCCGCCATAGCCGGTACATAGGCACCACCAGCAGTGCAGGAGCCTAATACGACAGCTATTTGCGGGATGCCGCGGGCGGACATGTTGGCCATGTTGAAAAAGATCCGGCCAAAATGTTCTCGATCCGGGAATACTTCATCCTGACGCGGCAGATTGGCGCCACCGGAGTCCACCAGGTATATGCAGGGCAGGTTATTCTCGGCGGCGACGGCCTGAGCGCGAAGGTGTTTTTTTACCGTGAGGGGATAGTAGCTACCCCCTTTTACGGTGGGGTCATTGGCGACGATGACACACTCAATGCCTTCCACACGGCCAATACCACCGACGCATCCTGCGGCCGGGACATCCTCACCATAGACACCTTCAGCGGCTAATGCAGAGAGCTCCAGAAACGGGGAGCCAGGGTCCAGCAGTCGATTGATGCGCTCGCGCACGGGCAGCTTGCCGCGCTGCCTGAGTTTTTCTTCCGCCGCTTCGCCTCCACCATGGGCGATGCGGTCTAGCATGCCTTTGAGGTCAGCGCGCAGTTTCAGGTTGTGCTCGCGGTTGGCGGCGAACTCGGCTGATCCGGTCTGGATGTTGCTGTGGATTTTCGGCATCGTTCGGGTGCCTCTTGTCTGTTTTTCGGTCGCGAGAGAGAAGCCACATACTCCTCACGCTATTCATCAGTTCGCACAATCTGTCATCGTCAGGAAAACTGCCCCAAGCCGCTTTTAATAGCGCACAGAAAATCAGGAAGTTTCTTTAAACAGCTCCCGGCCAATCAGCATCCGCCGAATCTCACTGGTGCCGGCACCAATCTCATACAGCTTGGCGTCGCGCAGGAAACGTCCAGTCGGATAGTCATTGATATAGCCATTGCCACCGAGTACCTGAATGGCCTCAAGTGCCATCTTGGTGGCATTCTCGGCGCAATACAGAATTGCGCCGGCAGCATCCTTGCGGCTTGTTTCTCCGCGATCACAGGCGCGCGCCACCGCATACAAATAGGCGCGACTGGCATTCAGCATTACGTACATGTCTGCCAGCTTGCCTTGCATTAGCTGAAATTCACCGATTGCCTGACCAAACTGCTTGCGCTCATGCACATAAGGGACAACCACATCCATGCACGCCTGCATCAAACCAATACAGCCGCCGGACAGCACGGTGCGCTCATAGTCGAGGCCGCTCATCAGCACTCGCACACCATCGCCTTCCTTGCCCAGAATGTTCTGCGCTGGCACTTCGCAGTTCTGGAAAACCAGCTCACAGGTATTCGAGCCACGCATGCCCAGCTTGTCCAGCTTCTGCGCCCGGGAAAAACCGGGGAGGTCACGTTCGACGATAAACGCCGTGATGCCGCGGGGACCTGCCTGAAGATCGGTCTTCGCATAAATCACATAGGTGTTGGCATCGGGCCCATTGGTGATCCACATCTTGTTGCCATTCAGCAGGTAATGGTCGCCGCGCTTTTCGGCCCGCAGCTTCATGCTGACCACATCTGAGCCGGCTCCTGGCTCGCTCATTGCCAGTGCGCCAACATGTTCGCCACTGACCAGCTTGGGCAGATATTTTGCGCGTTGGTCATCGTTGCCATTGAGCCAGATCTGGTTTACGCAAAGATTTGAATGGGCGCCGTAGGACAGCCCTACGGAGGCGGATGCTCTGGATATTTCCTCCATAACAATGGTGTGAGCCATGTAGCCCATGCCAGTGCCGCCGTACTCTTCGCCAACAGTCATACCAAGCAGCCCCATATCACCCATCTTGCGCCATAGCTCCATAGGGAATTGGTTGCTGCGATCGATCTCCGCCGCCTGAGGGGCGATTTCATTACTGGCAAAGGCGCGCACGCTGTCACGCAGTGCATCCAGAGTTTCACCGAGATCGTGGTTCAGGGAGGGGAAGGTCATGGATCTCTCCGTTGGTTATTTAAGGAACTCGAGGCAGCGCTGTTCGGCCTCGTCCAGTTCCAGTTGCATCACTTCAATATCGCGCAGCTGCTGGATCAGTTGGGCACGACGTTCGTGGATCTTGCCAAGTAGCGCTTCCAGTTGGGCGCGATTGGCGTCCGGGTTGTACATTTGAATCAGCTGCCGGCTTTCAGCCAGGGAAAAGCCCAGCCGTTTGCCACGCAGGATAAGCTTTAGCGCAGTACGGTCGGCTGCACTGTAAACCCGCGTTTGCCCGCGACGCTCGGGCTGCAGCAGTCCCTCATCTTCATAGAAGCGAATGGTTCGGGTGGTTACGTCAAATTCCCGGGCCAGATCGCCAATGCTCCAGGAGGTCTTTTTCTTAGCTGTCATGGCAGGTCTGGGCGTTAGCAGAGGTGAAGTGAGTTTAGGAGAAGTTTACGTTAACGTAAACTAGTAGCTGGCAGATTTGCCGCTCGATATCGTCACATAAAGACGCTTTTCACTAGATTGGGCTGGTATACACTCTGTTGTCCCTAATAAGAGCTTGCCGCCATGCTTGATCGCTGGAACCGTCTGGTTGTAGACCACCCCTGGCTGGTCGTTGTGCTTACCGTGCTGCTGGCCGGCCTTGCCACGGTGAGCTTGAAGGACTTTACCAACAATAACGATCCACGCATTTTCTTTAGCGAAGATAACCCGGACTATCGTTTGTTCCGCGAGCTGGAAGATCGGTTTACCAGCAACGAGGCGGTTTACTTTATTGTCCACCCGGCCAACGGAGACATCTTTACCCGGGATAACCTGGCTGCGCTCGAGGAGCTCACTGAGGCAGCCTGGACCCTGCCTAACTCCACCCGGGTCGATTCTCTGACCAACTTCCAGCATACCGAGGTGGATCAGGATGATCTTACCGTTAGCTATCTGGTTGAGGACGCTGCGCAGCTCAGTGACGAACAGGTTGCCAGAATTCGCCAGATTGCCCTGAATGAGCCCTCGCTGATTGGTCGTAGTATTTCTGCCAGCGGCCATGTGGCCGGTGTCGTAGTGACGGTGACCATGGCAGAGGGAAGCCGTGAGGCGCCAATGATTACTGAGGCCTCACGGCAGCTGGCGTTGCAGTTTGCCGAGCGTTATCCGGACATCGAATTTCTCCTGACCGGCACCGTGGTGTTTGCCGAGGCCACCCGACAGGCTACCGATCAGGCCATGTCGTTTACCCTGCCGCTGGCGTTTTTGGCCATGTTGCTCTGTCTTTTGCTGATTCTGCGCAGCGCGCTGTTTACCGGCATCGTGATTGCTGTGGTTGGCCTGTCCATTGGCATGGCAATGGGCGCGTCCGTCTGGCTGGGTATCGAGTTCTCGCCTGTGGTGGGGATGGCCCCCGCCATGATCCTTACTTTGGCAGTGGCGGACTGTGTGCATATCCTCGCCACCTACCGTCACGAAAGGCTGGCAGGCAATCTCAAGCGTGCTGCCATGCTGGAAAGCTTGCGAGTCAATTTTCAACCGGTATGGCTGACTAGCCTGACCACAGCGATAGGCTTTGCCATTCTCAACTTCTCCGATTCCCAACCATTCAGGGCTCTGGGTGATGTGGTTTTTATGGGGGTGCTCATTGCCTTCCTGCTTTCAGTGGCGCTGCTGCCGGCTCTGGTTATGTTGGTGCCTCACCGAGTTACGGCACAGCGGCAAACGGATTACCAGCCGTGGATGAATGCTCTGGCGGAATGGGTTATCGGCCACCATAGACGCCTGTTGCTGGGCATGGGGGCATTGGTCCTGATGCTGGTTGCCTGTATTCCGCTAAACACCATTAACGATGTGTTTAATGAATACTTCGATCGGTCTTTTGAGGTGCGGAGGGTAAATGATTTTGCCATGCGTGAGCTGACTGGGATGCATCGTATTGACTACATGGTGCCCAGTGGTCAGGCAGGAGCCGCCATGGAGCCGGATTTTTTGCACAATCTTGACAAGTTGGTGGACTGGCTCGAGCAGCAGCCAGAGGTGCGCTACGTCAGTGCCTACACCGACGTTATCAAACGCCTCAATCGTGACCTCAACGGCGGGAATGGGGAGTTTTACCGGGTGCCGGATCGACGTGATCTGATCAGTCAGTACACCCTGATGTATGAGCTGTCCCTGCCGCAGGGGCTCGGTCTGGAAAGTCAGCTGGATATCAACAAGGAATATGCCCGGGTCGTACTGATGCTGGAGAACATTGGCTCGCACCCGGTACTTGATTTCAATGACCGGGTAGAGGCGTGGATGAATGCCAACTGGCCGCAGCAGATGCAGGCCCGTGGCACGGGCATGGATATCCTGTTTGGCCGGGTGACTATGAAGAATATCGAGAGCATGCTCACCGGCGCCGTGCTGGCTTTGCTCAGCGTGTCTCTGTTGCTGGTATTGGCGCTGCGCTCCTGGTGGTATGGATTTCTGTCGTTATTACCCAACTTGCTTCCCGCCGCCATGGCTTTCGGACTGTGGGGCTTGGTTAGTGGAGAGATTGGTCTGGCGGTATCCGTGGTGGCCTGCATGACCCTGGGTATTGTGGTGGATGATACCGTCCACTTCCTCAGCAAGTATGTCCGAGCGAAGCGCGAGCATGGCCTTGGTACCGCAGATGCAGTGCGCTATGCCTTCCGTACCGTGGGGGTGGCCTTAATCGCTACCTCAGTGGTGTTGGTGGCTAATTTTGCGGTGATCGGTACCAGCAACTTCTACCCCAATTCGAGCATGGGCCAGCTGTCTGCGATCACCATCGCCATGGCATTGGTGGTCGATTTCTTCTTCTTTGTGCCAATGTTGATCGAGCTTGACCGGCGTCGCCGTAGTGGCAGGGGAGAGGGGGCAGTGGTAACTTAAGCCCCTCGAAATTTTCCGGGAATTGCCCATGCCGAGCCAGTCGCCACCGCCGATGAAAGACCGCAAGGTGCTGCGCAGGATCGACTATGCTGCCGCCCGCACATCGGTGCCAGGGATGCTCGCCGCTCTGATGGTGTTTTTCGTGCTCGGCAGTGTTGGCCAGCTGTATCATGAGGAGCAGTCGCTGACTCTGGGTTTTGGCCTCGCAATTATCGTCACAGCGATCTATCGCATCTTCCTGATGGCTCGATTTGATAGTCTTTATGGCGCAGCGCCGGGGCGCTGGCGGCGACTCTTTGGCTTTGGTTTGCTGGCTCATGCACTGGTCTGGGGGCTGCTGTTAGCCGTTATAGTGGTTCTGGATGGAACCTCCTTTAACTTTCTGCTGGTGGTGGTCTATGCCATCGGCGTTGCTACCGCATTGAGCACATCCTGGATGGCGGCGCTGAGGATTCGGCAGAGCTACGCCATTTTGATGCTGGCGCCGGGTATCGCAGCATTACTGTCGTTAAAAAATGTTGAGGGGCTGGTTCTGGCTGCGTTGTTGGCCGTCTACCTGCTGTATCTTTCCCGTCTTTATCGCGAGCAGTATCTGGCTTTCTGGCATGGCCTGAACCGAGAGCGGCGTGCGCCTGTGGAAGCGACTCAGCCAGTGAAGCTTGCCTCTAACCAGATCCAGCTTAGTCTGGTTTACCGGCTTGCCCATGAAATCCGCACGCCCATGAACTCAATTATGGGGATGCTCTCCCTGATGCGCGAGACGCGCATGGATGACGAGCAGCTTGAGTACCATTTGCACGCCACCCAATCGGGCAACCTGCTGTTAACCCTGATTGATGATGTGCTGGATTACAGTCGTGTATTGACTCGTCGAATCACCCTGAATCCGGACTGGTTTGATTTGCGCACTGCTCTGGAGGAAAGTCTGGATGCCTATGGTGCCGCGGCACAGCACGATGGCCTGGAGCTGTCTTGCGTGGTCGATCATTATTTGCCAGAGCGGCTACGCGGCGACCGCGAGCGGCTTATGCAAATCATTAATAATCTGATTAGCAATGCGATCAAGTTCAGTGAGCAAGGTGAGATCTGTGTCGAGATCAGCTTCTCTGCACTGTCAGATCAGGATGGCATGCTCAAGGTGTCCGTTACAGACCAGGGTGCGGGTATGGAACCGGCCACCTTGGCAGGCTTGTTTCATGATGAAGCGCTTGAGGAAGGTGAGGATCTCTTTTCTGCCCGTCGTACCGGCTTTGGTTTGCTGGTGTGTAAAGGCCTGGTTGAGGCCATGGGGGGAAGTATCGATGCCACTAGCGAGCCGGGCAAAGGCAGTCGTTTCTCGTTCAATGCCAAAGTCGGCATGCAACCCGATATGCAAAGCCGGGACAAGCTACGTACTGTGATGGCCGGCCAGTCTGTGCTGATTGCCGGTGCTGCGACTGGCAGTGTTGCCGCCCTGACCGAGGAAATTGAAGCGCTGGATGTGAACTGCGTGAGTGCCAATGATTATGATCATGCTTTGCAAGCGCTGCGCGGAGGTCTGCGCGAGCACACCAGCTTCTCTGTGCTGCTAGTTGATACCTTTGTGCGCCGTGATTCCGCTCTGAATCTGGCTCGCACGGTGCTGGACGACCCCAAGCTGGCTGCCATGCGAGTCATACTGCTTACCACACTGGCGGAACGCGGCGATCATTCCGTTCAGCAGCTCAAGGGTAAATCTCCGCGTCTTGATGTGTTGGTGAAGCCAGTTCATAGACGTACATTGCGTGAATCTCTGCGCAGTCTTTTTGACCTGGAAAGCACTCGGCCCACGGAAGACAGACGGGTTGCCAGTGAGCCTGACAAAGCTCAGCGAAAGCGCTGGCGCCTGCTATTGGTAGAGGATAATGAAATCAACCAGATTGTTACCCGAGGCATGCTCGACAAGCTTGGCTATCAGGTGAAAACGGTCGGTGATGGCAGAGCCGCGTTGACCCTGTTAGAGCGTGAATCCTTTGACCTGATTCTGATGGACTGCATGATGCCAGAGGTGGATGGATTTGAGACTACGCGTATTATTCGAGCGCGCGAGGAAGGCACGGAGCTTCATGTTCCAATCGTGGCGATGACTGCTAATACTATGGAGGGCGTGGAGGCGCACTGCCTCGCTGCCGGTATGGATGATTACATGGCTAAACCGGTGCATCTTGAAGACCTGGAGATCATTCTCAGCCATTGGCTGCGAAATGATGAAGTTGACCCCTCAGAAGAAGAGAACACGCCATGAGTCGTCGTGCTGTTGTGCTGGGCGCCACCGGATTAGTGGGTGGTTTGCTATTAAATCGGCTGCTGCAGCGTGATGAGTGGCAGCAGATTACCGTGCTTGGCCGCCGGCCGCCGGAATTGACGCATCCAAAGATCCGCTTTGTGCAGGCGAATTTTGACCAGATGGAGGATTATCTGGCGGAGTTTTCCGTTGATGATGTTTTCTGCTGTCTCGGTACGACCCTGCGCCAGGCCGGTTCAAAAGAGGCTTTTATCCGAGTCGATCTGGATTACTGCGTGGCTGCTGCAGAGCAGGCCAAGTCTGGTGGTGCCACCCGGTTTATTATGGTTTCAGCGGTGAATGCCAATCCCCGTGCTCTAGCATTCTATGCCCGTACCAAAGGGCTGGCAGAGCAGCAGATCATAGACAAGAAGATTCCGCTCACATTTTTTATGCAGCCATCGCTGCTTAAGGGTGCGCGCAACGAATTTCGTTTTGGTGAGCAGTTTGGGCTTAAAGCCATGGGCGTGCTTATGCCGCTGGTAAACTGGACGAAAGCGGACTGGCTGCCCGTTGAGGCCCAGACAGTGGCGGATGCCATGGTGGCCGCTGCACTGAGTGATGCCGCAGCAGGCGTGTATCGTTTGCGCTACGCCAAGCTGCAAAAATATGCCCAACAACTGAGGTGATCTGTGAGCTTTGTAACCTGTGATATCTGTGACGCTAATGAAGACAAAGTCCGTGTGCTTAGCGGATTACAGTGGCACAGCTATGGGGGGCGTAATGCTTTTCACGGCGAGGCGGTTACCGTCAAATGCTTCGAGGATAACTCGCGCGTCAAGGAAACTCTGGCCACCGATGGTCAAGGCAAGGTGCTGGTGGTTGATGGTGGCGGCTCCCTGCGCATGGCTTTGATTGGCGACATGATTGGTGAAAGCGCGGTCAAGAATGGATGGAGTGGAGTACTGATCTATGGCGCTTGCCGCGATGTGGACGAGCTCAGAAAACTTGATCTTGGCGTAGTGACGCTTGGCTGTGTGCCGTTAAAATCTGTGCGGCGAGGTGAGGGGCAACTGAATATCGACATTACTTTTGGGGGTGTGACTATCCAGCCTGGTGATCATGTATACGTGGATAATAATGGCGTAGTGGTGTCCAGCGAGAAGCTGCTCTAAAAGGAAATCTCTGCAAAAGACCGCACGCACTTGTGGCTGCTTGCCGGCTTCTTACCATCCCGGTCAAGCAGCACAGTCTGCAAGCCGGCCTGCCGGGCGGCATTCAATTCACCTTCGATATCCGATAGAAATACAATCTCCCCGGCCGGCAGGGTAATAGCCTCTGCAATTCTGCGGTATGACTCGGCTTCCTGCTTCATGCCCGTAGTGGTGTCAAAATAGCCACTGAACAGAGGCGTTAGATTTCCCGCATCACTGAAGCCGAAAAATAGCTTCTGTGCGGCAATCGAGCCTGATGAATATACATACAATGGCAGGCCGGCAGCGTGCCAGCGGCGCAGGGCAGGGGCGGTGTCCGGGTAAAGGTGGGCGGTATAGGCACCGGACTGGTACCCGTCTTTCCAGATCATTCCTTGCAGGGCTTTCAAAGGTGTCGCTTTGCGATCCTCGCGAATCCACTGTTGCAGAATACGATTGGCTTGTTCGGCGGTCGCCACTTCGAGGCCAGTATCAGTGGCCAGTGCATGAATTTGCTCTTGCACGGCCGGCTCGCCCCAGTGTTCTCGCAGAAAGGTTGCCATGTGCTCTGCTGCGTAGGGAAACAGGACCTCTTTGACGAAAGAGATGCTGCTGGTGGTGCCTTCAATGTCAGTGACAACCGCCTTGACCATGGACTCAGTTCTCCAGGCGTGGGAAGCGGCTGGCGATATCAGAGCCGGTGAAATTAGCAACCCAGCCTTCCGGGTTGTTGAATAAACGGATGGCAATAAAGTAAGGGTTCGGACCCATATCGAACCAATGTGGTGTGTTGGCTGGTACGGAAATAAGGTCCCCTTGTTCGCATAGCACTTCATAGACTTTATTGCCGATATGCAGGCTGAACAGACCGCTGCCGGCAACAAAGAAACGCACTTCATCCTCGCTATGACGATGCTCGTCTAGAAACTTCTTGCGCAGTTCTGCCTTTTGCGGATGATCACTGTTCAAACTGACCACGTCGACCGTCTGATAGCCCTGTTCGGCAATCAGACGGTCGATATCCGCGCGGTAGGCGGCAATGACTTTCTCCTGACTATCACCTGGCGCGACGCTGGCATCGGTCTGCCACTGTTCAAAACGCACACCCGCTTCATTGAGCAAGCGGCTGATCTCGCTGTGCTCACTGCTCTCCAGAATGGGGTTGCTGGCATCCTTGTCGTGACAAATGCGAATTTCGCTCATTGGTAATCTCCTCAGCCGCCGATCTTGCGGCGTTCCAGTTCAACGGCCAATAGCACTTCCAGTGCTTCTATCTGGCGGAAGCAGGTGGTCATGTCTTTTGCCCAGGTATATATGCCGTGGCCGCGGATCAGATAGGCGTAGCGGATGCGACCATTCGCCATGGCAGCATCGACATCGCGGGCCAGAGCATCAATATCCTGAGTGTTGTCGAAAATCGGAATAACAAGCTCGGTATCGTGACTGGTTACCCCGTCCAGTGCTTTCAAAAGTTCGTAGCCGCTGAGTACCAGCTCACTGCGTTCTGGCCAGTGCATGGTCAGCACGGTGCTGGCCAGACTGTGGGTGTGTAGCACCGCACCGATATTGGTGAAACGGCGGTATATCTGGGTGTGCAGGCCAGTCTCCGCAGAGGGTTTGCCGTTGCTCGCTGGCGTGCCTTGCATATCCACAACCATGACATCGGCTTCGTTCAGCGTTCCTTTGTCCTTGCCGGAAACGGTCACTGCACAATAGTCCGCATTGAGACGCATGGAGTAGTTGGAGCTGGTGGCCGGGGACCAACCATGCTCATAGAGGCGCTGGCTGATGGCCGCGATGTTACGTGCAGCTTCACGAAAAAGTGTCGGGGACCAGGGACGTGCAATCATCAGCGCGGGTTTCCTGCCGAGGCCAGATGGGCGGCCATTTTATCAGTGTCGGGCTGCTCAATCACGCCGTGCTCGGTGACGATGGCGCTGATTAGTTCCGCTGGAGTGACATCGAAGGCCGGGTTGAATACAGGCACATTCTCCGGGGCAACCTGCACGCCATGAATGCTGCGCACTTCGGCCGCGCTACGTTGTTCAATTTCGATAGCGTCACCACAGGCCAGTTGTGGGTCAATGGTGGATAGCGGCGCAGCAACAATAAACGGGATGCCATGGTGGCGCGCCAGTACGGCAAGGTTGTAGGTGCCGATTTTGTTGGCGGTGTCGCCATTGGCTGTGATGCGATCGGCGCCGACGATTACCGCACCAATGCCGCCGCCCTTAAAGACATGTCCTGCCGCACTGTCGACCACCAGTGTTACCGGAATATTATCTTGCAGCAGTTCCCAGCTGGTCAGTCGGGCGCCCTGCATCCATGGCCGGGTCTCACCAGCGACTACGCCGGTGATCCGTTGCGCAGCCCAGGCTGAGCGAATAATGCCCAGTGCAGTGCCATGGCCGCCGGTGGCTAGTGCGCCAGTATTGCAGTGTGTGTAGACCTGCTTGTCGGGGGGCAGCATTGCGACGCCATGTTGCGCCAGACGATGGTTCATATCCCGGTCGTCCTGATGAATTTGTACTGCCTCCGCGCTGAGTTGTTCGATCAGGGGCTCTCCCTGCAGCTGGCAGGCAGCCTGCATTCTCTGTAGGGCCCAGAACAAATTAACGGCCGTTGGCCGGCTTGCAGCGAGAACATCAAAGGCTGGCTGAAGGTTGCTCAGGCTGGCCTCACTGCCCAGTATGCGAGCGGCCAGCACCACACCATAGGCGGCGGTGATGCCGATGGCGGGAGCGCCACGAACTACCATATCGCGAATGGCATGGGCGGTGTCTTCAGCATTTTCATAACTGAGCCAGCGACTTTCCAGCGGCAGGGCTCGCTGATCGAGCAGCTCAAGGCGATCGCCGTGCCAGCGGATCGCCGGACTTTCAATAATGGCCATGAAGATTCCTAGTGACGGTGGTCTGGGTCGTCCGGGTGAATGATTGGGCTGCGATGGTAGCGCTGTCTGATCCAGTTCGCAGCCTTGAAAACGGTTTGCCGGCGAATGATGGACCGCTCCAGCCTGTATTTGCCCGGAAAAGTGCTGACGGCGAGGGCGATCAGGATAGTCAGCAGCCCCTGACCGGGCAGCACCAGCATCAGCAAGCCAGAGACGAAAAGGATCGTGGCGACAGTATTACGTGCCATCCAGATCGCCCAGCCAAGCGGGCTCCGGTCCGGTGCCGGCTTGGCCCGGCTGACAAAATATTCAGCAGGCATGCGCAGTATCAGCCACGGAATCGCGATGGTGGAGGCAATCGCCATAACGGTGCCGATTGCCGTGAGCAGGGGTAGCCACGGCTGCAGAGAGTGGTAGAGCGATTCCAGAAATGCCAAGTCCAATTTACTCCTCGTCAGGTTCTGACTCTGGCGACCTGATCGCCTGCCGATGATGTCATCCCTTTACCTGTATCCTTTCGGGTATGATTTCGCGCCAATATCACAAGCTAGTCCAGAGTTTGCCAGTATGACTGTTTATGTTGCATTTCCTGCGTCAGATAAGCTTCATCGCAACACCGTTGCCCTGCTTGAGGCTGTGGCCAACAATCCTGGTGTGATTCACCAGCAGTTGATCACAGAAATCAGTGAGGACTTCATTAGTGAAGTGCTAGAGGCCTTTTTCGATGGTCCGGTGAAGTCCCTGAACGTGCAAGGCAGTATGGCCAGTGTCATGAATGGGGTCATATCTATTATTGGCAAGGCATCACGGGCCCTTGTGCATAAGGTGTTTCACAAGGTCTCTACGGATGAGCAGCGGGCTCTGGCGGACCAGTTCAGCGGTATTCAGGTGATCTATGAAGGTAAGCCCTGGTGTGGCTTTCCGCTTGACCCTGAGGTTGCCAACGAAGCGGCGCTGATGTTCGAGTCATTCCGTAAGGGCAGTGGTGAAGAGGCTCATCTTATACACATCATGGGCCTATTTGCCGATGGCGCCATCGAACATTTTTTTGACCGCACCATGGGGCTGGTTAAAACCGGTGCTATTACTCGTGGTCTGGTTGGCGCGGGAAGGGCAACCATCCACAAGGCGGCCCATTCGGCCATGCAGAAGAGCCTGCCGGGGCTGCATCCCAAGGTACGACAGCCAGTATTAAACTACTTTGAAAGTATGCTGATCGAGGTCTAGTGACATGAGTAGCCGTCAGGGAACGATGAGTAATCGGCGCAAGCTGGCACGTATCACTACACGGATGCCGGCCCGTGTCCGCAAGGTGTCCGGTTGGTGGCGGCGTGGTAGTCAGGGTGAGTGCCAAGTAATGGACTACAACCGCTTTGGTGCCGGGCTGCTGCTAGCCCGTGCTTTGCCAGTGGGTAGCCGTCTGCTGCTTGACCTGAATGCGGGTCACTTCGTTTTGCGCCGCCTGCCCGCCGAAGTGGTCAGCTGCGTCCGTGATGGCCGCAGTTATCGGGTGGGGGTTCGGTTTTACCGCAATCTGGGGGAGCTGGCTTCGGGGCAGGCGAGTGCGTCGCTGACACTTCTCTACGGGCTGGAAGAAAGCCTGACACCGCCACCAGTGACAGGCTGAGGCACAGCAAAAAGGGGCGCTTGAGGCGCCCCTTTTATTTTGCAGAACTACTCTTTGTGAAGAGCTCTGCTGACTACGCCTTCTTGCTGGCAGCAGCCTTTTTCGCCGGCGCTTTTTTGGCAGCGGCTTTCTTTGGTGCGGCTTTTGCCTTGGCGGCAGCTTTCGGTGCAGCCTTTACCTTTGGTGCTGCAGCTTTCTTCGCCGGGGCCTTTTTGGCGGGAGCCTTTTTAGCTGCCGGGGTCACTTTCTTCTGGATCTGCTTGGCGCGTTTCTCCAGATCTTTTTCGTACTTGGAAATCCAGCCCGCCAGGCTATGAGCCTGCTTGGCAGTGGCTTTCAGTACCTTGACTTCGGTTTCCAGCAGCGCCTTGCGAGCTTCAGATTCCTTGGCTCGGTCAAAGGCTTCGTCGGCAGCTTTCTTCAGCTTGTCGACTTGCTTGTTGACGGCGCCAGAGGCCTTCTCGCGGTATTCGCTTTGCAGCTCCTCCAGTTTGGAGAGGTTTTCTTTCTGCTTGCTCAGCTCTTCGCGAACCCGTTCCCGGGCCACTTCAAGCTGTTTCTCCAGTGCGGCAACCTGCTTTTGACGTTCGTCGTCAAAACGGTTGGCCAGCTTGCGGATCTGATCCTGCAGTTCGCTTACCTGGTCTTTCACTTTTTTTGCGGCCATGGAAGGCTCCCTATTGCCTTGGGTTACGGGTCAAGTCGGGATTACTATAGGCCAGCGACGAAGTAGCGAGAACAGTTTTTGCCAGATCGTCCGACGATTTTGTGTACAGGAGCGAGATGACATGCCGGTAACCTTCGATGGCAAGCTGGTGGTCGCGATCAGTTCGCGGGCGCTGTTCAATCTTGAAGAGAGTCATCGCATCTACGAGGCGGAGGGTCTGGCGGCTTATCACGAATACCAGATTGCCCATGAGGAAGACGTTCTTGAGCCGGGAGATGCCTTTCCCCTGGTGCGTAAGCTGCTGGGTATTAATCAGCGCCTGTCAGGGGAGCCACGGGTTGAAGTGATTCTGTTGTCGCGAAACAGCTCCGATACGGGTCTGCGGGTGTTTAATTCTATTCAGCATTATGGCTTGCCGATCAGCCGAGCCGCTTTTGCCGGTGGAGCCAGTCCCCATCGTTACGTGTCAGCCTTTGGTGCCCACCTGTTCCTGTCTACTGACTATGAAGACGTTATGGGTGCTCTGGATGCCGGTTTCGCCGCGGCGACTATTTTGCCCGGTGGTAAGGCAGGAGAGGGGGACGAGCTGCGTATCGCCTTTGACGGTGATGCGGTGCTGTTCTCGGATGAATCGGAGAGGATCTTTCAGGAGTCCGGTCTGCAGGCATTTACCGAGAACGAGCAGCGCTCGGCTCGCCAGCCTTTGCACGGAGGTCCGTTCAAGGGCTTTCTGGCCGCCCTGCACAATCTGCAGAGTGAGTTTGCCCCGGGTGAATGTCCCATCAGGACGGCACTGGTGACGGCCCGCTCGGCGCCGGCCCATGAGCGGGTAGTGCGGACCTTGCGCGAATGGAATATCCGTATTGATGAAAGCCTGTTTCTGGGCGGGCTGGATAAAGGTGTGTTCCTGAAAGCATTTGGCGCGGATGTGTTTTTTGATGATCAGCAGGGGCACTGTGAGTCCGCAAGACAGCATGTGCCGGCCGGTCATGTGCCCCATGGGATAAGCAATCAAGGCCGCCGCTAGGCCATCTTTTAACAGTCTTTTCTCTATGCTGACAGAGTATAGCCGGCTGTGTTCTTATAACTGCTGATAGCAATCCTCACGGAGGACGCCATGAAGCTTCAGCAGCTGCGCTATATCTGGGAAGTGGCCCGTCACGATCTGAATGTCTCAGCCACGGCCCAGGCCCTGTATACCTCCCAGCCCGGTATTAGCAAGCAGATTCGCATGCTTGAGGACGAGCTGGGGGTGGAAGTGTTTTCGCGCAGCGGTAAGCATCTGACCCATATCACCCCGGCAGGTCAGGTTATCCTGCAAATTGCCGGGGATATTCTCCAGCAGGTGGAGTCTATTCGCCGGGTTGCCCATGAGTTTCGTGATGAGAACCGTGGCGAGCTACGTATTGCCACCACCCACACTCAGGCCCGCTACGCATTACCTCTGGTGATTAAGCGCTTTACTGAGCGTTTCCCTGATGTGTCTCTGCAGATGCATCAGGGCACCCCCATGCAGATTGCCGAGATGGCGGCCAAGGGGCAGGTTGATTTTGCCATTGCTACAGAGGCCATGGAGCTTTTCTCTGATCTGATCATGATGCCGTGCTATCGCTGGAACCGGACCGTGGTGGTGCCGGACGGGCACCCGTTGACCAAGGTGAAACCGCTGACCCTGGACGCCATTGCCGAGTACCCGCTGGTGACCTATGTATTTGGCTTTACTGGCCGCAGCAAACTGGACGAGGCGTTTCGTCAGGCGGGCCTGCAGCCCAAGGTGGTATTCACTGCGGCGGATGCGGATGTTATCAAGACCTATGTGCGGCTAGGCATGGGTATTGGCATCATCGCTCATATGGCGATGGCGCCAGAGCAGGATAATGGCCTTGTGACGCTTGATGCCAGCCACCTGTTTGAATCGAGTGCTACCCGGATAGGCTTTCGCAAGGGCACTTTTCTGCGCGGCTTTATGTATGAGTTTATGCGCGAGTTTGCTCCCCATTTGCGCAAGGAACTGGTGGATGCAGCGGTGCGCTGCCATTCCCGGGAGGAGCTGGACCAACTATTTGCCGGTATTGAGTTGCCGGTTCGCTAACGCATCGCTTACTTGCCACGCCACTGTACTCCGTAAAGGTCGTGGCGGCGGTCGCGCAGGTTCTTGACTGTGCCGCTGTTACGGGCCAGTTCCAGACTTTCGGGGCGAAGATCGGCAAATAGCACCATCTCCACATTTGGTGTCGAGTCCGCCGCAATGCCGTCTCTGGCAAAAGGGAAGTCACAGGGGGTCAAAATGGCGCTCTGGGCATACTGGATGTCCATGTTATGCACCTTGGGCAGGTTTCCTACGTTGCCGGCCATGACTACATATATCTGGTTTTCGACGGCTCTGGCCTGGCAGCAGTAGCGCACACGCAGGTAGCTCTGCCGCTCGTCGGTGCAAAATGGAACGAACAAGATGCGTATGCCTTGATCGACCAGGTGGCGGGCAAGCTCGGGAAATTCCGAGTCGTAACAGATTAGTACGCCAATTGGCCCACAATCAGTATCAATGGCGGTAAGCGTGTCACCACCACGAATATTCCACCAGTATGACTCGTTTGGAGTCGGGTGTATTTTTGCCTGAGTGTGCACCGTGCCATCCCGAAGAAAAATATAAGCAACGTTCTGAACGCTGCCATCGTCCATAAGGGTGGGGTGTGAGCCGGCAATGATATTGATATTAAAGCGGATCGAGAGCTCTCGGAATGTCTCGCAGAATCTGGGGGTATACTGGCTCAGCGCTTCGATGGCGGCGGAGGGGCCAAGTTCGTCTTGTTCTACGGACAGCAGTTGTAGGGCAAATAGCTCGGGGAACACTACAAAGTCTCCCTTGTAGTTTGCTACTACGTCCACAAAGTAAGTTACGATTTCGACAAACTCGTCAAAGCTCTTCAAGCCACGTTGCATGTATTGCACCGCGCCCACCCGAATACTGTCTGGCACGCGGGCGCCGTATTTTTTCTGTCGTTGAGCGCTATTAATGCTCGAAACCTTGGGGTTTTGCCAAGTAAGGTGAATACCGTAACCGAGTGATTCCCTGTCGGCGTCGAGGTATGAGGAAATGATGCCATGTACGCGGAAGCCATTGTGAAGCTGGAATGATAGTACCGGGTCACGTTGCTGGCCGGCAACGATGTGGTCAACATACTCTTGTACGCTGGCAAAGCGTTTTATCCGTTTTGCCAAGGACGGGAGTCTACCAACGAAAACCACTCCTTTAAGGCCTAAATCCTGACATAGTTGCTTGCGAGCATTATACAGGCGCTGGCCGATCCGGTAGCCCCGTACGTCCGGGTCGACACAGACCTCCATGCCGTAAAGCCAGTCGCCTTCAGGGTCATGCCGTGAGGCATAGCCATTGCCGGTTATGCTCGCCCAATCATGCTCCTTTAGAGCAACATCCTCTGCGACTCGGAAGGTGGCACAGTAGCCAACAACATGTTCTCCGAGAACAGCGACAAACTGTCCTTGTGGGAAACTGTGCATTTGTCCCTGAAGTGGCCCCGAAGAGTAGCCGTGCATTCCGGTCCCCGCATAGGCCTTGCTACTAAGCTGCATCAGCTGCGGAATGTCGTCTCGGGTGGCCTGACGGATAAACAGACGCTTTGAAGCGTCTTGGAATGTACTGTGTGTTGCCATGGCCCGCATCCTCTCAATGCTCTTCGGTCAGAGGCCTGCATGATGCGCCCTGCGAAAACACCGCTGCAAGCTATAACCGGGCTGGCCCCGCTGGAGCCATTGCCAATCGCCTTCAGGACAGGGAAAATGCCGCCTTATTCGTTTCTGGGGGGTGTGCTGTGGAAATCGTCTGTCTTGATCTGGAAGGGGTGTTGGTGCCGGAAATCTGGATCAACTTTGCCGAGCGAACCGGTATTGATGAGCTGCGTGCTACTACCCGGGATATTCCTGATTACGACGTGCTGATGAAGCAGCGTCTGCGCATTCTCGATGAGCATGGCTATGGTCTGCCGGACATCCAGAAAGTTATTGATGAGATGGGCCCGATTCCGGGGGCGGCAGAGTTTGTTGATTGGTTGCGCGAGCATTTTCAGGTAATCATTCTATCTGACACCTTTTACGAGTTCGCCAAGCCGCTAATGCGCCAGCTCGGCTGGCCCACATTGTTCTGTCACAAGCTGGAAGTGAATGAGCAGGGCAGAATTACCGATTACAAACTGCGCCAGAAGGATCCCAAGCGCATGTCTGTTAAGGCTCTGCACGGCCTCGAGTATCGGGTGATTGCGGCGGGGGATTCGTATAACGACACCACCATGTTGGCTGAGGCCGATGTGGGCATCCTGTTTCATGCACCACAGAACGTGATTGATGAGTTCCCGCAGTTCACTGCGGTACATACCTATGATGATCTGAAACAGGAGATCATCAAGGCCAGTGTGCGCGATATTCCAGCCTGACTTTCTCTGTAAAGCCCTTTGTAATGCCACTTGCTGCGGGCGTCCTCTGACGCCCGCTTGTGTTACTGCTGCAGCTGTAGTGAATACTCCAGGCGGAAGCCACCGTTGGGTGGCATTACGCCATCAAATAGCACCCGGAAGTGGGTCACGTTTGCATCATATCCCGGCGGTGCGCCGCCACCTTCAGATACCGGTGTATATAACCAGCTCAGGCCGCCATCCTCAGAGTACTCGATGACATCGATGCTCAGCCCAGAAGAGATATAGGGTGCTGGCGCATCAAAAAACTGAATGCTGCCCACAAGAAAATTGGTAAATTGGGGTAGCTGGTCGGTGACCGCCACACCTACCGCATCGCCAGTGCCCAGCACGTGAGTGTTGCTGACCAGCACCTGGTAATCAATGTCTTCGCCCGGTGAAGCAGATCCAGTGCTGAACAGCGAGGCAGATGCAGTGCTGGCCAGCTTGGATACCGCTAACAGTGGCGGGTCGGTCAATTCAATGCTGGCCGCATTGTAATGGGTCACCGTACCCTCGGTTCCTTCGTTGGCCCGCACCCTGAGTGTAAATGGCCCGTCCTGCCAGTCCGCGGGTAGCGGCACGGCGTATTCAAACACCTTGGTATTGCCAGCTTGGCTGATCACCGCAGTTTGCCCATGGGGCCCACTGACCGGGTTATTCAGTGCATCAAACACTTCAACAATGCTGTCGTTATTGATATCGGCAAAGCCGAACGGGTCCGTTACCGTGCTACGCACATACACGGTGGCTGACTCCACCATGCGGCTGATCAAGTTCCCGGCAGGACTGGCATCATCATAGATCTCGACACTATCCACGTTGATAACAGTGGATGCATCCACTTCCACTCTGGACGGCAGGTTGTCCGGTGAAGTACATAAGGTGCCGGCGCCATTAGAGCTGAAGTCCAGCGTGCGAAAATTATTGCCACTTGCCATATCCACTTGTAAACGCAGTCCCGCGCCGGAAGGTATCGTTGTTGGGCCGGTATGATTGACAGTGAAAACAAGCCACTGCCAATCTGTTCCTGCGAGGCTTTGAGTTGCTGGAGTGGCGCCGATAATTGCATTAGTGTCGGATCGACGTACCGTGACTCCCACGGTGCGAGCGAGATCTGTGCGGGTGCCGGACTTTCTGACGCATAGATGCACGGCCATGTCGCCATTAATCACCAGGTCGTCGGAGAGTGCCGGACTAAGGTCCAGGTTCATCAGGTTGTTGCGATTGATTGGCGGCGTGGCATTGATATCGGTGGTCGGCACGGTACGTTGCAAGGTGCCGGTGGTGGCCGTTGCCGGATAGGCATACAGCCGCTTGTTGCCACTGACCGAGGCACCGTAAATCGTATCGCTCAAGGTGCTGCTGTTGTTGCTGCTGTCGCCATCCACGTTGCCATTGCCTGTTGCCAGGGTGACAGTGGCAGTATTGTCAACGTTCTGACTGCCGCTACCTACCGCGCCAACATCAACATCAATGAATAAGTCCGGCAGGCTGGCGCCGTTGGCCAGCGGGCCTGCATGGCTGCAGCTGATCGTTTGTGCCGGTGATTCGCTGCAGCTCCAGCCGGTGCCAGTAAAGCCTGTGTAGCTGAAGCGACTGTCCAGCACGTCGACTACTTCAATACTATTCAGCGTGGCATCAGGGCCGTTATTGCTAACCTGAATGCGGAACTGCGCTGGCTGGCTGGCTAATAGCAGGCCACTGCTACGCGTCTTGCTGATGGTCAGGTCAGAGCGGACGGCACAGTCGGAACCCGGGCTGACGCCATCAATATCATCGGGGTTGGTATCCGGTGTGCCACTGCCTAGTTCGCCGCCGCTGGGTGTGGCGCCGAAATAATTGCCCGGAGTAATGGTGTAGCCACTCGGGCCCTGGGTGGTATTGATTACAGCGCTGAAGCTGTCGTTGATAAACACCACGCCACCGCCGCCGCCGCCGCCGGGGCCGTGTGCAACGCCACCGGGGTCCGCGTTGCCGCCGGCGCCACCCTCTGCATTGATGGTCAGGGTGCCGGTTTGGCCGTTAGCCAGTACTAAAGCCGAGCCGCCCGCACCACCGCCGCCACCGCCATCGTTGACAGGGTTGGGAGTGGTGCCGTCGCCACCATTCACGTTGATCACGCCGTTGCCGGCCAGATCATTGGCACGGATTAATACTATGCCACCACCGACTCCTCCGTGGGGTGGAGGGCTGTCGCCGTTGTTGCCCGTGGCTGCGCCACCGCCGCCGCCCATGACCAAACGGTTGGGCAGGGCAGGAAACGCAGTGCCGCCATAGCCGCCCACCGGCAGGTTGCTGTTCCAGGAGTTACCGCCTCGGGCCCCGGCGCCGCCATTACCGCCGCCCCCGCCGCCGGAGTTTTCGTCGTTATTGCTGGGGCGGCCATCAGTGCCACCTCCGCCCGCATTGCCTGGGGCTCCTCTGGCATAGGAGCCGTTCGGATAGCCTTCTACACCAGTGTCAATTCGCGTGCCGCTGCCGGTGTAAACATAGCGAGGGGTGCCGGCAATACCTTCGCCTTTGGAGCCATGGGCACCATTGACCGTGTTGCTTGATGTGTTGCGAAAGTCGGTATTGGCAGCGCCGCCCCGGCCAGTGTGTCGAAAGCCGCCGCCGCCGCGGAAACCAGCGGCGCTCATATTGATGCTAAAGCCGTTAAAATCCAGTGTATTGGCTACGTCCAGTGGCAGCACACCGCCTGTTTCACCATTCCATGCCGGCGCAGAGATGTTGCCGGTTAAGGTAAGGTTGTCATACTGCGGTACACGGATTACCTGATAACGACTTTGCCCTATAGTGCCACTGGCGTTGGCCCGTACGTAACCATTTATTAGCGGGCTGTTAAGAGTAATCGTACCGCCGCCGACGGAGGCAACACCGGCATATTCGTAGCGTCCGGCCGTGAAGTTGCTATCGTTCAGCCAGCCAGATGCGTCGCCACCAGCAACCCCATCACCGTAGCTGTCAGTGTTGGCCGAGTTAATCCCGGCGCCCTGCATCTGAATGACCAGGACCATATCGCCGGCAGCAAGTCCGACCGTCGTTGTCAGGGAAATGCTGGTGGAGCCTGCGCCTACACTGCCAGTGGGCTGATAAAAACGTAGTGGCCCCGGAGTGCCGGCTTCCTCTGCACTACCTTCGTCCCCCGGGTCGGCTTCACATTGCAAAGCCGCCATAGCCTGCGAGGAAAAAAGCAGGGCTATTGTGAGAAGCAATGTTTTGCGTAGAAGGTTCACAGCTTAGTCCACCGTTTCATCTTTGTGCAGGTCAGAAGAGCCACTTTTTGGCAGTAAAGGCATTCGCATACAAGAGAGTGCTGGCTCTTCTGGCATCAGGCATTACTCTGTCTCCGTCACACTATTCTTGAAGCGCTTGGCGCTGCTTTGATCAAACTTGATGCGGAAGTCCAGCACGATGCCTTGAACACGGCCTTGAGCACCGCTGAAGTCATCATCATAGAATCCGCGGAAGTTGTACCCAAGGCTGATCCACACATCACGAATCGGGCTGTAGCCAGCCATCAGGCCAAAGGAGTTCATGCGCACATTGCTGTTGTAACTGGCCAGAGTACTGCCACGGACGCCAACGTCCCAACGGGGGGTAATGTCATAACGGTATTCGCCACCGATCAAGTCGGTGTAACCCGTGAAGCGCTGGCTATCGATAGTGTCGCCCACATATCGGGCACCGTACTGAAGGGATACCTGATGGCGCTCCTGCGCAACAAAGTTCAGGTGGGTGTTGTTGATCAGGCGATGACCATAGCGAGAGCCAAAGGCATCCCGTTGCTCGTCGTATACAACACGGCTGCGATTCAGCCAGAACCAGCTCTCGGAAAGGGGGCGACGGACATAGCTGAAGTCCAGCTCAGAGGAGCGCAGGATATCGCCAGTGCGGAACTTCTGGTCAAAGTGTAG
Source organism: Alcanivorax sp. 1008 (assembly GCF_020667895.1). Taxonomy (GTDB): domain Bacteria; phylum Pseudomonadota; class Gammaproteobacteria; order Pseudomonadales; family Alcanivoracaceae; genus PGZG01. The sequence goes on from NZ_JAFMPS010000003.1 coordinate 142,544, forward strand.
TGCGCGGCCAGCAACCGTGTTGGTTTCATCAAGACGGTGCTGGAAACCCGACAGCAGGTTCCACTTGTCATCATTAACCGCATGGCGATATTCGACCCGGTTGGTCCACTGCCAGCTGGCATCCTGATAGCCGAGGCCGCCGGAGATAGCAGTGTAGTCGTTGCCATCGGTGCCGCTGGCAGGGGCGCGATCAGGATCAAAGGAGTCCACCGGGTTGCCGTCGACAAGTGTTTGGGCGCGGTCAAAGCCTATATCCGCGGTCCAGTACTGGGAAAGCTCAATAGTCTGGAACAGCCCTGCATGGGCCATCATGCGAGGACCATACTCATCCATGCTACGGCTAACCGATGTGCTTGCCGTCGCACCGCGCCATGGTGTGGCGCGGGCGCCTACGCGACTATCCTGAGTGCGCTGTTCATGGCTCCAGGTGAACTCCTGGTTGGCGAACAGGGACACTCGGTCAGTCAGGCGGTAATCACTGCCCAGCATCAGGCGGGAGGGATAGTCAGACTCGTCTGAACCGCTATTGATGCTGGTTTCACCCGTTGCGGACAGGGTCAGGCGCTTGTCCAACAGGTCTTTTTGGCCACCGGCAATAAGTTGCTGGCTTTCAAAAATACCGCCATTGGTTACGCTTTCCACATGGCGTGCACCGGCGAATGCCTGCCAGTCCGGCTGCTGGTATTCCACCCGGCCTTCGACAAGATCACGTCGGTTGCCTGTATCAGGAACCTGCTGGCGGCTGGCATCAGCGCTTACGGCGACATCTTCATTAATGCGGTAGCGGATGCCTGCTTGAATGTTGCGGGAGTCCTCATCACTTGGTGACTGCTGGGTAAGCCCGAAACCATCATCGGTTTGGTCAATGCGTACACGGGTATCTACTTGCTCCGAGGTGTACTGGTGCTCAAGCAGCCAAGCCTGATCATTGCTGCTGCCCGGTTGCAGATCCTGTCGTGTTCCGGCCAACTCCGCCTTAATGGTGTGCTGCTCGGTGGGCTTCCAGACCACGTCTGCGCCGATAAGTGAACCGGGTGCAGCCAGAGTATCGTCATTAACGGCGGTTATGCCGACAGTCAGACTTTCATCTTCATTGAACACAGTGGCGCGGCCGCCGGCCACGGTTTTTTCTGCGCCGACTTCCACTTCGTAGGTCACCACAATGCTAAGTGGATTGAACGATGCATCTTGAACGGGGATCGGCTGGCGGAAGAACATGGTGCCGTCAGCGCTGTCCAGGCTGTAGTCGATAAAGCGGGTCATGGGCGTGCTGCTGATCACTTCATTGGTGAAGCGGTCGCGGACTTCGACGGTGACTGTTTCGCTACCCGGCACAATCGGAGCGCGGCTCAGCCGGTACAGGCCCGAGGTGCCGTCCGGCTCAATATCATCGCGGATAAAGCCTTGAGAGCTGTCCGCAACAAAGCCCAGTGCGCTGACATTACGGCCACGCCATTCAGCTTTGGCACCGGTTAATACTCTTTGATAGCGCCCTAGCTCGGTGACGGTCAGACCGGTGTCGTAGTCACCGAAGAGAGCATAAAAATCACGCTTTTCCATTCGCACATAAAGTTTTTTACTGGATGGAGCATCGTGGGTGCGCTGTGCGTCATCGCCGTAAAGCACATACCAGCGCTGGGGGTCGATGGCTTGGTTCAAGGGGCGACCTTCCGGTACACGACGAGTGTCCAGCGCGGCGGTCAGCAGCCATTCTCCGGCAACCGTGCCGCGAGCAAAAAAGGCCATTTCACCGTCGACATAGGCATGTTTATCTGGCGAACCCAGATTTTGCATATTGCCGCTTAGCGTATTGTAGCCGACGGTTCCCTCGGCAAAGCCCACCAGAATCCATTCACGCAAATCCGGTGATACAGCAACAGTGAGCTCATCAGAAACCACTCGTCCATCAGTCAGACGCAGCCGGTAGGTGCCTGCGGTGCTGACCGGCGCAAAGCGAGCAATGCCATTCTGGTCCACCACAACCACGTCGCCACGGTCTTCCAGCGGGCTGGTGGTTTGGCTGTAATTGAGCGGCCGCAGGCTGCCACTGACAATACGCAGTTCAGTTTGCGCCTGTAGTGGTTGATCAAAGGCGTCGAACAAGTTGAGTTTCAGTTGAACCGGGGTTAAACCGTCTGCCACATTCTCGATGCTGTCGCCGCTGCGGATGCTTTTTAGTTCGCCACTGCGGCGCAGAGTTACCTTCTCACGGAAGCGTACGACGCCAAATCCGCCCTTGCCTTGCAGCTCAAAGTTATGTTCGCCGACACTATCAATCTCTACACCAACCCAGGTGTAAACCACGGTTTTGGTTGCTTCGTCAGCGATTCGTGAGCCGATGCGGGCATCTGAAACTTCCACGCCATCAAGCAGCAGCTTGGGTGTCAGTCGATCATCAAGACGGGCAGTGACACTGACGACGGGGTGAATAACCATCATCCCGTCAGTCAGGTTCAGAAAGCCTTTCTTGGCTTCCGCATCAGCCGAATCGTTGCGTTCGCTGGCTCGGTCGCGGTTCAGGCCGCTGTCGGCCACAACGGTGGCCAAGGTGGCATTGGACACCTGCTGCTGGGTAAAGAAGCGCACGGTGACACGGCGATTAAGCGCGCGGCCATCCGCTGTGTCGTTATCTGCAACGGGCTCATCCGGGCCTTTGCCGACAATGGTGATTTGCTCCAACGGAATGAGCAGTAGCTCTGACAGGTATCCTGCTACTGCACGTGCTCTTGCTTCTGAAAGCGCATAGTTATCATTGATCACACGACCAGCACGGGGAACGATGCGCTGGCTATCTGTGTGACCATAAACCTCCAGGCGTAAACCTGGTTTGCCGCGCAGCGTATCCGCCGCATTGCTTATATCTAAACGGTCACGCTCTGATAAGCCTGCGGACATGCTGGCGAAGCGGGGGCGCAGAACCAGCTCGTTGTCCTTCATCTGCGCGCCGGTGACTCTGACACTGTTTTGAGACGATACTGAAAAACGTTTGTTGTCCGGCGTGGTGCCAAAGGTGTTAAAGAGAATGCTTTGTTCCACGGTGTCACGGGTGTTCGGATCCACGGCAAGATCCATTTCAAGAGTGTGGCGCCAGAAATAACCTTCGACGGGAAACTGGAACTCATAAAAGTTGTCGCGCTTGATCGGGTCCGAGATGGGCTTGCCGTCGAAGCGGATGCTGCCGGGTACCGGAGTCAAAGTATGCGGAAGAAACAGGTGCGTGGTGACATTGGTGAAAAGCGTTTCACCATTGCCAATTGGCAGGGTGATACGCGCCACACCATCTTCCAGGCGAGTGGTGAGTTGCTGCTGTAACTGAGCATCCAGTGCCGGACGTACGTTGATGTACCAGTTCTCCCGCCACAGTGTGCCGCCCTGAACATTAACGAAACGGGAACTGGGGTTGCCAGCCTGCCGGGTGTTGTCATGGCATTGGCTCAGCGTATGGCGTGGTCCCAACGTAATGGTGTCCAGCTGCAGGACATGGGTGCCTGGGGTGACGCCTTCAATATGCCAGCGACCATGCTTGTCGGTGATGACACTGGTGCCATCCTCCATATAAATGCGTACGCCTTCGAGGCCAGGAGCATCCTGCTCACCACAGGATCCGGCAATAACACGGCCCATCAGGAAAGCGCGATCGTTGAAGAATGGCCGCTCCACCAAAACCTCTGCTTTGGCCATGTTTGATCGCATGATGCCTGCCGTTGCTTGAGCCAGGTTGGCGGCACGTCCGGCACGGGCGGCCACTGTGACCTCAGTAACGTAGCGAACAGTTCGGCTGGCTCCTGGAGCGATATTGCCGACATCAATAGTGAGCTGGCTGCCGCTTGGATCAATTGCTGGGTCGGCCACTGCAATGCCATCAATGCGCAGCGAACCTGGCTGATAGCGAAAGCCTGCCGGCAGGGAGTCGATGACCTGTGTGCTCAGGGCCGGAGCGATAGAGATGTTCTCTACATTGACATCGTAGGCGAGGAAGTCACCAGTCATCACCGCGCCGCGCTGGCTGGTCTTGGTTACGAACAGGTCCGTGTCTGGCAAAGGCGCAGCGCTGGTGGTGCTGCGACGTTCTGCCTGAATGCTGCCCAGTACCAGTGGGTCAACAAACCAGGGCGCGCCAGCAGTCAGACTGTCTGCAACATCTCCATTGTTATCGTAGCGAATCTCCACGGTACTGTCCGGTGGGATAACGATAGGGCTGCCGGGGATATTGGGCTGCAGGTAGCCCACATAAACATTGCTGTTGGTGGCTGTTTCTACTAGCGCGATGGTGTAGCTGTCGCCGCTGCTGATATCAATAGTCACGCCGATAAAGCGCCGACCATCAGGGCGAGTTGCAATGGCGGTCGGTGGCAAAATCGGGGTGTTCGCAACAATAAAAATTGGCTCCCGGCCCTCGTAAAAGTCGCTGGGAGCAAGAGGGATAGAGCTGTTCAAGGGCAGCGGGGTGCCCGCGTCATCGATAGGCGCCGGAAGCGCGCCAAGCAATGAGGGTGTGCCAGACAGGCTATCCGGGGAGGCAAAGTTGCCTTGCCATACTTGGTAAGAGTCAGGGGCGCCTGGGTCGTAGCGATAAAGACCAATACTCTCATAACGCAACACTTCTACGTTTGCGGTGGCGGGCACCACCGAGCCGGACCAGCTTAACTCTGCTGGTGGCTGAGTAACCACCAGTGCCGCGCTGGAAAAACCGCTAAGCAATAGCAGTAGCAGAGCGACACAGGGCATGCTCTGGCGCTGCCAGCCTTTCAGGCGTGGCAGGGACAGAGCGAGCCACACAGCGACGAAAACCCCACTGGCAAATGCCAGTGGGGTTTTCTCACTGAGGATAAAGCTCCGTTTCATCCGGGTTCCGTTACTGCACGGTGACCTGGAACGTCACTACGGCAGTTTCACCGTCAATGATTTCCCCCGGACCGCCGGTAGCACTGTTGACTTGCAAGCCACCAACAAGAGGGGAGTTCGGGCCAACGTCTGCCACCGGGGCGCCGTTCAGCGTGGTGCTGTTAGGAACATACGCGGTGAACTCCGGGATGCTGTCGGAGATGGTTGCGCCGGTGATGGTTTCAGTAGGAATGGTGCCTGCAGTCAGACGATACTCGAGCACATCGCCGGTGCGTGCAGTTACGCCGCTAGTGGCGAAGGCGCCGCCATCAGTTACGTTACGTACTTCCTTGATCAGGGTTGCGTCACCTGACAATACGGTCACGGTGCCGCCACCGATATCGTCAAAGGTGACTACGTCACCCGGGCCACCAGGGCCAGGAGCCGCTGCGGTACCGTCAATTACGATTTCGTGCTCACCTGGAGTGCCCGGGGTAAGCGGACTGCCTGCGTCCAGCTCGACGGTGAAGGTCTGTACTTCACCTACCTGAGTGCCGACCGGTACATTGCCTGCGATGATTGCCGGAGCAGATGCCTGAGGCGTCAGAGCCACAGCGGTCGGAGTCTCAGGCGTGGTGGTGTTGCCAGTTGTCGATGCCGGGGTACCCGGGGTGACAGAGCCGACGGTGTACAGATAGTCCGTACCACCAATGTTGATCCGCACGGTATCACCCGGAATCAGATTGTCCTCAGAGCCAGCAGCAATGAAGATCGTGCCCGCTTGTGAAGGCCGTGAGGTAATAGACCCTGCCAGAGTAACCTGAGGCGGAGTGATGGTTAGCGACGACGGAGCACCAACGTCTGTGTCATTCGTGCTTACCGTGAGGTCATAGATGTCACTGCCGTTGCTGTTACCGATAATGGTGTAGTTAACCGTTACCGAGTCACCAGCATTGGCGGTTACCGTTTCCGAAGTGATGGTCGGTGCGGCACCGATGGTGCGCACTTCAACATCCACGGAGGCAGTAACCTGTTGCCCGGTGCCAAACGTCATGGTGGCAGCGTTATGAATGGTAGCACCGCCACCGGTGGTGGCGAGAGCGTGGCCAGTTGTAGACAGCGCAGCCAATGCCACCAGTCCTGTAAGTAATTTTTTCATATCAATTCATCCTTTGTTGAAACTTCCGGTGACCGGCGAGGACGCCCGGTCACCGGGGGTTCCGTCAGTCAATGGTGACCTGGAAGATCACATGGCTTATTTCCGTGGCGAGCAGCGTGCCGCCATCCCCATTGCCTGCACCACCAGTGGTATCGTCGCCACCCGCGCCTGCGTAGACGTAGACGGTTCCGTTGCCGGTAGTATCCAGTTCGGCAGCATCGCCATCATCTGCGGTTTCATCCTGAGCGACGAAGGTGCCGTCACCTGGGTCAAGCTCGATGGAAGAAGCAACAAAAGTTGTGAACTGCGGAATCGGATCCGAAACCACGATGTTGTTCGCGGTACCTGCACCAGCGGCCCTATTATCGATAACAATCAGGTACTGCATGGTGTCGCCCGGATTTCCGGTAACGCCCGAGGAGTAGTAATCAACGCCATCAACAGTGATGTCGGCCGCAACCGGGTTGAAGGTGGTGAGCGGGGTGGCGTTGCGCACATACTTGGTCACGGTGAGTACAGGGCGGCGCACGGTGATTACAGTGGCAGTAAGTTGCGTGCCGGATACCGCTCCATCAAAGTCGGATGTGGCAGTCGACAGAATAGAGTGGGTGCCGGATGTACCCGCAGTAATCGTATCCGTGGTGATATCCACAGTTACAGTGTCACGTTGACCGATTGTTGTGCCGTAGATGAAGCCATTGGTAGTGCCCGCGGTCAGCGTAATGGTGACCGTGTTAGTGGCAGCGCCTGTGGTTTCATCGATACTGTCAATAACGGCAACTTCGGCTGTGCCAGTCGGGTCAATGACAATGGTGTCGCCCACTGCCAGGCCGTTGACGATGCCGTCATCTGTGCCATCAAAGGGTACGATGATATCGGTGTCAGTGGCAGAAATTGCGCTGGCCACGGTTGTTGCACCAAGATCAATGCTGGGATCATCACCGACCGCGTCAGCATCCATATTTGTACGTGTGTCTGCGGAGGTGAAGTTGTAGGTGTCAGGACCGTTGGCTGTGCTGGTAACGGTGTATACCAGACTGACCACGGTGTCTTCGGTGGTTGGGTCCACGTCTGCCGGTGATGATACCAGCGGTATAGAGGCAACCAGATTTACATCAATCTCAACACTAGCCGTTTCTGCTGGCTGTGCATTATCCGCAGCATCGCTGTAGTTCACCGTTACCGTATTGGTAATAGTGGTGTTTGCCGCCGTGGCAAAAGCCAGGCTGGGGATTAACGCTGCACTAGCAAGTAATGCGCTCCCCCCCAATAGTTTCTGTAAATGTTTCATTTTTTTATCCTCAGTGTTTGCACCCCGGTTTGGTGATGCGCATCAGGCCTGCTGGAGTGCGAAGGCGGCCTGATGTTTCTGCTAACTCGGTAAAAACCATGTTTTTACCGGGTTTGCAAAAAACGTTTTAATTACTGCACGACTACAGAAAACCCGCTGCTTCCCTGAGCACCTGCGCCGACTTCTTCAATAATCCAGCGAATGGCGTTGTACTGTTCTGGAGAGGCTTGGCGATCTTCCGGCTGACCATTCGTGCCAGTGACTTGATAGGTCAGGTTGCTGGCTTTTTTGAATGTTTTACCGCCGTCAATGGAGAAAAGAATCTCGCTGTTTTCCCCCCAGGCGCTGTTTGCCTGATAGGAAGTTGCTTCCGGCACCGGGTTATCAAGTCGCACATTGCGAGCAGCTTCATCGCCCGTATTGCTGTAGTTGATGGTGTAGAACAGGACGTCACCCGGCACGGTATCGGTGGCCGCTATGCGGCGAGTGACTTGCTGGCCATTTTCATCCACTTCTACAACGTCTTTCTCGGCGGAGATTTGTAGTGAAATCTGTGGTGCTGCCATCGCTATCATGCTGGCGGCGGTTAGGCCGAAGGCAAGCAAAGTATTGCGAATCATACTCATCATCATTGTGTCTCTCCTTTGATATTTATTGGTCCAGAGCCGTCTCCGGACTCCCGGCTAGTGGTTCCTGACCCTCAGCATGAGCTGCCTGCAGGAGTGCCATCAGCTGGTTTTGTGACACAGATCACTGATATTTTAGTGGTATCAGCATGCATATGTCCTGAACGCGCCATGAACAAGATATGAACATCTGTGGTTCTTGAGTGCTTGATGATCATGTATCCATGCCTACAAAGCGGTACCCGGCACCAGCCACCGTCTCAATGAGAGGGCCGGGCACGCCAGCGGCCTCCAGCTTTTTGCGCAAGCGGTAAATCAGCACCGTGACGGTCTCCTCGCTGGTGGTTTCCATTGGCGAGGACATGGCCCGGGCCAGCTGGCGCCGGTTACATAGACTGCCTTTTGCCTGAATCAGTTCTCTTAGCAGGTCCCGCTCACTGCGGGTCAGGCTTACCATTGCACCTTGGGGGCCGGTAACCCGGTATTGGCTGGGCTGCAGGTGCCACTCGCCGAAGCTCAGTGATGATGTCGCCTGAGTGGCTCCGGCGGCCCTGCGGGAGTTTTGTCTACGCAGAAAGTTGCGGATCCGGAACTCCAGCTCGCGAGCGTTAAATGGTTTGACGATATAGTCGTCTGCCCCGGCTTCCAGTGCTTCCAGCCGGCTATGCTCATCGCAGCGACCCGATACCACAAACACCGCGGTATCACCCGCGGCGGCCAGCTCTTTTAGAAGGGCTAATCCATCACCGTCGGGCAGATTGAGGTCCAGCAGCAACAAGTCGAACTTCTCGGTGGTGGACAAGGCTCGGAAACTGGCAAGATCGGCGGCCTCTAGCACCTGATAGTGCATCAGGGATAGAAAGTCTCTGAGTACGGCACGCAGGGCCGCGTCATCTTCCAGAACCAGAACCCGGTATGCTGGCGTCGCATTCATGGTCGGGCCTCCGCGCTTTGTGCCGGTGGCGGGAATGACAGGTTAAAGATCGTTCCGGCACCGGGAGTGCTGTGGATCGTCAAGGTCGCATTGTGGATGCGCACAATTCGATCAACGATATAAAGGCCCAGTCCCATTCCGGGCACACCGGTGGCAGTGTCGGCGCGGAAATATTTGTCCAGCACCTGGCTGAGCTCTTCTTTACTCATGCCGCATCCCTCGTCACTGATTTGTATAACTATTGAATAATCTGGGCGCTGCTCGGCAATGACATGAACAGATGAGTTTTTTGCGGAGTATTTCACCGCGTTGTCAATAATATTGTTGAGCATGGTGAGCAGTAGGTCGTAGTCGCCCTGTATGTAAATGTGTTCATCGCATACAACAGAGAAGCTCCGGTTCCCGGAGGAGATCATTTCTCCGTAGCTGATGCTGTTGTGTAGTAATTCGCTGATTTGAATGAATCTCGCATTTTTGCGCCACTCTGCGCTATCAAGTTTGTCTTCGCGTAGCGCCTGGTTGATTACGGCAGCCATTCTTTCGCTGGCGTGTTGTATTCTTTCGCAGTTGGTTGTGGCATGAACTTCCGGTGTGCGTGGGTCGCTGGCAATAAGGTCACTGGCCATCTGGATGACGGACAGCGGGGTGCGGAACTCGTGAGCCACCATGCGTAGAAACTGCCTTTGCTCCAGTGCTGCCTTCTTTTCTGCATCAAGAGCAACGGAGAGGCGAGAATATGTTTTCTCCAGATCAATGGATTTTTGTTTGCTTATCTTTAACTGTTGTTCAAGACTTTGATTGACCTGGTCCAGTTCAAATGTCCTCTGGCTGACCAGGTTTTCCAAAAGTTTCTCAGAGTGCCGTATGCTTGCCAGTGCGGATTCTCCAGCGCTTCGCATGGTTTTTTCCAGCTGAACATATTTGGTCGCCAGGGTGATAAACATTATTCCTATATGGCTCAGAACAATGATTATGAAGTTATTTTCTGAAAGTATATTTGGACCCGATAGGCCAAAAACCCAGGCAAAGCGGATAATCAAGCCAGTCGCAACAACGCCAAATGCGCTGGCGTATATGTAGGCGACGAGGCCGATTTCTTTGCGCAGAAAAAGAGTGGCAATAGGAATGGCTATAAATATTGCAGCGAAAATCATCCAGTAAAATGGGATGCTTATGTTGTAGAGCCCAAACATCATGGGGATGATGCCGATGATCGCGGCTGCAGATGAACTGAAAATCAATGCTTTATTGATTTTTGGATGATAAATCTTCAGGTCCGTGATTTTACTGAATAGAATCACCAGAGTTACCAAGCCTGCAGCCTGGAAGACAACTTGAAGCCACTCCAGATGCAGTGGCGTCGCCGGCGCTACGATAAAATGGATAATGCCTTCAATTTGAGCAATAAGAAGTGTGTATGACAGTGCGTATAGCAGGAAATACAGGTATACGGATTGCCTTAGGAAGGTAAGAAAAAGCAGGCTCAAAGCGCATACTAGGACTCCGGCGCTAAGCAAAGCCCCATAGAGAAACATGGCGCTGGCAGATTGGACAGCGAATGTATCGCTTTTCCACAGTGTCAGGTTCGCAGCGATGCTGCTGGTGCTTCGTAACTTGACGTAGAACGTTACCGGTCCTTCATTCAGGTGAGGCAGTTGATAAAGGGAGTGGCGCCAGGGGATGACTCGTTGCTGCCACGGTTCTCTGTCACCCTGAATGCCAAGATCCTGAACCTTGCCGTTGTGCACGCTGAATAGCCTGACGTGGTCGAGGAACGAAGGGGATACACCGAGCAGTCTCGGGACGTGCTCGATTTCTTGAGATACCGCGGTGAAGCGGATCCATATGGTGTCGCTTGTGTAGCCAAAGCTTGGCTGTCCTGCCGCATCAGTGAACAGGCCCTGACGATCACTAAGGATAATGTCATCAATGTTCATTTGCCCGCCACTGTCACGATACCAGGCCATACTCCCGGACAGTGACTGGTATGGCTGATCGTCGAGTACCAGTGTGGTTGCTGGCGACCATGACGAAGCCAGTAGCATCCAGATAAACATCAGTGCGCCTGCAAGACTCCTTGCAAGCGGGCGGGTGTTATCCAGAGGTCTCGCCATATCAGTTTCCGGGCATGTGTTGCAGTCTGTTAACTCAAGAACCATGCCAACATTAGATTGAAGCCAGAATGCCACATCATTCTTCTGGCATTTTCATTTTAGTTCAATAAATTCAAATGGTTGGGGGGTTATTCGGTGGGTTGATGAATTGCATGGATATTCACACAGGAAGGGTCAAAAAGGTGAGTTGTGCGTACTGCGTCACATTATGACAGGTCGCAGTGTTTTTCAGGTGAATACCAACAAGGGGCCCGCAGGCCCCTTGTTGGTGTTACCGCTCTGGCACAGCCGGAGGGAGTATTACGGCAGCAGGTGCTGCACCGCATCACGCTCTTCCGCCAGCTCTTGCTCGGTAGCTTTCATACGCTCGCGGGAGAACTCATTGACTTCCAGGCCCTGGACGATCTCCCAGTCGCCGTTCTTGCAAACGCACGGGAAAGAGTAGATCAGGCCCTTCTGGATACCGTAGGAGCCATCGCTGTAGATGCCCATAGAGACCCAGTCGCCATCGGTGGTGCCCAGCGCCCAGCTGCGCATATGGTCTACTGCAGCGTTGGCGGCGGAGGCTGCCGAAGAAGCGCCGCGAGCCTTGATAATGGCGGCGCCACGTTGCTGTACTTCTGGAATGTAGGTATCGGCATACCAGCTCGCGTCGACCTGATCTACGGCTACCTTACCGTCCACAACACAGTGGTGCAGGTCCGGATACTGGGTGCTGGAGTGGTTGCCCCAGATGGTCATTTTGTGGATATCGTTGATGCTCTTGCCCAGTTTGGTTGCCAGCTGCGCCATGCCACGGTTGTGGTCGAGGCGGGTCATGGCGGTGAACTGGCGTGGGTTGATATCCGGCGCGTTACGCTGGGCAATCAGTGCATTGGTGTTGGCTGGGTTGCCGACTACCAGCACCTTAATGTTGCGGCTGGCTACTTCATTGATGGCTTTGCCCTGTACCGAGAAAATGGCTGCATTAGCCTCGAGCAGATCCTTGCGCTCCATGCCGGGGCCGCGCGGACGGGCGCCGACCAGCAGGGCGTAGTCTGCATCTTTGAACGCTACTTTCGGGTCGTCGGTCTGAACAATGCCGGCGACCAGCGGGAATGCGCAATCTTCAAGCTCCATGGCCACGCCTTTCAGCGCTTCCAGAGCCGGAGTGATTTCCAGCAGCTGTAAAATCACCGGCTGGTCCGGGCCGAGCATGGAACCGGAGGCAATGCGGAACAACAGGGAATAGCTGATCTGGCCGGCGGCACCGGTAACGGCTACGCGAACGGGAGCTTTCATTAGGATCTCCTTGTGAAATCGCTTGTGGCGGTGGTGGATTCCTGACCGGCAGGGTGGCGCCGGTCGGTTAGGCGGGGCGCATTATAAAGAAGCCGGGCGCGGATGGCACGGTTCGTTTGGTGGGGCCATCCTTCGTCTATCTGGTTTGTCAGGCGAGAGCCTTTTCGCCAGCTTCAAGAGTCTGGAAAATCAGGGTATTGATAGTCATAGGGCCGACGCCCCCGGGCACAGGTGTCCAGGCCTTCGCCCGGTCTTTGAGCGGGCCCAGCTCAATATCACCCACGCCACCGGGGTGGTAGCCCGCATCAACCACGACGGCGCCGTCCTTGATCCATGCCGCCTTGATGAATTCCGGTTTGCCAACAGCGCCTACAACGATATCGGCGCGACGGATGTGCTCGGCCAGATCTGCGGTACGGCTATGGCAGATGGTGACCGTAGCGTTAGCGCCGAGCAGCATCATGGCCATGGGTTTGCCGAGGATGGCGCTGCGGCCGACCACCACGGCATGCTTGCCGGCCAGCTCAATATTGTGGTGCTCAAGAAGCCGCATAATGCCTTTCGGAGTGGCGCTGCCATAGGCGCGCTCGCCCATGCTCATTCTGCCAAAGCCGAGGCAGGTCACGCCGTCGACATCTTTTTCCAGCGCGATTGCATCAAAGCAGGCGCGTTCGTCGATCTGTTCTGGCACCGGGTGCTGGAGCAGAATGCCATGCACATCCGGGTCGCTATTAAGCGAGTGAATAGCTGCCAGTAACTCCTCAGTGGTGGTGGACTCCGGTAGCTCAATCTTGCGTGAGCCAAGACCGACACGCTGACATGCATTGCCCTTCATCTTTACATAGGTGGCAGAGGCGGGATCAGCGCCCACCAGAATGGTGGCAAGGATTGGCGTGCGCCCGTCACCCTGTGCTTTCAGCTTGTCCACCCGGATACGCATCTCGTTTTCAAACTGCTGGGCCAGGGTTTTACCGTCGAGAATCAGGGCAGTCATGCGTACTCCGCAAATGGTCAGGTCAGGGAAGGGGCCGCACGCTCCGGTGCGGGCGCGATTTTCGCACGCTGCTGCCTTTGGCGCAAAAGCACACAACCTGTCGGTGCTTTTACGCGCAATCATTTCCACTTGCGGGGCTTTTTCGTTGACGCTCCTCAGGGCCACGAGTAATATGCCGCCTCGCTCGAGCAGCTAGCTCGGGGTGTAGCGCAGTCTGGTAGCGCGCCTGCTTTGGGAGCAGGATGTCGGGGGTTCGAATCCCTCCACCCCGACCATCCTTCTGGATGGGTAATGTGACGGAATATGCGCCTGTAGCTCAACCGGATAGAGCAACGGCCTTCTAAGCCGTAGGTTGCAGGTTCGAGTCCTGCCAGGCGCGCCATCCGTGTGCCGGCGGAAATTTTAGTGGTGGCTGTAGCTCAGTTGGTAGAGCCCCGGATTGTGATTCCGGTGGTCGCGGGTTCGAGCCCCGTCAGCCACCCCACTATATTAGGAACCCGCCAAGGCGGGTTTTTTTATGCTTGATAGGCAACCCGCCGCGGTTGATTTATAATCCGCCGCCTTCATGGAGTATCCCTGTTTTTGCGATGCTCCTCCACGAGTTTAAATGCATTTAAAAAGAGGAAGTTATGCAGGTTTCCGTAGAAACAACTTCAGGTCTTGAGCGCCGTCTTACCGTGGCGGTGCCGGCCGAGCGTCTGGATTCTGCCGTTGAGCAGCGTCTGCTTGAAGCCCAGAAGAACCTGCGTATCGACGGTTTTCGTCCCGGCAAGGTGCCCATGCGTGAAGTTAAACGCCGGTTCGCCAGTGCCGTACGCAGCGAAGTGCTTAGCGACGTGATGCGTGACAGCTTCGTCAAGGCTGTAGAAGAGCAGAAGCTGGAGCCGGCCGGCATGCCGCGCTTTGAGGCGACCACCAACGAGCCGGGCAAGGACCTGGAGTTCGTTGCCGTTTTCGATGTGTTCCCGGAGATCGCGTTGGCCAGCTTCGATGCCATCAGCGTTGAACGTCCGGTCGCCGAAGTGACCGATGCGGACCTGGATAACATGATTGATAATCTGCGCAAGCAGCGCGCCAGCTGGGAAGCGGCTGACAGAGCGGCGGAGCAGGGTGATCGTGTGAATATTGATTATGAAGGTTTCAAGGGTGATGAGGCCTTTGCTGGTGGGTCCGCCAAGGGCCAGAATCTGGTGCTGGGCTCTGGCTCCATGATCCCCGGCTTCGAAGATGGTCTGGTCGGCAGTAAAGCTGGTGACCAGAAGACCCTCGAATTGACTTTCCCGGAGGATTATCACGCTGAGGAGCTTAAGGGGCAGGCGGTAAAGTTTAACGTCACCGTGAATAAGGTCGAGGCGCAGAAGTTACCGGAAATAGACGAGGAGTTTATGAAAGGCTTTGGTGTGGAGGGTGGCGATATGGCCAAATTCCGTGCCGAAGTTAAGAAGAACATGGGGCGCGAGCTGACTAACGCTATTCGTGCCAACATCAAAGGTCAGGTTATGGATGCGCTGGTTGGCGCCCATAGCTTTGACGTGCCGGCAGCGCTGGTGAGCAATGAAATCCAGCGTATGCGTCAGCAGATGATGCAGCAGTTTGGTGGTGGCCAGCAGTTTGATGCCAGTATTTTGCCGGATGACCTGTTTCGCGAGCAGGCCGAGCGGGCGGTACGGCTGGGTCTGGTGGTTCGTCAAATTCTCGAGCAAAACCAGCTCAAGGCTGATGCCGATAAGGTTCGTGCTCGGATTGAGGAAATCGCTGAGCAGTACGAAGAGCCGGCTGAGGTGGTCAAGTGGTTTTACGGCAACCGCCAGCAGCTTGAGCAAGTTGAGGGTGCGGTGCTTGAGGAGCAGGTGGTTGAACTGGTGTTGGCCTCTGCCAAGCAGAGCGATAAAGCCACTTCCTACGAGGACGTGGTTGCCAGCCAGCGTGCTCAGCGCTAATCAATCTGGTTGCTTTTTGAGCGATTAAACGGGGCCCACGGGCCCCGTTTCTGTTTATCGAGCATTTCCGGCTAATAAAGCAGCAGTCAGCAGGGTCTTCACGCCCCTTATATGGACGCACGTCGAAAGACCGACATAACATGGGTGCATAACAGGCCAGCTATACAACAAGGAACTGTCCGATGATTGATTTCAGCCGTATCACCTCCATGACGCCAGAGATGAACAAGTTGATCGAGGATCCGACTCGCTCCTCTCTGGTGCCGATCGTGATAGAGCAGACCGCCCGTGGCGAGCGCTCCTTCGATATCTTTTCTCGCCTCCTCAAGGAGCGGGTAGTATTTATGGTGGGTCAGGTGGAAGATCACATGGCTAACCTGATTGTCGCGCAGATGCTGTGGCTGGAGTCGGAAAACCCAGATAAGGATATCCACTTCTACATCAATAGCCCCGGTGGCTCTGTGACGGCGGGCATGTCGATTTATGACACCATGCAGTTCGTCAAGCCGGACATCTCTACCATGTGTCTTGGTCAGGCGGCCTCCATGGGCGCCTTCTTGCTGACTGCGGGTGCCAAGGGCAAACGTTATGTGCTGCCCAATGCGCGGGTAATGATTCACCAGCCATTGGGTGGTTTTCAGGGGCAAGCCTCGGATATCGAGATTCACGCCCGGGAAATCCTCAAGATTCGCTCCCAGCTGAACGAGCTGCTGGCCCATCATACCGGCCAGCCTATTGAGGTGATTGAGCGGGATACCGATCGAGACAACTTCATGGGTGCCGAGGCGGCCAAGGAATACGGTTTGGTAGATCAGGTTCTATCCAGACGCCCGGTGTGATGTGGGTGATTGGGTAAAATCTGAGCAAATAGAGGGGGCTTGGCAGTTCTGGGGTTGAAAAAACCGTATCCAGCCTGCATCTTGACCCTAATGACCAGAATTCGGGAGAGCTGATGACCGATCATAGCAGCGGTAAAGATGACGGTAAGTTGCTTTACTGCTCCTTCTGCGGCAAAAGCCAGCACGAGGTGCGCAAGCTAATTGCGGGCCCGTCGGTGTTTATCTGCGATGAATGCGTCGACCTGTGTAACGACATCATTCGTGAAGAGGTGCAGGAAGACAGTGCTGATAGCGGAGCAGACAAGCTACCGCGTCCGCATGAGATAAAAGAGACACTCGATGACTATGTGATTGGTCAAGAGCGCGCCAAAAAGGTGCTGGCGGTAGCGGTGTACAATCACTACAAACGGCTTCGTGGCGGCAACAAGACAAAAGAAGACATCGAGCTTGGCAAGAGTAACATTTTGCTGATTGGTCCCACTGGGTCTGGCAAAACGTTGCTCGCAGAAACCTTGGCCCGGTTGCTTAACGTACCGTTCACCATTGCTGATGCCACCACCCTCACTGAGGCTGGTTATGTTGGCGAGGACGTTGAGAATATTATCCAGAAGTTGCTGCAAAAATGTGACTACGACGTTGATAAGGCCCAACAGGGTATCGTGTATATCGACGAAATCGATAAGATTTCACGTAAGTCCGACAACCCTTCCATAACTCGTGACGTTTCTGGTGAGGGCGTGCAGCAAGCCCTGCTTAAGCTGATCGAAGGCACGGTGGCTTCGGTGCCACCCCAGGGGGGGCGCAAGCATCCCCAGCAGGAGTTTTTGCAGGTAGACACTTCAAATATTCTGTTTATCTGCGGGGGCGCTTTCGCAGGTCTGGAAAAGATTATTCAGGCGCGCTCTGAAAAAGGTGGCATTGGCTTCTCTGCGGAGGTCAAAAGCAAGGAGTTTGGTCGTACTGTTGGTCAGCTTTTTCAGGATGTTGAGCCGGAAGATCTGATCAAGTTTGGCCTTATCCCGGAGTTTATTGGTCGTCTTCCGGTTACGGCTACTCTGGAAGAACTGACTGAGGAAGCGCTGATCCAGATACTCACTGAGCCCCGTAACGCTCTGACCAAGCAGTACGGTCGGCTTTTTGAAATGGAAGCGGTGGAGTTGGATTTTCGTGAGGATGCCCTGCGCGAAGTGGCTAAAAGAGCCATGGAACGCAAGACCGGAGCTCGCGGCTTGAGGTCCATACTTGAAAATGTGCTTCTAGACACCATGTATCAGGTACCGTCGATGCAGGGTGTTGCCAAGGTCGTGATTGACTCGGCGACCATTCGCGGTGATTCGGAGCCGCTACTGATTTACAGCAATAGCGAAAAACCGGCATCCAAAGTGGCACCGGACTGACTCTGAAAAAGGCCTGTAAAGGCCTTTTTCAGTCTTGGTCGGAGTAACTTTTTACCAGTGAGGCGAAACGTGCTGAAAGAAATTCCGCTGCTGCCACTCAGAGACGTGGTTGTTTATCCGCATATGGTCATCCCGCTATTTGTTGGTCGGGCCAAATCCATTCGTGCTCTCGAGGACGCCATGGCTGGCGAGAAGCAGGTGTTGCTGGTTGCCCAGCGCAATGCCTCAGACGATGAGCCCACTCCTGAAGATATCCATTCGGTTGGTACTGTAGCCACTGTTTTGCAGATGCTTAAGCTGCCTGACGGCACGGTTAAAGTGCTGGTTGAGGGTGTCTCTCGTGCCACGGTGACCCACCTGATGATGGATGGGGCGAGTATCAGCGCCAGTATTGAAGAGCTGGATGAAATTACGCCAGATCTGGCTGAAGCCGATGCGCTGTCGAAGTCACTACTCGGTCAATTTGACGACTACGTAAAGATGTCGAAGAAGGTGGCACCAGAGATTGTCAGCTCAGTGACCAGCATTGATGAATTGGGACGTCTGGCGGATACCATTGCGGCCCACCTGCAGCTGAAGATTGAAGAGAAGCAGGACATTTTGCAGATGGCTAACATCCGTGAGCGGGTGGAGCACCTGATCGGTCTGATGGAAGGCGAACTCGATGTGTTGAAAGTCGAGAAGCGTATCCGTGGTCGGGTTAAAAAGCAGATGGAAAAGAGCCAGCGTGAGTACTACCTCAACGAACAGATGAAGGCAATTCAGAAAGAGCTGGGTGATCTGGACGAAGGTGGTAGCGAGCTGGAAGAGTTGGAAAAACGCATTGGCGCAGCGGGCATGACTAAAGAGGCCCGGGAAAAAGCCAAGGCCGAGTTGAACAAGCTGAAGATGATGTCACCGATGTCAGCGGAAGCTACCGTCGTGCGCAGCTATCTTGATTGGATGGTGAATGTGCCGTGGAAAAAGCGCAGCAAGATCAGTCATGACTTGGCGCGCGCCCAGCTGGTATTGGATCAGGATCACTATGGCCTGGAAGAGGTCAAGGACAGAATTCTCGAGTTTCTTGCGGTGCAGAGTCGGGTAGGAAAAGTTAAGGGGCCGGTGCTTTGTCTGGTAGGGCCTCCTGGCGTGGGTAAAACCTCCTTAGGTCAGTCTATTGCCAAAGCGACCAATCGTAAGTTTGTGCGCATGGCCGTGGGCGGGGTTCGTGACGAAGCAGAAATTCGTGGCCATCGCCGTACTTATATCGGCTCTTTGCCGGGCAAGGTTGTGCAAAAGCTTGCCAAGGTCGGTGTCCGCAATCCGCTATTTCTGCTTGATGAAATCGACAAGATGGGCATGGACCAGCGCGGAGATCCGGCGTCTGCATTGCTTGAGGTGCTTGATCCAGAGCAGAACAACACCTTCAACGATCATTATCTGGAAGTGGATTACGACCTTTCAGAGGTTTTGTTTATCTGTACTTCGAACTCGATGAATATTCCGGGGCCATTGCTTGACCGGATGGAAGTGATCCGTATTCCGGGCTACACCGAGGATGAAAAGGTCAACATTGCCCGCCAGTATCTGGTGCCCAAGCAGGTGGAGGCCAATGGCCTTAAGGGAGAGGAAGTCCAGTTTGATGATGACAGCCTGCGTCACATCATTCGTCACTACACTCGTGAAGCCGGGGTGCGTGGTCTTGAGCGTGAGATCGCCAAGGTTTGCCGCAAGGTGGTTAAAGCCAATTTGCTGGCCGGATCTTCGGAGCCGGTCAAGGTGGAGGGGATTGCTATTGAGCAGTATCTCGGCGTGAGAAAGTACAGCTTCGGCCGAGCAGAGGAGGCGGATCAGGTTGGTCAGGTCACCGGACTTGCCTGGACCTCGGTGGGCGGTGAATTGTTGACAATCGAGGGTGTCTCCGTGCCGGGCAAGGGCCGAGTCACTAGCACCGGTTCGCTTGGCGATGTTATGCAGGAGTCTATTCAGGCTGCCTGGACCGTGGTCAAAAGCCGTGCTCGTACGCTTGGTATCCGGCGCCGTCAACTTGAGCGTAATGACTTCCACATCCATGTGCCGGAAGGTGCTACTCCGAAGGACGGGCCGAGCGCTGGTATTGCCATGTGTACCACCCTGGTATCCGTACTCACCGGCATTCCCGTTCGGGCTAATGTGGCCATGACCGGGGAGATAACCCTGCGTGGGCAGGTGCTGCCCATTGGGGGGTTAAAGGAAAAGTTGCTGGCAGCTCATCGTGGCGGCATTGATACCGTCCTGATTCCTCAGGAGAACGAACGCGATCTAAAGGAAATTCCGGATAACATCAAGGCGTCACTGAAGATCATTCCAGTGAAATGGATTGATCAGGTGCTTGAGGTAGCGCTGCAGCACATGCCGACACCTCTTAGCGAGGCAGAGGTGGAGGAGGAAATTGCTGCGGAAAACAGCAAAAGGCCGGAGGTCGATGAAGACCGGGTTAGCACCCATTAAGGTTTCCATCAATAAAAAAACAGGGGGCTTCTAGCCCCCTTTTTTTTTATTTTTCCTGACTGCGTCGTTACGTTTGGTGTCACAGGTGAGATGTGGGCCGGGATGTCTGCTTTTTGATTTGCTCAAAAAAGCAGCGGATGAACCCAATGCGGTTTGGCTTTGGGCTTTTTTTTCCAAGGTGCGCTTTCGAAATAGTGTTTCGTAATCATAGGGTTCCGTGGTTATTTTCACCCTGTATGTAAAACCCGAGCAGAAAAAGCTGCAAATGGCCACGGATTCATACTTTACGCTGTGGCTGTGCTGCTATACTTCGCGCTGCCCGGTGCGTCGCTTTAGGCCAGTCAGGGCCAGTAAGGACGCGGGTTTTGCTTCCTTGACGGTACATGGGCCCGTTGGTATAAAGTCGCCTTGGTCAGGGAAAGAGAGCCAAACGCTCAACTAATTATCCGTATAAACAAAGGGGAACTTCGTGAACAAATCCGAACTGATTGATGCTATTGCTGCTGCTGCTGATCTGTCCAAAGCAGATGCAGGTCGTGCTCTTGACGCTACCATTGAAGCAATCACTGGTGCGCTGAAGAAAGAAGAAACTGTGTCGCTGGTCGGCTTCGGTACCTTTCAGGTAAAAACCCGCTCTGCTCGTGAAGGTCGTAACCCGCAGACTGGTGCTACCATTCAGATCGCTGAGGCGAAAGTACCGGGTTTCAAGGCCGGTAAAGCGCTCAAGGATGCAGTTAACTGAGTGCATGAGACGGAGCGGTAGTTCAGGCACTTACAGTCGGCCTGGCACGCTGGGGTCCTCGGGTTTGAGTCCCGTCCGCTCCGCCATCGAAAAAGCGTATCCAGAGGATGCGCTTTTTTGTTTTTACGGTAGTCAGTCCGGCATATCAGTTCAGGCATGAACTGGTTGTCAGTGGAGAAAACGGATGCAGTCTTTCAGAAAGTTCATTCGTGGTCCGGTGGGCATGGTCCTGTTGGTCCTTTTTGTTGTGCCATTCATCATTACTGGTTTCTACGGGTACTTTGAGTCCAGCGGCAGTGCTGACGTTGTGGCAGAAGTTGAGGGCGTTCCGATCTATGGCCGTCAGGTTAATGAGCGTGTCCAGCAAATGCGCCAGCAGGTACGTCAGCAAAGCCCGGATGTTGACCCTCGGCTACTGGACAGCTTTATCAATGCAGAGATGGTGCTCGAAGGGCTGATCTCCAACGAACTGATTGCTCTGGAAGCACGCCGGGCAGACATGGCCGTGTCCGAAGATATGGCGGCTCGGATGGTTTACGAGGTGCCTCAGTTTCGTGATGAGAACGGCCAGTTTTCGCCGGACATGTTCGAGCGCTTTGTTCGCTCTCAGGGCATGACCCAGCGTTCCTTTATAAGCAACTTGCGCCGTGAGCTGGTGCTGAATCAAGCGCGTAGCGGTATTCAGGATACCGACTTTGCCTTGCCGGCGGAGGTCAGTGAGCAACGCAGGTTGGCCGAGCAACGCCGTGATATACGCTATCTCCGCAAGAGTGTTGCCGAGGTGGGCGCCGGGCACGATGCTACCGACCAGGAAATTAGCGACTGGTATGAGGCTAATCAGGCTAGCTTCCTTAGCCCGGAGGCTCTGCGTTTGCAGTATCTGGTAGTGGATCCGGCGCAGGTGGATGACTCCACTGAGGTGAGCGAAGAGCAGATTGCGGCGGAGTATGAAGTGCGTCGTGCGGCTATGGAGCAGGTTGCAGCCCGAGCCGAGCGTCGCAATGCTGCGCACCTGCTGGTCAGCATCAACGACGAGCGCAACGAAGCGCAAGCCCAACAGCGAATTTCCAGCTTGCAGGACCGTTTGAATATGGGCGAGGACTTTGCCGCGCTAGCGAAAGAGGCTTCTGATGATATTTCTACGGCTGCCGCAGGTGGTGATCTTGGCCCAGTGGGTCGGGGTGATCTGCCAGAGTCCATGGAGCAGGCTTTGTTCGCTTTGGAAGAAGGCGAGGTATCACAACCGGTGCGCACCGACTCTGGCTATCATCTGGTTAAGCTGAGTTCTGTGCGAACCCGGGATTTGCCAGCCATGGAAGACAGTCGTGAGGATATTATCCGCGACCTGCACCGTCGCGCTGCAGAGATGAAAGCCGTTGAGATGGCCGACCGCCTTGAGGAGCTGGCATTTGAGCACAGCGATTTACAGACGCCAGCCGCGGAGCTGGGTCTAGAGATTCAGACCACTGACTGGCTGACTCTGGCTAGTCCCACGGGGCTGTTGGCTGAGGCAGAGGTGCGTGAAGCCGTGGTTTCTCCCGCACTGCGCGACCAGCGCCTGAATAGCGAGCTGATCCAGCTGGCCGATGGTCGCTCTTTGGTGGTGCGTATTGATGACATAAGGCCAGCCGCACCAATGCCGATTGCTGAGGTTAGCGATCGAATTCGAGCCGCTATTCAGCGCGAAAAAGCATTGGCAGACATTGATGGCCTGACGGAATCTGCCCGTCAGGCGGTTGCAGAAGGTAAGGGTCTGGATGCCCTCGCTGAGCTGGTGGGCGCTCAGGTAGTCGAGCAGAAAGATCTACAACGTACCAACGTTGAGCCCTCTGCCGAGGTCGTTAGAGCTGCATTTCGAGCTCCTAGACCGGCCCAGGACGATACCAAGATTGATGTGATGCGTCTTGCCAATGGTGACTTGATAGCGATAGCGGTGGTTGCTGTGCGCGATGGAGGTGTCGAGCTGGATGAGACTCAGCAGGCCATGGCATTGGCAGAGCTTGGTGCGGTGGAGGGGAGCCGGAGCTTGCGCCATGCACTGGCATTGCTGCGTGATACTTCGAGCATCGATGTCTATGAAAGTCGTCTTAATCCGGCACAGCTGGATTAATGCTGGAAGATAGTAATAAAAAAGCCGGCTATGCCGGCTTTTTTATTACTCAGTATCGGTTGCTTGAATCCTTATTAGTCTTCCGGCAGCGCCATGGCAGAGGTGTTGGCGCCGGCATCCACGTACATGATTTCACCAGTAATACCGGATGCCAGATCGGAGCACAAAAATGCTGCTGCATTACCGACTTCTTCAATGGTCACGTTGCGACGCAGGGGAGCTTTGGCGGCATTGTGATCCAGCATTGCGCGAAACTTCTTGATGCCTGAGGCGGCCAGAGTACGAATTGGGCCTGCAGAAATTGCGTTAACACGGATGCCTTCCGGGCCGACGCTGGCGGCCAGGTAGCGTACCGAGGCCTCCAGGCTTGCCTTGGCCAGACCCATCACATTGTAGTTTGGCACGGTCTGCCTGGATGCGTGATAAGTCAGCGTTAACAGGCTGCCGTTGCGACCCTTCATCATTTCTCGACCGGCCTTGGCCAGTGCGACAAAGCTATAGCTGGAAATATCGTGAGCGATGCGGAAGCCCTCTCGGGTTGTTACATCGATATAGTTACCATCAAGCTCATAGCCCGGGGCAAAGCCAACCGCGTGGATAATGCCATCAAGACCGTCCCAGTGCTTCTTCAGTTCGACAAACACGGCGTCAATTTCTGCATCACTCACTACGTCGCATGGAAAACATAGTTCTTCCCGGCTGCCGTAGGCCTGGGCAGCCTTGATGACTCGCGACTTGAGTTTGTCATTCTGGTAGGTGAAAGCCAGTTCAGCGCCCTCGCGGTGCATCGCTTCGGCTATGCCGGTGGCGATAGAGCGGTCGCTGGCAACGCCAACGATGAGGTAGCGCTTGCCTGTCAGAAAACCCATGGTGATCTCCCTTGATCCTGATATTAGCGCCCAAGTATAGGCAGTTAGCGGGGCTTCGCCAGTGGCGGGATGTAAGCAATCCTGTTAAATCTGCCTGAGGCGTTCATCGAAGGCCGCGTCAAGCAGCATCCGGGTGTAGTCCTGCGAGGGGGTGGCGAAAACCTGCTCGGTGGGGCCTGACTCAACAACATGGCCATGACGCATAACAATCAAATGATGACTGATGCTGCGCACGACCTTCAGGTCGTGGCTGATAAACACATAGCTCAAGTTGTAGCGGCGCTGCAGGTCACGCAGAAGCTCCAGCACCTGATGCTGGATACTACGGTCCAGTGCAGAGGTAGGCTCGTCCAGAATTAGCAGCTCTGGCCTCAGAATCAGGGCCCGGGCGATGGCGATACGCTGGCGTTGACCACCGGAGAATTCATGCGGGTAGCGATGACGGGCTAGTGGGTCAAGGCCAACTTCCTGAAGAATCTCGGCTACTCTCTGATCCCGCTCACTGCGCCCCATTTCGCGGGCATGCACGGTAAGGCCTTCAGCGATGATCTGGCCAATAGTCATGCGCGGATTGAGTGTTGCCCAAGGGTCTTGAAATACTACCTGCATGCGTTTGCGCAGTGGCGTGAGAGCCCGGCCGCGTAGCTCATTTAACTGAGTGGTACCCAGTCGGATGCTGCCACGACTGTCAAGAAGTCGCAGTATGGCTAACGCGAGAGTGGATTTGCCTGAGCCAGACTCGCCGACGATGCCAAGAGTCTCGCCCTGGCGTAGTTTGAAATCCACGTTATCCACGGCGTGGAACCAATCGTGCCGTCCCCAGCTGCGTTTCTGTTTAAACCACACACAGACCTCTTCGCCTTGTAGATGCATGGGCTTGTCCGTATCTGCACTTGGTGCTATGCCATGAGGTTCAGAGCTTAGCAGCTGCTGTGTGTATGGGTGCTGTGGCGCGGCGAGCACCTCTCGGGTGATGCCAGACTCGACAATTTTTCCGCGGTTCATCACTGCCATATCTTCAGCATAACGCGCCACCACGCCGAGATCGTGAGTGATCAGTAGTACGGCCAGATTCATATCCCGCTGCAGCTCTTTGAGTAGATCAAGGATGCCTTGCTGAACAGTGACATCCAGCGCGGTGGTGGGCTCATCGGCAATCAGCACAGACGGATTGTTGGCCAGCGCTATGGCAATCATGACCCTTTGGCGCTGACCGCCGGAAAGCTGATGAGGGTAACGGCCAAGCATTCTTTCTGGTTCCGGGAGTTGTACTCTCTGGAGTAACTCAAGACTGCGTTGGCGAGCTTGTTGGTCTGACAAAGCCTGGTGTATCTGCAGGCTCTCTGCCAACTGCCGCGCGACGGTATGCAGGGGGTTCAGCGCCGACAGAGGTTCCTGAAAAATAATTCCTATACGGTGGCCTCGTAGAGCGCGTAAACGTAGCGTCGAAGCTCGGCTAATGTCCTCGCCATCAAGCAGTATGCTTTCTACTTGGTAATGAGCTTGCGGGGGGAGAAGCTGTGGCACTGACAGGGCAGTCAGAGATTTTCCGGAGCCTGACTCTCCCACCAGAGCAAGCATTCTCCCCGCCTGTAGCGCAATGCTGACGTCGTCCACGGCGGGAGCATCTTGCCCGGGAAAGTTTATGGTTAGGTGATTGATTGCCAGACGCGCGGTCATTGCAGGTACTTCCTCGGGTCAAAAGCATCCCGCACGGCTTCACCAATAAAAATAAGTAGTGACAGCATAAAAGCGAGCGACACAAATGCACTGATACCTAGCCAGGGGGCATGCAGATTAGCCTTGCCTTGGCCAAGTAATTCTCCCATCGAGGGTGAGCCGGGCGGCAAACCAAAACCGATAAAATCCAGTGACGTTAGGGTGACAATTGAACCGTTAAGAATGAATGGCATAAAGGTAAGGGTGGCAACCATCGCGTTGGGCAGAATGTGGCGAAACATGATCATTCGATCGGACACACCCAAGGCCCGGGCCGCGCGCACATAATCCAGGTTACGGCCGCGAAGAAACTCGGCTCGTACCAGATCAACCAGTGCCATCCAGGAAAAGAGCAGCATTATTGCCAGTAGCCACCAGAATCCGGGTTTTACAAAGCTGGACAGAATAATAAGTAGATACAGTGTGGGCATGCTTGACCAGATCTCTAGAAAACGCTGTCCGGTTAGATCAACCCAGCCACCATAATAACCCTGCAGCGCGCCGACAATGACACCAATAATACTGCTGGCAATGGTTAGTAGTAGGCCGAAAAAAAGCGATATACGCAGCCCGTATATGATCCTCGCCAGAACGTCCCTGCCTTGATCATCGGTGCCCAGCCAGTTCTCTGCTGACGGTGGTGCTGGTGACGGCACGGAGAGGTCGTAATTAATGGTGTTGTAGCTGAAGCGGATCAGAGGCCAAAGCATCCAGCCATCTTGCTCAATCAGGTCGCTGACAAAGGGATCCCGATAATTGGCCTCGGTTTCAAACATGCCGCCAAATTCCGTTTCCGGGTAAGCAAACAGTATTGGAGAATAGAGTTCTCCCTGAAAGCTGAGCAGAATGGGCTTGTCGTTTGCGATAATCTCTGCTGCGCTGCAGATCATGAATAGCAGCATGAAAATCCACAATGACCAATAGCCGCGACGATTGCTGCGGAACGCCTGCCACTGCCGCTGACTAACCGGGTTCTTTAGTAGCATCAGAACTCCCGTCGATCAAAGTCGATACGTGGGTCGACCAGCACATAGGTAAGATCACTGATCAGCTTCAGTAGCAAGCCGAGCAGCGTAAATATAAACAAGGTGCCGAATACCACCGGGTAGTCACGGTTAATTACGGATTCAAACCCAAGCAGACCAAGCCCTTCCAGAGAAAAGATGTACTCGATCAGCAATACCCCGGTAAAGAACATGCCCACGAAGGCTGCAGGAAAGCCGGCGATGATAATCAGCATGGCGTTACGGAATACATGCCGGTAAAGCACCTGGTTTTCACTCAGGCCTTTGGCCATGGCGGTTTGAACGTACAGCTTGCTGATCTCATCAAGAAACGAATTTTTGGTGAGCATGGTTAAGGTGGCAAAGTTGCCGATCACAATAGCGATAGTAGGCAGGGTGATATGCCACAGGTAGTCGGTGATCTTTCCCAGCCAAGATAGCTCCTGCCAGTTGTCTGAAGTCAGCCCACGCAGTGGAAACCAGTCTAGATAGCTGCCTCCGGCGAACAACACAATCAGCAAAATCGCGAACAGGAAGCTGGGGATGGCATAGCCCACAATAATCGCACTGCTGCTCCAGACATCAAATGGGGTGCCATGCCTGACGGCCTTGCGGATACCTAGCGGGATTGAGATCAGGTAGGTGATCAAGGTGCTCCACAGACCAAGGGAGATAGATACGGGAAGGCGCTCAACGATTAGCTCGGTTACAGGGCGGCCACGGTAGTAGGAGTCACCAAACTCGAAGCTGGCATAATTCTTCAGCATTAGTACAAAGCGTTCCAGAGGCGGCTTGTCAAAGCCGTATAAGGCTTCTATCCGAGCGATCAGCTCAGGAGGCAACCCCTGTGATCCGCGATAGCCACTTGAGTCGCTTGCTGAGCCACCGCTCGAGCCGCCACTCTGAATCATGTCGGCGCTGGTGCCGGCGAACTGGCCAGTGGCGGAGGTATGCATGCCTTTCAGTTCGGCCACCATGCGCTCAACGGGGCCGCCGGGGGCGGCCTGCACAATGACAAAGTTAAGCACCAGAATGCCAAACAGGGTGGGCACAATAAGCGCCAGGCGGCGCAGCACATACCAGCTCATCAGGGTTTCTGCCACCATGCATCAATCGGCAAACCATAGGGCGGGTTCACCTGTGGCCTCGCCAGGGTGCTGCGATATGCTACCCGGAAGCGATTTACATGCCAGTTTGGTACGACGTAGTGGCCCCACTGCAGTACCCGATCTAATGCCCGACAGGCCACCACCAGTTGCTCACGACTCTGAGCGCGGATGATCTGCTCTACCAATGCGTCCACAGCCGGGTTTTTAAGACCGATGCGGTTGCGCGAGTCTGACATGTCTGCTGCAGATGAGTGCCAAAAGTCACGCTGCTCATTGCCTGGCGAGTTGGACTGTGGGAACACTGCAATAATCATGTCGTAGTCAAATTTACGTACTCGCTCCAGATACTGGGTCGGATCGATCCGGCGCACATTTGCATCAATGCCAAGGGCTTTCAGGTTGCGGGAAAAGGGCAGAGCGACGCGTTCAAAAGCGCCACTATCCAACAGGATCTCGAAGCGTACCAAGGTGCCATTTGGCGTTTTCAGTTGATTTTTCTCGATCGTGTAGCCCGCAGTCTGGAGCAGATGCTGGGCACGTTGCAGGTTTTCTCTTGGGCGTCCTGAGCCATCGGTTTTCGGTGGCTGGTATTCCTTGTCAAATACTTCCTTTGGAAGCTGCTTGCGAAATGGCTCAAGCAGTTCCAGCTCTGCTGCGGAAGGCAGTCCAGTGGCGGCCATCTCAGAGTTCTGAAAAAAACTCCGCGTGCGCGTGTACTGGCCATGAAACAGGTTCTGGTTAGACCATTCGAAATCCATGGCCAGGCCGATAGCTTCGCGAAGGGTTCGATCAGTGAACAGCTCGCGGCGCTGATTCATAACGAAGCCTTGCATGCCGCTTGGCAGACTATGAGGGATTTCTTCGAGAATGATCTCCTTGCGCGTCAGCGCCGGGCTGGTGTACCCCGATGCCCAGTCCTTGGCGCTGCGCTCCAGTCGCCAGTCATAGGCACCCCCTTTAAATGCTTCCAGCGATACGGTTTCGTCCAGAAAGTATTCGAACGAGACATGATCGAAATTATATTGGCCACGATTCACCGGCAGATCTTTAGCCCAGTAATTGTCACGACGTTGATATACAACTCGGCGGCCTGGTTGAAAACTTTCGACTTCGTACGGGCCACTGCCGATAGGTACTTGCAGAGACGGTTTGCTGAAATCGTGGTCCTTCCAGTGATGCTTGGGTAGCACCGGCATCTGGCCAACAATAAGTGGCAACTCCTTATTTTCGCGAGTTCGAAAGTGGAAGCGCACGCTATGGTTGTCAATGGCTTCGACTCGTTCCACGTCACCATAATAGTAGGCATAGAATGGCGAGCCCTTATCGGTCAGTAGATTGAAAGAAAACACCACGTCCTCGGAGGTGACAGCCACGCCGTCTGCAAAACGTGCTTCCGGGTGAAGGTGATAGGTGACGTATGAGCGATCCGCTGCCAACTCAATAGTCTTTGCCAGAAGCCCATATTGGGTAAAGGGCTCATCCTGACTGGGAGTGGTCAAGGTGTCATATAGATAGCCCGTGCCTGCTGCCGGGTTTCCCTGTGGAATAAACGGGTTAAAGCTGTCGAAGGTGCCAATGACATGGCGGCGCAGAGTGCCACCCTTAGGGGCATTTGCATTGACGTAGTCAAAGTGACTGAAGTTAACACCGTATTTCGGCTCGCCATGCATTGCTATAGCGTGCTTGCCGGGAGAGGCGTGAGCAGAAGTAGCCAAGGCAAAAAGTATTGGAGCAAGCAATATGGATTTCAGCATCAGAACTTCCTGTTATGGTTATTGCGAGCGTTCTGCTTCGGTCATCCACCAGGTTTCGGTGCCAAGGACATAAGGCGTGGCGGAGGCCGGTCGTTTAAAAAGATCCCACCAGGCTAGCCGATGTCGGCCCAGATACCAGTGCGGAATCGTATAGTGGCGCCACAGCAGCACCCGGTCCAGTGCGCGCAGTGCCGCCCGGTAGTCATCCAGTGTGGAGGCAGACAGTACCTTGCCGACCAGGCCATCAATCACCGGGTCCTGGATGCCAGCGTAATTACGCCCGCCATTCATGTCAGCGCTGGAGGAGTGCAGATATTCAATGAGCTCCACGCCAGGGAAAGTGTTCTGCGGCAAAACAAAAAGGGTGACATCAAAATCAAACTGATCAAGTCTCTGCTTGAAAGAGGCTGGGTCAATGGAGCGATAACTGGCGTCAACGCCAAGCGCCTCCAGGTTTCTCAGCCAAGGCTGGATAACCCGGTCCATGCCCGGGCTATGGTAATTAAGGATTTCCAGTGACAGCGCTTCGCCTGTTTCCCCGTGCACCAGCTTTTTGTCTCGTATCAGGTAGCCCGCCTTATTGAACAGGGCCATCGCTAGCTGCATATGGCGGCGATCCCGTCCGGAGCCGTCACTGACAGGCAGGGAAAAGGGTTCGCTAAACAGCTTTTCCGGTAATTGCTGCCGAAATGGCTCCAGCAGGGCAAGCTCGGCCCCGGAAGGCACGCCGCTGGCGCTGTGCTCGCTGTTTGGGAACCAGCTCAATTGGCGCTGATAGGCGCCATTGAAAATATTCCGGTTGGTCCATTCGTAATCAAATAGCAGGCCGAGGGCCTGGCGAATATCCGGGTTGTTGAATGGTGTGCGGCGTTGGTTAAAGAAAAATGCCTGAGTTCCCTGGGCGATACGGTGAGGGATTTCAGCGCGCTTGACCCGGCCATCGCGTACCGCGGGGAAATCGTAGGCGGTGGCCCAGTGCTTGGCAATGTAGTCGAGGTGAATGTCGTAACGGCCGGTTTTGAAGGCTTCGAAGGCGACCTCTGCATCGCGGTAGAAATCTATAATTACTTGATCAAAATTGTAGCGACCGCGATTTACTGGCAGGTCGCGCCCCCAATAGCCTGGGTCCCTCTGCAGGGTAATCTGTCTCCCCGGCTGGATACCGGCGACTCGGTAGGGCCCACTAATAACCGGGGGTGTGAGTGTCGGTTTGCTGAAGTCTTTGTCCTGCCAATAGTGTTTTGGCAGGACCGGAAGTTGGCCGGCGATCAGTGGCAGCATGCGCCGATGCTCACCGGTAAAATGGAAGCGCACCTGATGAGAGTTGATGATGCTGACCTTGTCGATCTGCTGATAACGCAGGGCATAGCGTGGGTGGCCTTGATCACGCAGCAGGTTGAAGGAAAACAGCACGTCATCAGCGGTAATTGGCGTGCCGTCCTGAAAGCGGGCTTCGTCACGTAGCTTGAATGTGCACTGGTTCAATTGGGGGTCGCAGTTGATGGATTCTGAAATAAGGCCATAGGCGGCACCTGCTTCATCTCCGACGCTGTTATGTGCGTCAGCGCCCATCAATAGGGTGTCGGTCATTTCCAGAAAGCCGAAGACATAGGCGCCGGGTGTGTTGGCGGGGCTACGTCCTGCGAGGATGTAGGGGTTGATACTGTCGAAATCACCACTGCCAAGCAGCTTCAGGGTGCCGCCCTTGGGGGCACTTGGATTGACGTAGTCAAAATGATGGAAATCGGCGGAGTATTTTAGCACTCCAAAAGGGTGGTAGCCGTGCTGTGGAGCTGCGCTGCAAACCATGGCGCCGGCGGTCAGTAGAGCGCCAGCACCAAGACGTCCAATAGCCCATCGACTAGGGCGCATAGCGAACATCCACATACAGCGTTAGTTGCTGACCGGGCCGCAGGTAGCGGCTGGTGTTAAGTTTATTCCAGCTGGCAATCTGGCCGACGGACACGTTAAAACGGTTCGCGATTCGGTGCAGGGAGTCACCTCGTCGAACGGAGTAGTTGACCCGACGGACCATCTCCGGGCGATCCACAGAGGGCGCAGTTACGGTGGTGTTTGACTTGCTCCAGATCACCAGTTTTCGGCCAACGCTCAGCGTGTCTCCCGGAGCCATGCCGTTCCATTTGGCCAGCTCTTTAGTGCCCACGTTATGGCGGCGGGAAATTGTCCACAGGCTGTCGCCACTTTGTACCCGATACTCTATCTTACTGCGCCCCGCAGGCGCTTGATTCTGCTTTGCTTCAAGGCGGTTGTCGGCACTGAGCCGATAGGCGTCGGCGCTCGCGGCGGGCTGGGGGATAAGCAACTGGCGTCCGGCAACGATGATGTTGCTGCGCAGGTTGTTGCTTTGCCGCAAGGCATCAATAGTGGTGTTGAACCGCTTGGCAATGCCTCCCAATGTATCACCCGAAGCGATTGTATACTGCTGCCAACGGAGCCGTTGCTCGGCCGGCAGCGAGGCCAGCTTTTGCTCCAGCTCGCTGGCCCGGGAATACGGGACTAGCAAGCGGTGCGGGCCGGCTGGTGGAGTACTCCAGCGACTATAGCCGGCGTTAAGGTAATAAATTTCCTTAACGTCGGTGCCACTCATGTCAGCCGCTAATTGCAGGTCCAGTTGGCCGCCGGTGTCGACTACCGCGAAGTAGGGTGCATTGGCTATCGGCTGCAAGGTCACTCCGTAGCGTTCCGGGTCGCGAACAATCTGGCTGATAGCAATCAGTTTGGGAACATAAGCGCGGGTCTCTTTGGGTAGCTGCAGGTTCCAGTAATCTGTTGGGCGTTGTTGCTGTTGATTGCGGCGAATGGCCTTTGAGACGGTGCCGCCGCCGGAATTGTAGGCGGCCAGTGCCAGCTCCCAGTCACCGTCAAAACGTTTCGCGAGTCTGGAAAGATACTCAAGTGCTGCGTCGGTTGATGACAGAATGTCGCGCCTTCCGTCATACCAGTAATCCTGATGCAGGCCAAAGGCTTTGCCAGTAGAGGGAATGAACTGCCAGGGCCCGGAGGCGCGGCCATGGGAATAGGCAAACGGGTCAAAGGCACTTTCCACCACTGGCAGCAGGGCCATCTCCAGTGGAACCTGTTTGGCTTCGGCGCGCTCGACAATATGGTAGAGGTAGCGCTGTGCCCGGGTGGTCACTCTCTCAATATATTGAGGATTGCGGATTAGCCAATTGCGCTCGGCAGTAATGCGAGCATTATCAATGTCCAGATTGAGGCTGAAGCCGCTACGCAATCGCTGCCAAAGGTCTGAGCCAGTTACCGGCAGGCTTTCAGGTCGGGCTTCTGGCCAGTCCGTATCACCGCACAGCAGAGCAATATTTCCCTCTTCAGAGGCAGCCGCCAACATCGGCCCGAACTCGTCCAGAGGATCGTAATCACTGATGGAAGGCGCTCGCGAGGCACAGCCCTGAACGATCAGTATTACGCTGATTGTGGCAAGAATTTTTTTCATCACAGTAAAAAGGTTACTCACATCGGGAGAATAGAAGGCCATTGAGCGGCCAGCAAGGTATCAGAAATGGTCTTTCTTTGTCCGTAATGCTGTAAAGACCGAAAGTCGGTCAGTCGGTTCCGTAGAGCCGTCGTTTAAGGCTGCCTGAAGGTCGGCTTCATGGCAGCGTAGAAAAAGGTTACTGCGCAACTCCTCGGCAAGAGTGGAGGGCAGGCTGGGTTGATCCGCGTCCCGCAATGCGGACACCTGCTGCTGCCGTCGGATCAGTGCCGGATCGCTCGGCAGAATGCTGCGGGCGAAGGCCAGGTTGGAGGTCGTATATTCATGGGTGCAGTAGATCAGGGTTTGCTCGGGCAGTTCGCTGAGTCGGTCCAGCGAGGCCAGCATCTGTGCTGGACTGCCCTCGAACAGCCTGCCGCAGCCGCCGCTGAACAGGGTGTCACCGCAGAAAAGCAGCGGTTTATCAGGCTGCACGGTGTAATAGGCAACGTGGCCAAGGGTGTGCCCGGGGACAGCGATCACATCGAGGCGGATTGACGGTTCCGTCAGGATGACTTGATCGCCGTCGTCGACCGCCATGGTTACGCCGCGGATGGATTCCTGCTTCGGGCCGTACACTGGCACCGGCCAGCATTCAGTCAGGGCGTCTATGCCAGCGGTATGATCAGGGTGGTGGTGTGTAATCAAAATGGCTCGCAGGGTAACGCCGAGCCGGTCGAGCGCTGCCATCACGGGCGCTGCATCGCCTGGGTCGACCACCACGCCGTTACCGGCCGAATCATGGATCAGCCAGATATAGTTATCTTGAAATGCAGGAATAGCGATTACAGATAGCATCGGGGCGGGAACAGATCAGCAAGCCTTGATAGACTGTCACCATATCATCTGCCTGAGGCGACGCAAACCGTATGGATCTGCCGCGACTGCTACGCTCACCGTTCCGTCGGCCACCACCGGATACCGACCGGGCATTTGCTGACTGGCTTGCCTCGGATGCAGGGCAGGCTATGCTGGCCGAGCAGCGTCATCTACTGGATGACATTTTGGTGCGTATGATTGGTTATCATGCGGTGCAGTGTGGTGTTGGCTGCGCCGAGCCCCTGCTCGAAGCGACTCGAATCCGGCGCCAGCACTATGTTGGCCGCCCCGGTGACCAGGGCATTACTATCGCTGCTGACCCAGCCTGCCTGCCATTGGCCAATCACAGTGTTGATTTGGTGCTTTTACACCACAGTCTGGACTTTGAGGCCAATCCACATGAGGTACTGCGGGAGGTCACACGAACACTGATCCCTGGTGGGGCTCTGGTGCTCATCGGTTTCAATCCATTCAGCATCTGGGGGCTGACCCGCTTGTTCAGACTGGGCTCGAAGCACCTGCCATGGCTGGCCAGGTTTTTGCCTGCCCAGCGCGTGCACGACTGGCTTGGAGTGCTGGGGCTGGAGCTTGAGGGCTACGAAAGCGCTCATTATGCTTTGCCTCTGGGGGCTTCCGGACGCCAGCGTTTTTCCATGATTGAGCAAATGGGTCGGCGTTTCTGGCCGCGCCGGGGTGCCTTCTACATCCTCGTAGCCCGCAAACGGGCGGCCATGATCAGGCCGGTACGGCCTCGCTTTGCTTTGCCGGAGCGCTCTCCGCAGGTTATTCCAGTGCCTCTGGCACATTGGCAGCGTCGGGGAAGGCGAGACCCGCAAGGACCTGAACATTGAAGAAAATAGAGATATATACCGATGGAGCGTGCCGAGGTAATCCCGGGCCAGGCGGCTGGGGGGCATTGCTGCGTTATGGTGACCACCAGCGTGAACTATTCGGTGGTGAGGCGGATACCACTAACAACCGGATGGAGCTGACTGCCGCAATTCGTGCTTTGCAAGCGTTGAAAGAGCCCTGTGAAGTCGATTTGACCACTGATTCCGAGTATGTCCGCAAGGGTATTAGTGAATGGCTGCCAGCCTGGAAGGCAAGGAACTGGCGGACCAGTGATCGAAAGCCAGTAAAAAACGCTGATCTGTGGAAGCTGCTGGAGCAGGCTGCAGCGCCCCATTTGGTGCGCTGGCACTGGGTCAAGGGGCATAGCGGTCACGAGGAGAATGAGCTGGCTGACCAGCTGGCCAATCGTGGCATTGACAGCCTCAAGGAATTGCCGGAGGGACAGCCCGAATGAGACAGATTGTCCTCGATACTGAGACCACTGGTCTCGAGACCAGTGAAGGCCACCGGATTATCGAGATTGGCTGTGTGGAAATTATTGGCCGACGATGTACTGGTCGGGTGCTGCACTATTATCTCAATCCTCAGCGTGACAGTGATCAGGCAGCACTGGATGTGCATGGTCTGACTTCAGAGTTCCTGGCAGATAAGCCACTATTCTCTGCGGTGGTAGAAGATTTTATTCAGTTTGTCGACGGGGCGGAGCTGGTTATTCATAACGCGCCCTTTGATATAGGGTTTCTTGACCACGAGCTGCGTTTGCTTGGCGGGCAGTGGGGTGTGTTGAGTCAGCGTTGTCAGGTTCTTGATACGCTGGTTATGGCCCGGCAGATGTATCCGGGGCAACGCGTCAGCCTCGATGCGCTGTGTCGCCGTTTCGGAATCGATAACTCAAACCGAGAACTGCACGGTGCATTGCTGGATGCGCGTCTGCTGGCCGAGGTGTACCTGACCATGACTGGTGGTCAGGTTGGTCTTTCTCTTGACGGTGAAAGCAGTAGCGGTGGTGCCGAAGTGGAAGCTATTCGGCGACTGCCACAGGGCCGGCCAGCACTGCTGGTACAGGCGGCGGGCGTAGAAGAGCTGGCGCGCCATGAAAGTCGGTTGGATCACCTGGATAGCAAGCTGGAGGGCGGCAGTCTGTGGCGTCGTGGCCCGTGAGTCAGGCTGACTGACTGCCACCGCCATATTGTGTTCGACTTGGCAAAACTCTTTTTTTTCAGTTGGTTGGCGGTAAAAGTTGACGGATTCTTTAACATCGTGCGACAGTTGCTGGCATTGTTAGACAGAAGCTTGGACAGTGTTATGAGATGCCTGTATCCCTCAGGGAACGGTGCCGGATAGCTCAACCCGCAGCTGATAAACGCTGATAAGAACATAAGATTGCGGAGAAGCCATGGTTGCGATGACCAACAGTACCTCGCTGACCTTCCTCAAGGAGGAGATTGATAGCACCTTGGCGGAGGCAGGTCGCTCTCTGGAGGCTTGGGCTGCTGATTCTTCCCGGACACAGGAGCTTGATGTCTGTGCGGAGAGCTTTCACCAGTTGAGAGGGATCTTTCAGGTTCTGGAGTTGCCAGCGGCAACTCTGACTGCCACCGAGATGGAGCAGGTCGTACGCAAAATGCAGGAGCAGGGCTCCGGGGGTAACCTTCTTGGCGAGGCTTTAGGCCAGTCGCTACTGCTGTTGGGCCGTTATCTCGAATATGTTCAGCTGAAAAATCGGCCTTTGCCGGAAGTTATGGTGGGTGGTTTGAATGAGCTGCGTCGCGCAGCTGGCAAGCCGCTAATTCAAGAGAGCCACTTTTTTGCTGTGGATCTGGCACGCGACCGCTATCCAGTACCGACCGCAGCACCCCCCCCGGTGGCGGAGTTGAGTCGTCTCGGTCGCCGCCTTCGGCACATGTATCAGGTTGGATTGTTAGGTGTGCTGCGTGGTCAAAACAGCATTATTAATCTGAAGCTGATGGCCCGTGCCTTGAGCCGTATTGATAGACTGTGCGGCTCTGCTGCTATCGGTCGCTTGTGGTGGATCGGCAGGGCAATGCTGGAGGCGTTGATCGCCGACCAAATGGCGATTACGCCAGCGCGTAAGGCGTTGCTGGCTCAGTATGATAGACAGATAAAAAAGCTCATCCAGGAGGGGGAGCGGGCACTGGCTGCTGACGCGCCGCTGCTGCTGATCAAGGAAAGTATTTTTGTCGCTTCGTTATGCAGTCATTCCTCAGGGGTTATAGGCGAGGTCAAACAGGCTTTTGAGTTGCGCTCGGGCATTACTGATGCGGAGCTGCAGGCAGAGATTGCATTGATGGCCAGCGGCAGTGGCTCTGTCGCCAGAAGTGTTGCCGAGTCACTTAAGGAAGAGCTGAATGACGTCAAGCAGACCCTTGATATGGCGGCTCAGGGTGTTGCCGATATCGACTACCGTGAGGTTGCTGACGGGCTTGCGCGGATCGGCGGTACGCTGCTGATGGTCAACCTGGGCAATGAGTCCAAGCAAATCAAGTCGAGGGCCGATAGCGTTCGTGGTTGGCCTGCGGACTTTGATATTGAATCGCCGGCTTTTGTCGAGCTGGTTGATGATTTGATCTCCGCTGAGAATGCTGTGGCTGAGCTGGAACACAGCCTCACGCCTGCCGACGAGGTTAACCGTGAGGCAGGTAATCAGCGTATTTCTCGCTATCAGCTAGATGATGCCCGGCGTACGGTGGTGTCTGAGTGTCGTTCCGGTCTGGCACTGGCCAAGCGGGCGGTCGCTTCCTTCCTTGAGTCAGAGTGGGATCGGATGCACTTGGCTAATTTGCCCGGCATTCTGGGTGGCGTATCCGGCGGCCTCATGTTTCTTGATCTGGGCCGGGCGAAAGCGGTGATGGATGCCTGTCGTGCCTATATCGAGCAAAGACTACTTGCCGCCGGCGGCGGCTCGCCGGAGCGGGAGCACATGGATACGCTGGCGGATGCTATTACCAGCGTGGATTACTATCTGGAGAGTATGGAAGAGCACAAGCCCATTGGTGAGTCAGTGCTTGAGGTTGCAGAGGTGAGCATGGAAGAACTCGGTTTTCCGGTTATCCGGCCGGTCGGTTAAACCGATGCCGGTGGATATCGAGTTTGGCCCAGCCCCGGCCCAGTTTGAAGCAGAGCTACGTTTGTTCGTTTTTCATCAGGGCAGGGTGCTGATCAATGAGGAAGGTAGTGGAGCTTTGCTGCCATCACTACGTGCCGGCATGGCGCGCATGCTATTCCCTGGTGAGCAGATATATCTGGGGTGCCTGGATGGGCAGCATTGTTGCGCGGTTAGTCTGGAGGATGATACCGATCCCCCGCAGGGCTTTTTCCCGGAGGAGCTGCGTCGACTGATTCATCTGCTGCCGCAAGGTGACTTCATGCTGGCCTCCAGGGCAATGCAGTTATTTGCCTGGAGACGAGATCATCGCTTTTGTAGTCGCTGCGGGGCCGTCACCATGGCCCATAACAGAGACATGGCCATGGTCTGCCCAGCGTGCCAATACACTCAGTATCCGCGTATAACTCCTTGCATAATCACCCTTGTCACCAAGGGTGATGAGATCTTGCTCGCCCATGGTGCTCGCTTTCCCGAGGGGCTGTTTAGTTGTCTGGCTGGCTTTATGGAGCCGGGCGAGGACGCCGAGCATGCGGTGCGCCGGGAGGTCCGAGAGGAAACCGGCTTGCGGGTCGGTAAGTTGCGTTATCATGGTAGCCAGTCATGGCCTTTTCCCCACTCTTTAATGTTGGCCTTTCATGCCGACTATGAGGGTGGTGATCTGGTGCCAGATGGCGTCGAAATTATCGAGGCGGGTTGGTTTTCCAGAGATAACCTGCCAAGAGTACCTCCGCCGGGAAGTATTTCCAGATCATTGATTGACGACTGGATACAGCGTGGCGGGGTATGAATTAACCAGAGGATGCCGGCATGGGGTTCGATACTGCACCGTTATTGATCATTAGCTTTTGCCTGGTGATAGTCATCGCCGGCAGCATTGTTCTGCTCAGGACCGAGTGGCTGCTACAGTGGCTCAGGGGTACTGCGGGGCTGCTGTTGATCGGGTTGGCGGTGTACTTTTCTTTATTTTCTCTGAATTTGTTCAGCTATAAGCAGTTGTC
The DNA here is from genome assembly GCF_020667895.1 of Alcanivorax sp. 1008. Lineage (GTDB taxonomy): Bacteria > Pseudomonadota > Gammaproteobacteria > Pseudomonadales > Alcanivoracaceae > PGZG01. The sequence continues at coordinate 181,026 of NZ_JAFMPS010000003.1, forward strand.
TCGAGAGGAGCCTCTGGTGACTGTCAGCTTTCGGGAGCTAGGGCCTCAGAGCTATGCAGCTACACTGGCCCAGCCTGGCGGTGACAATGTGGACTATCAGTTAAGTGGTGATCTTTGGAGGGTGGATGCAAGGGTTATTCGCTGGAAAGGCTTTTTTGCCCTGCTGGGATTTCAGTCCGGTTATCAACTGGATCGTGTTCAGGGGCGCTACTTGACGCTTGAAGATGAGCGCAACAAAGATGCCAGTGAGTATCAAATCACCCGCCCGGCAGTTGGTTTTGATGTATGGCAGAACGCCCGTACGGGTTGGAGCATGATGCTTCATGCGGATTATGCCAGCGGTGCCCCCATGCCAATGGCGGATGGTGCGATTTACGAGGTTACTTTGGGCAATGGTGGATTAATTGCGCGGCCGCTTAATGAAGCGGCACAAGGTGCGTTAAAACGCTGGGAATGATTTTTCTCTGATAGCGGCGCTCCGGTGCCGCTTTTTTATTAATTAACAGGAGTCGGCAGTGCTGGATTTAGTTGTTGAGTACGGCATGTTTCTCGCGAAGATTGCTACTGTGGTAATCGCTTTGCTGTTTGTTATCAGCGGTATTGCCACCATGGCTGCCCGTAATCGGCATCAGAATGATGATGGCTATCTCAAGGTTCGTCACTTGAATCAGGAGATTGACAATCTGCGGGATGGCTTGCGCCATGAGATTATGACGGAAGCGGAAAGCAAAGCTGAGTTAAAACGTAAGAAGAAAGATGAGAAGACAAAGCGTCGCGCGGAAAAGAAGATGCCCGCCGCGAAAAGCGCTCGATCACGGCTTTTTGTTCTGGATTTTGATGGTGATGTGCAGGCTAGCGGGGTGGACAACCTGCGTCGGGAAATTTCTGCTGTGCTACAGGTCGCCGAAGCAAATGATGAGGTGGTTATCCGTCTGGAAAGTCCTGGCGGACTGGTTCATAGCTACGGGCTCGCCGCGTCCCAGTTACGCCGGGTAACCTCACAAGGAGTTCATCTGACGGTTTGCGTGGATCAAGTGGCGGCAAGTGGCGGCTATATGATGGCGTGTATCGCAGAGAAAATTATTGCGGCTCCTTTTGCGGTTGTGGGCTCCATTGGCGTTGTCGCGCAAATTCCCAACTTTCATCGTTTGCTTAAGAAAAACGATATTGATGTCGAGCTTCTGACGGCCGGTGAGTACAAGCGCACCCTGACCATGTTTGGTCAGAATACTGACAGTGATCGCGCTAAATTTCAGGAAGAGCTGGAAGACACCCATGTTTTGTTCAAGGATTTTGTTCGTGACAATCGTCGAGGTCTGGAAATCAGCAAGGTAGCCACCGGTGAGCACTGGTATGGTATTCGTGCCTTGGAACTTGGTCTCATTGATGAGCTGGCTACTAGCGATGAATATCTGCAGCGCCGTAGTAAGGATGCAGAGGTGTTCGAGATTAGTTGGCAGGTGAAACGCAATCTGGCTGAACGCCTCGGTTTGGGAGCTGAAGGGGCCATGATAAGGGTGCTGGAGCACCTGTTTCATCGAGGCAGCAATCGTCTGCTCAAGTAAAGTCGGGGAGAGGCTATGAATCAGTTATTCCGAGCGCTGCGCAGTGATAGGAGCGAGCAAGGTTTCGATGTTTCGATAGTCGATAGAAATGTTGCTGACCTGCCAGAAGGGGATGTGCTGATTCGAGTCGAGTGGTCGTCTCTGAACTATAAGGACGCACTGTCAGCCACCGGCAAGCCGGGAGTAACCCGCCAATACCCGCACACCCCTGGCGTGGACGCCGCCGGCGTGGTTGTCAGTGCCAATGATGGTCCCTGGAAGGCCGGTGATAAGGTGATCGTCACCGGCTATGACCTTGGCATGAACACTGACGGTGGCTACGGCGAATATATTCGCGTGCCGGCGGACTGGGTGGTCAAGTTACCTCAGGAAATGAGCTGCCGCGATGCCATGCTGCTGGGCACCGCTGGGCTGACTGCGGCGCTATGTGTAGAAAGTCTTCTGGATACTGGTCTGTCACCGGATCACGGCGAGGTGCTGGTGACCGGTGCCTCCGGTGGCGTTGGTGCCATTGCTGTGGCGCTGCTGGCACAGCTCGGGTTCAACGTAGTGGCAGGCACAGGCAAGGCTGACGCAGAGGACTGGCTAAAGCAGCTCGGTGCCTCCTCGCTAGTTGGCCGGGAAGAGCTTCAGGCCGGTGTTGCCAAGGCATTGCTCAAGCCGCGCTGGGCCGGGGTTGTCGATACTGTCGGTGGGGATATCCTGATGAACGCCCTGAAGACCCTTCGCTATGGAGCCAGTGCCACCTGTTGTGGCATGGCGGCCTCCGGCGAACTGCACGGTACCGTATTTCCGTTCATTTTGCGGGGCATCAATTTGCTCGGGGTGGACAGTGTTGAGCTACCGTTAGATATCAAGCAGCAGGTTTGGGAGGTGCTCGCCAGCGAATGGCGCCTTGAAAAATCAGAGCAGCTGCTGGCTGCAGAAGTGTCGCTAATGGAGTTGGTGGATTGGTTTCCACGCATCCTCGCCGGTCAGGTGCGCGGTCGTGTGCTGGTAAGGGTTGCGAGCTGATGCAGCATGGCCTTGTGCATGCTCTGTTGCTAGACGGCCAGGGCGGTGCCCGGCAGGTTGACTGGCCCGAGGTGGAGGCATGGCGGGCGGACCAGGGGGTGCTCTGGCTGCATTTTGATTACACCATGCCGCAAACCCGTGAATGGCTGCTGCTGCATAGCGGCCTGCCGGAGGCGGCAGTGGAGGCATTGCTGACCTTGGAAACCCGTCCCCGGGTGACGACACTGGCCGACGCCCATCTGATCAACCTTCGCGGCGTTAATCTGACTCCTGGTGCACAGCCGGAAGATATGATCGCCATCCGTCTGTGGCTGGACAGTAGTCGCATCATTAGTACCCAGCGACGCAGCCTGAAAGCGGTCAGCGATCTCCTTGAGGCATTGCAGAATGGTATGGGGCCAGAGTCGGCCCAGGCCTTGTTGGCAGAACTACTGGATCGCCTGACCTGGCATTTCGAGGACGTCATCGCCAGCGTTGAAGAACGCGTATCTCAGCTCGAGGAGGTCAGCGCGAGCTCGCAAGGCTCAGCAGCGCTGGGCGGCATAGCAGAGCTGCGCCGTCAGGCAATCAGTCTGAGACGCTATCTTAGCCCCCAGCGTGAGGCCATGGCTCGCCTGCTGGCGGATACCGGAGGGTGGTTAAGCGAGTCGGACCGGCTGGTAATTCGCGAGGCTGCCGACCGTTTGCAGCGCCTTTTGGAAGACATTGATCTGGCGCGGGAACATGCCACCATCGCTCAGGAAGACCTGCAGAGCCGGCTTTCTGATCGGCTTGGCCGAAGAATGTATGTGCTGGCGGTTATCACCTGCCTGTTTCTGCCTTTGACCTTTATTACAGGCCTGTTTGGGGTCAATCTCGGCGGTATTCCCGGCGCTCAGGATGACTTTGGCTTTACTGCGTTTTTCTTGCTGACACTGGGGTTCGGGCTGGTTCTGACCTTGCTGCTGCGTTGGCGCCACTGGCTGTGATCAGCCGCGACCATCTTGGGCGAGAAAATCTGTCTCGCTTTCGGTAGAATCCCGCCTTCATCTCGATCCACTCGGATACCTGTTCCGGCAATCCCGGCCCACCGGTCGGCTCAGTAAGGGGAGCACTACCTTGGCGAACTATGTAGTCTGGTTTGAAAACCTTGGCAAAGGTGATGTCGATACCGTGGGTGGCAAGAATGCCTCTCTCGGAGAGATGATCAGCAACCTGTCTGCTGCCGGCGTTTCGGTACCGGGAGGCTTTGCCACCACGGCTGAAGCGTTCCGGGACTTCCTTGATACCAATGGTCTGACCAAGAAGATCAACGACGCCTTGCTGGCGCTGAATGTCGATGACGTCGTAGCGCTGGCGAAAACCGGCGCGGAGATCCGTAGCTGGGTAGTCGAGGCTCCTTTCCAGCCAGAACTGGAACAGGCGATCAGGGATGGCTACGAAAAGATTGGTGCAGGTAATGCAGAAATGGCTGTGGCGGTGCGATCTTCCGCAACAGCTGAGGATTTGCCGGATGCTTCGTTTGCAGGCCAGCAAGAAACCTTTCTGAATATTCGCGGCATTGATCATGTTCTGCACGCAGTCAAGGAGGTGTTTGCCTCTTTGTTCAATGACCGGGCGATCAGTTACCGGGTTCATCAGGGCTTCGAGCATGCTCATGTGGCCCTTTCCGCTGGCATCCAGCGCATGGTGCGCTCTGAGACTGGCGCTGCCGGGGTTATGTTCACGCTGGACACCGAGTCGGGCTTCCGTGATGTAGTGTTCCTGACCGCTTCTTATGGTCTCGGTGAAATGGTTGTTCAGGGTGCAGTGAACCCGGACGAATTCTATGTTCATAAGGAAACTTTGTTGAACAAGCGTCCTGCTGTGCTACGCCGCACCCTTGGCAGCAAGCTTCAAAAAATGGTGTATGCGGAAACTGGTGCAACCGGTAAATCGGTTGAGACCGTGGCCGTGGATGCTGCAGAGCGAGATCGCTTTTGCTTGACCGATGCCCAGATTGAAGAGCTGGCGCGTCAGGCTATCGAGATTGAAAAGCACTACGGTGCACCTATGGATATCGAGTGGGCGCTGGATGGTGATGATGGCAAGCTTTACATCGTTCAGGCTCGCCCGGAAACGGTCAAGAGTCGTTCCGATGTTTCGGTTATGGAGCGTTACCTGCTTAAGCAAAAAGGCAAAGTGCTGGTAGAGGGCAGGGCGATTGGCCAGCGTATTGGTGCTGGCGTGGTGCGTATCGTCTCCAGTATTCGTGAAATGGACAAGGTTAAGGACGGTGACGTACTGGTAACCGACATGACTGACCCGGATTGGGAGCCAGTGATGAAGCGTGCTGCAGCGATTGTTACCAATCGCGGTGGGCGTACCTGTCATGCGGCGATTATTGCCCGTGAACTGGGAGTACCGGCAATTGTTGGCTGTGGTGATGCCACAGAGATTCTACAGGAAGGGCAGGCGGTAACTGTTTCTTGCTCTGAGGGCGATACAGGCCGTATTTATGAGGGACAGCTTGCTTTTGACGTGCAGCGCAATTCTGTTGAGTCTATGCCCAAGCTGCCGTTCAAGATCATGATGAATGTTGGTAATCCTGACCGTGCTTTTGATTTTGCCTCATTACCCAATCAGGGCGTTGGCCTTGCCCGCCTGGAATTTATTATTAACCGGATGATCGGTGTACACCCCAAGGCATTGCTTAACTACGACAGCATCCCCCGCGATATCCAGCAGACCATCGATAAGCGAATTGCTGGCTATGCTGGACCGGTAGATTTCTATGTTGAGAAGTTGGTGGAGGGTGTCAGCACGCTGGCAGCGGCCTTCTTCCCGGAGAAGGTGATTGTTCGCCTGTCTGATTTCAAATCGAACGAATACGCTAACCTGATCGGTGGCAAGCTTTATGAGCCACATGAGGAAAATCCGATGCTGGGTTTCCGGGGGGCGTCTCGCTACATTAGTGAAAACTTCCGCGATTGCTTTGAGCTTGAGTGCCGGGCAATGAAGAAAGTTCGAGACGAGATGGGCTTTAGCAACGTTGAGGTGATGGTGCCATTCGTGCGCACTGTTGGCGAAGCTGAGCAGGTCATCGAGTTGTTGTCGAAGAATGGCTTGCGTCGGGGCGAGAATGGTTTGCGCGTGATTATGATGTGCGAATTGCCCACCAATGCGCTGCTGGCGGATGACTTTATCCAGCACTTTGATGGCTTCTCGATTGGCTCGAATGATCTTACTCAGCTAACGCTTGGGCTGGATCGTGATTCTGGTATTGTCAGTCATCTGTTTGATGAGCGTGATCCGGCGGTTAAGCGCTTGCTCAGTATGGCGATTCAGGCCTGCAATAAGGCTGGTAAGTACATCGGTATTTGTGGTCAGGGGCCAAGCGATCACCCGGATCTGGCTCAATGGTTGATGGAGCAGGGCATCGATTCCGTTTCGCTGAATCCTGACTCGGTATTGGATACCTGGTTTTATCTGGCTCAGCACCACGGCCAGTAAAGCCTACTGGAGACGCCCACTTCGGTGGGCGTTTTTTTGTAGGCTGTTATTGTCTTGTTACTGCCATGGGGATGGTCTGATGGCATTTCACAGGCTGGTTCGACTGGATCAGTTGTATGACGGGTTTCGTCAGTCCTTTCGTATCGAGCGCGAGGATGTCCTGCTTCTGCAGCGTGATGGCAGGGTGTTTCTCATTGAGGGACGTTGTCCGCATCAGGGGTTTTCTCTGGCGCAAGGCTCATTGCACGGAGAAAGGATTATTTGTCCGCGGCATGGCTTTGCTTTCCATATTGAGCATGGTGACTGCTTCCAGGCGCCTTCATGTCGTTTGAAGACCTGGCTGCCAGCGTATGATGGGAATTATCTCGGCGTTGAGATATGAGAGCCCGTAGTGGCTGGCCTCCCTGTTGATAGTGGTAAGGGTTACTCTGGCTGCCGTCGGTAAATTGGTCGCGGATCGCGGGCGTCGGCTTGGTAGGTGACGGTGAAGTCGTTCAGGCCTTTTAGTGCTTCGCTGGCGTCTTTGTCGGCGCGAATGTCAAATGCATTGAAGCCGCAGCGCCACATATAGAACAGCTGGTCTTGCAGTACATCGCCAACCGCACGAATCTCACCTTGATAACCATAGCGTGTGCGCAGCTCGCGGGCGTAGGAGTAGCCGCGACCGTCAGCAAACACCGGGAAGTCGATAGCGATCATTGGTAGATCAGCAAGATCACCGGCAAGCTCGGCTGGTTCTTGACCGGGTTTCAGGCAGACAGCGACTTTACCGTTATGGTTCTTCAGCGCTTCTTTTTGTTCCAGCCAGCAACTTAGCGATACGATAATGTCGCCATTTGCAGGAATGCCTTCGGCATCTTCCGGGGTTACCCGTACCCAGCTGTTTTCGCACAGCGCGCCGTCTTTAATTAGCTGGGCCATAAATGCGCTCCTTAAAGGGTTCCATGCCAACACGCTCATAGGTGTCGATAAACAGCTCGCCATCGTGACGCAGCTCTACATACAGGTTGACGATTTTCTCAACAACGTCTGCGACTTCATCTGACTCAAAAGATGGTCCCATTTTGTCGCCGATGCGCGAGACCTTATCGCCACGACCTCCGAGGGTAATTTGATAGTACTCGCGACCCTTTTTGTCGACGCCGAGAATGCCGATATGACCGATGTGGTGGTGGCCACATGCATTCATGCACCCGGAAATATTGATATCCAGTTCGCCCAGATCGTGCAGGTAGTCCATGTCTTCAAAGCGATGCTGAATTGCTTCTGCAATTGGAATCGACTTCGCGTTGGCCAGAGAGCAGTAATCACCGCCTGGACAGGCAACAATATCAGTGAGCAACTTGAGGTTTGGCGTCGCCAGACCCATAGACTCCAGTGCCTGCCAAAGATCAAAGAGCTCATCCTGGCGCACATCTGCCAGAACCATGTTCTGTTGATGGGTTGTGCGCACCTCACCAAAGCTGTAACGGTCGGCAAGATCGGCCACCACATCAAGCTGCTCATCAGTGATGTCACCGGGGACACGGCCGGTTTTCTTCAGGGTCAGGGTTACTGCCCGATAGCCAGCTTGTTTGTGAGCCCGGGTATTGGTGTGATACCAGCGGCTAAATGCCTTGTCGCTACTCAGTGCCTGCGAAAGAGCCTGTGGCAGGTCTGTCAGGGAGCTGTAGGCAGGTGCCGGGAAACTGGCACGCATGCGCTCGATCTCATGCTCAGTGAGAGTTATAGGACCATCTTTAAGTTCGGCAAACTCACGCTCGGTCAGCTCACGGAATTTGTCGCGCCCCATGGCTTTGACAATGATCTTGATGCGCGCCTTGTATTTGTTATCGCGGATACCGTACTTGTTATAGACCCGCAGAACTGCCTCCAGATAGGCGAGCAGGTATTTGGGCTCGATAAACTCGCCGATAACTTCGCCTGTCATCGGTGTTCGGCCAAGGCCGCCGCCTGCCCAGATCTGGAAGCCCGTTTCGTCTTGGCCATTTTCGACGATCTGCACGCCGATATCGTGTACGCCGATCAGAGCAGGGTCTTCATCCGGCACAGCGTTGACAGCAATCTTGAATTTGCGCGGCAGGTAGGCAAACTCGGGGTTAAACGTTGACCATTGACGAATCAGCTCACACCATGGCCGCGGATCATCAATCTCTTTTGCATTGACCCCGGCAAATTCATCGGTGGTGGTGTTGCGGATGCAGTTGCCGCTGGTCTGGATGGCATGCATCTGCACGCTGGCGAGCGCTTCAAGAATATCCGGTACGTCCTGCAGCTCAGGCCAGTTGAACTGGATGTTCTGACGGGTGCTGACATGGCAGTAGCCTTTGTCCCAGGTGCGGCAGATGTGGGCAAGCATACGTAGCTGTGCGCTGGCCATCATGCCGTAGGGCACGGCAACGCGGAGCATCGGCGCATAGCGCTGCACGTAGAGGCCATTTTGCAGGCGCAGGGGACGGTATTCCTCTTCGGCCAACTTGCCGTCCAGGTAGCGTTGCGTTTGATCGCGGAACTGGGCGACACGCTCGTCCAGCAGGCGCTGGTCATAATCCTGATAAACGTACATATACTCTAAGTAACCCGCTAATTTATAGGGAAACAGGCGCTCAGAGACGCCGGGCGACGAACTTTATCAGATAAGGAAAGGAGTCAGAAGAAAGATACGGTTATATGGATATTCCGGACAGCTGACGTTATTTCCCGGCGGAGGCCAGCACCATATTGACCAGGACTATCATGCTGACTACGAAAATCACCACCAGAACCACATACACACCGATAAAGTCCTTCGGATCGCCTTTGCTAAAGTCCCGCTCCCGGTTTTTGCCACTTTGCACTCCCAGCAAACTGGCCAGAACGCTGATTATGACTTGAATCAGATTAGGCTTCTTTTCTGGGTTCTGGTCGCTCATAGCGTGTCCCGGGACTGGTAGTTGGTGCCAAGAAGGTCGCTATCATAACGCCTGATATGAGAAAGGGAAGGTCACGGCCATTGCGTCCAGCGAATACTTGACTAAAATGGTCGGGATTCCGGCCTGAGACCTGCTCCATGTCCGAACAGCTGATTAGCATCACCGATAATGCCAAAGAGTACCTGCGTGACCTGATTGAAAAACAGGGTAACCCGGGCATGGGCGTACGCATATTTGTGGAACGTCCCGGCACTCCTCATGCCGAGTGCTGTATGGCCTACTGCCCGCCAGGCGAGCAGGAAGAAAATGACGTTCGCTATGACTATGAGGGGTTCCACGCCTGGATCGAGGGCAAGAGTGTCCGTTATCTCGAAGATGCTTCGATTGACTTCAAGAAGGATAGTATGGGCGGGCAGCTGACCTTCCGGGCGCCAAAGTCACGGGTGCCGGACATTGGCCCTGAAGCCACGCTCGAAGAGCGCATCAATCACGTGCTTTACGCCGAAATCAACCCAAGTCTGGCTTCCCACGGTGGCAATGTGCAGTTGCTGGAGTTGACTGACGATAACGTGGCTATTCTGGAGTTCGGTGGTGGCTGTCAAGGTTGTTCCGCCGTCGATATGACACTCAAGAGTGGAGTTGAAAAGACCCTCAAGGAGCGTATCCCGGAGTTGACGGCAGTACGTGATAAGACGGATCACAGCGTCCGGGACAACGCCTACTTCCGCTGATCGCCGCAAAGCAGCGATCGCGGGGGCGTTTGCCCTTGTCAGGTCAGCTGCATTTGGGCACTCGTCCAGCAGCCAGAGCCTGTTCATAATAGGGCAGCACCTTAGGCATATATCCGCTCAGTCCTTTGATGCGGGTGTCATTGGAGGGATGGGTGGACATAAATTCTGGCGGCGCCTTGCCGCCAGCTGCGCCCATATTTTCCCACAGTGACACTGCCTGACGCGGGTCAAAGCCGGCCTTGGCCATCATTTCCAGACCTATCAGGTCTGCCTCTGCTTCATGCTTGCGGCTAAACGGCATGGATACGCCGAATTGGGCGCCAACCCCCAGAGCTGCAAAAACCATCTGCTTTTGAGGGCTTTCTTCCCCGGCCAGTACCTGAAGTAGCTGCAGGCCGGTGCTGGTGGCAGACTCGATGGAAACACGCTCATTGCTGTGCTGGGCAAGCACATGACCGATTTCATGGCCCACAACAGCGGCGAGCTGATGCTGATTCTGGGCTACTCGCAGCAGACCGGTATGCACGCCCATAAAACCACCGGGCAGGGCAAAGGCATTGGCGGTCGGGTCTTCAAACAGATTGATTTCCCATGTCTGGCCACCGTCCAGAGTCGCCGTCAGTGCGTTGCTGACGCAGCGCACATAGCTGATCTGGGCTTGATTGGTAGACAGGGGGGTTTGTTGTTTAAGTTGGCTGTAGGCGGTTAGACCCATTTGGTCCATTTGTGCTGCTGGCATCAGTAGCAACTGGCGTCTTCCCAGTGGTGATGTGGCGCAGGCGACCAGTGTTAGTGCGGCGACGCTAATGGCCACCCAGTTGGCTTTTTTCATTCGTACTACTCCCATTCGCGCAGGTGGCGACGGGCCACCAGCATCATCCAGATTGACCAGGTACCACTGCTTAGCAGGATCAGCAGACCAAAAACAGAAATATCCCAGATTGTCGGAGCCACTCGGCCAGCGAGCAGCAGGCTGCCACAGAGAATTCCGGCGACGGTCAGCCATGTCTGCACCAGACGATACTGGGAGCGCTCAAGTCGAGCCACCAAACGCTCCAGGTGGCGAGGATCAATGCCGTTGCCGGCACCGCCACGGGGGCCGCCGACGGCCGGTGGTGGAGCATATATCCGATCGACCACGCCTAGTGCGCGCATGCCCAGACTGCGGGCCAGGCGACCGGGGCTATAGCGAATACGAACCATACGCTTGATCAATGGCTCAGCTTCGCTCATCACGTCAAAAGTCGGGTCCAAAACCCGGCCAAAGCCCTCCAGTGTGATAATCGTCTTGACCAGCAAGGCAATGTCACTGGGTAGCACCAGATCGTGATTTCGCAGTAGTGCGGTAATGTCCATCAGCAGGGCGGTAGCATCAAGTTCCGCCAAGGGAATGCCGTAATAGCGAGTGATTATGTCTTCGATATCGGCAGTCATTTGTTCATGCTTGACCGGAACGCCATCAGACCAGGAGGCAAGCACGGAGGCGCAACCTTCAGGCTCCTGCATGACCACGGACTTCATGATCTGCACCATTTGCTCCTGACGCGCGCGTGTCAGTTTGCCGACCATGCCATAGTCGAGCATGGCAATACGGTTGCCAGGCAGGATGAGGAAATTACCGGGGTGGGGGTCGGCATGAAAGAAACCATCTTCCAAAACCATTTTCCAGGCCAGCGAGGCACCACGGCGGGCGATCAGTTTACGGTCAAGGCCCTGATCTTCGATGCGCTCTGTCTGTCTCGCTGGGATTCCATCAATAAACTGTTGCACGGAAAGTGCAGCAGAGGTGTATTCCCAGTACACCTTGGGAACGACTAGCCACTTTACCGCTTTCATGTTCTCGCGGATGCGGTCGGCGTTGCGTGACTCGCTAGTAAAGTCGAGCTCCCTGGTGAGAGATCTATCGAATTCGCGCACCAGTTCAACTGGCCGATAGCGACGCAGTTCCGCGGAGTTGTCGGCAGCCAGCTTGGCGACTTGATCCAGCAGGCGCAGGTCCGATTCAATGCGTGCTCGGATGCCGGGCTTTTGTACTTTCAAGACCACCTGTTCGCCACTGCGGGTAACAGCTCGATGAACCTGACCGATAGAGGCTACCCCAATGGGCTTGGGGTCGACGCTGGCAAACACCTTGTCCATGGGTTTGCCCAGACTTTTCTCAATTTTCGGCTGCAGCTTGTCGAAAGGGATGGCGCGGGCGTTATCTTGCAGCTTTTCAAACTCCTCGATCCACTCCATCGGGAACAGGTCTACACGGGTGGCAAAAATCTGCCCGAGTTTGACAAAAGTTGGCCCCATTTCCTCCAGTGCATGTCGTAGTCGCTCGCCCGGCTGCATGTTCAGCATATCGCGGTCGACAGACTGACGGAACAGTTTGCTTGCCTGCTCCACAGAGCCAGCCAAACCCAGCCTGCGGATCATATCTGCAAAGCCATATTTGAGAAGAATGCCGGTCAGTTCGTTAAGGCGGCGCAGGTCGCGACCGGTATCAAGAAGACTCATTGCCTGTTCCGTTCGGCTGTCAAAGGCCAGATGGTAGCGTTTATTGGCTGGCAGGGGGAAGTTTAGGAAAAAGGCGCCGGGCAGTGGAACTCTCGCCACTGATTGGTTTGCGGGTGTTCAAAGCCAATATAGCAGGCATGTAGCAGTAGTCGTGGTGAGCGGGCCAGAATATCGGCGGGCGCATAGAGGTCACAGCCTATTATCGGGTGGCCCAGCTCGCGCATATGAATACGTAACTGATGAGAGCGGCCGGTATATGGCTCCAGTGCTACAAGTGTGCTGTCATCATTGATGTCGCGGCTTAGCACCCGATAGCGAGTCAGCGCCCATTTGCCATCTTCGCTAATCTTTTGTCTTGGCCGGTTTTCCCAATCACAAATAATTGGCAGCTCTACTTCACCTTGATCAGGACCTACAATCCCTGCCACTCGTGCGCGGTATTCCTTACGCACCTTGCGCTCCTGAAAGTGCCGGGCCAGGTGCTTCTGCGCCGGGCCACCACGGGCAAACACCATAAGCCCGGAGGTATCCAGATCCAGCCGATGGATTAGCCGTATATCATCGAACTGCGCCGCCAGTCGACTCTGCACGCTGTCCTGCTTTAGCGGCCCGCGACCTGGCACCGACAGCAAGAATGCCGGCTTGTTGACGATTACCAGCCAGTCGTCCTGATATAGCACTAGCAGTGGCTCAGTGCAGGGCGGTGGCAAGTGATAGGGACGCTCGTCCAATCAGGCCTCGACAATCAGCAGATCGGCAAGAGCCAATTTAGGCTTGGACGTTTTGCGCTCTACCACCCGAGCGTTAAAGGCCTTTTCGCAGCGCTCGGCCAGCTGGTAGAACGGGTCCCGGCCAGGGTCGGCGATAATTACGCGCTCAACGCCAGCCTTCAGCGAGCGTCGGATCAGCTTGAACAGTACAGGCGTCAGTTCATCCCAGAAGCAAATATCGGCGCCAGCCAAGGTGTGTACGCCGTCAAGATCGCTACGCTTGAGCTTTTCAAAGCGCCGCTGGCGGGTTTCGATTTCGACGCCATTCAACTGGGCATGCAATTGCAGGTAGGGAAATACGCCGTCGTCTGCGTCCACGGCAATCACTTGCTGTTTCAGTTTCTTTGCCGCATATACGCTCAGCGGGCCCCAGCCACAGCCCAGATCCATCAAGGTGCCTTTCTTTGGGGGCGGGTTGCGGCGTAACTCATCCATCAGTAACCAGCTTGAGTCCCAGACCTTGTCGCCATGGATGCAAGGGGTAGGCAGGTCTCTTTTCAGTTTGCGGATCAGGGGATGAGAGGGCTTAAGTACGACAATGCTGCGGCTGTGGACGGCACGCGTGTCGTTGCGCGCAATACGGACTGACGACATGAAAAGTTCCTGTTCTATCTGGTGAATGGAGGCTCGCCCATTACGCATTGTTACAGGGTGGAGCAATACATCACAGTACATGATGTCATGATTTGGTTACACTGATGCGACTTTTTCTGGGGATATGACACTTGGTTTCGAGTATCCAGTTGGCGCGTACCGGTTCTGGTGCGGTGAGCAGTCTGCTTACCGGTCGCCGTCGATATGCTCGTGCCCTGCGCACGGGGCTGGATATTCTGGCCCTCTATGGTCGTCATGGCCTGGCCTTACAGCGGGCTCGCCCTGATCAGCTTGAGCAGGTTCACAAGCGCGCAGCAGAAGCGGTCACAGAGTTGTGTCGTCGAAATGGCGCCATCTGGATAAAAGCCGCACAGTTTTTTTCGTGCCGCCCGGATGTCCTGCCTCCTGCCTATATTCTTGCACTTCAGTCCCTGCAAAATGATGCCGCTCCGGTATCTTTTAACAAGCTGGAGCCTGTACTTGAGCGTGCCTGGGGATCTCGCTGGCGGGATCGCTTTATTGAGTTCAATGAAGTGCCTGCTGCGACTGCGTCAATTGCTCAGGTGCATCGTGCAACCTTGCGTGATGGCAGGGAAGTGGCGGTAAAAATACGCCTGCCCAAGGTGGCGGAGCTATTTGAGCAGGATGCTAGGGTTTTCCGCCTGCTGGCGTTATTGCTGGCGCCCATGTTTAGCGAGCTGGACTTTGTCCAGATTACCGAGCAGTTACTGGATATGACCTCGGTTGAGCTGGATTTTCGTAACGAAGCGGAAAATATGCGCCGTTTCTCCAGGATTCCCCACCCCCCGCGTATCAAAGTGGCCGGCCTGGTGGAGAAGATGTCCGGCGCCAATGTGCTGGTAAGTGAATGGCAGCATGGCCATCGCCTGCGTGACTATCTTGATGCCCATCCGGACAAAGCAGCAGATCTGTTGAGCTTGTTGTTTGCTTCCTATTTGCAACAGGTTACTAGAGTAGGCGTCTATCAGGCGGATCCGCATCCGGGTAATTTCATCGTCAATGATCAGGGTGAAATAAGTATTCTTGATTTCGGCACGTTGGGCCGTTTGACGCCTAGCGAAGTGCGTAATTATTCCAGATTGCTGTATGGCATGATGGGATACGAGGGTGACGTAGATATTGGCCAGCTGTTTGTCGATGCCGGCTTCGTCGGCGGTAATCCGGATACACTGCGAGAATTGGCACTGTATGTACTGAGTGATCGCATGAAGCGAAATGATTTTGGCCTGGCGATGTCCGATCTATTAGAGAAATTTCGTGAAAACAAGGTGCGTATTCCGGATTCCTATATCGGCATCGCCCGAGTATTGATCACGTTGGGTGGGTTTCTGATGACCTACAATGTGCCATTTGACTGGACGCCCCCGGAGCGTCGTTCAGGCCCGCTGACTGCGCAGGTTCCAAACTCCGGCGCCGACGATCAGTATGGTACCGATAACGAATCCCAGATAGAGAGTCTCGCCCCAGAACAGCCAACCAAGCAGTACCGCCCAGATGACTGAGCTATAGTTGTAGACACCTATTCGGCCAGGGCTTGCCAGTTGGTAGGCGTGAGTCATACAAAACTGCGCGGTAGTGGCAACCAGTCCGATGGCTAGTAGCCAGATAAACTGGGCCTGATCTGGCCAGGTTTTCTGCCAGAACATTGGCACGGCGGAAATTAAACTGCTGAACATTGCGAACCAAAAAACGATACGGCGCGGGGGTTCCGAGTTGGCCATTCGTCGTATGCTTACTTTGGCGACTCCCATTAATGCTGCACTGGCCAGCGCGACTAAAAGTACGGGGTTAAAGTCCCCAAAACCTGGCCGCAGAATAACTACCACGCCTAGAAAGCCTAGAAAAATCGCCCACCAGGTTTGTACTCGCACTTTATCGCCAAGCCAGATCAGACCAATCAAGGGAAGAAAAAATGGCGCTGTCATCTTAACCAGTACCGCCTCCGCCAGAGTGGCATGAGTGATGGCGTAGAAAAACAGAAACATGGCGCCGACACCGGTGACCGCGCGCAGTAGATGCAGGCCAATGCGTTCAGTCTTTAGCTGAGTAAGGCCGCCACGGCTGATGAGTAGTGGTAGCAGAATCAGTAAGCCAAGCAAATTACGGAAGAACACCAGGCTCTCACTGGATAAGCCCTGATCGGCGAGGTGCTTGATCATGGCGGCCATCAGCGCCAGCAGTAATTCGCCGGTAACCAGAAGGATGGCGCCACGAGCCGGGTCATTGGCAAGCAATCAGCACCCCCTCAGCACGGATATAAAATGATTTCGTTACAGCGGCTCCGCCCACATATCGTGCTCATCGGCGTCTATAACTCGTACCTGCAGACGTTGGCCAGGGTGCACGTTGGTGACGCCATCAAGATAGACTAGTCCGTCAATCTCCGGTGCGTCGGCTTGACTGCGAGCTACCGCGCCCTGATCGGTGATCTCATCAACAAGTACTTCAATCTTCCGGCCAATCTTCTGTTGCAAACGGCGAGCGCTGATTCGCGCTTGCACATTCATGAAGCGTTCCAGGCGCTCCTCAGCCACTTCCAGATCTACCGGGTCTGGCAGCTCATTGGCAGCTGCCCCTTCCACCGGGGAATAAATAAAGCAGCCGACTCGGTCAAGCTGAGCTTCTTCCAGCCAGTCCAGAAGCATCTCGAAGTCTTCGTCAGTCTCTCCTGGAAAGCCCACTATAAACGTTGAGCGAAGGGTGATATCCGGACATATTTCGCGCCAGCGTTTTATCCGGGCTAGTGTGTTTTCAGCATGTGCCGGTCGCTTCATTAGTTCAAGGACCCGAGGACTTGCATGTTGGAACGGAATATCTAAATAGGGTAGTACCAGCCCCTCATTCATTAGTGGGATGACGTCATCAACATGAGGATAGGGGTAAACGTAGTGCAGGCGCACCCATACTCCCATGCTGCCCAGAGCGCGGCATAGGTTGAGCATCTTCGCCTTGACTGGCATGCCTTGCCAAAACCCGGTTTGATATTTCAGGTCGACACCATAGGCGCTGGTGTCCTGAGAAATAACCAGCAGCTCCTGAACGCCTGCTTTAACCAGTCGTTCGGCCTCGTCCAGCACCTCACCAACTGGACGGCTGACCAGTTTGCCACGCATGGATGGAATAATGCAGAAGCTGCACTTGTGATTGCAGCCTTCGGAAATTTTCAGGTAGGCATAATGGCGAGGTGTCAGCTTGATACCTTGTGGTGGCACCAGATCAGTAAACGGGTCATGGGAGGCTAGCGGCGGGATCACCTGGTGAACAGCATTGACCACCTGCTCGTACTGCTGTGGGCCGGATACCGACAGAACCTGAGGATGGGCCTTGCGAATATTATCCTCCTCAACGCCCATGCAGCCGGTGACTATTACCTTACCGTTCTCGCTTATCGCCTCGCCAATGGCCTCAAGAGATTCTGCCTTGGCCGCATCAATGAACCCGCAAGTGTTGACTACCACTACGTCAGCGTCTTCATAGGTGGGGACCACTTCATAGCCTTCGGTTCGCAGCTGAGTCAGAATACGTTCAGAGTCCACCAGCGCTTTCGGGCAGCCCAGACTGATAAAACCGACTTTGCCCGGGGTCTGGGAGGTAGGGAGCTTTTCAGAAGACATTGTGAGGGTCACCGTGTTGGCAGGAACAGGGTCAGAGGTTCCCGGGGGCGCAGATTGTACCGCCCGGCAGGCACAGAGGCCATGAGGGCATTCATTGGTTTGTCGGTTCCCGATCATCTGTCTCTGGAGCTGATCAGTGTCCGTGACAGGGCAGTGGCGCAGCTGGCGTCAGCCAGTCCCCGTCCGGTAATTGCGGGTAACTTCCATATTACGCTGCTATTTCTGGGGGAAATAGCAACAGCACGCAAGGACAATGTCTGTCGTGCGATTGATCAAGTGATCGCCGCTGAGCGGGGTGCGATACCTCTGTATCTTGAGCGGGCGTGCTGCTTTCCTGATGCCAGTGGTCGTATTTTTGCCGCAGAGGTCGCTCCTGAGGGTGGCCTGATCCAGCTTCATCAGAGGCTGCTGAAGGCTCTATCAGAGCCTGACGCCAGAGCGTTTCGCCCCCACATTACCCTGGCTCGATTATCCAGAGCATTTATCCCGGCACCCGTTATGCCACTAAAGCTGTCTTTTCAGGCTACAGAGTTGTGCCTGTATGAATCCCGAATGAGTGAATGGGGTGTGCGCTATCGAGCGCTGCGCCGCTGGACGGTACCAGCGGCAAACCAGGCAGGTTAGTCGATCGTTCGCCAGCTGATTTGCGGCGCATCGAGTATCGAATTGGCGTACTGGCCAGGGCCGAGGTTTTGGCTGTTTTCGCTGAAATACAGCCCGGCTCGAAAGTAGAACTCTTTGCCAATCGGAAGCTTCTCAATGATGAAGCCAACATTGGGTAGCTGTCCGGGGAAGCGCTCTGGCAGATTCGCAAGACTGGCGTCGTCTTCGTAGAGCAGGCGCACCGGCCGCTCAAAACCTTCCAGAAACTGTAGCTCGGCAAGCAAGTCGAAGCCTCGACCGGTTCCAAACCAGAGCCAGTTTTCGCCCTTAAGAGGGGTGTCTTTCATTTCTTGCTCAGAGGGCGAAAGCTTGCCGTCCGTGACGGCTACTTTGTCCCCTGTCCAGCTGGTTACCAGTTTGCTGTCGTAGAGCTGGTTGCCGTCCAGAGAGATCGACAGGGTTGGGGGGGTTAATACGGTTTTGGCAACGGTGGGCAGAGTGAAGCGAGTGTGTATGTCCGTCTGTTGTGGCATTAGCAGAAAGTAATTGCGCATCCGCATCACAGGCACGCGCGCGACTGTCAGCGTGGTGCTGGTAAAAACAGCCCAGGCCAGAGGGCCTTCGATGATCTCCTCAATGCGCGGCTCGAGATTTTCGTTGGTCAGGGTGATACGCGCATTCTCTGAGAACAGACCAGCGCTCATGCGAATTTTAAGGGTGTCTAGTAATGTCTCTGGCTTGCCGGAGGCTGTCTCGAAGCTGCGATAAAAGAAGTCCTTCCAGATCAGCATGTTGTCCTGATCCATTTCAAGTGAGTAGTCCGTGCTGCGAACCTGCATGCGCTGCTGGTCAAAGCGTATATAGCGCTGGGTTGCCTGACGGTAGGCATTTCGCACTGCATAGTAGTAAAGCGTAGTGCCGCCGATGGTTACCTGGACTTCTCCAACTACATGCTCGGAGGGTGTGCCGGAAAGGCGTTCTCCACCATCGCTACGACGCAGCAGCAGGCGGTCAGTGGTATTGATGACACCGGGTTTGCCCGTTCTTTCGGTGGCACTATCTTTGGCAAACCAGGGAAAGCCATCATCAGAAAATGCCAGCCACTGATGAGGGACTGGCTCAAGGCGACCGTTCTGCATACTGAAGAAGCTATAGGGCTCTGGTGCTTGATTGACTAGCCCAGGCAGCTCCCCGGCAGGAATCTGAAAAACATGGGCGATGGCCGTTGCTGGTAAAGTCACCAGACAAAACAGAGAGAGCAAGAGTCGCAGCATTGACTTATTCCGCTTCAGCCATAGGCCCCAGTTGCGTGAATGCGGATTGTCCGCAAAATACTAGACCGCCACCGGTGCAGTTGTGTGTCATGACAGTCGTTACTGTTATCGGTTGCACTCGTCGCGTCAATCACCAGTTCACAAAAAGGCTACGAAAAGGCTCCAGAAGCCGACGACTGGCCCGTCTTCTACAAGAGGGGGTCATCGGGACTGAAGGAATGTCGTCAGCTCGGTAATTGCAACATCCGTGGACTCTGCATCACGGCGTCCTTTGTACTCCAGAGTGCCGGCATCAATGCCTTTTTCCGTAATTAGCAACCGATGGGGAATGCCAATTAACTCGGTGTCAGCCAGTTTAACGCCCAGACGTTCTTTTTCCCGGTCATCGTAAAGCACATCAAAGCCAGCGGCGGTCAGTTCGGCGTAGAGCTTCTCGCACAGCTCACCCTCACGTGGGCTTTTCTTCAGGTTGAGCGGAATCAGTGCTACATCAAACGGGGCGATGGAGGCGGGCCAGATTATGCCGCGGTCATCATAGTTTTGCTCAATAGCGGCAGCGACTACCCGGCTTACGCCAATACCATAACAGCCCATCGGCATAACCACTGACTTGCCGTTTTCATCCAGCACTTTGGCTCCGAGTGCCTCAGAGTACTTGGTGCCAAGCTGAAAAATGTGACCAACCTCGATGCCCCGGCGGATGGTCAGACTGCCTTTGCCATCCGGGCTGGGGTCTCCTTCCACGGCATTCCGCAAGTCGGCAGTCACTTCAATGGCAAGGTCGCGCTCCCAGTTGATACCGAAGTAGTGTTTGCCATCAATATTGGCACCACTGGCAAAGTCGCTGCACAGCGTCACAGCGCGGTCAGCAATAAACGGAATGGGCAGGTTCAAAGGGCCAAGACTGCCTGGCCCTGCACCGATAAGGTTGCGGATCTCCTCTTCGGTGGCAAAACGTAGTGGGCTGGCGATCGCTGGGTGCTTTTCCGCCTTGATCTCATTCAGCTCATGATCGCCGCGAAGTAGCAGGGCGACAAAGCCACCACCGAAATCTTCACTGGCCGCAACAATCAGAGTCTTGACTGTCTGATTGGCCGGGATATCAAACTGTTCAACTAGCTCGGCAATGGTTTTTGCGTTGGGTGTGTCGACCAGTCGAAGCTCCTCCTTGCCATCGACGCGATCGCCGATAGCAATAGCTTCGGCCAGCTCAACGTTGGCTGCATAGTCAGACTGGTCGGAAAATGCGATGGCATCCTCACCTGAGTCCGCCAGCACATGGAACTCGTGCGAGCCAGAGCCACCGATAGAGCCCGTATCTGCAGCGACCGGACGATAATCCAGGCCAATGCGATCGAAGATCCGGCAGTAGGTGCGGTACATCTCGTCATAGGTCTGTTGCAGGGAGTCCATATTGATATGGAAGGAGTAAGCGTCCTTCATAATAAACTCCCGTGCCCGCATAACGCCAAAGCGGGGGCGGGTCTCATCACGGAATTTGGTTTGGATCTGGTAGAAGTTCATTGGCAGCTGCTTGTAGCTATGTACTTCGTTACGCACCAGATCGGTGATTACCTCTTCGTGGGTAGGGCCGAGGCAGAAAGGATTGTTATGTCTGTCGGTGATACGCAACAGTTCAGGGCCATAGGCCGGGGCGCGGCCAGACTCATCCCACAGCTCCATGGGCTGCACCACGGGCATCAGAACTTCCTGGGCGCCGCTGGCGTCCATTTCCTCGCGCACAATGCGTTCAACCTTGCGCAGCACCCGCAGGCCCACGGGTAGCCAGTTGTATAAGCCGGAGGCCAGTTTGCGGATCATGCCGGCACGCAGCATTAGCTGGTGGCTGATAACCACGGCATCGGCCGGGGTTTCCTTGACGGTGGCAAGCAAAAAGCGAGACGCGCGCATGAGTTGTTCCTGAAAGGTGTTAAAGCCGACCATTTTACGGCATGCGGAGGGCGCTGCCCATGGTCATACTGTTCTGTATGCATGCAATCGCTATGATAGGGGGCGGTTTTGGCCAACGGAGTGCAATATGAGTCTTGATGCCCGTGCGGTAGAGCAGATTATTAGCAGTGGGGTGCCCAACTTCAGCGAGCATGGCATTTGTGTGGAGCAGGCAGGCTCAGGCAAGGCCAGATTACGCCAGCCATTTCGGCAAAACCTTATCCGCCCTGGTGGCACCCTGTCGGGCCCGACCATGATGGGCCTTGCAGACGCAGCCATGTATGCGGCGATTCTTGGTCAGCTTGGCCGCCTTGAGATGGCGGTCACTCAGAATCTTAATATCAACTTTCTCGCCCGTCCGGAGCCTTGTGATCTGATTGCTGAAGCACAGATTATTCGCCTCGGCCGACGCTCTGCAGTGCTGGAAGTGCGCCTGTTCAGCGACGCTAGCGAGAAGATGGTCGCCCATGTGACGGGCATTTATTCCCTTCCCGTGACCGCGGAGGAGGTGCCTTAAAGCTGGCTGACAGACAATCAACGCTCTAACTGATAAATGAGATCAAGGCTTTGTCGGTTACTGTCTGATTGTGCTTCAAGGTGCAGGCGTCGGCTAAGGGTATAACGCAGCATGACCGTTGAGATCGCATCGAACAAACCTATGGCGTAGCGCAGGTACAGCCGGTCGCTAATCTGCTTGCCTAGCATCAGAGATGCGTCCGAAGTTTCCCAGTCACTGCCTACCGCGATTTCGTCCAGACCCAGTTTGTCGCCGATTTTCTTGGTCACGCCGCTACCCTGCTCCAGGCCATAGACTGCCAATGCCTGAGCGATCATGGCGTTGTCACTTTCTGACCCCCCGGCAAGTCCGCGCCCGGTCAGTAGCCAGGCCATGATTTCGCTCTCTTCCATGGCAGGCTCAGAAATAAGACGAGCATGTGGATTCTGTAGAGTGCCGCTGATGGCTACGCCGGCGACAATTTGAGCGCTGGGAATGCGACGCACCGCGCGGATGTTCAAGCCAGGGTTATCAATTTTTTCCTGGAATAGTAGTACACCCTGATCAATCGCCAGCTTTTGGCCGTAGGCCCTGTAGCGGCCTTCTTCGATGCGCAGATCGCCAAGCAGGCTTATCGGCTTGTCCGGCTTTTGAATAAACTGCAAATTGCCGCCCAGTCGGGCGTCCAGGCCAAAGCCGCTGAAGCGTACGTCCTTACCAATCAGCAGCATCAGCTCTGCATCCAGTTTCAGCGCCTCAACCGGAGGTTTTACCGAATTTACTATGATCTGATCTTCGCTAACACGTATGGCTACCTCTGGGAGTTGCTGCGGGGCCAGACGCGCCTCTGGAATTTGTATGTCGCCGCGCAAACGAAATAGCTGCGCATTTCCCCTTAGAGTTACGGAAGGGTTGATTAATACCATGGCCTCAGGCAACGCAAGCAGCTGGAAGCGTTCTCCACTAATGCTCAGGTTAAGTTCTCCGGGCAGGCCGCCTGCGAGGTCAAGTGCGCCCGTGATATCAACAAATCCAGGGCCTGACTGAGCGCTGCCAGAGATGTCAATATGTTTACCCTCAGCGTTTAGTTTAGCGCTGATATTCGTCAGTGTCAGTCCGGCTTCTGCCACATCGGTTTCACCATCTTTTAGTTCCAGTAAGCCGTGCAGCTGTGGTGCGTTTCGTTTCCCGGATAGCACCAAATCGCCAGTAAGGCTGCCGCTGCGCTGGCGAATGCCAGGTATTAACAACTCCAGCCAGCGTAACTCACTGATCTCAACATCAAGCTGACCATTTAGAGGTGCGTCAGTTGGTATTGCGGTGCGCAGTGATGCGTGTAGATGGCCATGTTCTGACATGACAACACTTGCTACAGCGTCAATGTTCTGCTGATCAAGTGTGGCAGACATTTCTGCTTCTTCAAGTAGTAGCGGGTAGTCTACTGGCCCATCATCGAAAGAAATCGTTGTTCCGTTGAATGTACTTTGCAGAGAGCCATGCCAGTCGCCATTAGAGTCACGCTTGATATCACTTCTATGCTCAAGCTCACCAGACAAGCTTATATCCGGCCCAAGGAGCGCGGAGAAAGGCGCAAGAGGAAGGGCGTTAATGGCAAGACTTGCTTTAAGTTGTTCCGCGCTGGAGTTGAGTTCTATGCATGCCTGTCCGTCCCCGTTAGACAGACATGTGTTCTCCAGAAGTTGCTGTCTGGCCGATAGTGACAGGGCTGTGGGGTTATCCAATTGCCAGTCAGGAAAGTCGCTCAGGAGCAACGTGAGTTGATCAAGTGTTCCATGCCAGCCTGATTCAAAATCTGTTATGCCGCCGTGCACAGTTCCGAACAATTGGGCAGCCTGTTGATTCAAGGACCAGCTCAATACATGCTTTTCGTGACTGCCTTGAAGCTGGGCTGCGGCACTGCTAAGCAGGCCTTTGTTGTAATAGAGCACGCTATCGCTGCTTGCTGATAGTTGCATCTCGTCTGATAGCAAGCCTAACTGCCGCCCATGAATTTCAAGATTTTCTATTGTGTATTCAGAAAATCCCACTCGACTGCTGCTGACGTCAATGTCCAAAAAGGGCTCGCTGCGTGACCCAAAGACATGCAGGTAAACTTCAGCGTTACCGCGTAGATGTGGGTGAAAGCTTTGCGGGTTACGTAACTGCGCGCGACTATGAATGCTAATAGCCTGGTTGATGTGGCCATCAATTGTAAATTGGTTGTTATCGTAGTTTGCCTCGCTGTTAAGGGATAGCACAGAGTCGTTTATCGCTGCCTGCAATGTTGCTTCTATGGGGCGATTATTTACTAGTCCTTTAACGCGGAAGCTGTCGGCACTGAGCTGCCATTTGCCGCTGTCATTGCGCTGGCCAGTCAGGTTTCCTGAAACGTTAATCCTTCCTGGTAGTTTCGGGTCAAGTAGAGACGGATTAATCTCTCGGCCATCCGTGGTCAGCTTGAAACTAATGCCGGGGAGCCAGCGGGCAGCCCCCTTGATATCCAGCTCGCCATCGTCTCCTGCTAGTTTTACGTTGAGAGAAGTGGCTTGTTGCCAGTCTCCAGTGGCAGAAACATTGAGCTGACTATCTATGATGTCAGAGAAATTAGCGTGGGTTTCAGATGTGAGGTGAACTACGCTGTTATCTGAATCCAGCCGCAACTCT
Organism: Alcanivorax sp. 1008; assembly: GCF_020667895.1. Classification (GTDB taxonomy): domain Bacteria; phylum Pseudomonadota; class Gammaproteobacteria; order Pseudomonadales; family Alcanivoracaceae; genus PGZG01. The sequence continues at coordinate 205,207 of NZ_JAFMPS010000003.1, forward strand.
CCAGAAGACAGTTTCACTGCCTGATCTTGCGGCAGGAATATGGTTAGACTTTCCCATCTATGCTGACTGGAAAAATCATGCTTGGTTGAGAATGGTGCAACCTTGATTTGACTGTCTATTAGCTGTGGTGTGCGCAGATGATGACGAACGTCAAGGTTCATTAGCGAACCTTTTATGCGCGCATCCCCCGCGAGATTTTCACTGCCAAGCCAGCTTGATGCCTTGGTCAATACGCTTTGCCAATGCAGGCGGGCAGCGACAGGGTAGGGCATGGCCAGATCTATCTGCACGTCACTAAGTGTGGCCTGGTGCTGCTGTTGACTGACGCTCAGCCTGTCAATATTCATTTGCCTTCTCATGGACGCTTCATCAAGCGAAACGGCATCAAGTTTTAGTAACAGTTGATGACCTCTTGTTAGCTCCAGATTGCTCAGCCTTGCAGATGTGATGGCAATGCCAAATGGCAGTGCTAACGCATCCGGCAAAACAAACTCATTATCACTGCCTGGTTCGAGCTCCGGCAGGTTGATCAGCAGTCCGTCGATTTTCAGGTGCCGGGCACTAAGCCAGCCCTGCCAGAGCTCGCCGGTATCAATGGCAATTTCAGCCTGTGCTAGTTGGACAGATAGATCTTTGTTCTGAAATTTAAGGTTGGTGACTAAAACACCATCAAGCACGGTGCCATTAATCTGATCGATTTGCAGGTTGCCTGGTACCAGAGGCAATAGTCGATATATCAGCCAGCGACTACCGGGTTCGGTGCCAAGTAGTGCCGCCACCACTAGCTGCATGGCAATCAGCAAAACAAGCACTGTCAGCAGGAGTCGTCTCACAAGTCAGGGCCCATGCTAAGGTGAAGCCGCCAGCTTCGCTGGGCATCAACCGGACGGGCAAGGTCGATCCGTATTGGCCCCAATGGCGAGCGCCAGCGAATACCCGCCCCGGCGCTGTAGCGAATATTCATTTCATCGGTTTCGTTAAAGGCGTTGCCGGCATCAGTAAAAATGGCGGGGTGCCAATGTGCAGTCAGCGGGAAGTCCATTTCCACTGAGCCTACCAGCAGATGACGACCACCAATTGCATCGCCGGCAGGGTCAGATGGGCCCAATGTTTGATAGTCGAAGCCGCGCACGCTGGTATCACCACCTGCAAAGAAACGGACTGAGGCGGGTAGTGTGGCAACATCGCTGACCATGGTTTGGCCGCCATCAATTCTGGCAAGTAATCGGGCCGGGCCTAGCGGAATTACCCCTTTTGCTGAGAGTCGTGTTTGCAGGAAAGCCTCGGTGCTGGAAATTTCGGGATGGGTGCCGCGCAGGCCGAAGCTGATTTTCCAGCCACGACGAGGGTAAATAGGGTTATTACTGCGGGTTTTTTGTACTTGTGCGCCGGGCATTACAAGCTCGATGGTATTGCTTTGATCGCCTACAGTAAAATTCTCCCTTTCGTAGTCCAGTGATCGAGTCAGCACCCAGCCATTGCCAATGCCGCCGATCAGACTTCCGCCGAAGTGGAGCTGTTCGCTTCTGGCGCTTTCATTATCTTCAAGGCGATAGCCCGTAGAAAATACAAGTCTGTCGCGGGCAGGGTCGCGCAAAGGTATTTCATAGCGACTGGATGCTGCGCGAATCAAGCTGGATATTTCGCTGTCAACATACCAGCGATGTCCATGCTGATTGATATAGCGGTCTTCATAGCCCAGGCGCAAGCGTGGTCCGGTATCTGTGCTAACGCCTAGGCCTGCAAGCCAGGCCCTGCGTGGGCGTTCGCTGAGATAGAGGGTGGCAGGGACTTCAAGTGTAGCAGGGTCGGCAACACTTCGTTCCAGTCTGGCGGTGGTGAAATATCCACTGCCGAGCAACGCCTGCTGACTCTCCAGTAGCAGATCGCTGTCCCAGTAGTCACCGGGCGAAAAACGCAGGTAGCGTTTAGCTATCTGTGCGTGAAGTATTTCTTGATCCAGAGAAAATTCGCCGAAGCGGTGGCGGCGACCACTTTCAAGTGTCAAAAAAATTCGAGCCGAATAGTTATCCGGGTCCACTTCCAGGCGATGCTGTCTAAGCTGGTGGTCGAAATAACCCCGTTGACTGGCCATTCTCAGAAGGCCATCTTTCATTGACTTGTAATCACTATGGCGCAGGATTGCATCTACCTGCAAGGGGCTACTGCTGATCAGCTCTGCAAAGGCAGGGTCTGTCTCAGCATCGCCTTCAAGGCGCACCTGAACTTCCGCTATTTTTACCGGGCGACCCGCTTTGGCAGAGATAAATGCGCGCCAGCAGTTTTTGCTATCTTCGAATCGGATACTGATATCGGCTTCGTAGTAGCCCACAGCCTGTGCAGCCAGACTTGCGCGCCGCTGCAGGTTGCGCTCCAGCAAGCGTTTGCGGGAACGGTCAGCACTGCAGCTTTCGTGTAGTACATCAAGGCTGGCCTGAAGATTCTGGCTCAAGGTCGGCTGATCCGATTCCACATGTAATGACGGCTGTTTGTCGGCAGCGCGGGCTTGCACCGCGACGGCGGCGAGGCATAGGGTCAGCAGGGCAGAGTGCAACTTTATTGGCATGCCAGCATTGTAACGTTTTGCCGCAGGCTGGTCGGTAAGTTATTGCACAGGTTGTGTGGCCAAAGGGCACGTATGTGGCTCAGTTGCGATCTCTCTCGTACTCACTTGCCGAGGGGCGCTTCTTCAGGCGTCGTTGCAATGTGCGCCTATGGATGCCGAGCGTTCGCGCCGCTGCTGAAATATTGCCATCATGCTCCTCCATCACTCGCTGAATATGCTCCCACTCCAGGCGCTCCAGGGATGGCGGCGCATCGGGCAGAGCAGGTAGGGCCGTTTCCGCCTCATCGCTTATGGCGTGAAGAATGTCACTAAGAGATGCCGGCTTAGTCAGATAATTGCGTGCTCCCCGTCGAGTGGCGGCTACTGCCGCGGGAATGCTTCCATAGCCGGTCAGAATAAGTATCCGGCAGGCGGGAAACTTTTCCAGAATAGGTGTTATCAGGTCCAGGCCATTGTCATGACCGACATTTTGATCCAGCACTGCGATGTGAATTTCCGGCTTTGACTCTATGGCCTGTCTGGCTTCCTCCAGTGAGGCGCAGCAGATGACCTGATATTGGTGCCGCTCAAGCTTGCGGCCGAGGTGGTGGCGCAGCACTTCATCGTCTTCGAGCAAGAGAAGATGCTCAGCCATTAGATACCCCGGCTTGACAGTGGCAAGTGAATCCGGGCGACTGTCCACTGCCGATCAAATAACAATTCCAGAGAGCCGCCCAGCGCTGCAAGTGTGGTTTCCACCAAGGCAAGTCCGATTCCGAGGCCCTGTCTGGCGGAGTCATGATCATGTTGTCTGGGGCCGTCATCACTGACCTGAATGTAATAATCATCTATTCCCTTCTCGCAGCGAATCTCCAAAGTGGTGGCTCCTGCGTCACAGGCATTGTAGCCAAGGTTCGCAAGAACACGTTGCCACTGACTGGTCTGGGTAATGGGTAGGTCATCTGGACCATGCCAGCGCACTTTCAGGCCCGGTGCCAAAATGCGCAGATTCTTGCCTAGATCGCTGACCAATTCGGAAAGCAGTCGCTGGCCCTGCGCCGCGCTGTTATCTGGGGCTTTCAGCAGAGCGGCCATGCGTTCTGTTAGCGCATGAATTTGCTGCCAATCCTCCTGCAACTGGGTGTTGTCTTGCGGGGGCTGGTCTTCTGTCATCAGCATTAAAGTTGCCAGCGGCGTGTTGAGCTCGTGAGCACGATCAGCCAAATCAGCGGCGATCTGGTACATACGTTCACGCTGCAGGGCAATTCCCAGAGCGGTCGCCTGCTGCCGTTGGCTTTGCCCAAGTGCCCTTTGCAAAGCCTGCCCAAGCAAAGAAAAGACCAACGCAAGCATGGCAAAGATTAGCCACATACCGATGCCATGGGCATTACTGATGTCCTGCAGATCATGCATGTGGTGTGCATGCCCGGTTTGCCAGAGAAAGGTACTGGCATACCCGGCACTAGCCAGCACTGCGATTAACATATTGCCCACAACTGGCAGGGACAGGGCTGCAACCAGTACCGGCAACAGCAGATAGAAAATGACAGGGTTGCCAGCACCGCCTGCCTGATAAAGGAAGCCTAGAAAGAGCAGCACATCTAAGGTCAGTTCAGAGATCAGCCAGAGGTGCTGATAGCGCTCTGGAGCTTTTCCGGTAAATAGAAGGAGTAGCGATGGTAGCCATAGCAGGGTTAGCCAAAACAGGACGGTTATCACGGGTAGCGGAGATACAGAGTGACTCCATGCAGCGATAAAGACGATGGCAAGAATGACTACCAACATGCCGCGCAGCATCACCAGACGGCTCCGCCAGGTGCGGAAGGAAGTGGGAGATAGTGCTGTCATGATGCCCCGTCAGACTTGATTCTTTAAGGAGCGATTCTAAACCTATCGGCAAGGCTGTGCCTGCGGCTTGATGCCACACAGATCAATCAGGGCTTCAGTGCTGTACCGGATAACATGAAGCCAGCCAACTTGGGGATTTTTGGATGTTGCCAACGTCGCAAGCCGGAAACATCAAAGCCTGCTTGCTCGAAAAGTTGGTAGGTGTCCCGGCTGAGATGGCAGCCGCAAGCCATTGGCGTCCATACTGGTTCAATTATTTTCTGCCCGCGCCGCCATAGCGACTGTTGATGGGCAATATGTTCAAGTACAAGTAGTTTGCCGCCGGGCTTGAGTACACGTAACACTTCCTGAGAAGCGCTATTGGCATCTGGAATGGTACAAAATACCAGACAAGCAACTACGGTATCGAAGTGGTTGTCTGGATAGGGTAGCTTTTCAGCGCCGGCCTTGATTAGTTGAAAGCGCTGGGGGTTGACTTGTATTGCGGCGTTGGCGGTAGCCTCGCCAAGTAAGGCTGGGGCCGGCTCAATGCCATGAATTTCGGTGGCGCACTCGGTATAGAAGGGGAAGTTGGCGCCGCTGCCGACGCCAATTTCCAGCACCCGGCCAGCAGCTTCAGATAGCAGTTCCTTTCTATCCCGCGTCAGCGGACGCGTAGCCCAGTCGAGCAGTCGCGGAAACACCTTATCTTCATACCAGCCAAACATGAATTACTGACGTTCCGGCAGCTTGTACTTGTCCGGGTTTTCCAGCATATCCATGGTCAGGGTTGGGCTGTTAACGCTGCTCAGGTTGCGGTCCGTGGCGCGAATCAGTTTGCGGCGATCCTTTTCAAACTTGCGGAAGCTGCGGTAGTTAAGCGCATACAACCGGATTTCAGCGAGCCGTTTGTGTGCGTACATGGTATCCAGAGCATCCATGGAAAATTGCGGCTGCATCCTGGATGCTTCCTCAAACAGCGCCATGGCCTCATTGAGGTTGCGGTTTTTGTTCATGTAAATCAAAGCATTGCCGTGCTCGTAGGCGACAATCGGAATGTCCGGGGTAAGTTCGCGGGCTTTGCCGAACGAACTCCCCACCACAGTGGAGCGTGCGTTATAAGTCATTCTGCCGGTGAACTTGCCAACCCGGCGCATGATGCCCGCATCTACGCCCGCTCGAAATGCATGGCCCAGCGGGTGGTCCGGGACGAGCTCTGTAATGTGATCAGAGTTGCTTTTGATTTTGCCAATATAGCGGCGGGCAACGACGATCGGAATCGGTGATTCTTCGGCGATGCGGGCGATGGCGTAGGCATAGCCCAAACGAACTGCCGCTGCCAGAGTGGCGATTTCCGGGTCATCCTCGATCTCTTCAAATTCATCGAAATACATGTGGGCCCGGTTTGCCGTGTCCTGCAGCAGCATGTATTTGTCGCTTTGTCGATCGGTCAAGTAGATGGCGTACATGAGCTGCGAAAACATGGCTGGCATAAGGCCGATTGGGCCGAGTTTCATGCCATCGTTACGCGCCTGTTGAAAGTTGCCGGCAAAGAAGTTGCGCCACGCCGACAATACGTCCTTTTCCAACCCCTCGAAGTCACCGTCAAAGCCTTCAATGCCCTCGATAACAAATGGGTATTTATTCGACGTATCGCGAATGTACTCTGCTGAAGGAAACGGGATGCGCAAACCGCGCATCAAGTAGTCCCACTTTTCCTCGATCTGCTCATCGGTGTAGGTAAAGAATCGTTGGTCAAACGGAGGCTTCTTCCAGATCTCCAGAAAAATTCTCTCGTCCACCGGAATGTCTTCGATGGCCAGGTCTTCAGCGGTAACCTCGTCCATCTCATCATCGGCTTCGTCGTCGTCATCTCTGGCGGCGTGGCTATTCAGGGAAAAAAGGCACAGAAATATCAGCACCAACAGGCGCCAGCGGGTGGTTTGCAGATGTGGCATGGGCTTAAGGCTCATTTTTTAGTTATTGTGATTATCCCGCCAAGCATAGCGAGTTATGCATACCTTGCCACGGGATTGCTGCTTTGAACAGACCTGACCGGTCAGTCACAGTGTATTGGGTGCACGCCTGCGGCGGGGGCTAACCTAGCACCCGCCGACTTGTTTTAATACTTCGGCGTAGTCTGCACTTTGTTGGTGGCAGCTGATTATACTCAGCACCGTTCTGCCCGTGGTGTCCGGGGCGTTAACATTGCGGCCATCGGCAAGGAAAAAGGCCACAAATCGGCCGAAGTCCTCGCTGCGCAGGCTGCGGTATGCTCGCAGCAACGCATGGTGGTCCTCGTCCAGGCCCGCCTCCCGGCTGCCGTGCAGGAATGCACGAATTTGCTCGTCTGTCATCGGCTCGCCAATAATCTGTTTCTTGTCCTTGCGTGCCATGGGGCTCTCTCTGTTGGGCGGGGGGATGGCATTATAGGGATATATGTAGCGTGCACAAAGCGGCCGCGACAACACACGATATGGCCGGGCGTCTGGCTGGAGAACCGGTTTATGAGTGGTTTTGACGATTATTTGGACAAACTGTGGCTGACAATCTTTGGCAAAGGGATGCGTGGTTTATCTGCCCCTGACCTGCTGCGCCGCCGCAGCCTGGACCGGCGCACGGTGCGCGCCAGGGAGCTGCGCGAGATTGCCAAGGTGCAGCACGAACTGCAGGGGCTTATTGAAGGGCGCCTTAAGCTGACCCGGGAGGGGACGCTGCGAGAGGCAGTGGATGATGAGTTGATGCAAGGGGTCAAGCTCAACTCGGTCATTGTTTCGGCGGGCTTTGATGACCCGGTCGAGTCCCTGGATACCGCCAGGCTGTTGCGCCAGGCTGACCGGGATGGCGCCATGAGAGCGGTGCGCCGAGAGCTGGCGATCCGCCATATCGCGATCCTCGCTGAGGAGGAGTGCCGTAACCTGCCGCTGGAAAATATCTCCCGAGTGCAGGTTGATCCAGACTGGATGGTGCGCTGGAGAGATGGTGCTCAGGACGCGGTTTCCGTGCAGCTGAAGCGTTACTGGGCGCGACTGCTTGCCGGTGAGGTGCTCAAACCCAGCACCTATTCGGTGCGGACCATGGAGTTTATGCGCACCATTTCCCGCGGCGACCTCGAAATGATCAATATCTGTGCCCGGCTATGCTTCGATGGTTTTATCTACCGCAATCCCGGCACTTACTTCTCTGCTGAGCTGCACCTGCCCATGTTTGAGCAGCTTGAGGAGCTGGGCTTGCTTCGTGGCGTTTATGGTCGGCCCGAGTCTTGGTTGATGAGTTCAACCACTAGCGAGGGCTTCAGCACCATGTTGGCGTGTTCCAATAAGGCCATTTTTGTTGAAGGTGGCAGCGCTGAGGACGATTTCCGCTTGCCGGTATACCGGCTGACCCGCTTTGGCCGCGAGGTGCTGTCGCTTTGCCGGGTAGATGCGGATCTGGCCTATATGATGGCGGTGGCTAATGAGCTGAAGAAGAAGGGCTTTAGCATCCTCCTTGGGGATTGGGTCGGGGATGCAGGCCAGGGCCTGTTCGCAGAGAGAATGTCAGTCTGAAAGGCGTTCTGATGGTTGTGATCGACAAACAAATAAGGCGGGTTGCCCCGCCTTATTTGCTGTGCAGATGACTCGAATTACTGAGCCATATCTTTGACTTTCTTGAGCGGGCGAATCTTCACTTGAACAGAAGCCGGTTTGGCTTTGAAGGTGGTTGGTTCCTTGGTGATCGGATGGATGCCTTTGCGAGCCTTCTGGGCTGGCTTGTGCTTGGTCACGATCTTGAAAAGGCCTGGCATGGTGAAACTGCCGACTCCGCCTCTCTTCTTCAGGTGGCCCTCAATGATCAGGTTAAGCTCGTCCAGAACGGAAGCAACCTGCTTGCGGGTCAGTTGGGTGCTCTCAGCGATGTTGGTCAGCAGCTGAGTCTTGCTAATCGCCTCAGCGTATACTTTCGCCTTCTTCGGAGCAGCCGGAGCAGCTTTGGCCTTAGCCGCCGCTTTCTTCGGAGCAGCTTTGGCTTTGGGAGCAGCCTTGGCCTTTGGTGCGGCTTTGGCTTTTGCAGGTTTTGCGGCAGCAGCTTTTTTCTTGGCAGCCATGATGGTGTTTACCCCTTTTTTATATTTCCGATTGGATGTCATGACCCATCTGAAGGATATCCTTTTCCGATGCCCCTTAATTCTGGCACCTGTGGGTCATCCCCCGCGATGATTCCGGGCTAGTTATATGCCAACGTCCTGCGTCCGGCAAGCACTGAATGAGTGTTTTTCCCTGTATTTTTCAGCTTTTTTGTCGATGAACGTGTTTGGCGCAGGGCCGTCTGTCAATGCACCAATCGCTGGCATAGCTGACGGCTGCCTGAATCGCTATACTACGCGCCCTCCGCGGCAGCCCGCCGCATCCTGAAAAAATGAGCGGATTCAGAGTTATGCGTAGCCATTATTGCGGTGATTTGCGTGCATCAAACGACGGTGAGACGGTGGCCCTGTGTGGTTGGGTGCATCGTCGCCGGGATCACGGTGGGGTAATTTTTCTTGATGTGCGCGACCGGGCTGGGCTGGTCCAGGTGGTATTTGATCCGGATTCCGTAGCCGCGTTTGAGCGCGCTGATCGTGTTCGTGGCGAGTATGTTATCCGTGTTGAGGGCAGGGTACGGATGCGTGATGAAGCCGTACGCAACTCGCGCATGGCTACTGGCGATATTGAAGTTCTCGGTACCGAACTGGAAATTTTGAATACCTCCGATACACCGCCGTTCGAGCTAGATGAGTTTGGCGGTGCTGGTGAGGAAGTACGTCTGAAGTACCGCTATCTGGACCTTCGCCGAGCCAACGTACTGGAGAAATTCCGGTTCCGCTCCAGACTTACCCATGTGGTGCGCAGCTATTTGGAAGAGCAGGGGTTTATGGATGTGGAAACCCCCATCCTGACTAAGGCTACCCCGGAAGGCGCCCGAGACTATTTGGTGCCTAGCCGTACCCACCCCGGTAGTTTTTTTGCGTTGCCCCAGTCGCCCCAGCTGTTCAAGCAGCTTCTTATGGTGGCCGGCTTTGATCGCTACTACCAGATTGCCAAATGCTTTCGCGACGAAGATTTACGTGCTGACCGTCAGCCAGAGTTTACCCAGATCGATATCGAGGCCTCGTTTGTCGACGAGGAGGCGATAATGGCCGTTGCCGAGAATATGGTGCGTCGGGTGTTCCGTGATTTGCTCAGTGTCGAGTTCGGCGAGCTGCCACGCATGCCATTCAGTGAAGCCATGCGCCGCTTCGGTTCGGATAAACCGGACCTGCGCATCCCGCTGGAGCTGGTTGATATTGCCGATCTCATGGATGGCGTTGAGTTCAAGGTGTTTGCTGGCCCAGCAAAAGACCCGAAGGGGCGCGTGGCAGCTCTGCGGGTACCGAAGGGCGCAGAGCTGTCGCGTAGCCAGATTGACGAGTACACCAAGTTTGTTGGCATTTATGGAGCCAGGGGCCTTGCCTATATCAAGGTTAACGATCTGGATGCAGGTGCTGACGGGCTGCAGTCACCGATTCTCAAGTTCCTCACCGACAGTGCCATTCAGGGAATTTTGCAGCGTACCGGCGCGCAGAATGGTGATTTGATCTTCTTCGGTGCGGATAAGGCTAAAATTGTTAATGAAGCACTTGGTGCATTGCGTGTGCGGGTTGGCCACGACCTGAATATGCTGGAGGCTGACTGGGCTCCTCTGTGGGTTGTTGACTTTCCAATGTTTGAGGAAAACGACGATGGCTCCTGGGCGGCACTGCACCATCCCTTCACCATGCCCAAGTGTACCCCGGAAGAGTTGGCTGCCGATCCTGCGGCCGCATTGTCCCGAGCCTATGATCTGGTGCTTAACGGCACCGAGCTGGGAGGTGGTTCGATCCGTATCTTCAGTGCACAAATGCAGCAGGCCGTATTCAAGGCGCTGGGTATTAGTGAGGAAGAGGCGGAAGAGAAATTCGGCTTCCTGCTGGATGCGCTCCGTTTTGGTGCGCCGCCGCATGGTGGTTTGGCCTTCGGACTGGATCGTATGGTCATGCTGATGACCGGCAGTGATTCGATCCGTGATGTCATTGCCTTCCCGAAAACCCAGACTGCAGCCTGCGTTATGACCCATGCACCATCACCGGTGGAGGCCAAACAGTTGCGAGAAGTGGGTGTTCAGGTGCGCAAGATGGACGCGGATAAGTAATCTCCTGCTCCCGAGCTGCGACATTGATTTTGGGTTGTCATCAGGGTCGTGGCATAGCACCATCCGTTTAACGTAATGTAATACCACTGTTAAACGGAACGCCTACGGGGGCTTGCTATGCAAAACTCATTACTCCGAGTCACGCTTTTGGCGTTGATGTCTGCTGTTCTGCTAAGTGGCTGTCATACGCGCAGCTACTTGCCTCCAGATGGTCAGATGGCCCCCTCCGTGGCGCCACCGCAGGAACTCTCTGCCTACTCTGGCTCTGTCTCTTCCAGCAAAATTGAAATGATGCATCAATCTGGCAGAGAAGAGAGGCTTCGTAAGGGCTGGAATGAAGCTGCTAAATGGTTTGCTGGTGATGGTACTGATTATGAAGTGGCAATTGACGTCAAGAAAACGGATGGCAAAGGTGGCTGGACATTTGTCACCTATCTGCTGACGTTGTCGCTACTGCCATACGTTGAAACGAATAGCTACGAGAGCACTATGGAGCTTCGCTCCGGGGACGTCGTGCTGTTCAGCAATACGGATTCGTTTGCCGTCAGGGAGTCGCTATCCGTCTATTTTCCAACGGCGTTGCTTTTTGGTGCGCAGGGGCCTGGTCCGTTGTATAGCATTACCAGCGATCAGCTGAATCGCCACGCGCTGGCACTTGGTCAGTTTATTGCGGAAAGTAGAGGTGCATATCAGGCGGCCGTTCAAGGCGGTACCGTGGCTACCTATCGCAAGTATCTTGCCGACAACCCGACATCGTTTTTCCGTATGGACGCACTGCAGCAACTGGCGGCATTGGCGCCTGACCGCCAACCGTTGGCATTTCATCGTGAAAACCTTGCTATCGACGAGCGATATGCGCGGTTTATCCCGCCGGCCCACGCGGTCTGGTTTATCGGGCCAGAGGGTATGAAGGTGTCTGATGTATTGGAGAAACAGGCGGGCGAGGATATTGATTTGCTGGCCTCACGTATTCGTGCCGCAGGTCAGCCTTACAAGGTTTTTAATGATGAGGAAGTTGCCGCGATGAAGGAGGGCGGTCTAAAACCAGCCCTGATCGCCGCAATGATTGATGCTTCCGCTGGGCAGCCGTCTGCATCTTCGGTCGCCCCTGCTGCAGCTGTGCCTGTGGCTGTTCAAGCAGACCCTGTGCCTGCACAGCCTGCGGATGCAGCTGCTGCGGCGCCCACCGCAGGCGATATTGCGGCGGACTGTGCCAAGCGTCTGGCGGCAATGCAGGCCTGCGATCAGATACCCTCTTTTGGGAAAAATATCTGCAAAGCACAGGTGCGGAAAACGTACGATCATCTTGTCTGCTCGGTGATTCAGTAGCGCTCTTGGTACTGGACATCTGGCCAGCACGCGGGTACAAAGGACGTGCCCGCAGCTGCTCTTCCTGATAGGCCCATGACCCTCATTCTTGGTATTGATCCCGGCTCGCGCCACACCGGCTTTGGTCTGATTCGCCAGCAGGGTGGTGCCCTTGGCTACGTCGCCTGTGGCACCATCAGCACCGCTTCAGATGATATTCCGGCTCGCCTTGGTGAGATTTTTTCCCGTCTGTCGATGGTGGTGGAAGAGCATGGGCCGGCAGAGATGGCTATTGAAAGGGTCTTTATGGCGCGCAACGCAGACTCTGCGTTGAAGCTTGGTCAGGCTCGCGGCGCGGCGATCTGCGCCGTGGTGCAAGGTGGGGTGCCCGTGTTTGAATACTCCGCGCGGCAGGTTAAGCAGGCACTAGTGGGCAAGGGTAGTGCCGAGAAAACACAGGTGGCACAGATGGTCCGCTATCTGTTGAAGCTGGATCATGTACCACAGGAGGATGCAGCAGATGCTTTGGCCATTGCCATCTGTCATGCCCATATGCGTGTCAGTCTGGCACGCATTGCAGGTGCCACAGCAGTAAGAGGGCGACGAATCCGATGATCGGACAACTATCCGGCAAACTGCTGGACAAGCGAGCACCATGGCTGCTTATTGACGTTGGTGGTGTCGGCTACGAGGTCGAAGCGCCCATGACGGTGTTTTACCAGCTGCCCGATATCGGCGCTAACCTCCAGCTATATACTCATTTTGTGGTGCGCGAGGATGCCCAGCTGTTGTATGGCTTTGCATCCCGGTTTGAGCGTGAGTTATTCCGGGCGTTGGTCAAGGTTAATGGGGTCGGGCCCAAAATGGCTTTGGCGATTCTGTCTGGCATGGAGGCTGAGCGTCTGGTGCGCTGTATCGAGTCTCAGGACAGCAGCACGCTGATAAAAATACCCGGTGTTGGCAAGAAGACCGCGGAGCGCCTGTTGATAGAGATGTCGGATCGGCTGGGCAAGCTCGACGGAGCACCTGTTTCCCTGCCGGGCCTGGCATCCGTTGCCATGCCAAGCGATGCCGTCAGCGATGCGGTGGCTGCTCTTGAGAGTCTCGGCTACCGGCCCAAGGATGCACAGGCGGCGGTGGCCAAGGTGGCGGATATGGACTCAATGACTAGCGAGCAGTTGATTCGTCAGGCGCTGAAAGGACTTGCCCGATGACCCGGGGAGCAGCATGAGTATTGAACGCATTGTTTCCGCCGATTCACTGGAACATCAGGAAGAGCAGCTTGAGCGCGCTATCCGGCCTGCCAGCCTGAGTGACTATCACGGCCAGCCTGAAGTACGCGAGCAGCTGGAAATTTTTATTGATGCGGCGCGCAAGCGTGGTGAGGCGCTGGATCACACCCTGATTTTTGGCCCGCCGGGGCTGGGTAAAACCACGCTGGCCCACATTATTGCCCGGGAAATGGGCTCCGAGTTAAAGAGCACCTCCGGCCCGGTCCTTGAGAAAGCGGGAGACTTGGCTGCCATTCTGACCAATCTCGAGCGGGGAGATGTCCTGTTTGTCGATGAAATACATCGCCTGTCGCCGGTGGTGGAAGAGATCCTCTACCCGGCCATGGAGGACTATCAGCTGGATATCATGATTGGTGAGGGGCCTGCAGCCCGTTCTATCAAGATCGAGCTGCCACCCTTCACGCTGGTTGGCGCCACTACCAGAGCAGGCATGCTTACCAGCCCATTGCGTGATCGTTTCGGCATTACTCAGCGTCTTCAGTTTTACTCCACGGAAGATCTGACAGGGATTGTGCGGCGTGCTTGCGAGATCTTTTCCCTGCCGGTAGATGAGGATGGTGCAAGGGAAATTGCCCGGCGGGCCCGTGGTACACCGCGGATTGCCAACCGTCTGTTACGCCGTGTGCGAGACTACGCAGAAGTTCGCGCCGACGGCCGTATAACGGGTGCCATCGCTAGTGCAGCCCTGGATATGCTGCAGGTGGATGCTTGCGGTCTGGATGGCAACGATCGGCGCCTACTTGTCACTATGATGGAGAAGTTCGAGGGAGGACCAGTTGGTTTGGACTCTCTGGGGGCGGCGTTAAACGAAGATGCTGGCACGCTGGAGGAAGTGGTTGAGCCATACCTGATCCAGCAGGGGTTTATTCAGCGCACGTCACGGGGCAGGGTGGTGACTAATCATGCCTGGCGCCACTTTGGCCTTAAACCGCCTAGAGCTGTAAGCTCGGGAGATCTGTTCGAGTCATGACTGCCAGCTCCTTTCGTCTGCCGTTAAGGGTCTATATCGAAGATAGTGATGCTGGCGGCATCGTCTACTACGTCAACTATCTGAAATTCATGGAGCGTGCCCGTACGGAGTGGCTACGTACCTTAGGATATCAACACTACTCTCTGGCAGGGCAAAATTTTCTGTTCGTGGTGCACTCCTGCGCAGTTCGCTATCATCGCCCGGCGCGGGTTGATGACGCCCTTGAAGTCACTGCCAATCTGATACGTCTTGGCAAAGCGACGCTGGATTTTCATCAGCAGGTCTGGCGCCGAGATGAACTTCTCTGCGAAGCAGATGTCCGTGTGGCCTGTGTGTCTGCTAGTGATATTCGACCGCAGGCTATGCCGGCGGCGCTTCACAGTAACCTGAAAAATGCCCTGAACTGATAGATACCTGACCCATTATATAAAGGAGCCGCTCGATGGTTGAGCAAGACAGCATGTCCATTCTCAGCCTGATCGGTAATGCCGGTCTGGTTGTTCAGCTGGTGATGGCGGCATTGATGCTGGCGTCTGTTGTGTCCTGGGTGATGATTGTGGTGCGTTACCGCGTTCTCAGCCGGGCGCGTCGCGCCGGGGCGGTTTTTGAAGAGCGTTTCTGGTCTGGCGACGATCTCACCAGCCTCTATCATCAGGTGAAAAAGGCACCGGACGAGGATGCAGGGCAAGAGACAATCTTCCGTGTCGGCTTTGAAGAATATGTACGTCTGATGAAAAGCTCCCGTGACGCTGATGCGGTGATGGAGGGTGCCCAGCGTGCTATGCGTGTGGCGCTGCAGCGCGAGCAGGCCAGACTCAACCGGAACTTGCCATTTCTCGCGACCGTTGGCTCTACCAGTCCATATATCGGTCTGTTCGGTACGGTATGGGGAATCATGAACTCTTTCCGGGCACTAGCCCATGTGTCTCAAGCAACGCTCGCTGTGGTAGCTCCGGGTATTGCCGAGGCGTTGATTGCAACTGCCATGGGCCTGTTTGCTGCAATTCCCGCCGTTGTTGCCTATAACCGATATGCCTCTCTGACTGATGAGCTGGTGGGTGAGTGCGAGATGTTTGCGGAGGAGTTTTCTTCCCTGCTGCACCGTCAGGCTCACTCCGGGGAGCAACAGTAATGTCTATGAAAATTCGGACACCACGTAAGTTGGTGGCCGACATCAATGTGGTGCCTTACATCGACGTCATGCTGGTGTTGCTGGTTGTGTTTATGATCACGGCGCCGATGATGGTCCAGGGCATCAATGTCGATTTGCCGAAAACCAATAGTGCGCCGATAGACAGCAAGGATCAGGAGCCAGTAATCGTTTCTGTGAAAAAAGATGGCAGCTATTTTATTAACGTGGGTGGAGATATACAGAAATCTGCCAGTTTGGACACGGTTAAAGGGCACGCGTTACGCATCCATCGAAATAAACCGGAAACACTATTTTTGCTGGAGGGCGATGCGGAAGTGCCCTACGGAACCGTGGTCGCTTTGATGTCTGCGTTGCAGGGTGCAGGCATTGAAAAGCTCGGTTTGGTTACGGAGCCCCCGGAGAAGTGATGGATAGGGATCTCGGCCCAGCGCTGGCGATCGCCCTGACTCTGCATCTTTTGATTGTTGGAGCGGTGACTTTTACCTGGTCATCAGAGCCGACGATTAATCGTGTTCGGCCAGTTCCGCCCCATGTTATGGCCGTGGTCATGGAAAAGCCTGCCGCCAAGCCGGCGCCAAAGCCCGTGGCAAAGCCAAAACCGAAGCCGGTTGCCAAGCCTGAGCCAAAACCAACGCCAAAGCCAAAGCCAAAGCCTGTCGCAAAGCCGGTGCCGAAGCCTGAGCCAAAACCTGTAGCTAAGCCGCAGCCGGCTCCAGAGCCAGCGATTAAACCGGCGCCTTCATTTACTGCGCCCAAACTGGATGAGTTGTTGGCGACTGAAGATCGCGAGATTGATTTTGCCGTGGCAGAACAGCAGGCGCAGGCGGCCAGAGAGGCAACAGAGACAGAAACTTATGCAGCGGCAATACGCTCTGCGCTTAGCCAACGTTGGATTATTCCCGCCACTGCTCGCGAGAAGACCTCTCTTTCCGCAGATATTCGTATCCGGCTGCTGCCCGGGGGCGAGGTTTTGGATGTAAACCTGATCCGCTCCAGCGGCGATCGCGCTTTTGATGACTCTGCCATGTCTGCAGTACGTAGCGCAGGTAGGCTGCCGGTGCCATCCGGTGAGCTGTTTAACAAAAACTTTCGTGACATTACCATCAACTTTAATCCTCAGATGGCGGGCCAATGATCAGATTATTTTCCATTATTACCTCTATCTTGTTGGCAGGTGCTGCGCAGGCGCAGCTGATGATCCAGGTCACCGAGGGGCGGGTTGATGCCGTGCCGATTGCGGTTGTCCCCTTCGCTGCCGGCGGAGCTGCCGCTCCAGAGCAGATGGATGGGATTATTGCCGCCAACCTTCACCGTAGTGGCCAGTTTCGACCACTCCCGGCAGAGGATATGCTCAGCAGGCCAAGCCGTGGCGATCAGATAAGTTACCGGGATTTCCGGGTGCTCGGCAGTGAATTTATGGTAGTCGGTAGAGTTGACTCTTTGCCGGCGGGTGATTTTCGGGTGAGTTACGAGCTCCATGATGTTCCCCGCGGAGCCAAGCTTATCAGCGAGACGTACCAGGTGCAGGGCACGCAGTTGCGGGATGTGGCCCATGCCATATCGGACCGAATCTATGAGCAGCTCACTGGTGTGCGTGGTGCATTTGCTACCCGCATTCTCTATGTGACGCACAATCGTGGTGCAGACTATCCCTTTCAGCTGCAGTATGCCGATGCCGATGGAGCCCGCGCTCGCACGGTTTTGCGCAGCCGTGAGCCGATCATGAGCCCATCCTGGTCTCCGGATGGCAAGCAGATTGCATATGTCTCTTTCGAAGCAAGCGGCATGCCGGGGGTTTATATTCACGAGCTGGCAACCATGCAGCGTCAGTTGATTAGCAGTTTTAAAGGCATCAATGGTGCACCGGATTGGTCGCCGGATGGCCGCAAACTGGCTCTGACCTTGTCTCGTGATGGCAACCCGGAGATCTATGTGTTGGATATCGCCAGTCGCCAGCTGACTCGCATGACCAATCACTTTGCCATTGACACGGAGGCAAGGTGGCTTCCTGATGGTCAGTCGCTGGTGTTTACCTCCAGTCGCGGCGGTGGTCCACAGATTTACCGGCTGGATATGAGGGACAAGTCGGTGCGCCGGGTCAGCTTCGAGGGTGATTACAATTCCAACCCGGCGGTGACACCGGATGGTCGCTATTTGGCCTATATTCATCGCAAGGGCGGCCAGTTCCATGTGGCTGTGCAGGATTTACAGCGTAATACGTTCAATATCGTCACTAGCACTGAACAAGATGAGTCTCCCAGTGTTGCGCCGAATGGAAGTATGATAATTTACGCGACGAAACATAGGGGTACGGGCGTTTTGCAGGCCGTATCCGTCGATGGCAGGATAAAGGTGCACTTGCCGTCGAAGGAGGGAGAAGTCAGGGAGCCATCTTGGTCACCGTTCTTCCAGTAATGTTACCGGGCAGTGTTGCCCATTTGATAGCTACTTAACAGGAGTCACCCGATGAGTGCCTTTGCTTCTAAATCCTTGTTTGCCGTATTGCTGGCCTCCACCCTGGTTGCTTGTTCCAGCAAGCCCACCGATGATCAGAGCGGCGACATGCAGTCTGCTCCGGCGACTCCTCAGTCTGAGGTTAGTGCGGTTGATGATCAGCAATCACTGCAGGCCCAGCAGAGCGCCATCGCGCTGACTGCCGAGAACTTCCATAACCATCCGTCTAACTACGATGGTTCTACCAGCAGCCGGGTTATCTACTTCGCGTTTGATAATGCTTCTGTGCCGGCAGCGGCTTTCGATACTCTGCGTGCTCACGCCAACTACCTGAAAGGGAATAGCAACGCCAAGGTGCGTCTGGAAGGTCATGCAGACGAGCGTGGCACTCGCGAGTACAACGTGGCTCTGTCCGAGCGTCGTGCGCAGTCAGTCGAAAAGTTCCTGCGTGTTCAGGGCGTTTCCGCTGCACAGATCGAAATGGTCAGCTATGGCGAAGAGAAGCCGGCAGCATATGGCAGCGATGAAATGTCCTGGGCGAAGAACCGCCGAGTGGAGCTGAACTACCTGTCTGGCCGTCCGTAACAGGGCTTAGATAATGACTAAACGCCTGATTCTCGGCGTTATTCTGAGCGGGCTGTGGGTCTCTGCCTTTGCGCAGGGCCTCGGCCCGTTGTCAGTTGAAGATCGTGTTCAGGGCTCGCGCCAGTCCGCTGCCGCCAGCGACGAAGCGCTGATGATGCTGATGCAGCAATTGCAGCAATATGAGCAAGAAATCAGCATGTTACGCGGCCAGTTTGAAGAGCTTCGTTTTGAGCTTGATAACATGAAGCAGGCCGAGCGGGATCGCTACCTGGATCTTGATAGCCGCATTAATGCTTTGTCGGCGACTGGTACGGCGGTGTCGAGCGCAAATAACCCCCAGGCCGCCACCTCTGCTGGAGCAGCCGTAGATACACCGGCGGACCCAGAGGCTGAGCGTTCAGCCTATATGGCTGCGCGGGATCTGCTTTATTCCAGCCGATTTGATGATGCGAGAAAGGCTTTTGAGGCCTATCTGTCCACTTACCCACAGGGACAGTTCCGGGATTTTTCCCACTTCTGGTTGGGCGAGGCTTGGCGAAGCCTGGATAAGCCCGACAGGGAGCAGGCGATGGTCCAGTTTCGTACCGTTATCGAACGCTTCCCCGATAGTAGCCGGGTGCCCTCGGCCATGTATCGCCTGGCGATGCTGGAAGCCGAGTCAGGCAAGACTGACCAGGCCCGAGCGACCCTTAACCGGGTCATTCAGCAGTTCCCCAGCTCGTCTGAAGCGGGATACGCAAGAACTATGCTCGAGCAGCTTAAGTAACTCCTGATGGCTCCTGTGGAGCCTGTTTGAGGCATCCTTGGATCTGCGAATCAGCGAAATCTTCCACTCCTTGCAAGGCGAGGCACGCAGCGTCGGGCGCCCGACCGTGTTCGTGCGCCTGACGGGCTGCCCTCAGCGCTGTGTCTGGTGTGATACGGAATATGCCTTCTCGGGCGGCGCGAAGTACTCCATTGACACCGTTCTCAAGGATGTTGGCGAGTATCAAGCTGAGTATGTAACGGTGACCGGTGGTGAGCCGTTGGCACAGCCAGCTGTCCACCCGTTATTGGTCGAGTTATGCGATGCGGGCTATCAGGTCAACCTGGAGACCGGCGGGGCACTGGACATCAGCGAGGTGGATTCTCGGGTCAGCATCGTTATGGACCTCAAGGCCCCGGGATCCGGTGAGCTGCATAACAACCGTTTGGAAAACATTGCGCTGCTGTCAGCCAAGGATCAGGTCAAGTTCGTGCTTGCCGATCGGCGTGACTATGATTGGGCGAGGATGCAGCTGGACCAGTATGGTCTAGCCAGACGCGTCAGCGAGGTGCTGTTCTCACCGGTATTTGGCCAGCTGGATCCAGCCGAGCTGGCTGGCTGGATCCTTGACGATCGTTTGCCGGTGCGCTTTCAGCTGCAGCTACACAAGCTACTGTGGAAGGATGCGAGGGGTAAATGAAGAGCAGGGCGGTGGTATTGCTTTCTGGCGGTCTGGACTCAGCGACCTGTCTGGCTCTGGCCAGAAAGGAAGGTTTGGAGTGCCATACTGTTTCTTTTGACTATGGCCAGCGTCACCGCGCTGAGTTGGTTGCTGCACAGCAGTTGGCTAGCTCTCTGGGCGCCACCACCCACCGGGTTATTGAGCTGGGCCTGGGTTCCATTGGCGGATCGGCCTTAACTGACAATGCTATTGCCGTGCCGGAAAATGGCGGGGAAGGAATTCCTGTGACCTATGTCCCGGCCCGTAATACGGTCTTTCTGTCGTTGGCACTGGGGCTGGCGGAAGTGCTGGATGCCGAGGAGATCCATATTGGCGTTAACGCTGTTGATTACTCCGGCTATCCGGACTGTCGTCCGGAGTTCGTCGCAGCATTCCAGCAGCTCGCTGACGTGGCCACCAAGGCAGGTGTGGAGGGCCATGGCCCACGGATTGTCACTCCGTTGCTGAATCTCAGTAAGGCGCAGATCATTCTGGCAGGAATAACAGCCGGACTGGATTACGCGTTAACTGTGTCCTGCTATCAGGCGGATGAACATGGTTTTGCCTGTGGCCGCTGCGATAGCTGCCGGTTACGTAGCGAGGGTTTCGCTAGTGCTGGAGTCAAGGATTCCACGAGATATCGATCAATCTGAGCGGACTCGGTGCCACGATGGGAAAAAAACATGCATTTTCTCTTGTCGGGCGCGGAAAAATCAGTATCATTTGCGCCTCTTTCGGGGCCGTTAGCTCAGCGGTAGAGCAGTTGGCTTTTAACCAATTGGTCGATGGTTCGAATCCATCACGGCCCACCATGATCAAACGTAAAAAGCCCCGCAGTGTTAGCTGTGGGGCTTTTTATTTTGTGCCGGTAAAAAAAACAGGGAGCAACACTCCATGATGATTGTGATTTTGATACTGGCTGCATATGCCGGCTGCATAATATTTCTGCGGGTTCGCAACCGTGTTTCGTTCGAACTGGGGCGGCAGTTGACTGACTTCTCCACCTTCATGGTGCCCTTTAATATTCCGGCGTACTTACTGTCTAAGGTGCCCACCACCGCACGGCTTTCCATGGACAGCTTTCCGGAGCTAAAGATTTTACAAGACAACTGGGAGGTCATTCGTGATGAGGCGTTAGAGCTGTATGGTCAAGGTCATATAGCAGTAAAAGATGATTTGCCTGCCAGCAGTTTCTACAAGGACAATCGTTGGAAAAGCTTCTATCTGAAGGTCTATAACAACGATATCCCGTCTGCCTACCAGTTGGCGCCGAAAACTCGGGCCCTGATTGATCAGGTGCCAGGAATGAATATTGCCTTATTTGCAGTTCTGATGCCCGGCAAGCGCCTGAATAAACATCATGATCCTTTTGCTTATACTGTGCGCTACTCCTTGGGCTTGTCTACGCCAAACGACGAAGCCTGTGGATTGATGATTAATGGCGATCACTATATCTGGAAGGACGGTGACAGCATCATCTTCGACGAGACCTATCTACACTCGGCTTATAACGATACGGATAAGCCACGCATTATTCTGATGACAGATATTGATCGTCCAATGCGCCCGCGTTTTGTCCAGCGTCTGTATTATTACTTTGGCAGTTTTTTCAACAGCCTGTTCTATATCGATAATATCGATAGCAGCCACTCTGGCATCGGCAACCGTTTGGGCAAGGGCGTGCTGGCTTACAAGGATGTGCTAAAGAAGATCAAACGCTGGAATCGCCCCGTGTATGTGATCGGCAAGTGGCTGGTAATTCTTGCGGTACTGGGGCTCGCCATAAGAGCTATTGGCTGAGTGCCTTATTGTCCTAAGGTGGCCCGGTGATAACTGGGCCACCTTAGGCGTCGACTAAAAACGATAAATCATTCCTGCGGAAACCGCGTCTGGTGTGTCGCCGTTTCCGCTGACCAGGTCATCATTGCGCCCCTGAGACCATGGATCACGGTTGATGAGGTCGCCGTTAGTCACTTGGCCGTAGGTGCCATAAAACACAAGCTCTTTGGCTACGGTGTACTCCATGCCAACGGCAAAAAGTTCCGCATCCTGATCAACGCCCGCCGCGTTCAGCCTGTAGTAGTGAGTTTTAACGGCAAGTTTGTCTGTAATGTTTTGCTTGATGCCGGCGCCCCAGGCATCAATGTCCGGGTTGTCGGCTCGCTGATACAGACCGACCAAGCGAGTATCACCTAGTTGCCACGATAGCGCAGCACGACTGGCTTGCCGTTCGGTCAGCACCGCAGCGACGGCTCTGGCGGACTTTTCATGGGCTACAGCTAACCAAATATTTTCGCCACGCCATTCCAGTGAGGCACTCCATGAAGCCTGATCCGACGAAGTAGCAGCGGCGGCATCCTGATTGCTGGAGTATTGCAAGTTGGCAGTCAGGTTGTTCCAGGATGGCGTCTGATAGGCGATTGAATTGCGTAACCGTTCATTCCACCAGTTGGCATCGGTGGTGGTGGTAAGACCATCGGCGATGTCGGCACGAAGGATATTGCGGCCGTCGCCGACCTGATCCGAGAACAGACTTGTGCGGCTGTGCAGGAGCTTGAATGGGGTGTCAAAGCGTCCAGCACGAAGCTGCCCCCAGTCGCCGCGTAACCCAGCAAAGGTATTGCGGTCGGTTGCCAGGGCGGAACCATTATCCGCATAGACCTCCACCTCAACCTGCCAGATCGCCGTTAGCGCATCGGAAATGGGGGTGTTGCCACGAAAGCCCAGTCGACTGCTGTTACTCGATATAGTGGCGCCTTCATCGCCGGAATTCGGGTTGACAGGGTCGCCAGCATCCGCATTAAGGTAATCCGCCGATATATGGAAAAGGCCATAGATTTCAGCCTCGCCAGCAGAGGCTGACAGCGGAGTCAGCGCTGCCAGTAGTGCCGGGGCGAGATGTTTGATACGCATGGATTTCTCTCCGTGACCAGAAAAGGGCAGGGTACGTTGTTGTGAAGGATTTATGAAGGGAGTGGTTTCACATCGGAGTCACGGTGTACAAGGCTACCATTACCGCTATATTGACTAGGAAAACAGGGATGCCCGCCGCGCCAATGGAAGCTGTACTGGTCTGGTTTCGAAATGATCTGCGAGTTCATGAGCACGCAGCCCTGTCCGCCGCACTGGCCGATGGCCGCTCCGTTCGAGCCGTCTACTTTCTATGTGAGGATCAGTGGGATCGTCACCATGTGGCGCCTCTGCGTCGGTGGTATGTTCTGGAGTCTTTGCGGGAGCTTGGGGAGAGGCTGGCTCGCTTCGGTGTGCCACTGGATATCATCAAAGCGGGTACTTTTCAGGCTGTGGCACCTCTACTTGGGGATTATTTATCGCGCCATTCAGTCTGCAAGGTGTTCGTTGGTCGCGAGTACCTTCGTAATGAGCTTGATCGCGATAGGGCGTGTGCCGCGGTGGCGAGTAGCTGCGGGGCCGAAATCCAGGGCTTTGACCATGGCGTGCTAGTGCCGCCGCGCCTGTTGACGACCGGGCAGGGCAAGCCATATACGGTTTTCTCTCCGTACCGTCGCAGTTGGCAAAAATGGCTGGATAGTCATGGGCCGGAACCGCTCCCGTCAGCAAAGCGCAAGCGCGGGGCCAGGCAAGTCAACTTTGAAGGTCACCTCCTCATTGATGCAGCGTTGGCCGGTCTGGCGATAGACCCGGCTTTAACAGCCAGTTGGCAAGCCGGCGAGCAGGCGGCCCGTGGGCGTCTAAAGGCTTTTGTCAGCACGTCTCTTGCGGGCTATCAGCGGCAACGAGACTTTCCTGCGTTGAGTGGAACCAGCATGCTGTCCGTCGCGCTATCTGCGGGCACGCTGTCGGTGGCAGAGTGTTGGCACCTGGCCCGCGTTGGACTGCAGCAGTCGGCGCAGCGAGAGGGGGCAGAATGCTGGATTGGTGAGCTGGCATGGAGAGATTTCTATCGACAGATAATGGCCAATTTCCCGCGACTGGCCGTGGGGGAGCCGTTCCGCGAAGAGACTCGCTTTATTCAATGGTCATCTGACGAGTCTTTGTTTCAGGCATGGTGCGAGGGGCGCACGGGCTATCCTCTTGTTGATGCCGCCCAGCGTCAACTGGTCCAGACCGGCTGGATGCACAACAGGCTCCGCATGGTCTCGGCCATGTTTTTAACCAAGAACCTTTTTATAGACTGGCGTCGTGGCGAACAGTTCTTTATGCGCCACCTGATAGATGGAGATTTTGCTGCCAACAACGGTGGCTGGCAGTGGAGCGCCTCCACCGGTACGGACGCTGCCCCTTACTTCCGGGTGTTCAGCCCTGTCAGGCAAAGTCAGCGCTTTGACCCGGATGGCGAGTTTATTCGTCGCTACGTGCCTGAGCTGGCCGAGATGGACAACAAGTGGATCCACGAGCCGTGGAAAGCGCCCCATCCAGTGGCTGGTTATCCCAGTCCGGTGGTTGATCAAGCAGGTGTTCGGGACAGGGTCACTGCTGCATTCCGGGCAGCCAGGGAAATAATGGAGAGTCAATGAAGCGTATTGCAATTATCGGTTCCGGAATTAGTGGCCTTACTGCTGCATGGGTTTTAAGCCGTCGTCATCAGGTGGTGTTGTTCGAGGCAGAAGATCGCATAGGCGGGCACACCTGTACGGTTGAAGCGCAGGATCCTCTGGGCAAGCTACAGGTCGACGTGGGCTTCATCGTTTTCAATGATCGTACCTACCCGAACTTTCATCGCTTGCTGGAGCAGCTTGGGGTGGGGCGCCAGCCTACCAAGATGGGGTTTGCCATACGTTGTGAAAAAACCGGCCTTGAATACTCTGGCGATGGGCTTGGCGGCCTGTTCGCTCAAAAAGGTAATCTGCTTTCCTTTTCCCATTGGCGGATGATTCGCGACATTCTGCGTTTTAACCGAGAGGCGCCAGCTCTGCTGCATAGCGAAGAAGGAGAGCTTCCCCTGGGGGAGTACTTGCGACGAGGCGGCTATAGCCAGCGCTTCTGCGATCACTATATTCTGCCCATGGGGGGCGCTATCTGGTCATGCAGTGATGATCAGATGAAGGCCTTTCCTGCAAAGTTTTTTGTCCGTTTCTTCGATAACCATGGTCTGCTGACCATTACTAATCGGCCCCAGTGGTACGTGGTGCCCGGTGGCTCTAGTCGCTATGTGGAGAAGCTACTGGCGGGACTGAAGGCGGAGATTCGGCTGAGTACCCCAGTGAGTCAGGTGCGGCGGCTGGAAGACGGCGTCAGTGTCAGCAGCATGCACGGGGATGAAGTCTTTGACGATGTGGTATTTGCCTGCCACAGTGATCAGGCTATGGCTTTGCTGGCAGATGCGGACATGGATGAAAAGCAGCTTCTAGGAAATATTCCGTATCAGGACAATGAAGTAGTACTACATACCGATGTAAGCCTGCTGCCGTCCGCGCAGCGCTGCTGGTCAAGCTGGAATGCCTTGCTCCCTGTCCAGCGCGGAGACCGTGTTCAAGTCACCTACAACATGAATATCCTGCAGGGACTTAAGGCCACCAATACTTGGTGCGTAACGCTAAATGCAACGGATCGAATTGACCCTGCCAAAGTAGTACAGCGTTTCAATTTCAGCCACCCCCTGTTCACTCCAGCCGGCCTGGCTAACCGCACTGAGTTGCTTGAGAAGGTAAACGGGCGTCGGAACACCTGGTTCTGTGGTGCATGGTGCCGTAATGGCTTTCATGAGGACGGGGTTGTTTCGGCCTTGGCCGTGGCTGCCGGGTTCGGCGAGTCATTGTGATTACCGATCATGCGTTGTATACCGGCGAGGTCTGGCACCGTCGAGAGACGCCGGTGGTACATGTTTTCAAATATCCTTTCTGGTGGCTTTGGCTGAATCTGGATGACATTGACGGATTGCTGGCCCGCAGCAGCTGGTGGGGGCGTCGTTGGCGTCCGGCAGTGATACGAGAGCGGGATTATCTGGGGGAGGGTCAAGGCAATCTGGCGGAGCGGGCCAGAGCCAAGGCTGCTGAGCTGGGCCTCGATTGGGCTGAGGGAGCGGTTTGTATGCTGTCTCAGCCCAGACTATTTGGCTGGTCATTCAATCCGCTGACTCTGTTTTGGCACTTCCCGGTGGGCGCCAGCACGCCAGATAGTATTATCGCTGAAGTGCATAACACTCCTTGGAATGAGCGACACTGGTACCCGCTGATTCCGGTTGCTTCAGCCAAGGGGCTGGTTTTTGAGCACCCCAAGGATTTTCATGTGTCACCATTTATGGGAATGGCTATGCGCTATTGCTGGACATTTTCACAGGATGATCGCGACCTTTCAGTCACCATTGGTACCATCGCTGGTGAAGGCAAGGTTTTTGCGGCCGGCGTTCGCATGCTTCGGCAGCCTGCAGATCGCCAGATGCTCGGAGCGGTGCTGGGTCGTTACCGAGCGCAAAGCTTTAAAGCGAGCCTGGCTATTTATGCTCATGCACTAAAACTGTGGCGTAAGGGAGTGGGCTTTCACGCCCATCCGGCTAAGAAGGTTTAGGACTAACTGATTGGATAAGAAAAGAGGTAGCCATGCTCGACGTTGAACGAATTTCTGCTGACGCCTCCGTCTCCTTGTTGGACCGCACTGCGCGGCGTCTGGTGCTGGATGCTCTGAGCCGTTTCCCGATGGGGCAACTTACTCTGCATGAGCCGGATGGCGGCAAGGTCGTACTGGGTCAGGGAGACCCTTGTGCAGCACTGCGAATGAATGACTGGCGTACCTATCGGATGATGATGACTGGGGGGGCACTGGGCGCAGCCGAAGCCTTTATGGAGGGGCTTTGGTCTAGCGATGACCTGGTTGCAGTGGTACGTTATTTTGCTGCTAATGTGGAGCCGATGCAGGCTCTGGAAGGGTTGGCTAGTAAAATGTCCAAGCCGTTGCTCTCAGCGCTGCATGTTATCAATCGTAACTCCGTGCGTGGGTCTCGCCGGAATATTGCCGCGCATTATGATCTCGGAAATGATTTTTTCAGTCTGTTTCTGGATAAGCAGATGATGTATTCCAGCGCAATTTATCCTCGCGCCGACGCACCTCTGGACGAGGCCGCAGTGCACAAGCTGGATATTGTATGCCAGAAGCTACAGCTTAATGATCAGCACCATCTTCTTGAGATCGGTACTGGCTGGGGTGGGCTGGCAATTCATGCTGCACGGCATTATGGCTGCCGTGTAACAACCACCACCATTTCTCATGAACAGTTTCGTCATGCTCAGGCGCGCGTTCGCGCCGAAGGTCTGGAGGACCGCATTACCGTGTTAGAGCAGGACTATCGCCTGCTTGAGGGACGTTATGATCGAGTCGTGTCTATCGAGATGATCGAAGCGGTAGGGCACCAATATTTGTCACAGTACTTCCGTCAGCTAAATCGCTTGCTCGCGGATGACGGCATGATGCTCCTGCAAGCGATTACCGTGCCGGATCACCGTTATCGCTTCGCTCTTAAAAATATAGATTTTATCAAGCGGTATATTTTTCCGGGTGGCTTTTTGCCGTCGGTTCGCGTGATGATGGATCATCTGGGAGAGGACACCCAGCTAACGCCTCTAGCCATTGATGATATCGGCCTTGACTATGCGCGCACCCTGGCAGATTGGCGGGAGCGTTTTAACGCTGCGCTGGATCAGGTCGCGGAACAAGGTTTTGACGAGCGGTTCCGGCGCATGTGGCAATACTATCTATGTTACTGCGAGGGAGCCTTCCGCGAGAGGGCGATCAGTACTGTGCAGTTGCTGGCAGCTGGCCGCGATTGGCGCCCATCGGTTTGATCTGATGAATAGCCTTTTCTGATGCGGGGACATGGAACACAATTGCAAGTTTACGGCTCATCTGGGGGGATGATATGAGGACTCGAATTCTATTGGTAATGTTTTCGTTGTTTGTCAGTGGCGTGGTTGCCGCTGCTGACAGCGGCACTATCTCTACCAACACACAGCTATATCAGCAGCCAGATGGGTCTGTATCAGGCACGTTATTGGCCAACACGCTGGTGGAAATTTCTGCTCGCCGTGGAGGCTGGTATCAGGTCAGTGCCAGCGGTGGCCGGCAGGGCTGGGTTCGTTTGGGGGCCGTGAGACTCTCTGGGCAGGAACAATCTGAGTCAGTTTTTTCTGGTCTATGGGGCTGGTTAAATAGCGGCTACTCGGTGCAGAGCGGTGGCACCGCTACCGCAGGAATTCGCGGGCTTGATGCGGGTGATATTGAGTCTGCCAGCGCCGATCATGGTGCGGTTGATAGCCTCAATCGCTTTGCGGTGGATGAGCAGGCGGCAAGGCGCTATGCGGCATCCCTGCCGCTCAAGGCTCGTAAGGTAGCAGACCTCAAGGAGCGCAAAAAATGATCATTAGAGCCGCACTTCTACTGCTAACCGGAATTCTGTTGAGTAGCTGCAAAACCATCGACATAAATCAGCTGGCCAGTGCCAGTGGCACATTGAAGCAGGCTTTTGTTCCGACCGGCGAAGCGGAAGAGAGCGATATCGGCCGCGAGGCGGCGGCCGTCCTGCTGGGGGCTGCTCCTTTGCTGCAAGACGAACAAGTTCAGGTCTACGTTAATAAGGTTGGAATGTGGCTGGCGTTACAAAGCGACCGGCCAGATTTAGACTGGCGCTTTGCGGTACTGGACGATGCCGATATTAATGCCTTTGCTGCTCCGGGAGGCTACGTATTCATCACCAAGGGGCTGCTGGCGCGCCTGCGTAACGAGTCGGAATTGGCCGGCGTACTGGCCCATGAAATCGGGCATGTGGTCGCCAGCCACCATCTGGTGGCAATTCGCAAGCAGGCCAGATTGAAACTTGCGGGCATGGCGGTCCAGCTAGCCCTTGAGGAACGCGGTACGGATACGCGCCAGTTGCAGGCTTTGGCAGGTGGCGCCAAGCTGATTTATAGTCGCGGCCTCGACCGTAAGGATGAGCATCACGCCGATCGTATTGGTGTCGTGTTGGCGGCGCGGGCGGGCTACGACCCCTATGGTCTGGTTACCGTATTGCAGACACTAGAGCGAATGAATCCACAGGCCGGTGAGCTTGGTCTGTTACTGAAAACCCACCCCAAGCCCGCGGAGCGTATTGACCAGCTCGACCGCCTGATGGCGCGTCAGCTTGACGGGTTGCGTAACTCAGCATTGGGGGAAGACCGGTTCCGCCAGGAGTTGGCACATCTGAGCAACCCCTGATGGCCGTGCCTGAGATATACTTAGCCTATCCTTTAGGGTGCTTTGACGGCACCCGTTGCCGAATCTGAAAGAGGCCCCGGCGTTAGCCGGGTAGCGACCATGACTGCCGAAGCTATTGAGCTGGTACGCCAGCACCTTGATCGTGTTTCAGTTCCTGGGGCGATTGATCAATCTCGTCGCCTCGAGCTGCGCGGGCGGATCGCCCAGCTGCTCAAGGCCCGCAATGCTGTGTTGGTAGCACACTACTACACCGACCCGGAAATACAGTCTCTGGCTGAAGAGACTGGTGGTTGCGTGTCCGACTCTCTGGAGATGGCTCGTTTTGGCAAGGAGCATTCAGCCACTACTTTGGTGGTGGCTGGTGTGCGCTTTATGGGCGAAACCGCAAAAATTCTAAGCCCAGAGAAGCGTGTACTCATGCCCACCATTGAGGCTACCTGCTCGCTGGACATCGGCTGCCCCGAAGATCAGTTTTCCGCATTCTGTGACCAGCATCCTGAGCGGACCGTGGTTGTGTATGCAAATACATCTGCAGCTGTGAAGGCACGTGCAGACTGGGTGGTGACCTCAAGCATTGCTGTAGATCTGATTGATTTTCTGGACAAACGTGGCGAAAAAATACTTTGGGCGCCGGATCAGCATCTTGGCCTTTATGTGCAGCAGAAAACTGGCGCTGATGTGCTTTGCTGGCAGGGAGCTTGTATCGTCCACGAGGAGTTCAAGGCACGAGCTCTGCTCGATCTTAAAAAGGTCTATCCGGATGCTGCCGTGCTGGTTCATCCCGAGTCCCCCGAGGCGGTGGTTGCCATTGCGGACGTGGTTGGTTCGACGTCACAGTTAATTCGTGCTGCTGCGGAACTGCCTAATAAGACTATGATTGTTGCCACCGACCGCGGCATTTTTTACAAGATGCAGCAGGCTGCTAAAGACAAAGTACTAATTGAGGCGCCGACTGCGGGCAGTGGTGGTACTTGCCGCAGCTGTGCACATTGCCCATGGATGGCGATGAATGGTCTGGAAAATCTTTGTCACGTGTTAGAGGACGAGTCTGGCGCGGGCCAGGAAATATTTGTTGATACGGAAACCGCCCGAAAGGCAATGATTCCTCTGCAGCGAATGCTGGATTTCGGGCGTTCCGTGAAGTCTTGACGGTGCTCAGAATCGCTCTTTCGAGGTCGAGTCCATCTCCTCAAGACGCGCCTTGATGCGACTGTGCAATGGGAAGTTTTCTTTGCTGTAATCAAGTGCATAACGCAGCTGATCCATGCCCCTCTCATCAGCGCCGCTGAGAAATAGCGCTTCACCTCTGCCCAGGTGGGCCAGGCCAAGGCTGCCACTGTAGCCCCAGGCGTCAGCGGCCAGCCTCCACAGCGCTGGGTCATTGGGCCGCTGTCGCAGTATCGGCTCAAGTAGCTCAGCAGCCTCTGCGGCTTTGTCTGTTTTGATCAAACTTGTAGCCAGCAGGGCGGAAATGGCATAGTTCCGGGGCATCAGGCGGGCGACTTCTCTCAGGATATCGGCGGCCTGATCATGTTTTTGCTGGGCCTGCAGCACCTCTGCACGGGCAACCCGGAACCACAGTTGATCCGGAAAGCGGCCCTGAAGCTCGTCCAGAGTTTCGTTGGCCAGTGAGTAGTCCTTTGCCCGCAATGCACTTATCACCAAGCCATAGCCCGCAGCCTGTTGCTGGATGCTGGCTCCACGGCGGTACTGACTGCGAAAGTGTTCCACTGCCAGAGCAGGGACACTGTAGAAGCCTGCTAGCAAGCGCGCACGAATAAGCTGGAAAGCCTCTGCCTCCTGCAAGTTTCCTGCAGGCAGGGTAACTGCCCTGGCTCGTGAATCTGCTATTCGTTCTTCGGTAATCGGGTGGGTCGAAAGGAACTCCAGTGGTTTACCGGCAAACTGCTGGTTGCGCTGCAGTTTTTCGAAAAAGCGGGGCATTGCCTCAGGGTCCATTCCTGCATTCACCAGAGTCTGCATGCCAACCCGGTCTGCTTCGCGTTCGTGGTGTCGGGAATAGGCTAATTGCTGCTGAATCGCTGCCGCCTGAGTGGCCATGATGCCGGCCGCTCCGGCGTCTGCCTGTCCGCTGATCATCACTGCCAGACTTGCTAACATGGCAGCCATGACTGCGGTATTAATGCGCTGGCTGTCGGCGTACCTGCGGACAAAGTGGCGCTGGCTGACATGGGCGATTTCATGTGCGACCACCGCGGCGACTTCATCTTCCTGATCGGCGTTGATTAACAGGCCGGCATTCAGGCCAATGACGCCTCCGGGGACGGCGAATGCATTGATTTCGCGGCTGTTGATTACGACGATAGCCAAGTCTGGCTGTTGCAAATCGCTGTGGGATGCCATGCGGTAGACCAGATGCTCCACATACTCCTGTACAAGAGGGTCGTTGAGCACGGCGACTTGACCGCGTAGTTGGCGTAACCAGGATCGGCCCATGCGAAACTCCTGATCCGGGCTGATAAGGCCGCCGGCAGGGTCGCCCAGTTCGGGCAAAGGGGCCTGTTCGTTGCCGATGACCGGCATTGGCACGCACAGAGCAAGCAGAACAAGAAAACGAACCATGGACAAAAGCCACCATCGAGAGTCTATGTCAGTATAATCACTGCTGACTCTGTTAAGGTATGCCGATGTAAGGTTAGCCCATGCCATCTGATCAATCTCTTTGCGTGACCGACCTGAAGGTCGATATGACTCTTGATGTCACCGGGTTACGCTGTCCTATGCCTTTGCTGAAGGCTCGCCAACAGCTTCGGGCCATGCCGGCGCATGCGTTGCTGCTGGTTCGGGCGGATGACCCCGGGGCCCGGCGTGATATCCCCGCATGGCTCGGACAGGCAGATCATGAGCTGGTTCATTTTGCCGACCAAGATGGTGTCTATGAATTTTTTATCCGGGTGGGAGGCTAAGCCTGAATGATTGATGTTTTGCGCGGCTGGTTCTACCGGTACTTCTCGGATGAGCAGGCGGTCTCCCTGTTCGTGGTACTGGTGGTCGGTCTGCTGGTGGTGCTGCTATTCGGCAAAATGCTTGCTCCGGTATTTGCCGCACTGGTTATCGCTTATTTGCTTCAGGGCATGATTAACTCGCTTCAGGAGAGGGGGGTTGGACGGTTTTGGGCCTTTTCAGGCGTATATTTTCTGTTTCTTTCCTTGTTGCTGGTGTCTTTAGTGCTGCTGCTACCCATGGTGTGGAAGCAGACCGTAACACTGGTGCAGGTGCAGCTGCCGAAACTGCTGGGCGTCAGTGAGGCCTGGTTGAGGGAAATGCCGCAACGTTACCCCGAGGTAGTCAGTGAGGCGCAGGTAGTCCAGCTGATCGCTGATTTGCATGAAAAGCTGGCCGAGCTTGGCCAGCGCATGGTTACCGCCTCGCTGGGTCTGATTCCCGGGCTGCTGGATGTGATGATCTTTCTGGTGCTATTGCCACTGTTGGTTTTTTTCTTTCTAAAAGACCACTTCTCATTAGTACAGGGTGCCTTGAAATTCCTCCCGGCCCGGCGCCATTTGCTGGCCCGAGTATGGCTGGAAATGGATGGCCAGATTGCTAACTATATTCGCGGCAAAGCCCTGGAGATCCTGATTGTTGGCGGCTCAAGCTACGCGGTCTTTGCACTGATGGGGCTGAAGTATTCGCTGCTGTTAGCGGTGTTGGTGGGGCTTTCTGTGGTGGTGCCATACATAGGCGCAACGGTGGTGACGCTGCCGGTGATGGTGGTGGCCTGGGGGCAGTTTGGCTGGGGAGCAGAGTTTGCCATGGTGATGATCGCCTATGGTGTCATCCAGTTTATCGACGGCAATATTCTGGTGCCCCTGCTTTTCTCCGAAGCGGTCAACCTGCATCCGGTGGTGATTATTACAGCGATCCTTTTTTTTGGAGGGCTGTGGGGCTTTTGGGGGGTATTTTTTGCCATTCCTCTGGCCACACTGCTTAAGGCAGTGGTTAATGCCTGGCCGGCAGTGACAGCTGATTCAGGGTTGCAGCGAGATAGCTGACTGCAACCCCGCTATGTACTAGAGCTCCTTGGTGGCCTGCAGTACCTCTGCCACATGGCCGGGTACCTTAACCTTGCGCCATTCTCGCTGCAGCTTTCCACTGGCATCAATAAGGAATGTGCTCCTTTCAATCCCCTCGAACTGCTTGCCGTACATGTTTTTCATTTTGATCACATCAAACAGCCGGCACAGACTGCCGTCCTCGTCGCTGATTAGCTGAAACGGGAAGTTCTGCTTGCTGCGAAAGTTTTCGTGGCTTTTCAGGCTGTCCTGGGACACGCCGAATACTTCCGTGTCGGCTTTCTTGAACTCGGAGTAAAGGTCACGGAAGTCCTGACCTTCTGTGGTGCAGCCCGGGGTGCTGTCACGAGGATAAAAGTAGAGGACTATCTTGCGTCCTTTAAGTTCTTTCAGACGCACGATTTGCTCGCTGGTGGCCGAGACGCTGAAGTCGGGGACTTTCTTGCCGATGGCGATATTGGTCATTAAATGCTCCTGTTGCGGTGCGGGGACATGCTGGCGTCAACATTCCTTGTCTCGCAGAACTCAAAGAACGCTTCGCGCAGCCGCGAGATTGATTCTTCTGCAGGGACACTCAGCGTCATGTGAAGATTGAACATGGTGGTACCGGTATGCGGTGCGGCATAGGTGCCTGTATGCAGGTCGTCAATATTGATCCCGCGGCCGCTAAAAAAGTTGGCGATATCATGGACGATACCGGGGTGGTCCATGGCCACCACCTCAACCCTGTAAGGCAGGGCTTGGTTGCCGGTGTCACGCTGTCGAGTGCGTTTCAGGGTTAGCTGCAGCCCCAGCGACCGCTCCAGTAGTTCACGATCCTCCTCTAGCTGGGCAATTGCTTTGTCTTCTCCGGACACCAGCATAAGGATTGCGAACTCACCACCGAGCACGGTCATGCGCGAGTCGAGAATATTACCCGCTCGGCCGAGAACCTCTCCGGACAGGGCCTGAACAATGCCGGGGCGGTCGGAGCCAATAGCGGAAATGACGATAAGTGAAGACATCCTGACAGCCTCAAGAGGTTGGGAAGGGGGATTCTGGCTTGCCAGAGCGGGGGGATCAAGCTGCAGCTCTCTTGTTCGGCTGGCAGTGGCCAAGTACCATAGCCCGCCTGATTCTGGCCGTCCTAACGGAGTGGAGTGCGTGGAAATTCGCGGCAGTATTGTGGCTTTGGTAACACCGATGCACGCCGATGGCGCGGTCGATTGGGATCGGCTGAGAAAGTTGGTTGACTGGCACGTTGCAGAGGGTACCCATGCAATCGTTGCTGTTGGCACAACCGGGGAGTCGGCAACTCTGGGTTTTGAGGAGCATGACCTGGTTGTTCGTGAGGTCATTTCCGCAGCTCGTGGCCGTGTACCGGTGATCGCCGGCACCGGGGCCAACTCCACTGAAGAGGCGATCAGGCTTACCCGTGATGCCAAACGTGACGGTGCTGACGCCTGCCTGCTGGTTACCCCATACTACAACAAGCCGACACAGGAAGGTTTGTATCAGCACTATCGGGCTATCGCTGAAGCGGTTGAAATTCCTCAGATTTTGTACAACGTCCCAGGGCGCACGGCCTGCGATATGCTTCCTGAAACGGTTGAACGTCTTGCTCAGGTGCCCAATATTGTCGGCATTAAGGAAGCTACCGGTAATTTGGAACGGATCCGTGAAATTCGCGAGCGCTGCGGCACGAACTTTCTGATCTACTCTGGTGACGATGCCACCGCCGTAGAAGCCATGCTAATGGGGGCTGACGGAGATATTTCAGTGACCGCGAACGTAGTGCCGAAAAAAATGGCGGCGGTATGTGAGGCTGCGCTTAAGGGGGAAGCGTCTCTGGCCCGGTCACTGGATGCGCAGATTAACTCCTTGCATAGAGACCTTTTTGTTGAGTCGAACCCGATTCCGGTCAAGTGGGCGCTGCAACAAATGGGTTTGATCGATAGTGGTATTCGCCTGCCTTTAACTCCGCTGTCTAAGCCCGCACAGCAGGTTTTGCGGGACACGATGGCAAACTGTGGGTTGCTGTAATGCGGATACTGCCGGTTCTTTTTATTACCGTACTAACGGGTTGTTCTTTACTGCCAGATAAGACACTTGAATACCGTCAGGCTGAAGTGCTTCCGCGCATGACCTTGCCTGAAGGAATGGTCTCCCTCAGTGGTGACGACATGTTTGCAGTGCCCGATGCAGAGCGTCGTCTTGCTTATGATAAGGATGATCGTTTTGAGGTGCCAAAGCCGCCGGAGTTCAGTGTGGTTGCAGAGCAGCAGCCAGCACCGGATGCCCCTCTGCCTGATGCTGGCAGCACCCGCATCGTACTAACCAAAGATGGCAATGATTATCCTATTATCATGATATATACGGCATTTCCCTGGGCTTGGGAGTATGTGAGTAAGGCGTTGGGCGAGACCGACCTGCGGGTTGATGACCGTAGCCGCGAAGCGGGTATTTTCTTTGTTAAGGTTCCAAAATCTTATGGGCTTGCAGAGCGTGAGGCGCAGATCAAGCTAAGTCATACCGTGAATGGAGTGCAGGTCGCAGTGCTTAACAGCCGCGGCTCCGCTTTGGTAGAAGCTGAACCTGGTTTGGCCATTCTGCAGCGGTTACATGAGAAGCTCTGAGAACGGCTGAGCAAAACCATATTACGCCAGGTGTTTCGAGCTTCTGGCAATCGTAACCATGATCCCGTTTCGGGGGAGTGCAAGATGGAAAAGCGTGAAGAGCTCTATGCCGGCAAGGCAAAATCCGTTTATACAACGGATGATCCGGATCTCCTGGTAATGCATTTTCGAAATGACACATCAGCCTTTGATGGCAAAAAGCGTGAGCAGCTTGATCGCAAAGGTGCGGTCAATAATCAGTTTAATGCTTTTATTATGAGCAAGCTGCGAGAAGCAGGAATTCCCACTCATATGGAACGGCAGCTGTCGGTGGACGAGTCACTGGTAAAGCGGCTGCAGATGATTCCGGTGGAGTGCGTGGTGCGCAATATTGCGGCAGGAAGTATATGTCGCCGTCTGGGTATCCAGGAGGGCACAGAGCTTTCACCGCCAACCTATGAGCTATTCTTGAAAGATGATGCACTTGGCGACCCGATGATTAACGAATCTCACGCGTTGAGCTTTGCCTGGGCCACCGAAGCTCAGCTCGAGCGAATGAAGGAGCTTACCTTCATGGCTAACGACGTATTACGTAAGTTATTTCTTGATGGTGGCATGCTACTGGTCGACTTCAAGCTGGAATTTGGGGTATTCCACGGAGAGGTGTTGCTTGCTGATGAGTTCAGTCCAGATGGCTGCCGTCTTTGGGACAAGGAAACGCGGGAAAAGCTCGACAAGGATCGCTTTCGCCAGGATCTGGGCAATGTGGTTGAGTCCTATGAGCAGGTGGGGCGCCGCCTCGGTATGACTTTTTCTTATCAGTAACAAGGTGGTTGAACAGTTTGTCCGGATGGTTTGAAATGACTCTGGGCAAAAAATACAAAACCATGAGGTCGTTTTATGAAGCATATAACAAGAATAGCCATTCTGGCACTTCTCGCATCTCTTCTCAGTGGCTGCTTTCTGACCAAGCTGGCGTCTACGCCGATGCGTTTGGTTGGTGCGACTGCCTCCGTAGCAGGTGCGGCTCTTTCAATTATCCCTGTTGTCGGCAATGAGGCCGATGCTGCTTTGGAGAAAGTAGACGGTACAATCGATACCACTGCAGACAAGATTGATGATATTCCGATCTGATCCGGTCTGCAGAGCCCTGTTGGCGGGCTATGCCGCCGGCAGGGTTACAAACAACTAACGAAGCGGGCTTGTCTTCGCCCGGCGCCTTGCCCAAAATAGCTCCGTCCCTAGTGACACAAGAATAATAATGAGGTCCTTCCCCTGATGCGTCTGCACCGCTCCATTCTTGCTGCTCTGCTGTTGTCCGTTGCGGGCCAGGCATCGTCCGAGGTGCTGGTTGGCTATGCCTTCGTCAACGGTATTAATGGCCTGAATCTGGAGTGGGCAGGGCAGCGTAATACTGTCTATGCTGTTCCCGGCACCTATCTGGTGGATAGCGGCCTAAGTGATGACTGGCGCTGGGTAGCTGGTTTTCGGCATCGGATTGATCGCGGCTATACCAATGTCAGCGGCTACTATACCGGTTTGATGTTCGGTGATCTGGCGGGCGAGTATCGTTATGAACGCCTCGGCGCCGGTTTTGAAATTGGTCATCAGTGGGTCAAGGAATACACCAGAATCACCCTTAGTGGCGGCGTGGCCGTGCTTGAGAGTCTGGACTGCTCGGATTATCGGCGGGCCATCTCCTGCGACACTGCGCAGGAGCGTCAGGACAACGCTCAGGACATGGAGCCAGGGCTGATTTTGGGCCTCACTATTAGCCTGCGACGCTAATTCCAGCATTATTTGCAGCTGTTTTTTGCACTATATCTGTGCGTGTTTTGCACAGATATCCCTGTGTGCTGAGGCTCTGGCATGGGCAAATGCGCAACCTGTTGATTGTTCAAGGAATATCAATAACCTATTGATATTTAAACTGTTATCTTTCTGGTGTTTTTTTCGGCATTGCGCGGATTAGTCTGCCCCGCAAGCGTTTCTGCATCCTTTCTTCAGGATATTCACAGATTTGTCCACAGAAAATGTGGATAACTTATCTTGCTGTGTATAAATACTTCTTTGTGGGCTTTACCGCCTGTATTTGCTTATTTCCCCTGTTGCTCTATAGTCGGACAGTCCTGAATAGATTGTCCGACATACTGAGGGTGGTGGATGAGTTTCAAGGCCCAGGAAAGCCTTTCCGAACAGATTGCTCAGCATCTGGCCCGGCAGATTATTCGCGGTGAGATGCTGGCCGGGGACAGGATTCAGGAGTTGCGCATTGCCGGCGAGCTAGAGGTGAGCCGTGGTTCTGTGCGCGAGGCGCTGCTGATTCTTGAGCGTCGTCATCTAATCGACATCCTGCCGCGGCGCGGTGCGGTGGTTAAGGATATGTCAGAAGCCCACGTGCGCAGCTTGTATGAGTTAGCGCAGGTGTTGCTTGGTCTGGTAGTGCGAAAGGCGATCAAAGTGATGGCCGAAGATGACATGGATCCCTTCATTCTGTCGATCCAGCAGCTGCAGCACTGCGCGGATGAGCGGGACATGGATGGTTTTTTCGAACAGTCTTTCCGTTTTCTCGAGCTGGCTTATCCATTTTCCCGCAACCCTTTCGTTGAAGACATCATGGCCAATCTGCAGCCAGCTATTCAGCGTGCCTACTATATGGCGCTACACCTTGATCCGGATGAGTGCAAAGAGTGTCTGTCATTTTTCAAGGCAATCATTGAGACCATATTCCGCCGCGATGTGCGCTCAGCGTTGGAGATTATTCGTGAATTTGCCGAGCATCAGTCATCTTTGGTGCAAGAATCGATTGTTCGGGCCCGGCAAATTGAAGCCGCCTGGGGCGCCAGGCGGAAGAAATAGTATTTCACGGTTCTAGGAAACTGGCGGTAACTCTCTAATCTTCGCCGTTGCCGTCATCATCATTATCGTCCTGACCAAGCTCAGGAGCATGAAACAGCAGAAATAGCTCTTCAATGACGTCCGGAATGCCGCTGGCCATTTCCCGTACTAGCTTGCGGTCCTGCCATAAATCATCTAATGCAGGATCCTCGTCCAGCCCCGAGATCAGCATAAAGGGAAGCATCAGCCCAGCCATGGTTTCCTCATCCTGATTCTGGTGCCATGTCTGCTCATCCAGACTGACGGCAATAACAAAACCAGCACACCAGCTTGCCAGATCCTTGCCCTCCCGGTCCTCATCAGGGTCAAGCCGGCAGGGCAGGATGATACCTTCGCCGGCACCAAGCTGAGATTGAATCCGTTGGCGCAGGCTCTCCATTGCTGCAGCGACCTCTGCGGGAACCTCGCCTTCTTCAAGAATCGCACTTTGCCAGCCGTCCGGGACCGCAGGAGCGCAGGCTAATGCAGTAAGCAGGCCATGAACTTCCACCCAGGTCAGGCAGTCTTCGCCAGCCTTATCCAGCCAGTCACGCAGGCTTTGGCGCAGTTGCGGGTTGTCGGGTTGTTGCATGGCGTACTCCGGTGGCGGGCCGAGCTCCAGGCTTGGCGGAATTTCAGAATGGATGATAACGCAGCGGTGTGGGAAAAAGGATTTCTTTCAGCTGGCCTGCAGACGGTTTCGGCCCTGATGCTTGGCGGCGTAAAGGCGGTCATCCGCTCGGCGGGTCAAGCTGTCAGAGTTGTCTTCCGGGCGCCATCCAGCCAAGCCTGCGGACAGAGTGACCTTGAGACCGGGGACCAGATCATCGTGGGACATGGCAGCAAAAGACTCCCTTAGCCGCTCAAGAACCTCTGTTATGCCCTCCCGGCCGCCATCAGGGAACAGCACAATAAATTCTTCCCCGCCATATCGCGCTAGTACATCAGAGCGGCGCAGAGTTTGACGCGCCAGGGTGGAAAAGCGAACCAGGATTTCATCGCCGACCTGATGGCCGTGCAAATCATTAACCTGCTTGAAATGATCGAGGTCAATTAGCGCCAGATAAAAAGGCTCCCTCGACCGATTGGCAATGGCGATGGCTTCCTCCAGTCGTTCGATAAAGTGCCGGCGGTTATATAAGCCCGTTAGTGAGTCGCGCACCGCGATTTCCGCCAGCTTTTCCATTGCGGCATGTAACTGCGTATGGCTTTCTTCAAGGCGAGAATGATTATCGCGAAGTGATTCCCGCTGCTCACGGATACGCTGTTGCAGATTGTGGATATAGCCACCAACAAAAACGAACCAGATGAGGCCAAGCAGCAGGATCATCCATTGGCCGACCGCTAAAGAAAAAACCATCAATTTGGGACTGTAGATAAACTCGTAAACAATCAGCCCGGTAAACGCGACGATGACCACTGCAGACATGACGATCATTTTGGTTCGGTCCAGCGCAAACACGCCAAATGTCATCACCATGAAATAAATAGAGATCATCGCGCCGCGCATTTCCTCGGCGTAATGCAGCAGCGCTGTGACAAGGGTAATGGCCGATAGCATTTGCGCGATGGTCAGGCTTGGGTCTGAAAATATTTTCGAGGCACCTGATCGGATCAGCGCAAAGACAATGGCATTGAATACAAGCAAGGAGGCAAACAGGGGCTTGTGTGGTGTGTCGTAAGAAAAAATCCCAAGCTGCATGGCCAGCATGGTGCCTCCCCAAACCAGGATATAGGAGTACACGGCCATCAATTGCCTGTTGAGGCGCAGAGCCATGACGGGGTCATGCTGGGGGATAAGTCTTAACACGTGCTGATAGGGCCTGTTGTTATTGTTGCGACCGAGAGGGTAGGCCATTCATTTGGCCCTTCCGTCCCGAGCCAGAGTATATAGGATCAAGGGTGGCTCTGGGTGACAGTCGGTTGTGCCAATTGCAGACAGACGCTTGTCGGGCGGCACCTTGCTGTGCCAGCATCCGGGCGTTCAAACGACCGTTTGATTGTCGGTTGTCACTTATAGGTTACTTTCCAGCAGGGGAGCCATGATGAGCCAGGATTTACCCTTTGACCTGTCGCTGACCGAAGAGCAGCGCATGACTCGGGAAAGCCTCCAGCGCTTTGCCGAGAAACAGATTCGCCCAATTGCCCGCAGTGCGGACGAGGCTGGTGCGGCTCCGGCCGGCTTTCTTGACGGTACCGTCGAGCTGGGGCTGACCTTGCTGCCTATTCCAGAGATTCACGGTGGAGCCGGCATGCCGCGGGATCCCATGTCCAATGTGCTGGCTGCGGAGGACCTCGCCCATGGCGATATCTCCCTGGCCTTGGCTGCACTGGCTCCGCTGGGGGTAATTAATGCCCTGCTGGACTTCGCCAGCGAGGCTCAGCAGGAGGCATTTTTACCCCGTCTGGCGGCGGAGCATTTTGTCCCAGCGGCGGTTGCTTTAATGGAAGGGCGGGCAACTTTCGAGCCTGCCGAACTGCAAACCAAGGCAGTAGCGGATGGTGATCACTACGTTATAAGCGGAGAAAAGCGCTTGGTGCCCTTTGGTGCGGAGGCCGAGCTTTTATTGGTGATTGCTGATCTGCAGGGTGAGGGGCCTGGCGCCTTTGTGATTGAGAAAGGAGCCGCCGGTGTTTCCGCGCAGGCAGCTGACTACATGGGGCTGCGCTCGCTGGATACCTGCACGGTTACCTTCGAAAACGTACGCGTGCCAGCGTTGAATCGGCTGGAAAACTTTGACCTTGAGCGTCTGGTGGATCTGTCCCGCATCGGTGTTGCGGCGCTGGCTGTGGGCTGCTGTCAGGCGGTTCTCGACTTCAGCATTCCCTATGTCAATGAGCGTAAGGCGTTCGGCGAGCCAATCGCATGGCGCCAATCCGTAGCCTTTATGGTCGCCAATATTGGTATTGAGCTTGAGGCCATGCGGCTTCTGGTATGGCGTGCAGCCAGCCGTGCTCAGCAGGGGCTGCCTTTTCATCGCGAGGCTTATCTGGCTCGGGTGCTGTGTGCTGACAAGGCGATGGAAATCGGCACCAACGGCATTCAGCTGTTTGGAGGTGCCGGCTTTATTCGCGATTACCCGCTGGAAATGTGGTACCGCAACTTGCGTGCGGTGGGTGTGCTGGAAGGCGCTTTGATGGTCTAAGGGCCAAGGTCCTTGAGGAGAGACATGTAATGATTAATCTCGAACTGCCGAAGAAAATGCTGATGGTTCAGCAGATGTCCCAGCAGCTGGCAAGTAGCGTGTTTAGGCCAATTTCTCGCAAATACGACAAGATTGAGCACTGTGATACTCCAGAAGAGTTGCGCCCAGTGGCGCAGATGATCGCTGCTGTGCGCCCTAGTCAAAGCAAGGCAAAAGATACACAGCAGGGCGCTGACGACAGTGTGAAAAATGGTGCCAACCTGACCGGCATCGTTGGCATGGAAGAGATGTGCTGGGGTGACGTAGGCCTGATGCTATCGATTCCGGGTACTGGCTTGGGGAATGCCGCCGTCATGGCGGTGGGCACACCGGAGCAAAAAGAGAAGTTCGGCAAGTTGTACTGCGCTATGGCGATTACTGAGCCGGGCGCTGGCTCTGATTCCGCGGCTGTATCCACTAGTGCGCGTCTTGATGGCGACGAGTGGGTGCTAAATGGCGAGAAAATTTACTGCACCGCCGGTCAGCGCTGCGATGCTGTGGTGGTCTGGGCAACACTGGATAAGTCCAAGGGCAAGGCGGCGATCAAGTCGTTCATAGTGTCGCGGGACAATCCGGGCATGACGCTGGTGCGCGTTGAGGACAAGATGGGCCTGCGTATTTCGGATACCGCAGCTCTGAGCCTGAATGATTGCCGCATCCCGAAGGACAGCATTCTTGGTTCCGCCGAGGTCGCGGATACTGAAGAAGCTCGTAAAAAGGCCTTCGGCGGGGTCATGCAAACCTTTGACAACACCCGTCCTCAGGTGGCGGCGATGGCGCTCGGCGTCGCCCGTGCGGCCTTAGAAATAACTAGAGAAATCCTTTCAAAAGAGGGTGTTAAGGCAGATTTCTCGAAATCACTTAACAATTCAACCGCGATCGAAGCCGAGATTTATCGGATGGAAGCAGACCTCGATGCAGCCCGCTTAATGACCTATAAGGCGGCTTGGATGGCGGATAACCGTCAGCCGAACTCGAAGGACGCTTCGATGTGCAAAGCCAAGGCGGGGCGGGTTGGCAATGCCATTACTCTGAAGTGTGTGGAGCTGTGTGGTGAGCTGGGTTACTCCGAGCAGTTCCTGCTGGAAAAGCTGGCTCGGGACT
This sequence comes from Alcanivorax sp. 1008, assembly GCF_020667895.1. GTDB lineage: Bacteria > Pseudomonadota > Gammaproteobacteria > Pseudomonadales > Alcanivoracaceae > PGZG01. The sequence continues at coordinate 247,955 of NZ_JAFMPS010000003.1, forward strand.
CGAAGATCATTGACATCTTCGAGGGCACGCAGCAGATCCAGCAGCTGATTGTGGCGCGCCAGTTGTTAGGGCTGTCGTCACGAGAGCTGAAGTAACATTAGCTCTCGCTCTGGCGGCGGTTCCTCCGAGAGCCGTCGCAGCACAGTGACGTCCAGATATTTTGCCGTTCATGCTCAGGGCAGGGGCGATTGACTGTATTCGCTTGCCGTTCCACCCTAGGCGCCTTTCCAATCCGACAGGAATCAACATGTCTTTCGCTAATCAGGTGGTGTGGATTACTGGCGCATCGAGTGGCATCGGCGAGGCGCTAGCCATGGAGTTCAGCCGTTATGGCGCCCGGGTGGTCCTTTCTGCGCGTCGCACTGACGAGTTGGAGCGGGTGAGACAACGACTTGTATGGCCGGAGAACCATCTGGTGTTGGCGCTGGACATGGCGGACCCGTCCGCGTTTTCCGAGGCGGTTGACAAGGTCCGGGCGCATTTTGGTCGCCTCGACATATTGGTTAACAACGCCGGCATTAGCCAACGCTCGCGGGTGATGGAAACTGATATCAGCGTGGACAGGCGGGTGATGGAAATCAATTTCTTCGGCGTGATTGGCCTGACCAAGGCGGTACTGCCATGGTTTCGTGAGCAAGGTGCCGGCCGCGTGGTGGTGATCTCCAGCCTGGTCGGCGAGCTGCCTACCCCGATGCGCTCTGCCTACTGTGCGTCCAAGCATGCATTGCACGGTTGGTTTGAGTCCCTGCGGGCAGAAGAGTACGACAACGGCCTGCGGTTGCTGATGGTGTTGCCCGGTTTCGTTCGCACTCAGGTGTCGGTTAATGCCGTTACTGCTGATGGCAGTAGCCACGGAAAAATGGATGACTATCAGCAACAGGGTATGCCAGCAGAGGTTTGTGCTGAGCGTATCATTCACGCCGTGCAGCGCAATCGCGCTCAGGTTATCATCGCCGGCCGCGAGGGTCTGGGGATTTGGTTGAAGCGCTGGTTTCCCGGTATCTATCGCGCCATTATCCGTCGTATCAAAGTGACCTGATTTCGAGCCCCTCCATGACTGACGTTGCTGACGAACTGCTACCCAAGGATCGGGTCCGTTTCAATAAACTGCAGAAGAGACTGCGCCGTGAAGTGGGCAAGGCGATTGCTGACTTTAATATGATTCAGGATGGCGACAGGATCATGGTGTGCCTGTCGGGTGGCAAG
>NZ_JAFMPS010000040.1 GCF_020667895.1 Alcanivorax sp. 1008
CAGATCATCTAATGCCTGTGCCCTGCTCTGCCCCGGCAAACCATGCATCAGATCAAGATTGAAGTTATCGAAGCCCGCCCGACGGGCTGATTCGGCGGCGTGAATCGCTTCATCCTTACCGTGAATACGACCGAGCGCCTGTAGGTGGCTGCCATTGAAACTTTGTACGCCAATCGACAGGCGATTGATGCCGGCGGCCCGATAGGCTTCGAACCTGCCCTGCTCCAGCGTGCCCGGATTGGCTTCCAGAGTGATTTCTGCATCCGCCGCGATGTCGATACGTTGGCGGATTTCTCCGAGCAAGGTTTGATAAAAATCCCCGGACATCAAACTTGGTGTGCCGCCGCCAATGAAAATAGTCTCAATGCGGCGCCCGGCTACCTGATGCAGGTCGCCGCTGATATCTTCAATCAGTGCCGCCAGATAGGCCTGCTCTGGAATGTCTGCGCGCTCATGAGAGTTAAAGTCGCAGTAAGGACATTTGCGCACGCACCAGGGCACATGAATGTACAGCGATAGTGGAATCAAAGTTGCTTCACCAGTTCGGCAATGGCCTTGCCCCGGTGGCTCAGTGCATGCTTTTCCGCCGCGGATAACTCCGCTGCGGTTTTGCCTAGTTCTGGCACCAGAAAATGAGGGTCATAGCCAAAGCCGCCCTCGCCTTGCGGCTCCAGTACAATCCGCCCCTCCCAGCTGCCTTGCGCGATTACTGGGGTGGGGTCATCCGCATGACGCATCATTACGATCACTGCGCGATAACGAGCTGTTCGCTCGGCCTCGGGTACGGTACGCAACTTCTCTACCAATAAAGCATTGTTGCGCGCATCGGTTGCGCCCTCTCCGGAAAAGCGGGCCGAATAAATACCGGGAGCGCCATTTAGTGCATCTACTTCAATGCCTGAATCATCAGCAATAGCAGGCAAGCCAGTGTGGTGAGCTGCATTGCGGGCCTTGAGAATGGCATTTTCGACAAACGTCAGGCCAGTCTCTTCCGCTTCAGGCACATTAAATTCGGTTTGTGGAATTACTTGCATGCCAAACTGACTGAGAATCTCCTGAAGTTCCGCAATCTTCTTCTTGTTGCCAGATGCGAGCACAATTTTCTTCATAAGCCGAACCTCCAGGCACCATCACCGGCGAGCTCACTGCCTGATCGGTTGTTAGGCTCCTTGCCGCGCCATCGAACTACCGGGCCACCCGAAACAGTGCAATTTCCCCAAAAAGATTGGGCAAAAAGCGTGTCATCACCCCAGCCTCATGATGCCGGTCAACCACCATCGACTGCAGAATCCGATAACCCTGCTCGTGACAATGGGCCTCAAAATCTCGCACCGTACAAAGATGAATATTTGGTGAGTTGAACCATTGATGGGGCAGGGTGGGAGACACCGGCATGCGGCCCTTAAAGAACAGGTAGCCGCGCACCCGCCAATGACCAAAATTGGGGAAAGTCACAATCGCCTCATGGCCAACCCGCAACATTTCCGACAAAACCAGATCCGGCCTATGCACCGCCTGCAGGGCCTGAGTCATCAATACATAATCAAAACGTTTGTCCTGAATATTGCCTAGTCCTTCGTCAATATCCTGCTCAATCACATTGACGCCATTCTCAAAGCAGGCGGCAATATTGTCCTGATCAATCTCCAGACCATAGCCATGGACATTTTTGCTATCCCGCAGATTGGCTAGCAAAGCGCCATTGCCACAGCCCAAATCCAGCACGCGAGTGCCATCCGGAATCCAGGTGCGAATAATTTCCAGATCAGGACGAAGCATCTTGCACCTCAATGCTGACACGGCGCATATAAGCGCTGAACAGCTTCAGGTATTCGGGGATGTCGACCAGAAAGGCATCATGACCCTTGTCCGTATCGATTTCAGCGTAGCTGACGTCACGAGCTATGCGCACCAGAGCGTTAACGACTTCCTCCGAGCGCTGAGGTGAAAAACGCCAATCACTGGTGAAGGACATCACCAGAAAACGACATTTAGTCTGACGTAAGGCAGCCTCAAGATCGTTATCGAAATCCCGCGATGGATCGTAATAGTCCAGCGCCTTGGTCATCAGAAGATAGGTGTTGGCGTCGAAGTTGCGGGAAAAAGTTTCACCCTGATGGCGCAGGTAAGACTCCACCTGAAACTCCACATCAAAGCCAAAATGAAATTTTCCGGCACGTAAATCACGGCCAAACTTGGCGCGCATGGCGTCATCGCTGAGATAGGTGATATGACCCACCATGCGCGCCAGAATCAGACCCTGACGGGGATAGGTATCGTGCAGGTAGTAACGACCGCCGTGGAAGTTGGGATCGGTAAGAATCGACTGGCGGGCAACCTCATTGAAAGCAATATTCTGCGCCGACAGTTTCGGTGCTGAGGCGATAACCACCGCATGGCGTAGTCGATCCGGATAATCAATGGACCACTGCAGGGCCTGCATGCCCCCAAGGCTGCCGCCGATTACCGCAGCCCACTGCTGAATGCCAAGTGCATCGGCCAGCCTGGTCTGGCTGTTGACCCAGTCGCGCACCGTCACCATTGGAAAGTCCGGCCCCCAGGGTTGGCCATTGGCCGGATTGATTGATGAGGGGCCGGTGGATCCGTGGCAGCCGCCAATATTGTTCAAAGAGACAACAAAGAAGCGGTTGGTATCAATGGCTTTGCCGGGGCCGATGGCGTTGTCCCACCAGCCGGGACGCTTGTCGTCCATGCTGTGGTAGCCCGCCGCGTGGTGATGTCCAGACAGGGCATGACAAATCAGCACCGCATTGGAGCGGGCCGCATTCAGGCTGCCATAGGTTTCGTAGACCAGCTCATAGGCATCAAGCCGCCGGCCACACTCAAGCTCAAGTGGCTGATCAAAATGCAGGGTGGTTGGAGTAACCAGACCTACGCTGTCGGCTGGAATAATGTCTGGCATGGCTCTGCAATCAGAAAATGATCGGCAAGTCTAAAGGCGGGGTCAGGCGCCTGCAATGAATCCGGCCAGAGAAGCGGGCAGGGCGCTGGCGTTACGTACTCTTAGTCTCTTGCGGCGGCTGGTCTGGCCACTCTCCAGAATTACGCTGGATTGGCTGACGCCGAACTCGTCGGCAATGAATCGAATCAGGGCCAGGTTGGCGGCACCATCCACCGGTGGTGCGCCAATGCGGATTTTAACAGCATCGTCATGCAGGCCGATAATGGCATCGCGGCCGCCCCGTGGCTGTAGCCAGCAGTCCAGCAGCCAGTCATTAGCCTGACGGCGGATGGCACTCAAAGCCGGAAGAAGGCCTGAATCAGCTGAATGGCAAGCAGAATGAGGATGGGGCTCAGGTCCAGTCCTCCCATCGGCGGTAGTAGTTTGCGGGCCGGGGCCATCACCGGCTCGGTTAGCTGGGCGACCACAAGGGTTACCGGGTTGCGTGGATCTGGCGACACCCAGCTGAGGACGATGCGCAGGATAATGGCCCAGAACAGGTAGTTGAGCAGTGTGCGCGCCAGCTCGGTAACCGTGGCCACCAGCAGCGCCAGCGGTGATACCCGTACTGAGCCGTACACCAACATGGTCAGCAGAAGCAGTTTGAACAGCACCAGAGCCACAACCAGCATTAGCGCGGCCACATCGACCCCGCCATAGCCTGGCACCAGCCTGCGTAGCGGCATTAGCAGTGGATTGGTGGCCTTGACCACAAACTGGGACAGGGGGTTATAGAAGTCGGCCCTGACCAACTGCAGTAAAAAACGGGTCAGCATCAGGAAAATATACAGATCGAAGACAAAGCTGATCAGCAAATGCAGTGCGCCCTGCGGATTCATGGACTGACTCCTGACAAACGATGGCGGCGATGATAGCAGATCAGCCGGCCAGTTCCTCCGAGCGACGCCGGGCTGCGGCCAGGGCGTTGTCCACCAAAGTTCGGAAGCCGCCGTTCTCAAACACATCCAGAGCCGCTGCGGTGGTGCCGCCGGGGGAGGTGACCTGCTGGCGCAGCACGTCCGGGCCGGATTCGCTGGCGATGGCAAGCTGGGATGCGCCCCAGGCGGTCTGCAGTACCAGTTGTCGGGCGGTGCGCTCGTCGAGGCCCAGTTTGCAGGCGGCTTCGATCATGCTTTCCATCATCAGGAAGAAGTAAGCCGGGCCAGAGCCGGATACCGCGGTGACTGCATCGAGCGACTGTTCCTGATCAAACCAGAAGGTCAGGCCAACACTGGCAAGTATTTGACCAGCAAGCTCTTTTTGCTCTGCGGACACGGAAGGGTCAGCATACAGGCCGGTGGCGCCGGCCTGTACCAAGGCGGGGGTATTGGGCATGCAGCGCACCACGGGCAGATCACCCAGCCAGCCTTTCAAGTTGTTCACGGTTACCCCGGCGGCGATAGAGATGATCAGCGGCTGGCGATCTCCCAATGCGACCTTTAAGGCCTGACACACCGCTTCCATTACCTGAGGCTTCACCGCCAGTACCAGTACGTCGACGCGCCGTGCAATCTCTTCATTTTCGGTGCTGACATGGACGTTATGCTGACGTGACAGTTCGTCCAGACGGTCCTGGCTGACGTCGCTCATCCAGATGCGTGCCGGGCGAATGCCCTTGCTGATCATGCCGCCGACCAGACTGGTAGCCATATTGCCGGCGCCGATAAAGCCGATGATCTGCTGTGCCATCTGGTTTGTCCTCAGGGTCTGGCTGGGCGCGGCCCGAACAGGGCGGTGCCAATACGAATATGGGTGGCGCCCTCGGCAATGGCGACAGTAAAGTCGTCGCTCATGCCCATGGAGAGCGTATCAAGGCCGGGCATTGTATTGCTGACAGATGACAGTGTCATGGCAAGTTGGCGAAAGGCGCCGCGGCCGCAATCCTCTGCGTCTGCCCGGGGAATGGCCATCAGACCCCGCAGGCGCAGCCTCGGCAGGCCTGCTATCAACTCCGCCAGTGCCGCAACCTGCCCGGGGCTCACCCCGGACTTACTGTCTTCATTGTCTATATTCACTTGGATGCAGACGTTCAAGGGGGATAGCTCCGGCGGGCGCTGGTCATTAAGGCGCCGTGCCACCTTGTCCCGGTCCACTGAATGCACCCAGTCAAAATTGGCGGCGATATCGCGGGTCTTGTTGGTCTGGATCGGGCCGATAAAGTGCCAGATCAGGTCCCGCTCGGCCAGAATGCGGATCTTGTCGAGGGCTTCCTGCAGGTAGTTTTCAGCGAAATCTCGCTGGCCCAGATCGGCCAAAGCAGCAACTTCGTCGGCGGGTCGGGTCTTGCTGACGGCAATCAGGGACACATCATGGGCTGGCCGACCGGCCTCCAGGCAGGCGGCCTCAAGTTGCTCTCTGACCCGCTGGTAGCGGCCTGCAAGTGTGGCGGTTATTGAATGGCCCATGGTGACGGGGTACCTTTAGCCTCTCGGGCGATGGTGTGAGTGAGTCGCCGGCGGATAATAACAAAGGGGCAAATCAGGTTGTCCCTTCAACTACTTTATATTTTCCCGGGGTCGCCATGGATATTACCGAACTGCTTGCCTTTAGTGCCAAAAATGGTGCCTCTGACCTTCACTTGTCAGCAGGTCTGCCCCCCATGATCCGGGTTGATGGTGACGTCCGGCGCATCAATTTGCCGTCGTTGGAGCACAAGGAAGTCCATTCGCTCATTTACGACATCATGAACGATAAGCAGCGTAAGGATTTCGAGGAATTTTTTGAGACCGACTTTTCCTTTGAAGTGCCGGGTGTGGCCCGCTTCCGGGTTAACGCATTTAACCAGAACCGGGGCTCCGGTGCGGTATTCCGGACCATTCCTTCGAAAGTGTTATCGATGGAAGATCTGGGCATGGGCAAGGTGTTCCAGAAAATTTCCGAAACGCCGCGCGGTATTGTGTTGGTAACCGGGCCAACCGGTTCGGGTAAGTCGACCACTCTGGCTGCAATGATCGATTACATCAATAACACCCGTTACGAACACATCCTGACCATTGAGGATCCCATCGAATTCGTTCACGAATCGAAAAAGTGTCTGGTTAACCAACGTGAAGTGCATAGGGATACGCTTGGTTTTGCCGAAGCATTGCGTTCAGCGCTGCGGGAAGATCCGGATATTATTCTGGTGGGCGAGATGCGAGATCTGGAAACTATTCGTCTGGCGCTAACTGCTGCGGAAACAGGTCACTTGGTATTCGGTACGTTGCACACCACCAGTGCAGCAAAAACCATTGACCGGGTGGTAGACGTGTTCCCCGCGGAAGAGAAGGCCATGGTGCGTTCCATGTTGTCGGAGTCCCTGCAGGCGGTTATTTCCCAGTCTTTGCTGAAAAAGAACGGCGGCGGTCGGGTGGCGGCCCATGAAATCATGATTGGCACCCCGGCGATTCGTAACCTTATTCGTGAAGACAAAGTGGCGCAGATGTACTCGGCAATCCAGACCGGTGCGGCCATTGGCATGCAAACGCTGGATCAGTGTTTGCAGAACCTGGTGCAAAAAGGCGTGGTTTCCCGCGAAGTCGCCCGTGAAAAGGCAAAAATCCCGGAAAATTTCTGATACTGATCCGTTGAGAGCAGGGCAAGACAATGGAATTTGAAGATCTTCTTAAGATCATGGTGCAAAAAGGCGGTTCGGATCTGTTTGTAACCGCCGGCGTGCCGCCATCCATGAAGATTAACGGCAAGGTAGTGCCGGTGACCAAAACCGCACTGACCCCGGATATGACCCGGGATATCGTGTTTGGTGTGATGACCGAAAAGCAGCGCAAGGAATTTCTTGAATCAAAAGAATGTAACTTCGCGATTTCTGCGCGTGGTATCGGTCGCTTCCGGGTTTCCGCGTTTTATCAACGAAATCTGGTTGGTATGGTGCTGCGTCGCATTGAGGTAAAAATTCCCTCGGTGGACGACTTGCGCTTGCCGCCGATCATCAAAGATCTGGCCATGACCAAGCGTGGTCTGGTGATTTTCGTGGGCGCAACCGGCACCGGTAAGTCCACTTCGCTGGCGGCGATGATTGGCTACCGGAATAAGAACTCCAAAGGTCACATCATCACCATTGAGGATCCAATCGAATTTATTCACCAGCATCAGGGCTGCATTGTTACTCAGCGGGAAGTGGGGCTGGATACGGAAAACTTTGAAGTGGCGCTGAAGAACACCCTGCGTCAGGCCCCGGATGTGATCCTTATCGGTGAGATCCGCTCCCGTGAGGTTATGGATTACGCTCTGGCCTTTGCGGAAACCGGCCACTTGGCGCTTGCGACCTTGCACGCTAACAACGCTAACCAGGCGCTGGATCGCATCATTCACTTCTTCCCGGCTGATCGTCACGACCAGTTGTGGATGGATATGTCATTGAATTTAAAAGGGATCGTGGCCCAGCAGCTGATTCCGACCCCGGATGGCAAGGGGCGCCGCGCAGCTATCGAAGTGCTCCTGAATACGCCGCTGGTGCAGGACCATATCCGCAAGGGCGAGGTGCACTTGATCAAGGAATTGATGCGCCGTTCCCGTGACCTCGGCATGCAAACCTTTGACCAGTGCCTGTATGACCTGTACGCGGCAGGTGAAATTACCTATGAAGATGCCATCTTGCATGCTGACTCGCCGAACGATCTGCGCCTGATGATCAAGCTGGGCGCAGAAACCGATGCGACTTCTCTGGATTCGTCCACCCGTGGCCTGAGTCTGCAGGATACCGACTGATCAGCTTGGTCCGTGGCAGTTGCCTGTCGGGCCCAACTGTCCCGAAAATGCCACGACAAGTTGGCATCCTTGATGATGTATACCGCCCCCGGTGTTCCAGTGCCGGGCTTGGAGGTCTATATTAATCGCTCCGAAAACCGAACCTGCAGGGCAGGAAGCCATGATTTTGAGTCGACCGTTTCTCCGTTTTCTTGTTTCGTCAGTAATAGCCGCCGCTTTTTCCGTGCAGGCAGCGCTTGCCGACCCCACCGCACTGATCTCCGCCGCAAAAACCGAACTCGCCGCTGGCAATGCCGAGGCGGCATATGGTGCCTTGCAGGCTGAGGAAGCCCAGTATGCCGGCGATATCCAGTTTGATTACTGGCTGGGCCTTGCGGCCAACCGGGCTGGTAAGTACGGCCGAGCAATGTTTGCATTGGAGCGGGTGTTGGCACAGAAGCCGAGCCATGCGGCTGCTCGCCTCGAGCTGGCGACGGCCTACGCCCGTCTGGATCTGGGGGAGGCTGCTCGCCGGGAGCTGGATATTCTGGATGGGCAGAACCCGCCGCCAGCCGCTCGCGAGCAGATTGCCCAGTTGCGCCAGCAGCTTGGTCTGGC